>NZ_CP046447.1:0-1588679 GCF_026184435.1 Zhurongbacter thermophilus
TTGAACACAGAAGAGATTTGGAATGCAGTCAAAGAAAGGCTCTCCCAAACATTGGGTGAACGAGTGTATCAGTTGTGGATAAACCAGATGTCTATTAAAGATATAGATGGTGAAAAAGTCATCCTGGCCGTACCAAACAAGACCGCCAAAGAAAAAGTCAAAGAGCAATACGGTATTGTTATAGAAGATGCACTTGCTAAGGTCATGAATATACCTTCAGTAGAAATAGAGGTGGTAGTGGAAGAGCCTCCTCAGGAAGAGAAACCTGAGCCAGTACTTCCCAAGACGGTGCCACCAAAGATTTCATATGGGGAAGACGGGCTCAATCCCAACCGCACATTTGATAATTTTGTGCCCGGTCCATCAAACAAGCTGGCATACAGTGCCAGCAAAAAGGTAGCAGAAAAGCCCGGCCTTGTCTATAATCCCTTATTTATATACGGAAAGGTAGGGCTAGGAAAAACCCACCTTCTTCATGCCATTGGCAATGCCGTGAAGAAGCAATATCCACATCTTAAGGTAAAGTACATGCAGGCAAAGCAATTCACAGAGGATTATGTATCCCACATCAAGAGCGACAAGCAGAGTGAATTTAGAGAAAAGTATAGGGAAATAGATGTGCTCCTTGTTGACGACATACAATTTCTTACCAAAGGCGAGTCGACACAGGAAGAGTTCTTCCATATATTCAATGAGCTATACGAACGGCAAAAGCAGATTGTCATTGCAGCCGATAGGAGCCCCAAGGAGCTGGAAAAAATCTCCGAAAGGCTCCGGACCCGTTTTGCATGGGGACTTATCGCCGATATCTCCAAGCCAACGCTGGAAGAAAGGGTCCTCATTCTGGAGCAGAAGGCACAGGAAAGGGGGGTATCCCTCCCCAAAGAGGTACTTGACATCATAGCATCTGAGATAGATTCCAATGTTAGAGAACTGGAAAGTGCCCTCAACAAGCTCATACTATACATGGAAATGAACGGTATAGAGGTACCCGACGAAAGCATCGTGAGACAGGCACTTCCTGATCTGTTCGCCGGTAAACGCTCCAAAGAAGAGCTATCCGCCGAGACCATCAAGCAGGCAGTGGCAGACTATTTTGGCATAAAAATATCAGACCTCGAAGGAAAACGTCGCACAAAGAATATTGCATATGCCAGACAGATTGCCATGTATGTTATCAGAGAACTTCTTGATATGTCAACAACGGAGATAGGCAGCGCCTTTGGTGGAAGAGACCACTCAACAGTGCTGCACGCCTATGACAAGATACGCAATCTTATAGAAAGAGACAGTCGCACAAAAAGAGATGTCAGGGAGATTATGCAGATATTAGGGGTGGATAAACCGTTATGATGATGTGGATAACTAAAAACTGGGTTGTTGATAACATATGTGAAAGTCAGACTTATCCACATAGGACAATTGAGAACATCACATTATGTGGAAATGTGGAAAACTATGTGGATATTATCCACAACCTACCAACAGCCATTTTGCAGGCATACAACAGAAATAATAGGTTATCCACAGATACACATGTCGTATCTTCTTCAACTTCCAATAAAAAGACTTATATAATGAAAGAGACGATAAGGAGGGGTGCCTTATGGGCATAAAAATGGTATTCAAAGTAGAAGACATACAGAAAATCCTGGATATCGGCAAGAAAATACTCTCAAAGAGAGCAGGCGCATTTGACATCACATCTGCCCTGCTGTTCTCTGTAAAAGATGGTGTTGTTGAAGTCAAGGCGACAGATTTAAAGAACTTCATCACCATCAAAACCAACGCCGAGGCCGAGGGCGACGGCGAAGTGGGTATTAGCATTAGCCACCTGAGGACTGTGCTCAAAGACAACGACGCAGATGAGGTTGTCATTGAAGCAACTTCCAGTGGTGCGGTGCTAACGGCTGGCAAGGTTAAGCTTAGGGTCTCCGTGGTGGACGGCTCCGCATTTCCACGCTTCCCTGAGATGCCGGCTGAAACGCACCTTGTTAAGATGAAACCATCCTTCCTTGAGGAAGTTATGACAAGGGTTAGGCCCTTTGCCGACAAGAAGGGTGGTTCTCTTGGTGTTGTCCACTTTGAACTGGAAGACGAAGGTTCTACAGCGGCTGTTGCCACCGATGGTTTCAAGCTTGCCGTCTACAGAGATGAGGATATCCAGTGGGAAGAGGGCCTTAAGATGTTTACCGTCAGGGTAGAGCCTTTAGAGGTTCTACACAGCACCATTAAGGACTGGGAAGAGATATATGATGTAGAGGTACAAGTTGCAGATAGCAGACAAGCCCTGTCTTATGGACCTGTTACCATTATTACTGATCCACCAACTGCTTCTTTCCCTAACTGGCGTAGGGTGTTCCCCAAAGAGGCTGTCATGATAGTGTCTGTGTACACCGACGAACTGATGAAGGTGCTCCGCCGTGCTGCTGAGTTTATGGGGGCCGATGTCGTTATGGGTGTTGATATTACCACAGATGGTAGCAGTCTTATTATCAAGGCCGATGTGCCTGATGTCGGATACTATGAGGACTTTGTTCCTCTGACCCACTTTGAAGGAGAAATTCTTTCACTGGCATTTAACCCCAAATTTCTCACCGATGCCCTCAGTTCTATGAAGGGCTTTGATGAGACACAGATGATATTCGTCTCTCAGCATGTGCCAGCCCTTCTATCTCCTAAAGACGACCAGGAACGCGTTCAGGTATTGATAATGCCTGTGAAGAGATAAGAAAGTATATGCCTTATACAGATAGGTCCCTTCGGGGGCCTATTTGTGTTTTTGTTAAGCTTCATTAGAATACATGTGAGGGGTGAGAACAATGGAAGAGATCACTTTTAGCGTTAGGGGTGAGTATATTACACTTGGTCAGCTTCTCAAGGTGCTAGATTTGGTGCCTACTGGGGGCCAGGCCAAAATGGTCATTCAGTCTGGGGAAGTAAAGGTTAACGGAGAGGTGGAAACCCGCCGCGGTAGAAAGCTCCGGCCCGGTGACATTGTGGAGATATGGAACTATCGTATAAAGCTGGTGGGAGAGGGTGAAGTATAGAATAAGAAGCTTTTGTCATCAGGGATATGTGCGACAGAATATGGAAGACAGTGCGTATCCCCCATGTGGCTTTGATGGTATCAAAAAGACCCCTTGTGCCATCGCTGTAGCTGACGGGGTAGGTGGACTTCCCGGTGGAGAGGTGGCATCTGCCATTGCAGTGCGCTATGTAGAACATATCTTTTCTGAAGAGACATTTAAGGAAGAGGTGCGAAAAGCCCATCTTGACATACAAAGTACTTTTCCCGGTAGTGCCACAACATTGACAGTGGCAGTCCTTGAAGATGAGAACATCTCTGTCTACTGGATAGGAGATTCTCATGCCCTTGCCATACTACGCGGAGGAGAATATAGGCTTCTTACAAAACCCCATGTGCACCCTGCTACAGGATATATTACACGGGTGCTTGGCGTGGGTGTTCCCCAGTTTGATAAAGTTTCAGTGGACACGGCTGACCTTGAGGCCTTGCTTCTGTTTACTGATGGCCTCACAGCCCATTTTTCTATACCTCAGATCGTTCAGATGTTTATAGAAGGTGCCGACCTTATAGAAGAGGCGTTACTTGAGGGTGGTGTTGATAACATGGCCCTTGTAATTGCATGGCCTCTGTGAAAAGGTTGGTGTCCTGTGCTTGTACAGTAATTAATTTTATGCTTTCCCATGCGCCTGTTAGTGTAGATCTGCTGTGCCCAAAATTTTAATAGTGCTTCTACCACTTCGGTATTGTTGGAGCAACACCTGTAATGTTTGATAATGCAGAATTGAGGGCGTATGCTGACAGTACAATTTCATGTTGAGCTTTTTCCGTTACTGCTGTAATAGTTGCCACTGCTTCGACATTGTTGAGGTTGTAGCGTAAATCAAGGTGTTCCTAACGATTCCTTTTATTAGGTACCAGCGGTATTATGGACACATGAATGGAGATAGGAAGAGGATATTAGTGGACAAGCAGATATATACCTATCAGAAGTAAAATCACTACTAAGATGATTTTTTCACTTTTGTCATTTTCTCCTTCATGTTGTCCACCTCCATCTTTCGGGGTATTTTATACACTGATGGTGATTTTTTTCACTTTCTGTGTTCTGTCCTAAAAATCTAGTTTGCAAGATGATGGCCCTGTTCATGATCGGTTAGATATATCTTTATGGCTTATTGTTTGTATTCTCAAAGGTTTCTAGAACGGATTTTCTCCTGGAGGTGCCATATAGTAGTTATCTACGTAATGGTTGAGAGGGCCTCACGAGATTTATATGCGGTTTATAGCCTTGTGGTGTTGTTGTTACCCTTTGATTAATAGTGCCTTTTGTCTATATCACTTTGGTGTTATTATATAGGTTGTTATTAGAGGGAAGGAGGGGATAGGTATGAAGTACCGTGTAAGGGTAAAGTGCGATCAAGGGCTTGTTCGCGAGAACATGGAAGACGCCGCTTATCCTGATTGTGGATTTGAGGGTATCTTAGAATCTCCACACGCTGTTGCCGTGGCAGATGGTTTGGGAGGTCACCCTGCAGGTGAGGTGGCATCTGCTATCACCGTTTCTCATGTTAAAGAGATTGTCGATGAGAAGACCTTTAAAGAGGCCATGCAGAAGGCGTGTAAAGAGGTTGGAGAGGCCCATCCGGGTTGTGCAACAACATTGACATTGGCAGTACTGGGTGATGATTATGTCGATGTTTATTGGATTGGCGATTCTCCAGCTATCCTCATTGACAAAGAGGGCAAGCCTTCTTTTATTTCCACCCCGCATGCAGAGCCATATACAGGCCGTATTACCAGTGTTATTGGTGGTAGAAAGCCCTGTGACTTCTTCTACGATAAAGTTAGGGTACCACTTGACAAGATTAAGGCTGTGATATTGGCAACAGATGGACTTACAGCCCATTTATCTCTTAAAGATATTGGTCAGAAATACCTCGAAGGTGCCGACCTTGTTCAGGAAGCTCTTGACAGAGGCGGTTCTGACAATGTAACAGTAATTGTTATAGAGCCTGTAGAAGAGTAGTAAGTGGGGGAGAAGCTCTCCCCCTTTTATATATTTCCCCGCGGAAACATTTTAGATTTCACATATATTTTCTTCGTAAGGAATGTTTGTTTTTGAAAATGAATTGAGAATTTCCACTATGCATTTGTGGCCTGTATGCGATGTAAATGAAAAGGTTTCCCCGCGGAAACTTATACTTTATGTTTATATGTAACTTATCGTTGGTGAGGGGTATTCAAAAGAGATAGATATATGTTATCTCCGCAATTGTATAGGTCTGCAATTTGAAAGATTCTTTGAAGACGAAATAAGCCTTTTATGTTGCCTCTGTATGGTGCTTATAAAATATAGCCTTGCATGTTGAGTATGTGAGTAGAGGTTGAAGGCATGTTCTATGTTTCCCCGCGGAAACATGTTATATGTGGTTTTACCAAGGATATTATTCTATAGGGTTTTGAGATAAGGATGTTTCCAGAGAATTTTTTGTTCGCAAGTTTGTGGTGTATTCGTAGCATAATCTTATATGCAAGTGTGTGGCGCAAAGCAGTTTGTATAACTTGCATTGTGAAGCCCCGCGTAATTTCAAAGATATTGTTGAATAGGCTGATGATGACATTTAGCGATATTCTTTGCGCAGATAGAACATCACAGCTATGAATACTAAACATATTGTAGTTTCCCCGCGGAAACTTATACTTTTATTGGGTTGGTTGCGCGTATAAATATGTATATGTCAATCTCCACGGATGTTGGAGCTGTGATTCACAGAGGTTTCTATAGCGTGTAGGAAGATGTGTATTGGAATGTACCAATGTGGAGTATTCGCCTATATGCTTTAGATATGCTATTTTGTGCATAAATATGTTTACAATATTAATGAAGGGGGTGATATCATGGCTCAAAAAAAGGGGTCTTCCCAGAAACTGCTAGTTTGGATTCTTGTGGGCTTTGCCCTAGGTATTGTTGGTGGTCTTATCTTGGGTAAAGACAATGTCATCTGGGTTGCCTGGATGGGCGATGTCTTCATTAGGCTTTTGAAAATGCTTATTGTTCCTCTGGTGTTCTCCAGCATTGTTGTGGGTGTAGCGTCTATTGGTGATCCAGCGAAGCTTGGTAGAGTTGGTCTCAAAACCATTCTTTACTATCTGCTTACAACTGCGTTTGCTGTTACCATTGGTCTTATTCTCGGTAACCTTATGAAGGTTGGTGCCGGTATGCAGATTGGAGAGGGACTGCAGTTTACCGGTAAGGAGGCACCATCGCTTTATCAGGTGTTCCTGAATATCTTCCCAAAGAATCCTGTGGCGGCAATGGCCAATGGTGCCATGCTTCAGATTATCGTGTTCGCACTGTTCTTTGGTATAGCAGCTCTGATGGCAGGTCAAAAGGGTAAGCTGGTGCTGGATGTTATGGATAGTGTGGCAGAGACAATGTATAAGCTGACAGCCATTGTTATGTGGTGGGCACCATTTGGTGTGTTTGGTCTTATTGCCAAGGTTGTAGGTACCAAGGGACTTGCTATCCTTCTCCCTTATACAAAGGTCATTCTTGGTGTCTATATTGGTGTTATTCTTCATGCCCTTATCACATACACAGGTGTGTTGTCTCTACTTGCTCGACTCAACCCATGGGTATTCTTCAAGAAGGCCTTTGAGGCTACATTTACAGCATTTGTCACAAGAAGTAGTAGTGCAACACTGCCTGTTACCATGAGGGTTGCCAAGGAGAAACTTGGTGTTTCTGAGTCTATAGCCTCATTTGTGCTACCTCTTGGTGCCACCATTAACATGGATGGAACAGCCCTTTATCAGGGTGTTGCGGCACTGTTTATTGCCCAGGTTTATGGTATGCACCTCACACTATCTCAGCAGATTATGGTTGTCGTCACGGCAACATTGGCATCTATCGGAACAGCTGGTGTGCCCGGTGCCGGTCTTATTATGCTGACACTGGTTACACAATCTATTGGACTGCCTATCGAGGGTGTGGCCCTTATTGCCGGTATCGATGTGTTCCTTGACATGGCAAGAACAGCCCTTAATGTTACCGGTGACCTGACAGGTGCCACATTTGTTGCAAAGAGCGAGGGAGAGCTAGACGAAAATGTCTACTATGCCGAGTAAGGTTGTAGGTATTATTGGTGGAATGGGCCCTGAAGCCGGTGTAGATCTTGTGTATAAGGTTATTAAGCTCTCGCCGGCCAAGAGAGATCAGGAACATATCCATGTCATTCTTGATAACTACAGCCAGATACCCGACAGGTCGGCCTACATCTTGGGGAGGGGAGAAAATCCCCTCCCTTACCTCATAGAGTCTGCCTTGAGATTAAAAGGAGCCGGTGCCGAGATCTTTGCCATGTCGTGCAACACAGCCCATTACTTTTATGAGGACATTGTCAAAGAGACAGGTGTGTATATGCTACATATTGCCAGAGAGTCTATGCGAGAGGTTGCCTCCCATAAAGTAAAAGGGCCTGTTGGTGTGCTGGGAACAGTAGGCACGGTGAAGGGTCACATATACGAGGGCTTTGGATATGATGTCATATATCCTGATGAGAGATACCTTACCATGCTCATGGATGCTATTTATACAATAAAGTCAGGTGTGTATGATAGACCGTCTATACTTATCCAGCGTGTTATAGACCACATGGTGGATAAGGGGACTGCTGCCCTTATCATGGCATGTACGGAGATTCCTCTTGTGGGTAATAAATTATCATCTCCTGTGCCACTTATTGATGCCACACTTGCCCTGGCAAAGGGCATTGTCAGGGAGGCATACGGTTTAGACAAGTTATAGTTTCCGCGGGGAAACATAGGAAGATGCTATATCGGGTTGTTTGTATTCGTTTATACTTGAAGCAACTTGTCTTGGTATATGGAAAGTATTTTGTAGTTTACTGATTCACCGTTTAGTTGTTTTTATCTGTGAAAAAGTTTATTCTTTCCAGAGCTTATTGTGTTCTGATTTCCATGTGAGAAAAGATGCTATTAGATGTTGCTGTGTGCTTGGAGTGAAAAAGGTAAGAGTCTCCCTTCAATCGATGCGTAAAGGATATACGTTTAAGATGTGGTTTTAGTAGAAAAGCAGGCTTATGTGAGATAATACACCTGTGGAGGTGGTTATGTGAAGACATGTAAAACTGGTGCCGATACAAAGCTTACTGTGTGGTTGAAGAGACTTATTGCGTATATGCTTGTTTTGATGATACCGTTTGGGTTGGCTGTTGCAGTGCAGGGTTATATGCAGAAAAATTTTGGATACCTTCACGATGGCATGTTTATGTTAACAGTCCCGTTTCTACTGTGGAATATTGTTATGGATGGGTTGGGTGTTAAAAACATGAAACTTGTCTCTGCTGGCTACTGGGTACTGTCTGTTCTGGCATTTCTTGATATCTTTGTTGTTACCGATGATGTTTTTCGTATACTCATGCTTATTATCTCTTTTTCTGCTATCTATGGGGCTATACATCCCGATTGGGCTATGACAAAGCCCAAGTTGAAGATAAAGTAGAAACAGAGAAATATCGTGTCAACAGGTTTGTTTTTATAAGAAGCCCTGATGTTCCACTTTTCTAGTAATCTTCCCTCAAGATAAAGAGCGAGAATATAGTATATCTCCATTTGTATGAAGATGTGCTAGTACTATATTTTGATAGTGTGATAACCGTATAGGGATGATTTTTGATAAGGCAACGCTTTTCGGTATTTCCGGTTTGTATAAAATGTGTCTGAAAGAACTTTATCCTTTAGCCTCCTGATTATTGGTCAAGAGATCTAGTAAAAAGTGCATCTGTTTATGAGGGGATAAAACCCTATATAGGCAATGTCTCTCTACCTTTGGTTTGGGGTGTATCTAATATAGATTTGTATGTTTTTCCGCTTTGTGCAGGGCATTAAAAAGAAGGTTCAGGCTATAGGACTATAGGCCTATGGAATAACAAACTATACAAAGTTGCTACTAAGAAAAAACGGACAAGTTATATCTCACATAGTATGTAAAAAGCCCCCGCGTACGCAGGGGCTCTTGTGTTTATTATTGTGGTATTACACATTAAATTGAGAAGCCTTATTGGCCAAGTCGTCGAATATCTCTTTGATAAGGTTTTCTTTCTGGGCAAGACCTCTAACATCTGATGCAAAGGAATTGATCTTTTCGTTGATCTCTTCCATGTGTTTAGCTATAGATTCAATGTTTTGAGATACAACCTCAACACCGGCAGAGATTTCTTCTGCTGTTGCAGACTGCTCTTCGGCAACTGCGGCGAGGTCTTCTGTTCTCTGGGTAACACCCTGAACATGTTCCAGTATGCTGCCAAAGATATCAACAATGCGGTTCATGCTCTCACCGACAGACTGAATAGCCTCTCCAACCTCTCTGGAGAATCCGGCTGTTTCCTTTGTAGCTGAGATAATCTCTTTGAGTTTTGCACCTATCTCCTCGGTGGAGCGCTGTGTTTCCTCAGCCAGCTTTCTAATCTCATCTGCCACAACGGCAAAGCCACGACCTGCCTCACCGGCACGGGCAGCCTCTATGGCAGCATTGAGGGCAAGAAGGTTGGTCTGCTCGGCAATGGAGGATATAACATCAATGATGTCGCCAATAGCATTGACAGACTTTTCAAGGGCATCGGTTTTTTCCATCATTGTCTGAGCCTTCTCGGTTACAATAGTGACCTTGCCCTGTGCATCTTCTACTACCTGATTACCCTCTTCTACCTCCATAACAACGCCATTCATATGGCTAGAGAGCTCTGTTGCCGATTCTGCAACGACAATGGCAGAGTCTGCAACTTGTTTAACATTGTCGGATATCTGCTCCATGTTGATAGACATATCTGAAATGGAGGCAGTGATTTCGTCGGTGACTTCTTCGATAAATTTAGAGGCTTCCTCAAGAGAGGTAATCTCCGCATGGAACTCTTCCATATATGCATATCCTTGCTCAACAGCTTCTACAAAGGACTTGATGAGATTCTGTAGTCTGTCCATAAACTTGTTGAAGTACAGAGATATCCTGCCTATCTCATCTTTCGATACTGCAGGTAGTCTTCTGGTGAGATCTGCCTCTCCTTCGGCAAGGTCTTCCATAGCGGCCTCAAGCTGTCTGAGAGGTCTGGTAATCTGAACCTCGAAATAGAAGAAGAAGAGTCCTATGATGATAATGTTTATGAGGAGTATACCGAGGGATATATCGTTAATGGTATGAAGTTTTGCCTCGTATGCGTCTTGGAACAGTCCTACAGCTTTATTCATCTCTGCAAGGAGCTCGTTATTGTGATCGGCTATGTACTGTATGGCCTCCTTGTCTGCACCCTGTGACTCTTCAACCTTGTTTACAGCTGCCTTGAAGGGTTCCCATAGGGACTGTACCTTTTTCAGCTGCTGAAGAGGTGCCCCCGACGCAGGTGGTAAGGGGGCTGTCTTCTGGGTCATATCTAGGTCTGCATATGTCTGACCGCCCTCTATAAGGGCTTTGAGGGATACATCAAATAGGTCTCTGGCCAATGCCAATTCCTTTAAAGCGTTATCCTTATTTACACTGGCATAGACCATCATGGCATTTTTTGCCATGCGCTGCGTTAGCATTCTCTGGCGACCTGCAACATTAATGACAGCACCGTCATCAAAGATCTTGTCAATCATGTAGGCATTGAATGCAAACCCAATGATGGACATCACAAGCATAATAATGAGGGGCATAAGTATTTTCGTTCTCACCCTTGTCACGGAGAACACCTCCTTATGAAATCAAATTCAAAAGTAAATAATATCCTTTACATTTGTATTGTATCAGTTTTGGAATGATTCTATTCATACTATAACCTTACTTGGATAGAGTTTCACGTGTGTTGTAGTGTACAATAACCATGGAGGGATATGTTGATGGGTGCAAGAACAAAGCCGTGGAATCTTGTTGTGAACAAGGGAGCTAAGATATTGTTTTCCCTTGAAGTCAATAGTGTTGCCCGCTTTTCAGCGTGGGGTGATGTTATTGATATATCGGAAGAAGACTTCACTGTTAGTACAGATGCACCCATCCCCGGATACTTCGATGCCAAATTTTTCTTTATGCCATCTGCCGGTGTTATATTCTTTGGTACAGGTGGAGTTTATGTTTCCCCTGAAAAGCAGGCTACAGTCTACCCTGATACCGAGTTTGTCTATGCAGAGGATGCCTTTGATGGAAATGTAGCCATGAAACCGTTTGCCATTCCTATGGTATGTGGTGGTGTGAAGATGTCCATCTTGTATCTTGACCCAGATGGTTCATCTGGTGCCACAGTCAGGGCCCTTGTACCTGTGCCTACATTCGTGAAGAAAGGTTTTTGCGATGTGAAAATTTATATTCCCCAGGAGTTTGCCATCAAGAAGGCCGATGCCAAGCTTGATGTGGTCTTTGCCACAGAGGTTGTATTTGGTCGTAATGAAGGTGTCGGAGTTTATGGCAGGCTAGATATGGATCCCTTTGATATGTCCCTCATTTCCTCTGCCTTTGTGCCTTTTGCTGAAAGGTAAAAGGCAGGTTGTTTTTATTATCATTTGAAAGGAGGTGCCATTTATGTGGAATAAGACACTTGGCGCCAAGATTTTTCTTTATGGTTCTTATGTAGGTGCAGTATTTGTAGTTTTGGGAGCACTGGCAATGCTTGTGGGTGGTTCTATGCTCTCTGCTTTTCTACCGGTTGAACTTGCAGGTAAAGGCTTTTTACTTGGACTAATTATGGCCATCATTGAGCTTGTCGTTGGTGGTTTCTTTGTCTGGATTATGTATTCTGCAGGTAAGGAGTATTTAGAGAGTAAGACTTTTGCAGAGTGGAAAGCATGGGTCGTACTGATATTTAGTGCATTGGGACTACTGAATTCTTTATTGCATTTCAGGGGAGGAACTATTATAGCCATTTTAATTGACGGTTTGTTCATATTTGCCGCCGCTGCCATGTTATTTGCCGAAGAAGGATAGTTTTTCTCCTCGGGGGGCGTGCCCCCCTTCTCTTTTACCTTTTGTTTTTTTGTATTCTCTTTTCATGAAGGGTAAATTGTTTTATAATAGTTATGTTATTTGTAAAAATGTTGCCTGGGAGGGAAGCAAGTATGTCTAAATATCTGTATGCTAAATCCATGCTCTATGGGGCATATCTTCTATTTGCATGGCTTGTAGTAGATGTTGTGCTTGTGTTATGGGTTTCTACCTCGTTTGCTACCTTTTTGTCTTCAATGGTTTTCTTATCGTTTATATTTTTGCTGTGGTTTGCATATGCATATTTGGTATACGATGTAGCCAAGAGCGTACTGGATACGGGCTATGTTACACACTGGAAAATAGTGTTGGTAACGGTTCTGTGCATGGTCAGCATGGTGCTTGTCAAAAGAGATCCTGTAAGTATACTGGGTATTTTTATAGATGGTCTTATACTATTTGGTGCTGTGGGGATATTGTTTGATGGTGCTAAAAGTGAAGAGTAAGGGGGAGAGCGGATTATACGCTCTCCCTTATGAAATCTACAACATCTGCTATGGCCTGTGTACCTATGTATGGGTCTTCATATAGTTCGTGAAAAGCCCCTTCATAGGCCTTGTATGTAGATTGTCCCTTCCATGTTTTTATAAGCTCATCTGCCCTGACGGGAGGCACCACTTTATCTTCTGTACCAACTTGTAAAAGTAGTGGTGCATTGCTGTTTGGTGCCTGTTTCCACAGGATATCTATATGTCTAACCATCTCTCCGTAGAGCCTTGCAGATATGCGGTCGTGTACCAGTGGGTCTTTTACATATGCCTCTACCTCTTCCTTACGACGGGAAAGGGCGGAAGCATCTATCTGATTTGATAATGTCACGGTGGGTAAGAACTTATCTAGTATCATGGCCAGTTTCTGAAGCAGTGGTGATACAGGCTTTATGTAGATGGCCGGACTGGAGGCTATAACCCCTTTGATTTTTTCTTCATGTTCTTGAGCTGACCTTAGGGCTATAAGCCCTCCTAACGAATGCCCCAGCACAAACCTTGTGCCACCTATCTTGTCAAGGTATCTACCAATGTAGTCAAGTAGGGCGTCAAAAGAGGCGATATGTCCCCTCTTGCCAGGACTTTTACCGTGTCCCGGTAGGTCAAATGAATATACATCTATTCCATTGTCGTTGAGTGCTTTTACTAAAGATTTATACCTACCTGCATGCTCTCCCAGGCCATGAATGATAAGCACAGAGACCCCTATAGGGGGCTCTGCCTTCCACTGATATGTGTAAAGCCTTACCTCCTTCACCTGTGCCATACTATTTCCCCCATACCTCTACAAATTCAAGGAATATGTAGAATGGTATCCACAATAGGTCCTCATCGATATCAAAGTAGGGGCTATGGTTAGGTGCGGTGATACCCTTATCTGGATTACTTGTTATGACAAAGAAAAATGCACCGGGTACACGCTGGGTATAATATGCAAAGTCTTCTGCTCCCATTACAGGTTCGATAGCCTCTACATAAGGTATTTCTGTGGCTACGGCTATCTTCTCTATAACATCGACAACTTCCGGTGTGTTATGTAGTGGCGGATAACCCCACTTGTACTCAAACTCTACATCGGCTTTGTACATCTTACCCATGCTCTTGGCAATTTCTTCTAACCTTGTGGCTATATACTGTCTATCTTCCGGAGTTACTGTTCTGACTGTCCCGGACATGTGAGTTTCTTCAGGAATGATATTGTGAGTGGTACCTCCATGTATTTCGCCAATAGTGATAACAACGGGATGCGTCTGATTGAGTTCCCTAGCCCTCATGTTGTATACGGCCATGACATAGTGGGCAGCGGGAACGATGGGATCTATGCCTGTGTGAGGAATACTGCCATGGGTACCCTTCCCCTTAAAAGATATGTGTATCTCATCGGCTGAGGCCATGAATGGACCACGCTTAGAGATAACTGTTCCCGGTTTGACCCCGGGCCAACCCAAGGCACCGACATGGGCTCCTGTGATGACCTCTACATTTTCTAACACCCCTGCCTCTACCATGTATTTAGCCCCAAAGTATCCCTCTTCACCAGGTTGAAATACCAATCTAACACCTCGCTCTGGTGGATTTTCTGCAAAATGATGTGCTACACCCAGTAGTACGGCTGTATGGGCATCATGTCCGCATGCGTGCATGAAACCGTCATGCTTGGATTTGTACGGCACATCTCTGAGCTCCTGAAGTGGTAGGGCATCCATATCTGCCCTTAGTGCCACATAAGGAGGTTCTCCAAAGTCCACAACAATACCGGGGCCCACATGCTTGGGTTCAAGCCCAAATGAGCGAAGCTTTTCTTCCACATAGGCTTTGGTCTTTGGTAGTTCGAGGCCTACCTCTGGAATCTGGTGCAACTCTCTTCTGTAGGTGATAATCTCATCAAGTCTCTTTTCAATGTCTGCCTTTCTGATGGCATCTTTCACAAGTTTTTTAAACTGTGAGTACATGTTTTCCACCTCCCTCTCCCTTGCTTGCACCATAAGTGCTTTGTGCTATTTCCAGCAAGGTTTCTACCTCTGGTGTGTCTATCTTTTTCAAATATATATGTAATGTTATACCTTTAAGGCCCCACTGAGCATATGCTTTTCTAAGGAAATCTATGGCGTCTTTTACAGAGGTTGTTTTTATCCGTATGTGGCCATCTTTTTCTTTTACCCCCATAATCTCTGCCCCTTTGTCTACTGAGACCTCTATGACAATTTTCTTGATACCTGCCAGCTTACGTGCCAACCTCATAAGACCAATGGCATTGCCTATATTGTCCGTCTGGAGGTATAGTATTCCGCTAAAAGCCGTTTTCCTTCTATCTCTTGCTTCTGCCTCTGTGTGTGATGATGTATATGTGTATTCCTCTTGTGGTGTTTGTTGTCTATCTGTATATGATGTGTATTCCTTGTGGGTGTAGCTCATGTCTTCCACTTTTTCTTGTATAGGAGGTTGATATTCTTGTGTCTGTTTGTTGTATGTATTCGGATTTTTAAACAGTTTGTCTATTGACGATGAATGGGATGTTGTAGATATTCGATGGTTTGCTGTTTTTTTCTTGCTTTCCGATATAGCCCATATAATACCTAGTATTATCATGAGTAAACCCAGTGGTAAGAATCCAAAAAGCATAACAATACCGAAAATGATGAGGTCACCGGGCTTTATGCCCTTTTTCTTCCTTGCCATAGCCCACCCCTCCTTTTTAACTCCTACTCAATGATAGCACGAAGTGTATATAAGGAATAAGGTGAATTACGGCTTTCAGGAGGTAGAAAAAGCTTTTCTATATAGGAGTTATGCCAGCACTTCAGAAATACCTCTTTCTTCCGATAACTGTTTTGGAGCCAGGGATGGCGTATTTGTCCAGGGATGGAGGTGGCGGCCATGAAGAAGGCAGAGAAGAAGCCTTCCAGGTCTGCCAAGACGCTGCCCACAACGCACCGTCGCGCAGCGGGAGGGGAGAGACCCTCCCGCCCTTTAAAGGGCAAAGCTGTAGGGGTGCGTAAGGAACGGTGGGTGATGCTGGTAGCCCTGTAAGGCTGATCAAATGGGGAGTGTCTAATGATGCTCCCCTTTCCCCATGCCCTGGGGGTACCTGCCCCCTCTTTTGCTCTGTGAAATACCATTTAGATAGAATATTGAGTATATGACTTTATGCCATAGGAGCATAAGTGACTTCTAAAAAGAAAGAAACCTGTTATAGTTAGCTCTCACATATGCTATTTAGTGATTATCCTGTTTTATGGCTTTGAAGTGTAAGCTAACTGTGGCTAAATTATGTGTATTTCTATGTCTTATGACTGGGTTATGTTCTGCTATATAAAGCCAAAGGGGGCCATACAGGCCCCCTTACAGTTATCCATGTGTCATAATGCCTAAAGTTTCAAATAAGAGGATATACAGGTTAAAATGAAGGACTAAAAGATAGATTGGCAACCCTGCATACTTTATATGCCCAGTCGGGGTCAGATGCGTAAAACTTTCCTATGGCCTTAGGTGTAATACCATTATAGAACTTTCCGCCTGGAGTAAGATATTCCCTATCCAAATACTGTGCCACATGTATGATGCAATGGGCCTTAGAAGGAAAGGCTTTTGCAGAAGCGTAAGGTGATCGGTCATATGCCATGAAACCGTAGATATTGTTTTTCTTCTGTGCCAGTTTTGAACGTCCCCAACCACTTTCTAATATCGCCAGTGAAGCGAGGAAGAGGGCATTTATGTTGTATCGGTATTCGGCATATTTCCATACTTCTCCTAGTCCTGCGAGTGAGGTGCCTTTTACGGGAGCATTGAGATCTGACGATGTTAGAGGTGTGGGAATGCGCAGCTCACTTTTGATTGTTAGTTTCCACTGCACCTCTCAGCACCTCCTTAAGCAAAGCTATTTCGCCACTGAGTTTCTGAATGCTACTGTCGAGTTTTCCCATCTTTGTAGACAGCTCTGCCATGAGATATACACTGACAAATATGGGAAATCCCAAGTTTGTGATAAGACTAATAATGTCTTGCATGGTTATCACCTCCATGAAAAGAGTATATTTGTATACTATGTCTAGCGCTTTTCTCCTTATTTCGGGGTTTCTGTGGGTTTTACGCATTTACATAACAGGACTATTTTTCATGGATATGTGTTATTTATTTTTCTATAGTTTACATATCTACCGTTATTAGTGATAATATGTGAAAATTAGAATAATAACGGATATATATTTGTTCGCATAAATGATGTGCCCGAATAATCTTGGTAATAAGTTTTGTATTATGTCTGTTTATGTAAAAATGCTATTGCATAATAAGACAAAAATTCTAAACACTTTACATAACATATAACATCTGCGTGTTATGTGATGATTGTTCTTTGGGCCATATGGGTGTGTTAATGTGATTAGGTTACTGATGGGTATATGGCTATTTATGTTAGGTTTTTTTTCATAGATGACCTATTATGCATGTGTACCCTACCCTTCCTGATGTCCTCTGTAAAAATCGGTGTTGATAGTTTTTAATGCTATAACAATGTATCGCTACCTTCTGCCTAATGGTGCGTATACATGTTGGAGGTGATAAAGATGAGACTACGCTATAAGGTGCTTATTGCTTTAATACTCGCTGTTACAGGTGTTTTTTTATTTGTAGCCCAGGGTATGCCATCGTCTCAAAAGACTGCACCATCATATGAGGCTGGTATGTCTGATAATGTCGTGAAGAGTATGCCACTGGCAAAGAGTGGGTATTCAGATATGCAGGAAACACTGGCATCGGGAGAGTCTCGCTCTCAGTCTTCAGTGTCTACCAATATAGATATGAAACCAAAGATTATCAAGACTGGTAATGTTACTATTTCTGTGGAAAAGGATCAGTTTGATAAGGTTATTACAACCGTTAAAACTATAGTCTCCTCATGTGGTGGAATGCCCCAATCTTCTGAGATAACAAAGGGAGAATATCCATATTTTTCTGCTGTGTACAGGGTGCCTGTAGAGAACTTTGACATGTGTGTAGATAAACTTCAGGGAGTTTCTAAAGATGTATCGATATCTGTTTCCTCTGAAGATAGAACGGCTCAATATATAGATCTTGCAGCCCGTCTGCAGGTTCTTGAGAGCCAGAAGGATTTTTATCTTGGACTGATGCAGAAGGCAAAGACAGTTGATGAAATGCTAAAGGTAAGAAGATATCTTGATCAGACCATAGCCCAGATAGAGAGTATAAAGGGACAGATGCAGTACATAGAGGGTAGGGCCACGTATTCTACACTCCGTATTACTGTGTCTACAACTTCTCAGACTCCTAAACCCAAGCCTTGGTATATTGAAGATTTGGAAAATGCCCTAAAGGCAGGTTTTCTTATGCTGTGGAATGTATTTTTAGCCCTCATCAAGGCCACTATTATCGTTGTGCCACTGTTCTTCATTGTCATGTGGTTGGGTATGTATATATACAACATGTATAAGAAGCTGAAGAAGGAGAGTTAACCCTCCTTCTTCAGCACCACAACATTTCTTCCTGCCCTGATAGACCATCCTCCCATATGGAGATCGCCAAATGCACCAAGAAAAGTTAGCCCTGTATTCTCTGCCATTGCCACGATCTCATGGAGGCTATATAGTCGCATTTGCCTATTCAAGGTGTATATATTGCCATCTTCTGCATGGATTTCGCGCTTGGTGATAAGCATACTGTCTTTCCAGTTTATGCGGTGTTTATCAAGAACTATGCCACCCTCTACTTTTTGCCATGTGCGGGATGGAGGCTTAACAACATAGGCATCTCTGTTGTCGGTATCTACAATGAATATACCTCCGGGCTTAAGAATATCGTGTGCCTTTTGAAATACTTTGTTGTCGTCAGACCAACCTATAGAGGAAAACAATGATAGGGCAAGGTCAAATTGACCTTGCATATCCTCTGGTATCTGCCACTGGGTAATATCTTCATATATAAGGTGGTTTTTAATCTCATTGGGCGCTGTCTCTCTAAAGTGTTTAACAAAAATCTCTTCTCTCTCTATACCCCACGGTTCTATACCCTTTTCATGGAAAATGAGCATATGTCTACCCCAACCGGCTCCGAGATCAAATACTTTTTGTGGTTTTCTTCCTACATAGACCTCGTATATACCGAGAATGTCTGACACCTCTTTTTCTGCTAATCTGTCAAGCTTTGGTCCCCAAAATTTCAAGTATAAATTGCTGAAATATTCACTCATCTTCATCACCAAGGACAGGACCCACCTTGGCAAGCCCTGTTTCCGTAATCTCAAAGAAATGGGTTCTGGGGTCATGGCCCGAGACACGGCAGCCATCTATGCGTATAAAGCGTACTAGCGAACCAATAGGAGCCTTGTACAAATCTACTTCCCACTTTTTCATGACGGTGATTTTCCACAATACAATGTTGACGTCTGCTATATGGGCAACGGCAAAACCACCAGCGGCTTCTGGTGATATTTCATCGTGTCCTGAACGTTTTTGGTTGACAAGTATCGTTGTTTGCCTGTGTGTCTTGGCAAAGGAGTATATCTGTCTGACGATACTTCTAGCCTTCATCTCTCTATCTTCAAATAGACCTGTTATGGAGTCTATGACAATAGAGTGGGTGCCACCGGTTTTTATTCCCTCTTCCATGACATCGAGCAGTGTGGGAATATCTTCTCTCAGTGTTGATGTTCTGGAGGCATCGACAATCCATATATTGTCTTTGACATCGTCCCACTCTATCCACATAGCCTGTGCGCGATACTTTAAAGATACAATGAGAAACTCTGCCGGTGTCTCTGTGGTAACAAACAGCACAGGGTATCCCAGTGATGCCTGTTTAATGGCAAATTGCCCTGCTATCAAGGATTTACCGGTGTCAGGCATGCCTGTAAGATTGACAACAGAGTATGCGGGTATACCCCCCAGTGACTTTTTCACAGGCCTATCATCTGTCCACTCAACGGTGTAAAACATGTCGTCAAGACCTGGTACTCCAGTCTTAAAACCGAACAATTTAGGTGGGTTTTTTAAGTCAGAGGCTTTCATGAGAAACTCTTCAGCTTTCACCTTTATGTTCCCCCTCTACATAAAAAGAATTGTATATTTTTATCATACCAGGATTGCCATAAGTTCACTCCTATATTTGTTAAGAGAATAACCCTTAACAAAAATTGCCAATTTAATACTTATGTTTTATACTGATATATGGAAGAAATGTAATTCCTTCTAATACCTTATAAAAATGTTTAAAGGAGGTGCAGACGGTGAAAAACCGCCGCAGAAGCCTGCTTCTTGGTGCCATAGCTATCTTTATTGTTGTTTCTCTTATTGTGGCATCTGTTGTTGCTTGGGTTATTAAAGACAATGTTGAGAAGCAGGTCTACACAATGGTAGAGCAGTCCGCCGAAGGTGTTGTAAATCTGACAGCAGGTCAGGTTTATATAGCCGATGCAGCAAGTGATTTTTATCTTTATAAGGCCAAGGACCATGCTAAGGAAAAGCTTGAGTCTATTGTTGACAGTGTTTATGCGTCTTTAGAGAATCT
The DNA here is from genome assembly GCF_026184435.1 of Zhurongbacter thermophilus. Classification (NCBI taxonomy): domain Bacteria; kingdom Pseudomonadati; phylum Zhurongbacterota; genus Zhurongbacter; species Zhurongbacter thermophilus. Next base: position 20,072 of record NZ_CP046447.1, read on the forward strand.
GTACAAGATGGAGGAGCAAGGTCTCCTTACGGCATCTCAGGCCAAGCGTAGGGCTATAGACTTTATATCTGGAGTGAGGTACGATGGAGGTAGTGGATATATCTTTGTAGTCGATACAAATTATACTATGCTTGTTCACCCCAAAGCCTCTTTGGTTGGGAAGAATGTCAAGGATTTGAAGGATCCCAATGGCAAGCCTATTATTCAGGAAATGGTTGATGGTGCTGTGAAGAATGGTAGTGTATTTGTAAATTATGTGTGGACAAAGCCCGGAGAGCCAGAGGATAAATATTTTCCCAAGATTACCTATGCCAAGTATTTTCAGCCTTGGGGTTGGATTGTTGCCACAGGTGACTATATAGATGATGTATATAGAGATGCAGAGCTATTCAAGAAACAGATGTATATGAGGGTTGGCAAGTCTATCACTTCGTTTAGGCTCCTAAACGCCTATCCATTTATTATGGATAAAGATGGATATCTTATTATTCACCCCAAATATGATACTGGGGTTGAGTTTGACAGATCAAAACAGTTCCAGGGTATAGATAAGAAAACAGGAGAGAACATTGGTAAGAAAGCTTGGGAACTCATGGAAAAGACCGGTAAGAATTTTGTTAGGCTTGACTACTATTACACAAAGCCCGGTCATGGAGACAAGATATTCAAGAAATTGGGTTTCTTCTATAAAATACCTGGCACCGACCTCATGGCAGTATTTTCCTTCTATGAAGATGATATGCAGGCTATAGCTATGAGTGCTGTCATGCCAACTATGGGTGTGCTTGCCATATTTACCCTTATCCTTATAGTGCTTATGTGGTATATCCTCAAGTATAAGGTTCTTTCTCGACTCTCGGTTGTACAAGAAATCTCCGATGAATTGGCTGCAGGTAATCTTGCTGTTGATCTTCGTGTAAAGGGCAATGACGAGATTACAGCCATTGTGGAAGGGCTTAGTAGTGGCATAGCCGGGTTGAGAAATATGGTGAAAGAGATTCTTCGCTCTGCAAAGATATTGAAAGAAGGTAGTGATGAGCTGGTAAGTATAACAAGGGTTGGTATGCAAACACTAGATGGTATGGTTTCTTCATTTAGCAATGTGAGAACCCAAATGATGCAGGCATCATCTCAGGTGAAAAGTGTTTCTGACAGTGCCGTTGCCTTACAGCAGAGTGCCGATGAGGTGGCAAATGCCGCTACAAGCCTGTCTACATTTGGTGCAGAGGTTACCTCTCTTGCTAGAGAGGGGCAGAGTGCCATTGAAAATGTTATAGGACTTGTGCAGAATACAGAGTTTGCCGTAAAGGATGCAGAGGCTCTTGTCGATAGACTAGCTGAGCGCAGTGAAGGTATAGGTGAGATTGTTGGTACTATCTCTGATATAGCTGAGCAAACCAATCTTCTTGCCCTTAATGCTGCTATAGAAGCAGCCCGTGCCGGTGAGGCAGGAAGAGGCTTTGCCGTTGTTGCCGATGAGATTAGAAAGCTGGCGGAGAATACCCAAGAGTCTGTCCAGAAAATTGCCGAGATACTCAGCGGTATTAAGGAAGATGCTGAGAATGTTAAGGCCAGCACATATGGTATTGGCGATAGTGTACGTATGGTAAGAGAAGCTTCAGAGGCTGCAGGAGAGAAGTTTGAAAACATAGTTTCTAAGATTGTTGAGATGAATACACAGGTAGAGTCCCTTGCAGCCATATCTGAAGAGCAGAGTGCTACCACAGCAGAGGTGCGCAGTGCTATCGAAGAGGTTGCCTCTCTCATGCATCAGGTTGATACGCAGGTTGAGGCTCTCAGTGGTGATGTTGACAGACTGAAGGAAGATATGGCCAAGATTGAGCATGCTGCTAAGGAATTTACAGAGATAGCCGATAGACTGTATAAGGATGCAAGCAAGTTCAGAGTGTAACCATAGTGTGGAAAGAGGGGGCTTTACCCCCTCTTTTTTAGAGATGGAAAAGAATGGTGGTGGTTGGCAAGTATTACCGATAGCATACTGCAGGGCTAAAGGTTACTCTTGTATGTAGGGTTGTCTAAAACCCATGTGGTATGGATAAAAGGGGGCTACAGCCCCCTTTTATCCCAACATCTTAATATCTCCCTGAAACAGGTCGGCTATGAGCATCTTAGTATTAACAAGGTCATATCTGTCTATGAGCATCTTCAGGGCCTCTGTCCACATAAAACCTGTAATGAACAAGAGTATGCTTGGCACGAGCCCGCCACTTTCTGCTGTAGGTACAGCCTCTGCTGTCTCTAAAGAGGGGTTCATAACATGGTGGAGATATATACCCTCTGTGTGGGGAAATGCCTTTGCCATGCCATATGCACCGGCAACGGCACCGAACACAAAATCTTTTTTCTCCCTTTCTGCATACCGTGACATGATAAAGCGAGTCTTGTAGTTGTCTGTGCCATCTAGTATGACATCGGCATCTTTCAGAAGGGTATCCATATTGTCAGATGTTAGCCTTTCTACATGGGATATTACATTGATATCGGGATTTATAGCCTTTACTATAGATGCCGCCACTTCGGCTTTGGGTTTACCGATATGCTCTCTTGTATACAGTATTTGTCTTCCAAGATTAGACTCTGATACATTGTCGTTGTCTATAAGTATCAGTGTGCCTATGCCACTGCGTGCTGCCATCTGCACAAGGGGGCTTCCCAGTCCCCCGCAGCCTACAATGGCAACAGTTTTACCCTCAAGTTTCTTTTGCGATTCTTTCCCAATAAACTTTGCCTGTACCACAAACATTTCATTCATATACATCACCTCAAACGGGAGAATATAAGCGATCCCACAGGTGCATGCCACTCAGAGGCAACGGGTTGGCATTTGGCCCTCAGCACGAAAAACAGTCTGTCACCGGCCACCTCCGAGAGTCCTTCAAAGTTACCCTGTCCCTTGGCTATGATAATATCTGCCTCTTCAAGGAGTTTTAGGGCTTCCTCTCTGGCACGGAATGGCACGAAGCCCGGCAGGTCTACACCTGTATCTATAATCCATTCTTTCGGTATACCGGCATCTATGGCATCTTCATATACGACATCGTTAAGCAGAGGTTCTCCCCTGACGCCAACTTTGATGTCAATCTCTGGGTATGCCTCTTTTATTGTTTCCAGTAGCAGCCTGTCAAATACAATCTCACCGGCATTGTCGGCAACAAGAAATATTGTCTTTGCATCTTTTAGCATGTCTATGAAAGTGTCCCTTTCGTCTATGAAGAAATGAATATCAAGGTGACTTTCTACTTCCTCTTTGATATCTCCCCACTGGTGTCCGTGAACGCCGAGGTCGATAATGTTGCCTACCACAGACAATCGGGCTGCCATCTTGATGGGATTTTCAGCCTGTTTTACAAGTTCCTTTAGCCAAGGGTATATCTGGAGCACCGAGTGGTTCATCTGCTTCTTCTGTTCTTTGTATATGTCTATAATCTTGCCACCTGTTAGCTCTGTGTATAGTACTTTGTAAAGCTCTACAGGTTTGGCATCTTCAGGTACTTCAGAACCTAACCTCATGAGTCTTTGCATGATGGCCCACCTGTTTTCTCTTATATCAAGGATATCCATAAGCTTTGCCATGCTTCCCAGATTGCACGAAGCACATAGCGGATACAGTTTCATAGCACCACCTCTTTCTTATATTGTGTATCTATTATAGAAGAAAGATGGCTCGATGTCCCTCCACATGCTATAGCATAAGGTTTGCGATAAATACGAGTGCAAACAGGGATAGCAAGGAATATGCCAAGTGTCGGTAGGAGGTTCTTTCACTGGCTTTTATGTATAAAAGCACCGGTATGATGCCGGCGAATATCAGACCGCCGTATGAGCCAGCTACAGAAAGTGCACCTGTGAAACTCCTTAGCCCCATAAGATATATGAATATAGGAGGCACGACAACAAGAAGCCAAGCAAGCAGCTTATTGCCTATAAGCTGCTTAATGTTATTCATCTGGGCATAGGCTATACCTATGAAGCTGGTAGAAATAGCCGTGAGGGGCACAAGAATGCCCAGCAGTGTGCCGAGTATACCAAATTTACCTGATATGGCCATCATTGCCATCTGTGGCACATCTTTACCAAATGCACCGACGAATGCCAGCACAAACAGGGCGTAGAAGACCATGGGGATGAAAAAGCCCCATATGATAACCTTTTTGGCCGTCTCTTTGTCTGTTCCTGTCTTAATCTCTGGCACTATGAGGTGGCTGGCATAGGCAAACATGCTAACGCCAATAAGTGGAAGAAGATTTTTCATGTCCCATGTCATGAGATTTCTTGCTTTCACGGAGGGCAGGACAAGGGTTATGGAGATACCCAGTGCCACAAGTAGGGATATGCCAATAAGCACTTCTGCCTTACCCGATGCCCTCAGTCCCATAAACACAATACCACTCATAATAACCCAGAACAGTAGAGCCCCTATAGTAGGATTGATGCGCAGGGCTGTAGATAAAATGTCTCCACTGCCGGCTATGTAGGCTATGAGGGCTCCATAGCCGTATAGGACAATGCTGAGGAATGTGAGGATACCAGCCCACTTTCCCAAACGAGAAGATGCCAGGTCGGTGAGAGTCGTATCTTCGTCTTCTTTTATGCATGCCAGTATGAATAGGGCCGTTATCATTGTGATAATGCCCATCAGTACCACTAAGGCTATCCCCATAAGTCCGCTGTCTTTCATAATGTAAGGTAGCCCCAATATACCGGCACCTATTTGGGTGCCTATAAGCAGAAGTAGAGCCTCTGTAAAAGATAGCTTGTGTCTCATATATACCACCTCCCTTTTGTATCTCGCCGTGATAATACCATGTTATGCAAAAGTAGGATGTGTATACATACAGTATTTGCATGTCTGATGCATATATTGAAACGCCTAATGTCATAAGCTTCTTTGTTATATACCGATAAGTTAGAGATATAAATTTGTATGTAATTATATCCTTGGAGGTGATGAAAGATGGCAAGAACAGTAGTTTCTAAGGCTTTGAGACTGGTGTACGAGAAGGATGGAAAGAAGAGGTCTCTTTCTGTCCGCAGGTTTAACCCCGATGCCACCGATGAGAACATTGGCACATTTAAAGGGGCTATCGAGTCCGTGTGTGACATGACATTTGACGATGTCGTTGTCACGACTATTGAAGATGTTGAGTAAGGAGGTGTAAGGTATGAAGAGGCTTGTTATGATTTTTCAGACCGACCAGGGCAAGACCCTGAGAATGACACTGCCCTATCCTAAAGATGGGCTGACAGCGGAGACCGTATCTACAGCTATGAATAACATTATTGCTTCTCATGTTGTTCAGGGCTCTACTGGTATTCCAGATTCTGCCGTGTCTGCTTACGTTGAGGAAGTAAGTCGCACAGAACTCTTTTAACCGAGGCTACTCCCTCCTTTCAGGGGCCACCTTAGGGTGGCCCTTTTTGTTTTTTCTCTGAGAGTATCGGATTTATGGACGATTGTAGAGTTTCTTGAGTCTTTTTCTGCAATGAGCTTGCCGTATATATTGTGAATGATTATGGAAACTTTCTTTCTTGGGTTGTTTCCTTTTTCGTATTTTCTTACTTATAGGTTTCCAAATACCTTGTTTCTCTTCACATCTGCATTCGCACAAGTTTGTGTTGATTGTATCTTCTGTGTAATATTGAAATGTTAAAACTCCCCGTTGTGTTTTGTTTGTGGAAGGTTGCTTTATACCGTGGAAATGTATTGTTTGGTGGGTGATAGTGATAAAATATATGTAGAGAATCACATAGAAAAAACTTAACACAGGGGGTAATAGAAAGTGAGAAGACTATCTGTTGTTTTAGTAGTTTTGTCATTGATAGTGACCAGTCTCGTATTTATGCCGGTTCGTGTATCTGCTGAAGACACACCACAGTTTGTCGTGCAGAAGTGGGCAGATGTGCCGGAGGGGGCCTTTTTGCTGAGGTTTGAAAAAGATTATACAGGTATTGCATCTTCCAGTGCTCCTCTATATGTAGCTGCAAAACAGGGGGACAACACCGTTATATACAAGATTACCAGTCAAAATGCCGATGCTGTAAAGGTTCTGTCAATAGAAGGCAACTATAAGTATTTTGACTTTGATCCAGCATATAAGGGATATATGTTTGTGCTAACAGGTGGGTTGTCGAATGTTTATGGTGATACTATCACTATCTATCAGAATGGAAGAAAAATAAATTCCTATCAGGATAAGAGGATGTTCGGCCTTTCCCATTGGAAGAATTATATTGTCTTTGCCAATACATTAGGTGTCAACACCATATATTGGTCGAATAATGCTTGGAAGAAAAATACAGTAGCTGAGTATGGTTCTCTCACTAAATCTGTATGGGGCGATGTTGGTGAATATTATCATGGCTTTGGACAGATTGCCTGGTATGAAAAGGGAGAAGCCGGTGGCTATGAATCTTTAGGTGAAAATAATGTAGAGACTATGTTTAAAGACGAAGATGTCATCTATATGGTTTTAGCCAATATAGACTCAGGTAAAAGGTCTTTGTATCAGCTGGTAAGAGGGGATTTGAAGAAACTGTTTGATCTTGATGATCAATATATAAATGCCATGTTTACAATAGATGATACTTACATCGTTTATACAGGTGGAGCTCTATATAGTATTACCTCTGATGGTACGATGAAAAAAGTAGTAGATTACGCATTGGCACCTGTATTCCACGATGGGAAGATATGGTACATAGGTAAAGATGGCATATATACTTTGACCGTTAAGCCATATATTCCATCTGTTAAAGCCATATTTGATGTTGGATCTGGCGAGGTAGAGTACAAAGATTTTGCAAATTGGAAGGGTGTACTTGCCATAGAAAACAGTGATACAACGACGGTTAGCGTATCATGCTCTCCTAACGTGGATTGGCTACTTCCAGATGCATGGTCAGTAACAGTAGGACCCGGTAAAACTTCTAAAGCCTCGGTTATGCCAAAGCCAAGTGCCATAGAGGCACATTGGCCTACTGCTCCAAGTATATATGGCTCTTATACATGTAATATTAAGTGGAGTAGTGGTAACATGGTGCAGCACACATCTACTTTAAGGGTAAAGTTGCCTCAGCTGGCCTTTAAGAGTCTTGTGTATGACATCAATGTTTCTCAGACAACGACCGATGTGGAAGTTGTAAGAATAGAAAATGGTGGAGATGGTTTGGGAGAGGTATCGTGTGAGGCAAATCAACCGTGGGCACATATAAAGATGGCCGTGGATGGGGGAACTCTTCACGACACGGCACTGGCAGTGATTCGTAAGATGGGTATTGTCGCTTTGAACTTTGACTATGGTAGCATGCCAACAAACGGTCTTGTGGATGTTACATGTCGTTGGGCTGGGGGAAGTTATCAAGCAAGCTTCAATGTCATTAAGCAAGCAGAAACAAAGTACTCTCTGAATATCATTACCACCAAGATACCACTAGCCGATGTTATAGATGACTTTGCCACTATAGCAAATGTTAGTGTTAGTGGTGGGAGCATTCCTCTCAGTGTATCCGCCGACAAGGGTTTTATTATTGTGAAGGCAGATAGTGAAGTGTCAAATGGTTCTGCCGATATATCTATATCTATAGATAGAAAGAAGATTACATTTGCCGATATGACGCTACCGTACATAAAGATTAATCTCACAGTTCAGTATGGAGATAAAAAAGAGGTTATTCCTGTCAAGATAGAGATAAAGAGAGCATTGAAACTATTTGTACCGAAAAATAAGCTAGAGCAGTCTTATGAGCTGTGGACACCTGAAGAAGAATGGCAAAAGCTTGTATCTCCCGATTCTGCACCATTTATCAACCCTCTGTATAATCGTACATACGTGCCACTGAGACTGGTGTCCGATGGTTTAGGACTTAAAGTAGGTTGGGATAATAAGAATAGGCTTATTACCATAGAAAGCGATAAATTCAAGATTGTGCTTGATGTTAAGAAAGTGGTAAAGAAAAAAGTCAAAATAGCCGGTAGATATGAATATATATATGAATCGACAAACAGATATGCCAAGGTCTATGATAAGATGGCAGGTGCCACGAGCTATGGCCGCAGTGTTTATGTTTATCCGACAGCTATTAGAAGAAATCGTTCGTATGTGCCGATAAGATTTATAGCAGAGCAGGTGAAGTCTTTGGTGTTTTGGGATGGTAAGACTCGCACAGTATATATATATAGATAACACTGTGTAAGGGAGTATACTAAATACACATAAGGGGGGAGGTAACTCCCCCTTTTAAGAGGTGTTGTATATGAGACAGATGCAGAGAGGATTTAGTTTAGTTGAGCTAATGGTTGCTATTACTATACTTCTTGTTGCGATATTGGCTATATTTGGAGTCATGACTTCTCTTTCCTTCAAACATATGGAGGTTAAAGAAAAAATCATCGCGATTAATTTAGCTCAGTCTATAGATGCTCTTATAGAGTCTATGGATGATCTTATTGTTGTTGATGCAACCACAGGTAGTGTTGCTCCATTTCATGATTTAGATATAACCAATTTGGAGAACTGGAGACCCGTAGTGTTATGGATGGACGGAGCTACGTATAGGACCGATTTACCTATCAAGATCAATAATGTTAATTATGTTGTCAGGGTTTACGCGGAAGTGAGCCCTGTTAACTCGATATCACCAGGTGATCCGCCTTCTATAGGTGAAACTAATATTACTAGTAAAGATCTTATAACAGTCGCTTATGTTATTTCTTGGAGAACTTATAGTGGAAAGATAGAAAATGTAGCCTTTATGAGAAGGTATTTTAAGAAGGGGGCCAGATAAAATGGAAAGAGAAAGGGGTTTTACTTTGGTAGAAATGATGGTCTCCCTTGCTATATTTTTGATCATTGTTGCTAGTGTTTTTGGTCTGTATATTGGGGCAACGAAATATTCTGCCTTTATGCAGGCAAAGACAGATATTTTAAGTACCGTTGGATATATATATGATGTTTACCGCCCATATTTTTATGGGGCATCTACAGTCTATGATCCGCAAAATCTTGCTCTGGGTGATATTTTCAATCTTCCCAATAAAATGGAGCTACAGAGTGTTGAATTCTATACTAGGATTCTTGACAAAGATGGTGTAACACCGGAGGATGCTTGGGTTTTAATCACATCGACTACAACAGGTTATTACATTAAAATTTACAATGAGTCAACTAATACATGGGAATGTGTTCCTCAAAGAAGGGTTGTTGTGTATAGGAAATTTGCAGATACATCTTTTGGGGGAAGCGATATAGATGAGAATACACCTCCTACTTTTCAAGATTGGAGAGATTGGGAAGCAGCAGGAGATATTCAGAAACAGGTTATAACACCTGTTGTTGGAAAGCTTAATGGTCTTTCAACGGTAAAAATTATATATACTCCGTACTCTGTTAATGCTAGTGGTGTCAATATTAAATGGAGAAAAGTACAGGTTATCTTTACTGTTGGTATTAGAAAAGAGATATATTCGGATAACTCTTGTACGAATGTTGTTAGCCGGTATCCCGTAGGTTTATATCCGTATACTGTCGTGTTGTCTATTACTTCTCTAAATAGGTAAGAGGGTGATGTAGTATGAAAGGTGTAAAAAAGCAGAAATTAAGTGAAGAAAGAGGTTCAGCATTACTTTTGGTATTGGTGTTTACGGTTGTTTTCATGATAATGCTAACTATTTTGGTCTCTCAGGTATTATTCAACTGGCGGATATACGCATATGTCAAAGGAAAGTTTCTTTCACAGCAGATGGTATCTGACATTACAGCAGTCTTGAGATTTGAAGAAACAAGGGAACTAACAGATGGTGATGATGATTATTCATATGTTTATGATGTTTGGGAAAATTCTGATATGGTCAAGGTTATGAAATATGTGCCAGGGGATACAACAGATGCTTATAACTTTCTGAGGTATTATCCTATGCCTGATTTGAGCTCCCTTGCAGCTGTTGGCGTTTCCCCGAATGAGATAATGTTATCTAAGGGAGCATTTTACTTAGACGCTACTAATAATAGTGGTAGTTCTGATGTTCCAAGTGACCATTCTATTAGAATTGTGGCAGTAACAACTTACTTGGGGAATTCAGTTAGCAAAATTTATAATGACCTCGTTGCAGAGTATAACCGTACAGGAGATGTTCTGGCAAACGAATATAGAAAAGTTGCCAGTGATGTATCATTTGATCTGTCGTGGAAAAATAGTGAAACAATTGTTATGGCTACAGGTAATGCCAAGGAGTGGGGTGAACAGCTTAGGGTTAAGGGAGATGTTTGGGAGAAACCTGCCGATGATTCCACTATCGTTAACTTTAGACCGGTTAGGACTGCCCTTAATACTTGGGAGGTTTACAATCCCGGGGAAACAGATCCCTTTGCGAAAAGTAGTAAATATCTTCAGTATAAGGGAAATGAGCTTATAGATGACCATGTTATGGATTCGGTGGTTGCGTATGGACAGTATCACTATGGAGGATCTTATTTTTCTGTTGATGGGATATTATTTGGTAATGGACCTGAAGACAATTCTAATAAGGTTATTCCATCTTCTGGTAGTCTTTGGGTTGATACCAATAGTGGAAATAAGTATATTACAATATATGATCCCACGGCAGGTAAGTTTAGAAGATATGCTCTTGTTAGCCTTACAAGAAAATCTATAAGAGACGAGGATTGGGATACTCCTGAAACAAATGATCCTTGGAATGATATAGAGAAGAATAAATATGTTTCTCTGAATATACCATGGTATAGGTTTGTTGCATCAGCTAACTGGGTAGTCTATAGTGATGGCAGTATTGTTCCCGATTCAGAGGATTTTATATATTGGGAGTACCATGCTGTTAATAGTCAACTTATGTCTCCTCAAGACCTTTCTGGGGATAATGTAACACTGGGAAACTTTTACACAGATATTCTCCTAACAAAGGGATTTGCCACATCTGATAATAGATTGTTTGATACCTTCTTTACGGGGCATACATGGGATGAGCTTGTAGAGGATGGGGATCTTGCACCTGCCAAACGAGCTTTGGATAATGGGGATGAGATAACAGTTAGTGCTACAGACAGCTATGTTATTACACTATATACCGAAAATGTTGGTGGTGAGCTTCATACATTTCTCAGATATGCTCCTGGTAGTTGTGAGTATAAACATGGTTGTGAGCTGACAGGTAGTTCAACTGATTTGGATCTTCAGGCAAATAGTTCTACAGGCAAGGGAATTTTGGTTGATTTTGGTGATAACGCGGATTTATATTTGGTTACACCTTGTCAGCCTGAAAAGGATACATGGATACCTATCTGGGGAGATTTATGTAAGGTATCCTTTTCTCCGGAAGTTACTCCCAATATAAGAGGTAGTAGTACTTTACTTACAGATGGTAGTCAGCTATTTAATAGTCCTTTTGGATATGCAAGATATGATTACACCTACTCGTTAAAAGAAGGAGAGTATAAATTTACATATGATCCGGATGATCCTAAAAATGTGTATTTGGCGGATTTTGATATTACAGTCAGATGGAATGAACACTGTGTAGATCCTGATCCATATGCTGCTAATAACTGTCCTCCAGGGTGGTGGGAAGGTCCCGAGTCACTTGATACAGCCTCTATTCCAGATGATATTAAGGAGAAGATTAGACATGATGTTCTTGAACAGCTGATAGGTTATAGTGATTATTTTGTTCTTTATCCTTCAGACGATATTAATCCCTTAGTCGCTGATTCTACATATAATCCCAACTGGCAGTATGAATGGACAAGAGTTGTTCCTATTACGGAAAATGGGTTTGAGAACTACTTTGGTGGTTATTCCAAAAATGGGGTGGAAGCAAAGATATACCATCCAAATTGGAAGAATATGATTCAGTATAACTTTAAGATAACTCTAGTGGGTAAGAGAATGAGCCTGTTAGGGGATGTTATACCTGTTCCCGGTGATATTAAGGAAGATAAGATTCCAGTTTATGAAGTGGATTTGGCTGCTGATCCTGAAAAGAATGCAGATATTCCTAATTTGTCTAAGATTCCTTATGGTGAAAGGTTAGGGTTCTTGCTTAAAGGATGCAAGGATGCCTCCTATGAACTTGAACCCGGTGAGACTACGCCTGATGTAGATGCTGGAACATGTTCTGGTTATTCTTTCTGGATTTGGGATAAAATAGGACTCATCAATTATGAAGATAGTGACACAAGTGATAATCAACATTTCGATTTTCTCTCTAAAGGAAACAAATATGGATTTCGCTTTGCAAGAGATGGAAATGTCTATATAGGTAAAGATGTTACTAATAGAAGTATGGATCTTGATGATGATGATCCATATAACCCATATCATTGGGAACTAAGATCTTGGGATAAGCTCTTATATGCAGATGTTTATGTGAAAAATGGTGGTGTGGGAGTTATCTATCTTGATAATTACGATGACAGAAATTATATAACCGATCCAGATTCCGGTATTTGGTACGACGATGGTTATGAATATCCGATAAACTCAGAAACATTTAGATTGCTTGGCTCTATGATGATGTGGGGCGGTAGAGATATGTATGAGGCTGTTAGTTTCCATTTGGGTGGATATACACATACGCTTTCAGATCCCGGATGGGGTTTTTCTTCTCCTATTTACTATCTACCTGACAATGCTTTTTCTAACAAGAATACTTATTGGTTGATGTCAGAAGATGATGAGATGGTCAATGTCAATGTTGGTGATATTCGTATGAGAAGGTAAGAGAGTGAATGTATAGGATAATTGCCCCACCTATTACAGGTGGGGCTTTTCTTTTAGGATTATTTGGCAGTTTTTTCTGTAAAACCACAGCTAAAGGCTTAGTCCGTTTTCGTGATTTATGAAGTCATGCCATATCCTTAATACATGATGGTTGTGCTCCTTTCGTAATCTTGTGAGACTATGTATTTCATTTGTTGACCATTTTCCTTGTCTTATGTAGGGTGTTTTTACTAATTTAGAGCCACTTAGTGATATACAGTATAAGTTAACCTCTATCTGCGTTTTAAACCAGTTTCTTATGCAAATACTCATAGTTTACAGGTTATTTAGCATACAACGATTACTTGGGTAACCTTTCTTATTGTGGAAAAAATCAGCCCCCGCGGGGTGCGGGGGCCTATGAAAAGGTGTAGGGTGAGCCTCACTTATCAAGCTTTTCTAGTTCGTCTACTGTGAGGTTTGGTACAGGTTTACCGAATATGTAAACAATGGCTATTATGACGGCTGCCCCAATAAGAAGGAGTAGCCACACGGGTATAAATTTAACAAACAAGAAACCTACAACGGCGGCAACAGTTGCCGCTGTGAGAGAATAGGGTATCTGAGTTGTAACGTGATCCATGTGATCACATGCCGATGCCATAGAAGACAAAATTGTTGTATCAGATACAGGTGAGCAGTGGTCACCAAATACGGCACCTGTCAGGACAGCACCTATTGTAGCGAGGTGCATGACACCGACGGCGTCGGTGCCGTAGAACTTACCGGCAAGGCCTATGGCTATAGGCATGAGTATTGCCATTGTTCCCCAAGATGTGCCTGTTGCAAAGGATATCAGCGCGGCAGATAGGAATATGCCTAGTGGGAGTACAGAACCGGGTAGCCAACCTTCAACAAGTCCTACAACATACTGGGATGTGCCAAGATCTCCATTGATGCTGCCCAGTGCCCAAGCGATGGTCAATATAACAACGGCAACCATCATGGACTTGGTGCCGTCAAGCCATGCATCAACGATTTCACCGGCATTCATAATCTTTTGCCATATGACCATGATGGCTGCAACGGCTGTAGCGGCTGCAACAGCCCATACAAGGGCTATAGAGGCATCGGCATCGCCAAATGTATATGTTAAGGCTTTAAAGGAGGAGTGGAACTGATCAAGATACCCTTTATATGTTTCCATACCGCCGGCTGTAACCCACAATGCCCATATGGTACCAACAATTAGCACAAGAATAGGTAGCCATGCGTTGATAGATCTCAGGGGAACACCCTCAGGTTTAGACAGCTCGGAGATTTCTTTGGATATTGGTAGCTGGGCCCCATCTCTGTAAACTTTGCCCTCTTTTCTTGCTCTCATCTCTGCCTTATACATGGTGGCATAGTCTCTTGATGTTATTGCAATAGTGAATAGTAATACAAGGGCAAGGAGAGAGTAAAATCTATAGGGAATAGACTGTAGGAATACGGTATATGCTGCGTTGGCTATCTTTTCGCCAAAGCCTTCCTGTTTCAATGCGTCGGCAATAATACCGACCTCATAGGCGATCCATGTGGATATTAGCGCTAGAGAGGCAACAGGTGCCGCGGTTGAATCGACAATATATGCCAGTTTTTCACGGGACACACGGAATTTATCGGTAATTGGTCTCATGGTATTGCCGACAAGGAGTGTGTTGGCATAGTCGTCAAAGAATATGGCAACACCCATAATAGCTGCAAATACCTGTGCTGTGGCGGAATTTTTAGCCTTGCGTGCCAATGCTTCGGCAATGGCCCACATGCCACCGCTACGGTTTATGATACCTAGCAACCCGCCAATCATAAGTGTGAAAGTAATGATACCAATATACCAAGAGTCGGCAAGAACACCGACAATACGATCGGAGAAGACGTGGAAGAACGATGTGAAGAAAGCATATAATGCTTTACCAGTTTCACCTTTGGCAAACAGAGGAAGGGCTTCATAGATGTATTGACCTGTCCAGATACCAATGAATAAAGACAAAATAGGCCTGTGTGTGGCAAACGCCAAACCTATAGCTACTACTGGAGGAATGATAGACCAGAAGCCATAAGAGAACTTCTCTGCTTCATCTCCTCCAGCCATGGCTATTGCCATTGAAAACATGGCAAATAATAATACGGCCAGCAAGATGATACCGACCCACCTGAGGTTTTTCATAAACAATATCCCCCTTTCGTGTGGTGGTGCATAGAAAAAGTTTTAATACATAAATATTATACAAGATGTGTGGTTATTTATGCAAATAGGGTGTTTTTATGCATGACTGTCATATATTTCTATGCGGTCTTTACCCTTTGTTTTGGCCATGTACATAGTTTTGTCTGCTATATCTATGGCCTCTTCCAGAGAGATATCGGGTGAGTCTGTGTTGTATATACCGATGGATAAGGTAATCATGTATCGTCTTAAAAGGGGATTGTTTCTTACCCTGGTTTGTATACGGTTGGATACTTTGTATGCCGATTGTCTATCTGAGTAAGGGAGTATTATGAGGAATTCATCTCCACCGTACCTTATAGCCCTGTCTGATATTCGTATCTCTTCTGTGATGATAGATGATACAAGCCTCAACACCTTGTCTCCTTCACTGTGGCCATATATGTCGTTGACATACTTGAAATTGTCAATATCTATAAATATGAGCGATACAGAATGTCCATCTAGTAATGTTCGTTTCCACATACGAGGGGCTTCATCGATGAGAAACCATCGTGAGTGCAGTCCGGTAAGACTGTCGAATTTGGCTTTTTCTACAATAGACAGGTTGTCTAGTATGTTGATAATGCTGTCGGCAAATCGTCTCAAGGTAGATATTGTTGTGTTGTCGAATATATCTTCTGCATATCTATGCTCTGCATAAATAGTCAGTTTTTTATCACCTAATACATGGGTAATAAAGGCTGTAGATGGGTGTGATGTAATAACAGGTCCCTCTCCTGTTGGTATATTTAGGTCTTCTACTGATTCTACGCCAACAATAGAATATATAGCCTCTATAGTTGAAGAGGCAGTTTCGTATTTGCCATATGCTGTAGTGAATGGTATCTGAAGGCCTTTGAGAAGATGCTTCATAACGTCTTCTTTGGTGCTGCTTCCCATAGCAGAAAGGACAACTTCCAGTAACCTGCTTTTTTCCCTGTAACGTTTTGCAAGCAACTTGAAGAATGACTCGTTTAGCTCGGTCTTCATTCCTCCGCTGGCCTCTGCAATATCTTGTGGTGGTATACCGTCAAGTTCGTCGTATATGAAGCGTGATGCAAGGGCATGCTCCATAGCCATAGCTGGATTGGTATCCTTTGTTAAGCGATACAGGTATGTATGGGTTTCAGCCCTTCCAAGAGGGTCATCTCTTTGCATATACCGTCTGTGAAGTGCCATAAGGGCGGAGATGATTTTTTCGGTATTGTCTGTATATTTGCCTATGATGTATAGAAGTACAGGACTGCTGGAATGGTCAAATGACTTAACACTTATGCGCCCCTTAATCGTTTCTAGTGCCATTTTTAGGGCTTCCCATTGGGCCCTAAAGTAGGGTATAACTCCGTAACTTTGCCACTGCTTTAGAATAGTTTCCAGCTGTTGCCACATTTCTTCTCTCATGTAGTAAAGTGCTTTTATGCGAAATAGTATGTTTTTTTCTATTACATGCCTTTGAGGTTCTTGTAGTTTGTCTACAATCTCTGTGTATTTTAGAAAATCCTCTATATGACCATATTGCAGGCTTGCTTCTGCCATTGCACCGTACAGATAAATGGATTCTTTAGGTCTAAAGACACTGGAGAGACTCTCTACAATAGATGTGAAGGTATGTTTGACAGTTGTATAGGGTATTCCCGCGTGGGGAGCTGTGATGAGCCAATGGCCAAACGAGCTGCTGCTGTGCATGAGATCGAGCCCTATGGCCTCCCAGTACATGGTAAATGGTATAGAGGGAGGTACATCGGCCTTGTACATGAGTATTGTGGCAAGACTTCTTAGTAGATGCCCTTTAAATGCCCTCAGTCCTTCCCTGTCGGATATTTCCTCTATGGTATTTCTGATGGTCTCTATAGCTTTCTCTGTGTGAATGCTTTTGCCAAGATGCCGTGAGAGTATTCTCAGTAGGTGCACCTTAATATGAAGTGGGATATCTTCTGGTATGGGATTGTTCGTTATAAGGGATTCTACATCAATGTGGTGTTTTGTGAAGTGAACCATGTTGATGATGCCATAAGCGGCATATATCTTGTTTGTACTATCTGCTGTTTCATAAGCCCTGTGTAGGGCCTGCCACAGCTCTTCGTGGCTGTCAAGTTCTGTGCCCTCCATAATAACGGTTAGGAGCATGAGGAGTAAGGGCTCTGATATGCCCAGCTCTTGGAAATGTTCCAGTACATACATACCATATGTGCCCAGTAATCTTGTGTAGCCTAATACAAGTATGGCGTATCGTAATAGGTCCTTATCAGCGATAATTTCCTCGGTGGTAAGTGTGCTTTCTATGAGGTGATATGCCGTGAGAAAGTGCTCTTGTTCTTCTATATACCTCTTTAGAATCTCTTTGATGTATGTGGTTTTTTCTTCTTTCAATGTTTTAGATGCTATCAGGCCACCAAGAAAGTTGGGAATGCCTATGATATCCAGTGCCATATAGGCGTGCTTTGGGGTAGCCATATTCATGAGTGTGTAGACAGTATCTATGTCCTTGGGTATGAGATAGGGACCTACTCCCTCTTTGAACAGGTGGTGAAAGTGACATACCTTTTCTGCGTGTTCCTTTTTCAGGGCAAAGTTTTCCATTGATAGTAGGGAGAGTACTATATCGGTATCTTTGTGAGAAAGAACCATTTTGCGTCGTGGCATTCGTATGTGTATTTTGATATCCGAGGAGATATTGAGTTTGGGTATCGTGCGTATAAATTTTTCCATAGGGAAGTAAATGCCCGGAATATATCTATCTATTACCCATGTTTGGATTCCTGTTCCCTGAGAAATTTTCTCCATGCTTTGAAGTACAAGGGCATAGGGTATACGTCCATATGGTCTATCTCTACTGCTTTCTTTCATGTCCTTTAGCACCTTGAGATTCATGTGAGGGAGTTTGATATCGTTTTGGCATGCATACCGTAGTACATAGCTGGCTATGTTTTGCAAAGGATATGCCGAGGCATGATTAGACAGCGGCAGATAGAAATATTCACCTTTCGGCAACGATGCCTTTTTTACAATATGAAACTGCTTGTTCACTGTTCTCTCCCCCCACGGGGGCACTCTATGCTGTAAATGTTGGTGCCTTTGGTGGTTCTTTACCTCTTAGCACTTTATGATAATAGTCGTATGTCAGTGGTGTGCCCTCACTTATAATATCGGCATCTACTACCTCTCCGATAAATAGCATATGAGTGCCTACATCTAGCTCGTGTTTAACTTTGGCCTCAAGATAGGCTAGAGCATGGTCGAATACGATGGGTGCACCGGTGTTTCCTATCTTCCAGTTGATGGTATTGTCAAACTTATTAAAGTCTCTTCCACTACGAAATCCAAATCGACCTATAAATATCATGTCTGCTGTCTGATCGAGAACAGACACGCTAAATACCTTGCTGTGCCTTACATATTCACATGTTAGGTTGTCTTTGTGAAGGGCTATTGCTACCTGTACGGGATTGGCAGTGATTTGGAATGCCACATTGGCAATCTGCCCGTTAGGTCTTCCATCTTTCACAGAGGCCACTATATACAGCCCATATGTCAGCTTATGCATTGCACGTTTGTTCATAAAAAATACCCCCTTTTCTGTATTGTATCAGAGGATATATGTAATGGCATAAAAATGATGTTTGATAGTATAAATATAAGAGATGGTCTGGAGGTGATGTTTATGCTTTGGGCTATGTTTGTCTTGCTATTTGCATTTAGTGTTTATGTTTCCTTTTCTGCTGGTGTGTGGTTTGGCGTAATAGATACTTTGCTATTTTCTGTTTTTGGCGTGATTTTATACAGGCATGTTAAGAGTGCATTATTAGTGGATAACATTGCAAAAGAAGAGAAGAAAGATACCCTCCTGACGAGGGATATGGTAAAAATGACGACAAGGCTTGTAGAGGAGAATGAGAAACTTAGTGTTGATGCCGATGCTCTGAAAGAGAGCACGGAGAAACTGAGGATAGCCGAAAGATATCTGGAGGAGAGCGTTGCAGAGATACAGAAGGCAACAGGCCTACTTTCAGAGCGTATGGATATGTTGAAGAGCTATTCAGATGAGGCCCTTTCCGCTGCTGAGAGTGCCAGCAAATCTGGCGAGACATTGGAGTTTTTATCGAGGGAAGGAGAAGAGGCCCTTAAGAAGATGGAAGATAGCATAGAGCGGATAGAAGTTGTGGATAAACTCAATAGAGACATGGTAAAGAAGTTGGAGGAAAAGAGTAAGGGTATAACAGAGCTTATAGATGTTATAGAGAAAATAGCAGCCCAAACCAACCTTCTTGCCCTCAATGCTGCCATAGAGGCGGCCCGTGCCGGTGAGGCGGGTAAAGGATTTGCCGTTGTGGCCTCTGAGATACGTAAGCTAGCAGAGGAAACAAAACACACGGCTGAGCAAATCAGAGAGGTTATAGGAGAGATGTCCGAGGCCGTTGCCGAGGTGCTATCTACAAGTGATAACCTCTCAGAAGAAATGAAATCTATTGCCAGTATAACCGAAGATGTAACTTCCAAGTTTTCCTCTATCATTAGCGGTGTAATGGATATAGGTAGCAGTATAGAGAATATGGTGAAGCTTGCCAGTAGCACGAGAGAAGTTGCCTCTTCTATCGGTGAGGCCACGGCGCTTGTTGTATCTGCTATGGAAAAGTTGCAATCGGAGACGGAGGTCCTTGCCGACGTGACGGAAAAAATCGAGAAAGCCACTGCCGATGTTATGCATAGTACTGCTATTACATCTGATATTGTTAGTGAGACAGCGGAAAAGGTATTTGGTGCCTATGAGGATACTCTCAGGTCAAAGATAGAACCCTTTGTCGATAAGGCTATGTCCATTGTTGCTGCTTATCATGAGAGGGAACAATCAGGCCAGCTGACAAGGCAGGAGGCGCAGGAACGGGCTAAGCAGGAGCTTAGGGATATGAGAAAGGGAAATTTATACATCTTTGTCAATGATGGAGACTATGTATCCGTGGTCAATGCCAATAGAGACCTTGAGGGGCAAAATCTTGAACATATCACAGACCCACATGGTGTTGTACTTGTTAAGGAGATGGTTGATGGTTCTAAGGTGGCAGGTGATAAAGGTAAGACCCTCATATATGTGTGGCCAAAGCCCGGAACCGGCAAGAGTTCCCCTAAGATGTCTATTGCCAAGTGGTTTGCCCCATGGAGATGGTCTATTGGAACAGGTATTTATATAGATGAAGCATTTGATAATAAGCAGTTGTGATACTATTAATATATAGACCATCGTTGTATATACGAAGGGGGATGGGGGTTTTATGAATATGTGGCGTCGTATGTCTGTTTTGTTGGTGCTTTTGATTAGTATATCGTTGGTGCTGGTGGGTTGTTCTTGGGGCACATCTTCCACCACAGGTACTTCTACTACCACTCCAGTATCGCAGGGAACAGATGTCCAGATGACGGCATATGTGATAGCAGATGGTGGCACATATTTTTACCTAAAACCTGTCAAGGTAAAGGTGCACTTTGACTCTACACCAACACTTGAAGATAAGCTGAAAATGGCGTTGTCTTTGCTTGCATCACCAACTATTGCCACTGCCACTACACAGGTGCCACTACCTGAGGGTACTAAGGTGCTTGATGTCAAGGTGACAGGTTCCGTCGCTACAGTGAATTTCTCTAAAGAGATTATGAAAAATCCCGGTGTCGGTGCCGAGGGGGAGGCTCTTGCCCTGTGTAGCATACCCCTTACGGCTAAGCAGTTTGGTATAGAAAAGGTCTATGTGCTTATTGAAGGACAGAAGCCATCTGGAGCCAACGGTTATATAGATTTCTGGGGACATGTGGGACTTTATGAGCAGCCCCTCACCGCACAAGGTTGCCAAGACACACCGTAACTAGACATTGAGGCCATAGATGTCTCTATAGAAGGCATCTATGGCCTTTCTTGCATGCATGTAAAAGAAATTATCGGGGATATCAATCTCATCTATCAGCGAAAACTTCATAAATAGGCATCTGAGGCACTCCTCTCGGGGCTGTGATATGAGTCTATTCATAATGTTTTGTATATGGCTGGGCAAGGGAAAGGATATATGCCTTCTAAATGTCAGGTGCCCGTAGATGTATAGGGCTATAAAGACCTGTCTCAGTATATCTGGAGTTAGCTCACGGTTGCGTTTATAATAGTCTCCAATATCCATATCTATACGGTCTATAAGCACATCTACCCTAACATCTTGTATTTTTCTACCGAGCATATCTATACCCACCTGCGTGTGATGATTTTCTCCCCTCCTACTTCTGTAGGGTCTGACAATGCGGTAGTTACTCCAGTCTATGAGGTCTATGATGTCGGATATCGAGTCGTCTCTATCAAATTCCTGTATCTCTTCCCTGAGGTGCTTCAGTTCCTCTATATATTCCTTGGTATATTCAAAATGCCTGAGATACTTGTATATGATGCTGGATATACCGTACAGATCAAAGTTCACGAGATTGCCTAGTTGTGATGTTATATATTTCTCCCATAAAGGGTGTTTGTATACAATTGCCTCTGGATTGGTGTAGCTATAGGCAAGCAATATGCTATCCATGTCTCCCTTACCTATTCCCTTAAGAAATGATTGAAGGGTGATATAGGTAATAGTGATATCTCCCTCGGTAAAATCAACTCTGCCGGGACTGTCCATGTACATGATGCTTCTCAGTGTTGGTAGAAATACCCCCATAAGACGAGAAGTGTGTTCTTTTCCAAGTGTCAGCTTTTCATCTACCGATGCTATGTAAAGCACGTTAGGTACTATCTGTTTGCTCTTTAGCTGTATATCCACATTACCCCCTCCACATATCTAATATATCATCTGGTGAGTTTATAAAGAAAAAAAAGGGGACCCGTAGGTCCCCTGAAGACTACACACCACTTCCAGAAAGGGGGATATGTGTAAGGCACCTGTTACATGCTCATGTAATAGGTGTACCTATCAATGTATGACTCTATGTCTCTCAGTGAGAAATTACGGGCAAAGCGTGTTAGCTCTTTGCCCTCAGAGTCTACCAGCACAACGGCTGGTACCGAGAAGATGAGAAACTGACCTGCTGTTTCTGGGTCGTTTTCCACATTAACAACCTGAAAAGGCACCTCATATTTCTCTGCTATCTCCTGTACACGGGGCAACATTGCCTCGCATACTTTGCAAGTATTATTTTTAAAGTATAGTACCTTCACAGTTTTCACCTCCTCGGGCATACATCGTTTTGCATTTTATCACAAGTTTGGAAATTGTAAAGGAGAGGTTCTTAAAACTTATATGAGAATATAGGATACAATACATAAAGAGGTGATGTATGTGAAAGTGGCAGACATGCTTATTGTTGTTGGTTTGCTTTTGATTATCTTGGGACTTGTCTGGAAGGCTTTTCCCATGCTTGGCCGCTTGCCCGGTGACATTGTTATAAAGGGAGATGGCTATAGCATATACATACCTATTGTCTCGTCTATAATAGTATCTGTTTTACTAACAGTTGTTCTCAATATTATCATTAGACTCTTGGGGGGATCACGATGAAAAAGTTTTTATCTGTGTTTCTTATAGTATTCGCTTTTATAGGTCTGGTGGCCTGTGGTGGGCAGGGTGATAAGCAGAGCGCACAAACAGGTGTGGAGAATGCAGATGGTATTGTGATCACAGAAAACCTTGAAAAGGCAATATCAGAAAACCACCTGTCTATTGTTGGTTATGGCTTTTCTTGGCAATATGCCGGTATGCCCTCTGTATTCGTGCAGGTGACGCCTACAGCGAACCTGCCTTCTATAGCCGAAAAATATGGCCTGACTTTCATAGACACTGAACCTGATAAGCTATTTGATATTGCCAAAGATTATGACGGCAAGGGGTATATAGACAAGCTTTCATGTAAAGGCCAGATATGCACACTAAAGGCCCTGAAGGATAGACTGGTAAAAAAGGTACCCTCTTTACGATTCAACGTGTATATAAGAAAGAATGGAGGTTTTAGCCTCAGGTTTTTCCTTCCTAAGGCAGGTATGACATGGGAAAATACGGCTTCTATGACAAAAGAGGATATGTTGAAATATATTGCCGATACTTTAGACGTGCAGTGCGATAACGTGAAAGATAATATGGGGCTTCTTGAGTGCCGTGCAGGTAATGTGGCTATATCTGTTGGGCAGGAACTGGGCTCTGTTATATATGGGGTGAAATAATATGAAGGTAGACTTTCTTGTATCTGATAAAAACGGTATATATTCTCATCTGGCAAGGTCCCATAGAGATGTAAGTTTTGTTGCCGTATATGATATTCGTATGGCAGATAGGTTTAATGAGGCATTAGAGTTTATACCCGTTTATGGCTCATATGAAAAGGTTATAGAGATAGCAAAAGATGGAGGTATACCTGTTATAGCCATGTCTTTCCTCGATGAGGCATTTATTAAAGAGGTGGCAGCATATGGCATTGGTGTATTTGTCAGCTTAGATAAAGAGCGTATATCTGACATCATCTATAGTGTTGGGGGTGGATAATATGGCCGAAATACTGGTTTCAGGACATAGAAATCCCGATACAGACTCGGTAACATCGGCAATATCTTATGCTTGGTATAAAAACAAGATAGATGGTTGTAACAATAAATATATTCCTGTGCGTGCAGGGGCTGTCAATGATGAGACGGTATATGTATTGAAGCGTTTTGGGGTAGACAAGCCTATACGCATGGATTCCTTTGAACTGACGGCCATGGACATTATCCTCGATGTGCCTACTGTTAGATACGACGACCCCATTAAGGTTGCCGTAGACCTCATTAAAGATTACCGCACACTACCCGTTGTTGACATGTCCGGCAAGCTTGTGGGACTTGTGGGCCTGAGAGATGTCTCTCAGGGCTTTCTGTGGCATGCTGCCAGTAAGCTGGTACATATAGAAGTTGCCCCAGCTCAGGTGGAGAGTGCTTTGCCCGGCAGATGGCTTGTGGAGCCTGAAAGCATAATAAGAGGAGTACTTACCGTTGGTGCCATGTCTGCGGAAAAGGTGGATATGGAGCTGAGAGATGATGCCATACTTGTGACTGGTGATAGGCCTGAGGTGTGGGAGGTAGGCCTTAGAAGAAGGCTACCTGCCATCATTATCACCGGTGCCCCGGAGATACCAGCGGAGTTTATAGACAGGGCCAAGGAGTCTGGTGTAGGGCTGTATGTTACACCGCTCAATACTTTTTCTGCTGTGAGAATGCTCATGTTTGCACCGCCTATCGCCACTGTTATGACCAAAGAAGTGAGATATTTTTCTCCTGATGACACCATATCCCAGATGCGTCAGATCATGAGAAAAGATAGCCATAGGTTTTTCCCCGTGCTTCGCTCCGACGGGGTGTATATAGGCATGGTTGATGCCACCACCGTGGCATCGCCACCCCGCAGAAAGGTTATTCTTGTAGACCACAACGAAAAGTCTCAGGCTCCTTATGGTATTGATGAGGTGGATATACTGGAGATTGTTGACCATCACAGGCTTGGTGATATTCAAACACCCTTCCCACCTAAGGTTATCATAGAGCCTGTAGGGTGCACGGCAACGGTAATATATGCCCTTATGGAGCGTGATGGCATAGTGCCTCCTAAGGAGATAGCCGGTATTATGCTGTCTGCAATACTTTCCGACACTGTGGGACTCACATCGCCGACAACCACCGATAGAGATAGGGATACTGTGAAGAAACTTGCCATGTGGGCCGGCGAAGACCCCACAGACCTCTTTAGGGGTATGCTATCAGCCCGTGTAGAAGGTATACTTGATGACCCATCTAAGCTGACACTGGATTACAAAGTGTATAGACTGGGTGACAGTGTTGTTGGAGTAGCACAGGTAGAGATACCCGATGCCTCGGGCTTTGTAGATAGGCTAAAGGACGAGATATGGCATGCTCTGGAAAATAAGATGGAAGAAGATGGACTGACCCTTGCCATCTTCATGCTGACAGATGTTACCAAGCGAGGATCATATATCTTTGCCCGTGGTGATATCCACTTTGTGGAGATGGCCCTTAATGTCAAACTTCAAGGTGGCATGGCATGGGTAGATGGCCTGATATCCAGAAAGAAACAGCTTATACCGGCCCTTAGCCGTGTGCTGATGTAACACTAT
Organism: Zhurongbacter thermophilus; assembly: GCF_026184435.1. Taxonomy (NCBI): domain Bacteria; kingdom Pseudomonadati; phylum Zhurongbacterota; genus Zhurongbacter; species Zhurongbacter thermophilus. The sequence goes on from NZ_CP046447.1 coordinate 45,177, forward strand.
ATAGGGAATAAAGGGGCGGGATATCCTGCCCCTTTATTGTGTCAGTATCTGATGATGTAGAAGGAGTATTCATTTCGTGCCTTGTCTACCTGTTTGCCATTTATGTAGAGTGTTTTCTGTCCTGTATTGTCTGGTACCACTTTGACCTTGTACCCATCTACTTGCCACTGCTTGTCTGGTGTCTTCTTTACCTCCTGTAAGTCAAAGCCCATATCTGTGGTTGAGAATTTCAAAAGCACAGCACTGCCATCTTCCCTTTGGCATAGCTGGTAAGTATAAGTGCTCTTTGCTATGTCTGCGTACAGAAGTGGCACATAGCCTGATACAAAGCAGTTTTTCACCTCAGATGTCTGGTATACTACCCCATCTGTGATGTTCTTTATCTGCACCGTTGTATCAGGTCCTTTATTTGTCATACGGCTATAACCCCATATGAGGTATATCTTACCGCTTTCTTCATATCCTGTGGCAACAAAGTTTATCTGGTCGCTTCCGCTCCACGGCATCTTGTCAGATATGACCTTGGTATCACCAATGTATACTTCGACATAGTCTTTATTCCATGACGCAATGTAGCCACCATGTATGGGGGTGATACCTGCCCCCATATTATCATCGTTGTAGTAGGGTAGTATATATGCCTGCATTATCTTGTTGTCTATAACTTTGTACTGACTCTTGGGGGGTAGATACATGTATATAACTTTGCCAGCCATAGAGAAGTTTCTTTCCCTCAAAATATAGGTTGTGGTTGTTGCCAGCGCCACTTCTTTGGTTTCAAGTTTCTTACCATCAAAGTACAGTGCCTTCACAGTGTATGTGTTTAACACTTTTCCATGGGTTGCCATTGTCATACCCTCTATCTTTAACCCTATAAAGGCTCTGGTACCCGGTGTGTTTCCGCAGCCAAGGAGAAGTAAGGATATTATTAAAGAACTGACAATTATTGATATGATTTTTCTGTCCATGAATATCCCCCCTCGTGTTGAGCATATAAAGACATAACTTCTCAATATTAATTATCTCACCAATACAAAATAGTATTTTTCTCCTCTGCTGTCTTTGTGATATAATCCACAAAATACAAATGGGGGACACATTTGTTGGGGGTGATATGCTTTATGTTTAAAGAGGCTTTGACATTTGATGATGTTCTACTTGTACCCGGTTATTCCGAGGTGCTGCCACACCAGACCGATGTTTCTACAAGACTGACAAGGGGTATTAAGCTAAATATTCCCCTTGTGTCTGCTGCCATGGACACTGTGACAGAGGCAGAGCTTGCAAAGGCAATAGCCCGTGAGGGAGGTATAGGTATTATCCATAAGAATTTATCTCCGAAGGAGCAGGCCTATCAGGTTTCCCTTGTTAAGAGGGCGGAAAATGGTGTTATAGAAAATCCTATCACCATCAGACCAGACACAACGATTAGAGAAGCCGACAGAGTTATGGGTGAGTATAAGATAGGTGGACTTCCTGTTGTAGATGAAAACTGCCATCTGCTTGGCCTTCTTACCAACCGAGATATACGCTTTGCTACAGATATGGATATGACAGCACTACAGCTGATGACACCCCGTGAAAAGCTCATAGTTGCCAAGCCCGGTATTACCCTTGAAGAGGCAAAGAAGATACTTCACGAGCACCGTATAGAAAAGCTACCCCTTGTTGATGATAGAGGGTGTCTTGTGGGACTTATTACCATCAAGGATGTCAATGCCGTTATAGAGCATCCTCAGGCTGCTAGAGACTCCAAGGGTAGGCTCATTGTCGGTGCCGCCGTTGGCACAGGGAAAAACACCATGGAGAGGGTAGAGCTTCTTATAAAGGCCGGTGTAGATGTCATTGTTGTAGACACTGCCCATGGCCATTCAAAGCGTGTTCTTGACACCATTAGGGCAATCAAAGGGGTATGGCCCGATGTCCAGCTTATAGGTGGGAATATTGCCACAGCAGAGGGTGCTGCTGACCTTATCAAGGCCGGTGTGGACGGTGTTAAGGTGGGTATAGGACCCGGTTCTATATGCACCACCCGTATTGTTGCCGGTGTAGGTGTGCCACAGCTGACAGCCATTATGGATGCCGTATCTGTTGCCAGAAAATACGATGTGCCTGTGATAGCAGATGGTGGCGTACGCTACTCTGGTGACATTGTCAAGGCTCTGGCTGCTGGTGCCGAATCTGTTATGCTGGGTAGCCTCTTTGCCGGTACAGAGGAGTCTCCCGGTGAGACCATTCTTTACCACGGCAGAAAGTATAAATCTTATCGTGGCATGGGTTCTCTTGGTGCCATGAAGAAAGGCAGTGCCGACAGATACTTCCAAGATAAGGAAGAGCAGGGTAAGTTTGTTCCCGAAGGTGTAGAGGGCATGGTGCCATATAAAGGCTATGTGAAGGATGTTGTACACCAGCTTGTGGGCGGACTGCGCTCTGGTATGGGCTATGTGGGTGCTGCCACCATAAGAGAGCTTCAACAGAAGGCACAGTTTGTCAAGATTACCAGTGCCTCTATGAAGGAGAGCCACCCACACGACATATTCATTACCAAGGAATCTCCAAACTACTGGACACAGGGATAACACGGGAGGGGCATGCCCCTCCCTTTTTCATATAAGGGGGGATGTTTGTGAAGTCTATACTGGTGCTTGATTTTGGTTCTCAGTATACAAGACTCATTGTCAGAAGGCTGAGGGATAAAGGCTACTACGCTGTGCTCTTGCCACACAGCGTGTCTGAAGATGTGGCCCGTGAGTATAACCCCGGTGCTGTAATACTCTCAGGTGGACCAAACAGCGTGTATGAAGAGGGAGCCCCACAGATGCCAGGGTGGGTGCTGTCTCTTGGTGTGCCTGTGCTTGGCATATGCTACGGGCTCCAGCTTATAGCCCACACGCTGGGTGGTGAGGTTCAGAAGGCACCACACAGGGAGTATGGTAGGGCAAGGCTCCATGTGGAAGATGACAGGCTCTTTGAGGGACTGCCTCGTGAGTTTGATGTGTGGATGAGCCATGGTGACAGGGTGGAGAGGCTACCGGAGGGCTTTTTCCCCATAGCCCACACAAGCGATGCCCCGTATGCAGCCATTAGGAATAAGGAGGGCAACATGTATGGTGTACAGTTTCACCCAGAGGTTGCCCACACACAGTATGGCTCTGAGATACTGGCAAACTTTGCCCATAAGGTGGCGGGGCTACAGCCCACATGGAAGGTAGACAACCTTGTAGATGTGCTGATAGAAGAGGCAAGGGCTCAGGTAGGAGATGGCAAGGTTATATTAGGCCTCTCCGGTGGTGTAGACTCCTCCACTTTGGCACTGCTACTTCACAAGGCCATAGGTGACAGGGTGATCCCCATCTTTGTAGATACAGGTCTTATGAGGAAAAATGAGGCTGGGGAGGTAAAAAGTGCCTTTGAAAACTTGGGTATTCACATACACATGGTAGATGCCTCAGAGGAGTTTTTCAGAGCACTGAAAGGTGTGACCGACCCGGAGGAGAAGAGAAAACGCATAGGCCATACCTTTATAGATGTCTTTACCCGTGAGGCCGAAAGGTTGAAAAAAGAACATGGTGATATAGAGTTTCTGGCACAGGGCACACTATACCCCGATGTCATAGAAAGCAGTGTGCACGGTGGACCATCTCGCACTATCAAGACCCACCACAATGTGGGAGGACTTCCCGAGAAGCTGGGCTTTAAACTGGTGGAGCCCTTTAGGTATCTGTTTAAAGACGAGGTGCGTGAGATAGCCCGGGCTTTGGGACTACCTGAATACCTTGTGAAGAGACACCCATTCCCGGGCCCCGGTCTTGCCGTGAGGATACTGGGCGAGGTGACTCCTGAAAGGGTAAAGCTTCTCCAGGAGGCAGATGCCATATTTATAGAGGAGCTTAAAAAGTGGAACCTTTACGACACAGTGTGGCAGGCATTCGCCGTTTTGCTGCCCGTGCAGAGCGTTGGTGTTATGGGTGATGAGCGCACATATGAAAATGCCGTGGTGCTAAGGGCTGTTGTCTCCACCGATGGCATGACAGCCGACTGGGCAAGGCTGCCGTACGACTTCCTTGACTATGTGGCCCGCCGCATAGTGGGCGAGGTAAGAGGCATAAACAGGGTGGCCTATGATATCACCTCCAAGCCACCAGGCACCATAGAGTGGGAGTGAAAGTAGAGTAGAGGCCGGTATCTCAATACAGAAGATACCGGCCTTAGACTAATTATTTGAAGTTTTTGATGAAGTATTAATTTCTTTGGCAATAAATAGATTTTCAAACGGCTTGAAGGGATAGACTCTGCAGTAGTCGTGTGTGTTATCGTCTTGGCAGTCTTTGGCTATTTTTCTTTCTAAACGATAAATTTTTTCCTCTAGTCGTATTGTTGCTGTTTGGGTAGTATTGTCTTCAAGTAAAGATTTGAGGAATTGGCCTTTAGTAATTATCTCATTTTCCAAATTTTCAAAATCTTTTGGCGGTTTTTGAAAATCAATACAGATTATCTTATGATCGCTGTTAGAGTTTAATGATAATATGTCTTGATTAAAGCAGAATAGTCCCTGTGTTGTAAAGAAATAACTCTCATTGTTGAATATAATTTTTTGTTTCTCAGGAAGTGTTACAGCTGTGATGGTGGAAATTGAGTTTGTGGGAGTTATTGGGTTTAGGTAAAAATTATATATTGTATTACGTGACTTGTTTATCAATAGTATGTTTCTTTGTGAGTATAGTAATGTTTCGGTATTAGGTATGGGAATTCTTAATTTATGTAATTCTACATGTGTTATATTAGTGAAAGTATTACTATACTGAAACTTCAGTGCATAAAGGTTGTTGTTTTGGTTTTTATCTTTTAAATAGATTGTTGTGGTTTGACCGTTGATAGCATTGATCTGATAAGAGCTCCTGCTGAGTGGAATACAGTTTTTAATACCAGTTACGTTTAATGTTATGGGAGGGGGATATATTGCGAGATTATATATTCCTCCAGATAGATTTACTTTTATAGGGGATTTTATTAATAAAATATCCTTATTGTTATTGTTGAAAAAGTCAAGTTTTATATTTTTTGTCTGGTTGTTCGTTTTATATTTTACATCGATGGAGAAGAGGAATTGCATGTAGGATTCATATCTATTTTTTTCTTCTGGATAAATCTGTTGATTTGCTTGAGTGCTTACATTTGAAAATAACGGCGGTATTAAATATAAGAGGGATGTTATTAGTATGAAAAACGCTATTATGAAAAAGAACTCAAAGAAATAAGTGTTTATGTGCTGTTCTTTGAATATATAAAAAATTAGGCTTCCACCAATGAGTGTTATTAATCCTGTTAATAAATTTTGTCCTGTTACAGGATAGTTTATCATAATTAAACAAAATGTCCATAAAAGTATTATTATGAACAGTTTATCTAAAGGCATTACAAGGGGGGCTGTAGTAGAAAGTTTTCCTATGGGGGATATGCGTGCTATTACTGTAAACAGCAATATGGTTATGGAGAGTGTCAAAGTTGTAAACCATGGCGAAATAGAAAATTGTATTTTATTAGTATGGAAGAAGAAGAACATTAATTCTGTAATTCCTAGTCCGATGAACAGACTGATAATAAGTGTAGAATTTTCGTAAATCTTGTATATGTAGTTATATTTTTTATCTATGCTTATAGTGAGAAAAGTGAATAATAGATAGCTTATTATTAATAATATCTTTGTCATCTTTGGTATATTGAACAACTTATAAGCATACAAAATTGGTAGGGTAGTCGTAAATATAATTATTGTTTGTGCTTTAATATTTAGTTGGTGTGTAAGGTTTAGTAAAATCGATACTATAGGAATTATAGAAATGGAAACAGATAACCATATAAGTGGAAATTGGGGAAGAAGTATATAAGGAGTATTGTTTAGAACAGGAGTTAAATGAGTATTTCCGTAAAGTGATGTAATAGTGCCAAAAGTTAAAAGAGTTAATACAAATAGGTATGGATATATTTTTGTTAGGTCGTTTTCTCTCTTCTCTTTTATATACAATCCAATAGTTAATGATATATAAAAGGAGATTGCTATGTTGATAATACTCCATATGTAAAGGATAAAAAAGAAATTCATATAAGATATTTTGTAGAAACGATTGGATATTAGTAGAACTCCTGTGTTTGTAAGTATTATTGATGCTAAAGTTAAATATTGTATTTCATAAATTTTTAGCTGTCGTTGTGTTAATATCTTCATTTCTGATATCCTCCTCCTGAACGGACTCTTATATAAGATAATAAATGATAATCGTAACAACGACAATAGTGTTTTTATAATATATTGGATTTATTTTTTGTGTGGATCATGTAAAATAATACACCATGGGAGGCGATAACAGTGCGTGTACCTATTATTAAGACACCGACAATATATCTTGAAGAGCTGGGCGTGTGGGTGAAGCTGGAGAACTTGCAGTATACGGGGAGCACAAAGGTGCGTCCTGCTTATTTTATGATTATGGATGCTATGAGAAAAGGAATACTGAAGCCCGGAGATACCTTTATAGAGTCTTCTTCTGGCAACACGGCCATTGCCATGGCACATCTGGCACCTATGCTTGGTTTGAAGTTTAAGGTTGTACTATCTGAAAGTGCTTCTGAGGAGCGAAAGAAGATACTTCGCTATCTCGGTGCCGATGTTATAGAGGCACCGCAAAAAGAGGTTATAGATGTGGCACAGGCTATTGCCGATGAAGAGGGCTACTATTTTATAGGCCAACATGAAAATCCTATGAATCCGATCTCCCATGAGATGACAACTGGTCCCGAGGCCCTTGCTGACCTTCCCGATGTACCCGACTGCATAGCCCTTGGTGTAGGTACAGGTGGTACTATCACCGGTTTGATGCACTTTTTCCGCAGGCTAAAAGATGATGTGTATGTTGCCGGGGTGCGTCCTGAAGATGAGGTGTCTGTATTGGAGGGTATTAGTAGAAAGTACCTTCCGGTCTATGACTTTAAGGGGGTTAATGATGAGATTATTGTCACCAATGAGGAGGCATTGGAATTCCACAAGTATCTTGCCAAGAAATATGGCCTTTTCCTTGGCTATACATCGGCTGCCAACATACTCGTTAGCCACAAGCTGAAGATAGAGAGAAAATGCGATATTGTCTTTACCATAGCCCCTGACGGTGGAGATAGGTATGTAAGCAAGCTGTGATGTGTGGGCACCGAGAGGTGCCCTTCTCTTTTGGGGGTATAATCTCTAAAAACATGTGTGGAGGCGATAGCATGAAAGTGCCTATGATAAAGACACCGACAATATATCTTGATAGCCTTGGTGTATGGGTGAAGCTGGAGAACCTACAGTATACAGGTAGCATAAAGGTGCGTCCTGCCTACTTTATACTGAAAGATGCCATGAGAAAAGGGCTTTTAAAGGAAGGAGATACCTTTGTGGAGGCCTCTTCTGGCAACACGGCCATTGCCATGGCACATCTTGCCCCTATACTTGGTCTAAAGTTTAAGGTGGTTTTGCCCACAGATGCATCTGAGGAGAGAAAAAAGATACTTCGCTATCTTGGTGCCGATGTCATAGAGGTTGAAAGAGATGATGTTATAGATACGGTTAGAGAGCTTTCAGAGGAAAAGGGTTATTTCTACACAGCACAGCATTATACCCCTGTCAACGGCCTTGCCCACGAGATGACAACAGGCCCTGAGGCCCTTGCCGACCTTCCCGATGTGCCAGATTGCATAGCCCTTGGTGTGGGTACAGGTGGCACCATATCGGGGCTTGTCCATTTCTTTAGAAGATTAAACCCCAATGTGTATGTGCTTGGTATAAGACCTAAGGAAGGCACGGTGATAGAGGGGCTTAGCAGAAACTATCTACCTGCATATGACAAAGATACCGTAGACACCGAGATAGATCTCGACCCTGAAGAGGCACGGGAGTTTCACGGCTACCTTGCAAAGAAACATGGCCTATTCCTTGGCTATTCGGCAGCTGCCAATATACTGGTAGCCCATAGGCTGAAGACAGAGAAAAGGTGTGGCATAGTCTTTACCGTAGCTCCTGACGGTGGCGACAGGTATATAAGCAAGCTGTAGATTTAAAATCTTGGGGTTTTATCCCATTTAATGGTGTGCCCTTTTCTTCGGGCTTTCCATTGTTGTATCCAAGCATTGGCCAATATTACCAGCCATGCTTGGGCATATGTGAAGTACATAATGGTTGCTATAATGATATTTTTCGGTGTTAGCTCACCTTCTAAAAATGCCGCCACAATAAGTTGTGTGGCATATATCCACCACGATTCAAACCATAGGGTTAATAGGGGTAGATGGGTACCTGCTGAGAATATACCCAAAAGGCCCAATATAAACCATATATCTGATAGTATGACAAATGTGAAGAACACATAATAAACAGATATTAGCTGTATGGCATTCCACAGATTTCTACCGCTTCGATATTCCTTTGTTGCTATGGTTTTCTGTACAAGATATAGGTTGCCTAACATCCACCGTGTTCGTTGTCTGAACCATACGGAAAACTTTTCTGGTTCTTGTTCCCACGATTGAGAACGGGGTTCTATGGCTATAAGATAACCGCGGGCTGTTAGGGCAAGGCTCTGTTCGGCATCTTCGGCAAGGGCGTATTCATCCCATCCTCCTATTTCGTCGAGCACATGCCTTTTTATCATCATGTTGGTGCCCGGAAAGCTACCTAACTTGAGGAGTTTCCATCTGCCAGATTGCATAGTTAGCTGATATAGCAAACTTTCTAACCCGATCATGGTTGTTAGTATCGTCTTGTACATGTTGTAAGACCGATAGTATCCGGCAACTCCTCCATATTTTTCGTTTTCCATGAGTTTGTAGACAAGGAGCTTTACGGCATCGGGGTTAGGTCTATTATCGGCGTCGTAAACGGCGATAACTTCTTCATAGCTGATATACCTTCCGTAGTTAAGAACACGGGATTTACCTTTTGGCTCTCCCGGTGGCACTTTCACATGATGTATATTGACAAATATATTTGCCCAGAAGTCGGCTATATCTCCTGTTCTGTCTGTGCTATTGTCGTTGAGCAGGTATATGTTCATAGGGCCTTCATACTCCAGCGATGCCATTGCATCGAGTGTTTCAAATATGACAACCTCTTCATTGTGGGCAGGGATAAAAACGGCTACACTAGGGAAATACGATGGTATGTTAGGCTCTTGCTCCATGGTTTCTACTTTGTATATGATGCCGAATATACCAAGAATAGTGTAATAGAACATGATGACCCAGAAGGCTACCACAATAAAGTAAAACAGCCAAGATAGTGCTTTGATAAATAGCATTGCTATCATTGTGTGTGATCCCTTATAATTTGCTCATTGGTTTCCGGATTTTCTGTTGCCGGTAGGGTATATATTTCCATATACTTTCTCAGTTCTTCTCCCGATATTTTGGGATATTTTTCCAGCTTCTGAAGTATTCTATTTATCACTATGTTGGCTTTATCTGTATCTGTTCCCTGTAGCATGATGACAAAGGTGTTATTTCCAGTCTTCCCTACTATATCGTATCCCCTTCTGATGCTATCGAGTATGGTATTGCCAATGATTCTTAAAAGAGTCTTGGGCTCTTTGCCCAGAGGGGTTTTTATCTTTATGAATATGAATGATGCCGGTTCATTTCTTCGTGCAATGGCTTTGGTAACAAGGAACATCTCGCTGATAAATTCATTGAATGTAAGAACTCCACTGACAGGATCTATTTTTCTTAACTGGTTTAGCATTGCTTTGAGCTTTATGAGATTTTCTTCCTCTGTGTATATTAGGGCTACTATAAGCCACCACGACAGGAATATGGTGGCGAATAGCAGTTGATGGGTAATTAGTTGAACCTGATTGACATTCTGGTGTAGCAGGGCATAGGTCACCACAAATAGCGATAGGCCAAATATGATGGTGCTTGCAATAATGATGCTACTGAGAACAGAGAAGGTATACATGATAATAAATGTCAGCAACACGCCGGCAAGCAGTGTGAGAAATTCTACAGCTGATAAAACATGACCTCCGATATATGTTGATACGATTCCTATTATCGATAACAAGCCTATGAGGTATGTTTTTACCTGTTTTACACGATTTGGTATCAATTGTTTGTTTGTGTTTCTTTTCTTATACATATTAAGTATTATATCTCATGCGAGAGAATCATTCTAAATATGTGTTGATATGAAAAATCGTTCTAATTCCATAACATCTTTCCTTTGGGATGGCAGGGGTATAGTACGGCCATGAGCACAGGATACCTGTCACTTCTCCACTGGTAATGCTCTATATCGTAAAATTGGCCATCGGCATTGATGGCAAATGGTATGCGGGCATACAGTAGAGAGCAGGACATGTATGAGGCAAAGTTTATCTGTTGGCCAATGGAGTATGTGTCACCTTTGTTATAGTTGCCGGGCATCCACGCTCCAACCCATGTGCGCAAGCCCGTTTTCTTCTGCCAGCTAAGTGCCGCTTCTATCTTGTTCCATATGAGAGATTTTTCATAGGGTGTGCCTGTGGTCCACTGTTTGTTTGTTCCTATCTTTGGGTTAGGGCCTGCTGCATAGAAGTGCCACTCTCCCATGATATAGTTGTCCCCTGGTGGAATATACAGCTCATCAAGATAGTACGGGTTTGAGGCATAACGGGGGGATATGAATATGATGCGGTATGGATCTACTTTCCTTATGGTTGGTATCACCTGTTTGTAAAACTCGTTTAGAAGGTCTGGATAGTTGTTTAGCTCTTTGCCCACCTCAATAATCATGTCATAGGACAGCAGATAGGGATAATCTTTAAACTCTTCTGATATCTTGCTCCAAAATGCCACAGATTCTTTCAGGGTTTCCTGGGAGGGATGTCTATTAAAGTCTTTGGCAGCATATGCGATTATGGGTATCAGCCCCACCTTAAAGCAGTCATTTACCACACGATGCAGGAGCGCTATTGTCTGGGTGCTGTCGTCTGCCACACGTATGCGGACATGCTGAAAACCTATTTTTTTAAAGTCCAGTGCCACGGTTGCTGTATAGCCCTTGCGCCATTTCTGGAATGTTACCCAATCCACATTGATACCAATGCCAAGCATGCGCTGATACTCTATTGGAGATATAGGTGTGTTTAGTGTCTGTGCCGATACAGATGTCATTGTGGGGAGAGAAGTGCCAACCAACATAACAATTGCTATCAGAACACTGAGTGATTTACATATTTTCATGTTCCCACCTCCCTATGGCACATTATTTTACAACAATTCCTATTTGTTAGATATGTAAACACATTTATTCTAAAGATGTAAAATATATGTATGTATGAAAGGAGGAGTTTTATGTGGAGTATGATTTAACGAAACCTATAGAGATAGCAGAGGATATTTACTGGATAGGCTATGTAGTACCAAATGACCCTTTTCAGTGTCATGTGTACCTGATTAAGAATGGAAAAGAAAGTATTCTTATAGATCCCGGTAGTAGGATCGTGTTGCCCGTGATTCTAGAGAAATTGGTGTCCCTTGTGCCACTGAGCCATATCAAATATATTATCTTTCACCATCAAGATCCCGATATTACCGGTTCATTTGAAATATTGGAGCAATTATTTCCCCCCAATGGAGAGCGGTATGTTATCACACACTGGCGTAGTGCTACACTCCTAAAGCACTATAATTGGAAGACACCATTTTGGCTTGTTGATGAGCATGACTGGAAGCTGAATGCAAATGGTAGGGAGCTTGAATTTATCTTTACCCCATATGCTCACTTTCCCGGTGCATTTGTAACATACGATAAGAAGACAGGGGTGCTATTTTCTAGTGATATCTTTGGCTCTATTAGCGATAAGTTTATGCTCTTTGCCGAAGATACCGAAGAGTATTATGAGGGGGTAGAGCTATTTCATAAGCACTATATGCCGTCTAATATGATTCTTAATTATGCCCTTGATAGGATAGAGGAGAGAAATCCAACACTGATAGCACCGCAACATGGAAGCATTATTCCTAAGCACATGATTAAACCTATCATAGAACGGTTAAGGAAGTTGGATTGTGGACTTTATCTACTTGATGACGAATTTGTTGACCTGTTTATGTTGTCAAAGCTTGATAAGGTGCTGCAGAACATTATTAAGGCTGCTATCTCTGCATACAAGTTTCATTCCCTTGTTGAAGAGCTTTATGTCTCTATAAAAAGTGCTATTCCCTCAGTTGACAAGATTGTTGTTATGGGATATGTGGACGATGGCAAGCAGAGATATTGGGTAGTTGACGATACAGGCATTAGTGTTTACGATGATGAGTTTAAGATAGACGAACCCAAGGTGTTCGAAGCTCCTCTTGATATCAATAATGAAGAAGTTGGCAAATTCATGGTGTTTGCTAAAGATGCCACTTTGCAAGATGAGAGGTTTTTCAAGGTGCTGTTCAAGCACATAAACTATGCATTGTCAATGAGCCTGCAGAGGGAGATAGAAAGGGAGAGCTTGGAAAAAGAAAAAGAACTGTTTGAAAAGCTTGCAGAGACCGATCCCCTTACCAAACTCCATAATAGGGCTTATCTTATGGAGTATGCGGAAAAGTTACTATCTACTGTTACCAACGAGCCTATTTCCGTTCTCTTCATCGATATAGATCACTTTAAACAGATTAATGATACATATGGCCATATCATAGGAGACAAAGTGCTTAAGGAGATAGCCGATATCCTAAAGGCAATGTTTAGAGAAGATGATATAGTAGCCCGTTATGGAGGAGAAGAGTTTGTTGTCGTTATGAAGGATGCCACTTTACGCGATGCCTGTAAAAAGGCAGAGTATCTAAGAAAGATTGTTGAAAAGATGAGAATAGATGTCGCAGAGGGTGTTTCCCTTGGTATCACCGTCAGTATCGGTGTGACAGAGTATAGAGGAAGAGAAGATTTTGCCACTTTGTTGCATCGTGCTGATGAGAATATGTACGAGGCCAAAAGAGGTGGCAGAAACAGGGTTGTTTGTAAGTAGATAGTATATCTGTGTATAGAAAATAAAGGTCCTCATTTACAATAAATGTATAACATTGGTAGGGGGTGGCTTTTATGAAGCGTGGTGTATATGTCATGTTTCTCCTTGTGTTTGTCCTGCTCTTTGTCTTTGTGGCGTGTGGAGATGGTGGTGCACCCAAAGTGGGAAATGATAGTAGCCAGTCTACTGGTGATACTTCCACCATCACCGTGTCTGGAGATGTATCCAATAAAAACCTTATAGGAAAAGGGCTAAAAGGTGAAGGCACGGCTACAACTGTTGAAGCGCTACTGAGGGCTCTGCCCGATGGTTCTCCTGTGAAGAGCCTGACAGTATACGGTGTAGAGAATAAGTATCAGTATGACATTGTGCTTGGAAAGAAAGGCACCCTTGAGAGTGCCATGGGGCAGATAAAAAGTTTACTGAAAAAGATGCATTGTAGTGAGGATAACATGTTTATCTCTGATGATAGCAAGGTTGTTTCTTGCTACGCCGATGCCATATTGAAGATAGAGGATAAAGGTGACAGTTGGCATGTGTTTTACTTAAAGCGGTTTTCGCAGCCTCCTACCTCATTTGGTATAGACCTCTCGTATGCTATGCCCACAGCATGGCCCTTTATCAAGCGGACATTTCAAATACTTGATGTGCCCCTGTTTCACGCTGTGCACGACAAAGCCCCCTATAGGATATCTCTTGTCATAGATAAAGATTCTGTTGTGTTTAAGTACCAAGGTGATGTGGGAAAGGATTGGGATAGGTCTCACATCCTTGCCCTCAGCGAGGCTTACCATATAGGTGGAGGCTGTGCCGGTGGTGCATGCTCTGCCGAGGGTATGGTAAGAGGTGTAAAGATACATATCAGCACTCTAAAAAACACATTGTTTGTGAATATGACATTTACAAGAAGGTAAAGATTGTATTCTATACTCCTTATATAGGTTGTTTATTTATTGTTTTTATGTAAAATGATAGTGGAAAACAAGGGAGTGTATTAGGGGGTATAGAATATGAAACAGTTAAAAATAATGTTTTTAGTGCTTGTGGTGGCATTGCTGTTTGTTTCATGTGGCGCTGCTGATGTGTCCTATGGAGATACCTATAAGCATATTACATATGCCATCGTAGATGGCACGCTGCCCGGTATATTCACAGAAAAAGGCTTTCAAACACTTGATGGTAAGGTGACGGTGTCGGCAACAGTTCCGACAGATTATATTCTTGTCTCTGCCTCTCAGGCTGTGGGGGCACTGCACGATAAAACGCTTGTTGTGGCATATGGTGAGGGTGCTGTATGGCATGTAAAGACTATAGAAGGTGTGGAGTATGTCGTGCCCGTGCATGGGTGTCTTGGTGTCTCTACATATACGCAAACAGAAAGATATGGCTACTACAAGGTGTGTAAAAATGGCGTAGAGAAGACCGACAATGTGCCCCTCTTTGGTACATGGGCTGCCCGCTTTGAAACAGATCCTGTCTATGTCCTTGATACAGGTGAGACGGTCAATATAGGGCAGGTAGCTCACTCTCCGGTGGGTGCCGTGGTAGTAAAAGATATATATCTACTACCTCCAGGAGACTATCAGTGGATGGTGCCCGGAAAAGGCTTTTATGTCTTAGAAAACGATGTGGGTCTCTACATTGTTAGAAATGATGGTAGTTTTATGGGTCCTTACGATGTGGGGAAGGCATCATATGTATATCTATCTGAAGATGGTGCATCTGTCTATGTGTCTACAGACAAAGGGCTACTGGTCTTTACAAGTGGTGGTGTTAAGGCATATGATGTTCCTCAGGGCATAATTGTTTCGTCAAGTGGTGACAAGGTGAAGGTGCTAACAGATAAGGTAAGTGAGGTAACTCTCAAGGAGAAGAATATACCATCTCCCATTCACAAGCTGTATCTGGGGCAGGGGTTATTTATAGACCTACCTAAGGAGGCTACAGGCTGGCTGAAGGGTGATGTTTCAGTAACATCCACATCATTTACCATTGGCGATAAAGTGATAGAAGGCACCTACACGCTGAAGGATGTTTTGCCAACACCGATAATGACGGGTATTCAGAAAACCATTGATGTTCTTGGTAAATACTACGATGTCAGCAAGTGGAAGGTGGTAATGGGTAGCATGGAAGGTACCTATCCCATATTTGACATATACTTTCCTGCCAAGGTGTCTATAGAAAAAGTCAAAGATGAGGTTATATCCGATTTACAGTCGGCCGGTTTAAGACAGATGCCTTCTGTAGATGAGTCGGCAATAGCCCAGTTTTACATTCCCGGTATCAAGGTAGATGACAATGCCTTGTTGCTTTATAAAGATGAGGCACGCATTAATGTCTTGGTGCTTAAGAAAATAGGGGAGTGATAACGGTGAAGCGGTATATGTGGGGTGTGATGCTTTCGTTGGTTATGCTTTTTGTATCCCTTACCGGTATGTCTGCACCTGCTGTCTACAGTGTGGCAGAGTTTCCCACATATACTCCACATGTGGGTCTTGTGGGGAGCCGATATATCAGGGCAGATGTGGAGAGTATAGAAAGAGACGCTAAGGGCTTTTTGATAGCGCAGAAGAGGTGTGATTTGGTAGCAGGCAGGGTATGTGAGCTTAGTGTAGATAAGATTTCCTATGTTAGGGGTACCCTTATTACCGATGACAATGTAGCTCTACCTGTAGGTAGACTACTTAAGGATGTTAGTGTGTATGTGGGTAAAGATATATCTCTTGTGCTGGGAGATGAAGATATAGCCACCTGTGGCGTGAAAATGTCTATTGGGGAAACCGTGCCCGGTATGTATAGGGTTGTGAAGGCATATATTCCCGCTTTATATATCAAGGGGCGTATTGTATATGAGGTGTGGGACCCTGTAAGGGGCGATACATTTATAAAGGTTCCCTTTTCCATGAAAGTGCCCGAGCCCATAGGTGTGATATTTGACTATGACGATGTAAAGGGTTAAAAGCTGTCGGTTTGGGTACTGTATTTATATGGAATAGACACAGGGGACAGAGGAAGTGTCTTTGTTAGACGTGTTATAGCAGGTTTTAGGGGAAATTTTGTAAAGTAAAGTGTTTTTCAAGTAGATAGAACAAGAAAAGACATGCTCAGAGAAACACAACAGATATGTAACTCTTTGGGGAGGCTACGGGGATCTCTTCAAGTGGAAGATAGCCCCCTTACCCTAGGGGGCTATCTCCTTTTTATATACCCTGTCTTCTGGCAAAATGCTAAACAGTCCTCTTAGCAGTGGTGTCAGCGGTGGGTGGGGTGTGTATGTCCCGGCATATGCCATCTTTGTCAGCTCAATATACCTTCTTAGGTGATATGCCAGCATGGCCTTGCCTCTATCTTCAGATGCAAGCTGAGGGTTGCCTACATATCCCGGATTTTCTTTTTCCAGTATCCAGCCTATAAGTGTGTCCAGTAGCTCACCGTATACCCCCATGGTCTTTTTCAATACCTTACCGAGCATGCCGGCAGATGGTTTGTGGTGCCCCGGCAGTGGATGTTTAACAAGGTGTGGGTATGTTTCCAGCATAAGGGATGTCTCATTGGTACCACCGTGAAGGTCTGTGGCATCTCCTACCATACCCTTGGTGCCGATATATTTCTCTATCTCAGGTGCAACGATGAGCATCTCGTGCATGATATGCAGGAACGGGGCTATGATATAGAAGCCACGCCTTAGCATATATCGGGAGGCCCTGTATATGGCTATCTGGTGTCTTGGTCCTCCGTGGTTGTCAAACACAAGCATGTACCTAAAGCCCATAGATTTAAGAGACAGTGCCCAAGAGATAAGCACCTTTTTCAGGGCAGAAGACGGGGCCGAGAAACTTCCCTTCACGGGCTGTGGGTCTGAGCCTATGGGAAGCTCTGGCAGTTTTACCACCGGTGTATCTGTCCATATCTTGTGAAACTGCCTTTGCAGGTAGCGGGCAATGAGTATATCAGTACCCACAGGTAAATGTGGACCGTGCACCTCTACAGGTGAAAGTACGACTGTAAACAATGTATCTTTAGGCAGTTTGTATATCTCTGGAGCTGTTAGTTTCATGTACTCCATTTGTCATCACCTCCAATATACCCCTTCCCATCTATTGTAATCCCTTATAGTCATATAACAACTTATTAATAATAATGGGACAAGGACTTGGATGGTGTAAATAGTGCTTACAAAAATAGGCAAGTATTACATAAAAGACTCCTTTAGATAGATGTGTAGTTACATTGTAAAATTGATAATATATTTTAGTATGTTCTCATTTATTGAGAATATTACATAGGGGGGCATAAAATGAAGCTGAAATTGAAATCATTAATTCTTGAGAACTTCAGAGGATACTACGGTGAAGTCACAGTTGAATTTGGTGATATTACTGCTTTTATTGGAAAAAATGATGTTGGTAAATCTACCGTCTTGGAGGCTCTTGATATATTTTTTAATGACGGAAAGGGAATAGTCAAAGTTGATAGCGAGGATGTAAATAGAAAGGCACGAGAAGAAGGAAAAGAAGAATTTTCTATTGGGGTGATTTTTACTGTCTCCGAAGGTTTTAAGATAATGGGGGATAATTCAATAGATTTAGAAAAAGAATATCTTTTAAATGCAGATAAAAATTTGGAAATACGGAAGATCTATAAAAATGGTAGGTTGAAAGATATATATCTAGTTGCAAATCATCCAAGCAATGATTCATTTATAAAAAATCTGATATTTAAGAGTACCAAAGAGCTTAAAGACTTTGTTATAGATAAAAACATAACATGTGATGGTGATAAGAGAAAAACGGAGACTTTGAGGGAATGTATTAGAGATTATTATGAAAAAAACGATGGAGGGCTTGTACTGGAAGATATAAACATTAATATAACTAAGACAGATATTTGGAAGCAGGTAAAGAGTAAAATGCCATTCTACGCTCTTTTTAAAGCAGATAGAACTAACACAGATGATAATCCAGAGATACAAGACCCCTTGAAAATTATAATAGAAGAAGTTCTTAAGAGTGAAGAAGTTAGTAAAAAGCTTGAAGAAGTGGCACGTGTGGTAAAGGGAAAAATAGAAGAAACAATGGAACTGACATTGGAAGAATTAAAGAGTATTAATCCCGAAGTAGCTAACAGTTTGTTGCCATATATCCCAGATACAGACCAATTGAAATGGCGTGATGTTTTCAAGAAGATAACAATTATTAGTGATGATGAGGTTCCTTTGAATAAGAGAGGAAGCGGTGTTCGTAGACTGGTTCTTTTAAGTTTTCTTTCGTCTCAGGCAAAGCGTAGGCAAGAAGCAGAAAATTTGTCATCTATTATTTATGCTATTGAAGAGCCTGAAACCTCGCAACATCCGGATTTCCAAAAGAAATTGATAGATAGTCTTGTAGATTTATCTAAAGCTGCTAACACGCAGGTTATAATAACGACCCATAGCCCTTCTATTGCTCAATTACTTCCTATCTCAAGTTTAAGACTGATTAAGAAGGAAGATGGAATACCTACTATTAAGTCTAATGATGAAAAAATATTGCTTGAAATAGCTGAAACTTTGGGGATAAATCCTGTATTAAGTAAGCTTGTTATCTGTGTTGAAGGAGAGAATGACAGGGCATTTTTACTAAATATAAATAATAATATACCTGAATTAAAAGAAATTGTGGCTCTTCATGCTGATAGAATTTCTATAATTCCTATGGGAGGTTCGAATTTAAAATCGTGGGTTGAACGTAATTATTTAGAAGGAGCTGGTGTTATTGAGTTCCATCTTTATGATAGGGATGCTAATCATCAATATAAAAAATGGGTCGATAAAGTTAATCAAAGAAGGAATTCTTTTGGCACCTTGACTCAGAAGAGGGAAATGGAGAATTATGTTCACTGGAGATTGATCCAAAATTTTTTCAGAGAAAAGCATAACTGTGATATTGACTTTAGTTCGGTACAAGAGAATTGGGACAATTTAGATGTTCCTAAATATGTAATGGAGTATTTGGCCAAAAAGTGTAAAAAGGATATACCAGAGAAGGAAATAAAGAGAATAATCAACTATAGCATTTCAAAGAAAATGACGAAAGAGTTGTTTGAGGAGTTAAATGCATGGCAAGAGGTTAGGGGATGGTTTGAACAAATAAGAAGATTGATTAATAAAACAGTTGATAGAAAGAGGTGAGAAATCTTCCTGTATGAGTGTATTGATTTTATGAAATGGGAGATGATTTTATGAAGGCTTACATGTGGGTGTATATGTACATTGTTTTGGTTCATATAGTTGTAGCTGTTTCGGCGTTAGTATTTTTCTATGTTCCATTCTATGTATCTGCTCTTTTTATATTTCTCTCTTTGGTAACTTTCTTTTATCTATGGAGAAGGGAATATGAAAAAATATATCTTCTGCACTCAGCTAACAACATTTTGCTGTGTGCTGCTGCTGGTGTAGTGTTTGTTAAGCTAGTGCCCGATGTATCTTTTATCTTTGGTTTTGTGGTGGCAGTGGCACTCATAGATATTGTCAGTTTTACCGGCTGGGGAAAGCGCTTTCCGAATAGAAAGATGGCGGAGAATGTGGCTTTGGCAAAAAGGTTATCTGCAAGCCTGCCTATACCGGGTATAGATGAGGTGTATCAGATAACGGGTATGGGAGATATGTTCTTGTCCTCGATTGTTGCTTCTTCTGCTATAAAGTTCTTTCCTGCCGTAGCATGGATAGGTGTGGTATCTGTCGTGTTTGGTCAAGTGCTGAATATATTGCTTGTCCATGTGATGAGAAAAAGAAAAAATTATGTAGGAGTTCCTGCTGCTCCTGCCGTTGTGTTTTTATACATCTTCCTTCTACTTATATTCCATAGCTGATATTCCGTGAGTGGTACCTCATGTTTTTTTTTTGTTTAAAAGGTTGTGTTTTTCTCTTTCCAGAATCGTCTTCCCATCTATTGTAATTCCTCATGTTATAATAAAAATATATAAAGGCTTCTTAAAACAGGGGGGATAAAGATGAAAAGGGCATGGGCAGCAATTATTGTGCTATCTATAATATTTACCTCAATGATATTTGTGGGGTGTGGTGCAGATCGCACGACGATGGCAGATGTGGTGCGCTACTACGGTGCCGATGGTACTATGGGGCTACTCTTTGAGTGGACAAATATTACCACTTACGACGATAAAGACCTGAAAGAGATATCTTCTGACATGTCATCACTGGCCAAAGGAATCCTTGTGTATATACCATCTTATGGTCTGATGGGAACAGCTATGAATCCTATGGCCTTGTGGAAGAATCTGCTTATTGTTGTTGATACACCATCTGAGATGTCAGACAAAGACTTTGCAGATAAACTGTCTACTTTCATGAATAAGTGGTTTGATGTCAAGATGTCTGTTTCTACCGACGGCGATAAGGTGGCTATAACATTTATGGATACCAAACTGTATGTCTACAGTGTGGGTAAAATGAAAGTCTTGACAGGTAATAGCACACTGAAAAAACGCAGTGAACCTCCTAGATACCTTGACAAAGTGCTTGATAGCATGCTGTCTTTAAAGGGAGATTACAGGGTAGCTCTTTTCAACGAGGATACCTATGGGGTGCTTGCATTTACCGGTGGCAGTACCCAGCTGATGGGCAAATTTAGATTGGGTATAGCCGTAGAAGGTGGTTTAAAGAAAGAACTGCTACCGCAGTATGCACCAGTGCCCGAAGACAAAGCTGTGGTATTTGGGGCAGTAGATGGGGCACTACTTGATGCCGGTTATAAGGCTCTTCAGAAGATTGCCGGTGGATTTATAAAGCCTGCTAATATACCCCACGGCATGCAGATATCCACGGTGATATCTGATTATACGGGGAATGCCCTATCAATAGTTACCATAGGTGGAATTACACCAGAGGAGCTATTTGATCTTATAGGGAAACTCGAGGGACGAAGACCAAGTGTCACTTCTGTAGAGTGGGATGGTGGCATTACCCTGTATAAGATTGACGGGGCTGTATCACCATACAAAGACGGCATAATATATGGGTTTATTAGCAAACAGCCTACAGAGGCTGTGCTGAGGGAATTTTTCACAGATAAATATAAAGAGTTTGCCCAAACATATACTGATCTCATTGGTAGAGATGATATTCACCTTATAGGATTTGTAAAGATAGATGACGACATGGTTGCCAAAGAATTTAAAGATGCCGTACCCCATAAAGTTACTATTGAAGTGTATGGTACTGACGAGCTGACACTTCAAATGACCATGGACAAACCAGTTGATTTGAAGAAAGAGATATACAAGTATATAAGGGACTTTAAGAGTTTGACTGTAGCATCTCAAATGAAAAACAAGGTAGAGAGGGCTAGAAGTGATCTTGTTGGACTAGGATTTTCTGTTTCTGTTTTCTATACGAAGTATGGCCATCTCCCAAATGATAAGCAAGAACTTCTTTCTGCACTGGATGATTTTATTAAGCAGAGGGTATGGCTAAATGGAAAGCATTTTTCTGATGTTGTAATGTCTGATACCACTATCTACAAACCAGAAGGTGCCGACGATGCCATTTTATGTATACAGGTGCCACAGGAATATATTAAATATGCTGGTGGTCAGTATGCCGTTATGCACCTTGGCGATTTTATAAAGACAAGTCAACTGAAAAATCCGGCAGACCTTGTTATGTTTCTCTCCGAGTGCAGATAAAAAGCAGAGTTGATTTTAACTATAAAAAAGGCCTCCCCATACGGGAGGCCTTTTCCTTACAGCCTTTGAGACTATTCCTTGGTTTCATAGTGTAGTCCCATCTGTTCGAGCTTCTCGTTGATATCCTTGGCAATTTCGAATGTATTTCTCACCATACCTTCGATGGTGTGGAGTGATGCGGTCTGGGTTTCTATCTCTGCAATGTTGTTTTCAATAATGCCATTGATAGACTCAACTCTGTGTGCTATCTCAACCATGGCATTAGAGACAGATTCTGTGGAAGAAGAGATAGAAGATATGCTATCGGCTATTTCTTCTAGCTTGGAGACAATATCGCCCACAGAAGATGTGACAATCTCCAGTTTCTCTCCTGCTTCGTCTGCCAGGGCTGATCCTTCTTCTATCTTGGTGGCAATGTCTGCTGCCTTTTTCTCTGCAGAACGGACATGACCCTCAAGTCTACGGAAGGTCTCGTATATCTGTTCTGATGCTTCTTTAGACTGTTCTGCCAGGGTGCGTATTTCCGAAGCTACCACGGCAAAGCCCTTTCCTGCCTCGCCGGCACGGGCTGCCTCTATGGCTGCGTTGAGGGCAAGAAGGTTAGTCTTATCGGCAATGCCCTGTATGGTGTTGACAAACTCTTCTATTTCGCCGGTGGCCTTTTCAAAGGCATGCACCAGTTCTGTGATTTCATCGGACACCGTGCCTATTTCTTTAAGTTTTTCAATAGATTGGGCTACAACAGTGCTGGCTCTGTGAACATTTTCTACAGCCTGACGGCTGTATTCAACAGATTGCTTGGTGTTTCTATCTATGACCTGAACACTGGCGTTGATTTCTTCTGTAGAAGCTGTAACATTTTCTATTTCTGCGGTAATCTCCTCAAGATTTTCCGTAGCCTCTTCGAGGTGGTCTTCAGATATTGTGATACTCTTGGTGATTTCTTCTATACTCCTCATAATGTTTTCCATGTTTTCTACAAGTTTTTTATTGTCATTGGATAGTTGATGTAGATTTTCTACAAGTAGTTTTCTGAACTCTGCCAGTTCGTTTTTTAGCTGTATGATTTCAGGAAATGTTAAAATTCGTCTATCTTCTGGAAGCTCTTTTCCTTCCTTAAGTGCTTTGGTATACTCAAGGAACATTTTTAGTGGTCCCACAATGAGGCGATATGTAATGATTGTAAATATGGTAAGCAAAAGCCATACACCAAATGAAGATATCCATATGAAGTTTGATATACGTTTGACAGCTTCTGGGGTGATACCTGGTAGTGCCTTTATCATGCCCACTGTGTAGTATGCTCCGTATCCGAATATGAAGAGCAGAATGATTAGCATAATGGTGAGACCTAGCTTCATTGACATCCTACCCATCTCCGTCACCTCCGCCTTCAAGGGTTTTTGGTTTTTCCCTCCCAGCTCCGCCGCATATAACCAGATAGGGTGTAAACACTCACTTTGTTAATACCAAAAAATCTGCTGCATAATGAAAACTAACCCTACTGCTAATAATATTCTAACACCGCAAGAGTTCACTACTGATACGAGAGTTTATATTTCTGTACCTCATGAATTTATGCGTGAGGCTGTTCTTCCGATAAACAATATTGAAAGGGGTGTGAGATGTGAAAAGAGTTGTTGGTATGGTCGTGATATTGGTTATTATATTGGCTTTGATATATGTGACACCAAGCGGTGCACAATCTTATCTATCGCATGACTATTGTAGTGTAGCTCTAAAAGGTTCAACGGTGTATTTTTACCTTGTCAATCCATCGTCTGAGTCTATTAGACATGTATATCAAACGTCTCAGCATATAGACTACTTTGTGTTTGGTAAAAGATTTTACTACCACTACGCCGACGGGAAGGACTTCATGCAGGCTGTAACATATATAGATGTTCCTCCCGGTGGCAGAGTCCTTATAGATACATTCTCGCTGCCAGATATAAATGGCCCTTATTACATCTATGCCGACTTTCTTGTGTGTCAGCCACGATTGTATGTGGTGAAAAAGGGTGTCATATCTGAAGAACTACCCTCTTTATTTGCCACCAAGGTAGAGACAAATGGCTATTATTTTGATATTGGTGAGACACTGTCGGTAACGGTATCTCTTGTCTCCCGTGTACCGCTGGGAGGCAGCGCCTATATAGATATAGACTTTTCTCCTCAGCCTGTGCTAACTGTATTTTATGAAGATGGTTCTATAGATAGTGAGACATTTACAGGTACCACGGTAAGGCTGTCTGGTGGTGAAGATATCCTGTTTTTGAGACGTATTAGGGTAAGAAATCCTATAAAGGCCATATATGTGCTACTAGATGGTGTGTCTTTCACCATAGGTGGTAATTCTGACCAGTATATAGAGAAAATGCCTCCTGTGGCCGTGCCCATATATACTATAAAACCCGGAGAGGAACCTATTATTACAGGTGTGCCATATTGGGCACAAGACGATGTCTTTTATATGTATAAAAAGCGTATTCTTCCCAAGTCTGTTTTTGTGGGTATGGAAGATAATATTACCCGTGAAGAGCTTATTAGGGGTATTGCCTCTATTATGCATGTGCCGGCCATGAGCTTTTCACATACATTTAGCGATGTTCGAAAATATGTGTGGGGTAGCTATCTATCTGGTATGCAGTGGTATCATTTGCTAAGTGGTTTTCCCGATGGTACGGTAAAAGGCGATAAGTATCTTACCCGTGCCCAGATGGCGGTGATTCTTGCCCGCATACTGCCACCAAAGCCTTCGAAGGTGTCGTTTTCCGATGTGAAACAGACAGATTGGTACTTTCCTTATATAAAGGCCATCTCCGGCTACGGTATACTGAGAGGTTGGAATGGTAAATTTTATCCAGATAAGACTCTATCTAAGGCTGAGGCAACTGTAATGCTACGCCGTATTATGCCCCTTGTAGAGCCCCTTCCGTGATAGAATGCCTCTAAGAGTGTATTCTTCTTGGAGGTGGTAAGTATGAAGAAACATACTGTCCTCGTGATTGCCTTGCTTTTGCTTTCATTTATCTTTGTCTCTTGTGGTGTCTCATCTGGTGAAAAGACTTCTTCAGGCTCTACATCCGGAGCATCTACCACCAAGGTGGCTACAGAGCCAGCTGTAGATAAGGGGGGAATTGTTGTGTCGAAGCCTGTGGAAAAAGGCACGGTGTATGCTTATCTTGAGGTGAAAAAGGACAGTAATGGTCGTTATGTTGCATATTTTCATGTGAAAAATCCCACAGATAGCACATATGAATATACATCCAACAACGGTTGTGTTGTAGACTGGAAAGTCTTTCAAAAGGTGGGAGATTCTTGGAGTCTTATATTCCCTAAGAGACCACCTATATGCACCCAGCAGATTGTTGTAGTGCAAGTGAAACCCGGTGAAGACAAAGTTATAACTACCGGTGTGTTTCCCGTACTGGATAAACCTGGCACATACCTTATAGAAGGTAGTATGGGAACATTGAAGGCACAGCAGATTATTGAGGTGAAGTAGATGGGTATTGTGAAGTTTTTCTTGCAGGCTGTGGAGACTCTGGGCTTTGAGCAGACAGGGGCGCTAATAAACCTTGGTAAGAAGGGGATTATTCAGCGTTTTGACAGCCACGGTATAAACACACTGCCACTGAAAAGGTTCTTTGATTCCGGGGACTATGATGGACTGAAGATGATGTTTGCCGGATTTGAGGCTGTAGAGTTTCTTAGGGTGCCTCTACACCAGATGAATCGCACCCAGAAGATTGGTACATTTATGTTTCTTGCTGCAGGCTTTGAAGATGGAGATATCTCGTGGGGTGGAGTGGTGCCGCAGCTTATAGCCGATGGACTGAAAGATGAAGATGGCGATGTGAGGCTGTGGGCTCTGAAATCCCTCCTTGCTGCACTATCTGCCAGGAAGGTTGATGTCGTGAAGGTTCCTCCTATTCTGAAGGGTGCCCATAAAGATACACTACCGTATCTGTATGCCATGGGGCTTGCACACGATATGCCCCGAGATATAAGGGATGCAAAGCACCTTGTTCCCTTTATTGTCTATGGGCTGGTGTCTGGTGTGAAACCCGATATGAAACCTTTGTGGGATATGCTTTCTGCTGATGAGAAGGTAGAGGTGCTGAAGTATGTGGGTATGGCTGTGGATTCTGGTACAGCCCGCTTCCACGATGGCATAGCTCAGGTTGTAAACCTTGCCATGAATGGAGAAGAAGAGGTCAGGCGCTGGGGTATAAGGCTGCTTGCCGCCGGTGTATTTCACGGTGATGTGCCAAGGGATACACTTGTGTCTTTTATTGAAAAGCACTACGGCGATGAGGCCCCGTTCATCAGGGTGTGGACTGCCAACCTCGTGTTTCATGGTATTCGCACCGGTGTATTAGCTCCCGATGATGTGAGAAAAGCACTCTTGTCTTGGGTGTCGTCTTCTGACATGGAGCTCTTTGAGAAAGTACTTGACACCGTCAATCTTATTATGACAACAGGTAAGCTGACAGTGGCAGACAGACCGCTGATAGAAGCTATAAAAAATAGGGCATCGGAGGAGAGCGGTGAATACTGGCAGAGTGTTAATAAGGCTGCATCAGATGTGCTGTCTGTTCTTGATAGGGAGGTGTAACCGATGAAGAGTATTGTTATCCTTGACTTTGGTTCTCTCTTTACCCAGAAGATAAAGCATGCCTTTGACAGGTGGTTTATTACCTCTTATATTGTGCCTCATAATATATCGCTTGAGGAGATTATGGAGATAAAGCCCTATGGTATAGTGTTTTCTGGTAGTCCAGATATGCTTTCTGAGAATATCAGATATGGTAGAGAAAACCCAGAGGATTTGAAGGCTGAACCTATCCATGGTGTACCAGCTCGTAGGCCACATCCCGGTATTTATAACCTTGAAATTCCCATACTGGGAATATGCTATGGACACCAACTCATTGCCGAACACTTTGGCGTGAAGATAGAAAAGAGTCCGAAGCCTGAATATACCAAAGATGAAGGCATGTATACATTCCATGTGCTTGAAGATAGCCCGCTGTTTGAAGGGCTTCCGGGAGAGTTTCCTGTGTATATGGCACATGGCGACTGGGTGCCGCAGCTCCCAGAGGGATTTACACTGCTTGGCAAAACTGATAATACCCTTATAGCCGCTTTTCAGAAGGGGCATATCTTTGGTGTACAATTTCACCCAGAGGCTGATGAAGATGGTATCTCAAAGCAGGTGCTTAGAAACTTTGCCGACTATGCCTTTCAGGTAAAGATTTATGATGAGTGAGGTGAGATAGTGCCAGATTATAAGTGGGAGCCTGAGGTTGAAAGGTTTTTAAGGGAGCATGGCATAGATCCTAATAATCCTCGTGGTAAGACAAATTCTTTGAAATCGACTTCTTTGGAACGAAAGACTAATTCTATTGATAATAAGCATGAAGATAAAAAATGCTCGTGTGTTAGAGTATCTATTGATAATGTCTTTATCCATTCGTTTATAGCAGGTATAGGTTTTACACTGGGGGCAATATTGACATGGTTTGTTGTTACTATTTTGTGGGGTACTGCTATCTTGTCGTATATTTCTCATTTGCTTAGTCGTCTCCCACATTAAATTATTTCCTCCATCTTTCTTCTTTTAAAAATATCCGTATAACCGCAGTATAGTTTTAGATACCCCGTGTTTTTACCATCTCTTAATGGAAAATATATATTCCGGGTGTATATTATCAGTGTGGAGGTGATTTATACATGATGGAATGGGATCTTACACCCCTGTATCCCTCATTTCAGAGTGAGGAGTTTCAGGGGGATCTGAAAAAGCTTGAAGAGAAGATAGAAGACCTGCTGAAGTGGACAGAAGAAAATCTTGCATCCACAGATAATGCCGCGGAAAAAGTTGCAGAATTTCTAAGAAGATACATAGATATAGAGGAGCTGTTTGACCTACTGGGTCACTACGCATTTCTTACCATGTCAGTAGAAGCGGACAATGAAGATGCCACTCTCTATGCCGACAAGATACAGATGATAGGCTCCCGCCTTACGCCGGCTATAGTGAGATTTGAGAGGTTTCTTGCCTCTCTGGGTAGCCTTGATGAGGTGCTTACCACAGATATAGCCAAGGAGCATGAATACTGGCTCAGAAAGCGTCTTGAGCATGCCCGCAGACTACTTTCTGAGAAAGAAGAAGAGCTTATTGCCCAGATGAAGACAACCGGTGGCTATGCATGGAGCAGGCTTCGTGGTACCGTAACAGCGAAACTCACAGGCACCATAGAGATAGATGGTGAGAAGAAAGAGCTGTCTATCAATGCCCTCAGAAATATGGCATATGATAAAGACCCCGATGTAAGAAAGAAGGCATATGAGGCAGAGCTTGCCGCATATCCCAAGGTGGAGGATACCGTGGCATCTGCCATGAACTCTATCAAGGGTGAATACCTTATCATCATCAAGAAGCGTGGTTACAATGATCCGCTAGAGTCTACCCTTGAGTATATGCACCTTGATAGGGATACATTTGAGACCGTTATGGAGGTTATCAGGGAAAACCTACCTGCATTTAGAAAATATCTCAGACACAAGGCTAAGCTTCTGGGCTATGAGGGAGGACTTCCTTGGTATGACCTGTTTGCCCCTATTGGAAAATTTGACAAGACATATACCATAGATGAGGCAAAGGAGTTTATCCTGTCTGTCTTTAAGCAGTTTGATGAGGAGCTGTATGCCCTTGCAAAGCGTGCTTTTGAAGAGCGCTGGATAGACTACACACCCCGTAAAGGCAAAAGAGGCGGTGCATTTTGTGCCAAGGTGCATCCACTTAAGCAGTCTCGTATTATGGCAAACTTTGATGGCTCTTTTGATGGTATTACCACACTGGCACACGAGCTGGGCCATGCATTCCACAACTACAATCAGAGAAAAGAGAGCATACTGAATGCCACAAGCCCAATGCCCATTGCCGAGACGGCATCTATCTTCAATGAGGTGCTTGTCATAGAAAAGACACTGCCTACTGTAGATAAAGATGCCAAGGTCTTTATCCTTGAGAAAGACCTCAGCGGTAATACACAGGTCATTGTGGATATCATGAGCAGATTTATATTTGAATCTGAAGTGTTCCGCAGAAGGGCAGAGGGGGTATTATCTGTTCCTCAGCTGAAAGATATCATGCTAAATGCCCAGAAAGAGGCATATGGTGAAGGTCTTGATGAAAACTATCTACACCCATATATGTGGGTTATAAAACCTCACTACTATTCACCTGACCTTCATTTCTACAACTTCCCATATGCATTTGGGCTACTCTTTAGCCGTGGTCTGTATGCCATGTATAAGAAAGAGGGAGATGACTTCATACCCAAGTATAAAGAGCTGCTGAGGAACACCGGTAAATACGATGTGGGAGATATAGGAAGCATCATAGGAATAGACCTTAGGGAAAAGGATTTCTGGCAGGCATCAATGGATGGCCTGAAACAGGAGATTGAGGAGTTTATTGCCCTTACTTCATAGGGGGCTTAGGGGAGAGGAGTTTTTGCAAGGGGAGGGAAGAGGGGCCCTCCCCGATTTTTATTTTGTTCTATGGGTAAGCATATATGGTGTGGGAGATACAGTAGCATCATATGAATAACCATTAGGAAAATATTTCTGGTGTGCGCATCTGTGATCTGAAGCGGGAGATATAGGAAAAACCATCTTTACTGCATAGGTATTATGAAGTAAAGATTGGGAAAGGGGAGCCTATAGGCTCCCCTTTTGTATTAATAGGTATCTTTTCACCTCACCACGGCAGAGAAGCCGCTGGCAAAGATACCTTTAAGGGTGTCTACGAGTATGAAGGGCACCACACCAGCCACTATAGCCTGACCGGGGCTCATGCCGTATGCTATGAGACCCAACACGCCAAATGTGTATATAAGTGCAATACCAAGCATAGAACCAAGCAGTGAACCTATGGGGCTATTTATCTTTTCGGCTACAAGGCCGGCAATGTATGAGGCTGCTATAAAACCGACAATGTAGCCACCGGTGGGGCCCATGATGTGATGAATGCCACCAGATGCACCGGTAAACCATGGCATACCCATTGCACCTATAAGTGCATACATAAGCATGGAGATAGCTCCCCACATACTCCCCATAAGCAAACCGACACCAAGCACACCTAAAACCTGCAGTGTCATTGGCACTGGTGTAAAAGGTAAGGGCATACGCACCTGTGCCAGCACGCCTGTAAGTGCAGCACCTATAAGTGCAATAGCCGTTTTCTGTGCAAACGATAGGTTTTGAAAGCGATCGTAGATTGAAAGTTTAGATGTCAAAATAGCTGTCTTGCTTCTCACAAAAATCCCCCCTTAGGTAACGATTTCCAACATTCTACTATATTAGACCCGCCTCCATGAAACCTGTTTCATTGGGAGGGAGAAGGTTTAATTTTGCTTGCCTTGGACTATTTGCTTGTAGAAATACATCTTGAGGTATGCTGCCATGTAGGCATTGATGACTGCCAATATAAGCCCAATACCAAGAGATTTCATGTTCCATATTCCTCTGATGCCAAAATATTTAACGATGATCATAACAATGAAAAATTCTACAAGGGCAATGGCGTCTGCTACCAGTACAGATTTCCAGCTATCTACTATGCTACCCAGCATACCTACCATAACAATGACAGATAAAAACGACACGGCAGTTATGGTGTCACCTGTTTGTGGTGGGTTAACTATGGCTATGGCAAGCAGTTCTGCTACCATAGCCAGAAGTATATATACAGCCTGTTTAATACCTACAGAACGTATTTTAAAGGCCATCGATATCACCTCATAGATTTTCTAAAACTCTTTCGAGTCTGCCGTATGCCCCTTTAACGAGGTCTATACCCATGTCAAGTATCATGTCTTCGTCATCTTTTCCAATTTCATTGACAACAAATAGGTCTACGGCACGGGATGCCAAGAAAGGAATAACCTCATCGGGTTCCATGTTGTTTTCTATAAACCTGATGTCTTCAATCTGACCTGTTTCTGACATATCTATTATGGCAAACGCCTTAGCACTCTTTATCTTCTTTGCCACACGCGATGACAGACCATCTGTTTCTTTTACAGGAATACATATTCTCATGTTCTCACCTCCCTATACTGAATAATACCAGTTTAGGGGGTTTTCATCACTTTTCTATAACAGCTTCTAAGACTTCTTCGGCAAGATGGGCAAACTGTGAGGTGCCCATGTGGTGGATATCACGAGGATGTGGAAGAGATACATGCACAACTTTCTTGATACGGGCTGGAGGCCCATCAAGGATGATGACGGTATCTGACAGAAACACGGCCTCTTCTACATCGTGGGTAACCATGATAGTTGATATATCCCAACTCATGCGACGCTCTTCGAGCCACAGCCATAGCCTTCTGCGATTTAGGGCATCTACTGCCCCAAATGGCTCATCAAGGAGTATGAGGGGAGCCTCTACCATCAGTGTGCGTAGCAAGGCGGCACGCTGGTACATGCCACCAGACAGTACAGAAGGATATTTATCTTCAAAGCCCTTTAGTCCAAACTCTTCAAGGTGGTTTTCTACTTTCCTTCGTGCCTCTTTCTCAGGTATGCCTCTAAGGGTAAGGGGTAGTGTGAGGTTTTTCATAACAGTATACCAAGGTAGTAAGACGCCTTTTTGGGGCATATAGCCAATGCGCTCAGGAGTGCCCTCCACCGAACCTTCATATGGTATAAGACCGGCGACAGCTTTGAGAAGGGTTGATTTACCACAACCAGAAGGACCTACAAGGGCTATATGAAGGCCGTGGGGGACATCAAAGGAGACATCCTCCACGGCCACAAAGTTGCCATATTTCACGGTGAGATTTCTAACTTTTACCTCTGACATGGTAAGAACTCATTTGTAAATAGGGTGCTGACATCTGCGGGTTTCTGTTGTATAAGTCCCATCTCTACCATGTAGTCAGAATATCTGTCCCATACCTCTTTTTTCATATAACCCCAGCATTTACCATCCCATATGTATTTAGGTGAAAGCCACTCTTGGGACTTTTCTACAAGGTCTTTTTTTAGCTCTGGTGCGTATTTCAGTAGGATCTCAGCACTTTCCTGTGGGTGTTGTGCTGCATAGGTGTAGCCCTCAGATACTGCCTCTACAAATGCCCTGACAACATCAGGATGTTCTTGCATGTACTCTTTATGTGTAATGAATATGGGGCTGTAATGGTCAAGTTCGGGGAAGTGCTGGCGTAGATCAAAGAATGTAAAGTCGAGTCCTCTGAGCTCGGCGTCAATGCCCTCCCAACCGTAGAATACCCATGTGAAGTCGTACATTTTCTTTACAAGACCGGTAATCTGGTCAAATACACCCAGCTCTATCATCTTTACAGTGCTTGGGTCGGCACCATATTTTTTCATGATGTAAGAGATCATGGCCTTTTCAGAAGAGCCTCCCCAACCTCCGTATCGCTTGTTTTCCCAGTCTTTAGGGGTCTTAATGCCGCTATCGTTTAGCCATATGAAGCCTGATGTATCGTGCTGAAGTATGGCTGCGATGGCTATGAGAGGGGCTCCCTCTTTGACGACATACTTGGTCATAGAGCCCTGAAAGGATATACCAAACTGTGCTTTTCCACCGGCAACAGCCTGCTCAGGCCATACATTAGATGGCTGAATAATCTCCACATCAAGGTTTCTCTCCTTAAAATATCCTTTGTCAAGGGCTACATATATGCCCGTGTGGTTGGTATTAGGTGTCCAATCAAGCATGAGAACAACCTTTGTATTCTGTGGTAGCTTGGTAAAAGATGTCTTAGGTGTGCTTCCTGTCTGTGTCTGGGTAGAAGTTGTAGAAGTCTGTGTCCCTGAAGTTGTGCCTGTGTTTCCGGACTGTATCCCACCACAACCGACAAGCAATAGTGACATAGCCAAAATCATCACCATCAAAGTCAAAAATTTCTTTCTCATAACATGCTCCCTCCTTCTCTCCACTTGGTAAAGATGTTCTTGATATATGCCACGGTAGCCCATGTTAGGAGGCTAAACACGGTAATAATCAGTGTACCGGCAAATACTTGGGGTAGCTCAAACGATGAAAATGACCGTTTGATATACAACCCAAGCCCTTGAGTTGTGCCCATCCACTCAGCGGTGAGGGCACCGAGTATGGCGTAGGGAGACGTAATTTCCAGTCCCGTTAGTGTATATGCCAGTGTGTGGGGCAATGTGATGTGTCTAAATATCTGCCATCTGCTTGCCCCCATAGCCTTCATGACATCTACCATGTCTTTATCTATAGAGTGTAGTCCCAGAAGTGTATTAACGGTTATGGGGAAGAATGTTACCCACACAACAACGCCAATTTTTGGTCCTCTGCCAAAACCAAACCATAAGATGATGAGTGGTGCAACGGCTATGGTTGGTGTTGCCTGGGACAAGACCATGAGTGGATAAAGCAAATCTTCCAGTGGTCTTATGGCATGCATGATAATGGCCAGTAGCGTGCCGAAAAGCAGAGATAGTAGAAGACCAACATATGAGATAGACAGTGTATACCAGAGGTGTTTAGCTATGATTGTATGCTGGGACACGATGATATGCCATACATCACTGGGAGACGGTAGTATATACGGCTGCATTAGGTGTAGATGGCTGGTGATATCCCACCATAAGAGTATAAACATAAAAAAGGCAAGAATTCTTAGTATGAGGTGGTTATCTCTGAACAGCACTGTGGACGATACAACGACAAGTGCGAAGCCAAGTAATGAGACCCACCAAACGGGCAATGTTAGTAACACTACGCCTGTTATCAGCGCAAGCAACCACCCAATATGTTTTTTCATACTACCTCCCCTTTCCGGGGAGGGCACGGGGCAGATGTCTGTCTCGTGCCACTCCCTACGCCGGCATTACCCGGATCAGGTTCCAGGGGTCGGGACCGTGCCCCTCTCAGCCTCCTTACGGAAGCTCCCCCGTGGCTTGTTTATTATACAACACTTGTTTTATGTTGGTGGTAGACATATAAACTTCCTTATTTTTGCAAGTAGTGGTATTATCATAGTTATGTGCTTAAAGGATAGGGGAGGTGAGCGATATGGAAAGCGTAATATTAGAAGTCGCTATAATAATTCTTACTGGTTATCTTTTGGGAATACTGGCCAATAAGATAGGACTACCTCGTGTAACAGGATATATATTTGCCGGTTTACTTCTTAACCCTTTTACTATGCAGCATGTATTTCATATCAAGCTCATAGAAGGAGCATTTGTTCAGAGTAGTACAGTGCTTGCCAATCTCACACTGGCTATCATCACATTTGAGGTTGGTGGTTCACTTGCCATAGATGCCATAAAAAGACTGGGTAAAAATGTGGCATATATTACAGTGTTTGAGGCAGAATTTGCCTTTATTGCTGTTATTACAGGACTTTACCTGTTTTTCCACTATACAAATATGTTTCATGCTGGTTGGAGGGTAGACCTTGCTCTTGCCCTTGTCATGGGTGCATTAGCATCTCCAACAGACCCATCGGCCACACTAGCCGTTATGAAACAGTATAAAGCCCGCGGTGAAGTGTCTTCTATGATTATGATGATTGCCGCATTTGACGATGCTTTGGGTATCATCAACTTTTCTATAGCCATGGCTATATCAGCTGTTCTTCTCAGCGGTGCCCCTATTAGGGTGTCTGCTTTGATTCTCGATCCAACAAAGGATATTTTGCTTTCCATTGCCGTTGGTTTCCTTGGTGGTATTGTCTTTAAGTATATGGTTACGCTAGTAGAGGGTCAAGATGAAGATGCCATGATGTTACCTGTTGTCTTGGGTATGCTATTTTTAGTCTTTGGTTTAGGTCAGATTTTAGATGTAGATAGTCTTATGGCTATCATGACGACAGGTGCCGTTATTGTTAACTGGTGTGCCCGTAAGAATCAGGTATTTGCCGTCACCGACCATGTTATGGAGTTGGTGTTTATAGTGTTCTTTGTTGTATCCGGTTTGAAGCTGGACTTCTCTGTTCTTGGAGGAGCAGTTTTAGTAGCTCTGCTGTTTGCCGCTCTTCGTATCACAGGTAAGTTCCTTGGCGTCTTTGTAGGTGCAACACTTGCAGGTGCCGATGACAAGATAAAGAAATACACTGCCGGTGGTCTTGTGCCACAGGGCGGTATTGTGGTAGGTCTTGCCCTTCTCTTTGCTTCTAAGCCAGAATTTCAGCACTATGGTGCATTTATCGTTAGTGTGACGATTGGTGCAACCATATTCCACGAAATTATTGGTCCTCTGACATCTCGTATGGCCTTGAAGGCTGCAGGTGAGATAAAGTAAAAAAGTCTTATTTTTAAGATAGTGGGGAGAGCGTATGCTCTCCCCATTTCTATTAGGGCATTTCTTCGTGTGAATGTATTGGCACTATGCTCTTGATTTCATAACCATTATCTGAAGGTAATAACTGTAAAATGGCTATGGATAAGGTTTTGTGGTTATCTCTGATAGTCAATATGAGATTATTTTCATAGTAAGACCACAAGCTTACGGTGGTGTATTTCTCGGGTACTGTCAAGATGGCTTTGTCGTTCAACATGGAACCATTCTTGCTGAGATTTACCATATGTAGCACATGATTCTTTATGTAAAACAGCAAGATGATGTCCTTGTAAGTCTTGTAGAAGGTATCAGGTGGTGTGGTATACGCTTCTACTATGTTTCCATCTGTGATGATATCCTTTGTATTCCACTTGATACCATCTGGAGTGATGTATGCTATGCCTTGTGATTTCTCTGTATAAGTGGCAATAATGCCATCTTTGTACAGGTATATTTTGTATGCTTCTATGTCAAATACCTTATATGTACCATTGGGTGAAAGGTATAAAATGTGACCATCTATTTTTAGCCATAGGTTGTCTTTGTCATATAGCCCATCTATGTTATTTCCATTTAAAGATATTCCTGTTGGGGTCAGGTATGCCTTGGTGTAATCTGTAATCTGCCCATCTGGGGCAATGTAGTAAACCTGTGTAGATGCTTTTTCGTTTGCGATAACAACCCATAACCCTCTGTGATATGTGCCAAAGAGCTTGATATCACCTGAATATGGTAAGTTTAATGTTGTTCTTACTATGGGGGGTGTCCCATCTTTGGGTATATCTATGATGTATATCGTGGCTGTCTTTTGCATGTATCCATCTATTACGGCAATAGTAACCTTGTTGCTATCGTCTCCCACATAGCCATATAGACATCCATCTGAGGGTGATGAGAATACTCTTTTCTGCCAGCCTGCTACTAAAGCATATATGCTATTGTAGAGGCCGTAGTTTTTGTCAGAATTTCTGCCGAATATGTATACATCATTTTGGAAGTATGGGGCAATGTTCTTATCCACTACTATACCATCTTCTTTTAATGTTAAATGGGCTACAACATCATAGGTATTGACTTTTGCAATGAGATTATATACTCCCTCTTGATAAGAGATTTTTACCCGTGGATTGTTTTTGTATATGATAGGGGTGGTAATATCTACGGTGCTTGTGGTGTTCCATAAGTATATATGTATGTGTCCGTCTGATGACACATATGGTATAGCAATAGAGTTTTGACCTATGCTATACCCATTTCCTTCAGAAATATATGGGCTTTGGAATTGTATATTCCAAGATTGACCTGAAGGAGATAAAACGATGTGGTGTATTTTGCTTCCCCAGCTATTACCTACAAGATAGTTCTTGTATAAAGACGGGGTGTATAATGTCGCGTTGTAATGATGTATTTGGTTTTCTCTATCTATGAATGCTACCTTGCCGTAGGATGTTATCCACAAGCCCTGATTTGTGGGTAAGATATCCAAGATATTTGGCAATGTAGCCCAGTTATTATTTATGACAGACTGACACTCTAGAGATTCTCCGATGATGCATGAGTCAATTCTATGTTGTTTTACGATAATAGCCATTACGGTATCGTTTGTTTTATATAGTCTGATATCAGAAGCCGTTTGTAGTGTGGTAGATGACATAGTATTGAGGTCGTATATCTTCAGTGCAACATCGTAGTTGTAAATGTCGTATGGAGATACTATATAGTATTCGTGTGGTATACCCTCCAGATATACAACCTTGCCATCAAGTAGAGCATAAGATGTCAGAGAAGGTGTCAGCATGGGCAGAGGGTAGAGATTTTCTGTGATGGTGGCCGTTTTACCCTCTTTTTCTACAGTGAGTATATAGGCACCTTTTTCAAAGTCAGGAGTTAAGCGAAGGGCAATGCTCTTGTTTGTGGTTGTAGGGCTGTCACATGATAACAGCAAAAGGGCAAGAACAGTTAGTAAGGTGATTGTAGTCTTTATCTTTTTCATGATGCACCCCCTATGTTATGTGAATATCATATACATTATATAATGTAAAGCACATATTGGTGATATGATGAAAAGCTAGGAGGTGTTTTTATGAAAACATTTATAAAGGTTGTTGTTTTGCTTCTGATTTTTGGTGTTGTCTTGACAGGGTGTGGCATGCAGGGGGGAGGTACTAATACTGCTTCTACTACCGGTGTGGAAAATACCGCTTCTGGGGGGTCTACATCCTCACAGACAGAGCGGGCGACAGCTACCGATGTGAAAACTGTAAAGGCTGTTTTACCTGAGGCAGTAGATGCCGTGAAAAACTTTGGGGCATCTATGCTGACGTTTGATGAGATCCATATGCCTATCGTGGAGGGGTATCCCCTGTGTGTGATGCTAAAAACACGAGATAAAGATAGTGTTGTCTCATATATCGGTGGTGATGGTTTGGCGCTGGGAACCGACGGAGATGGATATGTTGCCGTGTGTAAGAAGACAAATCAACCCATGGATAAGGTTATACAGAAGATGCCAGATATATCTTATTATCCGCTAATGAAAGAACTATATCTTGGCCTTGAAAAGAAGTTGGTTGCAGATGGTGGAGTGACTTTGACAGGTGCAGAGTTTGATGTGCTGTTTCCTAAAGAACAGGGTTTTATCAAGGTGCAGTGGAAATCCTATGATAAGGCCATAGACAGTGCCAAGATGAAAGAGATATTTATATCGTGGCTTGGTGACTTTGGCGTATCTGCTGATTATGGCAACTTCAAAGAAGATCATGGGGAGATGTTCTACACTGGTACCACAATAAAAGGCTACCTTATAGATGTATTTGCCTTAGATAATGATGGAGATGGTATATACGACGAGGCAAGTTTTTATATAAGCAAATAAAAAAGAGGGGGCGCATGTCCCCCTCACTATATGAAAGTGGCCAGCACTATTTGGTGGCTATATACATGAATGTGCCGGGCATATCTCCTGTGCCAAACATCAGCAGACTATATACAACTCCTTGATTGTTTTCTGAGTAGATGCGGGAAAAATCACTGTGAAATTCCTTGGTGAATATGACCTTACCATCTTTTATCAGAAGTGCCAGTGCATGGTTGTAGTCGGTAGATGCAAATGCATATATAGATAGCCCTTTGGGTGCAGACTTAACATGCCATGTGCCACCTGAGAGGTCTATCTGGTATGTGCTATTTGCATATGTCTCTGTGGCACCTGTTTGTAGATGCCAGCTGAAAAACGGATGAATGGATAACTGGGGCTCGACCTGAACTTTGCTCAGTAGACTGTGGGGTGTGCCGGTGCTGTCTATGTCGTAGAGGTAGAAGGCATTTTTGTCGCCGTCTTGAGTAATAACATAGACATGGCTTTTTCCTTTTACCACTTTGATAATGTTACCCTCTATGCTTAGCTGTTTCACTTTGCCATCTTCGTCAATGGTGTATATCTTGCCTGTATCTGTGTAGAAAAAGCCCATGCTGTCAGATATGTTTGTGAAATACTTTACTGCTCCGTCTATGTTGGCACTATCCAGTGGGGTCACATTGCCCGTGCTGGGGTCAAAGGTGCAAAGTTTCAGCTGGTTGTTTTCAGATGTCTGTACTATGAAGATGTTTCCTATCTGGGTGATGAAATGAGGGTCTATATCTACTTTCTTTACACTGTCTTGAGAGATAAGATAGTTTTCTCCTTTATTCATATCGTTTGTGTAGATGGTTAGAATAATGTCGTCTCCCAGGGCAGAGATTTCTCCTCCTACACCATTTGGTAAGGAGCTATCTGTAGATGCCTCGGGGTTAACGGTTATACCAAGATTTCTGTTTTGCAGTATCTTACCGTCTTTGTCAAGGTATAAAAGGTATATGGTATTGTCTTTATTGACATATGGAATAAACACTGTATTGTCTTTTATAAGAAACACAGGTCCTCCTGCACCTGCTGGGAACCATAGGCTCATCTTGTAATCTGTCATTGTTGTTGTGTCAAATAATGTGCGTCCATCTGGAGCCACAAGCTTGTACTGCCACTGACTGTTTTGGTTATATCCTAATGCTATGAGTAGGTTGTCTCCTATGGAGTTCCATGTGATTGTTTCTTCATTGGCTCTTGGTATGGTTATGGAGTGAACGACCTTGCCGTTTTTATTTACGTACAAAAAGACATAGTCGTCTCCGTTCATTTCTATCCACGCGGAGCCATCTTCTTTAACATAGATGGGTTTTACTGCCGAGCAATCGCACCACGGTGTGCGGTATGTTGGTAGATATTCTGAGGTGTTGAATAGCACTTTGCCCTGTCTGTCTATCAGTACGGCAACACCTTCCCAAGGGAATAAAAGCCATGTCCTGTCTCCCCGTTTGTAGGGCATGACCTCCATTGCCGTGTTCTGATTTTGAAAAAGGGCTGTTTCACTCTTAGAACTGGTCTCTGGATTTATGTTAATGATCTTTTGTGTACCATCTCTATCGCCTATAACCAGTGTCAGCGTTGCACCATTTCCCTGTGCATACATGAGTTTGCCATCATCAAGCACCTCAGAACTACCGTCTTCTTTGTAGAGCACAACCTTGCCGTCTTTGGTATCTACCATATATGCATGGGTGGTAGATGTGGTCTGTGGACCGGTGCACCCTACAAATGAAGACAGTGCTAAAACAACTGTTAATACTACAACAAGCGATGAGATTCTTATTAATGTTTTCATATGTCTGTCCCCCTCTAGACACATTGGTAGTTAAGAAAAAATTTTACTATCACTAAAAGTATATCATGTTGTAACGGATTTGGTCACTTTTTATCTTGTAACCAAAGTATTTGATAAGTCCGCTTTATAAATGTAAGTGTTTCAGCTATATGCTATGAGCCCTAATGTCTCTTTATATACACAAATATGGAGCCGGGATTGTCTAGGCTGCGAACATTGGCATCTACAAACACGCTGTAGATACCATCTTGGTCAGACTCTGTATAGAAGGAGGAGTACGAACCACCATCGGGCATAAGCCACTGTTTGAATATTAGCTGAGATTTATCTAAAACGGCAATGATAGATATGTAAGGATAGTC
Source organism: Zhurongbacter thermophilus (assembly GCF_026184435.1). NCBI lineage: Bacteria > Pseudomonadati > Zhurongbacterota > Zhurongbacter > Zhurongbacter thermophilus. The sequence goes on from NZ_CP046447.1 coordinate 85,315, forward strand.
ATTTGAGGCAAATACATATAGATATGTACCATTGGGTGCTTTGTCCACTGTGAACTTTTTATCTTCGTATGTAAATGCCACATGGTTGTCCATGTAAGTTGTGCGAGTATGCGTTTTTATAGCCCATGTAAATGGTTCTTCATCGGATATATATGTGGGAGCTCCCTCGTGAATTTGTGTCAGTTTCAAATTGTCTTCCAGCTTGTATAAATGGTAGTTTATGCCATCGTTAGTTGTGAAGTATATAGGTGATGTAGGTATGATGTGACACCTCGAAATACCATTGCACTTATACATGTCTTTGTGGTATAGCCTGCTTGATATTTCTCCTTTAACTCCAATTGTGTCAAGGTTGATAAATTTTCCTTCTTCAGATAGTGCAAAGATGTGCCTATCGTATGTTGTCAATATGGCATAGTCTTTTAGCAGGGCTAACATCTCGGGATTTTTGCCGTCTATCTTCTCTACTTTGTGGGTTTCTGTGTTGTATATGTAAAACCAGTTAACACCACCTTCAGGTGTCTTGGTAGGTTCTATGATGCCGATATGACCCAGTGGGGTATAGCCCCATGCATCAGGTACAGAGGCAGTGTATATGTTATCTGATGTGAGGTGAATAAGTGTGGCATTATCTTTCCACTGATGATTAATCAGCACTACCCCGCCATCTTCAAGTATATATACACCTAAGGCTGTTTCATCGTAATTTATATCTAAAACCTTGTTGTATATAATCTTGCCGCTATCCTCTATCATAAGTAAATGCATGTGCTTTGCCTTATCAATATAGGGAATAACCATCTTATCGTTCAGTATATCTGTGACAGGTGAACCGGCACCTGCCGGCATTGTAAATCCATGATTGTAGTCGGGAAGGTTTTCTGTATTTAGTACTATCCTGCCGTCAGGGGCGAATATCTTGATTTGCCACATGTTTTGTATTCCGTCCTTTTCATATCCAACAACGATATTGTCCCCAAATGTGCCAAATCTTGCATTGTCTTTGCTGCTAATATTAGTATTAATGTCTTTTTGTATATTGCCCTTTGAATCAATGTATACAACGTATATTGTTCCCTTTCGGTCTGCTGTTATGAGCCATGCACTGCCATCTTCAAGCGTATATAGTGGATACTGGTCTATTGAGTCTGACCATGGCAGAGTTCTGTTGGGAAATGCTTTTTGTGAGTTGAATAAAATATTGCCTGACTTATCTATCAATACAGCAGTGCTATCCCATGGTATCAAGAGCCATGTGCCTTTTTGTGTCTTCTTTGCTATCGCTTCTGGTATTGGGTTATCACTTTTACTTGTGGCTATCTCAGTTGCCGTTGTATTATTTGTATTTAAGTTTGTGATGAGTAGTTTGAATGTTCCGTCTTTGTCCATGACCAGCGATAGAATCTTGTCCCCATTTGCCTCGGCGTATAGAAGATGTCCTTGGGAGATTTCTTTAGATGGGCCACCTACCTTGCTGAATACTACAGAATCTTTATGATTTGCCACTATAAAGACAGATGTTTTCTGTGTGCTTTGATTTGTTGTACATCCTATAAATAAAGCCAATAAGGTGGTGAGTACAATAAATATTGACAGGTACTTTGTCAATCTTCTCATGATTTCACCCCCCTAATGTGCTTGTCTACATCTTGGAAATGCCTTTTGCTCTTTAAGAGTATATCATGTTTTATGTTTGTAAATCTTAATAAAAATATGCATTGATTGCCTTGATGGGTTGTTTGTATAACAGAAAACTATGTTTCTCGAGAAGGCTATCAAGAATGATTAAGTTATTCGTTATCTATAAAGTTTTCTTCGATTGTATACTGTAATAAACATTGTTTACAAGGGGGTGTCTGCCGTGAAAATTGCCATTGTTTATGACACAAAGCGGGGTAGCACGGCGAAGATAGCGGGATATATAGCAGAACCTTTGAAAGAGGCAGGTCATGAAGTGGACATATGCAAGGTGTCTGAGTGCACAGATATATCTTCTTACGATGCCGTTGTTGTGGGTAGTCCTGTATACTACGAGTCTCCTCTAAAGCCTGTAAGACAGTGGCTACAGGAGCACAGTAGTGAGCTAAAAGAGAAACCTGTGTGTCTGTTTGTCGTGTGTATGGCACAGATGTTTGGGCATCCTTTTAAGTCGTATGTATACAAGCGTTACCTTGGTGCTTTGCGAAAAGCACTGGGCAAAGAGCCTCTATGCCAATGGGATATTATGGGCTATGTGCTAAAAGAAAAACCACAGTCAAGAGAAGATGCTATAACCTTCGGCAAGCATGTGCTTGAGGCTGTAGCAGATAGAGAATAAATCTATTGTGATTATTTAGTGTGTATTAAAACCCTAAGTATAAATATCCGTCTCGTAGTTTTTATATAATAAAGATGGTGAATAATATGAATGTAGATGAGGCACTACGCATACTCGGGTTTTCGCAGATGCCCGATGAAAAGGCTCTGAAGGACACATACCGCTCTCTTGTGCGACGGTATCACCCAGATGTTAGCACAGAGGCCGATGCTGAGATTCGCATGGCACAGGTTAATGAGGCGTACCTCATTGTTATGGAGGTTCTATCTGAGAAGAAAAAGACAAAGCCAGCTGAGCAGTTCTCCATTTCAGCACAGTCGCTTGCCATGCTTATAGAGGCGCTTGACCATTACAGTGTGTGTCCGGCTATGTTTCGTCTCATATACGACCTGAAAGGTGCACTAAGCACATACTATAAGGCACTGCAGATAGGTAAACCGGAGCTTATAAAGACACAAGAGCCTATGATTAAGAGGGCATATCTGTATCTGAAGATTTTTCAGAAGGTAGAGCCCACACTGGATGTTCTATCGGAAGATATCAGACACAGCTTTATGTATAGGCTTGGTGAGTTTCTTGCGGGAAACCACTGGAAAAACCTCAGTAGGGAGGTTAATACACTGCTGGAGGCATACTTTAGGGCATATAGCCTTATTGTGTCGTTAGAGGGAACCGAGCGGGTTCATATGCCAACGCTTCCGTCTGGGGGGAAGGCCGAACCGTCTCCCCTTGGGACATTTTCGGCTATGTCTATCTCCGGTAAGATACGCTCATTTGCTGCGCGGCTGAGGCTTCTTTTAGAGCCGAGGGTGTTTAAAATGCCCGATGAGCTGCTTGCAGAGGTGGAGGAGATAGGCAGACAGATAGCCGACCTGACATCGCTGGTGTATATGGCAACAGACCTTCAGAAACGGGTGATGAAGTATTCATACTTTGGGCCATGGATGAATGAGATCAAAGCATATATCACCAAGCTTGTGTCTGGTGCTGTGACTATAGGAGACAAAGATGTTGATGTGGAGGGTTTGAAGTTACTATACCGCTCTGCCGCATCCGTGCTTGACGAGATGGATGAGGTGCGGGCTCTTGCCCGAGAGGTTGCATCATTGTTTTTTAAGGCACATGTGCCTTATGATATTCAAGAATTTGTAGAAAAGGTGTCGCGTGGTGAGGTATTTGCCGGTAGAACATGGTCTGAAATCCCCATGCTTCTTCACGAGCTTAGGAGGTACCTTGAGGGGGTGCTTTCTCTGGGGGAAGTGGTGCGTGAGGTGTCTGCACTGCTTGACTCTATACACGAGAAAATATTATGTCTTCAGTGTGAAGACATAGATGAGGCATTTGACGCCCTGAAGGGGCGGGTATGGGGCAGGCTATCACCGCAGGTGCCTTCCACCGATGCCTTTTCTGCAATGCTGTCTGAGCTCAGGGCTATAGATGCATTTTTAGATGTGATGTCTCTGGAAGACTGTGACAGTGTATCTGGAGTGATGAGGGGACTGTATTCTGAGGAAATGTTACTAAGAAAAATGGGAAGGGAGTGAAGTGTATGGACAGAGAAGTGTTAAGTAGGGTGCTAAAGGAGGCACTCTCACGGGGAGGAGACTTTGCCGATGTGTTTGTGGAGGACAGCACACGCTACAGTATCTCTATGGAGAACAAGAAAATTGAGACCCCCAGTGTGGGTGGTGCCATTGGTGCCGGTGTGAGGGTTATCAAAGATGGTGTTGTTTACTATGCATCTACAGAGGACATTTCAGAGAAAGGTCTGCTTGATGCCGCACGATTTGTGGCATCTATGGTAGGTAGTTCCTCTAAAGATGTAGAGATAAACCTTGAGCCACTGACACCACCATTTCAGTGGCCCCAGCGTACCCTCATTATGCCAGATACCATACGCAGTGTTGCCGAGAACATTGTCATGAAGGCCAACGAAGGTGCATGGGCGTTTTCTGAGCGTATTGTTCAGGTTAGTGTGTCCTTGGTGCAGAGCCAGAGACATATATGGGTTGCCAACTCTCTTGGCAACTATACAGAGGAGTTTAGGGTGCTGACAAGACTTGCCGTGTCTGCCGTTGCAAAACTGGGCTCTTATCTTGAGCGTGGTTTCTCTGCACCGGGAAAGGCTATTGGTATAGAGCTATTTGAGACCTCTGTAGACCCATATGAGGTAGGACAGAAGGCCGCTAAAGTTGCCGTGACAAACCTCAGTGCCATAGATGCCCCCTCTGGTAATCTGCCTGTTATTTTGGCACCAGGCTTTGGCGGTGTCATATTCCACGAGGCAACAGGTCATGGTCTTGAGGCCGATGGTATCAGAAAGGGAACATCTGTTTTCAAAGATAAGATTGGCCAGAAGATAGGTACAGACAAGGTAACGCTGATAGACTCCGGCACATTGCCCGGTGAGTGGGGCAGTGGTCAGTTTGACGATGAAGGCTTTGAGAATCAGCATACTGTCCTTATTGAAAACGGAGTTTTGAAGGCATACATGGTGGATTACAGGGAACATCTCTTGACAGGGCTTCCCCATTCCTCTAGTGGTAGAAGACAGAGCTATCTTCATGCTCCACTGCCTCGTATGAGGAATACATATTTGGCACCAGGGAGTGACAAGTTTGAGGATATGGTGGCAGATATCAAGAAGGGTATATACGCCGTGCGCTTTGGCGGTGGACAGGTTGACCCATCTACTGGCAACTTTGTCTTTGGTGTCACAGAGGGTTATCTCATAGAAAACGGCAAGATTGGTAAGGCTGTTAAGAATGTCACATTGGCAGGTAATGGACTGGAGATACTCTCCCATATTGTGGGTGTTTCCGGTGAGGAAGACATGGACTTTTCTCCGGGTATGTGTGGTAAAGGTGGTCAAAGCGTGCCTGCCGGTATAGGCCAGCCATATGTGTATGTGGATAGCATTCTTGTGGGGGGGACGAAGTGATGATGGTGAGACCAATGGTGGAATATATCATAGATAAGATTAAACATATGGGATTTGAAGGAGAGGTATTTGCCTCTGAAGGTTATAGAACCTCTGTGGATATGAGGCAGAAGAATGTAGAAAAGGCACAGAAGGTATCCTCCAAGGGATATGGTATTCGCCTGTATAAAGATAGTAAGATGGGATTTGCCTATTCCAATGATTGGAGCAAAGACGGTATAGATAAGGCCCTTCAGATGGCAAAAGGCACATGGGAGCTATCTGATGAAATGCCAGAGATAAAGTTTCCCGGTGGCTACCATGTTAGAGAAGATGAAAGAGAGGAAGAAGAATCTGATATTAAAGATATTCTCCTGAAGCTGGAAGATAAGCTGTATACCGATAGCAGGGTGTTTACCGATAACTCCAGCGTGGTGCAGTCTTGCAGTCGCTTTGTTGTAATGAATACGGCCGGTGGTCTTGTAGACTGGTGGGAAAGCATGTCTTACCTGATGGCATGGGTTCTTCTAAGAGGTAAAAAAGGCATGAATGGCTCTTTTGCTTTTACATTTGGTAAAAAGGCATCTGAGCTGGATATAGACAGTGTTGTATCCCGTGCCATAGCCCGTGCAGAGTCTTCTCTTGATGGTGAGAGGCTTTCGGTGTCCGATGTGCCTGTTGTCTTTGATACCTATGAATTTGCCATGATATTCCTCTCTGCCATCGGTCAGTTTGACGGTGAGGCAGTGGGTAGGGGCAAGTCTTATCTTGCCGGTAAGAAAGACCAGCGTATAGCCGACTACGGATTTTACCTCATAGATGGTCCTGAGCATCCCGATTTGCCATTCAAAATACCATTTGACCATGAGGGTATGCCAGTGCAGAAGAAAGAGCTCCTTTCCAGCGGTGTTGTTCGTTCATTTATGTACGATCTCAAGTCTGCTGCTGAGTTTGGAGCTGTTTCAACAGGCAATGGCTTTAGGCATTCTTGGGCATCACTCCCGTCTGTAAGCCCTGCCATTACATATATTGAGATAAAGGGTAAAAAACCATTGTCTGACCTGGATAAATACTTCCTTGTTACCTCTGTTAAGGGAGTGCACAGTGGATTTTCCCCTATTAGTGGTACAATGTCAGTTGGTGTTGACGGTGTCTTCATAGATGGAGACAAGCGCATACCCGTGCAGGGTGTCACCGTCAGTGGTAACTTCTGGGAGATGCTTGGCAGAATAGCCGCAGCCGATAGCGATGTAGAATTTCTCACAATGGGTAGTGGTGTGTTTGGTGCACCTAAGGTTGCCTTTGAGGGACTGAAGATAACGGGATAATTCTCCTCCCGTAGAGGGTAGGCGGAGGGTATATACCCTCCGCTTTTTTATTTGTCAGATTATATTAAGAACAATATTCTTTTTATGCTTTTTTACGCAACTAATCATATAATAGTGGTGGTAAGGGGGTGTACATGGTGAAGAAGATCGAGTGGTCAGATGAGTTTATGTTAGGTATTCCCGAAATAGATATGCAGCACCGTTCCCTTGTAAATAGCCTTAATAAGCTTGTGGAAAAGTATGATACCAACCCCGGTGAGATAAAAGAAATATTAGATTTTCTTGTTGATTATGTGCTTCTTCATTTTGAAACGGAGGAGACGTTGATGGATAAATATGCTTATCCAGATATGGACGAACATGTAAAGGAGCACAGGGCGTTTACCAAGGATTTAAACAAGCTGATGGACGACTTTATTATGTTAGGTCCATCTCCCGAAATGGAGAGACGTATAGAAAAAGGACTTGTGTCGTGGATAGAAAATCATATTATGAATGTCGATAAAAAGATGGGGAAGTATTTAAAGGAGAAGATGGGATCCTAGCCCATCTTCTCCTGGAGAGATTATATCTTGAAGAAGGAAAGCTTTTCCGTGAGTACGGCAACAATATCTTTCAGCTTATGAGAAGTATTACTCAAATCTTCGGATGTTAGTTTTAGTGTGGATACCTCTGCTCCTATGCGTTCTATGACATTGGTTAGATACTCTACAGACGATTCCACCTCTTTCAGAGAAGAGGATATTTGCTGTGATGCTGCTGTTTGCTCCTCTGAAAGTGCGGCCAAGGATTCTGCTTTTTCACTAAGCACTCCTGCCTGATTGTGTATATTATGGAATATATTGAGGGTTTTCTCTTTAACTTCTACTGTTTGTGTTATACCCTCTGCTACACTTCCCATATCTGTTTTGGCTTCTTGTATTCCCTTTATAACATCTTTTAATACCTGTCCTATTTCATCGGCGGCTCTTCTGCTTCCCTCTGCCAATTTTCTGATTTCATCGGCAACAACGGCAAATCCCTTACCTGCCTCACCGGCTCTTGCTGCCTCAATAGCGGCATTAAGGGCCAAAAGGTTTGTCTGTTCTGCGATGTCTCCAACAGTTTTAACGATATTGCTGATAGTATCGGTAAATTCTAGTAGGTTCTCAACTTTATCTGATGCATTTTGGCTACGGGAAGCCACTTCTTTAATAGCATTGTCCAGCTTTTCCATTGCTTCAAGACCTTCTTCTATAGCAGATGTTAGCTCAGCAGAAATACCAGCCATGTTGGTTGCAGAATCGGCAAGTTCAGATGTACCACTAAGGATTTCAGAAACACTATCCAGAGTAGCTGATATATTTTTCTCTATTTCCTCTGAATGCTGACGAGAGTTTTCTACAGAGGCTGAGAATTCTTCTACAGAATTTTCTAATGTTAGCGCTTTTTGGGCTAAATTTTCGGACATCTGTTCAAGAGCTTGGTTAGTTTGCACAACAGAGAGAATAATGGGGGATAGTTTATTCTTTATAAAGTCTAGAATCTTGTTAACGGCTATACCAACTTCTGTTTTTAGTGCTTCTTTCTGTGTTTCTATATTTATGTATCCGTTTTCAAGTTTTTCAGATACTATTTCAAGCTCTTTGGTGGCCTTGAGGGCATTGGCCTGTATGTATATGCTATAGATGACAATGATAAGTAATATTGCCAGACAGGCTACAATTAACCCTCCTGTTAGGTATATTCCACTTGCCGTACTGGCTTTTAAATTAGAGTAAATCTTGTCGATGTTATCCCCTATTTGTTCTGCAATACTGTCTCCCTTATGCATGAGTTCGATACATTGAGGATTTCCGGCGGGTTTATCATATGAGAATATTTCCTCTGCAACTTTGTCAAGGTCTTTAAGTTGATTCTCAATGTTTATGAGTAGGCTCAAATTCTCCCCTTTGAGTTCTTTTTTCAGCAAGGCTATCTGATCGTTTATTTGGCTTAATAGCTGGTGGTAATCGTTGATTTCGGATTTATCACCTGTAATGATATAGTCGTTGATTGCCATATTGGCCGTATATATATCGTCCTTAAGCACAAGGAAGTCATTGGTTGTATCGAATAGTGCATTTATGTTGTATAGGGCAGTTAACATTGCTATAGCTCCCACTACCATCATTACAGCTGTGAATATAAGAACTTTTCCCAGCTTTTTCATAGAATCACCTCCATATAACCTGTTTAAATGTTTAGCTATCTATTAATTTTCTTCTTGAGATTTTACCATGTCTTGTTATGTTCATATATATAAACGCTACATATATTAAAAATGTGACACTTATTTTCTGAAAGCGATGTAGTATTAAGATGTATGGTGAAAATAAAGAACTGGTTCAAAAATAACTGGTTGCTAGTAGTTTCTGTTACTGTTGCTATTGTTTTGTATGCATTTGATAGAGGTCCTCTTCACCGCTATATTGGTTATCATGATGCCAAGGTCTTGCTTGTGCTTTTTACAATGATGCTTATAAGCGGAGGACTTGAGCGTAGTGGAGTTTTAAGATGGCTTTCTTATGTTTTTATGGACAGAGCGCATGGAACTTTTCAGGCCACGACTATGCTTATTATTATTACTGCTGTGTTTTCGGCTTTTGTTACCAATGACATAGCTCTAATGGTTATGGTGCCATTTACAATAAGGGTATTTCTCTCACTGGAATTGTCGCCTATGTGGCCTGTTATATTTGTCACTATTGCAGCCAATGTTGGTAGTAGCTTGACACCATTTGGTAATCCACAGAACATATACATCTATGCCTACTATGGCCTAGATTTTTCACAGTTTATCTCAGCTATATGGCCATTTACCGCTTTGGGTGTTTTCTTGCTTCTTGTGTCTGCTTATGTGTTTGTTGATAAGAAATCGCTTTCTATAAAAGGTGAAGTTTCTACTCAGTCATGGGCCATATGGTATGTTTTATCTCTTCCTCTATTTCTCTATGGTGTGCTCTTAGACGATGTGTTTATTCTTACCATTCTTGCTGTTATACTCGGTATTTATTCTCTGTGGCACCAAGATGTGTGGGCTGATGTTGACTTTTCGCTTTTGCTTATATTTGTTAGTTTCTTTTTCATCAGTGGAAGTATCACGCATATGTATAATCCGGAACCTCTAACATCGTCTAAATCGGTATTTTTGCTTTCTGCTTTTCTATCTCAAGTCATATCCAATGTGCCGACGGCTACTATACTGGCAGATATCACACCGCTCTGGAAACCACTTCTTATAGGTGTGTCGGTTGGAGGGGTGGGGACACTGATAGCCTCTATGGCGAACCTCATAAGTTACAACATATATGTGCGTAGGGTGGGTAAAGACCGTTATCTGTGGTACTTCCATGTATACAGCTTTGCCTTTTTGGCCATATTGATAGCGTTTATGTGGTTTTGGGTGTAGATTGTCTGGTCCTGACTTTAAGAGAGAATGTTGTGTTGCTGATCATCTTAGAATAAAAGCCCCCTTCTTGCCTCACATGTATAGCCAAAGGATGCGCTAATAAAATGTAAAACAACAAGAGGAAGCCCCCGTAAGGGGGCTTCCTATGTGAAAGGCGGTGTGTTGTGTTGAGCCTATTCCTATCTGTATGTTGTTCTTCTCACAGGGTGTAGGATAGGCAGAAACCCGTGCTTTTACTATCTGTCCCTTATCTGTTTCCTCCCATGCCTGCTTTCATGCCTCCATGCATACCCTTCTGCATGTTCCCTTGCATCATGCCTCCCATGCCCTGCATATTTCCTTCTCCATTGATTCCATGTCCTTTTCCATGCCCATGCCCTTGTCCGTTCCCTCTGCCATATCTTCCTATCTCCATGCTTATGATTTCCTGATATTCCTCTTCACTTAATACCTGTGGGCTATACTCTTCTCCATATTTCTCCAATGTCGTTACAAATGCCTTCAGGTGATGATATGAGCCATTCTTCAGGTTCTCGTATACCTGCTTTATATCCTCATTGTCTGTCCTCGCTATAGCCTCTTCAAGGTCCTTGATGTCTACCTCTTCTATCAGTGCTCCTACTTTTAGTGCCTCTTCTACACTCTCGCTTCCCTGTGCCACCAACTTGTCGTACAGTGCCTGTAGGTCAGGATTGGTGAATTTACCTACCTCATTTATTACTGGACTCTCTATGTCATATCTATCAAGCAGTGTTGCTATGGCATCCATGTGCCTCTGTTCAGACTGGGAGATATTCTGAAATACCTGCTCTCCCCATTTGTCGTATAAGGTGATGTATACATCCCTTGCAACTTTCTCTTCCTCTGCCATATACAGTAGATCTGCCTTTTCATCTTCACTAAGCTCAGATGGTGCTGGTAGGTTCATACCGGTGCCCGAACCTCTACCGTATCCACCTCTGTCTACCTCATTTTGCTTACCATACATCATGCCTGTTCCATCTTGAGGCCTGGTGCCCAATACTGTCTGTACTGCTGTGTTTACTGCACCTGTATATGTAGTTCCTGTAGATGCTGCATATACTGCAGGTGCTCCTGCCAGTAGTGCTACACCTACTACTCCTGCTACTATCTTCTTAGTCCATGTTCCCTTTATCTTATCTGTCAGTCTCATGACTGATCCCTCCTTTATTTTCATGTTTTGGTTTGCCCTTATGGGCTCTGTGTCTTTCTTTTGCTCTCTCTTCTTTGAGGTCGTCTTTTTTCATCTTCACCTATATATACGCACAGGAATGCTTTTTGTGACACTTTGGAATAATTACAGAAAAGGATGGGAAAATACCGATGAAAAAGAGGAAATGTTTAGATAGACACATAGATTAGGGGCATTTCTGTAGTTCACAAGGGCGACTGTATTCTCACACCTTGTGCTTCCTCTTTAGCATTGCCTTTAGTCTTTCTATCTTATCGCGGTACTCAATAGCCTTTTCAAACTCAAGGTTTTCGGCATGCTCGTACATCTTGCTCTCCCACATAGCTATGAGGTCCCTAATCTCTTCATCGCTCATTGATTCATAAGAGGATATAGGCTTTTCACCTTCGAGGAAATCAAGGAAGTTTTCTATCTTCTTCTGTATGGTCTGTGGGGTAATACCATGCTTGCGGTTGTACTCCTCTTGTATCTTTCTACGCCTGCGGGTTTCCTCTACAGCTTTCTGTATAGATGGGGTAATCTCGTCGGCATAGAGTATAACCTTGCCAAGTACATTGCGGGCCGCCCTGCCCATAACCTGTATAAGGGAACGATAAGAGCGTAGGAAACCTTCTTTGTCAGCATCAAGCACGGCAACGAGTGTCACCTCGGGAAGGTCCAGTCCCTCTCTGAGCAGATTGACACCAACAAGCACAGAAAATACACCTTCTCTAAACTGCCTGAGTATTTTAGCCCTCTCTATGGTGTCAATATCGTGATGCATATACCGTGCTTTGACACCAAGTGATGTGAAATACTGGGCCACTTCTTCTGCCAGTTTCTTTGTTACGGTGGTGATTATCACCCTTTCACCACGCTCAGCTCTATCTGCTGCCTCTTTTAGCACATCTTTTACCTGTCCAGTGGCAGGTCGTATTTCTACTTCGGGATCCAGCAGTCCTGTTGGTCTGACAATTTGTTCTACCACCTGATGAGATACCTCAAGTTCATAATCACCAGGTGTTGCAGATACAAATATCACTTTATCTACCAGTTCCCAAAACTCTTCAGGTCTTAGAGGTCTGTTTTCCAGTGCCGATGGTAGTCTCCAACCATACTCTATTAGTGTCTTTTTTCGTGATATATCGCCATGATACATGCCCCTCAGCTGTGGCACGGCAAGGTGGCTTTCGTCTATAAAGAGTAGGAAATCATCGGGGAAGTAATCAAGGAGCGTATATGGCCTTTCTCCCGGTTTTCTCCCTGTGAGATACATAGAGTAGTTTTCTATACCCTTGCACCAGCCGGTTGTCAGGAGCATTTCCATATCTGAGCGGGTAATCTGCTCAAGCCTTTGTGCCTCCACCAGCTTGCCCTGTTTCTTAAACCACTCTACACGTTCCTTCATCTCTTTTTCTATCTTTTTTACAATCTGTGCCATCTCCTCTACTTCTCTTACATAGTATGTAGCGGGCAGAAAAGTATAGGAGTGATACTTAAAGGTTATGTCGTGGGTAATGGGGTCTACCTCGACAATACGCTCAACATCGTCTTCATCAACATATATTCTGATAATGCCCTCCGATGTTGGGGGATATACCTCTATGAGGTCGCCCTTGATGCGGAATTTGCCCGGTGTGAGTGCTGTATGTTCCCTTTCATATCCCATCTTGACAAGTCTTCTGGAGAAATTCTGTATGCTTAACTCTCTGCCGACAGATACCGGTAGTGTGTAACGTCTGAATTTAATAGGGTTATCAAGAGAATAGATAGCAGATACCGATGCCACAACAATGACATCATCACGAGATACAAGGGAGGATATGGCAGAGAGCCTCATCTTGTCTATCTGCTCGTTGATAGAAGAGTCTTTGGGGATGTAAGTGTCTGTGGCTGGTATATATGCCTCGGGCTGGTAGTAGTCGTAATATGAGATAAACAGCTCAACGGCGTTTTCTGGGAAAAAGTCTCTAAATTCTCTATAAAGCTGGACGGCAAGCACTTTGTTGGGAGAGAGTATAAGAGTAGGTCTTCCCCACTGAGCTATGACATTTGCCATGGTAAATGTCTTACCAGAGCCTGTTACACCAAGGAGTGTCTGATGCCTGTATCCCTGTTTCAGCCCTTCCACCAGCTTCTTGATAGCCTGTGGCTGGTCACCTCGTGGGCTGTAAGGAGCCACCAGTTTAAATGGCATATATCCACCTCCCTCTATATGTTACCAAGCAGTTTTCTGTTTATGAAGTGTTAATATTAGAGCAGGAGGTGTGGATAAGTTATGACAGGGGCTACCCATAGTGCAACTGCTGGATTAATTGTGTTTTCTGTTATGGAAATGTTGGGTTTACCTATATGGTATGTATATGTTGGGGTAGTATCGGCTATGTCGGGTGCAGTTGTTCCTGACTTTGATATTTTCTGGTCGGGGATGTCTAAAAAGTTATCTGATAGATTCGCACAGGCGGGTATTCTATTTCTACCAAGTATAGTGCTGCTTGCCATAGGAGCTCTCGTGACAGGTTATAAAAAGCACCGAACTATAACTCACTCTGTTGTAGGGTTAGGGCTATTTGTTACAGGCCTGATTATTTCATTGTCTATTGTCTATTTCCTCTTTGATATGCTAATCTTTAAACTGGCTATGGTTTGGGCTTTAACAGGGTTAGTAGGATATATTCTTCATCTTGTTGAAGATGCCATGACAGTGTCTGGTATTCCTTTGTTTCTTCCATATAGTGAAAAACATTTCTATGTGTTGCCTGAAAAAATTCGAGTAAAGACAGGAACGTGGATGGAAGGAATTTTCTTGCTTTCCTTTTTGGGTGTATGTTTTCTCCTGTATTTTTGTTTTATACCTGTGTGGAGGTGATAGTCTTGAAAAAGATATATTCTTCTGTGGGGGTACTAGCCACCAAATATGAAGATGAGCTCTATGGGATGGCAGTAGCGTGGGTGTTTCAGGTGTCATTTGCCCCTCTTCTTGTTGCGGTGGGTGTTGGGAAAAACAGGCGAACACTTGAGGGAATCAGAAAGGCGGGTAGATTTGCTGTTTCGCTGATGTCAGAAGATAACCTTGATGTTGTTTTACGCTTTGGTAGCAAATCGGGAAATAAGTGGTCTGGTACGCAATATGTGCTTATTGATGATGTTCCAGTAATAGATGGTGCTATTGAGTACTTTACAGCAGAAGTGGTGAATATGGTAGAAACTGGTGATCATGTACTTGTGATAGGGAAAGTGAAGACAGAAAGAACTGTGGATGATAAGCCTCCCATCCTCTACGGTGAAGATGGCTTGATATTCATCAAGGATATGGAGATAAAGGAATTTTGAAAAAACGCCCCCGCATATGCGGGGGCGACGGGAATAGTATAGCTGTATGTTATGGTCTGAGGGCCTGGGATATGAGTCTCATTACTTCCATCTTTGCCTGTCTGAATTTTACAAACAGGTTGTTTTCTCTGATATATGTCATAAGTTTTCCATCGTCTACAATCTGTTTGGCTTCATCTAAAGAAATACCTGCAACTTTGCCAAGCACGACAACGGTTACGGCATAACCTACATTCTTTTCTTCTATTAGTTTGGCTATTTTATCTTTGTCAAATCCAGACCACTGAGCAAGAACTTCTGATACTTTATCCTCAGCTTTTTCCTTAAGATTCTGAGCTTCCTCTCTCAGAAGCTGCATAACTTCCTGTCTTGCTGTCTGGAAAGCTTCGGTAAGACCCTGCTGATCTAGGTAACTGCGCAAGTTGCCATTTACTACAATACTGGCAGACACCTGCAAATCTATATTGCCTACCTTAGCGAGAACAACGGCATTAATGGTGCGTGCGGGGTTGAGGTTGTAATCTTTTTGAATGCTGGCAATTGTCTGGGTTGGTATACCGGCCCAATTTGCCAGTACACTGGTAAAGTCGTTCCATACTCTGCCTTTGATACCGGGAGCCTTTTTCTGGGCGTGTCTAACACCATGCTTGAAACCATCTCTGAAGCCTCTCATATACTGAGCCAGTTCTCTGCGAGTTTCCATGAACTTCTCTTGAAGTTTATTCTGCTCTATATACTGTTTAAGGTTTCCTTCTGATACGATCTTTGCAGCTTCTTCAAGAGAGATGTTTCCAGCCTTTGCAAGAATTACTGTGTTAATAAGCTGTGGGATACCAAGATTATACTGCTTCTGTATAGCTGCTATGTCCTCCGCAGAAAAACCTGACCACTCTGCCAGTATGCCTATAATCTGCTGTTGGGAAGGTTTGTGGCCTTTGTCCCCTCTACCTCCTCGATGCATAGGAGCATCCACTGGTAAAGTGCCTATACTATTAACCTCCTGTGTGGATTGAGCGGCAGCATAAGCACTATCTGGCATAGAAAACACCATAGGACTAATAAAGATTGCTAGGGCTATGAATCCTGCTAGCATGACTGTTCCTATCTTCTTCATACTCCATCCCTCCTTCATGTTTTTGTTTTTCCACTTATATATACGCATGTATGTGACACTTTGTGACACTTTTCGTAAAAGATGTTTCTCCACTTTATTTGTAGTAAAATAAAGCACACTTCTAAAATTAATGTAAAGGAGGTGCACCGCTATGATTGGAGGCATATCTACAGTTGTTAAACGTATTATGGACCATATGTCCCTTGTAGAAAAAACACTTGAGGCCTTTAATGAGGTGCTTAGGCAGTATCTAAAGGAGGATATGGATATTGATGAGCTGAGTGGTTTAATGAAGCTTGTTCATGATCTTGAGGGACAAGCTGATGATATGCAGGAAGAGGCCACAGAATCTATTATGCATTCTAGACTTCTGCCGGAAACCAAGGTAGAGCTTATGAGACTTGTTGACAGGGTTGATGGTGTTGCCAATAAGGCAGAGTCTATTGTGGACCATGTGTTTCTGTTTGCCCATCTGAAATTTCCCGAGGATATGAGGGGACAGCTTGCCCAGATTATGGAAATCACAGTAAAGCAAATGAAATCTGCTAAAGAGATGGTCAAGTTCCTATTTGAGGACTTTAAAAAGGCCAAGGCTAAGGCCGAAGAGGTAGACGATTTGGAGTCTGAGGTTGATGGTCTGGAAAGGGCTCTTATTGCCGAGCTAAGAAGGTGGGATGTGTCTATTGCGGAGAAATATGTGTATCTTAATTTTATTGAAAAGCTTGCCGATATCTCTGATGCTTTAGAAGATGTGGCATCTGTGGTAGAGCAGATTATAGCCATAAGACAAATCTAAGGGGGGAGCTGATATGAAGTTCCCCGCGTGGCTGAAGTCTTATGGACCTTTATCTTCGGGGCTTTATCTTGGTTGGGCTCTTGGTACCAATGATGCTGCTAATGTCTTTGGAACAGCTGTTGCTACAAGGGTTATTCCATTTTTATGGGCTGGTGTATCTATTCTGATATTTGCTACCCTAGGTGCAGTGTTAGAAGGTTATGCCGGTTTTCAAACTTTGGGTAGATTTGGTGCTATGACACCGTGGCAGGCATTTTGGATAGCTCTTTCTGCTGCCTTGACTGTTACACTTATGACATATTTGGGCTTGCCCGTCTCTACATCTCAGGCTATTGTTGGTGCAATCATTGGTGCTGGTGCCGTTAATGGTACCTTGGATCTTTCTCCTCTGGGTAAGGTTGTTATCTCTTGGATATCTACTCCTATTGGTGCTGGTGCTATAGCATTTCTTTTATACTTCATCTTAAAACCGCTCATCTTAAAATTCTCGCGGGGTCTGTTTTGGTGGGATAATTTTATCTTCTGGGGACTCCTTATAGCCGGCATATATGGTGCATATTCCCTTGGTGCCAACAATGTTGCCAATGTTATGGGCGTCTTTGTCAATGCCAAGGTCGTTTCACCATTTATGGGGGCTCTGCTTGGTGGTCTCTCCATTGGTCTGGGCGCCCTTACATACGGAAAGAAGGTTATGGAAACAGTGGGTGAGGGGATAGTAAGACTTTCACCATATACAGCTCTTGTCGTTGTTCTTGCTGAGGCTATTACCGTTCACTTCTTTGCCGTTGTCGGTGTGCCTGTGTCTACATCACAGGCTGTTGTTGGTGGTGTTATTGGTGTGGGATTTGTGGAAGGTGTTAATCGTATAGATAAGCAGACGGTAAAGAAAATCATCTTTGGGTGGATAGGTACCCCTACAATAGCAGGTCTTTTGGCAGCACTAATAATGTTTGTCGTTAATCTGGCAAGATAAATTTTATTGCGATATGGGAAAAGAGGGGGCCTCAGGCTCCCTCTTTTTTGTGTGGTATAATACCCTCCACATTTGAAGGAGGTAGTGCCTGTGTGGTGGTGGACTGTATCATCTGGTGCCTTTTTGGGGTGGACACTAGGCTTTAATGATAGTGCCAATGTCGTTGGCACTGCTGTTGCCGTGCGTATTATACGCACGACACTGGCCGGTATTATTATGTTCATCTTTGCCACTCTGGGTGCTACTCTCATGGGGCACTATGGATTTACTACACTGGGAAATCTTGGTGACCAGACGCCTCTTACCGCTTTTTCCATTGCACTTTCTGCGGCTATAGCTGTAAGGTGGATTAATCGCTATGGTATTCCTGTCTCTACATCTCAAGCTGTGGTTGGAGCAATACTGGGTATGGGAGCTGCGATGGGGCATGTCAATTTGTCTCCTCTTACGAAGATATTTCTTGCTTGGGTCTTTACCCCTATTGGTGGAGCCCTATTTGCCTATATCCTGTTTTTCGTGTTGAGACCTATAACAAGGCCATTTCGTAAATCTATATTTGCATGGGATAACATGATATGGTGGGGTATGATTATTGTTTCATCATATGGTGCATTTTCCCTTGGTGCTAACAATGTTGCCAATGTGACCGGTGTCTTTGTCAAGGCTGGTGTGTTAACACCGTTTTGGGGAGCGTTTATCGGTGGACTGTTTATAGGTCTTGGTGGTCTTAGTGTTGCCATATTTAGAGGTGCATCTGGTAAGCTGTTTAGCACTGTTGGTGGAGGTATTGTTAAGCTTGATAGTTATACGGCTCTTGTGGCCGTTCTGGGTGAGGCTATTACTCTCCTCCTGTTTGCCCGTCTCGGTGTGCCTGTATCTGCTACACAAGCCCTTGTAGGTGCTGTTATCGGTGTAGGACTTGCCGAGGCACCACATAGAATCAATCTTGGTGTGCTGCGTAATGTCATTACATCGTGGTTTACCTCCCCACTATTTGCCGGTGTGTTATCATTCCTTATGGGAATGACTATAAAGGTAATGGGGTGGTAGTGTGGAACTGACACTAAGGGAAATGTTGGAGTGTTTGGAGAGGGCTATATGTTACCTTGCTAAGAATGATGATATTCAGTGGCTTATTCCTCGTATAGAGAGAGTGCTAAATTATCTATCTGGGCTACCTAAAGGTGATGACAGGGACTTTATTGAAGGCATACGGGCATTTTTTGTCAATTATAGAGATATGTATAGGCAAACTGGTATTAAGAAGAGAGATGCTGCCAAGAACTGGGCACAGATTATTAGGAAGTATCGTCTTCATATGAGTGAGTAGGCTCTATAGCTTCTTTTGCCACTTTTATAATCTCGGGGTCGTAGTAAATGCCGGCATATTCCTCGAGGTGGGCTACAGCTTCTTCAGGGGTATGTATACTTCCATATGCTTTGGGTAGTGTCATGGCCGTGTATGTATCAAGCACCCTCAGTATGCGGGCAAGCAGTGGTATTTCTTCTCCTCTGAGCCCGTGTGGATAGCCACTGCCATCGTAATTTTCATGATGATATAGCACAGCAGTGCCTACCTCTGTAGGTAGTTCTTCAAATTGGCTGACAAATTGCTGACTATATATAGGGTGTGTTTTTATTGTATTCCAGTCTTCATGAGTGAGAGATGATTGCTTTAATAATATGTCAGGTGGTATATAGAGTTTACCTATGTCATGAAATACAACGGCAAGTCTAAGATCTATGCCATTTATAGGTAATTTTTTCTCTATCTTTCGTGCTATGTCTAACATTGCACGAGTTTGGCCTTTGGGTTCTACTCTCAAATCCTCCATAGCTGTAGGTAGAATCATACTTAGTCTTTTGATAATTTGGGTATGAATATCTATGTCGTCAAGATAATCTTTGACAACATGAAGATTGCGAAATATAGCCTGTATGGCCTGTTTTTCTATGGGAGATAAATCTCGCTTGTGGACAATGATGATGTCGATGTCGGTTTCTCTCAATTTTGTTATAAATAGACCATTTTCAAGAATGCTTGTATACCTATTTTGTAGACGATATATGACATCTTTTATATCTATATCTTTTGCCTCTTTGAGTATTACGATGTTTTTATCTTTTATAGCGTATAGCCCTCTTATATTGTTGAAGTGCTGGGCGATGTTCCTTATAGGATCCCACATCGATATATTTTCTTTGGTTGTAGTATCGAGCATCATAGAGAATGTTGAAATAGCAGACTTTATAAATGATAGCTGACGCGAAGATGTGTCTTGAAGCCTTTTCTGAGTGTATCCCATTTTCATTATGTTTAGTGTATTTAATACTGTTCTGGCATCTGTTTCTGTGAATGGCACAGTGGTATAAGTTGTAAAAAGCCCTAAAGTGAAAATATTGTCTTGATTGTCTTTTTCTGTTCCTACTATACCGTATGATAGGTTATCTAGATAAGCCTTAATTTCCTGTGAGTTACTAAGAGACTTAAACATGTTGAATATGTATGATGGGATATCCCATTTTTTTATGAGAGATATACCGGCTCCTCTGTGTTTTTGTATATGTTTCCACATGGATTCGTCCGGGGTAATGCTTAGCTTGAGTGTATGCTTTTTTATAGTGAGTATGCCTTCCAAATGTTCTTTGTTACCGGTAAGCACAATAGAGATAGGAGATTTCTCCGATAGTAGTATACGTGCTATTGTTTCAAGTACTTTGTTTAGATCGTTTATGTTGGTAAAAACCTTTGTGCTGATGTCTTCATAGGCTTTCTTGGAAATATCTATAACATAAGAATATGTTGTGCGTTCAAACAGTCTTTTAGCTTGAGAGAGGTATTCTTCGGCAAAGTTGATATATATATTCTGAAGAGGTGATGGCGACTCGAACATGATGATGTACAAAGGATAGTCATCAGAGTGTACAGGAAACAATGTGTAAAAACGGTTCTCTTTAAATGGTGGAATAGAGGGATAATCTTCTGGTATTCTGACAATGTGTCCTTCTTCTACGTGCTTTATACTATCAAGGCTCTTGGGTAACATAATATCCGTGAATATTCCGTTACCTATGCGATGTGATAGCACATATGCACCCAGTGTTGGAACATGTCTCATTGCATATATGGCTACAGATGGTATTGGGCTTGTATTCCATAGATGGTAGAGTATCTTCTCTTCAGCCTGGCGTACTGTTTTAATGTTTCTGCTTTCGGACATAAGTTTGGTTAGTGCTGTACCAAAATTTCTAATGTCCATCTTTGTACACCTCTAATATAAGTTTCAGGTTATCTACCGCAAACATAGAGTAGTGTGAGGGACTATGTGAGTGTATAACGCGCAGTGCTTCTTCTAGGGAGAGCCCTTTGGATATGAGATGATGAAAATGACATAGCATACCAACGATTTCTGCTTCTCTTGGTATATCACTTCCTTTAAGACCAAATGGACCACCACCTAATGCCTTTTCGTGATGATATTTGACAATATTGGAAAGATGTGACAAATAGTCAAGTCCGGTAGCTTCAATAAGTTGTGAGCCTAATACGACATGCTTATTGGTATCTATGCCAGAGTTTTGTCTCTCCTTACCTGTAAGCATGATTTTCCCTATGTCGTGTAAATATAGACCGTATATAAAGTCTTCGGGAATGTCCCCCCATGTTTGCTTGGCTATTATAGGACTTACTTTTTTCATAAATTCCATGTGTCCTCTGGGTTCAAGATTTATATCTTCAAGGAGTTTTCCCACATGAAATGCTACACTTCTTGCCATGTATCTCATGTTTCTTGCCTGTGTGACTATCTTTACGAATGAGACAAAGTAATCGAGTATAAGTTGGAGTGCAGTAGTCCACCAATCCCCATGAGGTAGAAAATCCTTTTTGGTTACCAATATTTTGATATAGCCGTGAGTAAGGCTTCGTGTAAACCAAGTTACATATAGATGCTTAGGTGATATGTATATGCTGTTTTCAGTAGGGGATGTATCTATCTTCTTTATGAGATTAAACATTTCTATGTCATCTTCTTCGGGATATATCTGAACCCAATCTGACTGCATAGGATAATGCATGGCAAATATGTGGCTTGGGCCTAATACTTTCATATTGTCTATAAGCGATTTGATAAAGATATCTATAATGTTTCTCATATCCGTTGTGGCACTAGGACTATCAAAGTGTGGGGCAGACAGTGTTTTAATAAGTTCTACATGTGTCAGTATTTCTTGATAATGTTTTCCTATTTCTGCTGATGATGCAAATATATTGCCGATGAGCATGGCTATATCTATATCTACATCGTCGAATGCTGCGGGAGTTGTAAAATTGTCAATATTGAGAAAGTATTTTACCTTACCGCCTACGATAATAGGAATCCCTAGTGTTGATTGGGCTCTTTCGATGGCTTTTCCTACCTCTACATCATAGTTGACATTGTCTCTCTTCAAGATTTCCTCATGTCCGAGTATGCGAGGTATCCCTTGTTTCCACCTGTTTTCACCAAATCCATACCATCTTAGCTGGTGTTCGTAGGGAATAGGAGGTTTTTTCAGTAGTTCCTCACTATATCCCATCACACCTATAAATCTGAAACCATCTTCGGTTAGCATTAGCAGTGAGCCATATTCGGCACCTTTGATTGTGTCTTTACATAGATGTAGAGTTTCTTTGGCAAGATTTACAATGTTGTCTGGTGGATTGTCTGTATGATAAGATGCAAAGTCTGCTATAAGTGTGCTAGATTTTCTAAATTTTTCCATGCGGGCTTTTAGGTATATCCGTTCGTATATGATGCCAGCCTGTATAACCATTGACCTTAAGGTGGTAATCTCTTTGGGTGTGAAAGGTCTTCCTACCTTAACAGTCATGATGACCAGCATCACTTCTCCAGAGCTGTCAAGGAGTGGAATAACGGCATAGTGTTCTCCTTCTTCGTAAGTTCCTACCTCTTTAACGCCTTTGGGGATATCACTTTTCCTATTGATAAATAGGGGAACTTTATATTTAATGATATACCCTGTTAGCCCCATATCATCATCGGTATAGTTGTGCTTAAATTGCTCATATATACCATATGTGTGGGACATGAAAGTTTTTCCTATGTGTTTAATGTGTCTAATGGCGGCAACACCATCGACATCGACAAATTTCGGTATAAGCTCAACAAGAAGAGCCTCTATTTCATCAGTGCTCTTTGCTTTCTGCAAGGTCTTGCTGACCTGCGATGTAGCCTCTCTAACGCTTAACCAATCTTCCATTTATTTCCTTCTTCTAAAGAGGCCTCCCAGAAAGCCCCCCGCCGAAGAGGACTCACCTCCTGCATCTTCCTCATAAAGTTTTCTTATTTCCTGCAGGAGTTCTTTTTCTTTACCCGATACCTTATTAGGCAGTTTTGGTACTAAGACGACTTTAAAATCACCTCTTCTGCCGTACCCTCTGGGATAACCCTCTCCGCTTAAAGTAATGACATCGCCAGCCTGTGAACCGGCCTTGATTTTTATTTCTTTTTCGTCACCTACGGGGGTTTTTACCTTGGACATGCCCCCTAATATCATTATAGGGTATGGAACATAGTGGTAGGTGATAATGTCATCGCCTTTTATTTCAAAATCACCGGTATCTACAACAATTTCTACGAGCAGATCTCCCGGTGTGCCACCGGGTATTTCTTCCCCTTTACCCCTTATGGTGAGAATATCACCTGTTCTTACTCCCGGTGGTATTTCTATTTCTATGTCTTCTATAGTATCTACGATGCCCCTACCGTGACATACAGGACACGGCTCTTCTATGATCTTGCCCGTGCCATGACATGTTGGACATGGTACTGTTGTGGAGAATGTCATAAAACCCATGTTCTGGGTTCGTCTGACATAGCCTGTACCACCACATGTGGGACAGGTTTTTACCTTGCTTGGGTCTTTGGCACCTGTTCCACCACACTCTTTACATATTGTAGGTCTCTTAACGGTAACCTTGGTCTTGCCACCCTGTAGAGCCGTCTTTAGAGGTATCTCTACCCTTACCTTAACATTTCTTCCTCTACTGCGACGGGCCTTGGTTCTTCCTGTAGGGGCCCCACCGAAGAAAGAGCCAAATAGATCGCCAAAGATTTGCGATAAATCTTCGAATCCCCCTGCGCCACCGAATATATCCTCAAAGGTGTATCCCCCTGTGCCTCCTGGTGAGCCGCTAAAACCTCCCCTTAGCATGGCGTCGTACTGTGCCCTCTTCTTGGGATCGGATAGTACCTGATACGCCTCATTGATCTCTGCCATCTTCTTGGCTGCTTCTGGATTGTCTTTATTAATATCAGGATGATACTTTTTTACCAGTTCTCTGTAGCGTTTTCTTATCTCCTCTTGTGTTGCGTTTTCTGGCACACCCAGTATTTCATAGTAGTTTTTCAAGGGATACCACCTCCATCTTTCATTTTAAACCACTTTCTACTTTCCTTGTTACCAAACATTGTGGCACGTTATAAGGTTATATAATAAAAATACAACCTAAATGAAAGGAGGTGAAAAGAATGAAAAAGGTTATCTCTGCCGTGGCTATCTTGGTGCTGGTCGTCTCTCTGTTTGTGCCCACCTACTCGTCACACCACTATATTACCGATGCCGTATCTGCCTACATGTCATGGCGTTTGGGTATGGGCCATATTAGTGATTTGTCGTATGATGTTATGGCTCGCTCTGATATTGATGGTAAAACCTATATTGATGTCAAACTCACCTACACGGCATCGGCTGTATCACCGCACAAACTTCCCTTGCTAAAGATTTATCGCCTGCTGGGACTTGAGATGTTTATGATGAAACCTGCCTTGTCTGTAGTATCTGCTTCAGGTGTAGAAGTTGCCTATCTCACCATTGTTGTAGATAGCGGTGGTATACAAGACACTCTCGTTGATGGTATTTACAAAGATGGTGTCCCTGTAAAGACCTTGTATGCCTACAGTATCCGTTCCCTAGCAGATATACCCCTGTCATCTGAAGGCTGGCAGGCGGTCATTACATCTTCAGGAGCTGTTCCTGTACCCGGTAGTGGTGCTATGTATGCTTCTGCAGCCCCCTCTGGTGGCTCTCAGGCATATGCCAAAGTCATAGCTATTTACACCACACATGTGGAAAGGCCACTGCCTTCCGCTGGAGTTATCTATGACATACCAGATAGCCATGAAGTGGCACATATGCCACTGTTTATTCCCATGCTTTGTTAGAAAATATGAAAGGAGGAATGTGTTATGCGTAAGATTACCGTTATTTCTGTTATCATTATTGCCGCCTTGTTGGCGGGAGTGTACGTCTACCACTATGTAGGGGAAAATAAAACCTCGGAAAGCACCACATTACCCCTCGTGGGAATCATGAGTGATGAAAATCTCCTCAAAGTTATTCCCATAGAGATAGATCCTCAGAGAAAAGAAGTTTCATATGGTGATGCTCTGCTATCTATAAAGCCAGGGGCATTGCTGGGACTCTATACATCTAGTGGAAAACTATTTGCCTATGTAGATCCTACTATTGATGAGCACTACAAGGTCAGTGGAGATATTTATATACTGGAAAAGTATCATCTGCCCAATGCATGTTTACCTGGCGAGATATTTCCATATGCCGGGGGTTTAGGCTATATATGTGGCACCAAGGTGTATCTGTTTGACGGAAAAGAACATGTACTGCTTTACGATCTTTCCAAAGATACCGATATACTCAGGGTTAATGTGACGGTTAGTGGGGATATGTCTTCAGCCCATGTGTCTGTGCCAGATCACATCACCATTGACCATATAAACTATGCAGAGCCTGTGTTAGAGGGTAGCGTGAGGCTTTACTACAACATCTCCTATGACAGACCGGATGGTGTATATGTAGAGGTAGGCTTTATTGTACTTCCGAAAAAGCCCGGAGAGCCGCTGCATGTAGAAAAATACAACAAGGTTATAACAATGGATGATGCAAAGTATGTATACTTTGTCTACTACTCAGATGATGATCATGCATGGCATGAACTACGATACAACGCAGATTACTTCAATGTTGCCGATGTGAAAAAGCAGGTGCGTAGAATGATGGAAGTGGAGAGCAAGATACAGGCAGATTACTATTATGAGATATCTATGGCTGGAAAGATGGTTATGGCTGTGTTTTCTATAAAAAGCCACCAGTGTGATGTCTTTGATAGAGATAAAGATGATGTGGTAGCCGACCTTAGCATATACAGGCAGTCCCCATTCCTCAGTGGTTTTGTGAATGTGCTGTCAAGTGGAAAAGAAGGTCCTGTGTACAGGACTTTTCATATAAAGGGATATACTGTCACATGGTATCCTGGATTTATACAGAAAGGGTGCTATCTTATTGAAGACCCAGAGCATAAAAACCTTGTAAAGGTGGAAAAAGATGGCACATCTTTTCAGATAAGGTTGATGCGAAACATCTTATACATCGTGCCCAGACAGTAAAAGTAAAGGGGGAGCTTATGCTCCCCCTTTATGTGTGAGGCTTTTTAGAAGTTTGGTGTGCCATCTATGGTGTCATTGTCGTCATCAGAACCAGATGGTCCCTGTCCGCCGTTAGGTGGTACATCACCACCGCCAAATGGACCTGTACCGGGTGCACCACCGGCACCGTATATGGATTCTCCTATCTTCTTAACCTCTTCAGAGAGCTCTTCCATCTTTGCCTTTAGTTTTTCTGTTTCTGCCTGCTGCTTGACGAGCTCCTCAAGTTCATTTACAAGCTTCTCAATACGCTCTTTAATGTCTGCTGGCACTTTGTCGCCATATTCCTTTAGCACCTTGCGTGTTTCATACACCATCTGATCTGCCTTGTTCAGTGTCTCAACATGCTCAGCCCTCTTTCTATCCTCTTCGGCAAATTCTTCTGCCATCTTTCTCATGCGCTCAATCTCCTCTTCAGAGAGGTTCTTAGAGCCTGTGATGGTAATATGCTGAGACTTACCTGTTGCCGTATCCTTTGCCGTGACTTTCAGTATGCCGTTTTCATCTATCTCAAATGTCACCTCTATCTTGGGCACACCACGGGGTGCTGGTGGGATACCATCAAGTATGAAACGACCAAGAGATAGGTTGTCTTTGGCAAACTTTCTCTCACCCTGCACGACATGAACTTCAACCTGTGTCTGGTTGTCGGCAACGGTGGTGAATATCTCACTCTTCTTCACAGGAATTGGTGTGTTTCTTGGTATGAGAACATGGACAATACCACCAAAGGTCTCAACACCAAGGGACAGTGGTGTAACATCGACAAGCACAATATCTTTCTCCACACTACCCTCAACAATACCTGCCTGTAGTGCTGCACCTATGGCAACAGCCTCCATGGGGTCTACACCACGCTCAATAGATTTGCCGAAATAATCTTCAACAAACTTCTGAACAATAGGCATGCGAGTAGGACCACCGATGAGAATGATCTTGTCTATGTCAGCCTTTGTCATACCGGCATCTTTCAGTGCCTGGTCAATGGGTCCCCTTGTGCGCTCAACAATGGGGGATACAAGGCTTTCCAGTTTTGCCCTTGTCAGTGTCATCTGCAGGTGCACAGGCTGACCATCTTTCATGGCAATAAATGGCAGGGATATATCGGTTGTGAGGGTAGAAGAAAGCTCGATCTTGGCCTTTTCAACTGCCTCCCTGAGTCTCACCATTGCCATGTGGTCCTGTCTGAGGTCTATACCGTGCTCTGCTTCAAACTCAGATAGCACATATTCCAGAAGTGCCCTATCCATGTCTCTACCACCGAGCTTGGTATCACCGGCAGTAGATAGCACCTGGAATACACCACCACCAAAGTTCATGATGGTAACATCAAGTGTACCGCCACCAAAGTCAAACACGAGAATATTAATGTCATCGCCCTCTTTGTCAATACCATATGCCAGTGCTGCTGCTGTAGGCTCGTTTAACAGTCTGACAACCTCCAAGCCCGCAATCTTACCGGCATTCTTTGTTGCCTGTCTCTGTGCATCGTTAAAGTATGCAGGTACGGTAATAATAGCCTTCTCTACAGGCTCACCAAGAAATGCCTCGGCATCTTTTTTTATCTTCTGCAAAATAAAGGCAGATATCTGCTCTGGGGTATACTCCTTATCAAATATTTTAATCTTTTTACGGGTACCCATAAGCCTTTTCACACCAGTTACGGTACCCTCAGGGTTCATGGTTGCCTGTCTGCGTGCAGGTTCTCCAACGAGCACCTGCCCGTCTTTGGTAAATGCCACAACAGATGGCACAGTTTTTCCGTACATTGTAGAGCCCTCTGCAGAGGGTATGATTGTTGGTCTGCCACCAAGTACAACAGCGGCGGCAGAGTTAGATGTTCCTAAGTCTATACCTATAATTTTTCCCATATGTTCCACCTCCCATCCACACAAAGTGTGGGTATCTACTTAAAGGATACCACAATATTAGCAATAGTATGAGGAGATTGCTAACATATGTAAGTGTAATCCCCTCTCTTTAACAAGTTGATGTGTATAAAGAACTACTATTTTTCTAATAAATAACCCATGTTTGTTCTATAATAGGTAAAAGTGAATATACGAGGAGGCGACCGCAGTGGAATTCGTTGTGGATTTTAGGGGTGAAAAACTTATTCTCACCGATAAACCCGACTTGAAGAAGATATACATTGAGTTCAATAATACCTGTAATCTCAGTTGTAAGATGTGCTATCGCCAGACATGGAAAGATGATCTGGGTAATATGAGTGATGAAACATTTGACAAACTTATGGAGGATTTGAAGGCTTTTCCTCATCTAAAAACCGTTGTAGTTGGTGGTATAGGAGAACCTACATTTCATTGGCGTTTCAAGGAGTGGATTCAGAGGTTAGCAGAGAGAGGTTATTACATTAAAATTACGACCAATGGCACAATGATTACTGACGAGCTGGCAAAGTTTCTTGTAGACCTTCACATTGGAGAGGTTATCATTTCTGTAGATAGTCCTAATGAGGATATATTTGCCGATATTAGGGGTATCAGTCTGTCTACTGTGTTTGATGCTACAAGGAGACTTCTTGAGTATCGTCGTGAAAAATCCCGTGCTTTTCCCCGCGTTTTATGGGAAATGGTTATTATGAAGGAGAACTTTGCCCTTGTAGAAGAGGAGATAAAAAAGGCCGGTGAGTTTGGAGTGTCCGGTCTCATACTGTCCAATGTTATTCCTTTTGCCGAGAGTGTCAAAGATGAGCCTATATATCCTTTGCTTCCCGATGATGCAAGAAAACTAAAGGATAAGATCTATCTGTGGGGAGCAAAATATGGTGTAAAGGTTGAGATACCTGAGTTTACTGTGAAATCTGAGAGGTATTGTCCATTTGCCCTTGACAAGGCGACGGTAATAGGTTGGGATGGCGAAGTTCTTCCATGCTATAGGCTGGCCCACTCATATACTGAATGGATTTTTGGTGAACCTGTTGAAGTACAGCGGTACTCGTTTGGCAATATTATGAATGAGAGCCTTTATGATATCTGGAATAAGCCTGAGTATAGGCTATTTCGTTTCAAGGTCAACACCTATCAGGTGCCTGACTGTGCCACATGTGATCTCAAAGGTAGATGTGAGCTGATGCAGACAACCTGGTCTGATTGTTGGGGTAATACCCCATCGTGTAGCTCATGTCTGTGGTATCACAGATTTTCCCTATGCCCGTAATGTGCTAATATCTATATAACATTTGTGGTATAAGGGTATAGGGAGGTGTTTGTTATGAAGTGGCGCAGATTATTAACAATATTGGCAGTAGTGGTTATAACTGCTGCGGTGGCTTTGTCATTTGTGGGATGTGGTAATAATCAGTCTCAATCTAACAGTAGCGGTGGTACCACAGGTACTACCCAGACTACGAGTACCCAGACTGTAGGAACAACAGAAAACTGCCCTCCAGAAAAAGGGCTTGTGATATTTGGTACAGAGGGATGTCCTCACTGCCGTGCTCTCAAGGGTTATGCTACAGAGGTGTTTGGTAAGAGCGGTATGTGTTTTGTAGAGGTCAATCCCGGTTATGGGGCCACCAAAGATGCCCAGCAGTTCTTTGTCAAGATATACAAAGAGGCCTATCCGGGTATTCCGGAAAATCAGATGGGTGTTCCCCTGGCATTTTTCTTCTATGGTGGCAATGTTAGAGGTGTGTTTGTAGGCGAGGTAGGGACGAAAACCTTGGTGTCACTGGAAAACTTTGTCTCTACATCTACCAAGTCTATTATTGTGTGGAATGGTCAGGCTTATGAGCTGTCGGCAACAGCTGCCCAGAAGCTTACAGAGGATATTAAGGGTTTCTTCAAGTCTCATAAGTAAAGTAGAGTGATGAAAGACTGGTTTTATGTTATAGCCTTTGTCATTCTTGTGGTGGTGTTTTTCTGGTTAGGAGGGGCTCTTCTTGCCCCTCCTCAACCTTATGAGGGCCATGTGCTTCCTATACAAGATGGTACTATGGCTATTGTGTATGGCACTTTACCACCTTTAGATGCCAGCATCACCATAGGTAGTAGTATATGTCTCTCTTCTGTGTTGAAAATGGCATACCCAGAAAATACTCCTACAACCAATGTGGTGTATGTTCTTGTACATAGAGGTGAAGTTAAGGGAATTATCCCTTATAGGGTGGATAAAGGGATTCTTTCTAAGATTTTCTGGAAAACAAAGATTACCTATATGTACTATAGGCCTGATAAAGAGGCGTTTGATTATCTGCCTATAGAAAGGGCAAGACAGCTTACAGAAGTTTTATACTCATGTATCAACAAATATACCCATAAGGGGAGCCAAGATAATACTAAGTAGTACAACCAAGATGAGGTTGACCCCCAGAGCAAGAAGTGTAATGATTCCTATTCCGTATATGAGGGATGCTATCTTAACCTTTGTCTTTTCTGCCAGTATTCGTTCCAATATAACGAGTGCTGCATAGAGTGCCATTGTGCCACCAACAACCTTGAGGGCTAACTTCAGCCCCGACAGTGCAGGTATTTCAGATGTCTTTTTGAGAAACAGCCATAGCGGTATAACAATAAGCAGCGGAGGGAGCATGACACCGAGCATGGATACAATGGCACCGGCTATACCATGCACCTCAAGTCCCGTAGCATAGGCGATATTAAGTCCAGACGGACCGGGTACAAAGATAGATGGACCTATCATGTGAGAAAAAGTTTCATCGTCTATGAGCTTTCTCTTCTCTACATATTCTCTGTGAAATAAAACAATTGTTGTGTTGCCTCCACCGTACGACAAAAAGCCTATTTTTACCGATGTAATGAATATATCCCATAGTGTCATATGATGCCCACCATCCCCAATACCACACCTAAAACCATGGTAAAGCCAATAAACCAGCCTGGGTGTAGTTTATATTTATACATAATCCCTATCCAGAGTAGGGAATATACACTTATACCTATGGCAAGCGTGTGTCCTGTATGAACGATAAGCCCCTTTAGTATTAGAATGGCTGCGAAGAAACTAAGAGCCCACCCTATAACCTTTGTTGATTTTTTAAACCCTATAGTCCAGCGGTTGTCGGGCATATGTCCCATAAGTTTCCACATGAGGGGCATGAGTGTAAATGATGGGGCAATAATACCGAGAACCATGATGATAACGCCGAGAAAACCGGCTACCTCAAGTCCTGCCAGTGCACCAATATTGATGCCAAATGGACCGGGCACGAGAAAGGTTGTGCCTACCATACGGGAAAATAGGTCTTCTGACAGATATCCCGGCTGTACAAATAGACGGTGTACAAGCACGATCATTGTGCCTCCACCGCCATATGCGAGGTAGCCTACTTTGAGTGCGTTAATTATCAGCGTATATAGATCCATAGGGCGTATTATATCACCTTATTTCTTTTTCGGTATTCTGAACCCTACCCTGTGGGATATACCGTCAATAAATGAGTGAAAGACGATAGCTCCTTGAACGACAGAGATCAGACCGGTAAGGAGCTCTTCAACGCTAATGTCTACAGTTGGCATCTCTATAGTGACGCCTATAATGCCCGTTTCTTCCTTTAAGAGCGCTATCTTGGCAAAATTGATATCTCTGTTTAAG
This sequence comes from Zhurongbacter thermophilus, assembly GCF_026184435.1. Lineage (NCBI taxonomy): Bacteria > Pseudomonadati > Zhurongbacterota > Zhurongbacter > Zhurongbacter thermophilus. The sequence goes on from NZ_CP046447.1 coordinate 116,802, forward strand.
GCAAGGATGCCCAGTAGATCTTCTTTTCCGAGGTCTTCTATATTGACTTCCACACTATGGTAGATAAGCAGCATAACAGGAGAACCTTCTTCGTTTCTGACAAGTCTTACTGTGATGGGTAGTTTGCCTTCCCATGCATCTGTTGTAAAGTAGAGGGTCCATTTATCACCTTCTTCTTTTTCTATATCGAACTTCATGTCTTCGCGAATAGTTTCCAAAAAAGCTTCTATAATTTTGTCGGAGATAATCATATGCACCCCTCCTTTTTATCTTCTTCCATAAGTTTAGCACCTTGCACTATGTCGTTGTAAAATAAATACTAGACACCCTTCAAAACCACGGGGGTATATGAATTTTTGAGAGGAGGGAGCCATGCTATGAAGAATACATACTCCAAGAGAGCGAGTTTAAAGATGCAAATGTTGATCTTTGGACTCGTTCTTGTGATTGTTCTGCCGGGTATTATTGGTTGGATTGTTCTCGGTGGTTTTAAGAGCTTTGCTATGGATTCTATGGACCATCAGGTGTACTCTTTGGAGAGAACATTAGGTGGAGATATGACAAACTGGTTTAAGTCGTCAGGAGAGGGACCTCTTAACAATGCAGCTGAGCGGATGTCTGCTTTGGGACTAACCAACCCAATGGAGGCTAAAAAGCTCATTATGAAGGCTGCCGAAAATTACGGTGTGGAGGATCTAACAAAGTGGCAGAACGTTATTGCATCTGAGGAGTATCTCAATAAAGCTCGTACGCTTGCCGACAAGGCATGCGATGACGGATTTTTTACCAAAGATGAATGTTCTATTGTGAAAAAATATATCAGGGGATATTCCTCTATGAATATTGCATGGTCTACGGTGAAGGGAGATGTTTTATGGCTCTATGCCGGTTTCCAAGATGGATATATGCTTGATGGTTCTTTTTGGGTTCCCGATAAATCTCCTGAAGAGGGTGGATATGATCCCCGTTTGAGACCATGGTATAAACTTGCTATGGATCACCCCGGAAAAATTGTTTATACGGCTCCTTATATTGATGCCAATACAGGCGACATTATTGTGACATTGGCTAAAACCTTCGATGTCAATGGCCAGATTGCCGGTGTAGTGGGTATTGACTTTAGACTGTCTACCTTGGTTAAGATGGTTCAGAATGCCGTTATTAAGCATGGTGATACTCCTATTGCCCTCCCTGTTGTGTTTGCCCCCAACTCTATTATTGTCGCCCATCCCGATCCAGATATGACAGGTGTAGCCCTTGACCCAGAAAAATATAAACTTCTTGAAGATGAAGGTTATAAGAAAATCTATGAAGATAAGATAAAGAAAACAGGCTTAACTCAAGAGCAGATAGAGAACCTCAAGGGACTGTGGGAGAAGATTTCATCTGCTAAGGATGGAGATTGGATAGAGGGTCAGGACAGGATAGGTCATTTCCGTATGAGAATAGAGCATCTCGGTAATGGTTGGATTTTGGGCTATAAGGTATATGATGAGTACTATGCGGCATATACCGCTGCGAAGAATAAGAGTATCATTGCCATTGTTGTTTTAGCTGTATTGGCGGGTATTGTCATTTACTACTTCATCAATAGAATTCTCGGTAAGCTTGATGCCATTGCCATTGCCGCTATGAAGGTATCTGAGGGTGATCTCACTATCGAGATACCAGAATATCCATACAAGACAGAGATAGGATTTCTTGTCGAGGCCCTTCGAAACCTTGCCCATACACTAAAGGATTTTGTTATCAGGGTTCTCAAAGCTACAGGTTCTTTGAGAGAATCGGCAAGTGAGCTGTCTAAATCTGCAGAGTATATGAACGATAGCATAGCGCAACTGACCGATGCTGTAGCTCAGCTTGCAGAGGCTGCAACCCAGCAAGCCAATGAGGCAACCAATGCAGCGGAAAGTGCTTCTCAGATTATGGAAAGTGTAGAGCAAATGGCAGAGAATGCCCGTACATCCCAGACAGTTGTTGAAAACACTATCAATGCCCTTGCCAATAATGCAGAGAATGTTGTGCAGATAGCCACAGAGTTAAGAGGTCAGGTTGATAGTCTTGGTGAGCTGGTGGCATCTGTTGAAGAGCTTAACAATATGGCAGAGAATATATCCTCCATCGTAGATACCGTTACAGAGATAGCTGAACAGACTAACCTACTTGCTCTTAATGCGGCCATAGAGGCAGCAAGAGCCGGTGAGGCAGGAAGAGGGTTTGCCGTTGTTGCCGATGAGATTAGAAAACTGGCAGAGAGATCTGAGGAGAGTGCTTCCGATATTAGAAATATTCTTAGAGGTCTGCTTAACAAGATAGAGGATGTTGTGAAGAGCATTGAAGAGAAGTTCAAGATGCTTGAGGAAGAGGGCCAGAGGCTGATGCAGGTTGCCGATGAGACGGCTAAACTTGGTGAGGACACACAGGAAATCGTCGTGCGCATCAACGATATCATACAGGGTGTTGAGGGTATTAGAAATCAGGTGAGCGTTATATCCAGTGCTATAGAGCAAATTGCCGCAGTAGCCGAAGAGAATAGTGCTACAGCAGAAGAAATATCTGCCTCTACCCAGAGCATGGAAGAGGTTACCAGACAGCTACAGCAGGCAGTTGAGAAGATTGAAAATGAAGCACGTACCTTCTCTGATATAGTTAGCAAGTTTAAAGTATAAATGGTATAGTCATCTGGTAGTATAGAGGGGGAGGGTAACCTCCCCCTTTTTCAGAGGTGATAGATATGATAACGCAGAAAACACGACTTATTGGGGGACTTGCGACGACATACTTTTCGGCACGCGGTTTTGATGTCCATGTGGATGTTAATGTGTTCTTTGACTATGTCAAAAGTCTTATAAAGAAGACCTCCCTTATAGATAATATGTTTAAGGGAATTGTTCAAGATAGACTTTACATCTTGTCGGATTTTCTTGTCTCATGTGCTGATTTTCCCGATGTGGGGAGATGTGAAAGACGGCGAGATAGACTGTATGAAAAGGTTTGGATGGAGATAGATTTCTATCTTAGACCATATCTTAAAAAGGAGTTTGGAGTTATTCCAGAGGTTGTTATAGATAAGCTATCCGATCTTGACAATATATTAGAAACTGCTATCAGCATGTACCTTGCTAGAGGTAAAGATAGTCCTACAGATGCTTTATTTGATGCTTTGAAAAAACTCGGGTATCGGGTATCTGATTCTGACAATGTACTTGATGCATTGTATAGCATTGTATATGACTGGTTTGGTAGAAAAGAACAGTACATGAGAGCATTTGTGTATTTACTCTTGGTGGTAAACTATGCTATGGCATTTGTACTTGTGTATCTGGAGGAGAACAAGTCATGAGTGAAGAAAAAAAAGAGGAAAAACAATGTGCTAAGTGGGAACCATATATGGAAATGGGGCATCCTGAGATAGATGCACAGCACAAAACCCTGATTAATGAGATCAATAAATTATGTAAAGAGCTTGGAAATAAGGAACCTGATGCTGAAAAGATAAAGGCCCATATCAAATTTTTATTGGGATACGCAGCAAAGCATTTTGCCACTGAGGAAAAAGTTATGCAAGAAATTGGGTATCCTGGATATCTTAACCACTATAATATGCATCGATGGTTTGAAAAACAGGTGAGAAACCTTGTCAATGACTATGTAAAGTTTGGGCCTACTCACACCATGGTTGTTAGAATTCATCATCTGCTTGTTGATTGGCTTGTGAGTCATATATGCGGTACAGATGGCGACCTTCGTACTTACTATAAGGCCTATATGAAAAGCACAATGGACTCGATGGCAGGAGAGGATACCTCTTCTGAAGTTTGAATTCTAACAAATATTTCATCTCTGTGTTTATATTTGCTTATATCTTCCCAAGGTGATACAATACCCCTATATGTTTGTTGGAGGTGTATAGTGTGAAAAAGTTTTTTGTTATGCTGCTTGCTGTAGCAGTGCTTTTTTCTTTTGCCGCATGTGGCGAAAGTGCTTCTACAGGCTCGCAGACAGGAACAGCCACTCAGACCAGTAGTCAGTCTATGACGGCTACATCGAGCAATGAGGTGGCTCAGAACGAAACGGCTACAGGTAGCCAGACAGGAAAGGAGAACGGTAAAGTGGTAGAAAAAGGTGATACGGTTAGCGTATTTTACACGGGTAAATTTGAGAATGGAGAGGTATTTGATTCTAATGTAGGAAAAGAGCCCTTTACATTTACAGTAGGGGCTGGACAGGTTATTCCAGGCTTTGATAAAGCAGTTCTCGGTATGAAATTGGGAGAAGAGAAAACTGTTACCATTACCCCTGAAGAGGGATATGGAGAGAGAGACGAAAGATATGTTTTCCAGTATCCTCTAGATAAGTTTCCTGAGGATATTAAGAAAAACCTTAAGGTTGGAGAGACACTCTACATGAATACCGAGCAGGGTCCCATTCCTGTAAAGGTTATTGCTATTGAAGGTGCTACTGTTACCATAGATGCTAACCATCCGCTGGCCGGTAAGACATTGGTGTTTGACATTAAGGTTGTAGACATCAAAAAGCCCGGTAACTAATCTTATCGTTGGTATTCTGTGTGTAAAGGAGGGGGAAGCCCCTCCTTTTTCATTTTTGTTATTTTGATAGATAAATAACCTGACCATCGGTCATGATACTTTATTAACTTATTATGTAGTAATATATAGCCTAAACTCCCATCGTGCTGTTAAAATGATTAGTGTACATTGATATGGGTGGGAGGGGTGATTTATGAAGAAGATTTTTATTGCAATGGTGTTGATCCTGTTTGCCGTAATTCTTATGGTAGCTATATATATGCCGCAGAGTGGAAAGGTTCTTCCATATACCTATGTGGAATTTGGTAAAGATCTTGTCATGCATGACCTATCCACGGGAATGACGGCATCTATTACTCCTCCCGGATATCTCATGGGTATAGCTCCCCATGCACTGGTATTTGCCAAGCCTATAAATGGTGAAAAGCAAATGCAGCTGATATACCTATATGGTGCCACGGCATCAAGGACGATAGGCACATATGACATGCCAACACTGGTCGGTGTGCAGGGAGATAATTTTTCTGTAGTGATATATGGAAAAACTGTTTCCGATATGAAGGTATGTGCCATTGGTATAGATGGTCAGAAAAAGTGTGTACCAATGCCCGCTGATGCCGCCTCTGATTTGCAAACATTGGGACCTGCAAACATAAAAGTTTGGTATGATGGCACATATTTTTACTATCTTGGTAGATTGGTCTTAAGGTTCGGTAGTGGACAGCCCAAGCAGATAGAGGAGAATGCCGACCTCATGTATGCGTATGTTTTGCCTCTGAACGGGCATAGGTTTATTCTTGGTGGAAAGACTGTGTCTCTATATGACAAAGATGGCTTTGTAAAGTCTGCTACGGTGAAGCTATCACCGAGATGGATATCACCGCGTATGGTGTTATGTAAAGATGCTTTTGCTGTTCCAGCTGGAAGCAAGGGGTATAAAATAGCGATCCCAAGTATGGAAGTACTGAAAAGTCTCAGTGGAATACCGGTGGGTTGTATAGGTGATAAGGTGATTCTATTTAAAGGAACGTATCCTATAAAAGGGGAAATAGTTTCTGAAGATGGACATGTGTATCTAAAGGATGTGTCGTTTGGAGCCCTTATAGGAGGGATTAGACCTTGAAGAGACTGTTTGATTACCTGAAATCTCAGTGGAAGAAAATTCTCATAGCCTTTATAGCGCTCATACTGGTTGATATTATGCAGATTTTGTATCCTCAGTATGTGAGAAAGGCTATTAACCTTATAAAGTCTCTCAGTACAGATACAGATAAGTCTTATTGGATAAGCGTTTTATGGCATTATGCATTTATCATGATAGCCCTTTATTTGGCTGTTGCCATATTTAGGCTCGTGTATCGTTGGTTTCTTAGAACAGTGGCAGTGAGTTACGATCATCAGCTCCGTATGGCTATTATGGATAAGTATCTTTCTTTTAGTGAAAGAGACCTTCAAAAGTTTGATATTGGTGACCTCATGTCCCGTCTTATTAGGGACACACGAAGTGTCAGAAGATTTATCATGATGGGAACCATTATCCTTGTTGACCTTGTTGTTTTGGGAGGAATGACGATTGTTACGATGGTATCTATGAGTCCGTATCTGACACTTGTCAGTGTGCCCCCGATGATTATTCTTACCCTATTTGTTCTCTGGGCTGGCTCTTATATGCAGAAGAAGTTTAAGGTTATGCTGGAACTCTTTGGTGAGATGACAGAGAGGGTCAGAGAGACGGCTGTGGGTATCAAGGTTATCAAGACCTTTGTTAGAGAAGATTTCTTTATGAAACTCTTTGAGCAGATTAACGATAGATATATAGGTACTGGTGTCAAGTTGTTTACACTCCAGTCCTCATTTTGGCCCCTTTCCAGTGTTGTTGTGGGTCTGTCCCTTGTTATCGTACTGTGGGTTGGTGGGGATATGGTTATGAGTGGCAAGATGGATATTGGTACGCTGGTGTCATTTATGATGTATATCAATATGATTGCTTGGCCTATGCTTAGTGTGGGTATGTTTATTACCGTTTACAGCATGTCAAAGTCTGCCATTCAACGTATAGACGAAGTGCTGACATATGAGCCTGAAGTAAAAGATACAGGAACTCGGGAGATTGAAGGGGTTTCTAATATAACAGTTAAGGATATCAAAGACGATATTGTATTAAAGGGCGTGTCTTTTAGTGTGTCCAAAGGGCAAGTACTTGGTATTACAGGTCCTCCTGGCAGTGGTAAAACGGTGCTTATGAAGTATTTGCCAAGACTGTGGCAACCGGGTGATGATATGGTATTTGTCAATGATATAGATGTCAACGATATCAGGCTGGCGTCTCTGAGAAGACACTTTTCTTATGTGCCTCAAGACCCCATACTCTTTGCCGGTACTGTAAGAGATAATATTGCCTTTGCAAAACCTGATGCAACAGAAGAAGAGATTATATGGGCAGCAAAGATGGCATGTGTCTGGGACGATATACAGGCACTTCCTAAAGGACTGGATACCGTTGTTGGTGAAAGGGGGATAACCCTTTCTGGAGGTCAAAGGCAGAGGGTATCTATTGCCCGTGCTTTTCTGGCTGGTAAAGATATTCTCATACTGGACGATCCCCTCTCTGCAGTAGATACCCATACAGAGAGATGTATTATCAAGAATCTCAAAGAGTATGTTGCACAGCACAGTCCTCTTACCATTATCGTTTCCCATCGTATACCTGCTATACACTGGGCAGATTATGTGCTTGTGCTTGAGGGTGGAAAGGTTCTTGAAGAGGGAACTCCTGAAGAGCTTGCAGAGAGAGATGGTCTGTATAGCCGACTGTATCGCTATCAGATGGGTGGTGATGTAGAGTGAAACTGCTCTGGAAATATGTAAAGCGATATTGGATATGGGCCGTACTCGGTGTTATAGGTATGTTTCTTCAGATATTCTTTAAGCTTATTAATCCTTACCTTATACGTATTCTTATAGACCAGTATATTTTAAAAAACGACTTTGTTGGCGCCACCCGCATGATGTATCTCATTTTAGGATTTACATTGGGTGTTGGTATACCTTTGATTTTCTCTTCGTGGGCTATTAATGTGCTGACATTTAAGGTGATGAAGGATATTCGTATGGATATGTTCAGACATATGATGCGGCAGGGGCTTTACTTCTTCTCTAAGACACCGACAGGTGTTATTGTTACCCGTATTACCAATGATGTGGCCTCTGTGGGTGATGTGCTTGCGGGTAGTATTCCCGCTATCGTGTCAGATGTTTTTATCATTACAGGTGTTTGGGTGTTTCTGTTTCTTGTCAATACAAAATTGGCACTTATTGAGCTTGTGTTTGCCCCCATTATTGCCATTCTTGCCATAGGATTTGGTCGATGGCTCAGGGATTTATACTCTCATATTAGAGATGTCAGGGCAACCCTGAATATTAAATCTCAGGAGATACTGTCTGCTATTCCTATTATTCAGGTGTTTGTGCAGGTGCCACGTATAAAAAAAGATTATGAGAAGACATCACTTGAGTATAGAAATAGCCTATTTAAGGCATTCTTTATAACGGATATCTTCAATGCCCTTTCGGGGCCTGTTCTTAAGACATCGATGCAGGCAACAGCTATTGTTGCCGGTGGCTATCTGATACTACGGGGTTCCTCTACCATTGGTGATGTTGTGGCATTTCTTACATACATCAACTATCTCATAGAACCTATTAGAGATATAGCAGATAAGTACACAATGATACAAGATGCCACATCGGCAATCATGAAGATACAGCGCTTTATGAATGAAAATTGGTATATACCCGATGCCGAAAATCCACATACTGGTAGGCCAGAGGGCTATATTAGATACGATAATGTTCATTTTGCATATCCCGGCACCAAGAAAGAGGTTATCAGAGGGGTGTCATTTGAAGCTCTTAAAGGTAAAAAGATTGCTCTTGTTGGTTTTACGGGTTCTGGTAAGTCTACCCTTTTGAATTTAGCCTTGAGGTTTTACGATGTGAATAAGGGTGCCATATATGTTGATGACATAGATATCAGGCAGTGGAAAAAAGATGACCTCAGAAGTGGTGCCGCTGTGGTGTTGCAAGAGCCTTTCCTGTTTAAGGGAACTATTAGGGACAATATTACTCTGGGTAGAGATATCCCCCTTGAGAGGGTTATAGATGCTGCCAAGAGAGTTCATGCCCACGATTTTATCAAAGATCTACCCAATGGATATGATACGATGGTTCTCTCCGGTGGTGCAAACCTCTCTGTAGGGCAAAGACAGCTGATATCTCTTGCCCGTGCTTTGGTGCATCATCCGTCTATTCTTATTCTTGATGAGGCAACGGCATCCATTGATAGTGAAACAGAGAGACTTATACAGGAAGGCCTTGAAGAGGTTATGAAAGGACGTACAACACTTATGGTTGCCCATAGGCTTTCTACTATTCGTGAGGCTGACAAGATATTGGTGCTTGACAGTGGAAGGGTGGTAGAAGAGGGTACCCATGAGGAACTTCTGAAAAAAAGAGGACTATATTATGAACTGTATATGCTTCAGTGGGCTTCTGGTCAGTAGTTTTTGGTAGAATAAAGTATAAATAAATGTCTTAATAGGTGGTGATGTGCCTTGAATAAGTGGGTGTATGTTGGGTTATCCTCTATTCTTTCATTTTTTGCCGGTATCGGAATTGTGTTTTTACTTGCCATGGGAAGGGCTGCTGCTAAGGCACCTGCTGTAAGGGCACTGTACAATAACGGCTTTATACTGGGAGTATTGCTTTTTCTTATCATGTTTGCTTTAGGTTTTCTCTTGAAAGAGGGTGAAAGTAAATCCGACTCTGAAGAGGAGATTTCCTTCAAAGATCTTGTAATGGAGTTGAGGGAGACCATTCGCAAGGCTTCTCATAGCCACGATGTTAGACATACTTTTACCGACTATCTTAAGAGTATGTGGGTAGATGAGTCTAGTAAGCTCATGGTTGAAAGGGCCCTAAAAGAAGTTCTTGATGAGTTTCATGATGAGGCGTGGTTATTTGCACTATATGCAGAGTTACTGATGAGTGATGGTAGATGGGCCGATGCCGAGGTGATGATAAAGAGGGCATGGGCTGCCGCTCCAACTGATGAATATGTGAGGCAGGTTGTCAGAGAGTGGATAGATGCCCGTAGTGAAAAAGATCCCTTTAGGGTATCCGAGATGGTGAGGAAACTTAGAGAAGTATACCCTGAGGGGTGGCTCTATCTTCTTGAGGCAGAACATATGATGCGAATAGGTCGCACAGGTAATATTGAAGAAGTTCTTGTAGAGGCATATAAGCTTAGCGATGATGATATGGCACTATTGGAAATTATATCCGCCTATCTGGGCTATCTTGCCTCTGAGGGAAGGGAACCACAGATGTTTGCATTCTTTGAAAAACTGAGAAATGCTGCAGATAAACCTCTCATATATGCTATAGAAGCTAAATTATCGGTGCTTGCCCGCGATTATGAGCGTGCTGTAGATGCTGTAAGGAAACTTAAAGAGAGTGGAGTATCTCCCGAGATAGTTGATGCTGTCATTGCAGATATTATGAATGGTGCGCGCAGTGATGGAAGGGAGGATATCTTAGAAAAGTTATTTGAGTAGTTATGGATGTAAATATATGGTCTATAGAAGGAGCCAAGTGGCATATACACGGAAAAGATAAATACCTTGTCTTGGAGAACTATCCTCTTCATAGAGGGGTGAAACATCTACCAGACCCATTCCTTCCTGTTGTTGATGTGTATGGTAAGGAGGTATTAATAGATTTTTTTGCCGGACATCTGCTTCCCTTTCATTATCTCAGAGTTTGGGGGGAAAGGGCTAGAGAGTCATTTATCAGTAGACTAAGTCAAGCTCTGGAGTATGATATAGCACGTGTAGAAGGTTATACCTTAAAAAATATTGTGTTTTCTGAAGGCAAGGTATATATTTTACCTCCTCAGCAGAAAGGATATACCCTTGAGAAGGTTATAAATGACCTTCGGCATTATCTTAATACATATGGTGTTAACGCTCCTGGGGGTGCTATAGATATTCAACCGATTGACCCGGGTATTATCATACGCAGGGGAATATACCATCTCGAGAAACCTTTCTCTATGAACCATATTGTGGGACTTATGCGAAGACTTGTGATATGGGGTTATTATCCTATTTTGTCTATATCCCCTTCGGAGTTTATGGAAGGGTCACGTTTTATGCGGAGCTTGGCCTTTTATATGCCTTGGGCCGGAAAAACGAGTATCTATGATATGGTTCCTGCCATATCCCTTGTTATGGGGGAAGGGGTACGTATTAATATTGGTATGAGTGGTATTGTCGAGAGGGTGCTTAATGCTACTCATGCGGAAAAGGTGGCATTTATAACTATTGGCATGCCTAAGGTTAAGGAGTTGTATAGTCTTGTAGAGAAAAGGGATATTATTATCTATACCGATGAGGATGCCGATGTGTCTATATCTCTTTCTGATAGCTGGCAGGAAGCATCTTCTTTAGATCGCATACTTGCATGTCAGCTCTATGCTGTCAGATCTCATGATGATAACCAAGTTGTATGGGAAGACTCCAGACTTCTTGCCGATATTCCCTGTGTGAAATCGACAGTATCAGAGGATGTGTATGAAGATCTTGATGCAGATGCACTCTTTACATTGTGGCAACAAACTCGGGATAGAAAAGCCCTTGTTAAAGCTATATGGAAAGATAGACATGAATATAAGCTTGTTTCCCATCAGATGTACGATGCCCTTGCGAGTAGTGGGCTTATTAACAGAAAGGGATTTTATTCTTACCTTGTGCATGGAACCTTGAAGAAGGGTATAGCTGATATGTTTGCCTTTATCCCACGAATAGAAAATGAAGATGGATTAGGTTATATTTATTCTCTTATAGGTCAGCTTTATCTGGGTGATATACCGGAAAAGGAAGAAGTTTTAAGGCTTTTAAGGCGTTTGAAAGAGTTTCCTCCCGGTCGTCTTTTGTGGTTTATATTCTTTCTGGCAAACTATATATCCCGAACAGGGTGGGAAGAAAATTACGAAGAAATCCACCATCCTCTTATGGATTTTATGTATATGGATCCCTATGAAGGAATGGATAAATGGCTCTTTCTTACTGCTAAGAATGCCTTTGCGATCACATATATGCATAGTGGTAATCTTAATGAAGCCTATAGTATTATCAGCTCTATAGTACCGCAAGCTCGTAAATATAGATACTTTGATCTTTTATTTAAGGTATACAACAATCTTGCTATTCTGTCTAGTGAAGTGTCTCCAAGACTGGCATCTAAATATCTCTTGTTTTCCACTATGTACGCCTTGGTATCAGGTGGAACATCGCTTGGGGGTGTTTTTTCTTCTCTCCTGACAGAGGAAGTTCAAAGAGCCCCTCTCAGTGTGCTGAGACGTATATATGAAGTTGGTTGGTCTATTCCCCTTGATGATATGCAAGAGTTTGTTCTTCTTGCCACTTGGATATGGGTGCTTGTCAGTAGGGGGCATATTAAAGAGGCTGAAAAATATATGAGGGTACTTGAACGTAAGTATCAGTTCCCTACTGGTGATATTGTTAGGGATGTTGAATACTACTATTTAAAATTGTCGTATTTCTTGCTGAGGGGCAATGTGGGAAAGGCCAAAGATATGGCAGAGAATCTTCTGAGATTATTGGAAAGCATGCCTATAACCTATTATAGGCCTGATATATACAAGAGGCTGGCTGTCTTTTTCTTTATAGATAGTGATTATAGAAATCTTGATAAGGTCGTGAATTCTGTCAAAGACAGGTATGGTGAAGAGTCGCTTTCGTATATGATGGCATATGCCCTGAAGATAGCATTAGCAGGCAACGTATATGGTGCTATCGATATATTAAAAGATGTGTACCGTAAAAATCTTCATGTGTGGAAGCTCCTTGATGCAGCAGAGGCCTCTTTTCTCATCGGAGATTTATACTGCCGACTGGATAAAGGCAAGATAGCATCGGTATATTACCGGAAGGCAGAGGTGCTTCTAACAAGACTTGGGGCTTTGAGGTTACTACGTTTTATGCTATCCCGTCATGATGTGTGCGTTAATATTGATACAACTTCAGATTTTCATAGGCGCATGGTTATGTTTTCAGGCGATGCCCGTATGCTTATGGAAGAGATGTACAGCCTTATTCTTGATCTTGAGAGTGAAAATTTTTTCCTTGATCGTATTCTTGATATGTTTTCTATGATTACCGATGTCGCCAGCCTCGATGTGCTTCTTGAGCGCATGCTTGCGGAGATACTGCATATTATGCCCGGTGAAAAAGGATATATAGCTACTGTGGGTGGAGAGCATGATGTATGGGTATCGTATTCTCTTGATGGAAGAAATCCGGCTAGACATGAGTTTGCATTTGCCCCAGAAGATGTTGTTAGACGTGGTGGTGTATTTGCGTCATCTCCTTCTGCCATTGGAGAAGTAGAGTTTATCGGTAAGGAACACCTTGTTGTATATTTGCAGAATGATACGGGGATTCATGTGTTTAGCGATATGGATGAGTATTTTCTCATTAAGCTTATGGAAATTATTCGTGTAGCAGTACTTATGGAGAGCTTGGGTAGTGTCTCTGTTAGAGATAAACTGACAGACCTTTATGCACGCTGGTATGGTATGAAGAGGGGCAGTGAAGAATTTGAAAAGGCACGCAGGGGTATTTATCCAGTATCGGTGCTTTATATGGACCTTGACGGATTTAAAGAGATAAATGATACATATGGTCATGGCATTGGTGATAAGGTGCTTGCCCATGTGGGTTCTTTGATTAGGGAGTCTGTTAGGTATATGGATATTCCATTTAGATACGGAGGAGACGAGTTTATTGTTGTGCTTCCTGCCACATCTATCGAGGGGGCAACGGAGGTTGCCAAACGTATTGTCGATGCTATATTTAGGTTTTTTGAGAAGTATCCGTATAAGGTGTCTATATCTGTTGGCGTTTCCTCTTATCCTGAGGATGAGGCAGAAAGTTTTGAAGACCTTATGAAGGTAGCCGATGAACGCCTTTATAAGGCTAAAAAATTGGGAAAAAACCGCTACTATACGGGGAGGGAAGAAAAGTGACAAAGAGGCTGTTTTGGGAAGATATGTATATGGTGAAGGCTGAGGCCCAGATTGTAGATGTAAAAGAGATAGACGGTCGGTATCATGTACTTACCGATGCCACAATCTTTTATCCTGGTGGCGGTGGATTTCCCAAAGATAGGGGGAAGATCAACGGTAAGGAAGTGCTTGATGTATACGATGAAGGTGGGAATATATGGCATGTGCTACCGGAACCTGTAGAGGGGAAAGCTTTTATGGAGGTAGACTTTATGCACCGCTACGATTTTATGCAGCAGCATACAGCCCAACATCTGCTTTCTGCCCTTGTCCACGATATGGCCGGTGGTACGACCTTATCGATGCATCTGGGGGATGAATATAGCAGTATAGATGTAGATGTGCCTCCTCATAAGGTTGATTTGCCTTCTTTGGAGATGGAAGCCCTTATTGCTATTTCGCAGGCTAGAGAGATCAGGGTAATGTATTACAGCCGTGGAGATACACTGCCACCAACAAGAAAACCCCTTAAGTGGGACAAAATAAAGGGAGATGTGGTGCGTATTGTAGAGATAGCCGGTATAGATGTCTCTGCATGTGGAGGACTCCATGTAAGGAATATCTCCGAGCTTGCTCCACTAATTCTACTTCCCAAGATAGAGAAATATAAGGGTGGTAGCCGTATTTACTTCTATGCAGGATATAGGGCCTATTCTATGATTGATGGTTATAGAAAAGAAATAGCCCAGCTTAAGATCCGACTGGATGAGCTGATGGCAGAAAATAAAAAACTGAAAAAGCAAATGACATCTTATATGGTAACCGAGGTTTGGCAACAAGCCCAGCCAATAGAGACCAATATTGGAAAAATGATTATCATTAGGGTAGATGATCCTAATATTGTTAATACTGTTGCCAAAGCAAGACCTCGTGATTTAGATATACCCCTTCTGGTAATAGGAGAAGACAGATTTACATTTATAGGACCTGATGATATATGGAAGCAGATGCAAGCATATGTTCGTGGAGGCGGCAAAATGGGAAGCTTCTCTGGTAAAGTAATGGATAGAGAAGGACTGAAAAATCTTCTGGGGGTGAGAATATGAAGGCACTTATTTTGGCAGCGGGAAAGGGTACTCGTTTGAGACCACTGACCTATACCATGCCCAAACCTATGGTTCCTGTCATGAATAGACCTGTGTTGTTTTTTGTTATAGACCAGGCCATCGAGGGTGGTATTAAGGAGATTGGTATTGTCGTATCTCCCGACAACAAAGAAACCATTAGAGATGCTGTTATGAAAGAGTATGGTGGCGGAGATCTATCATTTGAGTTTATTGTACAGAAAGAACCTAAAGGATTAGCCCACGCTGTACGCACGGCTCAGCCATGGCTTGGTGATGACGATTTCGTTATGCTTCTTGGAGACAACCTGACAGAGATAGAGCTTTCTGAAATGATAAAAGATTTTTACAACGAAAAGGCCGATGCTCTCATACTTGTTAAAGAGGTAGATGATCCCACACGCTTTGGTGTAGTTGTTCTTGATGAAGAGGGCAATGTTAAGGACCTTGTAGAGAAACCAAAAGTTCCGCCATCTAACCTTGCCATTGTTGGTGTATACCTGTTTTCTCCTTCTATTCATGACAGTATTCTCAGAATAAAACCTTCTTGGCGAGGTGAGTATGAGATCACCGATGCCATAGCTGAGCTTGTCAAGATGGGTAAGAAGGTTAAGGTTGTTAAACTTGATGGTTGGTGGATAGATACAGGTAAGAAGGATACAGTGCTTGAGGCCAATTTTGCTGTGCTTGATGCCTATGCTGAGCAGAAGATAGAGGGCGAGGTTTCTGAAGATACCCGTATTATTGGCCGTGTCATCGTGGAGGAAGGAGCTGTGGTTCGTTCCTCCGAGCTAAGAGGGCCTGCTATCATTGGAGCTGGTACCATTGTCGAAAACTCTTCTATTGGCCCCTTTACATGTATTGGTGATGATAGTGAAATTAAAAATAGTTCTATCTCTTATAGTGTTTTCCTTGATAAAGTTAAGGTTATTGGTGTACACGGGGTTATGGATAGTTTGGTAGGAAAAAATGCCACCATATCCATGCAGGGCGCACCCAAAGTAAAGTTATTTATAGGTGATGACGCATCTGTTGAACTGTAGTACAATAGTAAAAGGTGCATAGTTGTTGTTTTATTTGGGTGAGGAGGTGGCCTGTATGTTAAAAAGGCTGTGGAGTGGTCTTCTAATTGCATCTGTCCTCGTTGGTATACTATATCTGGTGCTTGGACAAGAGTACCTGTCTTATCTAAGCGAGGACATTCGCAACAGACTGGATGACATAATAGACCTGATTGAAACAGAAGAGATGGTGAAGGGAGGTAACTGAGGGTGAGCTGGACAATTGTTAGTTTATTAATTCTCGCCTATGTTTGGTATTCCCTCTACAAAGCAATCCGCAAAGAGGGAAGGATTAAGACCGTTGTTTGGGCTGTAGTAATCATCTTAGCCGTTGGCATGATGATTCCTGCAGGTAATCTGACACAGTGGGGTAAAGGATCATGGCCCCTTATATTTGACAGACCACAGATACAAGATCAGAATAAACCTCTTTACAGTGAGGTGTTTCCTTTTAAGGAAAAACCTGCTGTTATAGTTTCTTGGAATGCTATTGCCGATGAGATTGATATGCTTGGTAATGAGGCTTATAGTTTGAAGTCTGGTTCTATTGTCGATTGGAAAACAGATGTCGATGCACAGAAATTTTTAATGGATAAATTGGGTAAAGACAAATTCTGTATCTTTGTAGATGTGTATAACCATTTTGAAAATCAAAATGTAGAGGTTAGTGGATGTCCTGTGTCCCGTATAGGTAATCTAGCTCCGGAGGAGATTGGTACTTGGATAGATAAAAATGCCGATGTTAGAGCGGCACTTCTTGATGATCTGAAGATCCTCTCTGGAGAAGTAGCCACACAGCTTGAACCAAAGGTAAAAGATGCCTCTTCTCAAATCAAGGGTATTCTTGCGGATCTGGGTAATATCAAAGTAGAAGATAATAGCTCTGTAGAAGATCTACAGAATGTTATTGCCACTATCGACAATGCTATCAGCCGTATAAATAGTGTAAAAGCAGATCTTGAGACAATGGCTGGCGGTAATTTTAAGGATCTAGAAATAGTTGTTGGTGTTGTGGACGATATTACTACGCGTCTTGATGAGGTAAAAGGTTATGTCGATAAGCTTATAACGGCTAAACAGAATATAGATATGATGGCTTCTAGTGCAGAAAAAGATAAGTATATCGAAGAGTATAACAAAAATCTGGGAGAATTAAGAAAGGTCTTTGCTTCTCTTCCTAAAGAGCTAGAGTTTGCCTTGTCTGGTATGGAAAATGTTGTAACAACCTTGAAGGAAATGGGTCCTGCAGTTGATATAATCAAGAATGCTAAGTGGTATCAGGTGAAACTCGATAACGAAGAGCTTTTTGAGAAGATGGGTGGTATTGAAGGTTATGCCCAGTTTATGAGACAGACCATTAAAAAGTATGCAGAAAAGAACGGTATACAGGGTCCCCTTGATCAGACAGAATGCATGACAGCTAAAAGTGAAATTAAGCAGTATGTTCAGTGTGAGTATACCAAGACCTATGTCGACAAGCAGCTAAAGGTTTGTCCTGCGAGTGTATTCTTTAACACGGAAGGAACTGCTGGAAATCAAGGTCAGTCATCTGGTTATAAGGAAGAGTTACTTGGCAAGATTGAGAGTAACTGTGCCGGCATAGAAGATGTTACTTCACAAGATAATAATACCAATCCTACAGAAAGCACACAGGTTTCTCAGAATACATGCACTGTTTCTGATACATGTGCATGTAATGCAGCTGAAGGTGCTGAACAGACCCAGCAGAAGAGTGAGGCTTTTAAAACCTATGTTGTTATTAACGATGGTAAGAAAGAGAAGAAGGTTCTTATTGAAAATTTTGTACCTTCTCAGAATGTATGCCGTGATGTGATGGATAGGTTTGATACCTCATTTGACAAGGTATTCAATGCCGTGTTCGATAACATGTACTGTGGTGGAGCCACTGTTAATATAGCTTCCCTCATTAATCCATACTTTGGTACAAGGTCTTATTATATTGTTTCTGAACAGGATAGAAAGCCTTTGAAGGTGCTTAATACCAGAGGTCTTATTGAGATGAATAATGCTAATAAGCCTAATCCAACTGGTGTGTTGATATTCACCATTATTCTTGCTCTGATTATTGGTGGTATGGAAATGATGCTAAGACTATTCTTGCCACCTATTATAAGTAGCACATCTCAGTATGGTGGTGCTTCATGGGTGTGGCTTATTGTTATGGGTATTATCGTCTTCTTCCTTGAGGCATTCTTTGCCTTCACCATAGGTGGCCTCTTAGTGACATGGTGGAATGTTATAGGTCTGCCACCTATTGTCATGTAATGTGATCTTTCAATGCAAGCAATGAAAGAGGGGCTGTATAGCCCCTCTTTTTTCTTATATAGATTTTCATTATTGCGCTCTTTTATGTAGGAAAGAAGTTCTATAAGATCTATAAGATAAAAGTATTTTAGTTGGAAAATATTTTTGATTTCTTAAAAACCACGATCTTCCTTCAATAGCTGTAGATTTAGAAATAGATGCTACGTGGGTATTTGGATTTTATACTCTGAACGGCTTCATATACAAAGATAGGGCAGGCAGAAGCCTGCCCTAGGGGTATGTAAGATGAATAGTAACTTTAGTCTATTAGATATCTGCAATCTTCAGTATCTCAAATACATCTTCCTTTGTAAGTTCTCCCCATGCGTTTCTTGGTCTAAATTCTATTGCCTTAATGGCTATTTCTTCCCACTCATCGGATGTGACACCGAGGTCTTTCAAGGCTACAGGCAGTCCCCAAGAGAGAAACTTTTCTCTCATCTTCTCAACCCCTTCTTCTGTAGATGATGCGTTCCATACCTCACGGGCCCACCTTTCTGTAATATCGGGGTTGAATTTTTTACGATACATGACAACAGCCGGCTGAATGACGGCAAGTCCCGTGCCATGTGCCACATCAGGGTGTAGTGCCGATATGGCATGCTCTATGGCGTGAGCTGCCCAGTCTCCTCCCAGTCCTGTTAGTGATAATCCATTAAATGCCAGTGTGGCTGCCCATGCAAATGATGCCCTTGCCTCATAGTCTTTGGGGTCTATCATGAGCCTATCAATGTTGTCTATTATGCTTCTCATAAGCCCCTCATCAAAGTAAACAGTGGTATCTGTTGGTTTACCGGTAATATAAGACTCTATAATATGACTCAGGCTATCGCTGCCACCGTTGGCTGTTTGCCTCTGTGGCAAAGAAAACTGTACAGTTGGGTCAACAATAGACACCTTAGGATAGTTGGTTATACTACGATAAGACCATTTGACCTTCTCCTCTTCATTGGTAATAACCGATGTGCCATTCATCTCGGATCCTGTGGCCGAGAGTGTAAGAACAATATATATAGGTAATGCCTTTGTGGGTTTCAGAGGGTTTTTCCTCAGATATAGTTTCCATACATCATCTACAAATACACCGTTGGCAATAGCCTTTGCCGTATCAATAACACTACCTCCACCAACGGCAAGGACGCCATCGACATTTTCTTTCTTTGCAATTTCTATGCCTTCTCTAACCTTAGACAGGACAGGATTAGGTCTAACACCCCACAGCTCAACCCACTGAATACCATGCTTTTTCAGGCTGTCTACCACGGTATCATAGACTCCATTTTTCTTAATACTGCCACCGCCTGCGACAAGTAGCACCTTTTTAGAGCCGAAAGATGCAATTTCCTCACCAATCTTTTTCACGGTATCTTTACCGAAAACATACTTTGTAGGATTGTGGAATACAAAGTTTCTCATGGTCTCACCCCCTATATGTCTGCATATCTCAGTATTTCTTCTACCACCTGTGGTGTGATAGGTTCCCACAGGTCTCCCCAGCCCAGCTCTACAGTTTTATCTATGATAGATTGCCAGTCACTGGGTTTGACACCTAACTCCTTTAGGGATATGGGAAGTCCCCACTCCTTGTATTTCGCCCTTAGCCTTTCTATACCACCTTCTATGGTATTTTCTCCCCATACCTGCTGTGCCCATCTCTTTAGTATCTCTGGATTGTGTTTTCTTCTATACATAAGCACTGCCGGATGCACGACTGCCAGCCCGCTACCGTGTGCCACATCGGGATATATGGCTGATATGGCATGTTCTATAGCGTGTGAAAGCCAATCTCCAGCGAGTCCTTTGGACGATATGCCATTTAGTGCCAATGTAGCTGCCCATGCAAATGATGCCCTTGCTTCATAGTTTCTGGGGTCTACCATGAGTGTGTCTATGTTGTCTATAATGCTTCTCATGAGCCCCTCATCGTAGTATACGGTGGTATCTGTGGGTTTACCGGTGATATATGCCTCCAGTATGTGGGACAAGGCATCACTGCCACCGTTTGCCGTTTGCTTTTTAGGAAGTGAAAACTGCACTGTTGGATCTACTATGGATACTTTGGGATATGACAGGGGAGAGCTAAATGCCCATTTTTGCCCTGTTTCTTCATTGGTAATAACGGCACCTCCATTCATTTCAGAGCCTGTGGCCGATATAGTGAGCACCACATATATAGGTAATGCGCTATCTGGTACTTTAGAGCTATCTACAAACATATCCCAAACATTATCTATAAACAGTCCATGAGCTATGGTCTTTGCCGTATCAATAACACTACCTCCACCAACGGCAAGGACGCCATCGACATTTTCTTTCTTTGCAATTTCTATGCCTTCTTTTACCTTAGACAGGACAGGATTAGGTCTAACACCCCACAGCTCAACCCACTGAATACCATGCTTTTTCAGGCTGTCTACCACGGTATCATAGACTCCATTTTTCTTAATACTGCCGCCTCCTGCGACAAGTAGCACTTTTTTAGAACCAAAAGATACAATTTCCTCACCAATCTTTTTCACGGTATCTTTGCCGAAAACATACTTTGTAGGATTGTGGAATACAAAGTTTCTCATACTATCCCCTCCCCTTCAGTGGATACATCATATTATTGTATCACTATAGAAAAAGGGAAGCCTACAGGCTTCCCTCTCTATGATTACTGTATAGGTGCTTTTTAGTCTCCACCGGGTATCATACGGGCTATAAGATTGGCAAATGATGGCAAAGTTCTACTTTGCAGGTATACTTTACCGGGTCCTGTGAGTTCCATGACGAAGAATTCTCCACCGAAGAGGAAATTTTTGAAACCTTTACCAAAGCTGCGTACTTTCCAAGATACAGTGTTCTCTACACCGGCAATATGATAGTTATCTACAACAACTTTCTGCCCAGTTTTGAGTTCTAGCACTTTTAGCCCTCCAAAGCCGTTAATCCATACTCCGCCATTGCCTGATACCTTAAGCCATACCATGCCGCCACCGGCTATAAAGCCTCTACCTCCACGCCATGCTACAGATAAGTCAATATCACCATGATGGGCTAGGTAGGCACCGTCCATAAGGTAGAAGTCGTTGCCTATGGGTATATATTCGATATCACCGAGGAATGACGGAACAAGCCATATAATGGCGTCACTCTGGGCCGTATATTTGTTGATAAATAGTGTTTCTCCACCCATGGCCTTACGCATAAGACCTTTGAGAAAGCCCCCTTGCATAGATGTATCTACCTTGATGTTACCCATCATGAGCATCATGGCACCGGGTTGGGCATTTACCGATTCACCGCTGCTAAGTTTTACTTTTAGTACACTAGACATAGGTCTGTCATCAATTTTGAATTCCATATTTATCACCCCTTAGTGATATTTTAGCTCATGGCCTTATGGATTCCATGTTCATGGTGATGGTGCTCATGTTCCCGACAATGGCAGTTCTCAGCTTCTACCTGCAGTGTAAGATGTATGTCTTTGTTCCATGCCTCATGTAGAGTATGTCTGAGCTTGTCCCGTAGCATGTCTACTTCTTTTACCGTCATATCTTCAGGTACAACGGCATGCACTTCTACAAATGCCTCCTTGCCCGTGAGTGTATATACTCTAATATCATGTATGTCTTTGATATTGGGCTTGAACTCTTTGATGGTTTTTTCTATAAGGTCTATGTCAGCATCTTCTGGTACTCCCTCCATGAGAATATGCATGCTCTCTTTTAGTATTTCGTAGGCATGACTGAAGAGAAAGTATACGATGAATGCACCGATAATGAGGTCGAGATACCATAGATTTTCAAACCCTATATATAGGAGTATTCCTTCTACTACCACAAGTACGGATGATAGTGCATCAGATATAAGGTGTATTAGAGCACCTTTGATACTCATGCTATGTTTAGCCTGTTTCCATAACAGGGCAATGCCTACGATGTTGCCCAGTAGCCCTATAATGGCAACAGGTAAAAGTATTCTTGGGTCTATTTCAAAGCCACCTTGTAGTGTGCGTTCTATAATTTCTCTTAATATTAGTAGGCCTGCAGCAAACAGAAGTAGTGAAACAACAAACGATGCTATGACCTCAGCCCTTTTAAATCCAAAGGTATGTCTTCTGTCAGGGCCCTTTTTCTCTACGGATTTGGCTATCCATACAAGGAGCGATGTAATACTATCGCCGAGATTGTGAAATGCATCGGCTGTGAGTGCTACAGAGCCTGACAAATAGCCTCCTATCAGTTCTGCTATGGTTATGCCCAAATTGGTTAGCACTGTTAGTGCTATTGGTAATGTCGATGTGTTTTCATCAATGTGATGATGGTGGTGATGGTGTCCCATATCTACCCCTCCCTTCAATACCATTATAAAGGTATATAAACATATTGATTGTTATGAAAAAATATTTAGAAAATATGAAACACATGCGGGAAACTCATGGATGTAATATATTTGTCCTTTGCTATCATAAAAACATGTCGGAGGGTGTGTTTGTTGTTAATCCTGTCTCTGGAGGAGGGAGGGCAAAGCGGGCATTTCTTCATTTTCGGAAACTCCTTGGGCGACAGTGTGATGTTGTTGTTTCTACCAGTAAAGGATATCTTCTAAATGAGTTCAGCAAACTTTGCTCTTACAGAAAGTTTTATGTTTTCGGTGGTGATGGAACACTTAATGAGGTTATCAATGCTATTTACCAATGTCGTGTTAGAGATCCTATATATATCACTGTTTTTCCATCAGGCTCAGGTAACGACTTTGTGAAGAGTTTGCCCTATGCCGAATTTGTAGAGTTCTATCCTGGTGTGTTCAGATATGAAGAAGGAGAGAGATACTTTCTCAATGCTCTTGGTACAGGGCTCGATGCCTATACAGCATATTACGCCTCTGATGTCAAGGGTAAATATCTTCGTGGTATTCCCGCATATGCCTATGGACTTATTAAGACAATGATATTAGGTGCTTCAACAACTAGTGTTGTAGATGCCAGCATTGATATTCCACACTCTTTATCTCTTATGTCATTTGGCAGAGGTGCCTATGTTGGAGGAGGTTTTTATCTTCTACCTCATGCCGATGTGAAGAAGAAGTCTATAGCATGGTTGGTGGCCCGTTATATCTCACCCTTTGAACTTCTTCATCAGATACCAATTCTGTTCAATGGTGAAATTTTACATTACGAAAAGGTATCTTATGGTCATGCCAATAGGATTGATATAAAACTTGAAGAACCTAAAGTGTTTCAAGTAGATGGTGAAATTATAAAGGGGGTATCTCAGTTTTCTGTGTATACTGCGGATACCCCCATATACATCCGATATATAAAGCCTTTATAGTTAGTAGCAATTGCCACATCCACCGTCCATCATCCAACCGATGATAAGCAGAGGGATAAGTCCTATTATTATGATGAGGGCTATTGGAGCTGCTACCAAGAATAGCACCCCTACAATAATGGCTCCCACAAGGGCTACTCCCAGTATAGGTAGTAGTGCTGCCCCTATACCGGCCAGTGTTACAACAGCTGGTAGTAACAGTGGCCATGTAAGAAGGATGAGTATAAACTTCCACAACCCACCTATAGGTAGCATAGCCAACACTATGAGCCATAAGAAACTTAGTATCAACATTGTCATTCCTCGCATGTTTCCCCTCACTTTATACACCTCCTTGTTGATATTGTAGCAAAATATTGTCATTGGTGACAAATATATTGCCTAACTATTCAAAATATCTTTGGCTATGCCATAAGGATATGACAGTAAAGGATCTTTTTCGGTATACAGTTTTTTAGCATTCTCATTTTTCAACACATCTTCAATCATAGGTGCAACAGCCTCAACGACTTTGTGAGGTAGATATGTTAGTTCCATAGCAAATGCCGGTGTAAAACTGTAGGAAAGCATTGTTTCTGCTACAAGTCGTTTATAAGTTGAAAGATAACCTAAACGCTGCTCCATATGGAGAAGAATGTCTCCCTTTTGTCTTAGTAGTGATAGCATGATATCTTCATAGTGTGTTGCCAGCGATAGGAGGTTCATTGTTTCAAATGTGTTTCCCTCTATCCACATGACTTGTCTCTCTTTGAAAATACGAGAGGATACATCTTCCACATCAGATTTGACACTTTCGAATGTGTCTGGTAAGTTCCATATATCCG
Organism: Zhurongbacter thermophilus; assembly: GCF_026184435.1. NCBI lineage: Bacteria > Pseudomonadati > Zhurongbacterota > Zhurongbacter > Zhurongbacter thermophilus. The sequence continues at coordinate 141,092 of NZ_CP046447.1, forward strand.
GTAAGTTTTTGGCTACTTCTTCCGCACTATCCTTTAAAAGGGTTGTCATTGCTCCCAGTATGTCGGTATCTTTTACAAGGTTAAGCCTATCCTGTAGGTTGCTTTCTCTTAGAGAAGGAACTAGTATGCCGTATATGCCGAATCGAGATCCAATATGAGCCGATAGTGGAACAAATATGCTGCGATAGACATATGGTGCCATATCTGTTGTGATATCTATATACTCTTCCATAAGCAATATAAAGGCACGTACTGCGGCATGCCCGCTAAGAGAAGCAGTAAAGAAAAATATTCGTTCTAAATCGTCCATTTTCACCACCACATAAAGTATAATAAAAATACAGGTAAGGAGGTGGTTTTTCATGGTTGGACTCATTATAGCCATTGTTATTATTGTGGCCATTGTGCTATGGATTATCGGTGTCTATAACAGGCTTATTACTCTCAAGAATAGGGTAGAAAATGCATGGCACCAGATAGATGTGCAGCTCCAGAGAAGATATGATCTTATTGAAAATTTGGTCAATACTGTTAAGGGTTATGCCAAGCATGAGAAAGAAATATTTGAAAAAGTTGCTGAGGCCCGTGCCAAGGCTATGGGGGCAACATCTCCTGCAGAGAAGGCAAAGGCTGAAGGTGAGCTGACATCTACTCTAAAGACATTGTTTGCCGTTGCCGAGGCATATCCTGAACTGAAGGCCAATGAGAATTTCTTGCAGCTTCAGGAAGAACTAACAAGCACAGAAAACAAGGTTGCATATGCAAGACAGGCCTACAACGATACGGTGTATATGTTCAACAAGACCATTCAACTATTCCCCAACAATATCATTGCCGGCATGTTGGGCTTTAAACCCTTTGAGTACTTTGAGACAGAATCTTCTGAGGTTCGCAAGGCACCAAAGGTCCAGTTCTAAAAGTCTTTTTCTCAGAAAAATAGGGGGACCGAAAGGTCCCCCTTTTTAAAAAGGGTGTGCGGGTTATGTCATGGGAGGGGAGGTGTACCCTATCCCTGAGACAGCTCTTCTTTTTCTATTTCATCAATTGTCAGATTAGGTACTGGTTTACCTATGTATCTGACAAGAAGTATTATGATACCAAATCCCAGTAAAAGTGACAACCATACTGGTATCCACTTTACAAGTAGAAATCCAACAAGTGCTGCAACGGCAGCTGCTGTAAAAGCATATGGTATTTGGGTATTAACGTGGTCCATGTGATCGCTGGCAGATGCCATAGATGCAAGTATGGTGGTATCAGATACTGGTGAACAGTGATCTCCAAATACGGCACCTGTCAATACTGCACCAATAGTTGCAATAAGCATGACGCCAACATCTGCTGTTCCGTAAAATTCTGCTGCAAGTCCTATAGCTATAGGCATGACAATGGCCATTGTTCCCCATGATGTACCGGTTGCAAATGATATGACTGCCGCAGATAGGAAAATACCTAGTGGCAGAATAGATGCAGGAAGCCACCCTTTTACCAGAGAAACAACATACTCTGCTGTTCCAAGGTCTGAGTTAACACTTCCCAAAGCCCATGCGATAACAAGGATGACAACAGGCATCATCATGGATTTGTTTCCATCAAGCCATGCATCTACAAGTTCTCCAGCACTCATAATCTTTTGGACAAGAACCATAACAGCTGCCACAAATGTTGCGGCTACAACTGCCCATGTCAATGCTACAGAGGCATCGGCATCACCAAATGTAAAGGTGATAGCCTTGAAGACAGAGCCATATTCTTTAAGATAACCCTGATATGCAGCTGTTCCTCCGGCGGTTATCCAGAGTGAAACAATGGTTCCTATGATAAGCACAAGTATTGGGAGCCAAGCATTGATGGCCCTAAGTTTAACACCCTCTGGCTTTTTTAGTTCGGATATCTCTTTAGATATCATGATCTGTGCTCCGTCTCTGTATACCTTACCTGTCTTTCTTGCCCTTACCTCTGCCTTATACATTGCCCCAAAGTCACGGGACATCAGTGCAATAGCAAACAGAAGAACTAAGGCGAATATAGAATAAAACCTGAAGGGTATAGACATAATGAAAATATTATAAGAAGAGTTCCATATCTTTTCAGGAAATCCAGCATTTTTCATAGCATCGGATATTACACCGATCTCATAGGATATCCAAGTTGATATAAGGGCCATGGATGCCACAGGTGCTGCGGTGGAATCTACTATATAAGAGAGTTTTTCCCTTGATACCCTAAATTTATCTGTTACAGGTCTCATAGTATTTCCAACAAGCAGGGTATTGGAATAATCGTCAAAAAATATGGCTATGCCCATTAGAGAGGCAAAGAACTGTGCCATTGACGAGTTTTTGGCACTCCTTGCCAGTGATTCGGCTATTGCCCACATACCACCACTGCGGTTGATAATACCGAGAAGACCACCAAGCAAAATGGTGAATATGATGATACCTGTATACCAAGGATCTGCCAGGAGGTTAATGATTCGCTCGGAGAAGAGATGGAAGAGCGAGGTGACCGTAGCAAGTATACCACCCCAAACATCACCTCCCATCAGTTTAGGCAGTCCTTCGTATATGTACTGACCAACCCATATACCTATGAACAGCGAAATAATAGGTCTGTGAGTTGTAAAGGCCAACACAATGGCGATGGTCGGCGGCAGAAGCGCCCAAAATCCATAAGAAAATTTGCTACTTGCATCTGCTGCATATGCCCAGAAAGGCAGAGCAAGCAACATAATGCCGATGGATACGGCTAAAATCCATGTTACTCTTCTCCGAGTCATGTTGCATACCTCCTTTTCCCCTTTCGGGAATATTTTGTTGAAATTTTATGCTACATGTTGAAGTGGTGTCAAGTCTAGAATGAAGAGATTTGCATATTTTATTGTGTAAAATGTGAATTTTATGAGTAATATGTCCTGAATATCACGATGTTTTATTTGCATATAGATGTGCATTTGTGTTGGAGGATTGGAATGATACCAAAAAGTCTAAGTTGGTGTATCATTACAGTAGGAGGTGGATTATATGAAAAAATTTAGAAGTGTCATTGTACTATTTATCATTTTTTCTTTGGTGTTTACTTTTGCATCTTGTGGGACGGAAAAAACACAGACCAAAGAAAATCCTATGGCTTCCAGTGGAGGCGTTGATTTAACGGAGAAGATTCCCAATACCGGTTTTTATATTTTCTTCAATGTCAGTAAAGATGATACAAAGGCTATGCAGGATCTGCAAAAGAAACTGGTAGATGCCGGTGTTGCTCCCATGTGGACACAGGGCATGGATGAAGATGTCAAACAGATTACCGAGCAGATAAAGAAGATTATGGATAAATATAACGACATCACAGAAAGTCAATATGGCGTTATTGCTGTAGATCTGAAAAAAGTCGAAGGGTTGAAGGATAAAGACCCTGAAGAAGTTGTGCTTGGTCCTGATAATGGCATATATCTGGCTATTGCCGTTAAATTTTCTAAAGAGGTAAAGGTAAAAGATTATCTATCAGATGTACAGGGTATTCTTGATGAGATGAAAAAATCTGAGGATATGCAAAATGCTGAGATTACGGTAGACCCAGAGAAGGGAACAATGACCATCAAGCCTGAAGATGGTCCACAGATTATTCTTTATTTCGAGCAGGATGGAAAGAATATCATTGTCACTATAGGACAGCCGTTTTCCAAGATGGAAAAGGTATCGGAAAATATCACGAAAAATGCATTTTGGAAAGAGGCCACATCTCACACATTCGCCCTGTATCTTGATCCACAACAGATTCCCGATGAGAAAGCTAAAAATGACCTTGTGAAAGCCGGCTGGAAGGAACCTATTCGTGTGTTTGGCGATATCAGCTCCTCAGAGAAAAATGGTGTTTATACATCTCAGTTTATTCTCAAAGGTTACAATCCATCTGATGTAAAATTTGAAAATCTTGGTATCGATGGAGATATTAAAGTTGTGAAAGATTCAGACCTTATTCTTGCCGTTGATACAGATTGGTTTGTAGAAGCCATGAATCAGGCAGCTAAGGCAGACGAGCAGCTGGGAGAGTATAAACAGATGATAGACATGTTTGCCGGTGGTGTTATTACACTTTCAGTCTCGGTAAAATCTATGCAGCAGATGGCAGGTGCCGTGGTAGGACAGTACTTTAAAGATGCCGATAAGATCTGGTCTATGTATGGACAGATGATAGATCAGTATATTGAAGGTGCCAAAGGTTCTATGCCTAATCTCTATGCCAATGCCCAGAAGACAGGAGATGGCTTTGAAATCGTTGCTGGCACATTCCAGCCTCAGTTGACTACTGAAAAAGTTGAGGGAAAACCTGTTTTATATCTCAAACTGAATATCGATCCAGCTAAATATGGTGAGATCTTTGGAATGATGGACCCTGAGGCAGCTAAGATGTTTGATGGCTATGCCAAGGTTATCGATAATGCAGAGTTTACTATCTCTGTTACATACGATGAGGATAAGAATATGTCTGGTCTCAAGATTGTATCTATTGTAAAGACAAAATAATATTTCTGACATGTAAAAACTAAGGGGAGGCACAAGTCTCCCCTTTTTCTATAGGTAAGCTGGACATGTATCTTTTTACTGTGGAGGAATAATAATGACCATACGGGTTTTCCTTCCCCATTTTTTTGCACTCTCTACACTGTGCATGAGTATATCTATGTGGTGGCCTTTAATCTTTCCTCCTGTGTCTACAGCGACGCATGGCTTGTTTAGTCCTTGAATAATGAGAACAGAGTATAGTGGTATAACTCTTGGGTCTACAGCACAGTATGTGATGTTATCAAGGTCTTTAATAGCAGATACCTTAAATAGTTTGGCTGTGGTATTGCAATCTCCACTACAGTTTATGCCTCCAGCTGCTGGGGCATAGGCTGTGATGGTGAATTTATCCAATTTGATATGTGTGGCTTTTTGTAGTGTAGGAATCATGTTTTCCAATTTAAACTGAAGCTTCCTATCAAGCGATGCCACTATACTCTGTAAATATCTGTTTTTGGCTCGTAGTGTTTCAACCTCTTTTTTTAGTTGGTCATTTTCTTTCTGGAGTTTTTCTATCTGTGCTTGGTATGTGGCGATAGCATTTTGTTGCTGTTCTACAGTCTTTTTTAGCTGGCTATTTTCTTCTTGCAGAGCACTGACCTGCAACTTAAGGCTGGCTGTTTCCATCTGTAGCTGACGTATAGACTGATACAGAGGCTCTGGACTAATGTATGGACCGTTTTTGCCAGCATCGGCTATAGAGTAATATACCGGCGATAAACCGGTGGCAAATACTATAACAAGCATGATGATAAATAGCCTTCGCACACTCCTTCGTATTTTCTCTACATCTATATTTATATGCATAGAGATCCCTCCTTATCTTGCTAATTTGTATCGTGGCATTATAACATGCCATTTTAGAGGGTATTCTATTAAGTGTAAAGAGGTGTTGACTGTGGGAGGTGTCAAAATTTGAAGAAAGTCGTTTCCATAACACTCATGCTAATAATATTGTTTGTAGCCTGTGGTGCTCCTGATAGCTTTCTTTCCCCTTATTCATTGGTACCACTTAGCACTTTTAATGTAAAGCTGACACTGCTGGATGATGAGGCGACTAGTGTGTGGGGTTATATGACAGGATGTAATGATAAACTGAAATCTTTGACCTTGTATATGTCTACAACCACAGTTAATGTCTCTTCCCATGAATTTTGGAATAAATTGGTTATTGTGGGGACGGCAACAACCGATGTTGATATAATGGTACCGTATGCTCAGACCGCCTCCCATGTCTGGATGAGTAAAAAGATTTTTTATACTCTGTGTGGCACCATGTTATGTTTATCCAGTGATGAGCCATATATGGAAAGAAAACCTATAAAACCTTCTCTTGAACCCCTTGCCCGTGTATCTGCTCCTGATGTTATTGATATGAGGGTAGATAGGCATATCCGCTTTACGGGGACGATTTCCATATCTTCAATGGATGCTGAAGGATACCTTTATCTTGATATTCCTCTGTCAACTTTACCTGATGGTACATACAAGTATGCTTTTCTCCCCAAAGCAGAGATGAGTATTTCAGTTGATGGTTCCCTCCTGAATGCTCTTTATTCCTACTACAAGGGATTAGTATTGAAATATTTTCATCTGTCATCGGCGGAGCTGGTGTGGCTAGATAGTACGATTGACATATTAAAGAATGCCTATATTCATGTGGATATATCACCTTCTGATAATGAATTTCTCTTGTCTGTATATTTTCTCCATGGTGTTCCTGCTTCGTTTGAAAATGCACTCTACTTTGTAAAACAAAGGTATCCGCATATGTATTACATGCTCTCTGATAATATGCTTGTCTTATCTACCACACGGTATTTCTCTTATAAAGAGATTGATCACGGCACAGCATATATAAATATTGGCAATGTTGCTGCTCTGTATAACATGTATGGTGATACCATGTTTGCTTTTCTAGATAAGATGCAGATAAAAGGTGTTATTGCTGATATTTCATATATTTCTAAAGATGCCCTCTTTATACATGTATCATTAAAACGATGAAAGAACATTAAGCTATAGGTTGTCTTGTATAATAGAAATAGACAAACATATGCTATATAAATTTATCCCTAAAGGGGTGGTTTTATGTTGGACGATAGAGTGCCTGTAGCCGACATTATTGTGGACACGGCCAGTAAGAAGATGAAAGCGTTTGCCCAGAAGATGAAGGATAAAGATCTTGACTTTATATTTGGCAATCTTGTCGATACCCTAATTCAGATGAAAAAGCTTACCTTTGTAGATGATGTTGTTTCGACTCCTGCATTGGTTGTTGGGATAGATGGTGCATTCGCCACCTATAAGATGTTTGGAGGTATTATTGGGGCCTATGTGACTGTGGGGGCATTTATTAAAAATGGTGTTCTATATACAGAGGCTCTGGATTTAGGGGCAGATGTCTTTTTAGGAGAAAAAGGGGAACGTACATTTAAGATGCTGGAGTATACAGCAGAGCTGAAATCTGTGGCAATAGCTGTAGAGAAGGCACATGCATACATAGAGAACAATGATGAGGCAGTATTGTTCGTAGATGGTTCTCTCAGTAGCAGTATGGGTCATCTTGCCATGCAGACAGAAGTTTCCCATGAGGTGCTTATGAATATGGTAGAGGCTGTTGCACAGATAACCCATCTGTCATCAGATATCGTATTTGTTCCTAAGCGGATGATGAAGGACATTGCCTTTGCCGATAGGGAGCTCAAGGAGAAGTTTGCATATATAAATATATTAGAAGATATCGGTATTAAGGAGGCATTTGCCATTGGTAGTGCCATTTTACATAAACGTCGAGAGCTTTATGGCAAGAATAAAAAGGATAAGAAAGTTTCTGCCCCTGTTATTGTGGGACCATTTCCCCTGCATATCCATCTTGCATATGGTGACAAGAAAGTTAGCTATAACATGAATACCTACTATATCAATCTTGTTCAGTGGCGGCATGCCGTGCTAAGAATAGATGTTGCTCCCGACAAAGATGTATCATGGGTCATATCTCATGTGCTTCCTGCACTTGACCTTATGCCCCGTGTAGCCGCAATAATGGCTGCAGATGAATATGCTAAGAAGACTATATCCTCTGCTATGAATTTGCTTATTGAAAATGTCTTTGCTTCTGCTGATATGAGAGAAGTTATGAGGCTCTTTCCCGATTATAGGGGAGAAGGGTCTGCTATGCACTCTATTTTTTATGGGGAGTGATACAAATGAAGATTGGGCTTATTGCCGATTTACATCTAGGTTATTACCCAACATTCTTATCTGGTGTGCTTGATAGACATGCAGAGCAGATATATCTTGACAAAGTGTTTCAGCGGTTTGCCGATGAGGGAGTAGAGCTTATAGCTGTGCTAGGTGACCTTCTTCATACATGGCGTGGTCGCAGCGGGTGGATGGCCCTTATGCACTTTCTTGGTCTTATCAGACGCTATCGCATACCGACATTTATGGTGAGGGGTAATCATGATGTTATAGTGCCTCAGCTGTACGATGAACTATCAAATATATCTGATGGATACTTTTTCACATTTGTTGGTATGCAGTCGCTTGAAAAAAAGAGTCCCATACTAGCAACAGACGAACTCCATGAAGGTATTGCCTATGAGAAGGTTATGGAGCTTCATGATATAAGGCATGTTGCCGTATTACCCCATGCTGCATCAATTCTTCCCGAAGGGGTTATCAACGAGATGAGGGAAAACACAATGGATATGTTTAACAAGAAGAATGCCATACTCTTTGTTCATTATTTTCTTGAAAGTCGTTTAAGTAGTCTCCTTTCCAATGTTATGGCGCGAGAGTTTGTTGTGCCAGACAAACCCCTTGCTCAGAATGGCACAGTTATATTTGCAGGGCATGACCATAGACGATATGTATCCCGTGATGGTAGGTATGTTATTGGTTCTATGCTTCCCCGTGATGCACGATTGGGTGGTGATGATGTGTCGTTTGGTATAGCGGAAATAACATCCGATAATATTAGCTATACCCCGCTAAGTATTTCTCTGCCCTATAGACTGGAGTACAAGAGGCAGTTTGACACATTAGAACAGGCTGTTGACTGGATAAAAACTGTTTTAGAAGAGAAAGAACTCTTGGTGATATCCCATTTGGGTATTAGTGAGAAGGATATCACACTGGTTGATGTTGAAAAACATCTAGCTGCTTATGGAGTTGATGTCGGTAGGGTTAATATTCGAAGGCTCGTTTCTATTATCAAGAGAGAAAAAGATGGGCATATTGTGGAATTAGATGGAGTGGCCGGCGTTTCTATTGATGATGCTTTCCAACAGTACTTTGAGACCCATAAATCAGATATTACCCTTCCAGATGGCATAGATGAGAAGATGTTTAAGGATACGATGGGCGATATTTTTGCCTCCCTTTTAAGGGGTGATGTCGATGATTAATCTCAAGCATATAGAGATACGCAACTTTATGGGTATTGAAAAGTTCCGCGTGGATATAGATGATGTGGGTCAGGGATCGCTTGTATTTATACTTGGCCATAATGGGGCTGGTAAATCATCAATTCTTGAGGCTATTATGTATGCCCTTACAAGTCAGGTAGACCGATTTGCTGGCAAGTCAGGTATTCTTAGACAAGGGGCAGATAGTGGCTATGTAGAGGTTCAATTCTATGGTGCCGATGGCAATCTATATCAGGTGAGACGCTCTTTTTCTATTGGTAAGTCAACCTTAAATACCCGTTCTCAGATTCGAGTGAAGTATGGAAAACTATGGCAGCGAATGGAAAATGTACCAGATAAAGATAAAGCTGTTACGACCGCTGTAGAAAACATCTTAGGTATTGAGGGAAAGATGGCAGAGGTCCTTCGTAGCACTTTTCTAATTATGCAAGGCAAGATTGATGATATGGTTGTTGGTAAAAAGCCTGTGGAAACCCTAAGTCAATCGGGTGTTGTACCTTTTAAAGAGGAGGATATCAAGCAGGTTATTAAGGAGAAATTGGATAATCTCCGTACACGGAAAGAAGCACTTGACGATGCCATTATTTCGGATAAGAATCTGATATATGAAACATACAGTAAGGTAGCACCATTTATAGAGCATTATGATAGTGTGCTATCTGCCCGATGGGAGGATATATATGATAGTGATAATAACGTAATGCTCCTGAAATTGTTGGAAGATACCATTACTGTCGTATCTCAAGCAAAGACAATGCTTTCTCAGTATATGCCCTCCTTTGATGCTGTGAAGGAACTCAAGAATTTGATGGAGCAGATAGAAGAAACCCATGCCAGTATAGAAGATATCAAATCTCAGATAGAGACATTGGAGAAGGAAAAAACTTCACTTGTAGAGCGTATAGAAAGGCAGAAAGCATATCTGGCAGATATGGGTATTACCCCGCAGAGTCAAGAAGGACTAAAATATATAGCCTACTTAAGGGATAAGGGATTGTCTGCAAATGATGTAGCGGTACTTAGCCATATGACACCTGTTGATATAGATGATTATAGTGAGGCTTATGAGTCTCTCCAGAAATATAAAAAAGCTCGTAAGAAGCAAGATAGGATTTTTCGAACCTATGCATATCTTCATGGTCGGTACAGTGATGCCTCTGAAGAAACCCTTTCACACACAAAGGCCCTTGTCGATAAGAAGAAATTGCTCATTAGTCGTAGAGATGCGCTGGAGAGGGATATTAATAGTTTGAAGTCAAAGCTTACTTCCTTGGAAAAAGATGTTACCTTGTATCGTGGCAAGGTGGAGGAATATGAAAATAAGAAACAAGATCTTGAAGATGCCTATAAAGCTGTAGAGCCGTTGTTACCATATATCTCTTTACTTCAAAATCTTGTGCATATAGAAAAGGAGATAGAGCAGGTTAAAAAGCAAAGAGATGCCATTACTGTGCCAGATATAGATGTTTTGTATCAGAAGCGTAGTGAATATGAAAAGAAGCAGGAATCGATTACCCGTATTATTGCACAGCTTGAAATGTTGCCAGAGTCTACTGGTGAGAAGACGGACACAGAGATTATAGAACAGTGGGTTGTAGACTATGGCAGGTATATGCATGCCCGTGACGGTGTGTGTCCTGTGTGTGGTGCAGCACATGATGTTCCTCAGACCAGTCGCCCATCTGTTTCTGATGAACTTATTAGTGCACTTAGTGGTATGCAGGCTTCGGAGATAGCTCTAAAACGTAAAAAGCTTCTTGACATGCTAAAAAAGGTATGCCCTAATAGCACATCAGTCTCTGATGCTAAGCATCGTGTTGCCAAGATGCTTGAGGATATTCAACAGCAGATAGATAGTGCACAGTCTGTATTGAAAAGGCGCGAGGCTTTAGATGAGCGGTTGGTACATTTACAGCAGGAGAGAGCAAACTTGTTACAACAGATACACATTCCTCTACCACAGGAGATAACAGCATCGTTTGTAGAGCATATTATGAATACAGAGGAAATATACAAGAATGTATTAGCTGAACTTCGCATGGCAAGTAGAATTTTGAAGGAAAAACTGGCTCAGTATAATGATGTTAAGGCAGAGCTGGATACAAAAGAAAGGGAGCTTGGTGATGTTCTTTCTCAACTTGAAAATATACCCAATGATATAGAGCAAATCCTAGAGGAGCTAATGGTATATAACCATCTTAGGGATTATGAAAGGCTTCTTCTCAAAGATGACATTTCTCCGGGAACATATTACAGCGGTTTTGAAACTGATGCCAAAATGCTTGTTGCGTATAAGCTGACATCACGGAGAATTATAGATATGCTTGGTAGAGATTATCTTCAAATGAGGGAGATGAAGCCACCAACGCCAGAGGAGCTTATGGAGGTTAACGAATATATTGCAGGTATCAAATCTCACAGTGCCTCTCTTGTGTATCAGAAACAGTTTATAGAGATATACGAACACGTTGATGACCTAATAGAATCACTCAGCAAGCTTGTTCAAGATGAAGAAACTCTTCAGTTGGTGGGGAACGATATTAGCACATTAAAAGGTCATTTAGAAGAGCTTGTTGGTAGGCTCCAAGATATGGAAAAGAAGAAACAAACCCTCATATCATTGGGAGAGAAGATACCCCCTGAGCTAGAGCGTGCTGTATCAGATAGTGGTATGTCTCCTGAGGTGGTTCTTGACAGGCTAGAGGAGTCATACAGTAGCATGAAGTCTTTGCACGGAAGGTTGGAGAAACACATAGACGATATGGAACATGTTGGAAAGCAAATTGTATTGCTGGAGTATATCAGGAGACAGGTTGTCCCGAGATTTTATAAGTGGTATGTGGATATGGTCATGAGGGTGTTTAGAAACAGGCTTTCTGATAACCTCGAGATGCTTAGTGGTCGTTATAGGTTGGAGAGCATGCAAGGTGATAAGGGCATAGAAGTGTATGACATGTGGAATGAAACCATAAGACCTGCTTCAATGTTATCTGGTGGAGAAAAAACGATGCTTGGCCTCTCGTTTGTTTTTGCACTGGCCGATGTTGTAGCCGGTTATGGTGGGCATAGGGTGTTCTTTATTGATGAAGGTTTTTCTTCCCTTGATAGCCAGCGTAAGCAAGAGCTAAGGCCTGTGCTAGAGAATCTTGTCTCTTCTTCGGGGCATACGATTTTTATCATTACCCACGATGAAAGTATTCTTGACAGTGCCCCACCAGAGAGCCCTGTTATTCGTATGGAAAAGGGAAAAATGGTTGGAGGCATATCGACCGTAGGTTCATTACTGGGAACTTCGTTTATTAACGACGATGAGGATACAGATGTTGATGATATAGGTGACCTTTTGGCATAAGGAGGGATAGATATGGACATCATAGAGGCATATGAGAATGCCCCTAAACTGGGGTTTATTAGAGGACAACAGTCGGCGGGTGCATATACAGCGGTTATAGACAAGGATGTTTATAATCCTGATATGATAGAATCTGAACCTCCTCAAGTTGGAGAAGATGCGGTAGTCATGGTAGAAGATACAGAAGGCCGCAGGATATTTATCATAGGGAAGATTGTATCTGTAGAATCAGATAGCGATGTTAGGGTAGGTGTCTATGTTCAGGGAGGTAACATGGTATATGCCCCCAGTACGGTTATCGCCAAATTTGTTCCTCAGTCGTCATTTGTTATCAAGGAGGGGCCATCAGGTAGGCAGGTAGAAGTTGTCACATTTAGGACCGTACTCAATACAGGAACAACTATTAAGCGTATGACACAGCAGTTTATTGACAGTTTTATAGAGATGTTTTCTGATAGAAAGGTTTTTACTCCGGGAACTTTCCTTGGCAGTAATGTGCCAGTGCCATTTTGGTTACCCCACTTTGGTACAGAGGATAAAAATGGTATAGGTGAAGCATATCATGTAGGCATATTCGGACGTACCGGATCTGGTAAATCAGCACTGGCAAAGATACTTATGGCTTATTATGCCGTTCACCGCTCAATGTCTGCAATTGTTTTAGATCCTCAAGGTGAATTTTTCAGAGACTTTTCGGGGAAAAAGGGTAGTGGCACATATCCTCTTGATGTCCATAGCTATTGGCAGGAGACAGGAGGAGGTGTCATATTGGCCCCTATATCTCAAATAGCCTTTGAGGATAGGGAGGACATTCGGTCATTGCTTTTAGCCGTTATACGGAGTATCACACAATTCATTGGTATTACTGCTCCCGACAAGATAGAACGTCTTGTTTCTACTGTTTTACCTATCTTCCATGCGTATACCCTTTATATACAAGGTAAGGACAATATGGTGCCTCCATCGGTGGCATCAGAGTTTCGTATTATTGGTAGTGGGGATATTGGTGATACATTAAAAAGCATATTGACAGAAGGATTATCCTCTCCAGCCCTTGATGATATGGCCATGATTGTCCTTGACCGCATAGATGCCCGTATGGATGACATATACGATAATGAAAAATCCCGTGAAGAGAAGAGAAATAACATAGAGAGACTGAAACAAGATTCCGATAGAATGAGAGAATTTACCAAGCGACTACTTGATATTCTTATTCTCATGCATGGTGATCATACCATTGACCAACTTATAGATATGACAGTCGATAGTCATAAGCTTCTTGTTTTATCTATGTCACCTGATGATGACATGGGAGAATATCTCCAGTATTTTCTTATAGATACTTTCTTACGTAAGCTGGTTGCTATAGCCCATAGACGATTTAAAGATAGTAAGCAAATGAATACCATGGTCTTCCTCGACGAAGCACATAGGTTTGTGCCAGCAGGTAGGCAAGAAGACACATATGTAGAGAGCTTGAGAAAAAATCTTATCAGAGCTGTCAGGGAGACACGAAAATATGGTCTGGGTTGGACTTTTATTTCCCAGACACTGGGTTCTTTGGCACCTGACATTGTTTATCAGATACGCGTATTCCTTATAGGCTATGGCCTTGTCATGGCATCTGAGCGTGCTAAGGTTGCAGAGCTTGTATCTGGTTATCCCGGTACCATGGATGTCTATATGTCGTTTCCCGATCCATTTAGTGCAAAGTTCTTCGGTAAAAGCTTTTTCCCATTCATGGCTGTTGGCCCTGCATCACCTCTGTCTGCCACCGGTGCTCCTCTATTTTTTGCCTCATATAGTGCGGGCAATGTCAGACGATCTCTGGATAAGTTGATAACCCGGGTGGACGATAAGACATCAGAATAAAGGGGAGAAAGCTCTCCCCTTTTTATATCACTCTTGTCATATAAACTTTGTTTGTGTATATAATGAAGAAAAAACACAGTGGAGGGATACAGTCTTGGCGGTAATAAAGTATAGACCAGAAGACTTTGAAGTAAAGGAACTGATGAAACTTCCGCCCAAGGGTAAGGGCTATGGTCTTTATCTACTTACCAAGAAAAATCGCACAACAATAGATGCCGTGAAAGAGGTGGCCGATGCTCTTGGGGTGAGATATAGGGCTGTTTCATTTGGTGGAATGAAAGATAAAAGGGCTATTACCCACCAGTATATTACCGTTAAGGGAGTTGTTGGTCGCAAGGTTGGAGGAAGGGGCTGGAAGATTACCCCTATTGACGAAGTATCTCGCCATGTATCTAAAGATGATATACTGGGCAACGAATTTTATATCACTATCAGAGATCTGTCTTCTGCTGATGTAGAGCGTATTATGGAGCATTTGGAAATGCCCGGTGAGCTAAAAGTGCCCAACTACTTTGGCCCTCAGAGATTTGGCTCATATTTTAGTGGTGATTTTCCCGCCAAGGCTATGATTCAAAGGCGATACAAAGATGCCCTGCTTATGCTTCTTACCCCTAAGGTCAGGGCGTCGTGTGAGTCTATATTTAGAAGTCAACACCCTGTGTGGGATATATGTGTAAAGGTGGCCCGCCACCGCTGGGAAAGAGAGGTATTTAAGTTTCTTGGACGTAGACAGGGAGCATACCGAGATGCCCTGCGTATAGTGCCTAAAGAGCAGAAGGCTATTGCCGCTCTTGCTTATCAGTCATATGTGTGGAATGGGGCTGTGAGTTATGAGATCCTGAGAAGATCTGATAATGTGTTTGCCGTAGAGGTCAAGGGGCTTCCATTGAATTTCTCAAGAAAACCTATTGACCTACCATTTGATGAATATCCATATCCCAGCCCATATCTGAAACCTGAAGAGATTCCTGAAGGTATGAGACTCTTTTTAGAAAAAGAGGGTATAGACCCTACCCACTTTAAAACCCGCGTGTGGGGAGTAACATTCCCTCTGAGGTATAGAAAAGTTTTCATGGTACCCGAGCTTAAAGATGCCGGTCATTCTGGTGATGATGTATTTAGAAGACTGAAGTTTGATATCCACTTTGTGCTTCCTAAAGGGGGCTATGCCACCATATTCCTTGCATATATGTTAGGTGAACTGCCCCGTGAGGGACGCTAAAGTAGGCTAGACAGTTTCTTCACTATAAAGTCATAGTAAAAGGCCGGTGTGATGATGACGCCCTGATGTGGCTTACGTGGTGTGGTTGGCATAAGTGACACGATAATAGATGGCTTATCTGTTAGCTTCTTGGCCCTTCTCAGTGCAGGTGGCAATTCTTCTTCACCAGATATGACGAAGATGTAATGCTTGCCGGTGACAAGGTCTATCTTGACACGCTTCTCTTTAACTGTGTGTACATTACCCCTAAGGTGTGAGGCTATTATAGATAGGAGGTGTATTTTTTGTAGTCTCACTCTTGCAACAGGGTTGTATCCATAGCCTATAGGTGATGTAAAGAGCACAAGTTTCTTTCTTCTCTTTTCCTTGGAATTGTCGTTATTGATAACATTAATAACATGCATGTTTTCTAATTCTGTAATAACCTTGGCTACAGTTTGCCTTGTGAGACCTGTCATCTCTGCTATTTGAAGGAATGTTACCTCGCTGGATGCATTTTTACCTAACCATGAGGCGACCGTGCGTTTGGCACCACGTAGATGGCTTTCCAATCGGTATAAATCTCCTTCTATGTTTATATCCTTGTCTTTGACATGACCGGGTAAGCCTCCACCTTTAAGATATAAGTTGAATAGGTGGTGAAGCATAACGGCGTTCCATTGCATATGTACGGCAAAGTCTTCTATGGTTTTGAGAGAGAGAATTTCATCAGCCAGCTCATCTTCTCCCCTCATGCGGAGATACCACAGGAATGTCAACGGTGGCATGTCTTCTCCTGCCCTATCAACAATTTGTAGGGCTTTTATGCTTGTGGGAATGGGGTATGGCAGGTGATCCAGCACGACAATATCAGGCATCACCACTCTTTCAAGCCATTCTACAAATGCCTCTTTGTCTCCCACATCTTTCATATCTATGTAGTAGGCATTTTTAAGTCCCCTCTTTGCGAGGTGTCCTATAAGCTGACGGGCTAGTACAGTTTTTCCAACTCCGGGGAAACCAGTAATAAGTAGTCTGCCTTTACCATATAGTTTTAGTGAATATGTGGGTAGTAACGGGTGCTCTGGCAGGTCAAGCTCTTTCATTGTCGAGCCTGTTAGGTGTGGGTTGTTTATTTCCAATATCTCCTGCCATCTACGCACTCGTTTCACCTCCGATACACTTATTATAAAAAGTACGTCCATTTATGTCAATTGTATATTCCATTAGTGGCATTTTCTTTGTGTTATACAATATACCATGGTGATGAACATGAAGATATTGAGAAGGCAAGTACAGGTTGAGTATCATATTAAGCGTTCTGTGTTTATAGGGGTTGCATCGCCTGTTATGACAGAAGACGAGGCAAAGGATTTTATAGCCAAGGTACGGGAAAAGTATACCGATGCTACCCATGTGGCATGGGCTTATGTTGTACATACCATAGAGGGTTTTTCCGATGCCGGAGAACCTGCAGGTACTGCAGGACCTCCTATCCTCAGAGCTCTCAAAGGGGCAGGGGTTACCCATGGTGTTATCTGTGTTGTTAGATACTATGGTGGTATCAAGTTAGGTAAGAGAGGGCTTATTGATGCCTATGGCCATACTGCCAAGCTTGCCATAGAAAAGGCTGGAGTTGCAGAGGCTAAAGAAGGGTATATCATAGAAATTACGCACACATATGATGTGAAAATTGATGGGATTCTTCGCTCATTGGGAATAGATGTCAGAAGTCTGTCTCCCCACTATGAAGAGGTCGTTCGCTGGATACTGAAAATTGACAAGGACATGTATGAGAAGATCGTTGGCAGTCTGAAGCATCTTGATGGTGTTAAGATACATGTAAGGGGTAAGACCCTTGTGGAGGTGTCGTAGTGAAGATACAATTAAATCCGTGTGGACCACTACAGACAAACACAATTGTTATTACCCATAAAAATACCACCATTGTTGTAGATCCTGCATGTAGTGATTTGGCCTCACTGGGTATTTTAAAAGGGCATTTGTATGTGGTGCTAACCCATGGACACTGGGATCATATACTGGGGGTTCCTCTTATGCCGGTAGAGACAGTATATATTCATAGAGGCGATGTTCCTATGCTTTCCGATCCCATGCTTAACGGTTCTCTACGGGGGATATTTGCCCCTATTACCGTTAGTGTGAAACCAAGCCCTATGTGTGAGGGTGTACATGCGCTGGGGGACATATCATTTACGGTGTATCACACACCGGGTCATACACCTGGTAGCATTTCACTCTACTTTCCTGATGAGGGTATTGCCATTGTGGGAGATTTCCTGTTTACCGATGGTATAGGAAGAACAGATCTGCCCGGTGGCAGCAGTGCTAAGATGCGTATGTCTATCAGGAAGTTTATGAAAGCTATACCCGGTGATACGCTTATATATCCAGGTCATGGTAGGCCGTTTCACTTGAAGACTCATTATTTATATAAAAGGGGTGGATAGAATGCGGGGAAGACAGAGTTACAGGGAGGAAATAAGAGACAGCATTGCAGAGACAGTACTTAAACTTATGGAAAACAAACGATTCGACGATATAAAAATTGAAGAGATTATGCAGTTGGCAGGC
This sequence comes from Zhurongbacter thermophilus, assembly GCF_026184435.1. Taxonomy (NCBI): domain Bacteria; kingdom Pseudomonadati; phylum Zhurongbacterota; genus Zhurongbacter; species Zhurongbacter thermophilus. Next base: position 159,110 of record NZ_CP046447.1, read on the forward strand.
TTTACTAAAGGTACATTCTACCAATACTTTGATAGAAAAGAGAGTTTGTGGCAGTATCTTGTAGATAGTGCATTGGAAAAGTTCCGTATGATGCTTACCAAGTCACAGGAAACTGCCAGTGATGCTGAAGAGGCCCTTGATACACTTATTGCCTCTATTATTGAAGAGAAAAACCGTTCTTTGCAGCTTTGGCGTATATTTGCCCAAGCAATGACAAATGAACCAATGCTTCGTAGAAGAATTATTGACAGGCTTTTTGCCTTTATATTTATGTTTGGAGGACGCGCTTCATACGAGTCTGCTATGGTGTTACTGGGAACATTTATGTGCATATGGGTAGAGGATAGAGAACTTGATAGAGAAGAGTTGAAGAAAATTTTGCATAATGCAGTTTTTTATGCATAAAAGTGCATATAAAACACAAAGGGGCACCGTCTCTCGGTGCCCTTATTTCATAGGAGGGAGGGGAGGGGGAAGGGAGGTGGTTCCTCTCCTATGTTCCCTTATTTCGTGATAATATTTTACCAAAGCTGCAAATATATGTCAATAGGTAGGTGGTAAATACATGGAATTGTTTTTGGGTGTTGCACTAGCTGTTTTTCTATTATACAACATTTTACTGACATTATGGTATATCTCTGAACGAAAGCGACTAAATACTGAAATCAATCGTCTCCAGAATATTATTAGTAGCCTTACCCAGGAGATAAGGCAGGGTAATATGGCTATTGGTAAGATTGATGGCAAGATATCTATACTTGATAATGTGGATAAACATGTATTTACCAGTACTCAAATGGTTTCTCAAATATTCCGCTCTTTAGAAGAAGTATCTCCTAAGATAACAAAGCTATATGAGAGTATCATTGGAGACCGAGGACGGAGCGGGGAAATGATACTTCAGTTTCTCTTAGAGCGTATACTACTTCCCGGTGAATATGAGTCTCAGGTTACTATGGGTCCTTATCGTGTAGATGTACTTCTCAATCTCGATATGGGTGATGCTGTGATCAGAGTACCTATTGATAGCAAGTTTACCTATGGTAATGAGTCTGATGTGAAAGCCCGTATTGATGAAGTTGCAAAGTATGTGCCATATTCTGATACTGGATTTGCACTGATGTATGTTCCATCTGATACTCTTTTTGCAGAAATTACCCAAAATGTTCATCTAATAGACTATGCCTTTTCCAAGGGAGTATATATTGTAGGACCTACATCTCTTTATGCCTTTGTTCGATCGGCCCATATGATGAAATCTCTTGTCGATGCTTCCCAGAAGCATAAGGAGACCCTCAAGAAAGTATCGTCCATTAAGAAGGATATAGATGATATCCTTGGAGAGAGCGAAAAGGTTCTCAGGCATAGTAGGAATATGATTGCACGACTGGAGAGCCTTAATGAAAAGCTCAGACGGATAAAGGAGGTATAGATATATGAATACACTGGCAAGTATTGCGTTTTTCTCCTTTTTGCTTTCTATGATTTTCTTTATAACAGCAGAGGTATTGGCTGTTATGAAACTGAAGAGAAAGGATTGTACGGCAACAAGAGCTTTTTTGTGGTTTGAGGTGCTGGGTTTTATATCGGTATCTTCAGATTATTACAAGCTTTACGATAGAGGCAGTGAAAAGTTAAAGGATTGCGAAAAAACATGGTGGGATGCCCTTAGTGAGCAGGCTGAAAATGGCGTTTTATATCCAGAAAAGGCGTGGCAGGTCATTAAATCTCTAAAGTCAGAGCAGAGTGTAAGGAGATTTATATTCCTTGCAACAGTGGAGAAATGGGCCCGTATACTGGGTCTTGTGTCATATACAATTGCATTGGCCATTATTCTCATGTCTGACACAGCAAAAGGTTGGGTTTGGGGTTCACTTCTCATTGCCTTATGGAATATATACAAACTCTACTATGTATATGGTGTGTTTAGACCGCTGGTGAAGCATAAAGTGTATGCGTCTTAGACACTATCTCTGGCTTGCCGTAGCACCTCGGGGAAGATGTGGGGATCTTTTCTCATGTCTTCCCACGATATACCAGACATGTTCATATCTTCCATAATTTCAACGCTTTTACGTAAGAGCTCAGCATAATTTCTAATGATGTTTCCCTTGACGAGTTTATTTAGGGCACTTGTTCCCATATCCTGTGGATGGTAGATGTGTGGGGCAAAGAGTTTCGATAAACGGTAAGCAATCATGTAGGTGGTGAATTTGCTTACAGTTAGTTCCTTTTCTTCGTCCCAGCCATCGGTCTTTAGTGAAAGCACAAGACTTGTCTGCACACCAACAGCCACCGAAGAATATAGCTCAAGCATCATGGTGGTGAAAGGGTTTGCCTGTGTGATAATAATGGGTATCTCCTGCAACAGTTTCTTGCCAGCCCCTGTACTGAGTTTATATATTTCAACAAATGTATCAGGACTGAGTTCCTGTAAGGATGCTATGTCATCGGTTTCTGTAAATTGACTTGTCATATCTGATATCTCTTCGGCAAATGCATCTATAAGCTCAGAGTTTTCTATTACAAGCGATATAACAGTGTTTTCTAGAGAACTCTTTAACCAAGACATGACCTCTTCCCCTTGCATGAGTCTAATGGTACCTTTGACCTGTATAAGGGGGTTTTCGCTTTCAAATGACGGTGCGAAGACAGGTGGCAGTAGTGCGCTTATGACATGGGCTGTGATAATACCCATAATGGTGTCAAACATAAGCCTATCGGATTCTGCTATTTGTGGCAGTAGACCCTCATAGCTTTCTGCACTTTCCTGTAAAAAGTGAGATGCCGGTATCGTGGCCACATCTTCAAGGTCAAGTAAAAACACTGTATATGTTGCCAGTGCCCTTGTATGTGTTTCTGGTATTTCTATATGATCTGTCATGCTATCACCTCATCTGCATCTTATCATTTATGCCGCCTCAAATATATAGTACGTGTTTCTCTTTTCCTTAGCTTTATATAGTGCTTCATCGGCTATTTTTAGTGCTTTTTCTGGCTCAAAAGGAATATTTTTCATCTTATAGGCTACACCTATAGAGACTGTTACCGGTATTTCTTTAACAATGGGAGGATTGGCAATAGCTTTTCTAATACGGTCTGCAATGCTATACGTAACCCGAAGCCCTACATCTTTGATAACGATGACAAACTCGTCTCCACCGTATCGAATAATTTCATCACCACTACGAAGCACCTTTTTTATACGGTTGACAACTTCTACCAACACTTTGTCGCCCTCCTCATGACCGAGTGTGTCATTGACTTCTTTGAAGTGGTCAAGGTCTATCATGAAGACGGCAATGCTTTCTGTATGGCCTCTAAGCCTCTGCATGAGTACGGGTAGGTATCCTCTATTTCTTGCCCCTGTTAGTGGGTCGGTATACATCTTAATGAGATTGTTCCACCTTCTGATAATAATTTCCAACACTTGCATACCTATTTCTGTTGTTTCACGGGCATGTTCTTCATCTGTTGTAATACTGAGAATAAGCACATTATCTTCTGCATCTTTTTTCTGAAGTACTATACGTCTGCTATTTTCAGGCTTTTCCCTATCTCCCCATACGGTTGATATAACTTCTTTGTCTCCGCGAGGACTAATAACCTCTAAGGAGATCTCAAAGATAGGTAGTGTTGCCAGGAGATACGCTGCTCCTACCCTTGCTGCCGTTTCCCTATCCATTACCTCTTCAAGATGCATAGCAAGGTCCGCCAATGGTTTAGCGCTGTCTAAGCCCCGCTTGAATCGTTCTATGATATGGGCTATACCATCCTCATCTACTTCGGAGATTTCTTCTTTAAGAAGGGAGGCTATTCTACTTGTTGTTAGTGATTTGCCAATAATAATGCCCCCTAATAGTGCTAGTGATGATGCAATGCCTACCAATATGCCAATCATCATACCTTTGGTTACCCATAAATATATGGTGATGATAATAGCACCGCTCAATAATGTAAATCCCCCTACTAATCTACCTGTACGCATACAACACTATCCCTCTTTTCTTTGGCCTTGTACATGGCCTTATCGGCGAGTTTGATTAATGTCTCTATGTCTATATCCTTACCTGCTTCTTTATATACGGCACCTATTGATGCACTAACAGGTATACCCTTGGTAATAGGTGGTTCTTTGATGTGTTCCTTAATACGCTCTGCGGCATGACACATGGCATTATAGTTGAGATCTTTCATTATAATAACAAATTCGTCTCCACCCATTCTAATGACAACATCTGATGGTCTTATGGTGCTCTCTATACGGCTTACAACCTCTTTTAAGACCCTATCGCCCTCTTCATGTCCTAGTGTATCATTGACGTCTTTAAAATGGTCAAGATCTAACATAAGTACGGCTGCACTACCCTCTTTGCTTATAAGTTCTGAAGCATAGTCTTCAAGATATCTACGGGTATATGCACCTGTTAGTGGATCTGTTAATGATTCATCGATATCCTCCAGTTTGGCTATAAATGAACGGATAATTTCTCCCAGTATCTCTATTTCCGATGATGAGAGCGGTTCTTCTGTGTAGATGGTAAGGTTGTACTTTCTCCCATTAATGTTGAGTGGTATAGTCAAAGCTATTCCTGTGTTCTGGCCCATATGAGTGACAGGTACATTGCGACCTTGCTTTTCTATATAGAGGTATAAGCCCTTAAGCTTGAAGGGGTCCATAAGATAGTGGTACATATACTCCAGTGCTTCTGTAAGTGTACCGGCTGCGGCGATGAGTGATGACAGTTCGCCGACAAATTCTTTGATGGTTAGTGCTGTTTCTATTTCCTCTATACGCTTCTTAATCATGGAAAGCAGTTTTTCTTTGCTAACGGTACCTGCATGTTCTATGCCTGCCAGTTCATCCCATATATCTTCAAGTAGCTTTTCTTTTTCCATGGTTGTCTTAATGTTGTAATACAGTACAACAAGCAGGAATAGCATGATTAGCAGAAATGGCAGTGCGGACCATAAGGTTTTTTGTATAATCGTTAGCTCTGAAATGCTGTACACATAATAAAGCCCTGTGAGGTTACTGTGTATGATGCCTATATAGGCTCTGCTTCTTTTTATAACTGTACCCGTTGGTTGTATATCTGATAGCTCCTTAGGTAGCTTGTTGTATATGTGAAAATCTATATATCCTTCAAGTGGATGGGCCAGCGTATCGATTGTGTCGGCTATATATTGCTTTACTGCACTTAGAGAGTTTTCAATATCTTCTAAGTACAGAGAAGTTCCTACTGCCCAATGTAGAGACGGGATGCACTTAATATATGAGAATTTTTCTGTTTGTATTTCCTGTCCGGGCTTATACCATTTATATGATATGAGACCTTCTGGGCATGCCCCAGTGATTTTTTCTGTAATGTACTGGGGTGGAGATGTTGATGTGTCTATAGGGTGTGCTATGGTAAGGCCAGTTTTTATGTCAAGAACATATGAATAAGTGTTCTTAGAAAAGCTATAGGTCATTTTGACCAGTACATTTGCCACTTCTTTGGCAAATCCGACACTACCTGTTGTTTGATATGCAAGGTTAATAGAATCTGCGATAATTATGGTTTGTAGTCTTGTAAAGTTGATGCGTTCCTTTTTCCACTTGTTGTCCATGGATGCATATAGTTTTTTCATACTGGAGGTGATTTCTTGGGTATAGGCTATTCTCTTCTTGAGTATCTTTGTCATCTCTGATGATGTTCTGCTATAGTGGATGGCAACAACAATAAAACTTACTATAACAAACATAGCCACTGTACTGATTAATGTTTTCCCCAAACTGCTTTTTGCCATGTGTCCCCTCGTTATGTGTGCTGATAATGTATATTTCTATTATAATCCCTTGTGAATATAAAATTATTCGTATCCGAGAGCTGGTTCTACAGGCTAAGTTTACTGTAGAATATACTCCTACAAGAATATTATCGATTGATTTTAATATTACCGAGGAGGTGCCAATTGTGAGGGTTATCAAGAATACACTGATATTTCTTGTGTTGTTTTTTCTTATAGTGATAGTCTATTTTGGATTTGTGGCTACACTATCTATGGATAGGTATCAGCCTACCATTATTATCGATAAATGGCATGCCACTGGTGGAAGGGAAGTATCCGGATTTGTGGAGGATTACAGGTCTGATTTCACAAGGGCCTCATTGTGGACGACAATTAGTGTAGATAAGGCAGATGTGTATTATCTGGTTATACCCAACCTTGTAGCCGGAGGAGGTTATAGGGTCATTGTTGATGACCATCTGGTAGGACAGATAGAGAAAAGCAAGGCGGCATATGTCAATTCTGCTCCTGTAACTGAGGTTTTCCCTATGAAGCTTATTCCCGGCAGCCATAAGATAGAGATAGATTTATCTTATAAGTATGGATATGGTTTTACAACCCAACCCGCATTTATTACAGACGATAGTTGGGGAGCATATGAGTATAAATATGTCAATAACTACTGGCATCAAGGTATTTTTCTATCCGATGGTGCGGTTATGGTCATTGTGGGTCTGCTATTCATCATGCTGTATTTCCTGACAGGTAAGCAGATGAAAAGTTATCTCTTGTTTGGTATAGCATTTATCCTTGTGTATGTAACGACACTGAAGGAGAGCATTTTTTACCTGCCTATTGACTATTTCACCATGAAAAAGATTCGTGATATTGCCATGATGCTTGGTGCCGTTATTTTCCTTCAGGCTATGCTTGTGTTTATTAAAGGTAGTCTAAAACCGTGGTTTGCAAAACTACTTTATGCTTATTATGCGGTTGTTGTGCTGAGTTTCCTCATTCCCAGCTATACGGCCTTTGCCACATTTGTCAAGCTTATGTATGTCTTTGTTTTGCTACTGTATTTCTACACAGCAGGTTTTTACATTGTTTCTGCCCAGCAGACAGCAGAGAAGTTTGTTCTTGGCGGTTTGGCATTTATGGGGTTATCTTATATCATTGGCATATTAGGTGCCCTCGGTGTTTTACACCTTATCATAGATCCTGTAGCCATCGGTATCCTCTTAGCAGTTGTTGTTTCTGCCATAGCTTTGCTTATTGATTTCTCGGATGTGTACAAGAGGGCCCATGAGGCCACACAGGAGGCTCTAAAGTCTAAACAGCAGATAGAAGAGGTACTTCAAGGTGTAGAACAGACAGCAGATGCTATTGGTGCTGTTATGAACACGGTTATGGGAGTTAGTACAGATGTTTCAAGTTTAGCAGAAGATATGTTGAGTGTGTCCGAAGGTTTAAGCAAAGAGGTTGATACCCTGACAGACGCTACCGCTATGATATCTGACAATATAGAAGGTATTCGCAAGGCCTCTCAATCTCTTGCCGATAGTGCAGGTGCTCTTAGTAACTTTTCAATGTCTATGCAGAGTAGGACAAGAGAGAATATTGAAAATCTTCAGTCTGTTATTGCCACATTTAGTAGCCTTAATCAGCAAATGCAGAAGGTCAATGCCCTAACAGAGGAATTTTCTAAAGTGTCTTCTGAGGTTGGTTCTATTATCGAGGAGATTAGAAATATTGCCAAGAAGACCAATCTTCTTGCCCTCAATGCTGCCATTGAAGCAGCAAGGGCTGGTGAGGCCGGTAAGGGATTTGCCGTTGTTGCCGATGAGGTAAGAAAGCTTGCAGAGATGTCTACAGAATCTGTTGGTCGAATTGAGGAAATTATGTCAGGACTTTCTGAGTTTGCCAGCAGGCTGGCAGAGGATGTGAAATCTACAACTGAGGCTCTTGGTGAGGCAACCCGTAGTGGAGAAGAGGTAGCCAGTAGCTTACAAGATACAGCTAATGATGTTGAGAAACTGTCTACCATGGCAGAAGACCTTGCTGCTGTGTCAGAGGAGCTAACAGCTTCCACAGAGGAAGTCAGTCGCTCTACAGAGAATCTCCTTAAACTGTCTGAAACAGTAGATGCTGTTTCCCAAAAGGTCACACAGGGTAGTCAGAAACAGGAGAAACTGGCAGAAGACCTTCTTAAAGGGGCTAAAGCCCTTGAGGATAATGTTAGAAGGCTCCAAGAACTGCTTGAGGGTAGGTAATCCTACCCTCAAGCTTTCCCTTATCCTCCTATAATCTCTGCTCCCTCTGCCAATATATATGGCATTGGTCCTGTGTTAAGCATTTGTATATCTTTGCTGATATCTACGATGCCGTTTAGTATATTCAGCACAGAAAATGACACCATGGTATCTGTGATACCATATGCTATTTCGCCATTTTCTATGAAGAAGCTGTTTTTGGCAACACCAGATACCATACCTGTCTGATAGTTGATATTGCCAGAAAACCTCTCAAGAAGTATGGCCCTGTCTATAGACTTTATCATGTCATCAAGGCTGCTTGTGCTGTCTATCTTTAGGCAGTGGGGTGCTACTCCGGAAACGGAGGAGTAGCCACCGCTGGCATGTCCTGTGTTGACCATACCCAGATATTTAGATGCATATGCATTAAGGAAAAAGCTTTCCAGTGTTCCCTTACTGATAATAGGGGTTAGCGATGTCGGTGTTCCTTCTCTGTCAAATGCTGTTGCGTAAGGAGAGCCATCAACAAGTGGATTATCTATAATTGTAAGTTTAGGCGATGCTATCTGTTTTCCAATGCTATTTTTCCACATGCTGGCGTTTCTTACAACCCTCAGTCCGCTGGCGTGATAGGTGATAAAGTCTATGAGGATGTCTTCTACGGCACGGGGAGATAAAAGAATTAGTCCTTTATAAGAAGGTGCCTTTCTGGGATTCAGTGTTTTTACAAGTCTTTTGACAAATGTTCTTAGCTCTGACTCAACTCTGTCTATGAATCTTTCATAGTTGACATCTTCTACGGATATATAGTCAAATGATGAAACTTCATCACCTTCTATGGCCATGCCGGCTATACCCATAGAAAATATTGTGCGTTTTTCTGAGACACTGACACCTTCTGTATTTTCTACAGATACCTCTGTCTTTTCTATATCTACCATCAGTGAGTCTACAGATATACGACTGTCGGTTTCTTTGGCAAGTTCCAGAAATTTCTTGGCAAGTTCCGCCGCCGTCTTGACCATATCTATCTTGTCTATGGTTTCATCGTATATACCAGTAATGTCTGGATATCTACCGGGTCGACCTATATCAAGGAATGGGTCTTCTGGGGATGTCTTTGCTATTTCTCTCGCCATTGGTGTTAGTTTGTCTATGTCTGTGCTGCCTATGGCCGATACAAATCCTTGCCTACTATTTTCTATAACCCTGATACCAATTGCCTGAAAGCTGCCATATGATACTGTTTTTAACCTGCCACTTTCTACAAAAGCATGTGCCTTGTCATTATAGGCTGTGAATATTTCTCTCTTCACTGTGATCTACCCCCTATCTTCATGCGGGTTCTTAGATGTGGCCCACCACCGTCAACCTTGGCAGGTTGGAATTTGCCACAGTGACCTGTACCCATCTCCAGCTTTATGTCGTTTCCTACCATGTCTACATGGCTAAGCACCTCGAATGCCTGTCCCGATATGGTGGCAGATTTTACAGGGTGAGCTATCTTACCGTTTTTAATGCGATACGCTTCTCCTACACCAAACATAAACTCGGCATTGGCATCGGCCTGACCGCCACCAAATGCCGTTACCATGAGATAACCATCGTCTGTGGCCTCAATCATTGCCTCCAGAGTATCGTTACCTGGAAGTATGTATGTATTTCTCATCCTCACAATGGGCTCGTCCATATACAGCCATGCCCTGCTATTGCCCGTGTTGTCAAGCCCCAGTTTCTGGGATGTAATGCTATCTGTCATATAACCCTTTAATATGCCTTTTTCTATGATGATTGCCTCTTTGGCTTCAGACCCCTCATCGTCAAAGGGTAGCCAGCCTGAGGCATATGGGGCAAAGTCAGGATGTGGATGGTCTACTAGTGTGATTTTTTCTGATGCCACTTTTTGTCCCAGTTTGCCTGCTGTAATAGATCCAGATAGCACAAAGTCTGCCTCTACAGTATGTCCTATGGCCTCGTGAGAAAGTAGACCTACCAGTTCGGGAGCTAGTATGACGATAGCTTCTCCACTTTCTGGATATGGTGCATGAAGATTCTGAAGAAGTACTTTGGCGACCTTGTCAATTTTGCCATGTGGGTCAAAAGAGAGCATATCGCCCCAGCCACCTGTTATACCAATACCCTCGGCATATTCTTCCCTATCTCCATTTTCTTCGGCCATTGCAAATGCAATGAGCTCAAGGTTGGGATATTTGGTATACGCTTTAGTTCCATCGGTATTCATGATCCACTTTTCATCAAGCAGTTCTGTATATCTTACTATAGATGAGATAATACGGTTGTCTGTGTTTTTCAGTCTGTTGTCAAGCTCCAGTATAAGGTTAACCTTATCTCTTAGTGAAACGGTTTCTGCGGGTATGGTGATTTTAGGAGGAAAAAACTCTCCTATCACAGGATGGATAAGAGGTTTGATGTTTTCATGAATGCCTATGACCTTGGCACCTGCAGTGGCTTTTTCGAGAGCTTCTTTTAGCCCCGATGGGGATATATCCGATGTATAGGCGAATCCCCATGCTCCCTCTATATACACCCTGACCGATACTCCCATCTTTTCGTCAAACTTGTTTTCTGTGACAATACCGTTTTCTACACGAATAGTTCTCACTTGTCTACGGTGCAGTCTGACCTGTGTGTGGTAGATTGAATGTAGTCCATGTTTTAAAGTGTTAAAAATATCTTTCATGTCATCCCCTCCCTTCTGTAGGATATTATACGGCTTTTCAACTTATAATGGATAATTAACTGGTATATGTTTTTTGGAGGTGATGCCTTGTGCGAATAGGCAAGAATGTTATCTTGTATTTTGTTATGTTTGCTATTGCCATGGTTATGTTCTATGGCATATGGTCTGCTGTGGATATTCATAAATATTCACCAGAGATAATCCTTGATAGGTGGTATACATCAGATGGTGAATTATTCCCATTATCCAGCAAACTAGTAAATAACAACGAGTTTAAGTCGATAGAGTTATACACGACTTTCTCTGTAAATAGTGACGATTTATATTATCTTGTTCTTCCCCGCGTTGATGCAGGAGGAGGATATATATTATATATAGATGGCAAAGAAATAGCTTCAAGAGACCTTGGTAAGGCCAAATACCTGAACTTGTGGCACAAAACAGAGGTTTATCCCGTTCATCTTTCCTCTGGTAATCATAAATTGACGCTAAAGCTGACATATCTTCACACATATGGTTTTTCTGCAACTCCGCCATTTCTTTCAAGGAGTGCGTACAGTGTCTTTTCATTCAGAGATATCTTCAATTTCTGGAACGAATGGATATATGTAGCTAGCGGTTCTATTATGCTTATCATGGGATTTATCTTCCTCATGCTTGCCTTGCTTACCGGTAGTCGTATGAAAAAATACTGGCTACTTGGAAGTGCTTTTATTGTGTTGTCTATAACAAGTTTTGATTATGTAGCCGTCAACATCCCTATAAATTACCTTCTCTTTAAGAAAATCGTTGTAGATGCCATGCTTATTGGTGTTGGCTTATACCTCGAGGCTATGATTCTGTTTCTTAGGGACCTGAAGAAGTGGGAACAGAATGTATTTTATGGTCATTATATACTGGCATCACTCATTACCATATTTAGCCCCACATTGTATATCTATAAGACCCTTTATAACTACTACTATCTGGCCCTGATACTATTGTATGTTTATGTGCTTGTTGTCTACATCAGTAAGGCTGTATACCGTATAGATCGCATTATTCTTGGTGGTCTGGCATTTCTTGGTGCTTCGTATGTGCTTGCTATACTTGACGTTGTTGGCATTATTACATTGCCTGTTCTTGCTACATCTATCGGACTTCTTGGTGCTTCTGTGCTTAGTAGCATTGCCCTTCTTGTTGACTTTGCCGATGTATACGCCGAGGCCCTCAGAGCTAGGGCTGAATCGGAGCGTGCCCGTGAGCGTATACAGAATATTCTTGCAGAAGTAGAACAGGAAACTGTATCTATTGAAGATGTTATGAGGGGGCTAGAAAATATTAGTGAGAAGGTAGCTCTGGCTTCTAAAGATATGGAACAGGTGGCAGGGACTCTAGAAGAAAAAACGGATATCTTATCCCGTGCTGCATCATCTATTTCCGATAATATTGATGGTATTAAAGCTGCAGCAGCTTCTCTGTCTCATAGTGCATCTGAACTTGCCTCTTTTTCTCAGAAGATGGAGAGAGAAGTCTCTGATGATATTGATAAGCTGACTCATATTATTAGTGTGTTTGAAAATGTTGGTAGACAGATGGAGGATATTAATGCCCTGACATCTGAATTTCAGCGTGTGTCTGAAAACGTTGGTGCTATTGTAGAGGAAATTACTGGTATTGCAGATAAGACTAACCTCCTTGCCCTCAATGCCGCTATTGAGGCAGCCCGTGCCGGTGAGGCGGGCAAGGGGTTTGCCGTTGTGGCCGATGAGGTAAGAAAGCTTGCAGAGATGTCAAAGGCATCTGCTGCTAAGATACAGGAAATCATGTCTGGACTATCAAAATTTGCCACAACCCTTGCAAATGATGTGCATAAAACAACAGATGATCTTAAAGAGGCTATTAAGGGAAGTATATCTGTTTCTCAGGGGCTTGAGGAGACATCAGAAGATGTGAAGAAACTTGCAGCCATGTCAGATGATCTGGCTGCTGTATCTGAGGAACTTTCTGCTTCTACTGTGGAAGTTGGTGATTCCATGGAGAGACTTACACAGCTAACAGATCTTATTGATAACCTTGCTGGAAAGCTCTCTGATATTGCGGAGGACCAGAGAAAGTTGTCTGACAATCTTGTAAATAGTGCAGAAAAACTTGGTACAGATATTAATCATCTTAAGAGAGTATTGTCTGAGTAATTGTGTTGGTGAGATTTATGCAGGTGCATTTGGATAAGTATGCCACCTTTGTGGTATAATTTAACCGTGAAAAGGTGCAGGTGCACCTGTGAAACCTTAAAAACCCTCGAAAGGAGGAGATGTGCGACATGAGGAAGTATGTTGTTCTTCTCGTGGCCGTCGCCATCGCCCTGTCTGCAGTAGTAGCTGTTGTGCCTGCAAAGGCAGCAGGGTTTAGCGATGTGCCATCTAATTATTGGGCTTACAAGTACATTACAAGACTTGCCGATGAAGGCATAGTGACAGGTATGGGTGGGGGTAAGTTTGGCCCCGAGCAGAATCTTACCCGTGCACAGATGGCAGTTATAGCTGTTAGACTTGCCGGTGTTAATGCCGATAAGTATGCCAATGCAAAGGCCACTTTCAAGGATGTCACAGATCCTAATAAGTGGTACTACAAATGGGTCTATGCAGCTCTCAAGACAGGTATCGTTAAGGGTTATCCCGATGGTACATTCAGACCTGATAAGAAGGTTACACGTGCAGAGCTTATCGTCATGGCCGAGCGTCTTTATAAGATTGTTAATGGTATCGATCTTGAAAAGACCGTTCTTCCTGAGCTGAAGAAAAAGCCTTACTTCCCAGCTCTCCGTGCTTCTGATGAAGCTAAGTATCGTAACCACTGGGCTGCTTACTATGCAACCCTTGCTATTCTTCCACAGTACCAGCTCATTAACTGGCGTGAGCCTGGTCGTGTTATTGCCCTTGATGCTCCAGCAACCCGTGCAGAAATGGCCTATTCCATTTATAAGGTTAAATATCCTGTAAGAATGGGTGGTACCCTCAAGGTTATTATCGAGCAGGAGCCTAAGACACTGTTTGGTTTGCTCGACTCTATGGCTGCTATGACACAGATTCTTGCTCCTACAGGATATGGATTCCTTGCAGATGATTACCATGGTAATCTTTGGGGTGACCTTGCATATGATGTACCTACACTTGAGAATGGTATGTTGAAGGTCGGACCAAAGGATAAGAATGGTGATTATCAGCCTCTTATGACTCTTACTCTTCCTAATGGAGATAAGAAGAAGATCTATATGATTACACAGTATAAGATTCGCCCAGGTACAAAGTGGGCAGATGGTGCTCCACTAACACTTGATGATATTATCTTCTACAACCTTCTTCAGCTTACACCTGGTATGAGAACACCAGGTACATATCCAAATGACCATATTGCTCTTATTGAAAAGGTAGATAACCAGACCATCAGATTCTATTGGACAGAGATCAACCCATATGCACCAATCGGTGCTGGTCTTGGTGCATATCCAAAGCACTGGTTCGAGAAGAATGTTCTTCACAAGACCTTGACATTCCCAGCAAAGTCCTACTTCATGACAAAGATTACAGAGGATGGAGATTATATTGCCGATCAGTCCATCCTTATTTCTAAGGACATCACAAACTTCATGGCTTCTAAGGCTCAGGATATTATGGCATCTTCTTTCAACGATAAGCCACTGGGCAATGGTGCCTATGAGGTTTCTAAGTGGCAGAAGGGTCAGTCTATCGAGCTTGTTACAAACAGAAATGCATGGCTTGGCCGTGGTTTGTTTGACAAGGTTATCTTCTCCTTCAAGTCTCCTGAGACAGCTCAGAACGAGCTTCGCTCCAAGAGAGCAGATGTTGCCATCATGGTTATCAATGCTCAGGCAGCTCGTGCTCTGAGGAGAGAGCAGACATTCATGAGAAACTACAACCTTATAGATATGGGTTCTGCTTTCTGGGAGCACTGGACAGTTAACTTTGACGATCCTAACAATCTGCCATCTAATCCTACATACAACACACCATATAACCACCCACTGTTCAAGTATAAAGAGGTCAGACAGGCTCTTTCCTTTGCTCTGAATAGAAAAGAAGTCATCGACCGTGTCTACTATGGTGGTCGTATGGTATGTCACTCCTTCATCATTCCTGGCACATGGCCATACTGGAGCGAGATTGACAATATAGTTAAGTACGACCCAGCTAAGGTTGAGCCACTTCTTCTGAAGGCTGGCTTCACCAAGCAGAATGGTGTATGGGTATCTCCAGAGGGTAAGAAGTTTGAGTTCTCTGTTGTAACAACAACAAGATCTGACCGTAAGCAGTCTCTGGAAATCTTTGCACAGCAGTTGAAGAAGTATGGTATTATCATGCATCCAGAGACACAGACAGCTCGTACACTCTTTGGTGAGACCATTTGGATAAGAGCCTTTGATGCAACAGAGTTTGCATGGGGTTCTGGTTCTGCCCTTGAACAGGGTGGAAGATCTCTCTACCACTCTTCTCAGATTCCTGATCCTGCTAATGATAAATGGGGTCAGAACCTTTCCGGTTTCAGAAACAAACAGATGGATGCAGCAATTGACATGGCATTCAAGAATGTTGACCGTAAGACCAGACGTGAAGGTTATATTGAGATGCAGAAGGTATGGGCAGAGTGGCTGCCAGAGATTCCACTATCCTGGTATGATACCCACGACGCAGTTATTAAGACACTTGAAGGCTTCGATATGAAGTTTGATGTGGGTGCCCACACCTGGAATATGGAGTACTGGTACAAGGAGCAGTAATAACTGCTATTAATTGACCTTGAAGGAGGGAGCTTTGTCTCCCTCCTTTTGCTTTTTTGATAATATTGAGATAAATATATACCGCCCCTTGAAGATTTGCTTTTTTATTCTCTATAATTTATGCAATTATATGTGTATATATTATGATGCCTTTTTCGACTTTTATGCATCTTAAGATGCATTTTTTATCTGGTTTCCCATATCGTGATATAATATCTGTTGAACTATTGCCTAATAGAAGGCGACATTATGAGGAAAGGGGTGTAGGGT
Source organism: Zhurongbacter thermophilus (assembly GCF_026184435.1). Lineage (NCBI taxonomy): Bacteria > Pseudomonadati > Zhurongbacterota > Zhurongbacter > Zhurongbacter thermophilus. Next base: position 174,885 of record NZ_CP046447.1, read on the forward strand.
AGTGTTAAATTACATTATCCGCAGGCTACTAGGGCTGATACCTACTTTTATTATTATCACCCTTGTAGCATTTTTTGTGCTAACGCTCATGGGAGATCCCTTTGAGCAAATGAAGATGAATCCTCAGATCCCCAAAGGTCAGATAGAAAGATTGCGTAGACAGTGGGGATTTGATCAGCCGTGGTTTATTCGTTATGTTAAATGGTTTATTTCATTTATGCAGGGAAATTGGGGACCTTCGATTTCCCAAAATCCAACAGATGTATACCATGCTGTAATGGAGCGAATACCGATTTCGTTGTATCTGGGTATTTACACAATTATTCTCCAACTGTTGATAGCGTTGCCGCTTGGTATATTTACGGCTATCAAGCAATACACAATCTGGGATAATTTGGTAACATTCCTTGTGTTTCTGGGATTATCCATGCCATCGTTCTTTGCCGGTGTCTTATCCCTGTACTACTTTGCCGGTGTTTTGAAAATATTCCCCAATGGCGGTATAGGTCCTGACACCTTCTATACATCGGATTACACTTTCTATCAAGTTTACCTTGTTAGAAGTTACTACCTTATGCTTCCGGTTGTCATTTGGGGTATTCTGTTTTCTGGTGGTTTGCTTAGATATGTTAGAAGTGCCATGCTTGAGGTCATGAATCAGGATTATATCCGTACAGCTCGTGCTAAAGGTCTTCCTGAAGAAGTTGTCATTAGAAAGCATGCTCTGAAGAACACTATGGTTACACTGGTTACCATATTGGTTCTTATGATACCGGGTATTATTGGTGGCGGTATTATTACAGAGCAAATATTTAATATTCGTGGTATTGGTAAGCTCATGTGGACAGGTCTTAACCAACAGGATATTCCCCTTGTTATGGCCATTCTTATTATTCAGTCTGTGCTTACCCTGTTTGCCAACCTACTTGCCGACATTCTCTATGGTGTTATTGACCCAAGAGTACGCTACAGCTAATGAAAGGGGTGAATTGGTGTGGCTGAAAACAACAATGTAAAAAGCGAAAGACAGGAAAAGTCTTATTCATATTGGTCGATGGTATGGAGAAGATTTCGTAGGCATAAGCCTGCTGTTATCTCTCTTGTGTTGTTGATTACTATATTCCTGTTTTCTTTCCTTGGTGGTCTTGTTTGGCGTATTCCACCAGATGAGACGATCCCATACAGGGATGTATTCAAAGATGTTATTTCTCGTACAGAGAAGCTGCCTTACTTTAACGACTTGAATAAGCAGGTTTTCTCCTATGCTGATGTATCAACTGATGATAAACTTATGACACTACTATATTCTGCTCCTGAACTCCAGAAACCGATTGAAAATGGTGCTCTTCCTATGGCTGTTGTTTTTGATTGGTTCAAGAATTTTACAGATGATGCTGAGAGAATGGCAGCTCAAGCAGATAAATATAATACTAATAGTAGGGATATGGAAAATGCATTTTCTCCGTATCTGGCCGTTATTTCAGTTATTGGTAATGAGATCAATGTCTATAATCAACTTCAGAATAGCGTATATAATTTAACGTATAACGGTGAATCCTTCGTAGATATTCTTAAAGAGAATCCTAGAACATTTGATATTAATAAGAGAAAGTTCTTTATTAATGCCCTTAATAACCTTATTACTGTTATGCATTCTTCTCTTACTTTCTATCCACGAAAGGTTGATTTGCCCAGCAGCTATGCCGATACATTTGCTAAACTCCAGAATAAAGATAAAATTAGTGAGGTAAATACTCTTCTTTCTAACATAGAAAATGGTTTGCAGTCCTATAACGAGTATATAGAAAAACAAACCCTTTACCTCCAATCTCTTCAGAAAGCATTTGATTTTGTTGATAAGGCCTTTTCTTACAAAATAGAAGAGCAAAAGGCAGTGCTTGTGGAAAAGTACAAAAAGGAAGTGGGCTTTTATTCTGAAAAAGGTTGTGCATTTGAGGATCCCTGTTCCTTCTGCCAGGATGAGGGAGCGGCTTCTACTCTATGTAATATCCCTGAGGGTGAAGGTTGTCAGAATGAGGTTGTAGGAAAGTTATGTAATAACGATAAGCTTTTCAATGGAACTGACAATGAGCCTTCAGCGTGTGATCTGTGCGGTTATATGGCATCTAAATTTGCCGATACAACAGATTTTAGCCAGATTGATGCAATGCAGAATCCTTGCGCTGCAAAGATCTTCATGGAGGCTAAATGGAAGGGAGAATATGTTGAACCCATCTCTGATATAGAGAAAAAGATAGCTGCATATGAAAACTTTCCTAAAATTGATGATCTTAAGGCTCCTAAGAACATACCTTCTCTGACAGATTACGATTTTGTGAAAAGTGCATACGATGAAGAAATTAGCCGTATCAATTCGGAAATTTCTTACTATAAGAAGATAAAAGGTGCATTAAAAGATGCTGCACAGTACGCGCAGGCGGGTAAAACTACTGCTATATCTAAACGTATGTTTGCTGAAAAACTCAGAGAGCTATCAGGTATAGATAATGAAAAGGATCCTCTGGTAAAGCAGAAAGTATATTCTTTTATTAAGGATCTTGCTTTCCAGGCGTGTGATCTTGAGAAGGATTGTAAGGATATTGTAAGTGTACTTTCTGATTATATTGATAACACCATTCGTCAAAGGGAGTCTGTTATTGCTAATATAAAGGCTGACCTTAAGGAATACAAGTCTACACTTAAAGACTTGGATTATTATAGAAATATTGTTAATCAACTAAAGCAGAAGAAACCTTTCGAGTCTGTATTTAATGCTGCCAAGCCGCTTGTTGGTGATTTGAACATTATGCTTATTATGAAAAACGATGCATTTCCGGTATATAAGGATTTGTTCGCTAAGGTTGAGCAGGATGTTAAACAAAACAAGGATAAATTCCAGTATGATACTCTTATTGTTGAAGACTTCAAAGACTTTGTTAATACATGGATTAAGCGGGAATTTCCACTTGACAAGTCCTACTATCCTAAATTCATTGTTAATCTAGCACAGATTCTTATTCCCAACTTCGATCAGTATCTTGAAGAATATCTAACACAGAATGTACCAGATTATCAAAGCATGTCTTATGAAGAACAGGAAAAAGTTAAAGCTATCTACGGAGCAGAGTTTGTAAAGAGTATTATTAATTCTCCCCAGCAAGCGGAGGTATATCTATTTGGTAAGGGCGCACAGCAAGCATGTAATAGTGGAAATATGTCTAATATAGCTGTTCAACAACTTGAGGCTATCTATAATTCTGCTCTTGTGGAGCGTTTAAGAGATATGAGGAAGGAACTTTATGGTGAAACATCTGTAACATCTAATAATGGATGTCCTGCTATCTCTGACCTTGATTACATTTATTATGCGTATAACCAGTTTGCCTCATTTAAGTCTACTGTTGGTAGTTTCACAACAGAACTTGAGTTTAAGGCCCATACATATGGCAAACTCTACTATGGATATGGTAAAGCTTGGTACGATGTTGCCGGTATCAAGGGTGAAAACGATCGAGAGGCACTGGCTAACCTTGTTGAGTTCCCTCACTTACCTATGTTCTCTCAGGGACACCCGCTGGGAACAGACGACAAAGGTAGAGATGTTCTAGCCAGACTGATATTCGGTGGTCAGGTATCACTGCTTGTCGGTATATTGGCTGTTGTTATCTCTATTACCGTAGGTACTGTTATAGGTATTACATCTGGTTTCTACGGTGGTTGGTGGGATAACCTTGCCATGCGTTTCGTTGACATTATGATGAACATTCCATCTCTACCACTCTTGCTGGCGTTGTCACAGGCTCTTAGGAAATTCTCTAACTTCTTCTCTGAGACACTACACATGGGTGCTATCGGTGGTGCTATGCCTATAGCTCTGGTCTTGGCCATCTGGTCTTGGATGGGTCTTGCCCGTCTTGTCAGAGGTCAAGTTTTGTCCGTTAAGGAGCAGCAGTATGTTGAGGCTGCCCGTGCTATAGGTACACCAAACAGCCGTATTATGTTTAAGCACATTCTTCCTAATGTTTCTGCTGCCATTATCGTTGCTGCCACACTCCAGGTCGGTGGTGCCATGCTATCTGAGGCCTCTCTATCCTTCTTGGGATTTGGTGTTCAGCCACCGGCTACATCTTGGGGTCAGATGCTCCAGAACGCTACACAAATATTCCAGATACCCGGTTACATGTATCTTATTATACTTCCAGGTACACTGCTATTCCTTACGGTTCTGTCATTCAACTTCCTTGGTGATGGTCTAAGAGACGCCCTTGACCCAAGGATGAAACTCTAATGAGGGGAGTGGAAAGGGATGAGTGAAACAAGAAAACCATTACTAAAAGTAAGGGACTTAAGGACATATTTCCATACAGAAGATGGAATAGTAAAGGCCGTTGATGGGGTAGACTTTGAAGTCTACCCCAACGAGACCCTTGGTATAGTTGGTGAATCTGGTTGTGGTAAGTCTGTAACATCTTATTCTGTTATGAGACTTCTTCCGGCTAGAACAGCCTTCCATCCAACAGGTTCCATTGAGTTTTGGGATAAGGACAAAAACGAGTATGTAGATCTTCTTAAACTACCTCTAGATGAGATGAGGAAGTATAGAGGTGCCAAGATATCTATGATCTTCCAGGAACCTATGTCTGCTCTTAACCCTCTTTTCACCATAGGTGACCAGCTAATGGAGGTTGTTCTAACTCACAGGCCGGATGTATCCAGACAGGAGGCCCGTGAACGTGCCATTGAGATGTTGGCCAAGGTTGGTATTCCTGCACCTGAAAAACGTGTAGATGAGTATCCCCACGAGATGTCTGGTGGTATGCGTCAGCGTGTTGTTATCGCTATGGCTCTTATGCTCAATCCTTCGCTGATTATTGCCGATGAGCCCACAACGGCCCTTGATGTTACCATTCAGGCACAGATTCTTGAGCTCATGAAAGACCTTCAGCGTGAATTTGGTACATCATATATACTTATTACCCACAACCTTGGTGTTGTTGCCCAGTATGCACACCGTATTGCCGTTATGTATTTGGGCAGAATTGTTGAGTATGCCGATGTTCATACGATATTCAAGAATCCGCTGCATCCGTATACCATAGGTCTGTTGAAATCCATTCCAAGACTTGATGTGGGACACCTGAAGGAGAAACTGCCTTCTATTCCCGGTACTGTTCCTAACCCAATGAATATGCCTAAAGGTTGTCGCTTCAATACCAGATGTGAAGTAGCAACGGAAGAGCTGAAGTGTTTCACCGAGGAGCCACCACTGGTTGAGGTGGAGCCCGGACACTTCGTCAGATGTTGGAAGTATGTATAAGGGGGTGCGGTAGATGGCTACGCCAATACTTCAGGTAAGAAACCTAAAGAAATACTTTCCTATAAGGGCAGGACTCCTTAGAAGGGTTGTCGCCCATGTTAAGGCCGTTGACGATGTCTCCTTTGATGTCTTTGACGGTACCACAGTTGGTCTTGTCGGTGAATCTGGCTCTGGTAAGACCACTGTTGGTAGAACAATACTGAAACTTATTGAGCCAACAGCAGGTGAGATACTCTTTGAAGGGCATAATATAGCACATCTCAAGCCTTCTCAGATGCTTGAGTTTAGGAAAGAGATGCAGATGATATTCCAAGACCCATATGGTTCTCTTAACCCAAGAATGACTGTAGGTGAGATTATTGCAGAGCCTCTTGTTGTGCATACCAAGATGACTCAGAAAGAGATTGAAAAGCGTGTTTATGAACTGCTGGAGGTTGTCGGTCTGAGACCAGAATATGCCAGAAGATATCCACACGAGTTTTCTGGTGGTCAAAGACAGAGAATTGGTATAGCCCGTGCTTTGGCACTTCAGCCTAAGTTTATTGTGGCAGACGAGCCCGTTTCTGCTCTTGATGTGTCCATTCAGGCACAGGTTATCAACCTTATGATTGAACTTCAGCAGAAGTATGGCATTTCATTCCTGTTTATTGCCCACGACCTTGCCGTTGTTAGACACATGTCTGACTATGTAGCCGTTATGTATCTGGGCAAGATTATGGAGTACGGAAACAACTATCACATCTTTGAAGAGCCCAAACATCCATATACACAGGCCCTTCTCTCTGCTGTTCCTGTTCCTGACCCAGATTATCAGCGTGAGCGTATTATTCTACAGGGTGAAATACCATCTCCTATCAACCCACCAAAGGGTTGTCGTTTCCATACAAGGTGTCCTTATGCAACGGAGAAATGCCGTACACAGGAGCCACCACTGCGCGATATCGGTGGAGGCCACTTTGTGGCATGTCACTATGCATAATGATATATACCCTACACCAGTATATATGGGGGAGCGTGTCTCCCCCTTTTTCTTTTTTGCCGTGTTAATATATAAAGCAGTTTATGTAGAGGGGTGAGATATGTGGATATATATAGCACACTGAATAAGCGTCAGCGTGAGGCGGTGCTTGCCCCCCGTGGGCCATTGCTTGTTCTTGCCGGTGCAGGTAGTGGCAAGACAAGGGTGCTGACCTACCGTTTCCTTCACTTTGTATACGATGAAGGCATAAAGCCCGACCGTATATTGGCGGTGACATTTACCAACAAGGCTGCCGATGAGATGAAAGAAAGGCTCCATAATATGTTCCAGCAACATATGGGACTGGATATTACCCCACCATGGGTGCGAACATTCCACTCGGCATCGCTGATGATACTGAGAAGATATCTATCTTCAGATGAGGCAAAGGATATTATTCGTAGCCATATAGAGAGACTTCTGCTAAAGGATATGAACCTCAGCTCGGATTTTACCGTTGCCGACAGAGATGATAGCCTTATGGTAATAAAAAATATCTTCAAGGAACGCGGCTATAAGGTGAAATCTACAGGTGATGATAAGAAAGCAATGGCACGTTTTCTTGAAGATGTTTCTCTTGCCAAACGCAGGGGAATATACGATCCTGACAAGTTTGAATTGTACTATGCCCCTGATTACTGGAATCTACCTATAGGATATAGAGACCTCTTCAAGATGTATCACTCAGAGCTATATGCGTCTGGTAGGCTTGACTTTGATGACCTGCTGGGCTTTGCCCATATGCTACTGGAAGACGAAAAGTTTGGTGCAAGGATAAGGCATCTATTTGATGCCGTGCTTATAGATGAGTTTCAAGATGTCAACGATGTTCAGTATTCCATGGGAAAACATCTGGCAAAGGACCATGGCAATATCACAGTTGTTGGCGATGTTCAGCAATCTATATACAGCTGGCGTGGTGCCTCCCCCCAATATGTTGATGCCTTTCTCAAAGACTTTCCAGATGCCAAAGTTGTCAAGCTAGATATCAACTATCGCTCAGCCAAGAAAATAGTTTCTGTAGCCAATAGTGTATCCCAGTCTATGGCAACGAGGCACCGTTTTTCTGTTCGCTCACACTCCGATGAAGATGGCAAGGTGCAGGTTATCCCCGTTTCCGATGAATATGCCGAGGCAACCCAGATAGCGAATATGATACACTCTCTTAGCATATCTGAGGGTATTCCCTACGAGGAGATGGCAGTGCTTTATAGGGTCAATGCACAATCTCGTCACTTTGAGGAGGTACTGGGTAGATACGGTATTCCGTATGTGCTTGTTAAAGGTGTGTCATTCTATGCCCGTAAGGAGATAAAAGATATTATCTCATATCTCACGGTTATACACAATCCACGAGATAAGGTGGCATGGCAGCGTATTATAAACACGCCTCCCCGCGGTATAGGTTCTGTTTCCCAAGATAAACTCTGGAAACACTTTGACGAGGTAGATGATATAGGTCAGCTGGCATCTGTGCTTTCTGGCAAAGGTGCAGCATCTTTTAAGAGACTATGGAGTCATATTGTTCGCTGGAGACAGATGGTAAAAGACGGCATATCCCTTGTAGAGCTGCTGAAGGATGTACTGCAGGGCAGTGGTTATCTTGATTACCTTATAGAGGCTGGGGAGGATATGAGGCGCGAGAACATTGGTGAACTTATGAATATTATGGCTGCTTACGATGGGGAGGGTAAGACCCTATCAGACTTTCTTGCAGAGATGGCACTGCGCACCGATCAGGATACAGCCGACGGTAGAGATGGTGTTAAGCTCATGACCATACATGCAGCCAAGGGTTTGGAGTTTGATGTGGTGTTTCTGGTAGGTGTTGAAGACGGGTATATGCCCTATCGCCGTGGTGGGTTTGGATGGCGAGATGTTGACGATGAAGAGGAAGAAAAGAGGCTATTTTATGTAGCTGTGACAAGACCAAGAAAGCATCTGTATGTAACATATGCCCAGTACCGCACTTTATGGGGTGATACTGTGCCGAGAAAACCATCACCGTACATTGAGTATATAGAGTATGCCATTGATGATGAAAGTGAAGAAAACTACGATGGTGATGAAACATATAAGATTCCTGTGGATGATGTTTCTATGCTGAAAGAAGGAGATAGAGTATATTCGGACCAGTTTGGGTATGGCAATGTTGTGAAAGTAATACCCCCGGCCAGCATAAAGGTAGAGTTTGACGATGGCACAAAGAGACGTTTTAGGCTGGGAATGGCCTCTATATACAAGGTTATTTCATAACATTTTGTGATTAAATATAAGGGGTAAATATGCAAAGAAAGGGAGGGAGAAGGATGAAGGAAATTACAGAGATTGCTAAACTTATAGATGTGGAGGTGGAGCCTTACGGTAAGTATATTGGTAAGGTGCCACTAAAGTACATGGAAGAGGGTGAGCGTCGTGGTGGCCTCATTCTTGTAACCGCTATCAACCCCACTCCTGCCGGTGAGGGTAAGACAACAACATCTATTGGCCTTGCCGATGCTTTGAGAAGGATAGGTAAGAATGCCATGCTCACACTAAGAGAACCATCACTGGGCCCATTTTTCGGTGTTAAGGGTGGTGCCACTGGTGGAGGTAAGGCAGTTGTTGAGCCAGCCCAGAAAATTAATCTGCACTTCACCGGTGATTTTCACGCTGTGACATCTGCACATAATCTCATATCTGCCATGCTTGATAATGCTCTCCACTTTGGACAGCTGGATATGCCAGCCGATGAGATTCTCTGGAAACGTGTCCTTGACATGAACGATAGGAGTCTCAGAGACATCATTGTGGGTATTGGTAGCCACTTTGTGAGAAATACAGGCTTTGAGATTACACCTGCCTCTGAGATTATGGCTATACTCGGTCTGTCTCTCAGTCTACAGGAGGTTAGAGAGCGTATATCTAATATACTTCTAGGCTTTGACAGAGACAAGAAACCTGTATATGTCAAGGATATCAAGGCGGAAGGTGGGGCAACACTGCTTCTTGAAGATGCCATTAAGCCTAACCTTGTGCAAACCGGTGAAGGTACACCTGTATTTGTTCATATTGGTCCATTTGCCAACATAGCACACGGTACAAACTCCATCATAGCCATGGAAATAGCCCTCAGAAAGGCAGATTGGGTTGTTGTTGAGGCAGGCTTTGGTAGCGACCTTGGTGCCGAGAAGTTTATTGACATCGTTCAGAGGAAAGCCGACCTTCCATTGAAGGCCGTTGTCATTGTTGCCTCTATAAGGGCTTTGAAGTATCATGGTGGTGTTAAGAAAAAGCATCTCACTGAGGAGAATGTAGAGGCTGTCAAGAAGGGCTTTGTCAACCTCCTTGCCCATGTTGAGAATATGCGTGCATTTGGGTATGAGCCTGTTGTAGCCGTTAACAGGTTTGCCGGCGACAGTGATGCCGAGCTTGATGCACTGACAGGTCTTCTTGATGAGCATGGTATACAGTGGGCACTATCTGAGGTATTCGCCAAAGGTGGCGAAGGTGGCATAGCCTTAGCCGAGAAGGTAATGGAAAATGCTAAAGACATTACACCAAACTATGTATATGACCTTGAAGACCCCATTGAGGAGAAGATTAGAAAACTGGCAAGACGTGTTTACAGGGCAGAGGATGTCTCATTCTCTGCAGAGGCCAAAAAACTTCTCAAGAGAATTAAAAAACTTGGCCTTGACAGTCTTCCCATATGCATGGCTAAAACACAGTACAGCCTTACCCATGATCCATCTATACTGGGTGTGCCGACAGAACCTTACACATTCAAAGTGTCTTCTATTAAGATTTCTGCCGGTGCAGGTTTTATCGTTCCTATCTCTGGTGATATCATGACCATGCCCGGTCTTCCTAAGGTGCCTGAGGCTGTGAAGTTTTAATGGCTATAAACATATAACGCACAAAATTTTGAATAAGGGGTGGTAAGTTAACCGCCCCTTTTTTATTTGGAAGTTTTCAGAAAAAGCACCAGAATTATTTGTAATTCCTGCTATTGTGTAATATTAAGTCGTTAATTTTAACATTGTTTATGAATATGAGAATGTTATATAAGGCGTTATAATAAATGTGTAGTAGGGGGAAGTTTTTTTTCCAAACAATATTACTCAGGGAGGGGTGGTGTTATGAAAAAGTACACTTATAGTCTTCTTTTTGTTGGTATTTTGGTAGGTATTCTTATTGCTGTTTTGGATGTTCTTGTTCCCCAAGCTGTTGTATGGGTCGCGATTATTATTCCACCTATTACAGGGTTAATTGTTGGCATGCGTATAGATAAAATTATTAAGGAGATTTCCACTGTTGCCAAGCGTCTTAGTGACAGAGATCTCACTCATATTAAAAGATCTGATGGCTCAGAAGAGGCAATGAATCTCTATACCGCACTTGATAATATGAGACAGTCTATTGGTGTTATTAAAGATGGGGTAATCACACTGACCGATACAGCAGAACATGTCACATCCTCCCTCAATGAATTTAAGATGTCTTTCGATGAGATGGGAACCCATCTTCAAGATATAGCAGCATCGGCAGAGAATGTCTATGCTGCTGTTGAGACAATTAATGCTTCGATGGAAAATATATCTCAGTCGGCTAATCTCTTAGCGGAAAATGCTACAGAGCTTGCCGGTGTTTATGCCAATATAAATACCATGGCAGAAGAGGGGGCTGAATCTGTTAGACAGCTTAGAGATGGTATCATCATGGGAGCCAATGCTATGTCAGAGACATCGGATATCACCGAAGAACTGAATCGACATATGGAAGAAATATATTCTATTGTCGACGAGATAAAAGATATTGCCGAACAGACTAATTTGTTGGCACTCAACGCTGCTATTGAGGCAGCAAGGGCCGGTGATGCCGGAAAAGGATTTGCTGTTGTGGCAGAAGAGATCAGAAAACTGGCAGAGAAATCTAAAGAGTCGGTAGAGCATATTAGGGATATGGTTACAAAGCTTCGTCAAAGTGCGGCTGATGCCAGTAGACAGAGTGATGAATTGTCTGCTCAGGTGAAGGCTTTAACGGAGCATGCAGAAAAAACCACAGATGAAATACTGGGTATCATAGAGCAGATAAAATCAGTATCTCAGATGACAGAGTCTTTGGCTGCTACATCTGAAGAATTATCAGCCACTGTGTCTGAGGTAAAAAGTGGTACAGACAGGGTGACACAGCAGACGGAATCTATGGCACAAGGTGCCACTCAGATAGCAGAGATAGTAACAAGGATGGAAGAAGAGCTGGAGAAGTTAGTGGAAGATAATGAAGAAATATATGCTACTGCTGAGCGACTCAGGGCAGAGGCAGAACTTTACAAGGTTCAGTAGTATTGAAGTACCATTATAAACTTTTATGGGCCTTTATATTATAATGTTGCTTGAGATGAAGAGGTAGACACTCCCTCCTCTCAATGGGACCACCATGTCAGATGGTCCCTGCCCTTTTTCTTTATATGTATGGGATAGAACGAGGTAGTTAGCTACTAAGATGTCCTGTGTTTGTTCCCTCTTTTACGGCCACCAGTGGATATACGATAAGTGCCGTGCCCCCAACTATGGCTAGAGCAACGCCTACGCCAAATGCATCTGCCAGTGCGCCCATGATAGGTGCTAGTGCAGCGGCAAGGAGACTTTTAATCTGACTTTCTACGGAAAGTCCTGTTGCCATGCTACCGGCAGGAATAATCTCAGATATGTAATCAAGCATAATAGGTCTTCTGAGGTTCTGAAGTACATACAGTACGAGGAACATCAGCACGGCTACATAATACCAACCTATATGGTAAAACACACCTGCCAATGTAACACCCAGAATGCCTATAATATATAGCGTATTTATGAGACCTGTGAGATTATTACCTGCCATGTTTTTCACCTTGTATGCATTACGAGAGGCAAAAGAGTTTATGAAGTAGATAATGGAGTATACGATACCAACAATAATAGCTGTGCGCTGCTGACCTGTGAGCCATAGTAGTATAGGCATGGCAAGTGCCATTTGCTTTAGCAATGGCTGTAGATAATCTTTGGTACCCCTAAATACACCCATAAAGATAGATGAGTTCATAAATGCCCTTAGTATAATAGGGTCTTTAAACATATTTATAAAGTCTGACAAAGTCTCTGTTTTCTTTTTCTTCTTTTTCACAAACTGGTCAAGTTCCTTGGGGTATGTCGCCAGATTGATGAGGTTGAGCACATAGGGGATAAGGGATATGGCAAATACTACACGGTAGTTGCCATACCATGCCACAAGAAAACCGGCAAGGAGGGCATTAACGGCGGAGCCCATCTGAGACCATGAGCGAGTGGCCCCATAGTACATGGTTTTTAAGTGTTCCCAGCCTTTAATTTTTAGGTATGCCAGTATCAGTGCTTTATGTGTGCCACTGCGGAATGCCTCACCCATGGCAAAAAGCACCATAGCGATGGCATATGCCCAGAAGTTGGGTATAAAGAAGAATATGAGAAATGACACGATATATGAGGACATGGACATGACCATAGATAATCTTCGCCCAAATGTGTCGGCAAATATACCTGTGGGTATCTCAAGCAGGTTGGTAGAGATTTCCATAATACTGTAGAGCACACCAATCTGGAAGAAGTCAAACCCTTGGGAGCGGAAGAATAGTATCATAAAAGGCTCAAAGAGCCTGAGGTTTTTCAGAAAGCCGTAGGCTGCAAATCTGTAAAATTGAAAATCTTTCTCAAAAGTCTCGGGTTTCTGATCCACACCTCTCACCTCCCTGTAGATACATTATATGCCACCTGTTTTTCTACTAATGCTATGGGATATAAGATGAGACCTACAACTCCTACAGCAATGAGTGCCATGTGTATGCCCCATGTATCTGCTACTTTTCCGGCTATAGGGGCAATGATGCCCGATGTGATGGTTGTTAGCTGTGTTTCTGCTGATAGTGCCATTGCCATGTTTTCTACTGCCACTGTGTCTGATATGTAGTCAATAATAAACGGTCGTGCCAGGTTGAGGGTTATGTAGATTACTATGAATATAAAAGCTGCCATAATATTCATCTGAATATATAGGCTTAGCCCGGCCAGTATCAGTAATGTGCCCGTAAGGATGTATAGGCTGTTGATGATGATGTGAGACCTATCTATAAACACCTTCTCCAGTACATAGGCATGCTTTGATGCCCGTGAGCTGAGTATATAGATGATGAGGTATGTAAAGCCAATGAGTATGGCTTCTCTCTGCTTACCTGATAGCCACAGCATCATCGGTATGCTAAGGGCTACGCTCTTCAGTATAGGTTGCAGGTAATCCTTGGTGCCTCTAAATATACCTGTAGATACCGATGAATTTAAGAGTATGCGTAAAACTTTAGGATGTGTCAGTAGCCATATAAACTCCTTAGTAGCTGATAAACTGCTTCTTCTCTTCATGCCTTTTTCATCTATGTAGTCAGGGTAAGAGAGTATATTGAAGAAGTTTATCATCATGAAAAAGGTAGAGGCAATGAATGTTGTCTTGTAATCCCCCCACAGGGCTATGAGTAGTCCTGAAAGTAGTGCATTGATAGCGGCTCCAATTTGCCACCAGCTTCTTACACTGCCATAGTATTGTTTTCTCATATGCTCTAATCCATGAATCTTCAAATAGCTCATAATCATGGCATTGTGTGTACCACTGCGAAATGCCTCTGCAGCACCAAGCATGAACATGGCACATGCGAAAAAATAAAAGCTTTTCATGAAGAGAAATAGTGGCAGTATGAGTATATAGATACCCATAGATATGAGTAGAGACTTCTTCCTGCCGTATGTATCGGCGATAATACCCGTTGGTATCTCCAGTATATTAACGGCAAACTCCCTTATGGCATATAGTATGCCTATTTGAAAATACGATAGACCTACTGAAAGAAAGTATAAAAGCATAAAGGGCTGGTATAGCCTTAGATTCTTCAGAAATCCATATGCGGCAAATTTTATGTATTGGATATCCTTTTTCCCCTCCATAGCCCTATCATTATACAGGGCTGATGCATAAATATTTGACGGATTGGCTAAATTAACCTATAATTATCTGATATGCGATTTATGAGGAGGTGTGAATGTGAAGAAGTTTCTTTTGTGGAGTATAGTGCTATCGTTTGTTGTGGGTATGCTCATGATACCTATGCCTACCCCATCTACATATGCAGGAGATTGTGCCGGTATCAAAGTGCTTTTTGACAATGCACACGGAGAAACAGCCGGTAATGCCGACTGGTCTATCGATGGAGCATATTCCTCCTTTGCCGATGCCTTGAGAAAAGAGGGAATGGGGGTAGACCAGTGGGGCAATACTGAATGCCGGAGATGTGGCGAGGACGACGATCCCATTACATACGATGTTCTTCAGAAATACAATGTATATGTTGTTCCAGAGCCCAATGTCAACTTTACCCCGAGAGAACGTGCTGCCATATTGATGTTTATCAAAAATGGTGGTGGTGTCTTATTTATGGGTGACCACTGGGGTAGCGATAGAAACAACGACGGTTGGGATAGTGTTGAGATTATCAACGGCTTTACCCAGTGGATGGCTACCGATAAAGATTATGACCTTACAAAGCCCTACATATACGATAAAGACTTTGCTGGTAGACTAGGCTTCAGGTATACCTTTGAAGGTGCCGATGATGATCATATATCTAACTTCATGAAAGACCATCCCGTAGTTCAGGGATTATCTTATGTAGGTTCTTGGGGTGGTGGTGTAATAAAGAATCTTGGCTTTGGCAATGCAAACACTGTCATATGGTACAACTCTTCAGAAAACGATGTTTACCTCATAGCCGGTTTCTACTTTAAAGGTAGATTTGCCTCTATTGCGGACTCTGGTGTATTTGATGATGGTACTGGTGCAGAGGGAGATAAACTCTATGATGGTTGGAACTACGGTAGCGATGCCCTTATGGGTATAAATACCATTAAGTGGCTTGCCGGTTGTCTACCAGCAGGACCAGAGTTTACCGGTAAAAAACTCTTTTTATATATAAATGATAAGAATATTGTTACCTACGATGGTAAAACACATGTACTTGAGAAGAAGACCATAGATGCTGCTCCATTTATAGATAAAGAGGCATGGCGCACCCTTGTGCCTGTGCGATTTGTATCTGAAAACATGGGACTGAGAATAGATTGGAACGGTAAGACCAGAGAAGTAACTATTACCTCTGCTGATAAGCAGATAGTGCTCAAGATAGGCTCTAAAAACGTTGTTGTCAAGGATCTTGCCACAGGTAAAGAGACTAAGCAAACCATAGATGTGGCTCCCCGTATCATACCCCCGGGTAGAACTGTTGTGCCACTAAGGTTTATATCGGAGACCATGGGTATGCAGGTGCGCTGGAGGGCAAGGCAGAAGTATATCGTCATTACATCTGGAGAGTAATAAAAGGGCGGGCATAAGCCCGCCCCTTATATTTATATATAGATGGGAAACCATATACAGAAACCCCACCAAACCAATAAAGCAAAGAATAAAAAAACCCCAGTCCACAACAAGAATGAAAGCCCCTCCCACATAGTAAACCCCTCCACCTCCCCATAGACATCCCCAAGCACCATAAAAGTATACAAAAATACACGATTGACTAGAGTACAAAAGCTGGTATACTAATAACTGCCTGCCTGGGGAGAGAAAAAACCGGGCACGGCGAGAGAGCGGGAACGCGACCAAGCAGGGAACGAAAGGAAAAGGCAGTGAAGAATACCCCGTGAAGGTATTTGAGACTGCCGTACTCCGCAAGTGATATAAGAGCTTGGGGATAAAAACTTTCCATGGATAGAAACGAAAGGCCGTGAGGTCTTGAGGATAAAGTATGTCATGGAGGGTTTGATCCCGGCTCAGGACGAACGCTGGCGGCGCGCCTAACACATGCAAGTCGAGCGATCGGCCCGCAGCCCTTATGGGCAGCGGGTACGGAGCGGCGGACGGGTGAGTAACGCGTACCTGACCTACCCTCCAGAGGGGGATAGCCACGGGAAACCGTGGGTAATACCCCATACGCTCCTACTGGGGCCAAGTTATTAAAAGATGACTTGGCTAAGGTAGGAGGAAAGCTGAGGCGCTGGAGGATGGGGGTGCGTCCCATCAGCTAGTTGGTGAGGTAACGGCTCACCAAGGCGAAGACGGGTAACCGGCCTGAGAGGGTGGACGGTCACACCGGGACTGAGACACGGCCCGGACTCCTACGGGAGGCAGCAGTGGGGAATATTGGGCAATGGGGGAAACCCTGACCCAGCGACGCCGCGTGGTGGAAGAAGCCCTTCGGGGTGTAAACACCTGTACAGGGGGAAGAGGAAGGACGGTACCCCTGGAGCAAGGGACGGCTAACTACGTGCCAGCAGCCGCGGTAAGACGTAGGTCCCGAGCGTTGTCCGGAATCACTGGGCGTAAAGGGTCCGTAGGCGGATTCCTAAGTCCACTCTGAAAGCTGCCTGCTCAACGGGCAGAGGAGGGTGGAAACTAGGAGTCTAGAGGCAGGTAGAGGCAGGTGGAATTCCCGGTGTAGCGGTGAAATGCATAGATATCGGGAGGAACGCCAGTGGCGAAGGCGGCCTGCTGGGCCTGGCCTGACGCTGAGGGACGAAAGCTAGGGGAGCGAACCGGATTAGATACCCGGGTAGTCCTAGCCGTAAACGATGATGGCTAGGTGTCGGGGGGTTAGACCCTTCGGTGCCGCAGCAAACGCGATAAGCCATCCGCCTGAGGAGTACGGTCGCAAGGCTGAAACTCAAAGGAATTGGCGGGGGCCCGCACAAGCGGCGGAGCATGTGGTTTAATTCGACGCAACCCGAAGAACCTTACCAGGGCTTGACATGCTGGGGCAAGCCCGCCCGAAAGGGAGGGGTGGGACCTGCTAAGCAGGTCCACCCAGCACAGGTGTTGCATGGCTGTCGTCAGCTCGTGTCGTGAGATGTTGGCTTAAGTGCCGCAACGAGCGCAACCCCTGTCCCTAGTTACTCCTTGCCAGTAAGGGGGCAAGAGGACTCTAGGGAGACCGCTGGCGAAGAGCCAGAGGAAGGGGGGGACGACGTCAAGTCATCATGGCCCTTATGTCCTGGGCTACACACATGCTACAATGGATGGGTACAACGGGAAGCGAAGCCGAGAGGTGGAGCGAAGCCCTAAAAGCCCGCCGTAGTTCGGATTGTGGGCTGCAACTCGCCCACATGAAGCCGGAGTCGCTAGTAACCGTGGATCAGCAAAGCCGCGGTGAATACGTTCTCGGGCCTTGCACACACCGCCCGTCAATCCACCCGAATCAGGGGCACCAGAAGGCTGGTGACCGGTAAGGGCCGGCTGAAGGTGTGTCTGGTGAGGGGGGATAAGTCGTAACAAGGTAGCTGTAGCGGAAGCTGCGGCTGGATCACCTCCTTTCTAAGGAGAGAGAAGTTCCCTGCGAGGTCGCGTTCCCGCTGAGGGTGAAGACCCCAGCACGCGAGCAAACGGGCAGTAACAGGTAGAGGGTAAGAAAGTGAGAAGATAAAACGAGCACACGGTGGATGCCTTGGCACCTGGAGCCGAAGAAGGACGTGGCAGGCTGCGAAAAGCCTGGACGAGGGGCCTGCACCCGGTAGTAGTCCAGGATCTCCGAATGGGGAAACCCGATGTGCGAAAGCACATCATCCATACCTGAAGCAAGTAGGGTATGGAAGGCAAGCCGGCGAAGTGAAACATCTCAGTAGCCGGAGGAGGAGAAATCAACCGAGATTCCCTAAGTAGCGGCGAGCGAAAGGGGAAGAGCCCAAACCCACAGGGTGAAGAAGCCGGCAGGCGTTGCCCTGTGGGGGTAGCGGGACATAGCTAGGCGTGGCTGCCGACACGCCGCGGAGTAAAAAACCTAGTGTATAGCCGAACCAGCTGGGACGCTGGGCCGAAGAAGGTGAAAGCCCTGTAGGCGAAATGCACTAGGCTCCGTGAGCTATGATCCCAAGTACCCCGGGACACGAGGAATCCTGGGGGAATCAGGGGGGACCACCCTCCAAGGCTAAACACTCCAGGTGACCGATAGCGGAGAAGTACCGTGAGGGAAAGGTGAAAAGCACCCCGGAGAGGGGAGTGAAAGAGGACCTGAAACCGTGTGTTCACAAGGGGTACGACCGGATCTAAGGATCCGGAAGTGCATGCCTATTGAAGAATGAGCCAGGGAGTTCATGTCAGTGGCGAGGTTAAGGCGCTGGAGCGCTGGAGCCGGAGGGAAACCGAGTCTGAAAAGGGCGAAAAGTCGCTGGCATGAGACCCGAAGCCGCACGATCTATCCATGCCCAGGGTGAAGGCCGTATAACAGCGGCTGGAGGCCCGAACGGGTTCGGGGTAAAATCCGTTCCGATGAGGTGTGGATAGGGGTGAAATGCCAATCGAGTGCGGGGATAGCTGGTTCTCCCCGAAATGCATTTAGGTGCAGCCTCACGGATTGCCTGCTGGAGGTAGAGCTACCGATTGGGGTAGGGCCACAGAAGTGGTACCGAACCCAGTCGAACTCCGAATGCTGGCAGGGAGAAGTGGGAGTGAGTATCCGGGGGACAAGCTCCGGAGGCGAGAGGGGAACAACCCAGACCGTCGGCTAAGGTCCCGAAGTCTGTGCTAAGTGTTGCAAGAGGAAGGATGTGGGACTGCGAAGACAGCCAGGAGGTTGGCTTAGAAGCAGCCATCCTCTAAGGAGTGCGTAACAGCTCACTGGTCGAGCGGTTCCGCGCCGAAGATATAACGGGGCTAAAGCACAGCACCGAAGCCACGGAACTATACAGGTCTGCGGATCTGTATAGTTGGTAGGGGAGCGTTCCCTGCGGGGTGAAGTCACACTCGTGAGAGGTGATGGACTGCAGGGAAGTGAGAATCCTGGCATGAGTAGCGAGAGGTAGGTGAGAACCCTACCGCCCGGAAGCCCAAGGGATCCTACGGAAGGCCAATCCACGTAGGGAAAGGCGGGACCTAAGGTGAGGCCGAAAGGCGTAGCCGATGGATAGCCGGTCAAGATTCCGGCCCCACCCACCTGGAGGCTGAGGCGGGACGCAGGAGGTGCAGCACGCCGGGGAAGGGAACACCCGGTCCAAGTCCTGAGGCGAGGAGGAGTAGGCAAATCCGCTCCTCCGGTAAGCTGAGGGATGACGGGGAGCCCCATAAGGGGTGAAGGTGTGACGTGCCAGACTGCCGAGAAAAGCGTCGCAGCCGATGAAAGGTGGGTGCCCGTACCGGAAACCGACACAGGTGGGCAAGGTGCGAAGCACCAAAGGGTAGCGAGCTAACCCCAGTCAAGGAACTCTGCAAAATGGCCCCGTAACTTCGGGAGAAGGGGCGCCCGAGTAGCTTGACCCCCGCTAAGCTTAACAGTGGAGCGGGGTGTAGGGCGAAAGGGCCGCAGGAGATGGGTCCTGGGGACTGTTTACCAAAAACACAGCTCTATGCGAAGGCGAAAGCCGAAGTATATGGGGTGAGGCCTGGCCAGTGCTGGAAGGTTAAGGTGAGGGGTTATCCCCCGGAAGGGGGAGAAGCTCCGAGCCGAAGCCCCAGTAAACGCCGGCCGTAACTATAACGGTCCTAAGGTAGCGAAATTCCTTGCCGGGTAAGTTCCGGCCTGCATGAAAGGCATAACCACCGGGACACTGTCTCGACTGGGGGCTCGGTGAAATTACAGTGGGGGTGAAGATGCCCTCTACCCGCGGCAGGACGGAAAGACCCCGTGGAGCTTTACTGCAACCTAACATTGCCTATTGGGTGGCACTGCGCAGGATAGGTGGGAGGCTAAGAAGGCCCGCTTTCGGGCGGGCTGGAGCCGCCGGTGAGATACCACCCTGTGCCACTTGATGGGCTAACGACGCTCCGTGAAGCCGGAGGTCGGACAGTGTTAGGCGGGCAGTTTGACTGGGGCGGTCGCCTCCCAAAAGGTAACGGAGGCGTCCAAAGGTCACCTCAGGCGGCTTGGAAACCCGCTGATGAGTGCAAAGGCAGAAGGTGGCTTGACTGTGAGAGCGACAGCTCGAGCAGGTGGGAAACCAGGGCTTAGTGACCCGGCGCGCCTAAGTGGAAGGGGCGTCGATCAACGGATAAAAGCTACCCCGGGGATAACAGGCTAATGGGGCCCGAGAGTCCACATCGACGGCTCCGTTTGGCACCTCGATGTCGGCTCGTCCCATCCTGGGGCTGCAGCAGGTCCCAAGGGTTGGGCTGTTCGCCCATTAAAGGGGCACGCGAGCTGGGTTCAGAACGTCGTGAGACAGTTCGGTCCTTATCCGCCGCGGGCGCAGGATACCTGAGGGGAGGTCGGCCTAGTACGAGAGGACCGGTCGGCAGGGGGCGCTGGTGGATCGGTTGCACTGCCGAGTGCACAGCCGAGTAGCTAGACCCCCGAGGGATAAGCGCTGAAGGCATCTAAGCGCGAAGCCCATCCCGAGACGAGGTATCCCACTCCCTAGAAGGGAGGTAAGGGACCTGGGAGACTACCAGGTAGATAGGCCGTAGGTAGAAGCCCCGCGAGGGGTGAAGCCGAGCGGTACTAATATCCCGAGGGCTTCTCACTTTTAACTCTACCTGTTACTGCCGGATGCTCGTGTGCTGGGGTTTAGAGGTAAATAGTGGGTCTGTGCCCACGTCGTGGGGGTACACCCGGCAACATGCCGAACCCGGAAGTTAAGCCCACGAAGGCCGATGATACTAGTCACCGCGAGGGGCTGGGAAAGTAGGCCGGTGCAGACCCACTATAAAGGTGAGAGGGAGCCGCTGGAAAGTGGCTCCCTTTTTTCGTTTTGAAGAAAGATACAAGAGGTAGTAGATACGGATAGATAGAAGGATGTGGAAGAAGAGATTTTTCTTTTGACAACCTACTTGATCTAATCAATAGATGTGTGCATGGATAGAAAAAAGTGAAGTAAGACGAAGTGAGGATTGTAGAGGCAGACACCCCGAAAAAGCTATAGTTAAGTGAAAGACAAAGAATGCAAGTAGTTTGATGTAGCAATATGAGATGAGCAGAAAAGCCATAGTGGGTGCCCTGCAAATTATTCAGAAAAGCTATGTGTGATAGGGGTTTTTAGAGTAAGATGTGATATATCCTTATCGGTTGGTATATTCTCTGAAAGCGTTTCCTTATTTGAAAGGCCGAAGGTATAAAAGATAAAGTGCAACGAGTAAATGCTTTCAATAGCATATTACTGCATAGCTTTCGGTTGAACACTGAAGAGATAATGAAGGTATCTCATACTTCTTAATGTTTTTATAGTTTTACTCTCCTGTTATTGAACCTCAGATGAATTGATGAAGCTATGAGTATTTATGCTATGTTTGTGATGACTCACTACCTTGTATTCAGATGATGAATGGTAGCGTTTTTAAAGATTTGCTCTATCTGAATTTTTCCAGTACCACTGTACTATCTGCTACATCTTCCCACCAGTTTGAGTGGGAGACAATAATGAGTGATTTCCCCATGTTTTTCAGTGTATGGACTATCTGCTGGAAAATGTTTTTATATTTGTCATTGACACCTGACTCCGGTTCATCCATGAGAATGATATCGGCATTTGATAGCGCAGCTCTCAGGATATCTATAGCCCTTTTCTGTCCCCCACTAAGCGTGTCTTTATCAGGGTGAAGCTCTCTATCTAGTGGTAGATCTTCAAACAGTAGATGTAGCCCCAGCTGGTCTATCAATTTTTCTACCTTTTCAGGTGATATGTCTTTGTCAAGCTTGATATTTTCATATACGCTACCCGGTATTATTAGTGTGTTTTGTGGTAGGTAATAAAATCTTCCTTTGCCCTTCTTGATGCAGCCACTGTTCTTCTGCAGGCTACCAGTAAGACTCTTTAGTAAACTACTCTTGCCTATGCCGTTATCTCCCTTGATCAGGATACACTCTCCCTTATTTACTGTCATAGACACAGGTTTATGTGTTCCATATATAGATACCATGTCTTTGATATCAAGTGGAATATCTGGAGATATGAGACGGCTCTCTTCTTCATTCATGAGCTTTTCTATGTGTTTCATGGCTATGAGTGCCTTTGATATTCCTACGACGGAGCCAATGATTTTGTCTATCTGTATAAACCACATGGGTATGATGCCTATCAGTGCAATGGCTATAGCTTTGTTTTCTCTCATGTTATATACGCATATGGTTGTGGATATCACAGTCATAATATTCATCATTATGTTTCTGGAGCTTGATAGCACTGCCCATCTCTGGACCGTGTCTTTGTATTTATCTACAATATCTTTTACGATCTGGTGGAAAAATGTGTCAGATATGCTAACTTTGAGAAATGTGTTTTCTTTCAGTATCATTGTTGTAAGGTTTTGCTTCTGACGAAACACATCTCTGACATGGCCATATAGCTCTTTGGCTACCTTTGTGCTCCACATTCCATAGAGGCCGTATGCGGTGGATAGCACAATGAGTATAAATGCCGTTTGTATGGAGTATCTGTCTATGAGAAAGAGAATATATATGCCTATAGCTGTGCCTGTGATGATATTGGCTGGATAGTCAAGGAAGAGTTTCAGCACTGTATTAAGATCGTTATTTACAGTAGTGTGGAGCTTACCACTACCGTAGTGTGCAAGGGCAGATTCTTCTATAGACCTTAGTTTTTCAAAGATATTTGTTGTGAGTGTGCGATAGATGTTAAAAGAGTATATAAAGTATGTTGCCATACTCAGGGTGTATAGACATATCCATATAAAAAGTAGGGTAAATATGCGAAAGCTTTCTCCAGCTATAGTAGTACCAAGTCCAACCATTAGCTGAGTCTGTGCTATATATGTGGCTGTATGTAGCAGACTGTAGATGCCTACATATATGGCCAGCGTATTTATACTTCCATACCACTTTTGGGCTTTCTGGTTTTTCATAGGTATCTCCTGCGTGTTTTTGTATATTATACAAATTTCCATGATTATTTAGACTATAAAAAAGCCCCGCATCATGCGGGGCGTGAGGTGATTTCCCCTAAGGGAAAGGGGAGAGGAGCTAGAGTTCCCAGAGGTACTTCATGATGTTTCTCTTAAGAAGCATCTTTTTATCATCATCAAGAAGGGTGTCGGCGGCTTTCAGCATAACTCTAATATCATAGTGTCCCTTATATGTTTCTGGTGGCTGTTTGTCTATACCCAGTACACCGTATACTGCCATCATTGCGGATTTGATGGAATACTCAACGGTGAATACACATTCACCGGGTACTTCGGCAAACTGTCCCATAAAGGCTATATTCTTATAGCCTTCTGGCACAACAGGTGGTCTATCGCCCACTGCTCTTGGCATAAACTGGGCTGTAATATACGGCATCATGGCTGTGCGTACATTGATGACGCTTTTCATGAGCTCCTCCTTGTCATCAAGCCACCTAAGCTGATACAGAAGTTCTTCAAATATCTCTTTGCCCGTGCACTGGCTCATGGGCTTCTTTACATAGTCACCCTCTTTGTCTATAAACAGCCCATATCCCCAGAGAACATATACATCATCGGGTTGATTCCTAAAGTGTGGTTGTCTAAATGCCACGATGGACATGAGCCAAGAGGAGTCTTTAAATGTGACAAGTCCACCGGTACCTGTTTTATTGCCCGTAAACTCTTCCAGCTTTTTAAAGAACTTGTCGCCTTTGAATGTAATGGTAAAGGACTCCCACTTAGACTTGTCAATATTGCTGGCAAATTTGTCGGGATTGCCAAATATCTTATCTCTCTTTGCAAGGTTTCTCCATAGCCTCCACACATCACCCTCAGATGTGTTGAGGGGTGGCACGGTGTTCCAGTCTCCATATGTGGAATTTTCTACCATAGAACCGTTGGTAATAAAGACGATGTCTTTGGGACCGAGTTTGATAACATCTTTGCCACTGGCATTTTCTATGTGAATAGCCATGGCATATTTGCCGTCGCTTCTTTCTTCAAAGTCTACATCTACAACCTTTGTGCCCATGATAAATTTCACGCCACGCTCTTTAAGGTAATTTTGTAGAGGCAGTATCATGGCATCGTATTGGTTGAGTGGAGTTCTCAGTACTCCCTCTATACGGTTCATGCCGGGTACAAGGTGCATAAAGCGAATCATATACCTACGCATTTCCGCTACGCTGTGCCATGGCTGGAAGGCAAACATTGTTGCCCAGAAATACCAAAAGTTGGTCTTGAAGAATGATGGGCTAAACCACTGCTCTATGGTGACATCGGCAAGGTCTTCTTCTGGGGTTAGTAGTAGCTCGTTCATCTCGTTGAGATGTCTCATGGTAAGCTCGTACTTTTCAAAGTTTGCCTTTTTACCACCTTCTACAAGACGGCATTTAGATGAGCCTACATATTCTTTGTTGAACTCTACAACCTCGTCAAGAACGGTTTTCTCAGGATTATCAAGCGATGGTATTTGAGAGAAGAGGTCCCAAGTGCTGTCGTAATGTTCCTCAAACATGCGGCCTCCTCTGAGGATATAACCCCTCTCGGGGTCACCTGCACCATCAAGACAACCACCATTTAGCCCTGTTTTTTCTATGATGTGAATATTTTCACCGGGCATACCGGCATCTCTCATGAGATAAAATGCCGCAGCCAGTGATGCTATGCCACCGCCAACAAGATATGCCTTTCTCTCTTTTATATCTGCTGGTTTGGGTGCATTGTATCGTCTGTAATTTAACATATCTTCCACCTCCTTGTGTGATTTCACTGGTATTGTAGAAAAAAATTTTCATAATGTCCAATATATGATTTAATATAATTAGATAACTTATCAATTATGAGGTGAATGCTATGGAGCTGACATGGATAAAGTACTTTGTGGAGCTTGCCCATGAGGGACATATGACAAGGACGGCAGAAAAACTGGGAGTGTCTCAGCCCAACCTTAGCATGGTGATAAAGAGACTGGAACAGGAACTGGGAGTGCCATTGTTTGATAGGGTAGGAAGAAGGATTACCCTTAGTGACTATGGCAAAGCCTTTTTGCCTTATGCTACAAAGACTTTATCGGCAATAGAGTCGGGTAAAAGGGCTGTTTTAGAGGTCAAGGGGATTTATGATAGAAATATAACCCTTGCCACGACGGGAACAACTTTTCTGTTTGGACTTTTAAAAGATTTTATTAAGCAATATCCCGATGTTAGGGTGCGTCAGTTTATCGTGTCTCCAGAGGAGGCCTCATCTATGCTCAAGATGGGAAAGGCAGACTTTGCCATAACATCACCGCCACTGAGTGAAGAGGAACTGTGCACGACACTGATATATGAAGACAAAATACTCCTTGCCACATCAAGAGACCATCATCTATCGAGGGAAGAGAGCATAGATCTAAGAGATTTAAAAGATGAGCCCTTTATAGACCTTGTTGAAAACTACACGTTTAGGAAGCTAACAGATGAAATGTGTCAGCTGGCAGGATTTACTCCCAATATTGTATTTGAAGGAGAAATAGTCCTTATGGCTGAACTTGTAGAAGAGGGGCTTGGAGTTGCCCTTATTCCGGAGAGCATTATGAGACTATATCCCGACTTTCCGGTGAAGGTAATTCCTATCAGATACCCCGAATATACAAGAAAAGTGGGGCTTAGTTGGTATAAGCATAGCCATATGGGTAAGTACAAGGAGGCATTTAGGGAGTTTGTGGAGGCATATTATAAGTGAGTTTTATATAATACTATTGTAAATATTTATGGGAGAGTGGTTATCGTTGCCTCAAAGAAGAAAGTATATTGTATTACTTACTGTAATGGCTGCGGTGGTGCTTGTAATACTGGTTGTATACTTTCAGGTAAGAAATATGGAATATCCTCCTCCTGGTAGCCATGTTGTTGATACTTGGGTAGTTTCTCATAATGGAAAAAGCTATATTTCTGATGGACGATACAGGGCTTTGAAAACTGAAGATGATGTAGGTATATACACATATACTGCTACTGTTCACTTATGTGAGAATAAGGAGATGTTTCTAGTTATTTCCCGTCCTGTTTTTCGAGGGCTTAATGTATTTATAGACGGAGAGCTTGTTGGTAGTATTGGTGATATGAAAACAGGGCGAAGTAATCTGTGGAATGGTACATTTATGTTTCCTATCAATTCTAAGACATCTACAGCAAAGATTACACTTGTGGGATATGCACTATTTGCCAGAGGATTTTACATACCAGCATTTGTTGCTCCTAGGGATATTGCCCAAATGTATGTGATGAGAAACAATGTGTTTTCTGAAAACTTGTTTGCATGGGCGACAGGTGCAAGTATCCTCTTGTTTATTACTTTTATGATGATTGCTTTCAGCGGTAGGGTGCCTATAGGCAAGGTGTATTACTATTTCGGGTTGGGAATGCTATTTTTATCTGCGGTATTTTTTGACAATGTTGTAGAATTGGTCCTACCTGTAGACTATGTTATTTATCAAAAGGCACTGGTGATAGCTTCCCTTGTAGCTCCCTTATTTATTCATGTGGGAATACTGGAACTTTTACTCAATGGGCAGAAGAAACCATTGGTTGCCCGTATTTTATCGTATACGTTAGCTCTTTTATCTCTTATTGTCGCCCTCTGGTGGGGGAATATACTATCTTTTAACAGGTTTATTTATTACTCGATGATTATTATTCCTGTAGTTGTGCTGTATGATGTGTATCTATTTATAAAAGAAATCTTTGAGGGGATTTCTATTCCCTTTACATATCTCATTATATTTGTCGGATTGGTTGCGGAGATGATACTTCTCATTATTGATATTGTGGCCAGGATACTTATGCTGACGCGACCGATGTATGTGGTTTTTTACTCATATTATGGTCTTGTGTTTGCCATGCTGGGTATCTATATGGCCCTCATTTATGATTATATCTATGTATATGAAAGTGCTGGTGCAGAGCATAAGCTTGCCATGGAACTCAAGGATGCCTCTGAGACCGACGAACTAACTGGGGTATACAATAGGCGCTATCTTCATAAAATAGCCCAGACTGTTGAAGGAAGAGTATGTATTCTCATGATAGATATAGACCATTTTAAGAAGGTCAATGATACATATGGCCATCTTGCCGGTGATACTGTGCTTAAGGAGCTTGTGGGTGTCATAAGAAAGCAACTCAGGGCTCATGATGTTCTTGTTAGGTATGGTGGAGAGGAGTTTCTTGTTATTCTTTCAGATACTCTGCCTGATGCAGCCGTTCATATTGCAGAACGGATTAGGAGGGCCATAGAAAAGTATGAGTTTGTTGTCAAGTCAGACTATATTCATAAGATACATATAACAGTCTCTGTAGGTGTTA
The DNA here is from genome assembly GCF_026184435.1 of Zhurongbacter thermophilus. NCBI lineage: Bacteria > Pseudomonadati > Zhurongbacterota > Zhurongbacter > Zhurongbacter thermophilus. Next base: position 202,483 of record NZ_CP046447.1, read on the forward strand.
GCTGCGGACTTATTCCTGCCGGAGGCTCTTCGTATATCATTTGGAATCTTATTGCTAAAGCAGATGAAGCATTATATATAGCAAAGTCTGCTGGAAGAAACAAGGTTATATCCTCTGGATAAGGTATGAAAGTTTTTCTATTATAATGTTCTGTGAATAGTTGCAATGTCTCTATAAACAAATATTAGACCGGGTATATTAGCAACGGCGTGAACTATGGTGTTCAGGGTAAGACTGTGATATATGGAAAATGTATACGCCAGTATGCTTCCCAGTATAAAGATACCTATAAGGTGTATGATTTTATATGTCATTGAGTTTTGCCAATATGCCCCTATATGTAGAATGGCAAATATGAAACCGTCTACTACAATAGCTACGGCAAGTGGCATAAACTGTATTAGGCCTGTAAATAATACTCCCCTAAATATTATCTCTTCTGACAACGGGGCTAAAACAAATAATGTTATTACTACAATGGCTATATTACTCTGTCTGATGATATGTTTTAGTTCATCGTCTTCGTGAAGGTATGCTGCAAGTGCGTTTAAGGTAAGGCTTATCATCAAGGCTACACCACTCCACATAAGGGTGGCATAGCCCCATGGCACATTGAAATACTGATACGTAAATGGTAGTGCCACAGCGCCTCCTACCAATGCACCTATGGCAGATGCGTAGAGTGGATTTTCTATATACCTAATAAGGTATGTTGATATCACACCTTCCATAACAATAACACATATAAAAACTGCTATCATTAACATATCCATCACCGTATATAGGTTATCATTTTACAGAGGTGATAGTGTTGAAAATTCGAATAATAGTTGATTCTGGTAGCAACTTTACGGCTGAAGAGGTGGAAAAATATGATTTGGGCTGGATACCCCTTCATATAGTCTATCCCGATGGGCGTATTATAGATGATGAACCTCATCTTGGACAGGAGCTATATGATGATATAGCCACCGGTAAACTGTCCACTTCTCAACCCACTCCTGAAAAAATACGTACTGTGTTTGAGGAGACCCTTAGTCGCTATGACTATGGTGTGTATTTGCCCTTGTCCTCTGCACTGTCTGGGACATATATGGCTGCCAAAATGGTTGTCTCGGAGATGAAGACAGATCGTATTAAGGTCATAGATAGTAAGCAGATTACTATAGGCATTGATGTTCTTGTGATGCGTATTCTTGAGGAGATAGAAAAAGGAGTGGATTTCTGTCGAATAGAAGAGCTGTTTAACGATATTCGTAGTAGGCAGAGATTTTATTTTCTTCTTGAAACACTTGAGCACTTGAAAAGGGGCGGGCGTATTGGCAGGGCAAAGTATGTTGTGGGTACAATGCTAAGAGTTGTTCCTCTCCTTGTTATAGATGACGATGGTTATATTAATGCCAGTAAAAAAGCCCGTGGTGTGAAAAAGGTTATTAAGATGATAGATGAATATGTTTCTACTGATAATATCGGTCCATCTTCTCATATGCATGTTGTGCTTGGGAGACCTAAACATAAAGATATATGGCCTTTTGCCCATAAGCTCCAGTCAGAGTATGGTGCTAAAATCAAGCTTGTAAGACCGCTAACTGCCATACATGTTGGTATATGGGGCGTGGGTGTGTCTTATATAGTGGAGTAGATTCTTATAAATGTTAAAATGCATATAGAAATCCGTGCAGAGGAGGGATATTGTGGATATTGGTATAGTTGTGGATTCCGCAAGTAATTTTACACCGGAGGAGCTAGAGCAGTATGATTTGGGGTGGGTGCCGCTGCATATAGTGTACCCTGATGGACATAGTATACCCGATACACCAGATCATCTTCTTGATTTGTATGATGACATAGCTACAGGAAAGCTAACAACCTCTCAGCCCTCGCCGGATAGTATTAAGACAGCACTTCTTCAGAAGCTTGAAAAATATCCCAAGGTCATATTTTTCACACTGTCCTCTGCACTATCAGGTACATATCATACGGCCAAGATGGTGGCCTCTGAGATTGGTGAAGATAGGGTAAAGGTTATCGATACAAGGCAGATGGCTACCGGTATTGATGTACATGTAATGGCTGTAAGGAACTGTCTGATATCTGGAGCATGCTCATTTGAAAAGGTTGAGGAATATGCCAAGTCTCTATGGGGCAAAGCTCAGATTATGTTTCTTCTTGAAACTCTTGAACATTTAGAAAAAAGTGGTCGCATTAGTAGGGTGCAATCAATCATAGGTTCTATGCTAAGGGTTATGCCTATTTTCTATGTTGATGAAGAGGGATATGTCAATGCCATAGAGAAAGTGAGAGGTAGTATTAAAAAGGGACTGAGGGTACTAGAAAAGATATTTGATAGCAGAAAGATGAGGAAAGATGTGCAGCCTAGAGTGATTGTTGGTAGACCTAAACACAAAGAACTGATGGACTTTGCCCATTATCTAGCCGATAAATTTGATGGTGTTATTAGATATGTAAGACCTACCACAGCCGTTCATACAGGTATATGGGGCGTTGGTATGTCTTGGGTAGATGAGTAGAAAATTTATACTCTCCTTGTCAAGTGGCGGTTCTTTAGGTTATGCCCACATTGGTGTTTTAAAGGCGTTTATTGAGAGTGGAATTGATATTTTAGCTATTTCTGGTACTTCTATGGGTGGAATAGTGTCTTCTCTGTTTGCCTTGGGTATATCTCCTTATGATATAGAGGATGTATTCGTCTCTATTATGAGCAATATCTCTGTCTTTTCGTCAGCTGTTCTTAGCCATATAGGGGTTCATGTGGGACCTATGGCATTTTTACACTCTATGCTGAAAGGTATAAAGATAGGACATAGTCGTATACCCCTGTTTGTGTATGCCACCGATATGTATACCCGAAAGCCCTATCTTTTTCAGCCAGAAGATGATATGTTTACAGCCCTGAGGGCCACATCTGCTATTCCCGGTATCTTTCCCCCAATAAAGTACAAGGGCATGTATCTTGTCGATGGTGGTATTGCTCTACCATTACCTAGCAAAGATCTGATGAAATATAAGACACCTGATGTGGTATCGGTTGGTATTGAGGTATATGGTGGTACACTGATGGGCATAAGACGTTCCCGAGTATCTATTATGCATGCCTACAGCCTTATTATGAGCAGGCACGGGCGGTGTAGAGGAAGATATCTTGACTATATTATTTCTCCTAACCTCAGAGGGTATACCAACCTTATGTATGGCAGGGTAAGAGAGATTATCGAGAGAGGATATGCAGCAGGTATCTCTTTTCTTGAAGACATATATAGAAAAGGATTGTTATGAATACCTTGGCTTGCCTGTGAATTAACTGGAAATAGATAAAGAAAAGAGGGGGCACAAGGCCCCCTTATACATTACTCTCTCATGAGTTTCCTCAGTTTCTTACTTCTGTGTGGTGAGCGGAGCTTCTTTAGTGCCTTCTGTAGTATTTGTCTAACCCTTTCACGGGTTATACCAAAGTGCTGTCCGACATCATCAAGGCTTCGTTCAATACCGTCGTCAAGCCCGTAGTAGAGTTTAATAATTTCCCTTTCTCTCTCGGGCAATTCTTCTATTATCTTACGGAGATTCTCTTTCATCTCTTTTCTAGCTACATACTCCTCTGGCTTTTCTGTGTTGGGATCCTCAATAAAGTCGCCAAAATGGGTATCCTCTTCATCACCAATAGTGGCCTCCAATGATTTAGGGTCTTGTATGGTGGTTTCAATGTCTTTAACCTTTTCCACATCTATACCCATGGCTGCGGCTATTTCCTCTGTGGTGGGTTCTCTGCCAAGCTCATGGTATAGCTCCTGCTTTGTCTTAAGATACTTGTTACGAGTTTCTACCATATGTACGGGTATTCTGATGGTACGGGACTGGTCAGCCAGTGCCCTTGTAATGGCCTGCCTAATCCACCATGTGGCATAAGTGGAGAATTTGTAGCCTCTGCGCCATTCAAATTTTTCAACAGCCTTCATGAGGCCTATGGTGCCCTCTTGAATGAGGTCCATAAAGTCCATTCCTCTGCCTGTGTACTTCTTGGCAATAGAGACAACGAGTCTGAGGTTGGAAACAATCAGCCTTTCCCATGCATATTCTGCCTCTTCTTTTAATACCTCCAGTTCCCAGTCATCAACAGGTTCGTCACCATATTCTTTGAGAAATTCCAGTTCCTCTTCTGTTAGCTCTTCGCCTCTGTCTCTTTTATCGAGAATTTCCTTCTTGCGCTGGAGAATGTTGTATTCTTCTATCTTTTGGGCTAAAGCTTTCTCCTGCTCAGCTGTTAGTAGGTTAACCTGTCCTATTTCCTGAAGATATGTCTGTACTAGTCCCAATGCCCTTTGTGCACGGGAATAGGTATGGATTTCAGAGAATAGATCTTCTCCTGCATCTTCTCCTACAGATAAACCTGCATCTTCAAGCTCCCCACTAATGTAGTCAAGGTCTGCATCGTTGCCATAGTAAGAGACAATATCCTCTTCAGTTAGGGTACCTTCTTTATCGTAGATGCGTTTAAAGTGGGCAAGATCTCGTTTGGAGAGTTTTTTCTTCTTAGATGTAGATTTTTTCTTCCTTCTGCGCTGGATAATCTTGTTCATCTTTTCACATGCAAACCACCATACCCAATCATCAAATGTGTATGGCATGTTCCAAGAATATTTTTCTTGGGCTTCCTTAATAGCTTCTTCAAGTCTGTCATAGATGTCGAATGGTTCGAGTCCGAATGCTGCAAATTGGGGAGCAAGGTCATGTAAAATGCGGAAATGCTCTTCATTGATGTCTTCAACCGAATCCATGATTGTTACATCATGAACATGTCCCTTTTTCCTCGATAGGAACAATTCCTTTTTCTTGTCGATGTGTTCTTTGATTTCAGATAGAGCTTCTTTGTCGGGTTTTTCTGTGCTATATACAATTTGCACAGGTAAGTTTTCTTTTCTGATTCTGTATCTGAGATATGCCACCACTTCTGGATGGTACTGCTTGGTAATCTTCTTCTTCCTAAACCAAGTTTTCAGGTCATCCCATGTAATGAACTCTTTACCTTCATTGATGGCATTTTCTACAAGTTTCCATGCTGCGGCCTTGATATCCTCCATGCTTTTAGCCAAGAGATACCACCTCCCATAAAGAAAAAGCAAAAACAAGAGTAGTTCACGACTACCCTCACAGGTTAGATACCATTATATCACAAACATTATTCACAAATCAGACTTATCTCTGGTGTGCAGTTTTCTCAGCATCTGGATCAGAGCTCTTTTTACCCGCAGTGTGGGGATAGTGATTTTCATTATTGGGGAAGAGGGACCTGTTGGTCTTATTGTATGAGGTATTTTTACTCGAGGATGTATTTGTGTTTGTTCTTCTGAACTGGTGGGTTGTATGATAAGAAAGTATTTCTGTTGTTGCCGAGGGGGATGGAGCTCTGTATACACAGGGTGTTTTTGAGGAGTGTATTGAGGGCTGTATCGTTGAGGATAATATATCTTTCTATTGGTGATGGCTACATGTGTATAGAACGGGGCTATCTTTCTTAATTTTTCTAGATATGACTTGTATTTTATTTTCCTTACAGATGCATTTATGATCTGTCTTACTCGTTCTCTACTGAGCCCGAAGATATTGCCTATTTCCGATAATGACATAGGTGGATAATCTTCTATTCCAAAATGCATCGTGAGGATTTCTCTATTACGCTCTGGAAGCTTTGATAATATGGCACTGATATGCCTTTTTATATCCTGTTTTAGGACATATTCTTCTGGGTTAGACCATGAATGGTTATCAGGCACTTCATATGCCATACTTTCTACTGTTCTATCGATAGATATATACTGCTGTTGTATAAGTTTCTTTATATCTCTGACTTTTTCTACGGTCATGTTGAGGTGCTTGGCTAGATCGCTATCTGTGGGAGGTGTGCCTGAAGCTTCCAATAGCTCTTTGTATGCCTTTTGATACTTTTTGATGGCTTCTTGCATATGGACGGGTATTCTTATCTGCTCCTTGGTATTGGCGATATACCTATTAATATGCTGTTTAATCCACCATGTGGCGTATGTGGAAAACTTGTTTCCCATTGTCGGGTCAAAGTTGTCTATCGCCTTCATTAGTCCTAATATACCCTCTTCTATGAGATCTTCTAATGGTGCTTGGTAACTGGTAAAGTGTTTGGCAATTGATACTACCAGTCTCAGATTGGATGTAATAAATCTGTTTCGTGCTTCCTGTGCCTGCGGGGCTAATTTTTCTAATAATATCTCGTTGACTATAAGTGGTTTATGGTCTTCTAAAAACTGTCTTTCCTCATCAGATAGGTTGTCTTGTCTGGCGAGTTTTTCTTGTATCTGTTTCTTTTTCAGCTCTGTTTGGTAGGTATAAATAATCCATGCTAGCTGTTTTTCTTCTTCTGCACTGAGAAGCGGGTATCTTCCCATCTGCTTCATAAATATAGTAAGGGCACTGCTACCTTTAAAATCTGTAGCATCTGCACTAGGTTCATATATAGCATCTATTTCATATATTTCCTCTTGATATTTTCTATTAGCGAGTTTGCGATAGAAGGTTTGTGAAATATACCACCATGCCCAATCGGTGATGGTTGTTTTAGCTCTTTCGTCATAGGATTGATATGCTTGGTCTATGGCCTTTTCCATAACATCGATGACATCGTATACATTTTCAAGATATGCAAATTCGGGATATAGATTATAAATGAGTTTATAGTATGTGTGATTGCGTTCTATAGGTGGCGTAGCATGCTTGTCGAAATAGATGGAAAACCTTAATACTGTTCTAATGTTATTTTCTTTCATCCACTGTCTAAGTGATGCTGTTAAATAGGGTTGCTCTCTTAATCTTATAGCCTTTTCTCTAAACCATGTCTTCAACTCTTCAAATGTGATGATATGTTTACCTAGTATATCAGACTCTCTTATTTTATCTATGAGGTATTGTAGATTATCCATGATTTTTCAACCTTGTGCATCCAAGGTCGGGATGGCTGTATATCTTTTCCACAACTGCTTTTTTCTTCTGTAAGGTTTCCAACATTTCGGGGTTTTTCATGTTTTCTTGCATGAGGTCCCTGTATCTCAGCATGAGCCATCGGGAGACAAGACATATAAATCGTGGTCCACTGTCCTCCGTATTTACGCTGCCAGAATATTTGTATATGTCCTTGGCTATTTCGTTGTCTACAGCCCTCAGATAGGTATGAAAAGTCTCTATAGGGGCATTCTCTTCATGCTTCTGAAAAAACTCTACGATATGTTTGAGTAGCCTTGCCAACTTGTCCATGTGTGGATGAAAATCCTCGGCGTAGCTCTGTGGAAGATAAATGTATTGAACAGGGTCGAAGAGTAGAATCTCGTAAATGCCTTCTTCTAATGTGTCATATCGATTACGCCCTTTTCCTATGGTTATCGATGGAGAGCGCGATGTACGTTTCATCTTATACAGCTTGCCCATCAGTTCAGGTCCCGGTATGGCAAGTGCTTTTTCGATAAGCCCTACGATAATCTTCCATGTGTCTTCAGATTGTGAAGTGGCATATTGACTATACTCTTCTAGTCGTTTCCCTATGATCATCGATTTTCGTGGGTCCGATGGTGAGATCCCTTCTGTTAGTCTGGTGGCTATAAATCTCTCAAAAGGCATGCCCTCCATAAGCATATTCTCCATAGCCTGCTCTCCATACTTTACGACATACTCATCTGGGTCCATTCCCTCTGGGAGATGGACGACATTGACGAAAATCCCTAAACTACTGAGTTTAAAGCCAGAGGATATGGTTGCCTTTATGCCTGCTGCATCGGGGTCGAATAGGAGATATGCTCTTTCCACTAAGGAGGATACTTCTCTTGCTAACCTATCTGACAGAGCTGTTCCCATAGGTGCCACTGTTTCGACAAAGCCGTATTTGTGCATGAGGATGACATCAAAATATCCCTCAACGAATATCATACGCTTCTTTTCTTTTGCCACCTTGCGTGCCCTGTGAAGTCCAAAGAGTATATTGCTCTTTTTAAATATAGGACTATCGGGACCGTTAAGGTATTTGGGACCTTCCCCTTTCCACAGTCTTCCCCCAAGTGATACATATTTACCTGTGCCATCGGCGATAGGTATAATAATGCGATTTCTCATAGCGTCTGTGCCATCTTTTCTGAGAATACCTGCCTCTACAAAGGGCTTAAGGTCTATCCCCTTTTCCCTAAGATAAGCAAATAGTGGCTTTAGTGGTGAGGCAAACCCTATTTTCCACTCTTCAATGTCTGCATCATCAAGTCCTCTGTCATATAGGTACTGAAGGATAATACTATTCTCTTTTGCCGATAAGAGAAAGCGGTGATAGTATTGAGCTGCGTATGCTACTGCCTTTTTCAGGAGCTTAGACGGAGAAGTTTTTATTGTTGTAGTGGAGCCTTTCATAGATTTTATTTCTTCTTCTACATCTATGCCTACACGCTCCCCCAATATCTCCAGTGCCTCAAGAAATGATACATTTTCAATATCCTCTATGAACTTGATTACATCACCCGATGCTCCACATCCAAAGCAGTGGTACAAACCCTTTTCACCGGACACGGAGAAAGAGGGATTTTTATCGGGATGAAAGGGACATCGCCCCATCCACTGGGAGCCTACCCTTTTTAGCTCGACATAATCTGATATAACATCGACAATATCCACATTGTCTTTAATGTACTGGACCAGTTCTTCAAATGTTTCAAAGCGAGCCATATATCATCACCATAATCATTGTACAGTAGAAATGAAAAGAAAAGGAGTTTAGCTTATAGTTAGAACACAAACAACCCCCTCACAGCTGGTGAGGGGATTGTTTCAATATATATTTATGCTTCTACACGATCTTTTATCTGCAGTGTGGCACTTTCTGCCTTCTCTATGTCGTCTGCCATAAGACTATCAACTACCATGATGGCATCTTTTTCCAGCACAACTTTAGCGGTGATAACATCATCTGCTCTCAATTCACCTCTAACAATCAGTGTTGTTGTGCTGATGTCATCACACTTTGCCTTGCCGAATACCTCCATATGTTTTGTGCTGATATCATCACATATCAGCGTTCCTTTTACGATAAGTTTGTCCACTTTGACATCATCACACGAGGCTTTCCCTAATACTTCCATTTTTTTACCAAAGACATCATCACACTTGAGGGAGCCGAGAATGTCTATTGTGGAACTGCTGACATCATCACATGTCAGTGAGCCTTTTACCTCCAAACTCTCTGCATGAACATCACCGCACACTACATTGCCACCAATGACAACCTCTTTACCGTATATGTCATTTCTTGTGTGTAAATTGTCGTTAATGACAATATTTTCTCCTTTGCTATTTTCGGTAGGTATAGATTGACCTAGCTTAGAAAGTTTTTCAGGAAGTGTGCTTACGAGGTCCATAGCCATATTCAAGGCAGAGCCTACAACTTTACCTACCATGGCACCTATAGGGCCAGCCAGTACATCTACCTTGCCACCTACCGGTGGTCTGCTACCTAATTCCCTTGCCCCAACGATTTCTAAATTGCCCTTTATTTCTCCTCTCTTCCACTTAACAGTGCCCCCAACAACATCTACATTGCCAGAAACAGTGCCTCCAAACTCTACCTGTGATGCTACAGCATCAATATTGCCATCTACATGGCCCTCCAGTTTCAGCCTTCCCTTAACAAGATCTATATCTCCAATAACCCTTCCCTCTGGTGTTATCCATATACTTTCTCCTATTCCACTAATACTGCCATGATATTCTCCTTTGATAATGCGCCACTGACCATCGTGATGAGGTGTCTCTTTCAGTTCTTCTATGCTTTCCTCACGACTTTTTATTGCTTCTATAAGTATTTCTGCCTCCTCTGGTGTAATATCTCCTCTCTGCAGTGCCTCCAATACCTTTTTAATCTCTTCAGACATGTATTTCACCCCCTTATGATTTTTTCATTCGCCTAATGGCCTCGTCCACGCTAATCTTGCCCTCTTTAAGAAGCTTGATAGGGTCATCTTTCTCTTCTTCTGGTGTTTCTTCTTCCTCTTCTTCAAGTAATGTCAGTCCCATGGATTTCACAATCTTCTCGATTTTGCCTCTGAGGGCAAAATATCCTATGCCCGTGATACGCTCTAACTTCTTGAGATTGCCTCTTGCCCTGAGGAAGAGTATGACAAGCTCTGCATCTTCCTTAGACAGAGTTGCCAATGGTGATAGTTCAAAGGTGCCTCTAATGGTGATACCATCGCGGGGACAGTATAGCTCTGTTACCTGCATGGTACCTCCGCACACAGGACATTTTGGTATATTCATGGTTTTTTCACCTCCAACAAAATATTAGCATTTTGTAGCAAATTTTTCAAGTGTTTGGAAAAATATTTGTGGGCTGAGGCAAATTTTATGAGGTAAGACACTCTTTCAATGTCATGGCATTGAAGGGTGCATGTCCATCGGCATCATTGTTAAAGAATACAAATCCCTCTTTGTCTTTGATATCGTGACAGAGTTTCTGGAGGTACTCAGGGGGATAACTGCCCCCATATTTCCTTCCGTATCCGTGAAGCCTGATGTATACGACATCTTTTTCTATCCACTCTATGGGGGTGTGCATGTATTTACTCTTCGCTACCATGTGGTATGAAACGGGGGTAATGCCTTCTGGTAAGGTGATATCGTGCCAGAGTTTATTTCTTAGTTCTACAAACGGTGGAATGGATAGCCCTTTATGGGTGGTTGCAATGATGTGTAGATACTTCAGTGTTTCTTCTGCTGGTTTGAAGGAATGTGGAAATTGCCATAATATACCTCCAAGTGTGTTTTTCATAATTTGTAAGAATCTTGAAACATATACAGAAATTTCTTCCTCAGGTTTCATACCCATATGTGTAAATGACCGGTGAGCCTTTAAAACAAATATGAGACCTGTTTCTTTACCTACAGCCTTCCATCTTTTTAAGGTGCTTTCTCGTGGGTGTCTGTAAAATGTGGCATTGATCTCTACGGCATCAAATAGTTTTGCATAGTAAAGGAGCATATCAGAGGGTTTTATACCTTCTGGGTATATCTTTCCTATCCATGAGCGGTATGAAAAGCCCGATGTGCCAACTTTTACCATCTCAGTTCACCTCTGCATGTTATTATATCCTTTGATAAACTCTATCTTATCTTTGGGAGGGGAGAACATGGAGATTGTTGCCGAAGTTAGAAGGGGAGAGCTTATAGAAAGCTATCATTGGGGGAGTGTTGCCATAGTAGATAGTGATGGCAACCTCAGATATTTTCACGGGAAACCTCTTATGTATATACACACTCGCTCGTCAATGAAACCTTTTCAGGCACTGCTACCATTTATTACCGGTGCCATAGAGAAGTTTGATATCACCGATGAGGAGCTGGCTGTCATTACTGCCTCTCACAACGGTACAGACTATCATAAGGAACTTGTCCTTGGCATACTAGAGAAAGCTGGATTTACGGAGGATGACCTCGAGTGTGGTGTTCATATGCCTTATGACAAAGAGGCGGCAGAGCGTATGATGAGAAACGGAGAAAAACCTACCCCTGTAAGAAACAACTGCAGTGGTAAACATGCGGGCATGTTAATTTCTGCTAAGGCTATGGGGGTAGACCATAAGGGCTATCGCTTTCCCAATCACCCTGTTCAGAACAAAATTAGAGAGATTATACGCACATTTGTGGGAAATAAACCTATCTATGAGGGTATAGATGGCTGTGGTGTACCTGTGTTTGCTATTCCACTGAGAGACCTTGCCTACATGTATGCCATGCTTGCCGATCCTGAGAAGTCTCCATATCCCCAGTACCTTGCCCGTATACAGAGGGCTATGAAATCCTATCCTGTCGCCGTTGCCGGTGAGGGCAGATTTGATACCGACCTCATGAGAAAGGTACCCGGTGTTGTGGCAAAGGCAGGAGCAGAGGCAGTGTACGGTGTTGCTATACCACAGCTGAAGATGGGCCTTGCCATAAAGATACACGATGCCGGTAGACGTGCGGTGGCACCTACTGTTATGCATGCCCTTGATACTTTGGGTATTCTTACCAAAGATATGAAAGATGCCCTTAGAGATTGGGTAATGCCACCTGTGAAAAACAATCATGGTGAAACGGTGGGGCATGTGCATGCCGTTTATTCCTTGAAAGAAGTTTAATATAAACAGCCAATTTAAAGTGAAATGAATTACAATAAAGAAAAAGCACCATAGAGGTGTTGGTGTGTGATGTTATCCAATATTGATGACACAGGTGGGCGGGTAAGATTTCGTTGTATTGTATCTCCTAGGGGGTTTGTAAAAAAGCCTTATGGAATAGCGAGAAAGAGAACCCTCTATATTAAGGCTGATACGATGTATCCTGAGAGGGTTCTCTTTGCTACTTTGTATTCGTTACTTAGTGATTGGGGTAAGAGGGAAATCCAGAAGTTGTTTGATGGAAAGATGTCTGCTTTTTTTGATAGCTTCTACAAAGGCCTTCCCACAGTATCACCGTTTCCACCTGTATCTTCCTATCTTATTGTCAAGATGATACAGCTTATATCGGGTAATCGTCCCTATGCTCTGTATGTGGATATTGGAACTAGTCCGTTTTATTTTCTTGTCATGGATACCCTTCGTGAAGCCAGAAGAATAGCAAGTAAAAGCCCCATCGAGCTTTATCTTGTTAGTGCATATGATATACCCTTGTGTCGTGCAGCATATTTTGACACCAGAGCCCCTAATATGGACTATGAAAAACATGCATTTTATCTTCGTTTTTTCGTTGCTGGTCACATATGGAAGAAGTTTCTCGTGTCTGTGTACGGTCAGGAGTCTGAGGTTGCAGACTTTGGTGAATGGCTCGATGATATAGGCCTTTTGGGTAGGGAATCTATTAGAGATATCGAGATGGTAAAGTCTGTTTTGCAGAGATGGGGAAGTCATGAGATAGATATGTTGGCTCAGAACTTTTGGTATTCTGGTGTGGCTGATAGAGTAGAGATATCTGATACACTTGCATGGCTTTATAGTTTTATAGATAAGGCGAAATCTGATTTTTATAAGAAATTATCGCTTATATATAGGAGAAATCGTTCAGAGTATCAGATAGCACTGGCAAGAGGGATAGAGGTTCTTGGTGACAGAGAGCTGTCTACTGAAGGTGTCTTTGATATGGAGATCATTAAGCTTGCCAATGCAGCGGATTACTATCCCAGAGAGGTAAAGAAAAAATTTAGGGTTTATAGGATGAAAAAGCCATTTACAGTATTTCATACATACATGTGGGGTGCTCGCAATCTAAAACCTATTTCACATTTGCCTGCTGTAGCCTATGGTCTTCTTGCACAGGAAGATTCACCATATAGAAGACTGTACCTATCGACAGTACTGCTAAAGAGCCGTTATCTCCACAACATGAAGCATGACATAGGGGAACAGGTGCTTCTGAAACTGAGAAATGAGATACTTGATATAGTGCCGAAACTAAAGCATGCCCAGAAAGATATTATCTTGCATGCAGGTATATCTGCTGGCACGAGTTTTGCCTCTAAATATCCTGATGCCTCTGTTGCTATCATGAGGGATATGGTATATAAGGCTAAAGAGTGGAAAATGCCCTCTTTAGAAGCGTCGGCACTTAACAATATGGCCACTGCCATTATGCGTATGGATGTCTCGCAAGCTATGGTAAGGGGGCTTTATGAAGATGCCATCATGGTTATGCTTGCCAGCGGTGGTGGCAGTATGCTTCTGCCTATCGTACTAAATAACTATACAATTCACATGATAGGTAGTAGAAACTATGATGCGGTGAAACGGCTCAATCGTATTACAGCTATGCTCTTTCCGCAGAGAAGTTTTTTCTCCAATGTGTTATCAATATTTCTTAATCTTATCAATGGCTACGATGTCAGAGAAGAGTTGTTAAACTTAACAGATCTTCTCAAGCGAACACCAATGATTAATAAGAGGCGTTTTGCCGAGTTTTTGTTTTACCAAATGACATATGTTACCCGTAATAGGGATATTATTGAAGTGCTGGTCAACTATATGAAGAAAGGTCCGATAGTTTTGCTTTACAAAGCTATGTCGGGTGAAGATGTATCTATTGATGATATAGGGCATATTAGCGAGTTGTTTACATACAGGCTACTATTTGAAAAATATCTCTCTGCAAAAGATTGGACCAGTGCCATACTGTACGGTGAGAAGTTGGCTTCTGCCCATCTGCGGTATGGCAATATGCTATTTCATGGTACAGTCAAAGAATGGCTGGGAGATATCTATCTAAAGGTAGGGGAAGAGGAAAAGGCCTCTTTGAGTTTTTCAAGGGCCGTTTATATATATGAGACACTAGGATATTCATCTAAGACATGCAAAGTGCTTGATAAAATGGGTATCCGACATAGGAAGTGGGATAGTCCCCTAAAGGAAGCCATATTTGGAGTGCTTGAAGAATCTCTGAGAAAAGATATTAATCTTGATCTTATTACTTCGCTATCCAGTGAGGTGGATATGGAGAGTTTGTTTAGAAGTAGTCTGTGGCATCTGGCAAATTTTCTCCCGTTTTGGCAGGGCTTTGTTGCCCTGTATAATGGTGATGATATTGAGTACTTGTATAGCATGGATATTAGTGGGAAGAGAGATATACCCCTTGACGAATTTCATCAGTGTCGCTCCACAGGTAAGTTTGTTGTTTATGGCAGTTGCATGGATGCTTCCTTTCCTGTTTCTTATAACCGTATACTCAAAGTTCATATTGAGAGACCGTTTGGTGGAAAAGAGTTTACATCTGGGCAAAGACTTCTATTCGAGGAGTTTGTTTCTTCTCTTTCCAGTGTCACATCCAGTGTGCTTGTAAAAGAGCGTGGTATAGTTGATAGCCTCACAGGTGTTTATACAAGGTGGTACATTGTTCGTCGTTTGGAGGAACTTATAAATACGCGAGCCCGTACAGGTGAAGATGTTTCTGTTCTCTTTATCGATGTTGACAACTTTAAAATGGTCAACGATATTTATGGTCATCGTATAGGTGATATGGTGCTCAAGAAGATAGCCTATGCTATAAAAGATAGTGTTAGAAGTACTGATATGGTTGGAAGATATGGTGGTGATGAGTTTATTGTTATTATGCCAGCTACCGATATAGATAAATCGCTTATTGTGGCACATCGTATAATTGATACGGTGAAGAAATATCTTAGTGATATAGAAGAGGCCGTTGGTGTATCTGTTTCTATAGGAATTTCCAGTACCAGGCTGTGTAGGGAGATATCTCCACAGATATTGATAGAGTCTGCCGACAAGGCTATGTATATGTCCAAGAAAGCTGGTAAAAGTAGGGCGACAATTTATGATGGGAGTTAGGTGCTGTGGAACTTAGAGAGATGTTGCATAAACTGAAAAATCCTATGCCGGGTATTAATATCTATGAGGTTGTAATGCCTGATATTCATACCGACTATCTTGTATCTTTACTGAAATTACCATCTAATACACCGGTTATTAATCTGTCTAAGTTTAGTGGAAATATTGAAAGACGCTTGACAACAACATTGCTTTCTCTTGTCTCCGACGAGGTTATATCGCGTACAGGAAACTTGTTTTTTGGCACGCTAAAATATGTTCTTGGAAGTATGGCACCTGATGATGAGAGGGTGCCCAAAAGATCAGAGTACAAGTTTCCAATCCCACCGTTTGCTGCCTCGATTATTATGACACTTTTTCAGCAGGATGAGGAATATCCTTCCAATGTCATTATTCGCGTACCACATTCTGATCTGGCTTTTTCTATCTATAGGGTTCTTATCAATATGGTGGATTACTATGGGAATAATCTCAAACCGCTTAATGTCATACTTGTATTTGACGAGAAGAACTATATATTGCCCGGGGATCCACTTTATATTATCGATGTACCAACAATGAAGTTTTTGAAGTATGCACCTCTCAATATGTATAAGGTATCAGAAGGAAGACCGCTATTAGGTTATATATATGCTCGAGCCCGTAAGTATCCAGAGGATATGAAGAAGTTAGATACACCCGAATTTCATCTTCTGCTTCTGATGTCTGTTATGTTCGATAAGGAAATGTTCCAAAAGATGATGACGTTGGTATCTAGAGAATTGCCTATGCATGA
Organism: Zhurongbacter thermophilus; assembly: GCF_026184435.1. Classification (NCBI taxonomy): domain Bacteria; kingdom Pseudomonadati; phylum Zhurongbacterota; genus Zhurongbacter; species Zhurongbacter thermophilus. Next base: position 218,638 of record NZ_CP046447.1, read on the forward strand.
ATTATTTGAGCTAGCCCAATTTTTCGGTATATTAGATGAGCATGGTCATAGTCTTAGCTACACATTTACACATAATATGCTCGATAATATTCCCTCTGATATGTTGGATACATTTATGAGATATGCTGAAACTCTGTATGAGGAGATCGATGAGGACAAAAAAGGCCAACTTTTAGACGCTATCGGTAATGTTCTATTTTTTATAGGAGATAAGCGTTATCTCTTATATAGAGTTTTAGCTATGCGTAAGTATAAGCAAATAGGGGAATATGCACTGGCTATTCATAGGGGAATACTTCCACTGGTTGCGGGAAAAAGACGACACAAACGTATAATGATAGAGTTGGAAAGGCTAGTTAATATGCAGAGATATGTACCACCAGAGTTTGAAACATGGGAAAACAAAGTGTTTTCTGTTGGTAGTCCTGTACATATGCTTCACTCTGTGTGGATAAAGAATGCCTACTTCGAGGAGAAAGACACTATCACCACTGGTTTTCGTTCCAAATGGAGAGATATTCTCTCTCACATGCCTAAGACGAGGGCTATTTATGTTCTTGCACTGCTACTGGCAACCGATGTGTTTACTGGTAGTGTGGGTGAAGAGACGGTGGAAATAGCGAGATTTTTAGAAGATTTACTCTCCGATGTGGAACATGTGCCGTATGTGGCAAGAGACCTTTTGACATATGGTTATCTTATCTTGGCTTTGTACTATGAGTCCGAAAAATTTAGGGAAAAATCCATGGCCACCTATCAAAAGCTCGTTGCTATTGCTTCTGATAAATCTATACATGTTGTTGAGGGCATTGCCTATAACAATATAGGGGTATTGCTTGGTGCTGAAGATTTGCCTCTGCGTTCCTATGAGCGTTTTTATAGGTTGGGTATTACCTCTCTTATAAAAGCTGGAGGTGCTTCCGGGCTCATGTCCATAGCTATGCTCAATTATCTTAGTATCGTCAATGCGTACGAGGCTAAATCTATTGTAGACAACTTGTTTGATAGTTTTAGGCAGTTTATATATCCCAAAACAGCTGAGCGTAATCGCAATAACTATTATGTTCTTAAAGCTGCATATCTTGTTAAACATGGTTATATAGAAGAAGCAGCCCAGATAGAAAGGGAGCATATCAAGGGTAAAACTTTATCTGAGAACATACTAACCAGCTATGCTAACTTGCTTCTTGACCTTGCATATAAAACAGAGGATTTATCCTATCTTGATGCTATTCCCGAGGCTTATAAACATCATGGCAAGGATTGGACCGAGAACCGATTTGTGTTTATGGCTGTCAAGGCCATGCGAGGTGAGAATGATTTTCTTACTTTACTAGAGAAGGAAACGACATTTGACGAAATACAGATATCGATATTAAAGAAACTTTACTATAAAGCCACCCAGCAATATCATCTTATGCTTGCCGAGCAGAAGAAACTTATTACTTATAGTGTGCAAGTGGGGGATACTTTATCCGTGGCGGAAGAGGAGCTCGAGATGGGACTTGTTCATCTACAGCTTGCTGAGATTAGGGCTGCCTATGAGCATCTCAGAAGGGCACTAGAAATATACAAACAGATTGGTAGCTATAAGATGGCGAGCATTGTTGAAGACGCCATAAAAAAGGTGGGGGAAATGGATACTAAGTCGTTCATATTTGATGCCATGGTGATGGAAATGTTTGTCCATAATATTGTCAAAATAGCCACACTTACGGCTCCTGATAGATTGCTTTCTGATATCTTGAATATGCTTATATCCCTAACCCCCGCATATCAAGGTATTGTAGGCATTTACAGAGATGGGCAGTGGCAAGAGTATGCTGCCCGTGATATTACCGGTAATATTGACATTACTCCCGATACATTCCATATTAACTGGAATGTTGTTCCGGAACATGCCTATATATCCCAAGACCATAGTAGCATTACTATCATAAGTGACTATAAGGACAGGAAGATTGTTATTCATCTTGAAGACCCCATGTATGGTGGTGAATTTGAAGAGAAGGATAAGGTGATATTGGAGCATGTAGTATCTTTGATGCCATCTCTAATAGAAGATATGGAGCTTAAACGCAGAAGTCTATTTGACAGTCTTACAGGATTGTATGCACGATGGTATCTTATGCGCAGACTTGAAGAGATTGTTTCCGAGGCCAGTCGTGATGAAGATAATGTTTCTGTTCTGTTTATAGATGTAGATAATTTCAAGAAAGTTAATGATACCTATGGACATGATATGGGTGATGTCATATTAAAGGAGATTGCCAGGAAGATCAAGGAAACTGTAAGGAATACAGATATTGTTGGTAGATATGGTGGAGATGAAATTGTCGTTGTTATGAGGCATGCCGGTGCGGAAGAGGCTGTTAAAGTTAGTGAACGTATTAGAAGGGGAATTATGACCATTAGAGAGAAGTATCCAGAGGCTTCAATGATATCTCTTTCTATAGGTATTGCCTCATCTGAGATATTTGGCTATGACCATGAAAAGCTTTTAAAGGCAGCTGATCAAGCTATGTACAAGGCCAAAGCATTGGGTAAGAACCGAATATATATTGCCCATACTTAATCATCTTTTTTATCTTCCATGATGTGTCTTGCCGTGTTGATTCGATATACATCTTTAGACACTTTGACAATCTGAGATGGATATATACTCCGTGGTCCAACAATTTCAAATGCTATAAATACGGCTATAGCAGCTGGTAGTATCATTCCAGAACCAAACAATTCGCTGACCATTACCATTGTCGCCAGTGGTGCGTTGGCTGCAGCCCCGGCAACAGCAGCAAAGCCCAGAGCCGCTCCAAATGAAACAAACTGAGAGCCCAGTAGCCTTGCAATGATATTGCCACTAGTGGCCCCTACGAAAAACAGGGGGGTCATAAGACCACCAGAACCACCTACAGATAGTGTGAGTGAGGTTAGAACCAGCTTGCCTAAAGGATCTATATACGGTATATTCTGTCCTTGAAGTGCTGCTGCTATGGTATCTGTACCCAGTCCATGCCATCTTTGATGTCCTATGAGAAAACCCAGCAAGGCTATAACGGCACCTCCGACAAATGCTTTGATATATGGTGAGACATGCCAGCGTGCTAGTATCTCTTCTGTGAAGTCTTTGAAGTCTATAAATAAACGGGCGAGCATTCCAAAGAGTACTCCACCAACGACAATGAGGAGCATAACATTAGGTCCCATAGCTGGCACACTGATATGGGGAAAATGGATATATGTCAGGTTGTAAAGAGATTTGGCCACATAAAGGGCACTATATCCTGCTATAAGACTGGGATATAGCATGTTGTATGGAAAGTAGTTCATATATACAACCTCAAGGGCAAAGAGCCCTCCAGCTACTGGGGTGCCGAAGACTGTGGCAAAGGCTCCACTAATACCCAGAATGATAAACCATTTTTCATCTTCATCAGTGATGGTTATGTGAAAGGGTTTCAGGAGCCATCGTGTGATTTTTCCCAGTAGTGCAGAAAAAGATGCTCCTATATGCCCGGCAGGCCCTGCCTTACCAGCTGAACCGCCAAATCCTATTGTCAGCACGGTGGCTATAAAAATGATGATAAATCCTATGGGATTTATTGTGGTATCTCGTGAATGTATAAGTTTAATAACCTGTTCAATACTGGCACCACGGGCCGATGGGAAGAATTTTCTTGACAGAAATAGTGACAGTGTAAGAGCAAAAGGCAGGAGCAGTAATCTTTCAGGTTTACCAGACATCATATCTATAGTCTTGTAGAGTATAAGCAAAAAAGCACCAACCACAGTTCCGGTGCTCATACCCACTATGATGCTCAATATTCCCCACTTGATCAGCCAGCCACTGAGGTATCTTAGCTGATGTAAATATATTTTTAGTCTTCTCACCGCTTTAGCACAGTTTTGTATACCTCTATATACTTTTCAGCCGACCTATCCCAAGAAAAGTCTTGCTCCATGGCTACCTTCATGTTGTAAGCATAATCGCCGCTTGTATAGTGTTTATATGCCCTTAGCATAGCCTTGACCAGAGGAAGTGGTTTGGGTCCCTCAAATAGAAATCCTGTTCCTTCGGCATTTTCTGTGATATCTATGATGGAATCCTGAAGCCCTCCTGTGCGAGTGGCTATAGGCAGTGCACCGTATCTCATAGCTATCATAGCCGCAAGTCCTCCTGGTTCAAATCGTGAAGGCATCATAAAGTGTGTGGCAGCAGCATATATCTTGTGTGCCTTTTCTTCAGAGTATTCATTGAGAAAAACCACATCACCTGGGAGCCTTGCAACAGCTTTTCTTACCTCTTTTTCTATATCCTCTTCACCTGTACCCAATATGATGATTTGGAAGCCAAGTTCTACGGCAATGTCGGCTGTTTCGAGGAATATATCAATGCCCTTTTGATGGGTAAGCCTTGAAACAATGCCCATTAGAGGAGCATCTTCTTTATCGGTTAAACCAAATTCACGGCGAAGTGAGCGTCTGTTTACTGCCTTACTCTCCAGTGCGTCCTCTATATCGTATGGGGCTGGAATATATGGATCTGTTAAGGGGTTCCAATATGTCGTGTCTATACCATTGAGTATACCAATAAATGTGCCCTCTTCATATCTCTTTTTGAGACATTCATGTAGCGGTGCTCCAAACTCTGGTGTTGTTAGCTCCTTCGCGTGGCTGGGAGAAACGGTGGTGACGAAGTCGGCAAGCACAATACCGCCTTTCAATATGTTGGCATCGGTTCCAATTCTCAGAGCATTCCATAGATGCTCTGGAAGGAAAAATATTAGGCGAACAGGACTGGCCTGTCCCTGGAATGCTATGTTGTGTATTGTCAGTACTGTTTTTATATTGAGATTCATATATCTTAGTGCTACAGTGGTAAAAGCTGTATGCCAGTCGTTCATGTGCACGATATCGGCATCTATATGTTTAGCGAGTGATGCTACTCCAACGCTGAATATCTGAAACAGCTCAAATTCGTCAGGTTCTTTATATATTTCATATCTACCTTCATATGAATTATGTCCAAGAAAGTGGTATATTACTCCATCCCTTTCAGTCCATATGTGGGAAAAATCTCCAACAGGAGAATGTATTATTTCGCTACCTAAGATTTTTTCAGGTATCTTTGTGGCACCAGTCTTGGGAATAACAACATGTGAATCCACTTGTTGGGCTCTTAATGCGTAAGGAAGACTACCCAGTACATCACCCAGTCCCCCTACTTTGTAAAATGGAAACGCCTCTGCTCCTGCTATTAATATCTTCAACTTTATCACCCTCTTTCATTGTATACCAGTCTAGCTATGTTATTATTACAGGGAGAGAATATATTGGTAAGCACTAATGTTAAAAACCACAGTTGTGTTAAAAGGGAGGGTTGAGGGTGTCTGCCGAAGAATCTAGAGAAGTTACTATAGGGCCTATATCTATAAAAGTGACTATGGATGGTACTTATCTCAAGATTAATCAGACAATAAATGATGCTCTACTAATAGCCATAATGAAAAAAGAGGGTTTGCCTCCGCTTGAGCCTAAGGTATCGGCCACATTGCGGAAACATCTTGGGGAATGGATAAAGATAACAGACAGGCGCCTTCATAGAGATGGCTTTATAGAAGTTGTAGAGAGCCCCGACCTCCTGAAAGCCCGTCTTGTGTATCATCCGGCCATAGGTGGTGGCAAAGATCTGACCCCTGATGAAGTGATAAGTATGCTTATTGAAAAAGAGGGTATCATTCCAGAGTTTATTAATCCCAATGCTGTGAAAAATGCCCTTTCCAAGCCGGGTAATGCAACCCTTGTAGCTGAGGGTATACCTCCTAAACCTGGTAAAGATGCCAAGATTGTCATTGTTCCAGCCCAAAAGACCGAGGAAGCTCCAGAAGATGAGCCTCAGCGTCTTGATTGGCATGAGGCATCTTCCTCTGTTATTACCGTGAAGGCTGGAGAGCCTGTTGTGGAGAAGATTCCTCCTACAGAAGGAGAACCGGGTACAGGAGTTAAAGGAGAGACAATACCTCCTGTGCCCGGAAAGGATATAGATTTGGCAGCGGTTAAAGGGAAAGGCCTTGAGCTTGAAGAGAATATCCGCCTTATTGCTACGCGTACGGGAATATTGAGGCAAGAAGAGGGGAAGTTTCATGTTGATGAAATATTTATTGTCGAAGGAGATTTGGACTTTGAAGTTGGAAATATTAAAGATGTCAAGCATATAGAGATTAGAGGCAATGTGCTTCCCGGTTTTTATATACGGGTTGAGGGTATGGTTATAGTTGGTGGTAGTGTGGAAAACGCTACCATAGAGGCTGGTGAAGATGTTTATGTTAGAGGTATCGTAGTTGGAGAGAAGGGAGGTTATATAAAGGCTGGAGGGTTTGTTTATGCCAAGGAGTTTCTCTCTGCTACTGTGGAGGCTGGTGGCGATGTGTATACAGATAGTGGTTTTAGGCACAGTAATATATTCTCTGGAGGCTATATTATAGCCACCAATCCCAAAAGCCGAACATCGGGTGGTATCTTAAAAGCCAGAAAAAGCGTGTACCTTGGTATTGTTGGTAATATTCATGGTACCAAGACAGAAGTGCATGCTGGCTATGTGTCTGATTTGAGAGAACAAGTAGCCTCGATAGATGAAGAGATAAAGGCATTAATGGAAAAGAAAGAAAGTCTAAAAGCTGCTATTCCCCTTCTAAAAGATAATCAGGCAAGGCAGAAAACGCAGAAGGCTTTGGAGAGTTTAGATGTTATGATAAAAGAGAAAGAAGAAGCAAAGAAAAAGATAGATAAAATAATAAAGGAAGCTGTTTATCAAGAGATATTTGTGGCTGGTAAGGCATATGTAGGTACACAATTTGTTTTAGCAGATACTTATATATACAATGTCAAGGAAGACTTAGAGCATGTAGTTGTTAAAATAAATGAGGAGGGTGAATTTGCACCTGTGCCTTGGAGGGAGCCAAAGTTTAAAACAAAGCCTCCACAGGCACGAATGCCAAGAGGATAATGAAAAGAATACACCTAGAGAACTTTGAAATCTTTGAAACGGAAGATGGCATATACGCCGTGTCGTACAAATCTGTACCGCGCATTGTTGTTAGTGGTATCTTATCTCGGATCGGATTTTATCCTCCTAAAGAGGTTCTTCAGGCTATTGCCCTTGGCAATGGTAAACCTGTAAAAATCAGCGACCCTGTAGATAGAGATGCAGATATAGAGGTATCTATTACGGAAGATAATCTTAGGGCATATATCCAGTATATTCCAGCCTTTGGCAAAGGGAAAGACCTCGAGGTTACCGATATACTTCAGAAACTCGTTGAGGAGTATAAGATAGATCCTCAATTTATCAGGGTTGATGCCGTGAAAGAGGCAATAGAAAACCCACTTGATATTATTATTGTTGCCGAAGGTGTCCCACCAGAAGAGGGGAAAAATGCCTCTATTGTTATATTGCCCCTTGATGAGGTAGAAATTGACCCTTATGAAGAGATAGACTGGCACGCTTATAAAAAGCACTTTATCACTGTCAGAGAAGGTGAGATTATAGGGCGCAAAAATCCTCCATCACTTGGTCGTGATGGTGTAGATATCTTTGGCCGTATCATACCAGCCAAGCCGGGTAGGGATATTGACCTGAAAACCTTTGCAGGTGATGGCACAGAGGCCAGCGGTGATGTTATTATCTCCAAGACCACAGGCATATTGGTGCTTGGTGGTGTCTTGTCTGTTGAAGAGATTCTCATTATCGATGGAGATGTTGATTTCAGTGTTGGTAATATTACCGGGGTTAAACATCTATGGATAAAGGGTGATGTCAAGCCGGGTTTTGTTATAAAGGTTAAAGGCAAGGTACTTGTAGAGGGTAGTGTGGAAAATGCCTCTGTCCATGCTGGAGAAGGGGTTTTCATCAGAGGTATTGTCACAGGTGACAAAGCCGGTGTTATAAGGTCTGGTGGATTTGTATATATCAAAGAAGGTCATATTGCCCGTATTGAGGCGGAGGACAATGTGTATATAGAGACTGGACTATACGGTAGCAAAGTTGAGGCGCTGGGTGATGTTGTGTTTGTACATCCCCGGGCAAGGCTCCGTGGCGGGGAAATTAAGGCCTCTGGTAGTATTTATGTGCCTATAGTTGTGTCGGCAAGAAAACTGTCTACAAAGCTATATGCCGGTTATACAGATACCATAAGAAAGCGTATACTCGATGTACAAAAAGAGCTGACAGAACTAATATCAAAAAAGGAACATTTAGAAAAACTTATGATGAGGGTGAAAAACGCTACTGTAAGAGAAAAGATACGCACCGAGCTTTCTCAGATACATGCGGCTATTCCACTTGTTGAAAAAGATATAGCCGAGTTGTCTACTTTTCTTCGTAAAACGACAGATCAACATATCTATATTGCCGTATCTGCCAGTGAGGGAGCGTATTTTAGGGTAGCCGATTCAGAACCCTATGTTGTTAGAGGAACCCCTTTGGGTAGGTGTAGACTGGGTTATAAAGATGGTGAGACGGTCCTTTTACCCTGGAATGATCCTGCTATAGATATTAATCCCCCTGTTATAAAGAGTATTAAACAGTAAACGAATAGCATTTGCTTGTAGCCTACTATCATGGGCTAGTGGAGTAGCTTGTTTCCCTTTGCTGGAGATATTATCGGTGTATCTTGTATCAAACCAAACAGGCTAATATCTGGGCGTTGAGATAGCTTTGTGCTTCGTTTATTTATCTATGGGAATATCTTTTAGTGCTATACCACCATCAGGTGTAATGGTGATTTCTGCCCACATATGTCCAGGAGGTGGTTGTGGTGTTACATCCATTGGACCATTTGGGGTAAAACTAATAACCTTGAGATGAGCTTTCCTCTTTTCTGGGATTTCGATAACCCCAATAGGCTTGCCGCTCATATCTGTGGCCACAACAGCATCAACAATATCTATTTGGTCCTCACTGAGTTCTATACCTGCTATTTCTGCCTTGCCTATCTCTTCTCCCTTTTCATTGTAGAAAGGTATAACGGTGACTCCTTCATCTGTCCAAACCTCTATAGTCTCTGCTGCAGGTGGCAGGGCAATAAGTGGTGGCTGTCCACCGGGTGGAGGTGGTAATTTTATGGCTTTGGCTAACAGTAACCGAATGGCACCTTGAGGAGCTTCTCTGCGTACCGTATTGCCATGTCCCATATCTATGTCTACAACAAGTTTTTTATCTCTAAGAAATGGTGGGACGGGAATATCCCCCATGACACCGCCTAACCCTTTGCCTTCTTTGTATAGTTTTATCCAGCGTTTGCCTGGTGGTAGTGGAGGGGTAATATCTACCCATCTGCCATTTTCATCTACACCTGCCTTTATGAAGTATGCACTATCTTTTGGGGGAACATATATGCCTCGTAGATTACCTTCGAGGTCTTTAAATACAATAACTTCTCGTATACCCTGTATGTCAGAAGCCTCGTATATTTCTGCCATTTCTGTGCCATGTGGTGCTGGTTCCATAATCTTCTTGCCTCTATGGTGCACCTCAACAATGAATTCCACACATATCACCTCTATGTAATGATAGCACTTTTTGTATGGAAGATGAGGAGCTACCGTTTATAGAGTATGTTAGAGAGATTGTTTGTAACTTTGTAGAGGTTCTGTTCCTGCTGTAACTGTTGAGGTGAAAGTTGCTGGGAGTGGTGCTAAGTTTCGTCTTGATATATTGAAAAAAGTTGTTTTCTGTGTGGTGCTGACAATACTATATAAAAAGGAGGGGGCAGCCTTGCTGCCCCCTTATCTGAATGTATGTTTTTTATCCTCTAAAGAGCTGGAGTACGCTCTGTGGTGCTGTATTGGCTTGAGCCAACATTGCTGTAGCTGTTTGCTGTAGGATCTGGTCCCTTGTTGCATATACCTGCTCTTTGGCCATGTCGGCGTTGTAAATGGTGTTCCAAGAAGCCTCAACATTAACCTGTGCTACCATTACAGTTTCTTCTTTGGCTTGCAACCTTGCCATAAGGGCTCCGATGCCTGCTGTCCATTCAGATACCTTTCTTATGGTTGCATCTACACGCTGCAACAGTTCGTTGGCAGAGGCATTAACATTCTGAGAGTCAGAGAGCGAACCTGCTGTAATACCTGCCGTTGTCTTGACTCCCAGTGATGCATATACCTCTTCTACGGTGAACTGAGCTGAAGCAGTTTGGAGACCATCTTTAGAACTATATACCTGAGCGGCTACAGCTTGTGTGGTATCGTTGGCTTTGGTAAGCATTATACCGATCTTATCGGCGGAACTCTGCCAATTGGACCAGTTATCCTCGGTGTTGGCTATTGTACCGTTATTGGTAATAAACTTGAATGTCCTTTCCCATGTAGTTGTTTCGAAGGAATCAGCACCTGTTTGAAAGTAGAATGTTGTAGAGGCAGTTTGAGACGTTGTTGGAGGAGCTGTATCATCAAGAATACCCATATCGTTCCATCTTGTCTCATGAGCTATACGGTATATCTCGTGCATATATTCTTTAACCTGCTGTGCTATAGCCAATCTCTCTTCCGTTCCCATTGTGTCGTTTGCAGCTTGTTCAATTTTATCTCTAATGTCGAGGAGTAAATCTTTAATCTTTGTCAGTCCACCTTCAGCGACTGCAAGCATGTTCTTTGCATCGGCGATGTTGTCAAGAGCTACACCGAGTCCACGACTACGTGCTTTTAGCTTTACAGCAATTCTAAAACCTGCAGGGTCATCTGCAGCCTTTGTGATTCTCACGCCTGTTGCCAGGCGAAGTTGCCTAAGGGCCAAATCATTGTTTACCAGCTTTAAGCTGTTCAGGGCATTCATTGCCCCGATGTTTGAGTTGATTCTTGTCAGGTCTGCCAGTGCCATTGCTGCCCACCTCCATGTGTTTTTTTGTTTGAGGTCATCGCCGCCTTCCTTGGCGGTTCCACAACCTATATCGGGTAGATGTTTGGCAATTTTATAGTGGAGATAATTAATGTTGTTGCAAGCTTTTATGGGATACGGTTTTTTGAGAAAATTTGTCTTGGAGACACTAAAAAACTGTCATATATTTCCGATACTTATACAAGCCTTCTTTAGAAATGAGAAAATCCTCTTTCCATACTGCGTTTTGGTAGGACTAACATATCAGTATCGGAAGATATGAAACATAATTTAGTGTGATCTTTCAAGTAAAGCCTCTATTTCCCTTATGGGATACTGCTTTCTGTGAGGTATGGGTTAGTGCGTTCTAAACTGTCTTTCCGTGTAAACCGATAATCCATATGGTTCAGGTATCTGGCAGGTGCCAGACTCTGTGGGGACGGTGTATGGGGGTACATCGTCCCTTTGTTTGTAAGATTTATTCTTCAAAGGTAAATAAGCTATTTATCTTGTCTATAATACGGTCAAGCACCTCGTGCCCTTCAATATACGCCACCATGAAATATACTGTAGCTCCAATAAAGATAATGAGGAGTGTAAATACACGGGTTTGTGGCAGTAGCTTATCAAGAGGATATATAAAGACCACCATGGCAAGAGATGCAATAAGTGTTTTGATGGTTGATGGTAGTAGTGTTCTTAGCTGAAGACCGCCGAGCAGTTTGGAAAGTATATATAACTGAGCAAAATTTCCTATGGTGACAGCTATAGCCGTCGCCAGCTTAAGACCTATAGCTCCCATACCTATGGTAAATGCCAGAATGTAGTTGAGGAGTATGTTGAGGGGGACTACAAATAGTGATATCTTCATTCCAATATCTGTCCGTTTCATGGGTATAAAAGCGGATGTATAAATTTGTGATGCTGCCAGCAACTGTACATAAGACATTATGGCGGCTATAATACCAATGGTTATCAAGGTGTTTCCACCTATTTTATTGCTACCGAAGAAGAAGAAGGCAGTTCTATAGGTTAAAGTCGATATACCTATGACAGCAGGAACACTGAAAAATAATACTAACTTAGTGATACCATGAGCTTCTTTTAGAAAGCTATATTTATCATTTTTTCGGATATATGCCGATACCTTTGGATATATGCTCTGAACGAATGGGCCAATCATTAATGAGCCTATAATTCCTGCCACCACACTACCATAACCTATCATCGCAATGTTACCCTCACCAAGATAACCTGCCATGGTTCGGTCTATAAACTGGTTGATAATAGCTATACTACCTCCAATGTATAGGGGTAGTGTACCTACAAAGATATCCTTGACAAGTGCTTTACGTGAAGGTGCCCCCTTATGCGTGAAATGTCTTTTCATATAAGAAAATGCTTTGTAGGTAAGGTATAGAACCAATATGAAGTATGCCAATGCACCAAATATACGTCCCCAGACAATATATAGAGCCTCGGGTGAAACAGCGACTATTGTGGTCCACAGCGTATTTATTAGCGGATCTTTGATGCCTAGATGTGTATATATGTGTATGGCAACCAGTATCTGCTCGAATATTGTAATAAGTACATATAGAGCCGACATGAGACCAATAAGCACAAACATAGCGGAAGCAACAGATAGCTTAGCGGGATCATGATATACGTATGGTAAAAACCAGTGTATGATCTGCTTTGGAAATAGCATAAGTAAACCGGCTAATACAAGCCCAATGCTACCAGCTAGCAGCAATATCACCTGAGTATTGTGCTTGATGTGCCCGAAGTCTTCTTCTTCATAAGCTTGAGTGATATTAGGTGAAGAGTATCGGAGTATAGGGGTAATTACAGCCCCACGAAGTAATCCAAATATTGCTATACCAAGCTTAAACACATCAATAACATACGATGTGCCAAAGTATACAGCAAATAGTCTTTCTCTAAATACCCCTATGATCTTGCTGAGTATACGCCCAATTGTGATGTATGTTGCTCCTCTTATTGTGCTTTGTCTTTTCATGATTTATATTATAAGGTAAAATAAAAAAAACACATAAGGGTGATGTCTGTGGATGTTAGTGTAATAACACTTACTTGGAATAGTGAAAAATATGTAGAGAAATTTCTTGAGACATTGTTTGAGGATTTAAAGGCTAGCAGGTTATCTTATGAACTATTTGTTATAGACAATGGTTCAGTAGATTCAACATTAGATATACTTAGATCATGGCGAAAAGAAGAGAATGGTCTATATATTATTCCCCTTACGAAAAATACAGGAACAACATTTTCAAGAAATATAGGTTTGAGAGCATCTCAAGGACGGTATATTGCTATTTTAGATAGTGATATGGAAATACCAAGAGTTACTTTTGCTAAATGGATAAAGGCATTCGATAATATTCCATCTGATAGAGTTGGTATTGTTGCTCCTAAACTCGTGTATCCCGATGGTACCTTGCAAATATCTGCAAGAAGATTTCCCACAATGGCTTCTAAAATTGCACGTTTGTTTGATATAAAATTGTTACAGAAAAAGGTAGATATATGGCCAGGAGTTGCTGAAGGGAAAATTGTTCCTGTACCATATGCTATATCCGCTGCATGGTTGATAAAGAGGGAAGCTTTCGAGGAAGTAGGTTATCTCGATGAGAATATATTTTACGCACCTGAAGATGCAGAATATTGTACACGCATGTGGTCTAAAGGTTGGGAAGTGTGGTATTATCCTGATCCTTACATTATTCATCATACCCAGCGTATTACCAAGAAAAAACCCTTTAGTAAAATGGGATGGAGGCATATTGAGGGGCTTTTATACTATTGGTTAAAATATGGATATTGTTGTATTAGGGGTGGTGTCGATGTTTAATAAGATTAAAAGATTAACGCTTGATATTGCTAACTTATATATTTCGCCCTTATGGTTACTATTGAGAGAGAGAAACTATATAGTTTATTACTTGCACGGTGGGGGATTTACTGATAATACAAAATATATACTTGCATATCATATTAAGCACTATGGCAAAACTCTACCATTTAGGGTGGTATCTCCTACATGTTCAAAAGATATTTTGAAGTTTAAGCAAATGGTATCTGATCTTAATGGAAAGGTTTTTTGTTTGAAAGAAATGGGATACTGGAAGTCTTTTTTAAAATCCGCAGTGATTGTAACAGATCATGCAGAATGGGTTCATAATGGTACATATTGGGTATCTCTTGGTAGTGAGATTTTTCAACTTTGGCATGGGGTAGGATTTAAGAAAGTTGGATTTTTGTCTTTTAGAGATGTAAGAGGTAAGACTTATAGGCGACTTATTACTAAGATATTTAGAATATTAGAACAAAGATATACAGTAACTTGGCTATTGTCTACATCAGAGTTTTATAAAAAATCTTTATTCTCTACTTCGTTTTTTACTGTTAGGGGAATTTTGAATATAGGTAATTATCCGAGAAACGATATTTTGTTTTTAAATGAGCATATGATAGAGGATTATTTTGATAATAGAATATTGGCATTAGGTGTTGATACTTTTACATTGAGTGAGCTAGAGAAAAGAAGAGAGGGAGGAAGAAAGATAGTCTTGTTAGCTTTTACATATAGAAATGATAGGTATAGTATTTATGAGAATGGCACTTTAGACCTGCAGCAGTTGGATAAAATTGCTGATGATTTGCAAGTAGTTTTTGTTGTTAAACTTCACCCATTAGAGGAATTTTATTTTCGCAAACACGTTGTTGGAGATAGAAAATTTAGAAATATATATGTTTATTCAACTGGCTCATCATCTGATCCACAACCTCTTTTGAAGTTATCGGATGCCTTGGTTACTGATTATTCTTCTATTTATTCAGATTTTTCTCTGATGCCTCATAAGCCGATTGTGTTTTTCCCATATGATTATGATAAATACCTGTCTTCTGATTTAGGTTTTCAATTCCCTTATGATGTGATGACTCCAGGACCCAAGGTTTATTCTCAACAGGATTTGATACAGATGTTGAATATGATGATGAATGGGAATGATGAATACTATGAGAGTAGACGTAAATTCTCTAAAATGGCTTTTTCTAAACATAGTCCCGTTTCAGAAAGTATTTTTGACTTTATCAAGGCTCGTTGGGAGGCGTTAGCGATATGAAAACCTACGGTATCATTCTTGCTGGTGGGATAGGCTCTCGCCTAGGTTACGATATTCCTAAGCAGTTTATAAAAATAGCTGGTAAGACAGTACTTGAACACACCTTGGATGTCTTTGAAAATTATCCCTATATAGACGAGGTTATTATTGTGTCTAATCCTGTATATAGGGATAAGGTAGAAGACATTGTTATTAGCGATAAGTATGAGAAGATTGTAAAGATACTAAATGGTGGAAAAACGAGGCAAGAGAGTTCATACATCGGTTTGTCAGCTATAGATGAAGAAGATGCTTTTGTAGTAATTCATGATGCGGTAAGACCGTTTTTGTCTTATAGGATATTGGATGATTGTATAGAAGCGCTAAAAAGGTATAACGCAGTAGATGTGGCTATTCCTTCTGCTGATACAATTATTGCTATCACCGATGACAGAACTATAGACTATATTCCTCCAAGAAAGTATATGTGGAGAGGACAGACCCCCCAATGTTTTAGATTATCTGTTATAAAGAAAGCCCATGAAATGGCAATAAAAGATGGTTTTGTGGGGACGGATGATTGTGGACTTGTTGTGAGATATAGGTTGGGAGATGTTTATGTTGTGCAAGGAGATAGGAGGAATATAAAGATTACCTATCCAGAAGATGTGTTCTTGGCAGATAAAATGTTTATTATTAAAGGTGACGATACTTCGCACAATATACTTCTATCTATGGAAGAACTTTCTGAAAAATTAAGTGGAAAGGTTCTTGTTGTATTTGGAGCAAGTAAAGGAATAGGTAAATCTGTAGTAGAGATGGCGAAGGAGATAGGTATAAAGGTATATGGATATTCTCGAAGTTTGACAGGAACAGATGTAACGAAAGAGGATAGTGTAGAAGAAGCACTAAGGGATGTGTGGAAAAAAGAAAACAAGGTAGATTATGTAGTTGATACGGCAGGTATTCTTCGCATGGGTCTTATCGAGAAAATGGACTATGAACAAATACTCAAACAGATAGAAATAAACTATTTGGGTGTAGTTAACGTGGTAAGAAGGGCCATCCCTTATCTCCGAAAAAGTGGTGGAGGAGGAATTATCACATTTGCCAGTAGTTCGTATACAAGGGGTAGACCGCTATATTCTATCTACTCATCTACAAAGGCTGCGGTTGTTAATCTGGTGCAGGCTGTATCTGAAGAAGTGATAGGTGATAATATACGCATCAATGTTATAAGTCCTGAAAGGACTAAGACACCAATGCGTATAGAAAACTTTGGCTATGAGCCCGAAGATACACTGTTGAAGCCAGAGCAGGTAGCACATTATACTTTAGGGGTTCTCACAACGAACTATACTGGGCTTGTGTTTGAGGTTAGAAGAGATATGTTTAATCGTTAAAACCTTGCCGTCTTCTCCCACTGTATAGCCTCTTTGCCCTGTCGCAGAGAGGCTTTTATTTTGATCTGGGCGTTTATGAGTATAAGTAGCCATAGCTGGGCATAGGTAAAGTACATGAGCATGGCGGCAAGTACATTAGAGGCAGATACCTCTTTTTCTAAAAATGCCCCGGCTATAAGCTGAGTGACATATATCCAAAATGACTCATACCACAAGGTGATAAGTGGTACTCCGGCACCTACTGAAAAGATACTCAGGAGCCCTAATACAAACCATATATCTGATAGCACAACAAGTGCGATAAAGGCATAGTAAATGGACAGTAACTGTATGGCATTGATAAGGTTTTTACCTGTGCGATAGTGTTTATTCTGTAGTGTTTTATCAATGAGGTAGAGGTTGCCCATCATCCACCGCGTGCGTTGTTTCCACCATACCTTTAGTGTTTCTGGTTCTTGTTCCCATGTGGTGCTGCGTGGTTCTACAGGTATAAGATAGCCCTTTGCTGTGATATTTAGTGTTATCTCCGCGTCTTCGGCAAGGGCGTGGTCATCCCAACCTCCTATTTCCTCAAGCACAGAGCGTCTGATAAGCATATTAGTGCCTGTAAAAGAGCCTAGTTTAAAGAGCTTCCACCGGCCCAGTTGCATTATGAGTTGGAAGAGCAGTATTTCAAGTCCTATCATGCGGGTGAGCAGGTTTTTGTGCATGTTTATAGACCTGTAGTAGCCTACGGCACCGGCATGTTTGTCGTTTTCAAGCGTTTTCATGACAAGGTATTTCACGGCATCTTTGTCAGGCATGTTGTCGGCATCGTATACGACAACCATGTCACCAGAGGATATAGATAGGCCGTAGTTGAGCACACGGGCTTTACCTTTGGGTTTCCCTTCTGGGACATGTATATGGTGAATGTATGGAAAGAGCCTTGCATAGTAGTCTGCTATTTCACCAGTTTTATCTGTGCTGTTGTCATTGAGTACGTATATGTTGATATTGCCAGGATATTCCATGGTTGCCATGGCATTTAGTGTTTGAAATAGTACTTTTTCTTCATTGTAGGCGGGTATGAATATATCTACAGAAGGCCATCTTTCAGGTTCTCTGGGCTTTTTTATTAAGGTATCTATTCTGTAGAGAATACCGGCAATGGCAAGTATTGAGTAATAAAGTAGAAATGCCCAGAATAGTATTACGATAATGAGAAATATGGTGTTTGCTATGTTCATATGTTTTCACTCTGTTTAAGGAGTAGGTTTTTATTGGTTTCAAAGTCATGTGTTAGTGGTATGGTTTCAAATGTTATTTGCTCTAAAAGCTCTTTGCCGTTAATGTGTTTTTCCGTTTGAATTCTTTCTTTTATTCTCTCTATGACGAGGTTTGCCCTCTTGGTATCTGTTCCTTGGAGTACGATAAAGAAGGTATTACCCTCTCTGCCTACAAGATCGTACCCTACTCTGATAGACTCTAAGAGTATGTTACCTATATGCTTGAGAACCTTTTGAGGCACATTACCACTATACCCTTTAATTGTCAATTTTATCAGGGTTGCTGGTTCTCCTCGCCTTGATAGTGTGCGTGTAATATAAAAAAGTTCATCTATTAGTTCACTGATAGTAAGCACGCCGGAAACGGGATCTATTTTTTCCAAAGACTCAAGCAGTGTTTGGAACTTTTCTTTTTCCCTATGTTCTCTGTAGGTATACACTATAAGTAGCCACCAGGAAAGCACCATGGCCATGCCCAGTGTCTGTTCTGTGAGTATGTGCATCTGATATGCCGATGAAGGATTTGTAAAAGCCATATACATTCTGATAAATGCCGAGGCAAATATCACGGTGATAAGGGTGAAGAAGCTGTATAGTTCTCCCCATTTTACAAGCACAAGCGATGTTATGGCTATTATGCCTATGTAGATGCTGAATTCTATAGTAGAGAAGTTTATGGCATATAAATATGTCAGCACTATAGATAGTAAGAATAATGCTGGAAATCTTATATTTGTTTGTCTCACTTAACTCTCCCCTTTCTTGATATCTCTATTATACACTCACAAGGTGATAAAACTTGATAAAATGGTGTGGGAGGGATTGCTATGAGAAAAAGAGAGATGGCACCATGGTTTGAATATGCTGGATATGCAGTGCTTGCGTATGCACTGCTTTGGGGTATATGGGCATTTATCAATCCCGATGATTTTGAGGTGTTTAGAGGGGTTGCCCGTCAGATGGCTGGAGGGGGAAGCATGTTCTTTCGAAATCCCACAATGGCTATGTACCCCCTTGGGTATTTGATTGTATTGTATATTTTTGGGTTTTTCCTTGTTGGATGGGTTACTGTGTATATGGGGCATATGCTTCGTAAAAGAGAAAATCCTGGCAGCCTTGTGGGTATGATGCTTATTGTCTCTGTGGTATTTGTATGGAAGTTCTTGTCTGTAATGTCTGATACCCCGTTTCTTGCTGCTATGGGTGTTGTAGCCTTTGGATTTGAAACGGTAGTGCTTATTATGTACTATTTTGCCAAAGAGTAATATGTGAATTGTGTTTATACCCCACTTTTTCTGTGCCTGACCTTTCCCTGTAGGGGTAGAATACCTATAGGGGAGGTGACTTTTTATGATTAGAGAGGGTTATCTTTCAGAAGATGTTATTCCACAGCTTGTAGATGTTTTGTCTCCATATGCTGGTAAACGTGATCCCTATTGGGTTTCACAAAAACTGGCTCTTGTGGTGATGAATCCCATAAATTTCTTCTACGATAAAGCTATGCAGGGATATGTACCTTCTACGACATATCTTGTAGATGTTCTTCCCATGCTTATTCAGAAGGCAAATGAAGCTGGTATGCCTGTTTTCTATGTTAGACATGGTGTAGAGCGTGGTAGAGAAGGAAGCATAGGCAGATGGTGGAGATATCCTGTATATGAGGATTCTAAAGATAGCATGCTTTATCCCCTGTTTGCCGAGTTGCCAGGGGTTGAATTTATAAAGCATAGATACAGTGCCTTTTCTTCCGAGGCATTTTCTTCAGCCCTCAAGATGTACGATGTTGGGGGACTTATCCTTACCGGTGTTCTGCTTGATTTATCTGTTCTATCCACAGCACTTGATGCCTTTGATAGGGACTACAGTGTTGTTGTACCCATTGATGGCGTGGCAACACTAACGTATGATCTCCATGTTTCTACCATGAAGATTATAGCTCATGGCGTTGGTTTTATTCCCACTGTGGAAGAGGTGATTTCTGCTATTTAATATCTGTATACGAGGGAGGGGATATATATGTATGTGGTACAGATGGAAGATATACATGCAGGTTATGGCAAAAAAGAGGTCTTGAAAGGGGCAACACTAGAGGTTCCAGAAGGCCAGATAATAGTACTTATGGGACCTAATGGAGCAGGAAAGACTACACTCACAAAGGTTATGCTGGGTTTTCTAAAACCATGGAGTGGTACTGTAAAGTTATTTGAAAAGCCACTGGGAAAAGATGTGTTTAAGCATATTGGTGTGGTATTTGAAGAACCTGCTATATATGAAGAGCTATCTGCTATAGATAATGTCAAGATGTTTTCTGATTCTTATGGGGGAGACCCGAGGTGGGCATTAAAGGTTGTGGGTCTTCCCGAACATGTATGGAAAAAACCCGTATCTACTTTCTCCCGTGGTATGAAGAGAAAAGTAGAGCTTGCCAGGGCGCTTGTGCACAAGCCAGGATTGATGGTTCTCGATGAGGCAACCAATGGCCTTGATCCCGCATCTCGTAATGAGATACATAAGGTTCTTTTATCTATGAAGGAGGAGGGCACATCTATCTTTTTCACCTCTCACTATCTTGAGGAGGCTGGCAAGCTTGCCGATAAGGTATATTTTCTCAAGAATGGTAGGCTCATAACAGGAGAAGAACTCGATATCAGTTATCACGAGCTGTTTTTCAGAGTTTTACATCGCAGTGGAGATGTAGAGCGTCTTCCTGCTACTACAGAAAACTTTGAAAGAATTATGTCAGGACTTAAGGATGGTGAAATTCTCTCAGCCTCTTTAGAAGGTGCCTCTCTTGAAGATGTGTTTGATGTGTTGAGAGGTGAAATGCAGTGAAGAAGGTGCTCCTGTTTAATCTCAAGCTTATGAGAAAAAACTACCTTGTAATATTGGTGACGGTTGTTTCATTCGCCATGGTACTTGGTATGCTTTTTGCTGTGAAAACCACAGATACACATCCTCCTGATATTATTCAGGGTACTATAGGTCTGTATACAGGTTTTCCTATCCCTATTAGCTTTGGAGGAATAAAGGTTTATACATCCACTGCTAAGATGGTTGAAGATATAAAAAATATGATTCTTCCTCTCGGGGTAGATGTGAAACATAAGGTGCTTTATACATCTCCTATATATGCGTCTATATCTACAGAAGCCCTTTCTTATATGGCTTCAGCTGCTGAAAGGCTGCTAAAGGGTGAGGGCTTGTATCCCTACCATGATGATGTGTGGTGGGATCCATATACTCTTAGTGTTGGTAAGTTTGCCCGTGCTTTTCTTTTGTTTTTCCTATTTCTTATGGATTTCCTCATTATGTATCTATCCCTTGCGGTAAAGGTCAGGTTGTATCGCACGGAAAAGCTTTGGCATTTGCTGGGAATTTCTAAGGTAACTCTGCATTTATCCTTTGTGTTTATAGCATTTATGTCTGCCTTTGTTATCACTTTGCCTGTGTTTTTCTTCCAGCCAGATGTGTATAAGGTATACTTGGCAATTGTGTATATAACCCTTGTGAGTGCGGGTATATCTGCCTATTTCCTCAGGTATGCCAGCAATATGCTTATGGCATACTTGGCTATACTGCCCCCTATTGCCCTGCTCTTTGGAGCGGGAACCTATGTTCTTTTGCCCGATAAGTTAGGACTCTTTAAGTATGTGCCATGGACATACACATTTATAGATATATTGAAATATGCCGGTGCAGAGGGTATGATAGGTGGTATTACCCCGGCTCTTAAATGGGGTGTGTTGGTTGTTTGGGGGGCTATTGCCATATTGGGCTGGTATAAAGGGGTGATTGAAAATGCGTAATTATATTGCATATCTCAAGATGCAGGCAAAGTTCTTTGTAAGAGCTGGCCTTTACATACTTGTTTTGTTTATTCTCTTCCTTATTTCTCTTGATTTGTACGGACATCAGATGATATATGTTGAAAGGCTTGATGTTTATGCCCCACAGCAGTATCAAAGAGATATCCCCCTTGTGCACTGGGTTTCTGATAAAGATAAGGCAGATGCCTATGTTGATAGTAGTGGAGTGCTTCACATTACCACCTACAACCAGTTAAAGCGGAATCTTCTTATATATCTCTTTTCAGGAGAGAAATCTGATTGGAAAGTGGTGATTGTAAAGAACTTGCTTAGCATGGATATGATCCGGTTTTATGACACCCTTTATGGCATCATCTATCTTGTTATTGTCATATCGTTCACTACAGGCTACAACTTTATGATGCATAAGGTTCGAAGAACGGGGGCTATGTGGAAAATAGCAGGTCTTTCCAAGTGGGAGATTGTAGCATTGGAAATATTGTTTGCATTTATGATTTCGCTTGTGGCTCTTATTTTTAAAGTTCCGTGGTATGTGTTTATTACAACTTTTATGTTTCTTGTTGGTTTTGGAATTATGGTTGGTTCCCTTTCTAAAGATATTGAATCTTATACAGTGCTTCTCAAGATACTCTCCATTCTCTTTATCTTACCCATACTTTACTTTTTTATAGGAGATAAGGTGCCAAAGATTTTCTGGTACATCATTCCAACCTTTCATCCGGTTATGGTGATAGCCTCTCCTATTGTCAAAACACCATTGTCTGTTAGCACGCATGTGTGGCTAACCATTATTTTTTCTTTGATGATGATAGTTATTCCCGTATACTTTACCGATTTTGAATAGAAAAAGGGGAGGCATTGCCTCCCCTACCACTCTTTTCCTTCCATTGTGGGTTTGATAGGTGGTTTTGCTGTGGCGCGATATTTCTTTATGTATCTGCACCTATCAAGACATGGTTTACTAGTATCTATTATTTTAACTTTGTAGAAATCTGTCTTCAGGTATGCCCTATGTGGATAGTCTCTATACATGCGTTTAAGCATAGCAGATAGTACACGGGTATTGATGAATATATTGTCTCTGTGTAGTCTTTCGTAGTTTCTCATCATCAGTGTGATACCCAGAGGAGAGGAGATGCCCAGTTCCTTTATCAGTAATAAATACTGGTCTTTGTCTTTTAGCTTTGTAGCCCATCTGTAAAGTTCTTTAGCACGATTTATAAGTGTTTCTGAGTCTTTGTTTATGCATTCTCTCAACATGTCTCTTGTTGCAAAGACTACAACAATAGGAACATATCGGTGTTGCTGTGCCAGCTGGCATAGTCTGTGTCTTCCTCTATAGGTGAGATTCGTTGTATCTGATACTAAGGGCACACCTCTTTTCATATTCCACTCTAAGGCATGCCACCATAGTTTTTCTATCTCGTCTTCCATATGCTCATCTACTATTGTTTCATAAAATTTACCTATGCCAAGTGAAACTGGGCGTGATATGGCTTTTCTAATATCATCTCTGCTAACAGAAGCAATAGTTTTAGGCAGTGCTTTTTTTATCCATGTGGTTTTACCCATAAGAGGGGTTCCAACAGGAATAAATAATGTTCTGGGTGGGGTATACAAAACTTTATATCTCTGACGCATGTTTTACCAGCACCTCTATAGTATGTGGAAGTATCTGTCTGAAGAAATTAACAGTGTGATAGGCATCTGGGTAAATATCATATACGACATTGTCTCCCAACGATTGTTTTATGGTATTTGCATCAGATTGAGAGCGCACGACAAGATATGTAAATCGGGAATAGATGACATTGATTTCATGCTTTCCGGGTGTCCACAGTGGAAGAATGGCGCCAGCCATATCAAATAAACCGGCATATCTACTCATATATATGGCTACCTGACCACCTGCAGAAAAACCGATGTTTATATATGGTCTTTTGACTTTGTATTGTTTTTCAACTATTGGTAGAACAGTACCAGATAAAAATGTTTGGCAAGTGTGATGGTCCCAAGGATTGAGCTCGTTTAGCCTATCTGCAGTAGATTCAATTCCTACGATGGTAATGGGTGGAAGTTTTCCCTGCTTGATAGCCATATCTGCATATAGATTAATGCCTAATGGATGCTTGGTGGGATACAGGTCAAATACAAATTGTCCATCATAAATGACAACCAGTAAAGATGCATCTTCTACATCTGGTGTGTATACATATATATCCCTAGCATCACCATTTGGAAATGGTAAATCTTTTATAATCTCCATATGTCCCATAGTAATATTGTAATAGGAAAATGGTATATGTTTTCATGGGTGATGTATTATGGCCAGTGAAATAGAAAAGTATATATCCATTGTTGATAATTGGCGCAAGAAAAAGATAGAAAAAATTACCTTGGAAGATTTAGAACAGATACGCTCTTTGCTGTTCTGGGCTATTGATTTGGGAACAGGAGGGAAAGATGCGAAATATCTATTTGTTACGCGTAAGCTTTTGACCTTTGTTAGTGTTTACCTGAAGGCTGCTATATATGGGTTTGTATATCGTATGGTGCATTTGTACAAGCTTCTTGCTCGGGATATGCTATCGTGGGATGAATTTCTCTCAAGTGCATCGAAATATACACCATATAGACATGTGTTTGAAGATATATACAGTGCTATTCATGTGCTTGCCGATGTGGTTCAGTATCAGATACCACCTGACTTGACAGATTATATGAATGTATTTATTTCTGTGTACACGGCCGTGGTTCATGCTTCGGGTAAAGAGGAGTTTTTGTCTATGTTCCGTTACGCTATCGAGAATACAGAGTTTCAATCACTTATTGATGTGGATGATTTGCCATATCAGGCTGTGAAAAAACCGGAGCAGCAGAAGAAGACTGATTCGTCTGGTGACATCTATACGCTTCCGTTTCCTTATGTTGTAGATATGAGGTTTGTGCTTTATATGCCTATTGTTTATATTGGTTATAAGTTGTTAGATATACATGCCTTTATATATTTCATACAAGGAGTATTGGTTGAATCTATTCCTGCAGTTGCTGTTAGTGGCATTCATCTATTCCTTCTGCGGTTGTCGAGGGTTATTTTTCGTGAAAAAAGACAGTGGTGGATTATTACCTCTTTGGCTTTGATATCTACACTTTTGCTTGGTTTGTGGAATGTTCTATATCTGTACATGATTGCCGGTTATCTTGCTTTTTGGCTTGGTGAGCTTCTTTACTATAAATTATGCGGCTCTTTGCCATGGCATGACGTGTATAAAAGGCTTGTTGTATCCTTGTCTTTGTTGGCGGTTGTCGTTATCATTTTCCACCTTCCAGAGATATATCGTGTTCTGAAGAATATTGTTTTTATTGTGTTTGGTCTACAATAAAAGTAGGGGGTGGGAAGTATGAAGTGGACAACCCGTGGTCTAAGATTGTTTCTTGATGTTGTGAACCGTATGCAGGAGGACGATGTTATTCATGTTCTTCCTGTTCTCATGCAATCTCTTGAGTGTTCTGGTTTTGTGAAAAAACTGCAATCTGCAGTACCTGAGGAGGCTCTTTTTTTGCTTTCTCGTATTGAAGGGCTTTTTCCTGAACACCGTGCTTATGTGCTAACAGATGCCAGAGGTGGGGAGTATCTTGCTATCAGGCGTTATGGAGGATATGATTTTTATGAAATTGATTTGGAAGAGGAGGGATAGAAATGAAAAAGCTTACTGTGGGAGTGGTTCTATTGATGGCGATAGTATTTGCAGCTAGTATTTTACCAACTGTTGTTGCATCAACTGTTTGTTCTCATCCTATATATCCTGATGTACAGGTAAAAAAAGAAGGACATTGGGTATATCTTGACTTTTATGCAAAGACGAGAAGTCTACAAATACCCAAGCTTTATACAAAATTTGTTTATCTTGAAGTTGATAAGAAAGATCTTGATAAAGTCGGTTTGAGATATCATGAAGGCAAACCACAGAAAAATAATTATTTTATGTATACATTGTATCAAGTACCAGACGATGGGAAGTTATATCTTGAAGATAGAAAGTTGTGGTTACCCGATGGTAATTTTCATCTAAAAATATCTTACTATACTTGCGGTATTCAAATCTTTAATGCCATCTTGTCAATAGATGGGACCACAGCTACTGTATCTATTGAGAATACCAAGTAAAGTATGGTATAATTTCTCGGCGCACAATAAAGTTAAGGGAGGTGAACATTGTGGCTGTAGATTACGATGTTCTTATCGTTGGAGCAGGTCCAGGAGGTTTGACAGCTGGATTATATGCTGCAAGATATGGATTAAAGACAGCTATTGTTGATAAGGGTATGCCAGGTGGTGCCCTTTTAGAGCTTGATGAGATAGAAAACTATCCCGGTTTTGAATCTATAAAAGGTCCAGAGTTGGCAGAGCGTATGAAGTCTCAGGTGGAGAAGGCCGGTGTAGAAATTTTATGGGATGAGGTATCCAGTGTTGTGCCTCATAATGATGAAGGATATGTAGAGGTGCAGGCTGGGTATTCTTATACCGCTCATGTGCTGATATGGGCAACTGGTGCAGAGCATAGACATCTTGGTGTACCCGGTGAAAAGGAATTTGCCGGTCGCGGTGTATCTTACTGTGCCACATGTGATGGTCCTTTCTTTAGAGGAAAGACCATTGCCGTTGTTGGTGGTGGTAACTCTGCATTTGCCGAGGCTTTGGTGCTTGCTGGTCTTGCAGATAAGCTATATCTCATTCATCGTAGGCAGGGCTTTAGGGCAGAAAAGGCTCTTGTTGATAAACTAAAAGCCCATGACAATGTTGAGTTTATACTGGATACAGTAGTTGAGGAGGTCAAGGGTGACCAGAAAGTAAATGCCCTGAAAATCAAAAATGTTGTAGATGGTAAGACAGAAGAATTGCCTGTAGATGCAGTATTTATTGCTATAGGTCTTGTGCCTAGAAGCGATATCCTTAAGGGTATTGTTGAGGTGGATCATAGTGGTGCTATTATTACCGATGAGCGTATGAGAACCTCTAATCCTCTTATACTTGCTGTTGGTGATGTGAGAAATACACCTCTGAGACAGATTATTACTGCTGCTGCCGATGGTGCTATTGCCGCCGAGACAGCGCATGAAATTGTTGGTAATATCAAGAAGTAATATTGCAAATATAACTATATATGCTTAGGGGATGACATGTGTCATCCCCTATGTTATTTTTGCTCCCTCCAGTAATTTAGATATTTTGTTTAATATGTTTGTTACACCGATTATTGTATATTTATGTGAATTATGTATATAAGAATGCATATCATATGTTAAAATTTTGGTAGGAGGTGATTGTTTATGAAAAAATTGATGACAGTGTTAGCTCTCATTCTGGCGGTGAGTATGGTATTTGTTGCATGTGGTGGTCAGGCACAGCAAACTTACAACTTCTCTATGGCAACCGGTGGTACAACTGGTACTTATTATCCTCTGGGAACAGCTATCGCACAGGTTATATCCGATTATGTTGACAATGTAAAGGTAGAGGCTCGTTCTACTGGTGCATCTGTTGCCAATATTAACTTGCTGAAAGATGGTCAGGCTGATATGGCTTTTGTTCAGAATGATATTGCCTATTATGCCTACAATGGTGTTGTCCTTGATGCTTTCAAAGATAAGAAGGTAGATAATATTGCCGGAATGATGGCTCTCTATCCAGAGCATATTCAAATTATTACTCTGGCAGATTCCGGTATTAACTCCGTTGCTGATCTAAAAGGGAAAAAAGTGGCTGTGGGTAATGCTGGTTCTGGTGTAGAAGCCAATGCAAAGCAGATTCTTGAGGCCTATGGTCTTTCCTTTGATGACCTTGCTCTTGCTGATAGAGTATCTTTTAAGGATGCTGTCCAGAAGCTTAAGAACAATCAGCTTGATGCAGCATTCCTAACGGCAGGTTATCCAACAGCTGCTGTTAATGAACTTGCAGCTTCCAAGGCAATTAAACTTATTCCTATCGATGATGAGCATGCCAAAGCTCTCAAGGAGAAATATCCGTTCTATGTACAGGATATTATTCCGGCAGGCACTTATAAGGGTGTAGACGAGGATGTAAAGACTGTAGCCGTTAAGGCTATTCTTATCGTTAGAAAGGATATTCCTGAAGACATCGTATACAAGATGCTCGATGCAATATTTGCTCATACTGATGAGATTGCCAAAGCTCATGCCAAAGGTGCAATGATTAATCTCGACAATGCTGTTAAGGGAATGTCTATTCCTTGGCATCCCGGTGCAAAGAAATTCTTTGAGGAGAAAGGCAAACTTTCTAAGTAACTATGCGGAAAAGTATTATCTTCCTTATAGTGGTGGCGGTGGTTGCCGCCACCACATTTTACATATCATGTCTTGGTAGTCGCCATCTTGTCTTTCATGTAACACTTAATGAGCCTGATGGAAGCGTGAAAACATATACGGTTGATGTTCCGGTAGGTAAGACAGCTACACTAACGGTGGTATACAAGCATTCGGTTATTAGGCTGGATGTCAAGGATATTATTCGTGTTGATGATAGAGATTTTCATGCCCTGTGGTCGGAGCTGCCAGATTTTGGGGCAGGTCTGCCAGCCGAGGGTGCTGTAGAGGTGGCTACTATATCTGATACGGCCTCTGACTATAGGGTAACGGTGACCGGTGAGAGGGATTTTAAGCATCTTACATATCTTATGATTCCTCTTAATCGGTATAGGTTTTATGTTGATGGGAAGCTTGTGCTTATGCCCGAAGTGAAGAAAACGGGTAGAGTTGATATAGAGTGGAAAAGGGGGTGCCTGCTGTGGCAGAGGTAAAAGAAATCATTGAAGAAATCGATGAATCTGCAGATAATGGAGCTGTAGATGTACAGAAGATCTTAGAAGAGTATGAAGGTGGTGCCGCCACACGAAGTACAGGTAGTGCGTTTTGGGATCGCATTATCAATGCTATAGCTATTGGTATGTCGTTGTTTCATTTGTATACAGCTTTCTTTGGGGAGTTAGCTACCCTTATTCAGAGAGCTATCCATTTGGGTTTTGCTATGTTTCTTCTGTATATCTTTGTAGCACCTAAAAAAGGCATGGAGAAAATTGGCTGGTATGATTATGTGTTTGCTATACTTGGTGCCGCATCGTCATTTTATATAGTACTGTTTTATGAAGATTTTATAGCAAGAGCGGGCAGCCCTAATATGTGGGATATCATTATGGGCGTAATTCTCATTGCCCTTGTTCTTGAGGGTGCCCGTCGTGTTGGTGGTATATGGTTTTTCCTTATCATTGCATTTTTCCTTGCCTATACATTCATACCCGGTATGCCTGGCATTTTAGGGCACAGGGCCTATCAGTTTAAGACAGTTATTTCCCATATGTATAGTGTTGAAGGTGTCCTAACAACTCCTATTGGTGTTTCGGCAACATTTGTCTTCATGTTTATTCTGTTTGGTGCTTTTCTTGAGTTTACCGGTGTTGGCAACCTCTTTATTGAGCTTGCATTGGCCCTTGCAGGATGGTCTGTAGGTGGTCCTGCAAAGGTTGCCGTTATTGCTTCAGGTCTTATGGGAACAATATCTGGTTCTTCGGTGGCTAATGTTGTAGGTACAGGCTCATTTACCATTCCTCTTATGAAATCTATTGGTTATCCTCCATACTTTGCCGGTGCTGTCGAGGCTGCGGCATCGACAGGTGGTCAGATTATGCCACCTGTAATGGGTGCGGCAGCATTTATTATGGCTGAATTCCTTGAGTTACCTTATAGAGATATTATGATTGCCGCTATTTTGCCGGCTGTCTTGTATTATCTCGCTGTTGGTATTATGGTTCACTATGAGGCAAAGAGGTTGGGGCTTAAGGGTATATCCCGTGAAAATTTGCCATCTGCTGTGAAGATACTTAAAGAAAAGTGGATACTATTCTTGCCTATTATTGGTATAGTCTACATGCTTTTGAAAAACTATACACCAACATTTACGGCCGCATGGGGTATTGTTATAGGTGTTGTGGCTATATACCTTGTGAAAGAGGAAAGAAAGTATATGAAGGCTATATTTGGGATTCTTATGGTGCTTGTTCTTGCCTCAATTTATATTTATGGTTTTCCTCAAGTTGAGGGTAAGGTGCACCTCTTTGGTATGGTGATACAGCGTACGACTTTAACAAAGTGGCTCAATATCTTTGGTTTCTTTACCATATTTATTGCCCCTCTGCTATCGTCTGCACCTACTAAAGAATTTAAGAGACTTCTTGATACGCTGGCTGGTGGTGCCAAGAGTGCTGTTGGTGTTGCCATGGCATGTGCCGGTGCAGGTATTGTTATAGGTTCTGTTACACTAACAGGTCTTGGTGGTAAGCTGACGACTTCTCTTATAAATATTGCATCTTCTTGGGCTGCAGGTCTTCATAGTATAATGCCATTTATTTCGCAGGATGGTATGAAACTATTCCTAACGATGTTCTTCACCATGATTGCATCTATTATTCTTGGTATGGGACTACCTACTACAGCTAAATATGTTGTGCTTGCAACAATGGCTGTGCCCGCTATGGTTAATCTGGGTGTTTTTCCATTGGCAGCTCATCTCTTTGTTCTGTACTTTGGCGTTATTGCAGACCTTACCCCACCTGTGGCACTTGCCGCATATGCCGGTGCAGGTATAGCAGGAGCTGATCCAAACAAGACAGGGTGGACGGCTGTGAAGCTGGCTCTTGCCGGTTTTATCTTGCCATTTATGTTTGCATATAATCCGTATCTGCTCTTTATTGACCCTGACAAGACGACTATGAGTGTAGGTGGCAAGCTTATTCCATATTCTCAGTATCTCCAGCAACTGCGAGGAGGGACTAAGTTCTTTGCTGTGAAGATAGGAGAGATTACATTCCTTGCCGATCCTATTAAGATACTCCAAGTGTTTATCACAGGTCTTCTTGGTGCTTATGCACTGGGTCTTGCTGCTGAGGGATACGAGTCTGACTATCTGAAATGGTGGGAAAGAACACTGTTTGTTATTGCGGCATTTCTTATGATAGATCCAACATTTATTACTGATATTGTTGGTATTACACTCCTTGCCGTGACCCTGTTTATACACAAAGCACGTGTTAAGAGGTTGAAAGCAGCATAAAATGATAAAGGGGGCTTACTAAGCCCCCTTTGCTTATATGGAAATGATAAACGCTGTTTACAAGGGGGAGATGAATATGGTTATTAAGGACCTTATGAGGCAAAAGGATTTTCGCACTAAGATGCTTTTCTGGTTCGGATTGTGGGGTAGTGTGCCTATGCTGGCTTCTTCCATAGAAAGTGCAATTAAAGAAGAGAGAAGACCCTCTGTTTTTATGAGACTAATTGGCCTAAAGCTCATGTTTTTAGGAGTTTTACTCAATGCCATTAGTGGTAAGACACTAAAAAAGTATGGACATTTTGATGTTTCTGAGGGAATCAGTGCTCCGGATAGAGTGGTAGATAAAGGTATATATTCGTGTATGAGACATCCAGCCCAGTTTGGTTCAGGATTGATGGGATTGGGTATTGGTATGCTTACAGGAAAGCTTGCGGGGCTAATTTCAGGTATGCTTGCCTTTATGATGTCTCTAATCTTTATGCTTAATGTTGAAGAGCCTGAGACGATGAAAAGATTTCCAGACTATTGTGAGAAAATGGCAGGCAAGCCAGCCTTTACACTGAGACCTAGCTGTTTACTCAAAGGCATCATTGCATTGTTTGGTAAAAATCACTAGATAAGGGGCGGGGTGCACCGCCCCTTAGCGATTAGGATATATCTGCTCCGGCAAGTACTGCCCATATCCACACGATAAAGAATGGAACTCTGAGAAAGTCCCAGAAAAACCAACCGATAAAGAATATATATGCTATGAGGGTTAGTGCTATATGGAGATATGGTGGTTTTCCTCCCTCTGTGTATCTCATCCACCCGGTTGGTAGTGGAAGCCAGTCGAAAAAGGCGCCAATCAATGCAATCCATGGATTATTAAGGTAAAAGCCTATGACAAACAAAGTTCCTGCCACAGCCACACATAGCAGCGTCAATCTTTTCTTTGTTATATTCATACTCAATCCCTCCTTTGTAAACATTGTTTACAATATAATGATAGCACACAAGGTATGGATAGGATGACTTATAAGTCTGATAGTTTCTCAATGAGAGTATCAGTTTCTACAGGCATTAGCGGATTATAGTTTCCTGTGCGAGAATCTATGTAATCTGACACAAACAATATTTGTTCCAGTATACTTTCAGGTTCTCTTTTGGCTCCCCAAGACTTTAGGCCATGGTGTGTTTCTATGAATCCTTTTAAGGTTTGAATAATGACATCGAGCTTATCTGAGTCTTGGTATTGAGAAGATAAGAAATCGTGTATTTTATCCATGATATCTAAGCCTATGTCGATATGCTCCTTTATTTTTATTGTTGTTGGTCTTATTGTCAATATATGACCTTTTTTGATGGGAGTGAAGGCCATAAGCTTGCCTATATCGTGGATTAAGCCACCAGCAACGAGCATTTCTAATGGAAGTCCGGAGATACCTTTATGTTTGCCAAGGGTGTGTGCGGTAGATGCTACTCCTATGCTATGTATAAAATTGCCTCCAATATAGGCATGGTGGTATGTGCGAGCCGATGGCACTGTATGGTAGCGGACTCTTAAGTGTCTTGCCTCATCCCATACAGGACAGTCTATGGAAATTTCTTTATACAGCACCTGTTTCAGTATGCACAGTAATGTATCATCAGTTATAAGGCCAAGTATGTTGTCTATAGAAGAATGATGTTGGCGAAAGGCACTAAGCGTTGTTTTCATATCTGTAATGAGGGAAAAATCTTTGCTTGTAATAAATGTCTTACCTGCCATCTCTTCGATGCCATCGATATGTTGTAATGAGACAGATATATAGTCATCAACCTGAATTTCGGGGATATGACCTATGAGTTTTGCCGATAGGTTCCACTTAATGACGATAGTGTATATATTCTTTTCTATAGAGAGGACCCTACCTGATATCAGGTAGGGTCCGTCATGTTTTATATCTTCTATAGACTGGATAATTCTCATGGTATAAAGAATATGCCTATTCCTCTGGTTCGTGGGTCCCAAGTAACTTTGGCACCAAGTATTTCAGAGAGAAATCTTACAGGTACGAATGTGCGGCTATCAACAATAACAGGTTCTCCCATATCTTGACCGTTATAGTTATGAAGGTTGATAAGCTTGGTTTCACCATTTTCTGTTATAGACACCGTTGCAGAACCGATATACAATGTTTTCTTTTTACCCTCTACATCTACGGTGACCTTATCCCTGACTTTCATGTTCATGACTATTTGTAGGTTGTCCTTTGTTAATATGACATCTCTTGTGTCAGGATTCCAGCCTATTTTATAACCCAGCGCGTTGCCTACGAATCGGATAGGAACAATGGTACGGTTAAAGCGTGGATCAATAAATGGAGAAACATCCATATTGCTCATTTTGCCATTGGCAAAATATAGTGTTTTTCCTACCCATAGTTTTACTATTGCACCTCTACGCACAATAAGTGTTTCAGATTTGGGTGAACAGGATACACCGTCGCACAGCCTTGCATAGATTTCATATTTCTTTATCTCGTCTGTGAAGAACATATATGTGTATCTGCCCGGTTTAGGAGCAGGTTGTTTCTTGGTAAGAAGGCCGTCTTGATACCAGTATATCGTGCCCGTTGCACTGACTTCTACAGTAACTTGTATAGAATCCTGGAATATCTTAATGTCTGTATGTGGGTCTGGAGATACTATGTGAGGAGCTGGTATTTTACCGGGTACTATGAAAGTTATTGTTGAGGTTAGACCCGATGCGTCGTGTGCTTCTATTGTTAGAGTAGATCCAATGGTAATGTATGACTGTGGTATATCGACGGTAAACACCTGAGTAATATCTTCCATGTGTATAGGATAGTAGAGACCTATAGGATAGATCGTTAACATATCGGTGTCTTTGTCATAGTCGGTAACTTCAATATCTAGTGCTAATTTTCCATCGTGCCAGTATGCATCCTTTATATTAAGAATTGGTGCCCATACAAACGTTACAGTAGCTGTTTTCCATACGCTGAAGTTGTTACCACCAATGGCATTGACAGCAATGGTGTATGTGCCATCTTGACTTGGTGTGAAGGTTTGCGGTGCTGTACCAAGAAATTTATTTCCCACATATATATATACGACAGATGCAGTATCTACACTTGGGGCTATATCTATACTAGGATCTTCGGTCTTTGTAGGGGTACCTATGTCATATATGTGTGGCATTGCTCCAGTGGCTGTAAATGTGGCGGAGTATGTATCTCCACTGGGAATTTTTATGGATATAGTATGTATGATTTTATCTGTTATAAGCTGTGTTTGTATAGAAAGTACTGTACTTCCTTTGGGTAAAGGCGCTATGTCTTGTATATGTATATTGTCTGTTAGTAATGTGGCCGATGGGATCTCCATGTTACTTGTAATCGTTAATGTTGCTCGACCGCTAGTTATGAGTTTGGGGAATACAAGTGATATTTGCGGTTTTTCTGCCACATAAACGGTAATGCTATCGCTGGCTGTATAACTTCCGGTTGTGGCGAGAAGAGATATCGTATGATAGCCGGTGGCTGTGAAGGATGTTGTGGCAGATATAGTGCCTCCGGTAGTTGTTCCTGTTTTTATGAGCTTATTATCAACCATTAATACGTATGATGCAACTGATGAGGTGAAGATTTCAGCTTGTATGGGTACTGTGCCAAGGGTCAGGGTTTGCCCATCTTGGGGATATGTAATGTGTGCTATAACAAGTTTTCTGTAGATAACTATAGATGTGGATGTTTCACTATATCCATCAGATACATATGCTGAAATAAGATTTTTACCTACATATAAGGGTATAGGGATATTTGCAACATTAGTAGTATTGATGGTGCCACTATATGCAATATTTCCGTTGTTGGTGATTTTTAGTGAAAGGGTTGAAGTATCTTTATCACTAGCTGTTAAGGATAAAGTAATAGCTGTGGCTGTTGTGGCTGTATTGTTTGCAGGATATAGTATTTTGACAACAGGTGGATTGTTCACTATGTTTACCGTGATTTGTGCTACATCGTAATTGCTGTCTTCGTCAAGCACAGTAAGGGCAATAATGTGGGAACCGGGGGTATTAATTTTTATGTATTTGGTAAAAGTGCCTGTGCTTGTTTTTCCAGACTCCAAAAGCTTTTTATCTATTGATAAAAAGTATGTAAGAGTGCTACTGTCTGCATCAGTAATATTTGCTGTAAGGGTTATTGTACTGTTTATGGCAAACGTTTCCCCTTCCTGTGGAGATGTGATTTCTATATGAGGTTTAGATGAAGCGTATATTGGGGCCAGAATGATTGATGAAAGCAACATAGCAATAACAACTATGGCATACAGCCATCTATAATTTTTCATTTTTACCCCTCCTATTTAAGCGGTATAATCATAAATTTGCTGAGTTGTATATCTCTTATACCACCGAGTTTTATGGCAAAATCGCGTATTTCCTTAGCTTTACCCCTGAGGACAATGATTTCGACACATTGCGTCTCCGTTGCATGTATGTGTGTGGAGAATAGAGTAAGACATGTTTTTTCGTGCCCTATCTTGTTGAGTCTTTCTACAACAAGATCATTATCGTGATCGTAGGCTATAGTTAGAACTCCTATAGCGTCTTCACTGTCACCTACCTCAAGCTCAGCCTTTTTCTCTCTGGCAAGGTCTCTAATAAGCTCAGAGCGAGATGCGTAGCCGTACTCTTTTACAAGGCTGTCTATGAATGCTCCAATTTCATCGTCTACAGATACTGTAAATCTCACCATACCTCTATTCTACACCTACCTTTTTATAGCCTCCTTCTTCTGGTGGCCTAAAGGCATATTCTATATTTGTTATAACACGAGCAGTTGTATCAAGTAAAAATGCCACAGTGAAAAGCTTGATTATTAAGCCTGTTGTTATAAGGAAAAATGGACTGACAGATACCATGATACTGGTAGCCTTTGGATCGTATACGGATATTATCAGAAGTACAAACAGCATTACAATACTGCTGTGATCTACATAAACATTGAACATGATGACACTGGTATATCTTCTGACAAAATATTCGTATATAGGACCGACTTGGGCTAGGATGCTAATACCTGTTAGGATGCCAATAATGGCAAGGAATGTATTGCCTGTGATATGCTTTACGACAAGGGATATGATAAGTATGGCAATAGAGAGGATGGTGGATATTCCCAGTGCTTTATGAACTTTTAGTAGGTCTATACCCATCCATACCCAAGTTAGCAGGTATAGAATGCTAAGGACAATGTATCCATAAAACTTTATCTGTATTAGTATGGGATGGTGTGTAAATGATGCCACACCGTCTATAAGAATCACAGCAATAAAGCTCCACAATATAAGCTTTTGGATATTCAGGATATTAAGTAGACGACCTAAAAACCATATAGCGCCTTCTTCTGTCATCTGTTCCTCTATACCTATAAGCATTGCATATGCCAGCTCTGAGGCTCCTTGAACGGCAAGATAGACTCCCTCAAATGCTATGGCGAGAAAAATGGTAAATAGCCAAACGGTGATATCGTCTGTGAAAAGCACTCCTGCCAATGAAAGGGGCATAAATATCTGGATGTGGCCCAGTAGGCGACCGACATCTTTATTTCTTGCCACTATCCACCATATAAATAGTATGAGATATATGCCCAATACGATTTTTTTATAGCTATGCATAGAGGGATAGAGATAATATACACCAGATAAGATCCATATAAGGCCGGCAGGTAGATAGTCTTGACTCTTTTCTAAGAACCATAGGGCAATAAGGATAATGCCAAACACTATAAGTGCAATGCTGCTTTGTTTTAATAGATGGGGACATTGTAGACAATCAATACCGGATAAGTTGTCTCCCATGCCTTGTCTGTAATAATAGCCTAATGTTGAAAATATCTTGCTGGCCCAGTAGGCCATTACCAGACCTATTAGATATCTTGTTATAGCTAGTATTGTGAAGAGAGTTTTGCCTCTTTTGCTGATAGTCTTTTCATCAACATCATACATAACTTTCGCCCCTTTCTATGGTTTGGCTTTCCATGAATTTTTCTCACATATTGTAATCTATTTTCCCCTCGTGTTTGAATCGG
Organism: Zhurongbacter thermophilus; assembly: GCF_026184435.1. Classification (NCBI taxonomy): domain Bacteria; kingdom Pseudomonadati; phylum Zhurongbacterota; genus Zhurongbacter; species Zhurongbacter thermophilus. Next base: position 255,349 of record NZ_CP046447.1, read on the forward strand.
TATTGGATGTTTTCGATGAATTTAGAAGCACTTTGAACCAGTATGGCTATCACTAACATCTTTACAAGTAGGGGAATGGCGACAAAGAACATGTGTTCAAAGGTAAAGAGATAGGAAAAGATCAGTTGCCATGGGAGAATGCCACCGATGACAATATATAGAAGTATAAAACTCATGGTGGTATCGAAATATTTGTCAAATTCCATTACGCCAATATAACTGCGGAATATGTTTTCTACAATAGCCGAGATGTACGATACAAGACCAAATGTTGTTATGGCTCCTATGAGGCCGATATATGACTCGTGGTAAATACCTGCTACTACAAGGAAAGTTGTTGTTATGAGAGTGGCAATGATAAGCATATGTCCGCTGCTGCGATGAATGTGTCTTAGTACTATACCCATTGCTATCCATGTAATACCGTATATGATAAACAGCATGATGCGTAGGCTATTCCATATATGGGATAATTGTGGTAGGAAGGGTTCTGCCAGTGTGATAAAGAGGTATCCCCATAGCATATATATTTGTAGACCAACGATCCTCTTCATGGTTGGGAGCACATTCAATACATCTTGTTCTGATGGTGACGTTTTATCATTGCCTGTAACTAACCATGCTATTTCTGATGTGCCCTGAATCATGAGGAATACACCTTCTAAGAAGATGGCGAAGAATATAGAAAATAGCCATACAAGTTTGTTATCTGTTAGCGCAGGGCCGAAAAGGGCAACAGGCATAAATATCTGTAGTGTACCCAGTTGCCTGCCTACTTGTCTTTGGCGTTCTACTACCCACCATACAAATAACACTATAAATACAAAGGCTAACTTACCCCTTGATAGATGTATATGTCCTCCCATTTGTAGACCCGCAGTGGCCCATATGATACCAGCAGGGATATAATCACTTGTCTTATCTATGAGATATAGAAGTATTAATAAAACTCCCATGATAGCCAGCGCTGTGCTACTGTAAAATAACACTTTATGACACCATAGGCAGTTTTCCCAGATAAATTCGATATCTCCTTTAATACTTATGAGATAACTCATTGTTTTAAAGAGGACACTTGCCATAATAATCATTGATAATCCTAAGAGATATTTCAGGGACGATGTAATTAAGAATAGTATCGGTTTGTTTTTATTGTCCATTGCTTATTCCCCCTTAATTTTCATTATCAGAATATTATAAACTATGAACCATTTCCATACTTCATACTTCATACGATGATCCCTTGACAAACCAACTGGTTGGTAGTATGATATGTATTAGGTATAAATACCAACTGGTCGGTAAGGAGGTGTAAAGAATGGATGCATTTGCCGATTGGGTGTATAAGCGAAGGTACTGGATAGTAATCACAGTTTTAGTTTTGGCTGCAATATCTGGCTATATTGTCTCTACCCATCTTAAGCTTAGCTACGATATTATGAAAACTATTCCTAAAGACGAACCGGCTGTAAAGGCCATGAATATTCTCAAGCAAGATAAAGATATGGCAGATATTCTTACGGCAATTACTCCTAGTGTTTCTGATCCTGTAGATGTCAAAGGCTATATTGAGCGTACGAAGGCATTGCCTGATGTTAAAGATGTCAACTGGATAGGTGACTTTTATGATGTATATCAGCCAACAGAGGTGTGGTCTGGAGACGAAAAAGATATGTTTTGGAAAGATAGTTACCTTCAAACCCAAATTACGCTCTCTGCCAGTGTGCCATATGGTGATACTGTAAAGATGTCTAAGATTATAGATAAGATCAAGAAGTCTATGCCCCCCGGGACGGGGTTCAGTTCTACCTATGTTATGGCCATAGAGATGCAGGAGCGATATCAGGGAGATATTATTAAGTATGTCCTATGGGGAGTGTTGTTTGTTCTGGTATTTCTACTCGTAACTTTCCCGTCTATGCTTATACCATTTGTCATAATACTGTCGATGCTTCTTGGGGTGCTTATAAATGTCTCTCTGTTGTCTCTCATTAAAGATCAAGTTTACTATTTAACGGTAACAATTATTGTTGTATTGCAAATAGCAGTAACCCTTGACTATAGTTTGTTCCTATACGGTGTTTATAGGGAACAGAGATTGAAAAAGGGTAAAGACATAGAGCACTCTGTTATTACAGCTATTAAAAATTCATTTCAATCTATTCTTGTTAGCATGCTTACGACATTCTTTGGTTTCTTTGCGCTGACATTTGGAACCCTCACTATGTTTAAAGATATGGGTTGGTTCCTTATGAGTGGTGTTATGATTTCTTTCATTTTGACCCTGACATTTCTACCTGCAACACTGGCTATTCTTGATAGACTTATTCTCTTCCTAAGACATCCGGCTATTGAAATAGATCCTCCTATGGGATTGGGACGCTGGCTTGTTAAGAGTGCTACCGTGCTGGTTCTTGTGTTTGTCATTATTGCCGGTAGTGCTTTTTACTTCTACCATGAAACAAAGATGAATTTTGATGTTGCCACATTCATGCCCAATGATTTACCATCTGTGCAGGCTCAGAGGCTAGCAGATGATGTGTTTGGTATTTCCTCTAAGGGTATTCTGCTACTACCTAAAGATAAGGCAACGAGAGAGGTATTTAAAGAATTTGAGGAGATACCCGGTGTAAAGAAGGTAGATCACTACCTAACGGCGTTGCCTGAGGGGACACCTAAAGAACTGGTTCCAGATAAGCTAAAGAAGCAGTTTGACGGTAAAAAGTATACGGTAGCGTATGTAGAATTTCAAGAAGACCTCTTGAAAAACTCTGCACCGGTGTATGCCGTAATGGATAAGGCCAAGCAGTATGGGGGCTACCTAACGGGTGAGCAGGTGCTTAATGTGGTGCTTATGGAAAAGGCACTGTCGGACTATAAGAAGATTAGCCTTATAGCTATGGGACTGATATTCCTTACTGTAGTGTTTGGATTTAGAAGTTTACTTATTGGTGCAGCGCTTGTTATTCTCATAGAATCTGCTATATGGTTGAATATAGCCCTGTTTGGTGGAAAGGTGGCATTTTCAACTCCTATTATTCTCGGTGCAGTACAGCTTGGTGCGACTATTGACTATGCTGCTTATATTACTTCAAGGTATCTGCACTACCTGAGAGAGACTGGAGATCATGAGGAGGCCGGTGCCAACACATTACATTATGGCTTCCACTCTATCTTTACATCTGCAGGTACCATGTTTCTTATGAACTTGCCTCTTGCCATTATGTCTGATGTGCCTATTACCAAGGAGACGGCATATGCCCTGTCTCAGGGTGCTATTGTCTCCATGATTATGGTTGGCCTGTTTGCCATACCACTACTGAAATTTATTACCAAGGTTAAGAAGGGAGGGGTATATCATGAGGCGTAAGGTGTATATAGCCTTTGCGGTTGTTGTTTCTCTGTTTATAGGTAGCATTGCGGGTCTTGTATGGGCCCAAAGTAATACGGTATCTACTACAAGTATCCATGAAAGGTGGCAGACGGTATATGTTATAGGCAACAAAAGAGGTGAGGCCGATAAAGTCATCGTCGTCGATATGTTGAAAACAAAGGGGAATGGAGGACTTCAGCTATCTATACCTGTAAATGTACCCATTGATAGGGTCAAGCCATATACAGATGATATTAATGTGTCGTATAACGATGGGAAAATTCTACTCACAGCTGATAGTGCCACAGGTACCATTTATTATCGTGCCGATGTACCCTATACCACCGGTGTATTACCATTTGACTATTCGTTGAAGTGGTACTTTGATGGCAAAGAGGTAGATCCCAATACCATTATTGGTAAGACAGGAACAGTAAAGCTTGTTGTGTCAATGAAGAGCAACTATAAGATAGATGATACATATGTGCCTTTTCTTGGTATGGTTAATGTCCAAATAGATACATCTCATGCCAGCAATGTAGAGACAGATAGCATGCCTCCGATGGTTGTTGGTTCTTACTATCAAGTTAGTGGTATAGTTATGGCCCTAGATGAGGAAAAATCTACATATGTCCAGTGGCATGCTACAGATTTTCAATATCCCGATATAAAGATTGTTGTGATGCCTCACTTTATGGAAGTATCTCTTCCTGATATGGCTGGACCATTACAGGAGCTTGTAGATAACATAGATAAATTGGCAAAACTGCCAGATGCACATGAGAAGATAGTTAAGGAGCTTTACAGTGGCATAGATCCGGAAAAGGTTGGAGAGCTTGCATCCGGACTCAAACAAATGGACGAGGGGCTTGCCCAGATTGTGGCAAAACTAGACGCCTCTCTATCTCAGCCTGAAAGTATGGATACATCGAAATTGCAGCAAATGGAAGATAATCTTCGTCTAATGGCTAAAGCCCTTGATGGCTATTATCAGGTGCTGTCTGGTCTTGCTGATGGTCACCAGAAGCTCATGGCTGGAGCTTCTCAGCTTGAAGGAGGGTTGTCTCAGCTTCAGACCGGTGTTGAAAAGACCCACGATGGACTGGGACAACTTTATCAGGCATCTCAACAGCTGGTAGAGGGTTCACATCAGCTAAAGGGTAGCCTTAGTCAGGTATCCGGTGGTGTCGATAAGCTGGCTGAAGGGTTAGTTCCCATTGTGGGAGGTCTTGAGAAGGAAACAGAGGGTCTGAAGTTTATGGCTACCGGCACTCAGGGAGTACCTTCTCTTTCCCAGCTTGCGCAGAAAGTTGCACCATCTGATCCCCAGATGGCACAAGTACTTATGGCATATCAGAGGGTAGCATCAGATACACTGAAAGGACATATTCAGCTGGTGCAGGGTATGAAGACATGGCAGACATCATTTACCTCCATGGTGGGTGGTATTAAGCAGATTTCTGACGGTATGGATAAACTTGATACCAGTATAGTGCAGTTGTCCGCCGGTCTGGGTCAGGTATATATGGGAACAGCTTCATTGTCTCAAGGTGTTGCTGCTCTGCACGGAGGTGCCTCCCAGCTAAATCAGGGACTTCAGCAAGAGTATAAGGTTATCGTCGCGCTACGTGATGGGGGAGAGATTAAACCCGGTGTGTCTTTACCGTCTTTGAAGAAACTTGCAAGCGGACTTAATCAAATGGCTGATGGTGTACATATGCTGAGACAGGCACTGCAGGAGAAATCTGTAGAGGCCCAGCAAATGGTAGAAAATATGAAGAAACTTAGAGATGGACTTGCTCAGATACAGGTAGGGCTTGATAAGGCTTATAAGGGTACGCTGCAACTGCAGAAGGGTATGGAGCAGATGAAAGATGTCTTAAAGGTACTTGCATATGGTGGTACATTGCAGGGTAAAGATGTACCATCGATTGCCAAGACAAGTGAGTATCTACGGGAAATGGCATCGAAGTTACAGGAGAAGGTTAACGATATAAAGAAGAGTCAGGAAGAGATAGATAAGTATAAAGAGGTGGCAAAGAAATATACATCGTTTATGGGGCGAATGGAAAATGTTCCATCTCATGTAGTGTTTGTCATAGTTCCTAAGTGATAGCCAACGAATACTCCCATACTCCACACCCAAGGGCCGGCTCATGCCGGCCCTTCTTTAATTGCTGTCTTCTTCTTTATCCTCTGTTATGACCTTATATACTTCATCGGCTATTTCTAAAAACATACTACCTATATATTTGTCAAACTGGGTGCCGAGGTTTCGCTCTATCTCTTCTTTAGCCTCTTCAAGTGTTAGTGCTTTTCTATATACCCTTCGGTTTACCATTGCGTCAAAAGCATCTGCTACCGCTATGATTTTAGAAAGCATAGGGATTTCGTCACATGTTAGCCCATTGGGATATCCTTTACCATCGCATCGTTCATGATGGTAAAGGATAATTTCGGCGATTTCTTCCATACCCTCAATAGGTTTGAGAAGCTTGTAGCCCATGACAGGATGAGTTTTTATAATTTCATATTCTTCTTTGGTCAGTCGGCCGGGTTTGGTTAGTATATTGTCGGGAATAGATATTTTCCCTATATCGTGAAGAATAGATGCCATATACAGTTTAGACAGTGTGTTTTCATCGAGTTCTAATTTCTTTCCAAGCATTTGTGCTGCTTTAGCCACATGCAAAGAGTGTCCTTTAGTATATGGATCCTTTAGGTCCAATGCTCCAACAAGGGCCATCAGTATATGGGTGTGCATTTTTTCTGTTTTTTCACGGAGCATTTCCATATGCATGAAGGTTTCAAGTAGTGAGGCAAAAGCATCCATGACATCGGTAATCGTTTCTGCGTACTGTGTTTTTTTGCTGAGTGATATACCGAATACTTGTCCTGTAGAAAGTTTGGTAACGATGAAGGTTCCTTCTGGTGTTTCTACTATCGAGGAGCGTTTATCTTCAGGTACTTTTCTTAGTACTTCTTTGACATTGACAGCCACTTCGCTCTGAATAAGAGAGCCTGATTTATCGTATATGAAATATCCTTGTATTTCTTCAGAGCTACCTTGTAGCATTTCTCCGATATCCATAAGGAATCTTATAGGGTTGCCTGTGGTGTGACCTTCAACAATACTTTTTATAAGAAGCATGAGCAACTCATGTTCTTTCTGTAGGTATGAATAAGCCTCTTTAAGGCTATTTTCCATGGCAAGTATTTCAGATGTTTTAGCTTCAATCTCTTCCCATAGAAGTACATTGATACGTCTGGATGACAGGTAGAAAATGAGAAGTACAGTAATAAAAATTAATATAAGTGGATAATACCCGAAGAGTGTTGTACGAATGAAGTTAGAGGTAATAAATGAGGCAATATGTTGGTCGTATACAATACCCACAACTGTTAGCTGTGATAGAACACTGTTTAGAGGTCTAACGATTGTACTGACATTTTCATCTGGAATAGATTGGCCTATAATGAGGTTCCCTTTAACATCATATAGAGAGAAATCATAAAATTGTAGATTGGTTTGCAAGAAAGGTGCCAGTTTCTGTGCTGGAACTGTGGCAGTATTCTTTGTACCTTTGATGATGATCAGCCCTGTTTGTGGGTTATACGATATTTTTTTCAGTTGCTGGTTTCCTAGTATCATGGATACTATAGATCCCATCTGTTTGTCTATATTGCTTTCTTTCAGTACTGTATGAAATGTATTATCGTCGATGGCAGATGAGATATCGTATATGTTTTTCCAGTATAAAAAGCCGGGGATGACAGAAATTACCACAATAATAAGCATAGCTGTCCCGATGCCTATTCGCAAAGAGGTTATCTTAAACAATGTTTCGTCAGAGTTTCTTCTCTTTTCTGAAATAATCATTCCCATTAGTACCAACAAAGAAGATATGGTGACTATAATATATGCCGGTGTAAGCTTTGTTGTATAAGTAGTGTAGAACGATAGTGGCATAAGAGACATTGTGAATGTGGCAAACAAGAATGCGAAGTTATGTTTGCTTATAGATAGAGATAATATTAACGGTATGGCAAGCAGTGTGAACATATATGTGTATATGCGTGATGGTATGTACAAACCGGTAAAGTCGTTTGCCAGATAAAGGTAATACCCTACAACAATGCTTTCTATTGTTAAAGGGACAATGCTCCATATAACCATTTTGTTGAGTTTTAAGAGTAGGTATGATGTGTATCCGATGATGACAGATAAGATGATAAGGCCTAAGGAGTAAACGAGGGGATATCTTTGAGTGACCAAGAGTATAGATATTGCTACCGGTATAGATGCCCATATAACAGTTGTGCAGTATTCCTGATAGGCGTCTATAAGTATGAGATAACTACTATATGCAAGCAGCAGCAGTAAAAGTGATACAGATGCTATGAGTATGATATGAGGTTTATAGAAAATAGCCTCAGTATTGGCAATATGATATGCAATTTTGTTGTTGATGGTGTTTACAATTGTGTGGAGCGGTTTATTGTCAAGGTCATGTAGCCCGTTCTCTATAGTGAATCTCACTTTGTACATTGCCGGTGAAACGGCTCCCTTACTTGCGATAGTTCTACCGCTGCCTGCAAATACTTCAAGTATGGTCTTGGTATCCTTGTCGGCGTCTTTGTATATATCTTTCCATGCTTCGCTGTTAGCTGGTAGATATCCTGTGTATGTTGCTATAGCTTTTTGAGCTTTGTACGATGTGAGATATTTTAGAAATTCTCTTATAGCATTGATCTTTTCTTGAGAATAGGATTTTTTGACTATATAGAGTGCAGCTCCACCAATAATGGATGTATTGCTATTGTAGTTTATGCCTATCATAGGGTGAACAGATACTTGATAACCTCTAGCTTGCATTTGCTCTTCTATATATTTTTTATCTGAAGAAGATGTGATAAGCATAATAGCTTTGCCATCAAAGAAGTTTTGATTGGCCTCTTCCCATGATTTAGGGCTTGTTAGGAGTAAGCATTGTTTGGCTTTTAGTGAAGATAAGTATGAAAATGTCTCGGTGAGGGCTGTAAATGCTTCTTTACTGAGTTTGGTGCCCGGTTTGGTGCGACCGTTATCGTGATTGAGAAGGGGAATTCCCTCTACGGCGATAAGTTGCTCTATAATCCATGAGTGTAGTGGAAATGTCAGCACTGCTCTATTTGTTACCTGATTTGATGTGCATATATTGCTGATCTCTTTCAGTGTTTTAGGAACTTTATCGATGCCGTACTCCTTAGCGAGGGTTTCATTGATGTATAGAACAGGAATGGATGTGTTAAACGGTAGTCCGTATGTGATACCCCAAACAGTGTAATAATCAATGGCAGATGGTACGAAATTACTTTTATTGATAGTCATGAATTTGGATGCTGGGATGATGTCATTGTTCATTATCATACCGCCGAGTCCTATATCGTATATAAGTACAACATCAGGCCATCTATCTTTGGGTATCTTTCTGAGGTTCATTGTCTTGATGTATGTTGAATCATAACCACCTGTATTAATGAGATTAATATGGATATGGGGATTTTCCTTTTCAAAGTCTTTGATAATATCATTGATGGGACCTGAAACATAGGGATATGCGAGACTTTGCCAAAATGTGATGATAATATCATCTGTTTTGGTGGGGGGAGTCGCTCCATATGTGGGAGTGGCAAAAGCAACAGACAGCAATATAATAAACACTATAATTAGGTTTATATATCGACCTGTCTTTTGCTTACTCATACTAATATTTTACTTGTTACATTGCCTATTTATACTCTTCAGGGCGTGGTAGAGGGGCGAGCAGGAGTAAACCGTTAACAATGGCAGATACTAAAAATAGCATATAAGGATTATAGTCGTATAACATACCGCCAAGTGAAAGTCCTATGCTACTTCCGATAGATAGCAGTGCACCAGTGCTTCCCAATGCTTTTCCCATGTCTTCTGGTTTAATACGGGCACTCATTACCGTTTGACTGATAGTTAGTAATATGAATCCTCCACCTCTCAGTATGTAATATAGAGCTGCTGAGATAGGGGATGTAATAAACAGAATAATACTTGAGAGGGAAAAACCTGCTATAGCTGTTTTGAATACATAGGGTGGAGGAGCATGTAACCTTGTAACTGCCATGGAGAGTAAAAGGGAAGCCACGGGGGTTAAACTACTAAGTGTACCTATGGTACGTTCCTTCATGCCTATGCCATCTTTAAACCATAATGGTGCATTAGCCCGAAGAAGTGAGGAAAATAGCCCGGCTAAAAAGATAATGGTAAGTAGGTATCGATACTTTATAAATACTCTCCACATAGATACAAAGGGATTTTCTTTAACATCATCGGGTAGTGGATCAACTTCCGGTAATGTTATCTGAAGCATGATGGCACCGAGGAGTATAAGCCCAGAGAAAGTTAGGAATACTGATTTCCAACCTAGATACTCTACCATGTATCCTCCAATAGGTGGACCTAAGATAAAGCCGATACTGAATGAGGCACTAATGGTGTACATAGCATTGTTGAATTCTCTTAGGTTAGGGGCAAGTGATAGGAGCATAGAAGATCGGGCAGTAGGCGAAAGGTTGGATAGTCCCATCAAAATGGCGGCTGTTGCCACACCTATTGTCGTAGGAATGAATGCATAAGCGAGGCCAGCGGCAATGGCAAATAGCCAGCCAATAAGGAAAAGTTTCTTTCTTGGCATTTTATGGGTAAGGTAGCCTGCAAGTAGTGTAACAAATGCCCTAGTAATACTATTGAGACTGAATACTGTTCCTACAACAGTGGCATCAGCTCCAATGCTTTTTATATATAGGGGCAATATATTCATGTAAAGCCCCATACCAAGTGTAAACATAAATGATGCTATAGATATCCATAGCTTTATGCTGTAGAACTTCTTTGCCTCCACTGTTACCCCTCCCTCCTTAATGTAGTTTATATCCTATGTGTAATTTTTGATACCTCCGTTCTTTATAAATACTTAATATGCATTTCTTCGCTTCCCTATTTAAATGCTTAGGTTCTTTAGTGTTGTGTGAGTTGCTTATTTATTACATAAGATATTGAGATTAGATAAATATATATAATTAGGATTTTAACGATTGTTGGAGGTTTTGGGAAAGTATAAATCGATTATTTGTAAATATTTGATATCTGATAATTGCCAATATGTGGTCTGTTATTCGAGAAAAAACTCTTTTTTCTTGAAGTTGTAGATACATGGAAAAACACCTGTCAAATAAATACAAAAATACAGTGTCAGCTGTGATGGAGTTTGAATATCGTGAAAAATACATGGTTACTTTTTATTTTGTGATTTTTTGGTTTTATTTGAGGCTATACTCATGATGTAAGTAAAAGCAAGGGGGGATAGAAATGAAAAAACACTTGGTGGATTTTAGAAGGCTTATTGACGACTATGTGTATCAAAAGGACTGGAGAGTTAGAGAGAATGCCAATACCTCTTACTCTCTTCAGGGACTTAATCATCACCTCGCTTCATCGCTAGTTGCCCGCTATTGGCTTGAGGTAATATATCCTCCCTATATTGGAGATGCACATAAAAGGGGACTTATGCATATTCACGACCTTGGTATGCTCTCTGCTTATTGTGCCGGATGGGACCTCGAAGATCTCCTGAGGGTAGGTTTTACCGGTGTACCATCTAAAACTCAAAGTAGACCACCAAAGCATTTTTCTACCGCTTTGGGGCAGATGGTGAACTTTTTATATACTCTTCAGGGGGAAGTAGCTGGTGCTGTAGCGTTTTCCAATGTAGACACATTTCTTGCACCGTTTATTGCCCATGACGGTTTAACCTATAAAGAGGTGAAACAGGCGCTTCAGGAGCATATATATAACCTAAACATACCTACAAGGGTAGGTTTTCAAACACCATTTGTCAATTATTCTATGGACTTAACTCCTCCACCATCACTGAGGGACAAGCATATCATTATCGGTGGAGAGGAGATGCCTGAGACATATGGACAGTTTCAGCGTGAGATGGATATGTTCAACAAGGCATTTGCAGAAGTGATGATGGAGGGTGATGCCTCAGGTAGACCGTTTACATTCCCTATTCCTACATATTCTATTACCAGAGACTTTGACTGGGATAACCCCGATTATGAACCTATTTGGCTCATGACCGGCAAATACGGTATTCCATACTTTGCCCTGTATATCAATTCTGATATGGACCCTGATGATGTCAGGAGTATGTGCTGCCGTCTTCGTCTTGATAATGAGGAAATTAGAAAGAGGGCAGAGCAGGCACTTATGTTTGCCGTAGAGACTGGTAAGAAAAGTGAAAAAGAACTGGAAGAGCTGAAGAGAAGGGGAGGAGGTCTGTTTGGTGCCAATCCTTTGACAGGCTCTATTGGTGTTGTGACTATTAATTTGCCAAGAATAGGATATGAGGCAAATGGTAATGTGGAAAAATTCTTTGAAATACTTGCAAAGCGTATGGATATAGCTAAGGAGTCTCTTGAGATAAAAAGAAAAGTGATAGAAGAGTTTACACAGATAGGTATGTATCCATATGCTAAGTTCTACCTCAGAAGCGTATATGATCTGTACGGTCAGTATTGGGCTAACCACTTTAACACCATAGGCATTATCGGTATGCACGAGGCTATTCTCAATATGACAGGTGGCAAGTATGGTATAGAGCATCCCAATGGCAGGGAGTTTGCCGTAAAGGTTATGAAGTGGATGCGTGAGCGTCTTGTAGAATATCAGAAGGAAACAGGAAATATCTATAATCTTGAGGCATCACCGGCAGAGGGAGCCTCATATAGACTTGCCCGCATAGATAAGAAAGAATATCCTGATATTATCACCAGCGGAGAATCTGAACCTTACTACACCAACTCTACATTCCTACCAGTAGATTACACAGAGGATATGTTTGAGGCTCTTGATCATCAAGATGAGCTTCAGAGCCTGTACACAGGGGGTACGGTGTTTCACGGTTTTCTTGGAGAGAATATTACCGACCCCGGTGTTGTGAAAGAGCTTGTTAGGGTGATAGCAGAAAATTATACCTTGCCATATATAACCATTACACCTACATATTCCATATGTCCCGACCATGGTTATATACCGGGAGAGCATGAAAGATGTCCCATATGTGGTAAGGAAACAGAGGTATATTCCCGTGTCGTGGGATATCTTAGGCCTATCAAGTCTTGGAATGATGGAAAGCAGGAAGAGTTTAAACAGAGGCTAGAATTTAGTGTGAAAGTGCCTTCATCTAAGGAGGCAAGACAGCTTAAGAACCGGTAATGCTCCCAACCCGCTCACCTTTGTATAAAGGGCCCCGTATGGGGCCCTATTTTTATTCTCTTAATCTACCATCAGGCAGTATAAGTAGTTTTCCCGTCTTTAATATGTCGCCGTATGGTGTGTATATGGTATAGTTCAGTGTTGTATCGCCATCATCTGTATAGACAATAGCCTGTACATCTGTGTTGTTGTATACAACCTTATCCCATAGTACTCTTCCACCGTCTACTGCTGCGATATGGGCCTTGTTATCTTTGCCGGCATATGCAAATATCAATGTGTTTTTCACAACAGTATATGGTGTACCACCACCGCTGTATATTAGAACCTTGGATAGGTTTGAAAGCTGTGTTTCTGTCCATATATCCTGTAAAGTGTTTCTGTCTATTATCCGGTAATGTAAACTACCTGTGTTGTAGGCAGATATAAAATATTTGCCTGTGTCTGTAAGCATTTCTATATTGGAGAGTTTTACTGTTTTATCTATCTTACCTGTCTTATTGACATTGGCTAGTATGTAGCCATCGGGGGCTTTCCATATAACGATGGCATGGTTATTATTGATGATAGATTTCAGCCCATCACTTCTTTCATTGGCAAGTTGATAGCTATAGACATCAGATGCCTTCCATATGGGATTGAATGTTTGAGAGAATAGTATGATATCTTCATCTCCTATAGATGCGAAAAATGGACCTTTGATAATATGAGAAGTTGATATGTCGTATACGCCGTCTCCTCTATTGAGGAGGACCGTTGCTGTCCTTTCTTCTGTGGTGGTATTGATAGTCATCAAATATGTCTTTTCAAAGTTTGTGTCCTCATAGAATATTCCTAATAAGTGGGCAGATGGACTGTATAGATCATAGTTGATGTATCCTTTCCCCAGCTTTATTATTGCTCTTTCCGGTAAGTAAGCATACATGTTGTTTCTTTTATCTGTATATGCAGCGGCTACAAGCTGTGAGGATTTAGGATCTATGTTATTGCCAATGGCTATTGTTCCCAATGCTATTTCACTACCTGTAGAACCTACAAAGAGCTTCCAACTGACTTCTGATTGACTGCTGGTTAGGATAACATGTGTTTCCTGCGGCTTTACCGATGGATTGATGTCAATAAGTTTATTATGCCAAATCTCTTTACCAGAGCTATTAACAATAATGCCATGAGGGTTGCCTTTGCCGTCTACGTATATGGCAAATATCTTGTCATTAATACCAATGAAGTTAGAAGATACTTTACATGTATCTGCTACAGTACTACCGGGTATATAGGTGTTTTCTCCAATATCCTTTGATGTCCACAATGTCTGTCCTTGTGTGTTTATGTACGCTATCTGCTTGTCTGTTTTATATATGAGAATACCTTCTGGGACTTTTTTCATATCTGTGAATGTAATGCTGACCTTTGCCATACCATTGCCATCTGGGGATATATACGCGAGCGTATCGGCCGTGTTGTTATCTCCTAATGCTATCCATGCATTGTTTTCGTTAACAGAGATGCCACTACCGACACAAGTGAGATTGATGACATGTTTGCTGGGCCATGTCTTTCTACTATCAAATGCTATGTTGCCATGTTTGTCAATAAAAATAACAAAATACTCGTTGCCTGTATCTACTGTACTCCATATACCTTTTTCTACTGGATGAAATGTTACTGTTCCCCTGAAAACACCACCTTCAGCTTCCAATAGTGTTGATGTTTGGGCTACTGTGGCGTCAGATATATCTATTTGAGTATCGTAAATATATGTATGGCTGATGTGACTAACCCCATACACAACATGGGCTATGTTACCGTCTTTTATTACTGCAACATCTGATATGTTATCTCTTACAGGTGGCACAATAGTAATGTAATGAGTTTTGTCTGGGTTTTCTATGCTGACAATAAGGAAGTTTCTATCTGAAATAATGATGGGGCTGATATTGGTATTATCTGATGCTTTATGGGGCACAATAAACCATATACCTATAATGGCAACGGCCAGTGCCAAGAAACCTATAATGATATTTTTCTTCATGATGCTCCCCTCCCCCTAAATATATTCATGTGTTTATGCACACAAGCCTATTATATGAAAAAAGTCGTGCATACAAGAGGTCTATAAAAAAAGCGGAGGAATTTCCTCCGCTTTCTATCTTTTACTTTTCTACTGGTCTGGGCGGTATGCCGTGCACTTTGCGTGCTATATATGTTCCCAAGTAGACAAATGGGGTATCAAAGACTGCTACAACGAATTTGAAGATATAAGTTGTCCAAAATATCTGCCACCAAATATTCATGGGAAACTCGCCCAAGAAGGCAATAGTACAGAAAATAGTAGTATCTATAAGCTGGGAAACCATTGTTGATAGGTTGTTTCTTAGCCAAAGATGTTTTCCACCTGTTATTCTGCGCCAGAAACCAAATGCCCATACATCGTGATGCTGAGCTACGAGGTATGCTGTTAAACTACCTAGTGCTATACGAGGCATGATTGAAAATATGGCTTCAAGGTGAGGCTGGGCAAAGTCATCAGGAGATGGCTTGAACTGCAACGCAATTTGCATGAGAATGGTCATAGTGATAAGTGAAGCGAAGCCAAACCATACGGCCTTACGAGCCTCTTTCTTTCCGTATAGTTCCTCAAGCAGGTCTGTTGATAGGAAGATAGAACCATAGACTACATTTCCTAGTGTTGCTGTAAATCCAAACAAGATAATGGTTTTGACGACCTGTAAGTTGGCAATTATAGTGCCAATAATAACATTGAGAAATAGTCCCTCTTTTTCCCATATGTAGAAGAAGAGAATTTGAAGTGACAGTCCAACAAAAAGGAGAATAAGCCACCAAATTTCATTGGAAAGTCCCAGGCCAGCCGTTGCCATTGCTGTAGCTGTGTCCACCCTTTACACCTCCCTCTGTATTATTCGGGGCATATTTTACCAAACTAAAAGGAATCTTTCCAGTAAAATAAAGATACAGGATGTGTAGGAGGTGATACTCGTGAGCCAGATATTGGTTAGTTTATTGGAAGGCGTGGCCATGAGGTTAGAGGAAAAGCCATCCCTTGCATTATTTATAGATCATATGGAAAAGTGCGAAGATGTTTTACTTTCGTCTATGGTGGATACACTTGTTTATAGATTTGGGGTATCTATAGATGATATTAGCCTGAAAGATGGTGTAGCCACCGTGTCCATAGAAGGTAAAACTTATCTTGTAGATACCAAGACGGTACCTGTGAAAAGCGGTAAGGGGCATATTGCTGCCCGCAGCATACAGGGTGTTCTGAAGAAGCATGAAGAGGAAAACTATGTGTTGTTATCGTTTGTATATCCTCTACCATATGGTGAGTCCGCGAGTGATGAAGATAGTATATTGGAAAGCCTGAAGAAAAAAGGGGCTGTGTATAGAAGACCGGTATTTATCATGGGAAGAAGGGGCGTACTGTACACCATAGTGCCTTCTGAGAAGAGACAGGTCATGACTGTTAAGGAGACAGATGCTTATATACCAGAAGAGATTGTAGAAACAGAAAAAACTGAGGAAGAGATTCCTCTGGCATCAACTCCTGGTCTCTTATATTTCCGTAAAAGCAATGCTACTCCCGATGAGCTTATGGATGCTCTTCAACATGAGGGGGCTATTCTGTCGGACCTTATAAAGAAGAGGACAGAGGCGGTAAGAATTCTTGGTGAAAGGGGACTATCTGTTGTATCTAGTTCTGATATAGCCACACATAGATTGTACATAGCGGACCTCAGCGGTGGTTTTGGTGACTTTATAGCAGAGGTTGCCCGTTTGAAGAGTGAAGGGATATGGGATAACTCTGTCAAGGAGGTTGTAAAAGCTTTTATAAAGGAGTATGAGAGATTGGGAGTTAGTTCTGATACCATAAAGGATGCACTGCAAAAACACAAGATAGATATAGCCGTATGAAAGAGGTGAACATATGGTTGTCTTAGGTATAGAAACTTCATGCGATGAAACAGCCATGGCTTTAATCAAAGATGAAGAGATTCTGGCTCACAGGGTATCATCTCAAATAGACCTTCACAAGATATTTGGTGGTGTTCTTCCAGAGGCATCGTCTCGTAGGCACCTTGAGGTGCTCTACACAATGTACAGAGACATTGTGGGAGAAACCGACGGGATTAAACCTGATGTTGTTGCCATTACGATGTCCCCCGGTCTCCAACCGGCTTTGTTGATGGGGGCATCGTTTGGAAGAGCTCTTGGTACCGCTCTTGGTGTACCCGCTGTAGGGGTAGACCATGTCATAGCCCATGGATATGTGGCAAGACTTGCCTATCCAGAACTGGCCTTTCCATATAGAGCTCTAATAGTGTCAGGAGGTCATACGGTTGTTGTGGAATATCATGATGTTGATCGGGTATCTCTTGTTGCCGATACACGCGATGATGCCATGGGAGAGGTTCTTGACAAAGTTGGTAGGGTAATGGGAATAGATTATCCTGCAGGACCACACATAGATAAGATGGCACTGGAGTATCAAGGGCAGTATCCCCGATTTACTATACCCCGTTTCAAAGATAAGACATATGACTTTTCATTTAGTGGTATGAAAACGGCAGCACGCCTTGCATACGAAAAAGATGGAGTGTCTCCTGAGGCAGTGGCCCGTGGCCTGATGGAGGCTGCGGTGAAGCAGATTGTCGTGAGGTTAAAAGATATAGAAAATGATAGGGGATATATGCCACTAGTGGTCGGTGGAGGAGTGGCTGCCAGTAAATTTCTCAGGAAAAAGCTATCAGAGCAATTTAAGGATGTCTACTTTGTGCCACGGGAGTGGTGCACAGATAACGGCGTTATGATTGCATATACAGGTATGCACCTATATGAGAAAGGTTATACATTATCCGTGGATGCAGAGGTTGACCCTGTGGGAGTGTTGTGGCATGAATAGAATCTTGATATTTACATCAGTTTCTCCTTCTCTTGTTGCCATCTGGGAGGATAAAACAATATATGAGATTTCTGTATCAGGTGGTAAAGGTTCTAAGTTTTTATCGCGGATACTGTCTGCTTATCCTCTGAAATACGATGAGGTGTGGGTTGGAATTGGGCCCGGTGCGTTTACCGGAACCCGTGTTGGGGTGGCGTATGCACTAGGTCTTGTAGCCGGATTGAATCTTGAAAGAGTGCATGTGTTTGATACATTCGACTTTCTATATGCCCCATTTTATGGAAAAGATTTGCAGATTGTCATACCGGCCCGTAGAGGTGAGGTGTACTCTGCTATTTTTAGGAATAGTAATAAAGTAGAAGAGGGAGTTTATAAAATAGATGAAATAAATCCCGATGTACCTGTGCTTTCATATACAAAATATGTTTCTGGTAGTGTAGATATGATAAAGCCGTCTATGCTTCATGTAGATGCGATGATGAAACATAACTTGTATACTTCTGTTGCCCCAGAGGATGTAAAGGTGAGGTATCTTAAACCATTGACGGAGGAGTATAGGGTCTATGGTAAAGATTAGAGAGGCTACTCTTGCAGATTTGCCTGTACTCATGGAGCTTGATAGGCATCTTGGCGGTGCTGTATGGGGTGAAGATGAGTGGAAGAATATCTTGTCTTCACAGTTTTACAAGACATTTATTGCCGAGTATGATGGCGAGATAGCCGGTTTTATGACAGTATATGTTGGGGTAGCGGAAACTCACCTCATGAAGATATTTGTAAGGAGGCTGTTCCGAGGTAGAGGTATAGGACATAGATTTATGGATAAGCTTCTCGAGGTGGCTAAAGATTCTGGAAAATTTATGGTATTCTTAGAAGTTGCTACTTCTAATAAAGAAGCTGTAGATATATATAAAGAGTATGGTTTTAGAATACTTAAGGTGCTTTCTGATTTCTATGGAGAGGGAAGAGATGCATACCTTATGTTAAAGGAACTGAGGAGGGATGATGAAATGGACACTATAAGAGTTGCCTTGGGTAGTGAAGATGGTAAGGAAATGGTGAATGACCATCTTGGTGAGGCACCTTATTTTTACATCTATGATCTCACAAAAGATGGTTACACCTTTGTTGAAAAGAGAGTTAACGATGCTCCAGAGGAGAAAACCCATGGTGATCCGAGAAAGAGACAGCGTGTGCAGGAGATCCTGAAGGATTGCGATGTTATGCTTGCTCCACAAGTAAGTACATCGTTTGTGAAGATGAAAGACCAGGGGAAGTGGCAGCCTGTTGTTACTAAAGATTTAACAGATATTGATGCTGCGATGAAACTTCTCCAGAACCACTTTGATGTTATTTTAGATCTTGTGAAAATGAGAAGAGAAGGAAAGCCTACTGGCAAAATAGTCTTCTTTAAAGACGGCCAGTTGAGCTTTATCTAATACAAAGGAGGGGGATGTATTATGCCATTTGTAGGAATTGTTATCGATGATAAGGTGACGAGTCATCAGGCCAATGAACTCAGAGATAAACTTGTGGGGCTTCTTGCAGAGCTGACAGGTAAATCTTCTAAGTGGTTTATGACATCTACTATCCTTGCTGATGTTAAACTTGATGGTGAGCCTGCAGCTTTTGTGGACTTTCGCTATCTTGGTGAGATCTCCAAGGAGACAAGGGAGAAGATTGCGGAGATGGTTGCATCTTTGTTTGAGGAAGAGGTCGATATTCCATCTGGTCAGGTCTACATGACATTCTGTGAAACGGATAGAGATAAGTGGGCCTGGAATGGCTCATTGTTTGGATAATGCCATGTTTATAGAATACGACAAAGGCAAAGAACATCCAACAAAGCAAGGCTGGGTGCTACTGGGGGCATATAGTGTGCCTGAAATTCATATTGTAGCAGGACTGCTTGAGGCAAACGGTATAGAGCATTTTATTGAAGGAGAAGCGATGGGTGATGCACTGGGACTGACTGTCGGACCAATGGGGGAAAAACTGCTATTTGTAAAAGCAGGAGATTACGATGATGCCATAAGATTGGTGGAGGGTGATGAAGGTGATAACAGTTAAGATAAACGGAGAAGAAAGACAGATGCCGGCAAAGGGAACTATCCGCACACTGGCAGTGGATTTGGGACTAAACCCAGAGACAGTACTCTTTGTCGTTAATGGTATGCTTCAGACTGAGGACTATAGACTTCAAGATGGTGATGAGGTAGAGGTTGTATCGGTGGTGTCGGGCGGATGAAGTGTCGCATATGTGGTAAGCCTGCCGTTATCAAACTCAGGGCACACAATATAGCCCTATGCCCTGAACATTTTGTAGAGTTTGTGCAGAAGCAGACGGCTAAAGCTATAAAGCACTATAAGATGTTTGAAAAAGAAGACCATATAGCCGTTGCCGTTTCTGGTGGTAAAGACTCTTTAGCACTTCTTGATATTCTTACAGAGCTTGGTTATAAGGTCTCTGCATTTTATATTGACCTTGGCATTAAGCACATGGACTACTCTAAGACATCGAAGGAAAAGGCACAGGCCTTCTGTGAAAAGAAAGGTGTCAAATGTCTTGTATACTCCCTACCCGAGATGTTTGGTATGGGTATAGACGAGGCGGCTCGGAAGAGTAGACGGACACCATGTTCCCTGTGTGGTATGACAAAGCGTTATCTCATGAATGTTGCAGCCAGAGACTTAGAGGCCGATGTGATTGCCACAGGTCATAACCTTGATGACCAAGCAGCAGCTTTATTTGCCAATCTTATGAGATGGGATGTTTCGTACTTGGCTAAAGGTTATCCTGTACTTCCAGCAGAGCATGGTTTTCCTAAGAAGGTAAAGCCCCTTGTGTTTCTTACAGAGAGGGAAATTGCCGCCTATGCCATTGTCAGAGGCATAGACTATGTTAGATACGAATGTCCCCACTCTGAAGGTGCACGATTTCTTGTATACAAGGAGCATCTTAACGCTATAGAGAATATGTCTCCGGGAACCAAGAGGCGATTTTATCAGGGGTATACAGAAAATATTTGGAGATTTCAGATAGAATCTCCAGACCAGTGTGAGAAGAAAGACGAAGAAGAGTCTCCCATGAAACCGTGTAAGATATGCGGTATGCCCACAGCGGCTGAAGATGGTATATGTTCCTTCTGTAGGTTCTGGCGACCTGACGAGGTAAAGAAGATAAAGGGGCAGGAATGATTCCTGTCCCTTTTTATTTAGTGGCAGTATAAGCCTCTTTAATAATTTTTTCTATAAACTCATCTGATGTGTAGCCCACAGCCCATAGGGCTATACCTCTAAGGTGATATTTACGGGCAAGTGCTATTTTCTCAGATATGGTTTTTATGTCATTCCATGTTATGGTGCCTGTTTCTCCTCTGGTTTTGGCTTCTCCTTCTTTTGAATAGCTGACGGTGGCATCTTCGATATTTTTTATCTGTACAGCTTGGGTTCCCTTGTCTGTTTTTAGATATCCGTATAGCGGAATACCCAAAAGAAGTTTGTCAGAAAGTGATTCATAAAACCTAATACTACTTTCTACCTTAGATATTGGGGCTAGCACCCCGCTTTTGAAGTCATAATCATATGCCATGAGTATGAATCTATCGGCGAGATGATAAATATTGGCTGTAGTTGGAAGGCCCCATGATGGCAGTGTGATCATGATAAGCTTGCCGGGGTATCGCCTATGAAATGCTATGGCAATATCATCGAGTCTCAGATATTTCGTCCAATCTTCGAGGTTGATAACAATTCCATCGGCTTGGTTCATATAAACAGCTAACTTTTCTATCATATCTGCTATGCCCTCTGGAGTGTCCATCCACGTTGTATGGTCACCACCATGAATTTTCAGTGTCCATAGCACCTTGGTGCCTTCTGGAATACGGGGCATTGTTTGGAATTGATTGTGCCATCCATCGTCGGTTGGTTCCAGAGCAAAGAGTGCTATGTAGTCAATAGGCGGAGCATTTTTAGGTACTGCCCAATAGGGAATAAAACCCAGGATTTCTAATGCGTTGGAGCTCTTCGTTATAGCGGAATATTGGTTTGGATTACTGTTGTGGAGATGTAATGTTTTGCCAGAGTAGAGATAAATACCTATTCCTACAATTGCTCCAATTAATAGTGCAGAGACCCACCGTTTTATCTTCATAAATAATATTTTATCTGGTTGTGCGATATCTCTCCAAATATTCTAACTTCTGTCTCAGATGGTTAACATATATACTGAATGATACGGGTTTTGTTGATTGTTTGTAGAGCGTCCTGTATGTCTTTAGCATGCCGGGCATGTAAGCATGTATGGTTTTGAGAAAGTGCTTTTTCACAGAATGCTCCAGTTTCAGGGCATCTATAAAGAAATATGAAGCACCATGGTATCTGGCAGTGTTCCATATGTGTCTCAATGTCTTGATGTTGTCATTGATACCGGGCATAATAGGGGCTATAGATACACCCACGGTAATGCCAGCTTCAGATAGCATCTTCATGGCCTTAAGTCTTAGCCACGGGTTGGGGGCATGTGGTTCTATGTTTATGTAATGCTTTTTATCTAGTGTGGTAATGGTAAATGTTACTCTAACAGATGACATGGTCGATAATTCACGGAGTATGTCTATGTCTCTAATAATGAGTGTTCCCTTTGTCAGTATATGTATCTCACGGGGTGGCAGATATAAGAGACTTTCAAGTACAGATCTGGTAATTTTCCTAATGCCCTCACATGGCTGGTAAGGGTCTGTTATGGTACCTATATGTATGCTATGTGGCCTTTTTGACATGAGTTCTTTCCGTAGAATCGTGGCGATATTTGTTTTTACAAGTATATTGCCGAAATGGTCAGATGTTGTACTAAAGTATTCTGGCATATGGGATCGCCAAAATGTACCCGATGCATAACAATATGCGCATCCATGACTACAGCCTCTGTATGGATTTAGGCTATATCCAGTGTCTGTAAATACGTTAAGAACCGATTTAACCGTGATATCGGTGCATTTCATATTCATGATTTTATTATAGCATACAAAATTATATGCCAATAAAAGGGTGGATAAATAACCATACTTTTGGTATTTTGTTGATATAGAAAAGTTGTATACATACATTGGCGGAGGTGGCATGTGTGAAGATCATAGGACATAGGGGCAGTATGCTTTACGGCTATGAAAACACACTGAAGGCTTTTAAACAGGCTAAAGAATTGGGTGCTGAATGGGTAGAGATAGATATAGAAATTACCAAAGATGGTGTGCCAGTGCTCATGCACGATGAGACAATCGATAGAACAACAACGGGCACTGGTAAGGTTGTAGATATGACCTTTAAGCAACTGAGGCGCTACACTGTTGATGGAGAAGAGAAGATTCCATCGCTGGCAGAAGTCCTTGATTTTCTCTATGAGGAGGGGATGGGGGTTGATATAGAGGTCAAGTCTAAAATGGCATTTGCCCCAGTATTTGATGTGCTAAAGAAGATGGGTGATAGACTACCCGAGGTTATTATATCTTCCTTTTGGAATAACTATATTAAAGAGGCAAAAAAAGAGCATCCAGAGTATTTGATGGGATACCTATACGATTCCAGACCGGCTGATTTGGAGTCTATGCTGAAAGAGGTTGATTTCCTTATGCCATTTTACACATATGTTGATGAAGAGTATGAAAAGTATGCCGATCGCATTATTCCATGGCCTGTTGATGATCCCCGTGCTATTGCCCGTTTTGTGAAGATGGGGGTTTTTGCCATTATCACAGATATTCCCGATGTGGCAGCAGATGTTAGGGCAGGTAATATTCCCGATATGTCTAAGGCTATCATGAGGGCTATTCACCTTATTATTGACCTTTCCAGCGTTAAGAGAAAGGAAAAGGATGGTAAGGATACAGTATCTTTTTATATGCATAATCGACTTATACCATTCCTTATCCGTTCTGCCTGCGGTCAGGATGTAGTTGTGAAGACAAAACCTAAACTGCCCACAAAACTTCGTTATGGTGATCGTATGAAGGTGTCTCTTGAAATCGTGGGGCCCAATCCTGCTATATACCTTGATACAACATCGCTGGGGCTTATAAAACTTGATGTGAATGAAATTCTAAAGCGTGCAGAAGAGAGAAAGAAGAGAAGGAAAAAAGTATAAGGGTATAAAAGGGGAGCGCGTGCTCCCCTTTGTTCTTAATCTTTCCAGTCAAGTAGTCGTTTTTCGCCTTCCAGTTTCTTAATGTCTGTAATATCCTGGACAACCTCTACAGTGCCAAGGTACTCTCCATTTTCACCTCTGACAGGGAAATATCTTATGTGAATAAATCTACCGGCAAAGGGTATCCAAAACTCGGCAACATCTTTTTTGCCCTCTTTGAAGGCCTTTAGTATCTTCTTTACTATATGCACGCTCTTGGGAGGGTGACATAGTTCCACTTTTCTACCCAAGATGGTCTTGTTTCTTGCAAATATACGGTGCCCACCAGAGAAGAATCTCACTCTGTCATCGGCATCGATAAATGTGATATCAAATGGTAGTGTCCTGAATAGTGCGTCAATTTCTTTGGGAAGCATATATCCTTCATGAAGCTCTATATCACCATCACGTTTGATTTCACTTGTGTCAGGTGTAAGGTCACCTGTTGCCAGTCCTTTAACTGTTTGAAGTATGTGCTGTGGGAGATTCATGATATCGTCAAGGGAGATACCTTTTTTTACCTCATGGGGATAAATGGGTTTGACCCCTTCTGGTTTCCAGTCTTTGGGTTTGACTTTGTAATGACCTATAGAATCTTCTTCCAGCTTAATGGCGTACCATTCACCGGGTTCAAGAAGTACCTTTACAGTGGGGTAGAGTATGTTTTCTTCTCTAAAGACAATATCTATGACATCGGATGCTGTTTTCTGGGCATGCTTAACGACTTTATCTATGTTTTCATCTGTTAGCTCTCTTTCTGCTTCTGAAACAAATCCGGCAAGGGCTCTAATTTCAAATCTCACATCATCATGTTTGGTCCACAAGACTGTGGGAACAGCGGTGAGTCCTCTTCTTTCAAGATATGGAAACAGTAACATTTCTTCCTTGTTGTAATGGGTATATCCAATCATACGCATGCCATTGACAAGATTTTTGATGACCTCAAGTACCCTTCTTTTACCCTCTTCAGATTCTGTGTCTTTGAGACTGCGGGCGTATAGGTTTAGCATCTCTGCATCTTTGACAATCTCTTTGTTTTCCAAATAGTATGTGTGAAGTGGATGTCCTTCTGGTATGTCGTCTATATCCAAACTACCTGCCACCGATTCTCTAAATAAATCTACATGTATATCGCACATACGTGCTATGTCGTGAGGAGATATTCCTTCCTTAACGAGTTCTTGTTCTATCACAGGAATTTCAAGGGGTGAAGTGCTTCTTAGCACATCTAAAAATTCCTGTTTCAGCTTTTCCATGTCTTCGCCTTCATGAATTCTCTTTAATAGTTCTTTTAGTATCCTCTTCTTTTCTTCTCTACTTTCTTTGCTTCCAATAAGCTCACTCATGGAGCAACCCTCCTTTGAAAGTTTTTTATGCTTAACTTACAAGTACAGTATAACATAAATAGTGAATATAGGTAAACATTGCGATATGTGCGATATTTGATACCATTTTATTGGTATAGGGGGTGACGAAGTTGAAAAACAAAGAAGTTGTAGAGATGCTAAGGGAGATAGCTGAGTACTTGACGATAAAAGGCGAAAGTCGCTTTAAGATATCCGCCTATGAAAAAGCAGCCCATGTCATAGAAAATCTTACACAGCCTATTGAGGAGCTTGATGCTTTAGGCAAATTGACACAGCTACCTGGTGTAGGTAAATCTATTGCCGAGAAGATACACGAATATTTGACCACAGGTAAGTCCTCTTATCTTGAAGAACTGAAGCGTGAAATCCCCCGCGAGGTTTTTGAGCTTATGGAGGTGCCGGGTATTGGTCCCAAGCTTGCTATGAGGCTATACACAGAGCTGGGTATCCGCTCTATTGATGAGCTTGAAGAGGCCGCTAAGCAGGGGCGCATTAGAAAGATGAAGCGTATGGGGGTAAAGGCTGAGCAGAAGATACTGAAGGGTATACAGATATACCGTATGGATGCCGGTAGGGTACCCCTATTTACCATTAGACCTCTTGTTATGGAGATGGTGAGTTATCTCAAAGATAAAACAGGCATAGAGAGAATATCACCTGCGGGTAGTTTTAGACGTTGGAGAGAAGATGTGGGAGATGTAGATATCCTTGTTGCCACAGATAGTGAGGGGCAAAAAGTCATAGAACTGTTTGCCTCTGCAGAGTGGACTAAGGAGGTCTTGTGGCGGGGTGATACCAAATGTAGTATTGTAACCCCGACAGGTGTACAGGTAGATCTTAGGGTTGTGCCAGAGGACAGCTGGGGAGCTGCTCTGCAGTATTTTACCGGTTCAAAGGCACACAATATTAGACTCAGAGAGATAGCCATATCTAAGGGGCTAAAGCTCAATGAATATGGGCTTTATCGTGAGGACACAGGGCAGAAGATAGCGGGACTTACAGAAGAGGAGATATATGAAGCACTTGGCATGCCGTGGATACCACCGGAGCTAAGAGAGGATATGGGTGAGGTGCAGGCAGCATTGCAAGGTAAACTGCCCAATCTCATTACAGAGGATGATATTAGAGGCGATATACACATGCATACTAACTACAGCGATGGTGCTGATTCTATAAAAGCCATGGCACTCAAGGCTAAGGAACTAGGTTATGAGTGGATTGTTATTACCGACCATGCTATTGGATTAGGTGTCGTAGGTGGTATAGACTACGATACATGGAAAAAAGAGTATGAAGAGGCTAAGCAGGTGGAAAAAGAGGTTGGTATACGCATATTTGTAGGTATAGAGGCAAATATTATGGTAGATGGTGAGGTTATGATATCGTCACCAGATATGGACTTTGTCATAGGTAGTATCCACTCAGGACTTGATGGTAGCAGAGAGAAGATTATGGCACGATATAAAAAGGCCATATATTCCGGTCTCATTGATAGTATAGGGCACCCTACAGGAAGGTTGCTGGGAGGTATTAGACCACCTATGGACGTGGATATAGACCAGCTTCTTAGTATGGCAAAAGACAAAGGATTGTTTATGGAAATTAATGCATATCCTAATAGACTTGATCTTAATGGCCCCAATGTCTTTAAGGCAAAGAATATGGGTATAAAACTCTATATAGGTACAGATTCTCATGCCACTATGCAAATGGAAAATATGATTTATGGTGTTCACACGGCACGGAGAGGTTGGGCAGAGAAAAAAGATATCCTCAACACCCTCAGTTCCGATGAGATGGAAGAGCTGACAGAAAAGCTAAAGGCGAGAAGGAGATAGGAATTAGTCATTGCTTTTAACGATTATAAATAAAATTGGTATTCCTTCTTTGCCTTCTGCTTCTATAAATATTTTATCGTAATTGTCGAAGTCATTAAAGTAATTGATGAATTCTTGTAAATAAGAGCCTCTTTTTCCTTTACTACCAAAGGTTGATTTGCCAGTTTCTGATATTAAATCAAGTATTATTCGTGACCACCCAGAAGTTGTAGCTGCTTTATTTTGGTGATTGAATGACAGACCATAGATACCCATAAGAGTATTAAACATTAGGTTTTCATATGTACAAAGTAGTTTGGATGACTTGCATTTACATTTGTAATAATTGCAGCAGTTGTTATAATAGATGTAATTTCTATTATAAGGAATGAAATGAAAGGTTACATAATTCTGTAATAATACTAAGTAATTTAATCCAAGTATTCTTGTTGGGTATGAGGGAATATATCTTTTTTGCCCCCGTAAATTTTTAAATCTGTAGTAAAAGAAATAGCGTGCTTTATCGTACAGTAGAGTTTGACACGGGTTTTTTCTGATATCGTTTACGGTCTTTTTAGCTTGGGATATAAAAGCTCTGTTGAATAAGATTTGCTTTTTTTTATCTAATACAATATATAATGTAAGAAGATCTCCTAATTCGCATCTATAGTTTCCATAGAACTCGACAATGGGTTTTTGATGTGTGAAAACTCCTGCGAATTTAGCAGTAAAATTTGCTTTATTGAGGATTCCTTGGGCGATGTCTTTGTTTAGGAGTGAGATTCCATTTTTTAGGAAGTTAAATATAATATTGGGTTCGCTATTATTCATGTTTATTTGGTTCCATGCATTATGGAAGGATGTTAATATTTTGTCGTAATGTTTAATTAATATGTTTTGAAGGGCTTTCATTGATATGTTTCACCTCTTTATATCTATATATTTAAAGCATTGGCTTAAAGTTAGAATATTGTTTTATTGTATTATAACATATAAAACAAAAATTACTTTTCTTCCTTTGGAGGTAATACCGGATCTGTAATGCACTTTTTTCCCGGTCCACAGTCATCTTTTGGAACAGAATCTCCTTTGATTCTTTCTTTTACAGTTTCACTGGCTGTTGTTGCTGTTGTAGAGGTAGATGCTGTGGAAGGTGTAATGAGCGTTCGAACAGTATTGGATTTGACACCGTTTTCATCTGCCCCATATGTTTCTGTTTTTTCCATGTTTATCCCACCTTTTTGTAGGGTTGCATGGTTTCCACTTGGAAACCATAAAAATAGTGCAAGGGTCATAATGATAATGATAGATATAGTAGCATATGCCAATTTATATACAGGTTTTGACTGTCTTCTTCTTACAGGTTCTTTATCACCTTTAAGCATACGGGCTATGGGATCTACTTCTTCTACAACATCGGGAAATAGCCATTTTATCCATAGCGGTATCTTTTTTCCTTGTAGTCGTTTTTCGATAATAATATCTGCAATCTTATCTTTTATCTTCATTATCTATCATCTCCCTGAGCCTTCTAATGGCACGGTACTGTAGACTCTTGATGCCTGCTACAGACCTATTCATAGCATTTGCCACTTCTTTTATGCTCATTCCCTCTTTGAACCTCAGTGTGATTACTGTTTTTTCGTCTTCTGGTAACTTATCTACATACTTCCAGATGTCAAATATTTCTTCTTCATCTACTGACTCTTCTGACGCCAGTGTGAGCTTGTCTATTGGTACTTTAGGATATTTGTTTTTTCTCATAAAGTCGATAATCTTGTTGCGAAGTGTTCTATATATTAGACCTCTTAGTGTTGATAATGTTGTTATCTTGTCTGTATACTCCCATATTTTGAAAAGAGTATCTTGTACAAGGTCTTCGGCATCTGCTCGTATGCCAACATATTTCATAGCAAATCCAATAAGCTCATCATAAAGACCGCCAATTATCTGTTCAACCTTGGCCTTTTCTACCATGCCTCACTCCTGTATACGAAAGATGCTGTGAAAGGTATCACTTTTTCATACATGCTAGCCTCAGATATGGAACATTCAGTGGATACCATTCTTTGTATTTAGTGAAACCTATCTCTCTTGCCATTTCTTTCAGGTCAAGTTTGATGAAGTTGTATGCATGTGGACACTCTACTGCTCTAAATATCTTTTCTACTACTGGATGAGCTGTTTCGAGGTCAAATGTGCCGTAGTCAAAGATACAGAAACGGCCATTATCTTTGACGTGGTTGTATGCATTTTCCATAATGATCCTTTGCTTATCGTGGGGAAAGCCGTGGAAGGCAAAAGAGATAAATACAATATCAAATTTCTCATGTAAATCAAATGGTTCTGTGATGGAAGTCTCAACGAATCTAACATTATCACGATCACCGCATCGTTTCATAAAGCGTTTTTTCATACCCTGGCTGATATCTATGCCAACATATGGTGATTTACCTATAAGCCTGAGAAACCTGCGGCAGTTGGCACCAGGTCCTGTGGCAAACTCCAAGACTGAGGTACCGTGATGTGCTCCACTGTGAGCTATGGCTGTCATAAGTATCTCGCCATATCCTCCTAGAGTAGCCGTGTTTAGCAATTCTTCATAGAAGTATGCAAATATGCCATCTATAAATGGTCCATTCTCCATTGGCATAACTCTCTCCCCCTTTCCTTTAATAATACCATGTAGTTT
This sequence comes from Zhurongbacter thermophilus, assembly GCF_026184435.1. NCBI lineage: Bacteria > Pseudomonadati > Zhurongbacterota > Zhurongbacter > Zhurongbacter thermophilus. Next base: position 285,001 of record NZ_CP046447.1, read on the forward strand.
ATAATAAAATCAGACCTACAGTTTAGGGAGGTGGTGCGTGTGATTGTAAAAGTTGGTGACAAACAGCCCAGTATTCATGAGACAGCTTATGTCTCTGAGATGGCGTTTCTATCTGGAGATGTCAGGGTAGATGCCGGTGCTTCCGTGTTTCCGTTTGTATCTGCCCGTGGAGACCTTAATTACATTCACATAGGTGAGGGTTCTAATGTACAGGATGGCAGTGTTCTCCATGTGACAGATGAATATCCTGTAGAGATTGGTAAGAATGTCACGGTGGGCCACGGGGCTATTCTTCATGGTTGCACGGTGAAAGATGGAGCCCTTATAGGTATGGGGGCTATTGTCCTTGATGGTGCCATTGTGGAAGAGGGTGCCATTGTAGCTGCCGGTGCATTAGTGCCTCCGGGTAAGGTTGTACCTGCCGGCGCATTGGCCATAGGGTCTCCGTTTAAGGTTGTTAGAGACCTCAGTGATGAGGAAAAGGAGGCCATACTGAAAAATGCAGAGGAATATCAGAGACTAAGAGATATTTATAAGGAGGCCGAAAAGGGTGAGTAAAGGGGTAAATCCCTTTGATTCTGAAGAGGTTGCTGCCTCTTATGACAATTGGTTTGAGACACCTGTTGGTAGGCAAGTAGCTAAGGAAGAGCTCGAAGTGTTTTGGCAGAAAATGGCTCCACTAGGCGATGGAGTGCCACTAAAGACTGTTGGTGGGGGCTGTGGAAGTGGTGTATCTGGAAGTCGCTTTAAAAATGCTCCTCCTTTAAATGTGTTAGAGGTTGGTAGTGGTACTGGTTGGCTACTTGATAAGATGTACCGCAGTCCTTTCAACATTCGCGGGGTTGTTGGCGTTGAGCCATCAGAGCATATGAGAAAGTATGCGGCGAAAAAGTTCGATAAGGTTGTCTCTGATGTCGATGAGATTGCGAGGCTTATCCGCCTAAATCAACGTTTTGTTGGAATTGTGCCTGGTGATGCCATGGCCTTACCGTTTGGTGAAGAGTTATTTGATAGGGTTGTATTTTTCACATCACTTGAATTTGTGCCCGATCCAGATAAGGCTATATGGGAAGCCCTCAGAGTGTTAAAGCCTGGTGGAAGAGTTGTTATTGTTGTACTTAATGGAGAAAGTCCGTGGATGAAGAAGAGAATAGGTAAAGGAGTATTTGCGTCGGGACATTTTCCTACGGTTTCAGAGTTTAAAGAATTTCTTGCCCGTTATGGTGGAAACTATGTATCGGGTGCGGTATATTGGATGCCATCTGAAGAGGATAGGCTTCCTTCATTACTTCCTTTGAGAGCGTGGTGGAATAAGTTATGGGGACTGAAGAACGCGACAGCATTAGTGGGGTACATACCGAAAACATAAAAGAAGTTTCTGCTGGAGGTATAGTCTTTAGAAAAGACGGCTCTACATGGCAGGTGCTTATGGTGAAGAACCGTCGTGGATCTTGGACATTCCCTAAGGGTCGTGTCGAAGATGGAGAGACCCTAGAGCAGACGGCGATTAGGGAAGTTGAAGAGGAAACAGGTATTAAGGCTAAGATTGTTCGCTATGCAGGTTCCGTCTCATATGTTTATCACAAAGATGATGGCATGACAGTTGACAAAAAAGTTCACTTTTTCATCATGAAATACATTTCTGGAATTCCTACACCTGATGGTGTAGAAAATATTGCTGTACGATGGGTAGATCTTCATCGCGTAAAGGATTATATGGCATATGAAAATCTCTGGAAAGTCTATTTAGATGCCATGTTTTCTGTTGTTGGTGGGGATGATGATTTATAAATAAAACTTTGGTATATGCAGTGCATATAAGCCTACATATCCAACTTTTGTTATAATCACAATGTTGAAATATGTGCGGTCAGTGTCTTGTTCAGTGGTCGTACATCATATATGAAAAGAGGTGATGGCCTTGAAGCTACTCAAAGCACTTGGACTGGGTGTTGTGTTTTGGGGAATCTATCTTGTCCTTGTTGGAACGACAAATTCCCAAGAACTACTAGTTGGTGCCATTGTAGCCTTTCTTATTGCCTATGGAACTGTTGAGATGGTGACCTCGTGGGAGGGAGGTCGTACGACGATTGGAGGTATTCTTCTCTTTATCTTTATTTATCTTCCATACTTTATATATGCAATGATTAAGGCAAACCTTGATGTTGCTTACAGAGTACTTCATCCTTCTATGCCAATTAATCCGGCAGTTGTATCGTTTAAGACCAATCTCAAATCTGATCTTGGTAAGCTTATTCTTGCCAATTCTATTACGCTGACACCAGGTACGATTACACTGGAGGTCAAAGATGATGAGTTCTTTATTCACTGGATAGATGCTCCAACATCTGATCCAGAAGAAGCCAAAGAGGCCATTTGTGGCACCTTTGAGAGACTTCTAATGAAGATTACGGGGTGATGCGACATGGGTGTATGGTCTAACATATTGTTTGCCATTTTGCTGTCGGCTATTATACTGGGACTTTATAGACTCATAAAGGGTCCAACTAATGCCGATAGAATGGTGGCGCTGGATATTCTCACCACTTCTACAGTGGTGCTTATTGCATTTTTGGCATGGTATTTCGGAAGGATTATCTATCTCGATATCGCCCTGGTATACGCCGCCTTATCATTTATCGCCGTAATTGTTCTTGGTAGGTATCTGGAAGGGGGTGTATGATATGTGCGATAGAAGAGAAATTTTCTGGGGACTTGTTGTTACTCTGCTTATTATCTTCTTTGCCGCTTCTCCATTTTTGCCTAAGCCATACAACATCTTTTCTAAAAATGTTGTAGGATGGACTTTTATGAGTATAGGTGTATTCTTTGTTTTCCTTGGTTCTCTAGGTCTTGTCAGAATGCCTGACCTGTATTGCAGAATGCAAACTGCAACCAAAGTTACTACACTTGGTGCTCTTTCTATGCTTCTTGGAGTTTCCATTCTTGATAGTAGTGGTGTGTTTGTGCTTAAGGCTATCGTGATTGGTGTATTTCTTCTGCTTACTGCTCCTATTTCTGCCTCTGTTCTTATCAGAGCAGCACACGATGAAGGTGTACCACTGACCGAGGAAACGCAGTTTGATAGGTACGAAGAGTCTAAGGCAGGTGAAGAGGTATGACAGTAGTTAATTTTCTTATATATGTATTGATGGGGCTTATGGTTGTCATGGCTATCATTGCTGCCGAGACAAAGAATCTGCTGTCCGCAGCGATATTCTCAGGATTCATTAGCCTGGTTGTGTCTATGCTTTTTGTGTATTTGCAGGCCCCTGATGTTGCCATGGCTGAGGCGGCTATTGGTGCAGCCCTCTCCCTGGCCATTATCCTGTTTGCTATTAAGCGTACGGGGGAGGTGGAAGAGAAATGAGGCTAAAACATATTCTTGCATGGGTCTTTGTCATACTCTTTGTTGGAGTAGTGGCTTATTCTTTACAGACAGAAGTTCCGTTTGGTCATGACCTTACAAAACTTGCCAAATATTATGTAGATAATACCGCTAAAGAAACTGGTATTCCCAACTTTGTTACAGCTATTGTTGTCTCTTACAGAGGCTTTGATACACTCGGTGAGGTAACTGTTCTTTTGCTTGCCACACTGGGTGTTATTGGTATCTTGCCATGGGAAAAACACGAAAAGGTGAAAAAGGCCCATCCCGTGCTTTTATGGGGTATAAGAATAGTATTTCCTATAATTCTCTTGGTTGGTGTGTATATTGTCATCCACGGACACCTGACACCGGGTGGAGGTTTCCAGGCTGGTGCAGTTATAGCCTCTGCTTTCATGCTATATATGGTGTCCCTGTCTACTCATCTTGACCTTGAGGCATTTGCCTTTACAGAGTCTATTGCGGGAACAGGTTTTGCCCTTATTGGTGTTGCCGGTATCTTCGCCGGTGGAGCATTCCTTTATAACTTCTTGCCTAAGGGTAATCTCTTTGACCTGTTCTCTGGTGGTATTATCCCCATTGTCTACATTCTTATAGGCCTCAAAGTTAGTAGTGAGCTTACCGAGGTAGTCTCCCATATGATGAAGGGAGGGGCTGAGCAATGATGTTTTATATAGCAGCTTTATCACTGATTGGTATAGGTCTATATGTTGTTCTAACAAAGAAAAACCTTGTTAAAGTCCTCATAGGCATTTCCATTGCCGACAGTGGTGTTAACCTACTGCTTATATCTGTTGGATATCTCAAAGGTGGAACTGCGCCAATATTGGAAAAGGGACTAAATAAGCCTATGGTTGACCCTGTGCCTCAGGCACTGGTGCTTACAGCCATTGTCATTGGTGTTGCAACACTTGCTCTTGCTATGGCAGTAGTTATTGATGTGAAAAGACACTTTGGCACTGTTGAGCTGGATAAGGTCATCAAGATGATGCGTGGAGGTGATGGCAGTGACGCTTAAACTATTTGATCCAATGCTAATGATAGGTATATCTCTTGCCATAGTCTTCTTGATGCCCATTTGGAAGGCACTGGGTGGTAAGAAGTTGGCATGGGCTGTTTCTGTGCTTTTGTATGCCTTTAATACTCTTTTTATGATAGGAGTTGCCTATAGGGCTACTTTGTATCCAGAGGGCCTTATCATTAAGATAGGTGGTTTTAAGCCTCCATTTGGCATTGTGCTACATGTAACATTTTGGGGTGCTGTACTTAGCACATTTGTGTGGTTTGTGGCATTCCTGTCTATTATGTATGCATCTACACGTTACGATGCCGAACCAGCAGATGTGTATTATGCCCTTTTGACTCTTTTAGCACTGGGTTCTTCTGGAATGTTCCTAACAGGTGATATCTTTAACCTGTTTGTATTTACCGAAATTACAGCTTTGGCGGCATTTGGCTTGTCAGCCTTTATGAAGAAGAAGGGGACAGCTTATGCCACTATTAAATACATTATTATGGCAGAAGTTGCCTCTGCGTTCCTTCTCGTTGCCATAGCACTTCTTTACGGTAAGCTGGGGACTCTCAATATGCTTGATGCCCAGCAGACATTAAAGACTGTTGGCATGACAGGGGCTATGGTGCTTAGTGTTCTATTCTTCCTTGTAGGTTATGGGGTTGAGGCAGAGATTTTCCCTCTGAACCTCTGGGCACCAGATGTATATAAATATGTGCCTGAAGAGGTTATAGCCCTGTTTATATCTGGTTCTTCTAAGGCAGCAGCCTTTGCATGGTTGAGAATGTGGGTTATGGTGTTTGGTGTTCCTCAGAAGATGCTTCAGACTATGCTGTGGATTGGTATTGTCACCTTTGCCTTTGCAGAAGTCATGGCATATTCTCAGAAGAGTTTCCGTAGGACTTTAGGTTATGCTTCTTTGGGACAGGCAGGTCTTGTGTTTGTGGCTATAAGCTTGGGTTGTGAACTGGCTCTTAAGGCTGCATTCCTTCTTATGATTAATCATATTCTGTCTGAGGCTATTCTCTTCTACATTGCCGGTAATATTGGTGAAGATGGTGCTCCTGCCAATGTGAGAATTCCATTGGTATTTGGTTTTCTTGGAGCTGTATCTATGCCACCATTTATCGGTTTCTGGGGAAAGATATTCCTCTTTATGGCACTGGCTAAGGCAGGGTATTGGGTAATGTTTGTGCTCATTGCCCTTTTCTCCATAGTGGAAATAGCCTATATGTATAAGTGGTTTATCTCCCTTTATAAGGGTACAGGCAAGATGGATCTTGTTCGCAGCTTCTCTCCTATCATGTTGACCCTTGTGTCTTTTGCCATGTGGTTCATGCCATTTGTGCCCAAGATTATGGACCTTCTTGACCTTGCCATTAAACCCTTCCTTCAGAAAGGGGTGATGTAGTGTGGGTATGCTAACGCACTGGTCTGTGCTTACTGTGCCAATGGTGCTTGTGCTGGGATCAATACTGGCGGCGCTATTTGGCCTTATAAAGAATGAGAAAGCAAAACGCGTTCTTCAAATGATATCTACAACTGCTGCAGCAGCCTTTGCACTGTATGTCAATATTGCCCTTGTGGCAGGATGGAAAGGTGTGCCTAAGATGGCTGATCTCAAGCCATTTACTGTAAAACTTACAGAAACACTAACCTTGAGCTGGCAGTATTACTGGATAACAGGCACATTTGCCATTTTGGTGATGGGTGTACTTATGTTTGTTCTTGCATATGCCCTTGAGACATTCAAAGATGATGAGAATACAACACCGTTTTATGTTCTGACACCACTTCTTACTGCTGCTATCTATATGACTTTGGCTTCTGTAAATCTTATTGCCCTTTTCTTCTCTTGGGAGCTTATGTCTTTCGTGGCATTCTTGATGCTCCTTTACTACGATCGCACTAAAGAGGGTGGCCCATGGCTATATGCCTTCTGGTCTGGTGTGGGTGCTATGTCTATGATTGCCGGCATCTTTCTGTTCTATCTGGCATCTGATGGTAAGACAGGTTTTGGTCTGTTTGAGCTCATGCAAACTGTTCCTGTGCTTACCATTAAACACCCATATATGACTCTGGCAGCTGTATTGCTTTTAGGTGTTCCATTTATGATTAAGGCTTCTATTCCACCTTTCCATACATGGGCACCACGCACATATGGAAGCACTCATCCTTCCGTTGCGGCATTCTTCTCTGCCGCATATTCCAAGGTTGGTATCTTTGCCATGCTCATGTGGGTATATATGTTTGTAGGTACTGTTATGAGTGGTAAGTGGGTGACAACACTTGGTGCCAACTTTAGAAACATGCCCACTGCATTCTTCATATTGGCAATACTTCTGGCATTTGGAGCTGTATTTACTTCACTCCTTGCCTTTGCCCAGAAAGATGCCATGTATCTTCTTGCCTATTCTTCTATGGGTCAACTCATGTATATGGTTATGGCCCTTGTGCTTGGTATAGGTATTACAGTAGGGTATCAGAAGGACATGAATGTTACTATGACCGTGTATACATTGGGTTTCTTTGGTGCCATTTATCATGCTTATGCTCATGGTGTATTTGAAATGGCGGCATATATGGCATTGGGTGCTGCATATAAGCGTTCTGGTGGTGAGACTGAGTTTAATAAGCTTGGCGCTTATGCTCACCGTATGCCTGTGACATTCTTTATGGGCTTCCTTGCCATGCTCTCCACTGTTTCCATCCCACTTATGTGGGGATTTGCATCTAAGTATCTCATCTATCAGGCAGCGTTGTATGGTAGGTTCTTCGTTTTGTCTGCTATGGCTCTAATTGCCGGTACCGCTTCTTTCTTGTATGCGTTCCGCTACATTCACGGTATTTGGTGGGGACAGCCTACAAAGGGATATGACTTCATGCACTCTGTAAAAGAGGTATCTGCATGGGGCATAATTATAGCATTGGTGGTAATGGGCCTTACTGTGCTTGGTGGTGCTATTCCCGGTCAGGTACTCAACTTTATTACTGGTAATGCTGTCAATCAGATGGTTATGCAAAGTGCTATGGCTGGTGGTCCTCTTCTGATAGATAAGGCCGTTTACATGGTTAATGGTTTCTCTATACTCCACTTTGGGTACTTGGCTATTCTCTTTACTGTAGGTATTCTTGTTGCCCTCTTGGTTTACACAACATCTGGTGGTTCTCGCAAGGTCAATCTTGATGATTTCTATAACTCTGCAGAACCATATAGACCTGAGTGGCAGGTTCAGCTTATCGGTGCTTTCTACGGTCCTATTGAGAGGGTTATTGAGCCATACTTCAAGGTATCTATTGAGAGGGTATACAACTGGCTTGGCGGTATATTTGGTTGGTTTGCCTCATATATTGAAAGTTGGAATACTGGAGATACCCGTGACTATACATGGGCACTGGCAGGGCTTATTGTCCTGCTTATGGTGCTCTGGGTATTTTAAGGGGGTGTGAGATGTGAATACAGCAACTGTAGTAGGGACTGCTTCTATGGGTGCTAAGTTTTTAGGTGCCCTAGTGCTGACACTAAAAGTGCTAATATATCTGTTCCTAATGGTCATGATAGGTCTATTCCTAATGGGTATCTACAGGAAATTTACAGCCCGAGTTCAGTACAGAGTTGGTCCGCCTATATGGCAGCCATATATTGATGTTATAAAGCTCTTGTCTAAAAAAGATGCCGCAACGAAAAATTGGGTCTTTGACCTTGGTGTGATAATGGGACTGGGTGGCCCACTGGCACTGCTTCTATTCTTGCCGTTGGACACTATTGTTGGTTTGAACTTCCATACCAAAGGTGACCTTATACTGATTCTTTATCTTGCCGTTGTCGGTCCTCTGGGCTTTGCACTAGCTGCATCAGTAGGTGCTTCTCCATGGGGTGCCATAGGTGTTGGTCGTGCCCTGTCTATGATGCTTGGCTATGAGTTGCCATTTATTCTTGGTTTGCTTGCTGTTGTGGCCAAGGATGGTACACTATTGCTTCAGAAAGTTTCTGCAGCCCAGAGCATGTGGAATCCTACGGGGTGGCATTATTTCCAGTGGCCACTGATACTTGCCGCCATTGGTGCACATATAGCCTTACAGGGTGTTATGTCTGAGAAGCCATTTGACCAGGCTATTGCACCGCATGAAATAGCTTCTGGTATTATGGTTGAGTTTGGTGGTAAATATCTTGGTATGATGCTCCTCATGAAGGCTGCATCTTTGATGGCAGAGCTTGGTTTATTTGCCGTGTTCTTCTTAGGTGGTACAACAGCATGGGATACTATAGTGAAGATATTTGCGCTATTTATCATAGCAATATCCTTTGATGCCGTACTTGGTAGATTTCGTCCTGATCAGGCATTTACCGTTCTTTGGAAGTGGCCAACCATCATTGCTTTGCTTGGCCTACTTCTAACAGTCTTTGCGTGAGGTGATGTGAGATGGTAGAGTGGTTGAAACTTGTTGATAAAGCAAGATCACGCAGTATATGGATGCTTATGTATTGTACAGGTTGTGGTGCTATGGAGCTTCCTCCAGCTATGACCTCAAGGTTTGATATGGAGCGTTTTGGTATCATGCCTATGGCAACACCAAGACAGGCAGATGTTATACTCGTAACAGGTTATGTGACCAAGAAAACACTGAAGAGAATTATCTATGCCTATGAGCAGATGCCAGCTCCTAAGTGGGTTGTTTCCCATGGTTCTTGTCCTATCAATGGTGGTGTTTACTGGGATAGTCATGCTACGGTTAATAGGTTAGATCTATTCCTTCCTGTTGATCTGTATGTTGCCGGTTGCATGCCAAGAGCCGAGGCTAACATGAAGATGTTTACCGAACTAATGGATATGATTGCCAAGGGCGAGGCCCGTGGTTGGGAAGAGTATGTGAAAAACAGAGATTATTATAAGGAGAATCAGCGTAAGCTCTTTGGATATGACCTTGTCTTTACAGATGGGAGGTCTGCCCTATGAGAGTGGAAGAGGTTATCAAGGCAATACAAGATAAATTTGGACTAGAGGTAGAAAGCCCATATCCTAGAAGACTCAGGGTAAGGATTCCTGCCGAAGGTAAATCGGAAGAAGAGAGAAGGCAGATGCTCAGAGACTTGCTTCAGTATGCGAAAGAGATAGGGTTTCAGCATATGTCTTTCATTACATGTGTTGACTTTATCAAAGATGGTAGGTTTGAGCTGAACTATGGGCTATGGTCATATACGATACCTACCATGCTTGTGGTAAAGTATGATCTCGACAGGGAAAACCCCAAGCATATAACAGTGGTAGATATTTGGAAACCTGCCAAAACTTGGGAGCAGGAAGTCCACGAGATGTTTGGTGTTGAATTTGATGGTAATCCCAGGTCTTTTGAGCCTTATGTGCTTGAAGATTGGGATAGCATTCCACCACTGAGAAAAGATTTTGATCCCGTTCAGTACCTTAAGGAACATCCAATGCAGGGAGCAGGATATGATCCGCTACCTTATGTAAACTTGGTAGAAAAGAATCTTGAGCAGCCAACAGTAGAGGAGACAGGGGGTGACGAGGGTGCCGATTCGTGAGCTTGTTGTTACATATGATTTTCCAACAGATTTACACTTGGGTCCGCAGCACCCCGGTATTCATGGAAACTTTGCCTATATATTAAAAGTCGACGGTGAAAAGATTATCGAAGCAAAGATTGTCCCAGGTTATCTACATCGTGCCTTTGAGAAGCTTATGGAACGTAGAACATGGATAAATAATATTGCCCTTATACCCCGTGTATGTGTTCCTGAGCCTGATGTTAATGAATATGCCTTTAACGCAGCCATAGAGCGTATAGCCGGTTGGGAGATTCCACCAAGGGCTAAATATATAAGAACCGTTGTGTTGGAAATGGCTCGTATTTCCGCTTATCTTATGTATCTTGCATCTATGGGTGGTGGTGTTGGTGTCTACCCACTAACACAATGGGCATTTGGTGATAGAGATTACATTCTTGATCTCTTTGAAGCACTTACAGGTGCCCGTGTCTATCATATCTATATGATTGCAGGTGGTGTTAGAAGAGATATACCGGAAGGTTGGCTTGATAAATTAGAGGAAACATTGAAATATCTTGAGGGTAGGCTAAAGGAATACGACAAACTTGTTATGAATAGTGCTGTTGTTCAGCGAAGACTTGTTGGTTTGGCACCCATCACCCCTGAGTATGCTATGGAACATGGTGTTACAGGTCCGAACCTCAGGGCTACAGGTGTACCATATGACCTGAGAAAGCTTGACCCATATGCAGCCTATGATGAGCTTGACTTTGAGGTTGTCACGGAAAAAGATGGTGATGCTTGGGCAAGATTCATGGTAAGAAGAAGAGAAATAGACCAGTCTATTGACCTTCTCAGGCAACTTATTGACAAGCTGAGGAAGGACGATACACCACATATTCACCAGCCATATAGCGGTTTGGCATTTAAGGTGCCTCAGGGTGAGGCTTATGTGCATATAGAATCCACCAAGGGTGAGTTTGGTTATTATGTGTGGTCTGATGGTGGATTTAATCCATACAGGGTATTTGTTAGAGGACCAACAACCTCTCATGCCGGTGTGCTGATGGAAGATATCGTAGTGGGACAGGAACTTGCAGACTTTTCTCTAATCGATGGTTCCTTTGATATATGCCCACCGGACTTGGATAAGTGAGGTGATGAAGGGTGATAGGATATTTAGCACCACTAAGAGCTCTAAAGTTTCTGTTTATAAAACCACATACCGTAAGGGTGCCAGATAAAGTATGGCCCCGTTGGCCAGACTTTGCCGACCCAAGAGAGGGTAAATCTGTTTATCGTGGTACCCATGATAACGACTGGACAAAGTGTATTGGCTGTGGTAACTGCTCCCGTATTTGTCCTGCCATGGCCATTGAAATGAAGGAAGTTCCTAAAGAGGTCCTCGATGAGATAGGTGCCAAAGGTGTCAATAAGCGTCCACAGATTGACTATGGTAGATGTACATTCTGTGCCCTGTGTGTAGATGTGTGCCCCAGTGGTTCTCTGACAATGACAGATAACTATACATGGGTTACTACCGATGCCAGAGATCATAGGTACTTTTTCCCAGGCGCTGAGAAGTGGAAATATGCATCTGGTGATGTTCACACGTGGCATAAAAATCCACAGTCTGACCTACTCAGACCTAAACCATGGGTGAAGAAACCACCTCAGCCTGCCGGTGAAGGTAAATAATCAAATATGATGTAAAGCGGTAGAGGGGCCATATAGGCCCCTCTTTTTTATTGATAATGTTAGTATAGAGATAGGAAGGAGATGATTATTATGAAAAAGTTGCTTTCTATACTTACCCTGCTTTCTGTTCTTATACTATTTTCTGCATGTTCTGTAAGCGTTGGATATTCTTCCAATCTTGATGCACTAAAAAAGTGGACGGATAAGTATATTTCTACCTACTATGACCTCTTTAAACAATATGAGGGCAAGACTAATGCCGACCTTATGAAAGATGAAGCCGGTTATAAGGCCATGGTGGAAACTCAAAAGAAACTGGCCTCAGAGTCTTATCCGTATGATTCTTCTAAGAAAATGGCCGATGTGGCATATGTAAAATCACATGTTAGTGGTGATACTGCATATTTCTTTGTGTATACCCCCATTCCCGATGATGATAAGGATATAGCTGAGACAATGGCAGAGATTAAGGGAGACCATTATTATGTCATAGGAGTTGTCGTTATAAAAGCTGGCTCTGATATACAGAATACCCCAGATGACAAACTTGTTATTAAGAGCGTAGAGAAAAAGGTGTATGTGTCATCTAAACTACCCGTAGAGGATTAATTTTAGAAAAAACTATATTTCTTGCTCCTTTTGGGATGTCATTAGCATGAATTGACGTTAACTATAATTGGGTTGTTTTTATAAAGTTGAGGGTATAGTTTTTACCCTTACCATATTGCTCTATAACTCTGAATCCATGTTTTTCAGCAAGTTTTTTTACTCTTGGCATAGGCAAGAAATCGGGATCTCCCGGTTGTTCGGTAATGGACAGTATACCATGAGGTTTCAATACCCTATGTATTTCAGAAATACACAAAGAAGGTTTGGGTATTTCTCCCAATACCGCCACTAAAAACACTACATCGAATGTGCTATCGTTGTAGGGTAAATTGGTGGCATCTCCTTGCGTAAAGGTAACATTGGTTAGCCCTAATTTGACTATTTTTCTTTTAGCCTTTTCAAGCATTTCTTTCTGTATATCTAGTAAGTCTAAGTGTCCTTGACTGAGTCTTTTGGCAACCTCAACACTGAAATAACCAGGTCCAGGACCTATTTCCAGTACATGGTAATCTTTCTTAAGATGAAGTCTGTTAGCTAGTTGCTTTGGAGAAAGAATAAGTTTTCGAAATGGCAATTCTAAGAAAAAAGATGTGTAGTGTGGAAAAACTCCCTTGCCGAAGAAGTCTTTTATAATATTTCCCCAACTTCTAAAGAGCATTTTATTACCCCCTGCTGTTAGTGTTTGTTAATAGTATAGCTATGGATGAATAAATAGTTCTCTGTATGTCTGAACTTTATATGCGCTTGGTGTTATGAGGCAACATAATAGGCTAATGGCAGGAGGTGGCATTAATCTATATAATAGTATCCTTTCTCTATTCCCCTATGGGTAGGCTAAAAACAAATAACATAAGGAGGTGTATGCCATATGGCAACTTAGTTTCCACCCCCTATGGGTAGGCTAAAAACCGGGTAAACCTGCCCGTATGCCTACCATACACAAGCGTTTCCACCCCCTATGGGTAGGCTAAAAACTCACTCAAAGGGCGGTGGATATACCCGCTAAACCGAGTTTCCACCCCCTATGGGTAGGCTAAAAACGAGCATACTGCGCAGAGAGTCAATGGCTGTTTCTTCGGTTTCCACCCCCTATGGGTAGGCTAAAAACCGTAAAATTAGGCTCTGTAACTTATTTTATCATTTTTATTTTTTCACGAGGTGGGGTATATGCACGTTGACATACGAAATAATTTATACTGTAATGTTTCCTATCTAATATTCGAGGTGTACTTAACCCATTTTAAATAATGTAGAAAGTCGGAGACGATAGATAAAAGTGTATTATCGGCTATTGTTAACGATATAGTTTCGATATAACAAAAGTTAGTTATAATAAATGCGTCAATGTTTTAGTCTTAAATTGGAGGTGATTGTGTTGGTAGCCGCTACAATAGCAATATCTATGGTGTGTTTCATCGTTGTTGCTTATCTACTTTATAAAAATGGAAAAGCCAACAGAATCGATGCGATTTTACCGTTTATCTTGGTATTGCCGGGAGTGTATTTGCATCCTGAACTTTCCATTTATATAGCCATTATGGTCGTTTTTTATACTGTTCTTATTGTTCTTGTTTTTACTGTTTATAAAGATGCTCAAAAAGGTTTCTTGGATAAGTGAAGGTTTCTAAATATATCTATTTAATAGATAACTTTCTGTTTGTCTGTTATATGTTTCATTTATAAACATTGTTAATATTGTATACTTAAATTAGTAAATATTTCGAAAGGGGGAATTTTTATGGCGGATGTTGTGCAGACGCAAGAGTTTCCATGCAAAAAATCCAGATTTGTTGTTTTTCTTTTATGGTTTTTCTTTGGTGGCTTTGGTGGACATGATTTTTATGTTGGTAGAACCTGGGCAGGTGTTCTTAAGATTATTTTGGCAATTATTGGTATTATTACCAGTGGTATCTTAATTGGTTTTATTTTTATAGCTATTGATATTATTTGGGTTCTGATTGATTTATTTGTAGTTGTTTTGGCCGGAGACTTATGTAAGTGGCAAAAGGAGAAACAAACGGTTATTGTGGTTCAGCAAAACCAGAATGATAGTTCTAACAGTCAGTAACTAACTTAATAAGTATTGGGGAAAAAGGCAAAGAGGGCTATGTTAGCCCTCTTTGTTTTTAGTTTCTAATACCTTTTTAGATGAGATATTTTCCCTATCCAAGTTAAATAGTTTGTCTGCAGAGTGCCTTATATCCTTAATCAATGGATGAACATCTTTGATAGGAATGGTGACAATTATGTCTTTATGTTCTTGCCACAGCTTTTCTACTACTTTTGCAAACTCTATATTCAACAGTTCCATCTTGCCTATTTCATCTATAACTACTGTGGTATTTGGGGAGACATTGAGTAGTTTTTCTATTACAGGTTTGAGGTTCTCAGGAAATACGACGTACTTACCTACTTTAAAAGGGGAGTGGCTACCTACTCGTGCTAGAGGTAGCCTTTCTCCCCATGTTGTTACGATGTCAAAGCCATATCGTCTGCCTGCCCGTCTAATTTCCTCTGTGTAAAAGCCTACGGCATCTATGTGCTTGAGTATTCCTTTTACCAGTGTCGTTTTTCCGCTTCTGGGTGATCCTGTTATGGCTATTTTCAAGGTTTAATCCCTCCAAAATTTACGAGGTATCGGAAAAGATCACTATCAGGAGATATGACGATAATGGTATCTTTTAGGTATGTACTATAAAAGTCCATGGTCTGTAGGAATGTATAAAATACTGGATCAAGTTTGGCAACTTCTGAGATGATGCGTTGTGCTTCGGCATCTCCTTCGCCTTTCAATATTTCTGCTTTCTTATAGGCATCTGCCAGTATCTCTTTGGCTGTTCTGTCTGCTTCTGAGCGAATGCGTATTGCCTCACTTTGACCTTCTGCCCTGAGTTTAGCAGCCTCTCTCTGCCTTTCGGCTATCATAGATTGGTATATAGCTTTTTCATTTTCTGCTGGTATGAAGACTCTTTTAAACCTTATGACCTCTACACTCACGCCATATCCCTTCGTGGTGAGACGGGCGTTATCTATAATCTCTTTTTGAATGACATCTCTCTTTCTGTAAAGGATATCGTCATAGTTGTTTTTCCCTATAACGACCCTAACGGCAGAGTATATGGCATCGTCAAGTCTTTCTTGAACACCGGGTATAGTTCTTACCCTCTGGTAAAAGGTTAGAGGGTCGGTGATACGAAACAGGGCTATAGTATCTATGACAATATTTTTCTTGTCTTGGGTGACTACAGTAACAGGTTCGGCATCGTATTCAAGAAGTTTCTTTGTATATATATGTACTGTGTCCATGAAAGGAACGCGAACATACAGACCCGGAGACTGTATGACCTTGATAACTTTTCCAAATCTCAAAACGACAGCTTGTTGGTCTGTACGGACAATAAAGAGAGCTGATGTGCTGATAAGTAGTATGACGATAACAATAATGATACCTATGGCTTTCCAGATTTTCCCTTTCATTTGCTATCACCACCCTGTGAAGAAGACTGCTTGTTTAAGGATTGGAGAAGATTGTCAAGATTGATAATCTTCACTCCGTCTCCTACGACAATAAATTTCACGCCATTTTCCGACATCTTTTTCAGTGCCTCATAGAAAAGTTCTGTTTCCACAACTTTAGGGGCTTCTGAATGCCTTTGTATAAGGAGTCTTAATCTACCGGCACGCCCCTCAGCCTCCTTAATACGCTGGTATTTATATGCTTCAGCTTCATTGATGGTTTTCGAGGCAGTACCTTTTACTTCCGCAAGCACTTTATTGGCATAGCTTTGAGCTTCTAGTATGGTCTTTTCCTTTTCAGCTCTTGCTGAGATAACATCGTTAAATGCCCCTTGTACCTCGTCGGGAGGCATGACATCTTGTATCTGTACGGCTGTGATATTAAGACCATATCCTAAGTCTCTCATGATTTCCTGTATGCGCTGCTTTGTCTCTGTTTGTACAAGCTCTTTGCCTGTTGTCAGTATTTCGTCGAATGAATGTGATGCTACAACCTGTCTGAATACACTTTCTGCAGTGTCTCTAATGATTTTTTCCAGTTTTTTCTTATCTGATGGTAGATTGATGACATACTTGGCTGGATCGGATACCTTGTATTGCATGGCCCAATATACATGGACAATTTTATTGTCTGATGTTAGCATTTTGCTTTCACCTGGAACATCTTTGTACTTTGCCGGTGGTCCGGGGTCTATGGTACGGTATCCAAATTCGTATCTTCTTATCTCCTCTACAGAGACAACCTGGACGCTGTCGATGAACGGTATTTTGAAGTGGATGCCGGCATCTTTTATGTCCATGAGTTTACCAAATCTAAACACAACTGCTTGCGAGCCTGTGGGTACGATGTAGAAAGAGCTGTATACAAGGTAGACGAGGAATAGTGCTATAAGAATACCCCATATGGATATTTTGCGGTTTCTTATATGGATATGCTCTCTGGTGGGAATTTTAAACTCTGATTGCATAGACTTCACCTCCATCGCCATTGTATCATGGGGTTTAGTGATGGTATAGGAGGATGTTTTTTTGTATGTATATAGCTATAGTGTGCTAATTGGAGTATTGTGGTAAAGTCTATATAGCGGAGGTGATAATGTTGAGTGCATTATACGATAAAAAATTTGTTCAAATATCAGGTGGTCTTCATGGTTTTGCTATAGAAATGCCTACAAATGATTGGAAAAAGACATATGCTTTGTCTTCTCAAAATATCAGGGTGCTTTCTGCTCCTGGGGTTTTTCGGGCTGTTGTTATTGGAGAAACAGAAGGGGAAGTAGAAGATTTATTTCGTATGATTAGAGATAAACTGAACAATGTAAGTGACGATACCGCACCAGCAGAAGACATTTCTCTTATTCACAATATTCTTTATGAGTATCTTGATGAGAAGGTTGTTGGTGATATTGCACCTTATATTGTGTCCTCGGTTACTACTCTGGGGTTTGATGATGTTGAATCTAATCTGGTGGTTATTCCCACGCCAGAAACAATATATGAGACTACTGTATCGGGCATTCCAGGTGTGCTAATAATGAAGGTATGGTTTGTTCCTATTGGTAAAACGGAGGATATTCTCTATTTGATGGGGGTATTACCGGCATTTAATCCTGCTACCATAGTGGACAGCATGGAAATACCTGGTTCTATAAAAATGCCAACGATTATTTCCTCTGGGGTTTCTTCAGATCGTTTAGGCAATACGTTTATCATTGCACCGTGGATTCTTGTTCCCGTCGATGAGGAGAAAAAGGGTAGAACATTTATAGATAGTATCTTTTCTATTACTTCCATGGACTTTTTGCCACAGGAACTTGTTAAGAGAAATACTTTAGATGCATTTAGAGGAAGATTGAAGACTTCGCTTTCTATATTGTTTAATCGTCCTTCTGCTAGATTGCTTACTATCATGGATATTACATCTCCTCTGCGTTCGAGACTTTTACCAGAAGATATTGTGTCTCTGGTGCCGCGTATGGATCTCATTGGTTTTAAGAGAATCTTTAGAGTTATTAGAACATCTCCAGTGAAAGATATTGTTGCTTACCCGGAGGTGAAAGTATGAATATTATTGTAGATAGAAAATACTCCGTCTTAAATAGTGATCCCTCCTTAAGCTTCTTTTCATTGTCTGTTTCTGCTAAAGATGTGCACACAAGGGCTCTGGCAGTTTACTTTAGTGCAATGATGGGTTCTTTGCTAGATATAGATATTCCACTAAAGGAAGATGGCTTATATGCGGTATCTAATGGTATTTATGTGTTTGGTAAACAGATGACAGGTGAGTATCTATTATATCTTGTAGGTGATTACGAGGGGATAGACAAGGTAATGGGAGATATCTTTAACTTTATATCGGGAAAGAATGGAAATTTAGAGGGTATGGGAAAGGTATTTGATAAAATGTCTGCACTTGTTCCACATATTGCTGCGTATCCTGCTCCTGTAGCTGCATTGTATAAGTTTGTGTGGGAGAAAATGCTTCACATCGAACCTGTTGATGATGTCGATGTTATGTATCTCAATAAGATTAGTCTTATACTGAAAAGGCCAGATACGGCTCTTGCCTTTACCAGTCTTGAAAAGTACAACACAGATGTCAAAGATAGACCGGTTCTTGTTATAGGGGATTTGCCTGCTGAGTATGAATATATCGATAAGCTGGTTAGTGGGGTTAGCTATAAAGGAAAGCTATACTTGCATCCGTTACGTAGTGTAAAAGATGTTTTTTATGGTTATCTGGTAAAGTGGTGGTATCAAGATAAAGGGTATGGTGTAATTTTCGAGAGAATTAGAGATTACCTGCTACTTTATGTTTATGGTAAAAAGAACATACCCGATTTACCAAGTATAGAGTATGTTGAACATTATAGCCTCCTGTGGAAAGAGGCTGTTGCTGACCCTATAGAGCGTGTTCTTGCTCTCGGTATTGTTGGCCATATTTTTACAGAAGGTGATTTAGAGGTTCCGGTTTGTGAAGCTTGGGATGATGTGATGGTTACGAATTTCCGTGTGAGGGGGAGAGCATAGTGGACGAAGCTTCTAAACTACCTATACCGGTTGCTGTTAGAATCAAATATATTTCATGGGATGTATGGGTGTTTTTTGTGTTATTTATATGGATAGGAGTGTTTCACGTTCTTTTCTCTCCTATGGCTGTGAAAAAGCAACTTTTACTTGACTGGTTACCTGAGATGGTAAAACACTCATCACAAACTATTGCTATAGGTAAAGACATGGAATCTGCTATAAACATGGCATCTACATTAACTTTTACCTTGCTGGATATATCTCTTAGAAGTATGGCATGGTGGGTGTCAACATATGCTGTACTCAGATATGCTGTATCTGGAAAAGGGGTCAAGGCTTTTCTTGTGCCTATTGGGAAGAAATATATGCTTGTTGCGGATAAATTAAAGACTTATAGGGCTATGATATTGATTGCTACTATGTTGGCTGCCGGTCTTTATGCTGTTAAAGATTATGTGCTTTATGTTCTACTTATATCTAAGGGTATAGATCCTGTATCTGCTGGTTGGTTGTTTATTGTCAATCTTGGAGGCATTATTTCCATGATTGTTGTTACCATTATATGGGTACTTTTGCCGGACAAATGGCTTGCCAAGATGTGGCTTGTTAGAGCGGCATTGAATGAGGAAAAAGATACTATCTTATCTATTGATATAGCTCCCCGTAATTTTATAGGTTATTTTGTTGCCTTTTCTATGGTGTCTGCCGTGGTAGTGCTTATTACATATCCCAGTGTAGCCTATCTTTTACCACTTGTTTTTGTCCCGCTCTTGATAGAATGGTGGATGGGAGGCGTTGTTGTCTCTTTGTTTACAAAAATGTTGACTGGCATGGTTAAGCCAGCTGTGCATATAGAAAGTGAGGGTGTATGGGTATAAGACAGCTTTATGTTGTAATGCCAAAATGGGAAAGATGTGCTGGTAGGGAGTGGCTTTATTTTCTCATTTCTGAGTTTATACGAAGAAAATATCGTGTTACTGTTATTGCCCCTGTTTCTTTGTATCCACCCGATATTGATGCTGATGTGTTTTATATTCCCAAAGAGGTGCTTACACCATATACCTCGGCCCCATTTAGTATGCCTTCACATATTAAAGAATTAGTTTTGTCAGGTGAGAAGGTGCTTATCTCTTTGCCATATAATTCACTGGCACTGTCTCTGTCTTCTATACTCAAAGATATAAAAGGTCAGTACTATGTTATATGGCACCATATGTGCAAACCTACCTTTCTTGGGGTTGAAAAGAAATCCCATGCCAGGTTGCTGAAATATGCTAAAAAGGTGTTTGTTCCTTATCCAGGTCTTCCTCTTCCTACAGAAGATGTTAATGTGGTGAGGGCTCCTCTTCCCCGTATAGATGTGCCGTTTACTACATATTATCTCAGGGTGTTTTTGCCTGAGCTAAAACTATATGAGCCGTTTCCTTATAGGGCCATGCTTAGGGTAAAAGCGGGAGCTACACCCGCCTCTTTGCCGGGAGAGTGGAGAGATATTTGGAGAGAGGTGCTGGATAACCAGCTTCCTACACTAAGAGAAACATTTGTATGGTATAGCCATGAAATATGGGAAGGGATTTAGAACTTCCTTTTTTACAGTAATACTTGTTATCGGTTTAGGCTTTGTGTTTTCTTTGCTTTCTCGTAGTCCTTCTCCATCTTCTGATGCTTCTTTGCCACCGTATTCTGCAAAGCAAATATCAATATTACAGAGGTACCTTGATTGTGTTCCTTATATAGGCTATGAGCGATTATATGATGCGTGGCGAATGGAGGCGAAAACGGCCCTTGATATGGATATTGTAATTGCACCTGTTTATAGGGCTAAAAACTTGGCTTCTTCTTTGGCTCCCGGCTTGGGATTAGGTCCTGAAGATAGGGAGCTAATAAACTTTGCCATGATACTTGTAATGCGGGAGGATCTTATAAAGTGGTATAAAGAGCACTTAGATAAGGAGAGTTTTTTTTCGTTTCAGAAAACCCATGTGGGATATCTGCACTGGAATGAGAATGGTAGCTGTATAGACTACTCGTTTATTCCTATTTCTGCACTTCCATATCGTTTAAGAGATATAGATATAAAGGCTACATGGGATACTGCACGCCTTATGGGAATAGATGTTGCTGGTTATGTTGATGGTGTTTATATAGAGAAAGTTTTGTATAAACGGTGATTGTTAAGAGCATTAAGAACTTATAGGTTACTACACGGAGAATAAGTTTTATAATTTTTATGCCCAGAAAAAAAAGGAGGAAACTATGACACCAGATGATGCACTGATGAATGAAATTATGGCAGAAATGGGATTCGACCCATATAAGGGAAAATATGGTGAAGGATGGTTTCGCTATATTCGGGCTATAAAAGGTGGGCTTTTGGGAGAGGTTGGATCATATTATCTTCATGATTATATCCTTGTAAAGTATCCTTCTAAAGAGGATATTATATCTATGCTTGCTCCAGTAGATGGTGTTATGACACAGAGAATTGCCCTTGTTTCAGACCACTGGGATAAAAAGCATTTTTCTAAGAGTTTCTGGTTAGGATTTAAGGGATTTGCGGAAGTTGCTTACATCTCACCTCATGAAGAGGGGAAATACGCTCCGAGAAAGTTTCGTGACCTTAGTTATATCTGGTATGTGGCAAAAACCGCCTATGCTAAGCATAGGGGTTTAGACAATATATAACTAGGAGGTGAGATTCATGCTTTTGACACTGCTGTTTATTATTGCAGCGGCTTGGTTTATCTTTGGTTACTATTGGTATGGTGGTTATCTTGCCAATGTGTTTGAGCTTGATGACAACAATCCAACACCTGCTCATTCTAAATTTGATGGTGTAGACTATGTTCCTGCCCATCCAATGGTCCTTCTTGGTCACCACTTTGCATCTATTGCCGGTGCAGGACCAATTGTCGGTCCTATCAAGGCTGCTGCCCTTTGGGGTTGGCTTCCTGCATTTTTATGGGTTACCATAGGTTCTGTGTTCTTTGGCGGTGTGCACGACATGGGTGCTGTAGTCGCATCTATGCGTCATGGTGGCCTTTCTATGGGTGAGGTTATCAAGCAGTGGGTTGGCCCCCGTGCTAAGAAATTATTCCTCATATTCACATGGCTTGCCCTTGTTCTCGTTATTGCTGTCTTCCTTGAGCTGGCAGCTGCCACCCTTGCAGCTAATGCCGCTGTAGCATTTGCAGCCACCATGTACATCTTGTTTGCTCTTATATTTGGTTACATGGTTTACAGATGGAATATTTCTCTCGGTATTGCCACACTAATTATGGTTCCTCTTGTGTTCCTTGCCGTTATTGTTGGTGTATATATGCCCAGTGTGGCAAATCTTTTCCAGTTTAATGTAATGACTTGGAAATGGATTCTTATTGCTTACATTTTCCTCGCATCTGTACTGCCAGTATGGATTCTGCTGCAGCCAAGAGACTATCTATCTTCTTGGCTTCTCTATGTTTCCGTCTTTATAGGCGGTGTGGGTATGATATTTGGTCCTAAATTTATGGCAGATGTTAAGGAGACATTACCTGCATTCAAAGGTTTTACACCTGCAGATGGTAAATATCTGTGGCCACTTCTGTTTATTACCATTGCCTGTGGTGCTATATCTGGTTTCCACTCACTCGTTGGTTCTGGTACTACATCTAAGCAGATCGACAAAGAGAGCCATGCCCGTATGATTGGTTATGGTGGTATGCTCCTTGAGGGTATTGTTGCAACCATTGCTATAGGTACTGTTATTATGACTGGTGGTAAGTTTACAAACCCACTGGCGACATTTGGTGATGGTATAGGTAAATTTGCAACACTCTTTGGTATTCCTCATAGTGTAGGTATGGCAATAGGTCTGCTTGCTCTGAACTCCTTTATCTTGACTTCTCTTGATACTGCTACCAGACTTGCCAGATATCAGTTCCAGGAGTTCTTTGACGGCAAGGTAGATAGATACACTGCATCCATCATTGGTATTGTATTTGCCACCATCCTGGTCTTCTCCAAGGCTACTGATGCAGCTGGTAATCCTATTCCTATGTGGAAGGTTATTTGGCCAGTGTTTGGTTCTGCTAACCAGCTTGTTGCCGGTCTTGCACTTCTTGGTCTTGGTGTTTGGGTTATTCGTGGCCTTAAGAAAAATGCTGCATTCGCCATGTATCCTATGGTATTCATGATGATTACAACTATTACAGCACTTGGTATTCTTGTTGTTGATACTTGGAAGACTTCCAAAGTTCTCTCTATCACTGCTACATTACTGATTATTTTGGCATTGTGGCTTGCGTATGAGGCATATCTGGTGCTTCATGGAAAGGAAGCTGCCTAAAAAGTATGATTGTAGAGGGGGAGCCTTGCTCCCCCTTTATTTATTAGGGGTGATACAGATGTTTGGAAAGAAGAAAGATAAAGAGAAGAAAATTGTTGTAAAACTGTATATGGAAAAGGCTCAGGTATATTCTGGGTGTTTTGATATTGACTACGGTGAAACCGAGGACTTTAATACCTTTCATCTGAAAACGGAGACGGAAACGGTTAAAGAGTATATGCCTAGGCTCAGAGAAGAATTTGGTACAGAGTATGTCGATTATCAGAGCCTTGATCCCCGCAACATTCTTCTTCTACCCGATGTTTTTAAGTATAAAATCAAAGGAAAAGAACCGTTATGGGTAATACAAAGGCCTAATGGAGAAGTATATAAAATATTTCGTGGTATGCCTCCTTATGAGGAGTTAAGGGATGCGATAAGACAACTCCTTATTGAAGAAGGTTTTTTGAATGAAGAACAGGATTCGGACAAAAGATAGCGTGTTACTTCGCGTATTTGTAGAAAAGCCTATTGTATATAGCGGTTGTGGTAGAGTTCCCTATAGAAAGACAGATGATTACCAATTCTTTCCTTCAAAGCAAGCCCTTGAGACTCTGAAAACTTACCTTCCAGCTCTTAAAGAAGAGTTCGGAGATCGCCTTCGCATAGAGGTTGTTGACCCGAGAAATATATTGTTTTTCTTTGATGTGCTCAAGTACGGAGTGAAAGGTACAAATTCTTTGTGGGTTATAAAAGATAAAGATGGTAAGGTTGTGGAGGTGTATAAGGATACTCCACCTATACGAGACATTAAGAATATACTAGTAAGGCTTTTAGAAGAAAATAATGGGCATGCCGGATTATCTGCCCACCAGCATGCCCACAATATTTGAGGCACTAATGTTGGCCTGAGATAAAAAGGCCAGCGCGGTATTCTGAAGTATATCATCACGTGTTTTTATCATATATTCCTTAGCCATGTCCGCATCTCTGATACGACTAAGTGAGGCTGTCACATTGACCTTAGATATTATAATAGCCTCTTCTTTCGTCTGAAGTCGTGAGATCATGCTTCCCACATGTGTTATCCACTCGGAAGTTGCTGTTAGCAGGGCATCAACCTTTTGTATAAGCTCGTTAACCGATGCGTTAATGTTATGAGTATCACTTGCGCCAGAAATACCAACTTTTTCTGCTATTCCTAACGATTCGTATACTTCTTTGACATTGAGTTCTGCAGAGGCATTGGTGTATCCTGTTCTTGAGTCGTATACCCTTTCTGTAATTGCAACAGATGGGTTTTCTACATTGCCTAACCTTACCGTTAGTATATTGGCATTATCTTTCCAATTGGACCATAAATCGTCATTTTGTATATTTGCCGTATCAAATAGATAGCTTCTTTGAAATGTCACATCATCTCCGGGACCACTACCTGTATGAAAGTGGAATGTTCTACTGGCTGATGATGTGGCTTCTGGTGGAGGGCTGCTATCTAAGAGTCCCAAGTCGTTCCACCGAGTTTCATGGGCTATTCTTACGATTTCATGCATAAAAGAGCGTATTTCTGCGGCGATGGATAATCCCTCTTCCAGCCCCATAGATTCATTAGCTGCTTGTGTAAGTTTATCTCTAATCTCAAGAAGCACATCTTTGATTTTCGTGAGACCACCTTCTGCGACGGTTAGCATGTTCTTAGCATCCCATATGTTGTCAATAGCTACCCCCAATCCTCGCTTGCGTGCTTCCATATTAATAGAAATACGGGTTCCTGCAGGGTCTTCTGCTGCATTTACAAGACGTAAGCCAAAGGCTAGTTTTTTGCCCCGTATGGCGAGATCGTTGTTAACGAGTTTTAAGTGATACAGTGCTGATAATGCAGCGGAACTACTTCGTATATGTGTGATGTCAGACGCCACCCTTTGCACCTCCTTTTTTAGGTCTGCCACAATATTTATCGGAACATTGAAATAAAACTCCAATAAATAAATGTAAAGTGATAGAATATCCCCAGTTTCTACAGTCATGGGAGGTGGTTATTATGCATCGTGTGGTTAGTGTTAGTATAGGCTCCTCAAAGAGGAATCACAAGGCAAGAGCCACATTTTTAGGTAAGGAATTTGAACTTGAGCGTATTGGTACAGATGGAGATATAAAAAAGGCTGCCCAGATGATGCGTGAGCTTGATGGAAGGGTTGATGCCATTGGTGTTGGTGGTACAGATTTGTATCTATGGCTCGGGAAAAAGCGCTACACTATACGCGATAGCAAGGTCTTTTTAAAGGCTGTAAAAAAGAGTTTTCTTACCGATGGTAGCGGGCTTAAACACACACTGGAGAGAAAGGCTGTAGAGTATCTTGTGAAAGAAGGTGTTTTTAAACCTTATTATAAATATCTTGTAGTTAGCGCTGTAGATAGATGGGGTATGGCCGAATCTATATATCGTATAGGTGGAGAGGTTATATATGGTGATGTCATTTTCGCTCTGGGTATAAACTTCCCTGTAAGAACATTAAGGGCACTCTTTACTATAGGTTCTCTTGCTTTACCTATTGCTGTTCAGCTACCATTCTCCATGCTTTATCCTATAGGTAAAAAGCAAGAGGAGTATGGTAGTGGGGCAAATAATATGACAAAGAGATATTTTGATTGGGCTGATGTTATTGCGGGAGATTTCCTGTATATCAAAAAATATATGCCTGAGCGTTTAGATGGTAAAATAATCTTCACCAATACGACGACACCTGAAGATGCACAGGAGGTTGCAAGGCGAGGGGCAAAAATGCTTATTACTACAACACCTGTGCTTGAAGGTCGCTCATTTGGCACCAATGTTATGGAAGGGGTATTTGCTACACTACTTGGTTATAAACCTGAAGGACCGGATTTTTCACCCTATGAGGAGTTGATAGATAAAATGGGTATAAAGCCAACAGTAAGAATACTCAATGAGTAGGTGATGGGAGTGCACGGCAAGTTTGTTTTTCTGCTTCACCCTCTTGACATGGAGCATGTTTATAGAGAGAAACCTTGGGCCAAGTGGTTGCCCAGGCGTGTTGTTGAGTTTTATATGACAAAGAAGAAACCATTTATTGCGTCTCACATTACCGGCATTAAATCAAAAACTGGTGATACCGCAGAGGGATGGTTTATTATTATTCCTATGACACCTGACCTCATGTTGAAACATGATGACATAGCCACCCAGCGTATTATAGAGGCTGGCCATATTGGTGAAAAGCTTGGGGCTACCATTATGGGACTAGGGGCCTTTACTGCTATTGTAGGAGGAGCTGGGGTTAAGGCTGCAGAGGCTCTTGATGGTATAGGAGTAACTACAGGTAACTCCTACACGGCTTATACGGCCCATGAGGCCCTTCTTATGGGGGCAAGGGAGATTGGCCTTAATCCGGAAGATCCCAATCTTACACTAGCTGTTGTAGGAGGAACAGGTTCTATAGGCAGAATTGTTGCTAAACTACTTGCTCCCAAAGTGAATGGAAAGATGGTTATTGTTGGTAGAAATAAAGAAAAGGCAGAGAAGGTGGCGTCAGAGCTTAGGCCACTAACAAACGCAGAGGTCTTGTCATCTGACGATGTAAAGGGTATAATGCGACAAGCGGATATGGCGGTGACAGTATCATCGGCTGTAGATGCTATAATAGGGGCTGATGATGTGAAAAGTGGTGCGGTTATAGTGGATGTGTCCCGTCCAAGAGATGTGGCAGAGGCTGTGAAAGACAGGGATGATGTCCTTGTTATTGATGGTGGTGTAGTTAAAATACCGGGAGATGTGGAATTTAACTTTGATTTTGGCTTTCCACCCGGTACAGCCTTTGCATGTATGGCAGAAACAATGATGTTAGCCCTAGAGGGCTGGTCAGGTGACTTTTCTCTGACAAAGGAGCTTAAGGAGGATCAGGTTCTTCAGACAGGTCAGTGGGCAAAAAAGCATGGGTTTGAGCTTATATGGATGCGTTCGTTTGATTTGCCGGTAAGTGAGGAAAAGATAAAACATATGAGAGAAATTATCTCAAGGAGGGTGAACAGTTATGGTTAACGACAAGGTTCTTCTAACCGAAGAAGGTTACAAAAAACTGGTGGAGGAACTGAAATATCTTAAAGAGGTCAAGAAAAAGGAAGTTGCAGAGCGTATTGCAGAGGCAAGGAGTATGGGCGACCTTAGTGAAAATTCCGAATATCATGCAGCTAAAGAAGAAATGGCACATGTGGAGGATCGTATTCGTACTCTTGAGAATTTACTTGACAATGCAGAAATTATAGATACAAGCAGCCTTGACCTTGATAAGGTCGTTGTAGGTGTTACGGTTACATTAAAGGATCTTAACAGGGGTAAGGTAAAGAAATACACTCTTGTTGGCAATCACGAAGAGGTAGATATATATTCTGGTAAAATTTCTACAGATAGCTCATTGGGTAAGGCTATTCTAGGTAAATCTGTGGGTGATATTGTTGAGTTTGTGTCTCCTTCAGGTAAACTCATGAGGTATGAGATTATGGAAATATCTCTTGGGTAGAGGGTGAGAGATGTGAAGGAAAGAGATGTCAGATATGAAAAGCTTGAAAGACTTGAAAGAGATAGAGGAATAGATGTTTTTGGTCACAGGCTTGATAAGGTTGTGCCTATCGCCGAGATAAGGGAGCTGGAGGATGGCACAGAGGTTGAAGCTGTAGGTAGACTTCACGCCAAGCGCGCCCATGGAAAGCTGACTTTTGGTGATATTAGAGATTGGTCTGGCCGTATACAGATAGCACTTGAGAAGCCTGTGCTTGGTAGCGAATCTTATAATCTGTTTAGAAAGTATGCTGATATTGGTGATACCATTTGGGTGAAAGGTGAGCTGTTCCATACACAGAGGGGAGAGCTCACTATTGCTGTTAAAGAGTGGAAATGGATGACAAAGAGCCTTCGTCCTCTACCAGAAAAGTGGCATGGTCTGAGAGATGTTGAGCTGCGTAGTCGCCACAGGTATCTTGACCTGATTATGAATCCAGATTCTATGAAAACTTTTATGCTTCGCTCTAAGATTATTACGGCTATTCGCAAGTTCCTTTATGATAGAGGATTCATTGAGGTTGAAACACCTGTGCTTCAGCCCATTTATGGTGGTGCATCGGCGAGACCATTTATTACCCATCACAATGCCCTTGATATTGATCTGTATCTGAGGATTGCTCCAGAGCTATACCTCAAGAGGCTTATTGTTGGAGGTTTTCCCAAGGTATTTGAGATGGGTAAAAACTTCCGCAACGAGGGTATTGATTCTATGCACAATCCAGAGTTTTCTATGATGGAGCTGTATCAAGCATATGCCGATTATACGGATATTATGAACTTGGTGGAGGATTTATTTGTGTATCTTGTGGAAACCCTCAATATTCCCCAGCCCATAAACTGGCTTGGCAAAGAGGTATATGTGAAGAAACCATTCCCACGGATACCATATAAGGAGGCTTTTGCCCACTTTACCGATGGCAAAATTACATGGGATATGATTGATACAGAGGAGAAGGCAAAGAAGGTGTTTGAAGACCTTGGTCTTGAGATGAAGAAACCACCTGTCTGGATTAACTATGTCCAGGAAATATTCGATTCTGTTGTGCAACCCAAGATAGTTAATCCGACGTTTATCATAGATTATCCCCTTGAGATAAGTCCTCTTGCCAAGAAGAAAAAAGATGATCCAAACTTTGTTGAGCGTTTTGAACTTTTTGTTGCTGGAGTTGAGCTTGCCAATGCCTTTTCTGAGCTGCAGGATCCAAGGGATCAGCTTGAGAGGTTTAAGAAACAGGTGGAGGCCAGGAGACAAGGTGACGATGAGGCCATGGCAGAGATTGACGAAGACTATATTATTGCGCTTGAGTATGGACTACCACCTACAGGTGGGTTGGGTATAGGTATTGACAGGCTTGTTATGTTCCTAACAGGCAAAGATTCTATCAGAGATGTTATTCTTTTCCCACTGCTGAGACCTAAGAAGATATCTGATACTGATTTGGGAGAAGAAGAGGAAGGGTAGAATACATTTAATATTATTCGTGGTGATAAGTTGAGGGGCTCATTGGCCCCTCTTTTTTATTTGTATTTATAATCTGGTATTATTAACTTGTAGCCCCAAATACAGTGTAGGAGGTGGTTTCATTGAAAGATGGCAAAAAGGTTGTTATTACCTATGGAACATTTGACCTTTTCCATATTGGTCACCTTAGACTTCTTCAGAGGGCTAAGCAATATGGTGATTTTCTTATAGTAGCCGTATCTACAGATGAATTTAATGCCATTAAAGGTAAGCATGCCATTATTCCATTTGAGCATCGTGCTGAGATTGTGAAAAATATTAAAGGCGTTGACATGGTTATTCCCGAAACCTCTTGGGACCAAAAAGTAGAAGATGTGAAAAAGTATGGGGTAGATGTGCTTGTCATGGGAGAAGATTGGAAGGGTAAGTTTGACTATCTCAAAGAATATGGTGTGGAGGTTGTATATTTGCCTCGTACGAAAGGCATATCTACAACAAAGATTAAGAAGGTGCTTGGAGCTGCATCGTCTATACCTCTGAAGAAACTTGATGAGGCATTGGCTGTACTTTCTGAAATAGACTTTGAGACTCTGAAAAAGGCATTTGATATTTTGGCTGAGCTGAAGAAAGAATTTGGAGAGTGATGCCTATGTCTTATAAGGTATCACTGATATATCACAATGTCAGTGGTTCTAATACTGTTGCATTATATAAGCAGATGCCTGCTGAGTTTCGTGATATTTTTGATGTTTTTATACGCTTTTTTCCTCTAAAATACGGTTGGGGACATAGAAGGTGGGATTTTTGGCTACTTAAAGAAGGTCCTGATGATATATTCCGTATATATGAGTCCGATTTTTTACTCGGTACACATGGTACATGGCGTGCTAGAGAAGGACAAGTTTCCATCGAAATGTGGCATGGTTTTCCTCTAAAGGGTATGGTTGCCATGGATTATGGTGAAAAGAAGGAAGATAGAAAACTTCTTCTATCACGGTGGGCAGACGAGGTTGATATTCTGCTTTCCTATTCTCGTACCTATTCTTCTCTTATGGCCGCGTGTATGCATAAAGAAGCCGAAAGCTTTATTATTACGGGAATGCCCCGGAATGATTTTCTATTTGATGATGCCTCTCTCTCCAAACTTCAACTTATATTTCCTGAGATTCCTGTAGAAAAACCTATACTCTTCTATATGCCAACATTTAGACTCGGACGAGAAGATAAGATAGAGGGTGATGTTGATAGGGGACTGGACTTTGATAGGCTGGAAGACTTCCTTGAAAGAAATGATCTGATACTTGTTGTTAAGTTTCACCCGTTTGAGGAGGAAATTGTCTCTAAAATGTACGACTTCTCATCTTATGAGCATATCTTTGTGCTGAGAGATGAACATCTTATAGGTAGTGATATGGACTTTTACGGGATTTTAGGTGCTGCATCCCTACTTATTACCGACTATTCTTCTGTCTATTTTGACTACCTTCTTCTTGATAGACCTATTGTTTTTTATCCTCCTGATATTAATATTTACATGAAACGTAGAGGATTTTTGCTTGATCCTTATGATGTGTGGGCACCTGGTCCTAAGGCTTATACCCAAGACGAGTTGGAGAGCACTATTGTAAGAATCCTTGAAGATCCTAACTGGTATCGCAGGGAGAGGCAGTTTATCAGAGATATTGTTCATCACTATAAGGATGGAATGTCATCACAAAGAGTATGGAAACTTCTTCAGCTTATAGGAGAAAAAGGCTTTCATTATGTAATAGAAAAGGCTGTGCAACATGCTTCAGTATTATTTGATGAGGAAGGTAGACTTCTGATATAATCCCTCTTGAGTGGTGCACCTGTAGCTCAACAGGTTAGAGCGCAGGCCTCCGGAGCCTGAGGTTGGGGGTTCGACTCCCCCCAGGTGCACCAAATGTTAAATTCTATAAGCGTAAATATGCAGTGTTTTTTGCATAAAATGATGCATGTCTCCCTTTTACTGTCTCCCTATTTTAACCTCTGGACTTATATTAAATAGTGGGAGGTTATTAATCCTCCAATAAATCCCTTAGGGAGGTGTGCGGGTTATGAAGAAGTTCACTGTGATGGTGCTGGTTCTTTCATTGGTCATGTCGGTATTGGTATTCGTATCAGCACCGTCGAGTACTTATGCAGCAGACAAAAAGATGATCGAACTGTTTATTGGTAAGAAAAATGTTCTTATCAATGGAAAGTCTGGTACACAGATGGATGTGGCTCCAGTTATTACCAACAATAGAACGTTTGTTCCTTTGAGATTTGTATCGGAAGTTCTTGGTGCCAAGGTTGACTGGGATGCCAAGGAGCAGAAAGTCATTATTACAATGCCCGGTAAAACAATAGAACTATGGCCTGTTACTGCCAAGAGCAAAGGAAAAAATACTATTCGTATTAATGGTAAAGACAAAAAGATGGATGTCAAACCATATGTCGATAAGAAGGCCGGTAGAACACTTGTGCCTGTAAGGTTTGTATCGGAGGCATTGGGATTTGCTGTCAGATGGGATCCTCAGGCTTATCGTGTTATCATCGCAAATTTTGACTTGTCTATAAAGGCTAATACAGATGTATCAGGTGAAATTGTTATATGGCATGGATGGGGTACTGATTCTACCGAAGCTGAAATTCTTGACGAGATTATAGATAGGTTCCAAGAGATGTATCCATATGTTACTGTTGATCAGGTGTCTGTTCCATTCAATGATTTAAAGAATAAACTGACTATGGCTATTCCTCAGGGGCAAGGTCCAGATCTATTTATTGGACCTCATGACTGGGTTGGTGAACTGGCCGATTACTACAAGGTTATTGAGCCTATTGATAAGTATATAGATCCTTTGAAGCTCAGGGCTTATTTTGTTCCTGTTACTTTGCAGGCAGATACATATAAAGGGCATCTTTGGGCTCTTCCTGAATCTTTCGAATCTGTAGCACTTATCGTTAATAAAGACCTTATAAACAAGGTGCCTACAACAAGAGAGGAACTGCTGAATGCTAAGTCTCTTGTCAAGGATGGGGTGCAACCACTGGTATTTCCTGTAACAACATTCTACTTCTATGCTCCTTTCCACTTCGGATTTGGTGGCGGTATATTTGCGTATAAAAATGGAAAGCTAACTGTTGATCCTATTAAAAATGAAGGAGCTATTCAGGCTATGAATTATTTACTACAGCTGAAGAAAAATGGAGTATTACCGCAGGATCCACCAGATTATAGTATGATGATGGATAGCTTTACCAAGGGTAAGGCTGCTATGATTATCAATGGACCATGGGCATGGGGTGATATCAAGAAGAAGGTGCCGTCTGCTTCTATTGAGCTGATTCCCGGTGGAAAGCCGTTTGTAGGTGTAAAGAATATTTATATGTCTTCAGAGAGTCAGAACAAAGAGGCCGCTCTTGAGTTTATGAAATTCTTTACAGGTCTTGTGACAGATGAAGATGGCTATAATGCTCCATACCGCCTTGCCAAAGAGGTAGGACATATTCCCGCTCTGGTTGATCTTTATATGAAATCTGATATTAGAAATGATGAGGTTATCAAAGGTTTCTCTGCACAAGCAGCGCTCGGTATACCAATGCCCAATATTCCGGAGATGGGTTCTGTATGGGGTGAGATGGATAGTGCACTTCAACTGGTGTATACGGGACAGCAGACACCTAAGCAAGCTCTTGAATCTGCCTATGAGAAGATTATGGCAAAGATTAATAAGTAAGGCAGAAAGGGGTGGCATGTGCCACCCCTTTATTTTTGAGGGGGAATAGTGATGGCGAAAAAAGATTATAAAACAGCGTACTTTTTCGTGTCACCAGGAATGCTTCTTATATTCTTTTTGAGTTTCCTTCCGCTGGTCTTTTCTCTTGTCATAGCTTTTACCAATCTTGAAAAACAGGTAATAGGTGATTTCGTTAGAGAAGGTTTTAAGGTGATAAGGTTTGTTGGTTTTGACAATTTTCGTTGGATTATAAAGAACGACGGAGTTATTCTCTTTAAAACTCTTCAGTGGAATATCGTGTGGACTTTTATCAATGTTTTTTTCCATGTTTCATTGGGTATTACTCTCGCTATTATGCTTAATAACAAATGGATGTCGACGGTAGAAAAAACCATATGGCGGTTTATTCTCATTTTGCCGTGGGCTATTCCCGCATTTGTTACTATCTTGGTATGGAGAGCTATGTTTTATGAAAATGGCTTCATTAATGCCATGCTTACCTACATTGGTATTCATCCTATCCCGTGGATGACTAGTCCCTTCTGGGCTCGTATTGCCGTTCTTATTATTAATATATGGCTTGGTGTACCTTTTATGATGATTATTGCACTTGGGGCTCTGCAATCTATTCCTGCAGAACTTTACGAAGCTGCCTCCGTTGATGGTGCTACTCCATGGCAAAAGATAAGGTATATTACCGTTCCCCTTGTGCTTAGGGTTATGATGCCTTCTATTTTATTAGGTATCATATGGACTTTTAATAAGTTTGATGTCATATGGCTCTTTAACAAGGGAGGACCTGTTGTAAGTGTAACTGTTGGAGGTAAAGTATACAGTTATGGTGCTACCAACTTGCTTATCACATACATGTACAACTACTTCTACAACCAACATGCATGGAATATCGCAGCAGCTTTGGGATATGTTGTATTCTTTGTGCTTCTGGCACTATCCCTTATTAATATGAAGCTTCAGAAATGGGCAGAGGAGTGATAGCTATGGAAAAAACAAGCTTTATGAAAAGACTTATTACTAGACTTGTTTTACTACTCTTCGTCTTGGCTATACTGCTGCCTGTTTCATGGGTAGTGCTGATGTCTTTTCAGCCCACCAATGATGTAGTGGTTCCTTCACTGAAGAATCTTACGCTGAAAAACTATGATGAGATTATATTGGGTAAACCTTTGAAGAGACCTCGTGAGATAAAAAAGACAGTTACTATAACCCTGTCAGATGGAACGGTAACAACAACAAGAAAGGTTGTTAAAGTCATTACCCGAAAACCCAGTACATTTATGAGGGCTTTTTGGACATCTGTGAAAATAGCCACACTAACGGTTATTATTACACTTTTTGTGGCGTCTATGACAGCATATGGCTTTTCGCGATATGAGTTTCCCGGTAAATTTCTTTTTTACTTCTACTATATGGTCTCTCAGATGTTTCCCGCTATGGTGGGCATGATAGCCCTGTATGTGGTATTTGTAAAATTAGGACTGACATCAGCCAAGCCTTTCCTTGGTATGCCTAAGGTTCATTGGGCTCTTGTTATAGCTTATACAGGTTTTAACCTGCCATTTGCTGTCTGGAATCTTAGGGCATTCATGGATGCTATTCCTAGGGAACTTGATGAGGCCGCTATGGTAGATGGTGCCAGTCCATGGACCATTTACTGGAAAATCATTGTTCCCCTGTCATTACCGGGTCTTGCCGTTACAGGACTGTTTGCGTTTATGGGGGCATGGCTTGAATATGTTATGGCTCTTATTCTTATATCCAGTAACACACTGGCTACATTGCCACTGTGGATGTATAACCTTCTGTATGTAGGGTCTTACGGACTTAACATTACGAAGTTTGCAGCGGCCTCTGTGCTTGTAGCAGTTCCTGTAACGGTAGTGTTTCTTGCATTCCAGAAGTATTTACTTTCGGGTCTCCTGAAGGGATCCGTTAAAGGATAAAAGGAGGTGTACCCCTTTATGAGGAAATTTACCGTATGGGTGGTATCTCTGGCACTGATTTTTAGTGCGTTGATTTTACCCCCACTAACATTTGCTGCCTCTGATGCACTGGTTGTTGGTGATAAAGCATATCCAGTGTATCAAAGAGGTGTGTACTATTCTGCATGGGCAGAGGTAGAAGGTTCTGTGCATGTAAAGATATCTGCCGGTGGTGTTTCTGAAGAAAAAGACATTACGGCAGATGGAAAGAAACTCCTTGTTGTTTATCGTAAGGTAGATGAGGGAAATTGGCAGTATAAACTCTTGCCTGCCGGTCCTGATAAGAATATTCCAAGAGATACGACATTTATCGTCAAAAGGGATCCTGCTGGGGCAATTGTGCCTGGCACAAAGGTAACTTTTTATGTATATACAACAAGACGAGAGATTGCCACACTTCAGATGAAGATGGTGAAGTATGGCTGGAAAGCTGAAGACGCTCCAGCTTCTCCATCTGAAAAAGAAGAAAAAACCTATACGCTTAATAAAGTTGGGCAAACAGATGATGGCCTTCTTGATGTGTGGACACTACAGATACCATTTGCTGATGTAGGTCTTTATGAATATTACTTCTACGGATACGATGGCACTTTCAAACGCATGTTTAAAGGTGATTACAGGGTTACTGTTTATAAACCTGATTTTTCTGTTCCACAGTGGATTAAGGGAGCTGTTGTGTATCAGATATTCCCAGATAGATTTAGAAATGGCGATACATCTAACGATCCTGCTGAGGGTAAAACATTTACTTTCCACGACTATTATTTGAATGTTGATGAAAAGGAGCCGGGTGATTTCTTGGGCGTTCCTAAGTATACGGTACCTTGGGATGCCCCTGTTATGGCTTGGGATACTATTGGGGGACAGTGTCGCTATGTGGATACAACAAGATATTATGGTGGTGACCTTAAGGGTATTATAGAGAGTCTTGATTATCTGAAGTCTCTTGGTGTAGATGTGCTTTATATTAACCCTATCTTCCCTGCACCATCTACCCATAGATATGACCCAACATCCTATCATGCTGTAGATCCTATACTTGGTGATTTGGATACATTCAAGACTTTAGTTTCAGAAGCCAAGAAGAGGGGTATGAAGATTATCCTTGATGTGACACCAGATCATTCTTCTGACAGGTCTCTTTACTTTGATTCTCAGGGTGAGTTTTCTACTGTTGGTGCCCATGAATCTCAGGATTCTCCATACTACAGTTGGTATAAGTTTATAGAGTGGCCCGATAAGTATCAGGGATGGGCAGGGCTTGGCTGGATGCCCACAATCAATGTGCTTGATAAAGGTTTCCAGAAATTCTTCCTTACAGATGATAATTCTGTTGTAAAGTTCTGGAACGGTGCTGGAGCAATGGGATGGCGTGTTGATGTGGCTATGATTATACCCACAGGTTTCTTGAAGGAGTATAGAGAGGCTATAAAAGCTATTAATCCTGATGCCGTTTTGGTTGCAGAGGTGTGGAACAAGCCTAAGGAGGTTATTCCTATGCTTCTTGGCGATCAGATGGATACGGTTATGAATTACCGTTTTGCCGCAGCCACTGTTGTGGACTGGGACAACGACCATGAGGGTACAAAGCCATCGGCCCAGGGCTTTTTCCTTAATAAGAATATGTCTTCTACAGAGTTTTGGCAGAAGATAGATGCCATTTACAATGATTATCCATCTGCAGTACATGATGCACTGTGGAATCTTGTTGATAGCCATGATATGGCAAGACCTCTGTACTTCCTTAAAGATAAAAACGCACTTAAAGCACTGTCTGCGCTTCAGATTATGTTTAAGGGAGCTCCGACGATCTTTTATGGTGATGAGGCAGGAGCTACCAACGCCGGTGAGAAAGGTTGTAAGGATGATAGGCCTCTTGCCAATGATCCATTTATGAGAGTGCCTTATCCATGGGGACATGAGGATAAAGATCTTATCGCATGGTATAGCTCTCTGAATGCGCTTAGACATCAGTATGATGCCGTCAAAGAGGGTAAGATGGTGCACTTTAGCGCAAATAATGACCGTATTCTTGCCTTTGCAAGAATAGGCGATGGCAAAGAGGTGTTTGTGTTTATCAATCCAGATGGTGAAGAGAGAGCAGATGTTGTTGCTGATGCCTTAGGCTATGTAAAAGATGGCACATATGCTCCAGCTATTGGATCAGGTGACATGACAGTAGAAAATGGCAAGATATCTCTTGGCACAATGAAGCCTTATGAGGTTCGTGTATACACCATGGACTATGCACCATCTTATAATGATGTTTCATACAATGTATCATTTGCAGATGGTAAGATTGCTATCACACCAGATGACACGCCTATTGTCAAGGTTACCGACAATACCATAGGTCAGACATATACACTGGTAACTGATAAGACATTCTATCCTCGCGGTGGTCATACATACACGGTAACTGTTTACAAGCAGGATAAAGGTCTCATTACCGGTAAGTATCAGGTGACATTGCAAGGTGAGGGAGAAGATGCTGTGGATCCTATATACAAGAGTAAAACGGGATCTACATCTGAAGGACCTGTTCTTAACATGTCCATATCTGATCCAGAAGGAGACGACTATGGGCCAGGAACGTACACCTATCCGACGAATGCGGTATTCAAGCCCGGAGACTTCGACTTACTGAAGTTTGAGGCAAGAAGTGAAGGAGACACATACATATTCAGATGGCAGCTAAGGAATGTAGACAATCCATGGAATGGAGCATGGGGAATAAGCAAGCAAACACTAATGGTATTCATAGACAACAAAGATGGAGGAACAGATGAAGGACTGGAAGGCATGAATGCGATGTTCACAAATGACTTCAAATGGGATAAAGGAATAAGATTAGAAGGCTGGGAAAGCAAGCTATACACAGTAGATGGAGGAGAGATAGCAGGGACAGACCTGAAAGAGGTAGGAGCGACGAGCACAGTAACATATGGAGAAGATGGGTGGGTAGAGCTGAGGATACCGAAGGAAGCGATAGGAGAGATAGGGAAAGGGTCGAAGATAGTAGCGATGGTACTTGGACAAGATGGATACGGGCCGGGACGGATAAGGCAGGTCAAGGCGAAGGCAGAGGAATGGGCCTTTGGAGGCGGCAGTGATGGAAATGAAGATCCGAACATAATAGACCTGATAGTACCGGAAGGATACAAGCAGGAAGAGGTGCTAGACTGGACGAAGCAAAGTCCTGTGAGGGTACCTGGAATACTGGTTGATCCATATATCCAGATGCCACAGAAAGAGACCATTAATATGGTTATCAATGATCCAGAAGGAGACGACTATGGACCAGGCACATACACATATCCACTTGCATCTGTTTTCAAGCCGGGTGATTTTGATCTTCTTCAGTTTGCACTGACAAGCACAACCGATGGTTACGAAATGAAGTGGGTACTGAAGAATCTTGACAACTGTTGGGGTTCTCCTAATGGTCTTAGCAAGCAAACCCTCATTGTGTTTATTGACAACCAGGAAGGTGGCACGGATGAGGGGCTTGAAGGTCTGAACGCCATGACAGCCGGTGACTTTAAGTGGGATTATGCCCTTCAGATAGAAGGTTGGGTTTCTAAGCTCTATAAAGTTGATGGAGGAGAGATTGTTGGCGAAGATATAAATGACTATGGCATAACTGTAAAAGCTATAGAAGGTGCCCCTGGTACTGTGTATGTTTATGTCCCTGAAGAGGCTATTGGTAAACTTGGTAAGGATTCCAAGATTATTGCCATGGTTGTTGGACAAGATGGATATGGACCAGGTCGTATAAGACAGGTTAATGCCAAAGCAGAGGAATGGCGTTTCGGAGGCGGTAGCGACGGCAATGAAGATCCTAATATCATAGATATGATAGTGCCAGAAGGTTATAAGCAAGAGGAAGTACTCGACTGGCATAAGCAGAGCCCCGTGAGACTACCCGGTATACTCCTTGATCCGTATATCCAGATACCTGCTCAGGCAGTTCTTAACATGTCCATATCTGATCCAGAAGGAGACGACTATGGGCCAGGAACGTACACCTATCCGACGAATGCGGTATTCAAGCCCGGAGACTTCGACTTACTGAAGTTTGAGGCAAGAAGTGAAGGAGACACATACATATTCAGATGGCAGCTAAGGAATGTAGACAATCCATGGAATGGAGCATGGGGAATAAGCAAGCAAACACTAATGGTATTCATAGACAACAAAGATGGAGGAACAGATGAAGGACTGGAAGGCATGAATGCGATGTTCACAAATGACTTCAAATGGGATAAAGGAATAAGATTAGAAGGCTGGGAAAGCAAGCTATACACAGTAGATGGAGGAGAGATAGCAGGGACAGATCTGAAAGAGGTAGGAGCGACGAGCACAGTAACATATGGAGAAGATGGGTGGGTAGAGCTGAGGATACCGAAGGAAGCGATAGGAGAGATAGGGAAAGGGTCGAAGATAGTAGCGATGGTACTTGGACAAGATGGATACGGGCCGGGACGGATAAGGCAGGTCAAGGCGAAGGCAGAGGAATGGGCCTTTGGAGGCGGCAGTGATGGAAATGAAGATCCGAACATAATAGACCTGATAGTACCGGAAGGATACAAGCAGGAAGAGGTGCTAGACTGGACGAAGCAAAGTCCTGTGAGGGTACCTGGAATACTGGTTGATCCGTATATCCAGATACCTGCTCAGGCAGTTCTTAACGTGTCCATATCTGATCCAGAAGGAGACGACTATGGGCCAGGAACGTACACCTATCCGACGAATGCGGTATTCAAGCCCGGAGACTTCGACTTACTGAAGTTTGAGGCAAGAAGTGAAGGAGACACATACATATTCAGATGGCAGCTAAGGAATGTAGACAATCCATGGAATGGAGCATGGGGAATAAGCAAGCAAACACTAATGGTATTCATAGACAACAAAGATGGAGGAACAGATGAAGGACTGGAAGGCATGAATGCGATGTTCACAAATGACTTCAAATGGGATAAAGGAATAAGATTAGAAGGCTGGGAAAGCAAGCTATACACAGTAGATGGAGGAGAGATAGCAGGGACAGATCTGAAAGAGGTAGGAGCGACGAGCACAGTAACATATGGAGAAGATGGGTGGGTAGAGCTGAGGATACCGAAGGAAGCGATAGGAGAGATAGGGAAAGGGTCGAAGATAGTAGCGATGGTACTTGGACAAGATGGATACGGGCCGGGACGGATAAGGCAGGTCAAGGCGAAGGCAGAGGAATGGGCCTTTGGAGGCGGCAGTGATGGAAATGAAGATCCGAACATAATAGACCTGATAGTACCGGAAGGATACAAGCAGGAAGAGGTGCTAGACTGGACGAAGCAAAGTCCTGTGAGGGTACCTGGAATACTGGTTGATCCATATATCCAGGGTGGTACAGAAGAGATTTCTATGACGATCGTAAAACCATCCGATGGTGCTGTTATTGGTAGTAAACAGATAGATCTTGTAGCTATGGTTAAGGGGACAGACAAAGCTTATGTTTACCTCGGTGGTGAACAGATAGCTACTGTAGATGTTACTGATGGAAAGATTGAATACCAGATTACCGTCCCAGGTGAGGGTACTTATGAAATAGGTGTGGGAACAAAGGATAAAATACTATCTTCTGTAAAGGTTACTATTGATCTGCATGTTTCTGGTCTTGAAATTACATCTCCAACATCCAAGATTGTTCCCAGTAGAAAGGTTTATATTGAAGGTATTACGGAACCTGACTCTGTTGTGATTATTAAGCAGATGAAAGGCATTAAAGAGGGAACAACCTCTCAGGTTAAGGCTGATAAAGATGGGCACTTTAAGTCTGCTCTCTTTAGGATGTTCCACGGTGTGAATGTGTTTAAGATACAGGTTATCGACCCTGCAGGTAACAAACTTGTAAAGCACTATGTATATGTGTATCCAAGTGCACTAAAGATTGTCATGAAGATAGATGATCCTGTTGCCATTGTAGGTAGAGTGAAAGTAAAGCTTGATGTACCTCCTACTATCATCAATGATAGGACAATGGTTCCTGTTAGGTTTATTGCAGAATCACTTTCTGCTATTGTAGATTATGATGAAGCAACACAGCATATTACCATTCAGCTGGGCGATGATACCATTCAGATGTTTGTTGGACAGAAGACATATTATGTCAATGGCAAAGTTTATGAGATGGATGTTGCACCTGTTATCAGAAATGAACGTACTCTTGTTCCTATAAGATTTGTTTCTGAGGCTTTAGGAGCCACTGTTGCTTGGGATGGTACTACTCGCACTGTAACGGTTGTGTATCCCGGAGAGTAGAAGTTGCAAAGTTAATATTAGTACCGGTAAGGGGGAAGCTATGCTTCCCCCTTTTTCTTTTGCAAAATTATTTGGTATAACAAAATAGGAGGTGATGATATGAATAGCTTCAACCTCTATAATAACCAGCAGATGATGGCACAGCAGGTGGTTCTTCAGGTAAAAGTCTATTTGCATAGTCTTGGTAATGTGTTGCAAAATTATGTGTCAGAGGAGAGTGGAGCTAAGATACTTGCTGATATCATCAGTTACGGAGATGAACATGGCTGGTTTGATGTTAGAAAAATAGCGAAAAAGATGCTTGAAATGCATTTTGAAGAGAGTGTTGTCAATGAGATTCTGAAGGAAACCGAAAAGGAGTTTAAAAAGGCATGGGCTCCTATGAGAAAAGGTGCACTTATAGGTCTTCTCTTTATATTTGGTGGTCTTTTTCTGGGCGGTTTCTTTATTCTCACCGATACATTGGGAGGCTTAGGTGTTTGGGTGATACTAATAGGTATGATATTGGGCATGTATTTTATTGTGAAGGGTCGTGCAGAGATTCGTGAGAAGTTTGGTGATTTATAATAATATTAGGTAGCATTTGCTATCTATATAAGGAGGTGATCCCTATGGGATTTTGGGACAAAGTTAAGCAGGTTGTAGAGAAAGGTGGAGAAGCGGCATCTATTGCTGCTAAAAAGGCATCTATCCTTGCAGAGATCAAGAAGATAGAGTTTGATATCGGTAGCCTTAAGAAGGAGATTGCTAAACTTGAAAAAGAGAAAGAAAATGCCATTAAACTAATTCAGAAAGCCATTAGAGATCTTAAGGCAGAACTCGGTGAGAAGATATACGATCTATATCTTGAGGGGAAAACAGAATTTACAGAGATTTTAGAGGAGTATAAGGCGAAAATCGAGGAGAAAGAGCAAGAGATTGTTAAAACAGAAGAGGAATACAAGCAAAAGGTTGCTGAGGTTGAAGAGAAGATAGCACAGAAGCAGAAGGAAATAGAATTGAAAAAAGAGGAAATAGCTGCACTTGATGCTGGCAAAGAGGGAGAAATCTCGACATCTACTGAACCTGTTCAGGAAGTTACAGAAATTTCTTCTGAAGCTGTGTCTGATATACAAGAACAGCCATCTGTAGCAGAGGAACCTATGGTAGAGGAAGTAAAAGAGTCTGCAGAAAAAACAGAAGCTGAAGAAAAGAAAGAAGAAGGTAGTGATTTGTTCTAATAAATCATTTTTGGGAGGGGAAAGAACCCTCCCACTTTCCACCAACTACTTTATCTTTTTCCTTCTTGGCGATATACATAAGAGCGTCTGCCAGCTTGATAATTTTTTCTAGCTTGGCTTTCACTCCCCTGCGTTTAAATACTGCTCCTATGCTTGCGGAGATAAGATTGTTTCTAACAGATAGTCTTATACGTTCGGCCACCCGCAGACCATTTTCCATTGTTGTATCAGATGCTATGACAACAAATTCGTCTCCTCCATATCTGATGAGAATATCATTGCCTCTGAGACTGTTTTGTATTTTCTGGACGGTGTTTTTGAGAATTTCGTCTCCTTTTTCGTGGCCCATTGAGTCGTTGACCTTTTTAAACCCATCAAGATCTATCATTAATAAGGTATATTGTGAGTTTTCATCTTCTATGTAGTCTCTTATAAGTTCCAAAAATTGTCTGTTGTATGCTCCCGTTAATGGATCTGTTATTGAACCTTTTAAATCTTCCCATTTTTTCAATGCAAGACTAAAAAGTTCGAGTATGTCTTCTATCTCATGGCTATATACATAGCCTGGAATATATCCTATATGAACATAAAATATGTTGTCTCTACCTGGAATTTCCAATTTTATTTGGGGTGGAGAGGTATCTCCTTTTCTTATTAGAGGAGCAGGAGAGAGAGCCTGTTTTCCCCGAATAAGTATTGAGAATCCTTTAACCCCTTGAAAGTGTCTGTGTAAAAATTCTTCGAGTATATGAATAATATCTTCAGGTGTTGTAGTGTTGCCTAGTTCTTTGACAAATTCTTTGAATATACTGTGCCTTTTTTCATAGAGTTGTTTTGATTGGGCTACATGTTTGAGAACATCAAGTTCGTTATTTAATATGGATATCTGCGATCTCATGCTATCGATTGTGGCATTTTTTTCATCTATTAAGGTAAGCAAATATTCTATCGATTTATAAAGTAGTGTGAGTATGGCCATAATAGGTAGGTATACAAAAATGATGCTAAGAATAGCAGAGCCTGTTTGGTATGCTACAAATGCTATAGGGATAACAGCAAGTAGAGCTGATAAAATAGCGGCTTTAGCAACTTGGGATGGTAATTCTTTTAGAGAATGCTTACTATTGATTTTCACTGTTCAACTCCTCTTGTATCTGTTCTAAAAAATATTCTACAACCTTTAACCTTTCTATTGCCAGTTTGTAACCCGCTTCTGTATACATCAAGTGGGGTAGTTTGACGATTTTTTCATAAAAGTGTTTAATGTCATCTTCTATGGCTCTGCCACAGTCATGTTTAAATACCCTTGCGATACCTATAGCACCAAGGGCGTCTAGTTTATCGGCATCGCTGAGAATTTTTCCCTCGATAGTTTGGGGAGTTCTGCCTTTAGAGAATCTATGATTGTATATAGCATCATAGACTATTTTTATAATCTTGTCTGGAATATTCCATAGGTAGAGCAGCCTCTTTGCTATATTGGCAGATACCTCAGCATGATCTTGTTCTGTGATTTCTTCTATCGGACGTCCTATATCGTGTAGGATTGCTGATAGTTTAATGGCAAAGAGATTGCCACCTTCTTTTGTCCATATCAATGTGGCGTTGCGAAGCACTCTTTTAACATGACCTATATCGTGATTTCCACTATCTAAGAAGGCATGAGCTACTTTCCATGCCTCGTTTATTATTTCTTCTTCTGTCACAACCCATCACTCCCGTGCGTATATGTATGTGAAAAATTATAACAAGGAGGTAGGAATTATGAAGAAGCGATTCAACATGCGTGCATTCACAACATTCATGATGGCCTGGTCGTTTGTATTTCTATTTATATCAGGTATTGTTCTATTTATTGCACCTTCAGGTAGGGTAGCCAATTGGTCACAGTGGACATTTTTAGGACTTGATAAAGATGCTTGGGAAGCTGTTCATGTTATATGGGCTATTGTATTTACAATTGC
This sequence comes from Zhurongbacter thermophilus, assembly GCF_026184435.1. Classification (NCBI taxonomy): domain Bacteria; kingdom Pseudomonadati; phylum Zhurongbacterota; genus Zhurongbacter; species Zhurongbacter thermophilus. Next base: position 329,340 of record NZ_CP046447.1, read on the forward strand.
TACTGTGTTTCACTTAAAGTATAACTGGGCTATTTTTAAGTCGTATTTTGTGAACTGGGCTAGAGAAGTAAGGGGGGTAAGGTTACGCGAGGTTGGTGTAGCTACTATTCTATCCGTTGCCATATTTATCGGAGCTGCTGTGTCATTTGCCCCGTTTGCCTATATTATGAATACCTCTGAATATTTTAAGGATGTATGGGAGGAAAAGAGCCCTATTCTCCAACTGGAACCTGATAAAATGACCCTTTCTGAGCTTGCAGAGCATTTTGGTGTGTCGGAAACTGCTATCAATAATTACTTGAAGGGACAGCTGGGACTTGAGCCGATGAATGCAACAGAAACACTTGAGGATTATAAGCACAGAATGGAAGAAGAAGGTTATATTACAGATGAGGAAAAGATGGGAACATGGGATATTTACTATGCGTTAAGAGACCACTTTCAGAGTGTGGAGTCGGAAGGTAGTGAAGGAACATCGGTCATAAAAGGACAAGGATATGGTAGGTATACAGTATCAGAGCTTGCTGAAAAAGAGGGTATTGATGTGGATAAGGCTGTAGAGAACCTTCAAAATTATGTTGGTGGCACTATAGACATAGATAAGGATACACGTATAAGGGATATTATGGATGCTACTGGGCTTGATGCAGAGTCTATTATATCCATCATGAAGACAGGTAAGACAGAGTAGAAGTGATAAGTTCTTAATGGAAAAGGCCGACCTGTGGGGGCAGGTCGGCCTTTGTTTTATTCAGGTATCTGGCTTTCATTAGCGAAAAAGTGCCAATACACTCTGTGGGGCTGTATTGGCCTGTGCGAGCATGGCAGTTGCTGTCTGCTGTAGTATTTGGTCTCTTGTAGCATACAGCTGCTCTTTGGCCATATCAGCGTTGTAGATTCTGTTCCAAGATGCCTCAACATTGACCTGGGCAATCATGAGAGTTTCTTCCTTGGCCTGAAGTCTGGAGCTAAGTGCACCGATACCAGCTAGCCACTCGGATGTGTTTCTGATAGCAGCATCGACTCTCTGCAGTAGCTCATTGGCAGATGCATTAACGTTAGTAGAGTTGGCATAGCTTGTTGTAACTCCTGCTGCATCTTTCACGCCAAGGTAGGCATATACCATTCCTACGGTAATGGCAGAAGAGGCATTGATAAGGCCACTGTCTGAGCTATATACGCTTGCAGTTGCAGCCTTGCTGGTGTCATCGGCTTTGGTGAATACAACACCTAAGTTATCGGCTTTTGTGGTCCAATTTGCCCAGTTTTCTTCTGTATTGTTGATGGCTACACTGGTTCCGCCGCCAATGTCAACTGTGTTAGTGTCTGTGTTGAATAAAACCTTGTAGCTTCTCTGCCATGTTGTTGTTTCACCAGAGTCAGCTCCACTCTGGAAGTGGAAAGTAGTAGATGCTAAATTGTCTGCTGCTGGAGGAGTAGAGTTGTCAAGAAGTCCTAAATCGTTCCAACGGGTTTCATGAGCGATACGCACAATCTCATGGAGATACTCTTTTACCTGCTGTGCAATAGCAAGACGTTCCTCAGTTCCCATGGTGTCATTTGCTGCCTGTGAAATTTTGTCACGAATGTCAAGTAATAGATCTTTAATCTTGGTAATACCACCTTCTGCAACGGAGAGCATGTTCTTAGCATCGGCGATGTTGTCAAGTGCTACACCAAGTCCTCTACTGCGGGCCTTGAGCTTGATGGCAATACGATAACCTGCGGGATCATCTGCTGCCTTAGTGATACGCACACCAGTTGCCAAACGCAACTGTCTCAATGCTAGGTCATTATTGACCAGCTTTAGGCTGTTGAGGGCATTCATTGCCCCAATGTTGGTTCTGATCCTTGTCAGATCAGCCAGTGCCATGCGCGACACCTCCTTCCATGGTTTTCGTTTTCGAGGGGCATCCATTCCCCTCAATCGTTATATCGGAAGAAGTCACGAAAAATTTACCCCTTTTCTAAATGACTTAGATATATATGCCGATGATAATATATGAATAGGATGTTAGGAGGTGCGTGTGGGTGGGATGGTTTGAATATATTTATGAAATTGATTGGCAAGAAGACGGGGTTCCATATATTGCCCCTTTTGATATAGATACATTAAAGGCATATGGTATAGAAGCTGATTTAGATAAACAGGCATGGAAAGAATGGTTGTCCAAATGGAGGAGCCATGCAGCACAGAGTAGAAAAGATATTTTTACCAAGCGTAATCAGCGATTTTTATATTTTATAGATGGGCGAAAGAAGATTTATAGCAAAGTGCTTTTAAAAGGCGGTGTTGTGGGAGTTTTTGTAGAGGTATTGGCTGGTACTGTGGAATGGTCCTTACAAAGAGGGATACAGGTGATGTTTGATACTGGGTCTCCGCCACGTGGTCGCAGATACTTTATTGTTGTTGATGATATAAAAGAAAATGTAGATGAGGAACTTCCAGATAAGATAGTATTACTTCCCGGTGAAATGGAGTTTCAGGTTGTTTATATTGATGGTGAGGAGCATATAGATGATACGATATTGCAGCTTATGGTTGAATTAGAGAAGGAAGAAATAAAAGATATAGCAAATAAGGTAGCAGGTGATGATGTGGCGATTATTTGGGATGGTAGTCTTATGGCCCTTGGTGAAGAATATATATATAGCAATGTGCCCCTTGTAGGATTTAACCGGTATATGGCCATGAGATATATGCCCAGAGATGTAGAGAGTATCTATGATATTCTTTATGATTTAGATGTTGCCGAAAGAACTCCCTTGTTTGGTATAACGGGCTTTCACGAACACCTATCCCTGGTTTCTTCTTATATTCGTTTGATAAAACCTGAAGAAGAGCAACCTGCTACCATTAGAGGCATCGCACTATTTGAAACTCTTCACAATAGTGACAACATTCCCGCTACGCTAACGGAGCTCTATGATTTCTTAGCTCTTATGCTTCCCCGCCTTTCGACATCAGCCCCGTTTGGTCAGGGAACGGAAACCCTGTTTCCTCTACTTGCAGCACAGGGTAATCTGGTTCACTATTTTATACCGCGTGAATATGTGGCGTATCTTATTACCAAGGAAGTTATGAATACCCGACAGAAAAAAGATTAGTTATAATATCATCCTATAAACAAATGGCAAAAAGGTGGTGAGGACATTGGCTATCCTCAAGGTTGTTGATGTAGATAAATGTATTGGATGTATGTCGTGTATGCAGGCGTGTGCTCGTTTTCGGTATCAAAGCTTTTCGCTCTATAGGGCTGCCCTTCAGGTAAAGACAAGGGGAGGTATTTCCAGTGGTTTTCAGGTAAACACATGCCTTGGATGTACTGAACCTATGTGTGCTGAGGCATGTCCTACAGAGGCACTGATTCCCCGTAAAGGAGGAGGAGTGGTATTTAGACAGAATCTCTGTATCGGATGTGGGGAATGTGAAAAGGCATGTCCTGTTGATGCTATTCGCATGGATCCACAGTGGCATATTCCTATAGTATGTGTACAGTGTGGTATATGTACACAGTATTGTCCTCATGAAGTGATACAAATGGTAGAAGAGGTGGTCCCACATGTGGATAAATGATGTACGAGTACTTCATATAGATTTGACAAATCGTAAGGTAAGACTGGAACATAGACCAGATCTCAAGGATTGGATTGGAGGCACTGGTGCTGCCAGCAAGTTATTTGAAGAATTGCAAGGACATGAAATACCTGCAGGGGATGATAAGTCTCCTATTATATTTGCAACAGGTCCACTTAATGGGGTACTTCCACTTATGACAAAGGTAGTATCTATTTATCGTTCACCATATACAGGTGACTGGGGAGAATCTCATGCTGGTGGTCGCCTTGGCATGGTAATGGCGTATGCGGGTATAGACCTTTTGGTTATAACTGGTAAATCAGAAAGACCGGTATATCTTGTGATAGGTCCGCACTCTGTTGAATTTAAAGATGCAAGACATTTATGGGGGCTTGATGTATTCACAACAGGAAGACTTATTAGACTTCATGAAAAACGTGCTAGTGGAAGAAGAAGTATTCTTAGGATAGGACCTGCTGCCGAAAGAGGTGTGAAATTTGCCGGTGTTAATGTTGATACCTTTAGACACTTTGGTAGATTAGGCCTTGGCACCCTTATGGGTATGAAAAATCTTAAGGCCATTGTCGTTGTTGGCGATGATTCTACCCATTTTGGTGTTAATCCTGAGTATACAAAGTTTTATAAGGAAATATATGATCTTGTAGTAGGTTCTGACCTACTGCACAAATATCATGATCTGGGGACTCCCCAGAATGTGTTGCCACTAAATAGTATTAAGTCTCTACCCACCAAGAATATGCAGAAAACCCAGTTTGAGTACGCTGAAAATATTAGTGGAGAATACTTTGCCGATAATCTTCTTGTGAGAAAGATTGCATGTTCTGGTTGTCAGGTTGGTTGTATACATGTGGGACTTTTAAGGGAACAATTTGGTCCTGAGCATGAATATAAGTACACTCAAGTTTCTTATGATCACGAACTTATATTTGCACTTGGTAGTATGCTTGAAACAAAGACGGCGGAAGAGGTTTTGAAACTCATTGACCAAGTGGAGAGATTGGGCCTTGATGCTATATCCTCTGGTGTAGCCCTTGCATGGACAACAGAGGCCCTTGAGAGGGGTATTATTTCCGAAAAGGATACAGGTATAAAACTTCAGTGGGGTGATACCGAGCGCTATCTGGAGGCCCTTCAGATGCTTGCCTATAGGGTTAATGACTTCTGGCATCTTCTTGGCGAGGGAACAATGGCAGCTGCTCGTGAGTATGGTGGAGAGGACTTTGCAGCGGTACTGGGTCAAGAGATGGCTGGTTATGCTACAGGTCCTGTTTATTATGTATCTCAGGCTATGGGGGTAAGGCATTCCCATCTTGATACAGCAGGCTATTCGTTTGATCAAAAGGCTACCGAGTATACACCAGAAGCTGCACTGGAATATATCATTAGCGAAGATAGAAGAAGAGTGGTGCTAACTTCCCTTGTATCTTGTCTCTTTGCCAGAGGGCTTTACACATGGGATAGGGTGAAAAAGGGACTTTCTATTATTGGTTATGAAAAGCAAGCTGAAGAGGCAGAGGAGATTGGTGATGAAATAAGGAGACTCAGGTGGAAACTAAAGGTGGCTATGGGATATGATCCTGATAATGTCAAGATTCCCAAACGGTACTTTGAAACAGAGACATTTAGAGGTAAACCTGATCCTGAGTTTACAAATAAGCTTATAAAGATGTATGCATCACATATCAAAGAGCTTATAAAATAAGGGGGCTTTATGCCCCCTTACTTTATTCTTCTACTTCCTCGGTAAGTTCTATTTCTGCCAGTGTTGTTGCAAGCATGTTTAGAGAGTTTGCTATTTCACTGACTACCGTGACATAGTCTTCAAGGTCTCTAAGACCCCTTATGCTACCAGATTCACCGGCAATTTTATAGGTCATCTCGGTAAACTCACTCATGCTGAGCAAGATACGAGATAATGCTCCGATACTTTCTTTAATATTCTCTCTTGTTTTGTCCATATAGACACCTCCTTATGCTTTCATATCTAAAATATATCCCATAAGCTCGTCTGCTGTCTTAATGAGTTTGATGCCCATCTTGGTATATGTTGTGTTTTGCAGAAGATTAGGCATATCGCCGGTCAATGATGGATGCTCAGATATTTTGTATGTAAAGGCCCTTACGCCGTATGGTGTTTCTTTGTAGGTAGTCTCAAGTGCTTTGGCATCTTTGGTGCTCGCGTTGGCAATGTTGTGTGCTGTGTTTCTCAGTGCTACCAGACCACTTTGGATATTTGATAGGCCAATGCGCTCTATCATATCTACCACCCCCTTTATATTCATTATATATATCGGCAGATGGTAAGGTTATAATTTAAGTAAACGACAGCAGGAGGTGCGAGCGGTGTATTTTCAAGAGTTAATACTAAAACTGGAAAGTTATTGGGTGGGCAAAGGATGTCACCTATGGCAACCATATGATATCGAGGTCGGGGCAGGCACAATGAACCCTGCTACATTTCTCTGGGTGCTCGGACCAGAACCGTGGAATGTGGTATATGTAGAGCCATCACGTAGACCAGCAGATGGCAGATATGGTGAGAATCCTAATAGGCTATTTATGCACCATCAGCTTCAGGTTATTATGAAGCCTTCTCCCGATAATATACAAGAGCTATATCTCGGTTCTCTAAAGGAATTAGGACTTGACCTGAAAAAGCATGATATTCGTTTTGTAGAAGATAACTGGGAATCTCCAACACTGGGTGCTTGGGGTATAGGATGGGAAGTGTGGCTTGATGGTATGGAAATCACACAGTTTACATACTTCCAACAGAGTGGTGGTAAGACACTGGACCTTATACCTGTTGAGATTACTTACGGCCTTGAGCGTATTGCCATGTATCTTCAGGGAGTAGAGAATGTGTTTGATCTTGAGTGGGCTCCCGGTATTACATATGGTGATCTCAGAAAGCGTGAGGAATATGAACAGTCTGTATATGCCTTTGAGAAGGCGGATGTCCCCAAACTCCGTAAGTGGTTTGAGGAATTTGAAGAGGAGGCCCACAGGCTTATTGATGAAGGACTGGTATATCCTGCATATGACTATATTCTTAAATGCTCCCATGTGTTTAATCTCCTTGATGCCCGAGGAGCGCTGGGATATAATGAGCGTTTTAATCTTATCCTTCGCATGAGGTCTATGGCAAGGAGTATATCTGACAGGTGGCTCGAGATGAGAGAAGAACTGGGATATCCACTGCTGAAAAAAGAGGTGAAGAGCGGTGCGTGATGTGATATTTGAACTGGGCACGGAGGAGATGCCCCATACTTACATACTTGGTGCAATAAAGCAGATTGAAGACAAACTACCTTCTTTGCTTGAGGAAAATGGCATTGTGTATGAGGGTTTTCGCATATACGCAACACCAAGAAGGTTGGCTATATATCTAAAGGGTGTAGATGAGAGACAGGCTATAGTTGAAGAGGAAGTGAAAGGTCCACCTGTAGCTGTGGCATATAAAGATGGACAGCCTACAAAGGCGCTGGAGGGTTTTCTGAAGAAAAATGATGCCACTTTAGATGATGTTTTTACGAAAAAAGAGGGTAAGAAGGAATACATATATATCAGGGTTAGAAAAGGTGGTGCCGAGACCAAAGATATATTACCTTCCATATTTGTAGAACTGGTATCTTCACTGAGATTTCCCAAGATGATGAAGTGGGGAGAAGGTAAATATGAGTTCGGTCGTCCTGTTAGGTGGATTGTTGCCCTGTATGGCGATGAGGTGCTGCCTATTTCCATGTTCGGTCTTCAGGCTGATAGGTATTCCCGCGGTCTAAGAGTATTTTCTGGTGATGTAAAAATAGACAGGGCCGAGGATTATGCCCTCCTGCTTGAAGAAGAGGGTATTGTCATACCCAATCCAGATATTAGAAAAGATATTATTAGACAAAGTGTTGTAGACAAGGCAAGTAGTGTCGGTGGGGTGCCGGAGATAGATGAGGACCTTCTTGATGAGGTTAACTATCTTGTTGAGTATCCATCTCCATTTGTGGGCAAAATAGAGGAAGAGTTTCTAAAGTTGCCTGAGGTTGTTGTTATCACCGTTATGAAGCATCATCAGAGGTATTTCCCTGTCAGGGATAAAGAGAGTAGGCTTTTGCCTTATTTCATAGGTGTGCGTAATGGTCCTTCTGAAGACATGGATAATGTTGTAAAGGGCAATGAACGTGTTATAAGGGCTCGTCTGTACGATGCTGTATTCTTTTTTGAAGAAGATAAGAAAAGACCTCTCCAGTCTTGGCGTGATGACACAGCCACAATACCGTTCTTTGAGGATATGGGCTCGTACCTTGATAAGTCAGAGCGTGTCAAAGCCCTTGTTGATACCGATGTGAGGAAGCAGATAGCACATCTCATGTATGCAGACCTACCTACCAATATGGTGAGGGAGTTTACAGAACTTCATGGCTATATGGGTAAAGAATATTATAAAGACAAGGATAGCCATGTTGCCCAAGGTATTTTAGATACCATATTCCCACTGTATGGAGAAATGCCGCAGACTGAAGATGGAGCATATGTAGGTCTTATGGATAGATTGGATACACTGGCTGTTGCCGCTATAAAAGGTATTAAGGTTAGAGGTGGTGGCGATATCTTTGGTATTAGAAGGGCCGGTATGGGTATTATTACACTTCTTGACAGATACTTTCCATATCTTGTCTGGCGAGATGTGGCTATGAAAGCTGCCCGTCAGGCTGTGGAGTTTTTTGGTAAAGGAGACATAGAAAAGATTTATAAGTACATGACAGATATTGTTTCCGGTAGATTTAGAGGTTACTTTGATGATGTATCTTATGAAGCATTGGCTGCAGCAAGAGATGGGTGGGAGACAAGACCATTTGGGTCTATTCATACTATAGCCCGTGTGCTTGATAGTATTCTTAAAGAAGATAAGGCTAAGCTGGAAAAGGTTGCATTTGGGCACAAGCGTATTAGAAACATTCTTAAAGGTATTAAAAATCTTTCTACGGATATTACCCCTGAAGGCGAATGGGAAGAAAAATTGTACGCCAAGGCTGTGGACATATCTGATGCTTTAGGTGCCTTGGATTTTTATAAAGAAGATGATGTACGAAAGGCTATAGATATGCTAATAGAGCTTGCAGATGTTTTAGATAGATTCTTTGAGGAGGTTCTTGTCAATCACGAAGATGAAGAGATTAGAAAGAGAAGACAGGCTCTTTTGAAGTTGACAGGTGATGTATTTGAGAGGGTGGCGCGGTTTGATAAACTGGGACTCTAAAATTTATAGCTGTGCGGCATTATGAAAAGATTTTATACCTAGTAATAGGGGTTTTAGCTTTTTCGATTTTGTTTTGGTATGGTATTACTGGACTGGTGGTTCCTCCAGATGGAGCCACAGTTATTTACAACTGGACGGTAGAAGATACGACAGGTCATGTATATACCCGGAGGGAGGAGCGCTCTATACCTAAGGTTATCGATGAAAAAATCCCTCCGGGTATTTTCGTTTATACGGCAACTGTAGAGTTACCTTTGATTGGTAATAGCTCACATGGCTATGCTCTTGTCATAGCTCATCCTGCGTTTCAAGCTTTTCAGGTGTACATCGATGGTGTACTTATTGGTAGTGTTGGTGATATGGAAAGAGGGCAAAGTAACATCTGGAATGGTATTTTTTATTTTCCTATCGATAAAAAATTTCTTCGTGGAGATGCTCTTTCGCTAAAGATTAAGGGATATGCCTTGTACATCCATGGGTTTGATATAGAGCCCTTTATTGCACCAATAGATATAGCTAGAAAGTATGTATTCATTAATCGGCTTATTACCGATAGAATATATAATTGGGCTATAGGTGCCAGTTTGACAGTGGGGCTTAGTTTGATAGGCCTTATATTGCTCAGCAGAGGTGTTTCTAATAAGAAATATCCTTATTTTGCTCTTGCTTCAATGTTTGCAGCGATTTTTTACATGGATTATACAGTTATAGAGTCATTACCTGTATCGTATCTTACATACAAAAAGATTATTATGATATCTGCTATGATGGCAACATATTTTATTCATAATGGTGTTTTGGCCGTTGTATATGGTAAAGAAGAGAAGCCCAAAAGTTCTTATTTCATATCGTATCTTATTGTGGGGGCAGCGATTATAGATATCTTTCTCGGCTCTAATATGGTGACATTTAGAAAGATATATACTCATGTAGATTTGCTAATACCAGTAGTGTTCATATACGATGCGTTGGTATTATTTAATAAGTATTCTCAAAAAGAGGATAGCGTCAGGGAAATGGGTATTCTCCTTACAGGTATGATTGCCAATAGTTTCTTTGTTATCATCGATATATATCAGCTTATGAAAGAGCTTTATATGTCTTCTTACACTGTACTTATTAGCACTTATGGTCTTATGATTTTTATTCTTGCCATGAATTTTGCCCTCATATACGATTACATCAGTGTATACAAAAGGGCACAGAGTCAAGAGAAAACTGTTAAAGAGCTAAAGGACATATCCCGGAGGGATACATTAACAGGAGCGTATAATCGAGGTTATATATCGGAAATCTTATCTGCAGTACATGGAGATGTGTGCTTTCTTATGCTTGATATAGACCATTTTAAAAGAATTAACGATACATATGGTCATGTTACAGGTGATAAGGTGCTTAAGCATGTTGTTAGTATTATTACTATGCAAATTCGGTCTGGGGATGTTGTTATCAGATACGGAGGAGAGGAATTCCTTATTATATTATTTGATGCTGAGATGGGGATAGGTAGAGCCGTGGCTGAGCGTATTCGTAAGGCAGTTGAGAAGAGTATTATTATTGCATCTGGCCAACAGATAAAGGTAACAATTTCTGTTGGTGTATGCTGTGGCTATATTAAAGAGGATATATCTGAGGAACAGGTATGGGGATATATTCATAAAGCCGATGAGTACTTGTATATTGCCAAGGAATCTGGAAGAAACAAAGTAGTGGCGGGAGAGTGTCCCGCCACATGATTATGGATATATAATTTTTACCATCTTGGTTTCGGGTATCCATTGAACCCTTGCTCCAAATGTTTCTGCTATAAATCTTGCTGGTACAAGACTTCGTCCTTGTATAACAGGAAGCTTTCTACCAAGGTTGACCCCCTTTCCATTAATAATGGCATATGGTTTGTCTAGATATAAGGTAAGGGTTGTTTCTCCCAGTGAAAGCACAATTTTCCTCTCCATGCCATACCATCCCAGTTCCATGCCCATAGCCTCTGCGAGAAATCTTACGGGTATATATGTGGTGTTTCCTACTATCGTAGCTGGTACTTCCAACAGGTATTTTTTTCCATTGACATATCCTTCTTTTTTCCCTACGCGGAAAGATATAACGGTGGATGATGGATAAGATACGACACTGCATTTCTTGTATGTATTACCTGCTAAGTCTTGAGCGGAAAGACATACTTCATTAACACCCTTAAATAGGAACATATTGAAATGAAATTTTCCCTCTTTGTCTATATCAGGCTGATAATATGCCTCTCTAAGATTTCCAGCCTTCACCCTTATAATAAGTGATGCTCCGGGTTCTGTCATGCCTGTGACATTGACAGGATTTTTACTGAACACTCCTTTTTGGGGGATATTCCATATGGTAAATGGCGGGGTAGTGTCTATGGAGACAGGGATTTCTGCAGGTTTAGAGTTATTGCCGAATGTATCTTCAGCGTAAAACTTCATAACAAAGTTTCCATCACTGGGGAGTGTAATGTCTTTGAGATACGATGTGCCGGGACTAGCCTTAAATCTGAATATCTCTCTTCCATCGATTTCTGTCCATATTGTATTTACATCTTTGTCGGCAGGTGAGACAATAAGAACTTTTACCCTTCTGCCTTCTACGCCAATTTTTTCCACTATAGGAGAGGCTGGTGCCCCTTTATCTTCAAAATATCCTGTCCATGTGGCACTATTATTGTCGGGGTTAATATCTTTGGTTTTTGTGCGTGCTTTGACACGAGTTTCTACACTTACGGGACCTTCCTTGGTGTTAATGAGGTCTATGTACAGAGAGGCGGAGCTACCAGGATACAATTTTTTGATGTTCCATGTGTTTCCGATAACCTCTCCGTCTGTGACATCTATGACTTGATATGAACCACCATTTATAGAGAATGTCACGACGATATTCTCTGCTGGTGTTGTGCCCTTATTGAGTACAACAATGGGTAATGGATAAGACTTAGCCGTGTCAAGACCATCTTTGTCATCAGGTAATATAAGGGCTATATCTGATATGTTTTGGGGAGACATAGACACAACTCGTTTGATATTGCTAACAGGAGATTTCAGGTTTGCCTCGATGAGTATAGGTTTACTGTCATTATCGGGTTTAGCCCTGAACACAGCAAAATATATACCGGGAACAATGTCTCCCAGGGTCCATGTATCATCTTTAAATGTCCCTTTACTGAGAAGGACTTTGGCTACACTTCCTCCTGTGGGTTTTAAAATTACATTTAGGTCTTTTTCTGGTGAGGGACCCTTTATTGTGACAACAGCGGCTATATAGATGTTGTCTCCGGGTAAGAAGAAAGGATTGATGGTATACATTTGAAATTCAGTATTGGGCCTTCTGATGACATTGAAAGTAATCATTGTCTCATCGTTATTATCGTTGCTATCGCTAAGCGGAGATTCTACCTTTAATATACCGTTGTATTTACCTTCTGCAAGGGCAGTAATCTGTATGAGACATTTGACTGTTTGTCCTTTGATCATGGTGCCTATATTCCATGAATTGCCTGCCATAGTTCCTTGTGAACACATAGCTTTGCCGGTTTGTCTTATCATGCTATCTGTTTGGAAAGAGACTTTTACACCACTTGCTTGCCCTCCACGGTTTAGAACAGCCAGTTCTACATATGGGGTTTCCCCGAGGGCAAAATTGATGCTTTTCTTGGGTATGACGGTAACATCTATATCAGGTTCTTCTTCAACACCAATATAGATATTTTTCTCCATGACATATGAATCATTTTCATATACTTTGATAGTAATACCGTGTGCACCTATCTTTTTCCCTTTAATTATGAGAGTTAGCATGGCAGATTGACCTTTGTCGAGGTTGCCTATATACCATATATAGCTGTTTATATCAAAAGCTCCCCAAGTACTGTCAGTTTTAACAACTTCTAGAGCTGTAGTATCGGTAACAATGTATACTTTCACATTCCCTGTGGTGCTATCTGTCTCATTTTTAAGAGTGATTTGCATTGTTGTTGTTTCACCTACAGCTATAACATTGTCGGTAGTTGTTATTGATAGTGAAAATGACGGTGTATCAGCTGCATTTATGTATGGGGATAGGTAAATTGAGGATATTAATAATACAAATATGGTAATCCACGCTGCCCTCTTCATATTCTCACCTCCACTGTATACTCACTATGTATAATCGGAAATTACAGGTAGCTATGTAGTTTTTGCATGCCTAAAGCTATTAAGTGGGGAATATATGTTCCACGGGGGAGTATAGGTTGAAGTTTCAAGTATGCTCCGCCAGTATATACAATTGGAAGATTACCAGCGAGATTGTTATATCTGTCTATCCATAGAGATTGCATGTAATATATGCCACTATAGATAGCTTCTTCTGAGGTTTTGCCTATGATAAATCCCTGTTTGGGTGCAAATTTTTTGAGTCCTGGTGCTTTCAGTGTAAGTCCCTCATGCATAGCCTCTACTCCAGGTGCTATAGCACCTCCTATGAATGTTTTATCAATAACCACATTTATGACAGTAGCTGTACCCAGCATGACTACAAGTGCAGATGGGATAGATATCCCATTGATGGCAAGAAGTCTATCTATACCTACTGTGGAAAGATTGACATCAGGTGCTATGCGAAAAGACCATGGCATATCACGGGTGATAACTATGGCATGGGGATACGTAGTAAGCCACTTGTCAAGAGCTGGTTTATTAACACTGGAAATAAGAATATGCTTGGACTCAATGTTATCTATGGTTTTTCCTGTTGGTACTGTATGAAGGGGTGTGGGTGGGTGTGTGGTGAGGTCATACACTTTGGTTAGGGTGTTGCCAATATCTATGCCTATCATGATGCATCTACCACCTGAAAGAGCCTTATAAAGTCAGATTTTGAGCGGATAAAAACGAGCTCAATATTAGGGTTGGACATCTCTCCCAATATAATAGACTTAATGGATTCTTTGCCAGATGGATTATCTAGTGATGGGTTGATTACTACGGTTAGAGATGAGATATCTTCTCCCCATAATACAGTTCCATATTGTGATAACAATTGGCTTATCTGTATCTTTATATTTGCAGGTAGACTAGGAAGTACATTGATAATGAATTTGGTCTCCTTTTTATTTCCTATAACCTTGATATTGGCAAGATAGTGAGAGATATTTTTTTCATCGAGTAAGTTTATAAGAGTCTTGTTAACTATTGCCGTTAGGGATGTTTTCGTACCGTCTTTGTCTGACATCCACAGATGCCTCAGCATGCAACCTTCCCTTTCAGGATGTACGCCTATATGAAAATCTGTAATGCCGTAAATATTTTTTAGTATTTTCATTTCTTCCTCTTTAGTAAAGTCTTTTAGCGGGGCTAAAAACGGAGGATTAAAGTAAGTTCCTCCTCTGCCCCAAGAATCACTTTGGTTGGCACCGGTGATAATGATGGCATTAGGATAATGTCGTTTAATAGTACCAAGTTTTATATGTCGAGTACATGTGTTACATGATATGCCTCTGTGTGCTAATTGTTTTAGCGCTTCATCGCCATATATGATATGAAGTGGTACAGAGAATTGTTTAGCTATAAGCTTGACTTTTCTTCTAATGCTGGGGTATGTAAAATCTCCCCAATCTATATGCACTGCTGTAATGTTTGGGATAACCTCTCTTGTCAGGAGTAGGGCAAGGGTACTATCCATACCACCAGAGAAAGCAACAACTGCCTGTTTACCATCTGTGTATTTGCTAATAACAGACAGCGCCTTTTCTATAGGGTTATTACTTTGTCCAATTTTTAAGGTAATCAATGAGCTTTTCGGCTGTTTCTTCATCATCTATATTGATAATAAGCTTATATCCATTTTTTACCCTTCTGACTGTAGATTTCATAGGAATGTATTTCTTTGCCAGTTTTCTCAGTCTGTCTACTGTTTCATCTTTTTTTACACTTTTTTCTCGTTTTTCGCTTCCTTCTGGTAGCTTGCCATCTTGTATGTACTTTAGGGTATTAACTTCTTCTTCCAGTTGTCGTGTAGACATATCTTCTGCCACAACTTTTTCTGCAAGCGTGATTTGCCACTGGGGTTGCTTGATTTCCAGAAGCAGTTTAATATGGCTAAGGGTTAGCTTATGGGGATATTTCTTGACAAGTTGTAGCACAGTGTCAGGCAATTGAAATATTCTCAGTATATTAGAAATATGAGATTTGCTTTTCCCTAATATACCGGATATCTCATCAAGTGTGAGACCCATATCTTCTTTCAATTTTTTTATGGAGATCGCCAGTTCCCACAGTGTTAGATCTTTTCTATCAATATTTTCTATGATTGCAAGGGCCATGGCCTCTTTGTCGGATACGTTGATAACAATAACTGGGATTGTTTTTTTACCTAGAAGTTTTAGGGCCCTGTACCGTCTTTCTCCCGCTATAATCTCAAACTTATCGCCTTTCCTTCGCACAACAATAGGTTGCAGAAGGCCATGTTTTTTAATCGATTCTGATAGAGCTTGTATCTCTTCTTCAGAAAATATCTGTCTGGGTTGGTATGGGGAGGGGTGTATATCATTAATAGGTATATTTCGGACATCTGTGTTTTTCATGTCCATCATATTTTCAAGGGATAAACCAAGTCCCCTGCGTTTCTTCACCTTATTTCACCTCCTGGAACATGGCTTTGCACCTACTATCAACTTCGTTGGCAAGTTCGAGAAATGCCTGTGTTGCTTTTGATTCTGGAGCGTATTCAAGGAGAGTTAGTGCATGTGATGGAGCCTCGGCAACCCTGACTGTGCGAGGTATTACTATGTCAAATGCCTTGTTCCCCAATACTCTCTTGACTTCTTCTAGAACTTGTCTTGCCAAGATGGTTCTTGGATCCCACATATTTATGACAACGCCTATAAGCTCCAAAAATGGATTCATGCCATTTCTTATGGTTTCCATAAGTTTCCACATTTGTGAAAGACCTTCAAGAGCCAAAAACTCTGCCTGTAATGGCACAATAACCCCATCGGATGCAATAAGAGAGGCCAGCATGAGAGAACTAACAGATGGAGGGGTATCGATAAGGATGTAGTCAAATTGATGTTTAAGTTGCTCAAGAATTTCTTTCATGTAGGAAAGATTTCCCGTTCCCTCTATTTCAATGTTAGCCAATGCTAGCTCAGGTGGGGCAGGAAGTAGATACATATTGCCAAAAGATTTCTCTATAGTGATGACGGCTTCTTCAGGTGGTATATTATCCATTACTATTTCAAGTAATGTTGTTTCTAAGTCTTCGAGTCCTATAAGAGAGGTAGTAGCATTACCCTGTGGATCGGTGTCTACCACAAGCACTTTCTTATTCTGCTGTGTGAGTGCTGCAGCTAAGTTGACTGTTAGGGTTGTTTTTCCAACGCCACCTTTTTGATTTGCTATAGATATAACAGCCACTATAATACCTCCCCTATATGTATGCTTTTAATATTTTACTTGCCAAAGCGCCTTTGACGACGATTATATTCGTCTAATACTTGAAGTAGCAAAGTGTCATTCATTTCCGGCCAGTAGTTAGGTAGAAATATAAATTCTGCATATGCACTTTGCCAGAGTAGGAAATTAGATATTCGCATTTCACCGCTTGTTCTTACGATGAGATCCACATCAGCAAATCCAGGATTATACAGGAAATGTTCTATGAGTTCCATGTTTATGGGAACATCATTGGGTATTTCTCCGCTTCTAACACGGTCAACGATTTTATTGACAGCATCCAATATTTCCTGTCTGCCACCATAGTTTATGGCAAGGCCAACAGTTAGTTTTGTATTGTTTTTACTATTTTCTACCAGTTCATCTAAAACATCAAGAACTTTTTGGGGTAGTGGTTCTCTTCTTCCCATATGTATAAACTTTACACCCTTAGAGATATAAGTAGCCATTTTTTTCTTTGCCATTTCATATGCAAGGTTCATGAGATAGTTGACTTCATACTCTTCTCTTTTCCAGTTTTCTGTAGAGAATAAATAGAATACGATTGTTTCCAACTTTTCTGGGCTTCTTTCTAAGAAGAAATCAACTACATCCATAACTTTGTTAAAACCTTGTCTGTGTCCTTCCATTTTGGGTAATCCTCTTTTTTGTGCCCATCTTCGATTTCCGTCTACAATAAATCCTATGCTCTTTAACAACTTTGTCACCCCCTATAGCCAAGTATATCATGGATACTTTTTTGTATGCATAAAAGAAATATCCATATTACCTGATTACTTATACAGACTAAACTTTTAGACGGAATTTAACATGCATATGCACTCCTAACTGCAACTAAACCGTAAAGTTTAACATGTCTATGCAGTTGCATGATCTCCTTATGCAATTAATGGGAAGAATATTGCTTCAGTGAATATGGTTGCAGTTGTAATATTTAGATATGCAATATATTTGTTTTTAGGAGGTGTGTTGAGTTGAGCATGTTGAAGAAGTTTTTGGTTATTATCATTTCCCTCTCGATGCTCTTTATGGGCATGAGTTTTGTTCCCCCTATGGTCAGGGCTGAGCAAACAACCCAGGCTGGACCAGCCCTAAAACTAAGAACAGGAATACCACCAAAACTTTCCGCGGCAAGTACTTATGGTACTACTGGATCTCGTCTTTATATTCTTCAGTTTACTGGTCCTGTTAAACCTGAATATAAGCAAGCTATTAAGGATCTTGGTATCCAGATTGGCGATTATATTCCAGACTTTGCATTTGTCGTTAAAGGCACAAAAGCTCAGATGCAAAAAGCTTTACAGTTGAGTTTTGTTAGCAATGTCTATGAATATAGGGCAAAGTATCGTATTTCTCCAGAAGCTATGCAGGCTATAAAATCTGGAGAGTATGACAAGGTTGTTGCATATGGTCCTATCGGTGATCTTTTACAAATTCAACAGATTCTTTCTTCTATGGGTATTACTGATTTCGATGACATGATCGAAGAGATGATAGAAATGGTCGAGCAGCTCTATGGGGAACCCGTTTACTGGATAGATATGAAGCCTCAGAATGTCATATTTAATGATGAGGCAGCAAAGCTTATCAAGGTTAACCCTGTAGCATGGACAGATTATGGTTATCACGGAGAAAATCAGATTGTTGGTATTATGGATACAGGTCTCGATACGGGTAATGCTTCTACACTTCATCCAGATCTTAAAGATAGACTACTTAAAGCTTATGCATATGGTAGATCTAATGATTGGTCTGATCCTAATGGACACGGAACACATGTTGCCGGCTCTGTAGTTGGTACAGGTGCTGCATCTGATGGCAAGATAAAAGGTATGGCTTACGGCGCCAAGATTGTCTTCCAATCTGTTCTTGATTCTAATGGTGGCCTGGGCGGTTTACCAGATGATCTTAATGATGCATTCAAGGTAGCATATGATGATGGTGCTCGTATTCATACAAATTCTTGGGGATGTCCATATCAGTATTGTCAGAATAAGTACGATACACAGTCTTCTCAGGTGGATGAATTTATGTGGAATCATCCAGACATGACCATTCTCTTTGCAGCAGGTAATGACGGTGATTATGATAGAGATGGACAGGTTGAGTATAATACTGTTACTCCACCATCTACTGCTAAGAACTGTATTACTGTTGGTGCTGCTGAAAACTATAGACCTGATAAAGGTTCTTATGCTGATAACCCTAATGATATAGCATTATTTTCTTCTCGTGGTTGGACCTCTGATGGCCGTATTAAACCTGACGTTGTAGCACCTGGTACCTGGATTCTATCTACTCGCTCTTCACTTGCTCCAGATGACCATTTCTGGGGTAATTACAACCAGTACTATGCATATATGGGTGGTACTTCTATGGCCACACCTATTACTGCAGGTTTTACTGCTATTGTGAGACAGTGGCTTCAGAAGGCTAAAAATTATGACGATCCCTCCTCTTCCCTTATAAAGGCCCTCCTTATAGCAACAGCTAGACCACTTGGTGATGCAATTGTGTCTGCTGACTATGGATGGGGCGAAGTTGATATGAATAATATTATGAATGGTAGCCTTATTCTTCTTGACGAAGCCCAGACAAAATCTCTTAGTACAGGTGATAGTTGGACGTATACATTTGATGTTAATGATACTTCTAAACCTGTAAAAGTTGTCCTTGTCTGGAGAGACTATCCTGGTTCTCCACAAGCATCTTCTTATCTTGTAAATGACCTTGATCTTACAGTAACAACTCCATCTGGCTCTTCCTATTATGGTAATCATATGCTTTATTCTTCTGCAGATAGAAAAAATAACGTTGAGGTTGTATATATCTCTTCTCCTCAGAAGGGAACATATACCATTAAGGTTAAAGGCTATAATGTACCAGATGGTCCACAACCTTTTTCTGTTGTAGTTTTCTCCGGTGGAGCGACTTCTGGTGGTGGTAGTGAGGAGACAGACAATCCACCAAGTGTAAGCTTTGCCAAGCCTGAGAATGGGGCAGTGGTAGATAAGACATTTGATGTAGAGATCAATGCATCTGATGATAAAGGTGTATCCAAAGTAGAGCTGTATGTCAACAGCACAGATGGAGATCCTATCAAGACATGGACAGAAGCACCATATACAATAACTCTTGATGCATCTAATGCCAGTGAAGGTGATTACAAGCTAATAGCTGTTGCCTATGACACAGCAGATCAGAAGTCGCAAGCTGAGATTACCATTACCGTTAAACACCAGCAGGAGACAGACAATCCACCAAGTGTAAGCTTTGCCAAGCCTGAGAATGGGGCGGTGGTAGATAAGACATTTGATGTAGAGATCAATGCATCTGATGATAAAGGTGTATCCAAAGTAGAGCTGTATGTCAACAGCACAGATGGAGATCCTATCAAGACATGGACAGAAGCACCATATACAATAACTCTTGATGCATCTAATGCCAGTGAAGGTGATTACAAGCTAATAGCTGTTGCCTATGACACAGCAGATCAGAAGTCGCAAGCTGAAATTACCATTACCGTTAAACATGGTTCATCTGATACTACAGCGCCGTCTGTATCTATTACCTCTCCAAAGAATGGAGATACAGTTTCTGGAAAGATTACTGTCGAGGTTTCGGCATCCGACGATTCTTCTGGTGTGTCTAAGGTTGAATTATATGTAGATGGCAGTAAGGTGTCTGAGGATACATCTGCTCCGTATACATTCTCACTTGATACAACATCTCTTAGTGATGGTACCCATAAACTTCTTGCTAAGGCCTACGATGCTGCCGGTAATGTAGGTACATCTGAAGAGATAACAATTACTGTAAAGAATTCTTCTGAAGAGCCCCCTGCTGCTGCAACTGCTACTGCCGAAAGAGGCTATTTCGGTAAATTCTCATCTTCTGGTGATACAAAGTATTACTATATCAACATAACAACGCAAACAGAGATAACAATTAAAGCTTACATGGAAAGCACACTGGATATGGATATCTATCTTATGAATAGTTCTGGTACTGTCCTTGCCAAATCTGAAAATGGTAAGGGAGAAGCAGAGTCCATCACTTATACATTATCACCCGGAGTATATAAGATCAAAGCTTATAACTATTCGGGCTATGGCTACTATATCATCTATGTTGATAACAAGATTGATACGGCAAAGCAGGTATTTAAAACAATATCAGGTAGTGTTACAGATGGTGGTTCAAAAACTTACACTCTAAATCTTAAAGGTATTACAGATATATATCTCGATTGGGGAGACAGCGATGTAGATCTTGATCTTTATGTCTACGATTCTTCTGGTAACTTGGTTGCCAAGTCTGAGTATGGAAAATATCACTGGGAAACATTGAATCTTAATCTCAGTGCTGGAACGTATACGATAGTGGTTAAGTCTTATAGTGGTGGTAGCGACTTTACACTGAGTGTGCTTACAGACAAATAAGTTGTAAAGGGGTTTCTGCCAAACAGGGGGACACATCTTGTGTCCCCCTGTTTATTTTATCTGTTGCTCTTATTCGGCAGGTTCAAACATATCTTTTCCTACCCCACAAACGGGGCATACCCAGTCTTCAGGAAGTTCCTCAAATGATGTTCCTGCGGGAATTCCAGCGCCAGGATCGCCTTCAGATGGGTCATAGATGTAACCGCATACTTTGCATACATACTTTTTCATATTTCGCACCTCCTTTTATTAGCAACCTGTTTCTGGACAGGTTTTAACAGTTTGCTGTGTAGCTTCTTCTATTTCATCTGCCAAGTTAACAATCTCATTTATAACTTTTTCTTTGATTTTGCCCTTGAAAGACACATATGATAGTTTGTTGAGTTTTAATATACCGAGGATATCTTCTATCTGTTTGATTGTCATGCCTCCCCAGCCATAAGAATTTATGATTGCCAAGTTTTTGGCCTTAGGTCTAAGTGCTCTTACAAGATGGGCAAAGTAGATAATGGAGGGGTGAGCTGATGCAAGTACTGTTGGTGTTGCAAATACTATCGTTGCGGCATCAACAAGAGCCATAGCAAATTCTCCCGGGTCGGTTTTGGTAAGATTGAAAACCTTGACATCAACATTTCTTCGTAAAAGTTCTCTTTCAAGTACTCTGACAGCTTCGTATGTACTTCCGTGCATAGATACATAAGCTATAATAACCATGTCCTTTACTGTATCTGATACCCATACTTCGTATGTTTTCAGTACCTGCTCTACAGTGTTATGTACAGGGCCGTGGCTCGGTGCTATCATATCTACTTTCAAATCCTTCATAAGCTTAATATATCTCCGTATATGCATACGGAAGGGCATCATAATCTCTGCATAGTAGCGTTTGACTTCTATTTCTACCTCGGCCCAGTTGTCAGATGAGAATATCTCACTTGTGGCAAGGTGAGCCCCGAAAAGGTCACAGGTAAATATTATGTCATCTTCAGGAATGTATGTTGACATTGTTTCGGGCCAGTGCACCCAAGGTGTATAGAAGAATTGTAGAGTACGTTTGCCTATTGATATTGTTTCTTTATCTTCCACAGTGATAATTTTATCTTCTGGAATTTCAAGATGCTCTATGAGGAGTTCTTTACACTTGGGATTTGTGATAACTTTAGCATCCGGAAACATTTGTAGTAATGTGGGTATTGTTCCAGAATGATCTTGTTCTGCGTGGTTAGATATAATATAGTCCAGTTTTTCTACACCGGCATCTTTAATATTTGTTAGAAGTATATCCTTAAGATACGGTTCAACGGTATCGATGAGCACTGTTTTTTCATCTTTGATAAGATATGCGTTGTAGCTTGTTCCATGAGGTGTAGAAACAAGCTCATCGAATATGCGTCTGTCCCAGTCTATTGCTCCTACCCAGTATATGTCTGGTTTGATTTCTTTATATCCCATATATTCCGCCTCCTATATTTTTCTATTATTAGTTTAGCATATTAAACAATTATAGGGGTTAAAAAAGATAAAGGGCAGGTGTACTCACCTGCCCTTGTAATATTCTTTCAATACAGGGTCTTATTCTCTTATTATTTGAACATATACTTTTCTTCTTCTTGGACCATCAAATTCACAGAAAAATATTCCTTGCCATGTGCCCAGTACAAGTTTGCCATCTTTAATGATGACATTGACTGAGCTTCCTGTAAGGACCGCCTTAATATGAGCTGCGCTGTTTCCCTCCATATGTGAGTAAATGTCATGGTCCCATGGTATGAGAAGA
This sequence comes from Zhurongbacter thermophilus, assembly GCF_026184435.1. Classification (NCBI taxonomy): domain Bacteria; kingdom Pseudomonadati; phylum Zhurongbacterota; genus Zhurongbacter; species Zhurongbacter thermophilus. The sequence goes on from NZ_CP046447.1 coordinate 351,868, forward strand.
CCAAGCATTTTTCTAACATCCTGCATAACAGATGGATCAGCATGCTCATTGATAGCTACACCTGCTGTTGTATGTGGTACATAGACAATAGCAACACCATTTTCAACACCGCTAAGTTTCACCTTTTCGGCTACCTCCGCAGTAATTTCAATACACTCTTCGTGTTGTCTTGTCAATATTTCTATAGGATAAAAAAATGGCATATTACCTCACCTCGTATTCGTATGTTACCGGTATGTTCTCTCTGATTGAAGCTTGAACACCACAATATCTTTCACGGGAAAGGTCAATAGATTTTTTCAGCTTTGCCTCATCTACATTACCTTCTGCAATGTATTTGACATGTAGTTTGGTGAACACACCGGTGTTGTCATCCACTTCTCCCAGTATTTCCATTCTGTAGCGTTTAAGGTCTTGTTTCATCTTGATAAGAATGGATATTGAGTCCATACCGGTACAACCGCCAAGGGAGAGTAGGAATATTTCATACGGTGTCATACCCCATTTTCCACCAACGTCACCGGTGATAACATTGTTCCTTAGGAAATGAATGCTGTAGCCATCACATGTTTGAATAGAAAAGATTTTTTCCTCTTCTATTTCTGCTAGTGTATCGGTGAATTCATATGATATTTCGATATCCTCTTTTAGACTCTTTAATATAGGGGATAGGTTTCTGTCTACATGTTTAGTAATCGACTCTTTGCATTCTTCGGGTGCAATAAAGTAGTAATGTATTTTTACAAATCTCTTAGGGTGTTCTGTGGCCAGAGTATAATCTGTGTATACCTTGAATGCCTTTCCGCATTCCTTCCATATTCTGTGAAGCAGTTCTGTCAAAATGCTGACAACAGTTAGTGGCTTAGGTGTCATACCGGCATCTTTTCCATGAACTTTTGGAGTTGTATCCAGTATAATGGATGTTTTTCTGGCTGTTCCCACAAGCTGGAGTCCCTCGACCTGTGTTATTGTTGCCTTTATCTCCATAATACTCCCTCCCTGCTATTGGTTTGTATGTTTATTTTAGCATGGCCTTACTTGGTTCCTGTTGTAGCCTGTGTGGAAGTTGTGATGTTTGTTGAGGTGCTGACTTGATTTGGTGTAATATTTTCAGCCTGTATAGATTGGGTAAAGCTTCCCAATTTATTGAGATAGCTTTCTATGTATCCAATAAATGTCTTTAGTCTTGTGGAGAGTGAAGAGTCATCTGTAAGTTTAAAGTTCTCAGGTACATGAATATTTTTCAGGCTTTGCAAAGCAGTCTTTATTTGCTTGACGGCATTTACAACCTGTTCTTTTTGCTCATTGCTTAGATATTTTAGAAGATTAGTATTGATGTCCTCTATAATAGCTTGTTTTTGTTTAGCGTCTTCTATACTTCTTGTCTTCTCTTCAATAACCTGCTTTTTAATATTCTCAATAATATCTCTGGCTTGCTGATATTGTGCTAGTGCTGTAATAACATCTATGCGGGGCTGTATATCATCGGTGCTTGTCAATTTACCAGATGCTGACAATGTTCCTACAAGATTCTTATAAAGTTCGGGGTATTGACCAGGGTTCTTGTATCCACTATAGACAAGAAGAGCATCGAGAGATGATTTGAGCACGTTGTTGAACTGATTTGTAGATGTTGCTGTTTTGAGATATTCCGTTAGTAGTGAGTATCCCTCTTGGTATGTTAGTTGGAATCCGTTGAGTCCATATGTTGGATAGAATCTTAAGACAATGCGAGCTATGTTAGCATGTTTCCATGAGGACTCAAGATCAGAAAGTTGGTGTTCTCTCTGCCATTTTATATGGAAGATTTGGGATGTAGATACGTGTGCTCCAAAGAACCAGTGATCCCATTTGAATATATCTTCCATGTACTTGACAGATTCATTTAGTTTATCCATATAATAGGCATTAAAACCTAATATCATGTAGAGATTTTCCGGAGACCATGTGTCTTTTTCGTGGCTAAGTGCAATTTCCTTGGCTACATCATACGTTTTTTCAGCATCTACTGTTTTGCCCTGCATTTTAAGGACATATGCAGCAGATCCATATGCTTTTGCCAGATTGAGGCTGTAATATGATTCTCCTGGATATGTATTATATGCTTTACTAAGGTATTCTATTGCTGTTTGCAAAAACTGTGGGTTGATTTTACCTCCCGATTGTGATGCGTTAAGGTAGCTTATACCCGTTCTAAAATATCCGTCTGCTTTCCATAAATTGACATAATTGTAGCTACCTAATACACCTACGAACACAAATGCGATAACCATGATAAGAGCAATACCTTTAGCAATAGGCAGATTGATAGATTCTTTTTCTCTTTCTGCTTCGGGTACATCTTCTAGGTAGTATGTTGCTGCAATGATACCGAGGAAGATGTAGAAGAATAGGGCAGTGGATAGTGTGTCAAATATTGTCAGGAGGTTGGCGGCATATCCGAGCAGTGATGCTACCAATCCTGCCATAATAATGCGATACTGTTCACTAGGTTCAGTTCTTAAATATCGATACGCCATCCACAAGGCGGCTAGGAACATTGAAAGATATGCCAGTATACCAATGATACCTGTTTTAGCCCACACACTGAGGTAGTTGTTGTGCGGGTCATCGTAGTTAACCTTGGGTTCAGATTGACTAAGTTCAAGGCTTTTGTATGGCATAAAGTTTCTTCTGAATACCTCTATGCCGACACCTGTTAACCTACCGTGTTTCATATTGTCTTTAATAAGTGTCATAGTGTCTCTCCATAGTATGAGACGGGGAATAGGTCTTCCATGTGAGTCGTGCCACACGAATATTGTTTTTAGTCTGCTGAAGACGGGAAATTTATTGCCGAGAAGAAGACCTGTTGCTATAAACAAGACAATACCAACAATTAGGGCTATGGATACAACCCTTATGAAGATTTTCTTGTTTTTTCCTGTAATAACCATACCGGTTACTATGATCCATGCGATAATACCGACGAAAAAGCCAACCCATGCGCCACGGGTCATGGAGCCTATAACTGCAATAAGCTGGGCAACAAACATGGAGAAGTAAATGATTGCCCCGTTTTTGTTGTTATTTACAAGATAAGAATAAGAACGGGCTAGTGTGAGAAATGCTGTTAAAACGAGCATGGGACCGAAGAAATCTGGATTACCCTGAAAGCCAAAGGCCCTATGGCCAAATGCACCACTACCCCAGAATGGATCAGCACCAAGCATTTGTAGGATGCCGTACAAAGCGTTAAATGTGCCGAAGTAGATGAGTACATCATATAAGAATTCCAGAGATTTTCTGTTGTAGACAACAATCATGGTAAGAAATGCCATCCATGTGATGGGAAGAAAAACAATAAGACCTAATTGTCTTTCGTACACACCCCAGAAGGAAACATTGGGGTTTAGCGAGAATATGGTAGATAAGACAATGGCCACATCAAATGCTAACACTGTGTAGGCTATAGGGTTTTTTAATTTTTTTGTTTCACCAGGATATAGGGCTACAAGAACTGCAATAATTGTGCCGATAATTGTAAATAGCCAGATAAAAGTGGCACTCTTGACAATATCAAATGCCCTATAAATACCCCTATAGAATGCTACTGGTGGAATAACTACTAAGAGTACGTAAAGCCATAGTAAAAGATTCCTCTGTGATTTTGGAATGGTTAGTTCTTCCTTCATTGTTTTTCCCTCCCCAATGTTTCGAATAGTTTTAACATTAAGTAATCTGATTTCTTATCCACATCCGCTCCCATGACGGGACTAACCGTTACCGCTGTTGCTTTGACACCGAATTTTTTGCCCACCCATTTTATCACATCGTTTATAGATAACTGACCTGTTATTAATTTAGCAAACAGTGAAATACCCATTTTCCATACAATCATAAAAGGATTTTTACGGTAGTTGTAATATTTTGTTCCTTCATCTATCACTGTTTGCCATTTGTCTTTGCTTATAAGGGCAGCTCCCGCTAATTTAATTTTTCCATCTTTCAGTGGAATAAAGGTTTTGTGCCATCCAGGAAACATTTTTTCAAAGTCCTCTTTATAGATGACGCCAGCCACGAGTTCGCTTGGGGTTTCTATAAATGGTATTAAGTCTTTCCCCCTAACAAGTGGGCTATCTCCTGTGAGAAGTAACACATAGTCTGTATCAGGTTGTATGACAGATATAGTATCCATAATGCTGCTACTGTCGATTTTCAGCAATGTAGCTCCCTCAACGGTATCTATTGGCCACTCAGTTCTGCCTATAACGGTAATAGGTACATCTAAGTCTTTTTTAATATTATTGACCATATGCTGAATAATAGTTGTGCCTGACCAGGGTAGTAGTGCCTTGTATCCTACCCCGAAATCTTCACACCATTCTTCTTGATCTCCCCCTGCCAGTATGTATATTTTTACATTCATATGGCATCATCTCCCATCCTGTTTTTCGTGTGCTTATTTCTATGATATCCCAATGTTTTGGTATTTGGGTTGGTGGAGATAAGCTAAACATGCTGCTGCCGCTACCTGTGAGATGCATACCTTTTCCTATAGGAATGCCAAAGACCCGTTGAAATGCCTCAGTAAGTCCGTTGCCCATGGTGCCATTCTGAACATACATGTCTGAATAGTTGGAGTAAAATGGTTTTTCATCCCATGCTTTATATATCATGGGAGTAGGCGATGAAAAGTCTGGTACTACTAGATAGAGGGTAGAAGGAACATTAATATTATAGAGAGGTGTTATTTTTTCACCTGTTCCCTCCATAAGGAGTGGGCTTTTGTAGAGATACATGCTGACATCAGCCCCTATATTGGGAGCTATGGCTATAGCCTCTCCCTTATCTAGTAGTCCTAATTTGACAAATGCCCCTAGTAGACCTCCTGCATTACTGCTTGAGCCTCCTAGTCCTCGACCTATGGGAATATGTTTATAGATAATGGCGCTAAATGGTATACCTGTCAAAGCCTTGAGTTTATGTACTGTGGAATTCTCTATAGGTGAGGGGAAAAATGTGATTGGACCATCTTCTCCTACGTTTATTAGCATTGTGTCAAATACGTTAATGAACGACACGATACTCTTCAACAGATGCATGCCATCGTCTCTGATACCTACAACATCAAGTGTGATATTGATTTTTGCATATGTTTTCAGTAGAAAGCAGTGTGTAAACATGGCACAGTGTTTCAACGCTCACCTCCTCACCACGAATGGTAGGTTTCAGTCCAACAACATTCAATATATGCTCTATACATTGTTTAGAATACCCCATATTTCTCAAGTTGTTGGCAAGAGTTTTTCGTTTTTGCCTAAATACCCCTTTAAGGAATTTTTCCCACTTGTCATAATCTATATTGCATAAAGGTGTTTCTCTTCTCTTTAAGAAGATGACTTCTGACATAACCTTAGGTGGAGGAGAAAATGCTCCTGGTTTCACAAGAAATGAAGATACTATTTCTGTGTATGTTTGCATCCATATGCTGAGAGAAGATTTTTCTTTGCCCTTTTGAGCTTTTATGCGTCTTGCTACCTCTTTTTGAAGCATGAAAGCTCCTAGTTTCCAAGAAGGAAAGTACTTAACAAGATGAGTGATAATAGTGGTGCCTATCATGTAAGGTAAATTGCCAGTTGTGTTGTATGTACCAGTAGGTATATCATCTTCTCGCAGTTTAAGAAAATCAGCCCATATAATGGTGAGATGGGGGACATCTTTTATGACCGTCTCCCAGAAAGGTTTTAGTCGGTTATCTATCTCTACAGCTACAACAGGTCCTTTTTCCAGTAGGGCAAATGTTAGGTCTCCTGCTCCAGGTCCTATTTCCAAGATATAATCAGGACCATCTTTCCACACATAATCTGCTATTCTTCGAGATACGGAGTGGTCTTTTAGAAAATGTTGTCCCAATCCTTTCTTTGGCTTGGGTATGAGGTGTTTGTATTTCTCTCTTATCTCATACATTATTTCTTTTCCCCCGGATACTGTATGATGTAAACCCACTTGTATCGTTTACCCCATTTTAGAGCTTCGGCTTTGGTGGGGAAGAATACATCAATGTGGTAGTACTTAATCCAACCTCCAACATCGACTGCGTCACCGTTGCCATAACCCTCTATATACAGCTTGCTGTGAAGTGGAATAAGTCTAGGATCTACTGCAACAACTCCTTTTCTTGCCCTGTCTCCTGTTGCAGTAACCCAGTCGACACCGGGATCTTCTGGAGAATATGCTGTTATAAGTGCAATAAATTTCTTGATGTAGGGTCCATTGTAAATGTGAGGACCGCTTTTGAATATCCATGGTGTAGGTTTTTTAATGATCTTCTTTTCTGTCCATGTCTTGATAACTTTATCATCAAGTATGTACTTATATGTCACTATTTCCATTAGTCCGCCTTCAGCTTTCTGTAGCCTAATGACTTTGCCCGGTGGTAGATTTTTGTCGTAGTATACAACTTGCTTCCATATCAGTGGGGCCAGAGGTATAAGTTTGGCTTTTTTTTGTATCCACCCTTTACTAACAAATAGTGTTTTATTGTTTTTCCAGAAAATCTTATCCAGTGGGTTTATATCTATGCCTGCAATGCTAAGTAGTGTCTTTGTGCTGCTACCTGGAGATGTAAGAACGTGTACTGCATCTTCCTTTGTTTCGATCTTGTATTCTTTAACTTCTGTATCGTACATAATTGGGCATGAGTCTATGGTGTTTATGGGGAGTCCCGTTTTTTCTATAAATTCTTCTTCTGTTCTTGCAAATACATATCCGCTCTTTATGCCATCTAGTGTTATAGCACAGTAAAAGCGGGTATTTAACACGCCAAATAATATGGCCCATGCTGTAAAGATAATGATGAGAATCCTTAATACACTACGAGCTATGTTCACCTTAATATCCTCCATCTTATGAGATATACAGGATATGGTGATGGATTTATACCCACATGAACACCGCCTACATTTTCATCTACCAGTGTCATAACATATACGAATGCTTCTGCCACATGACTGGCATCTACTGTAGAATTGGCCTCCCTTGGTAGAAGTATGGTGAGTTTTACTATAGCTACTCCGTTCATGTAGCTTGTGTTTAATTGTTCTACTTGTATTTTGGCAGTGTGCCCGTTGGGTAGCGTTGTTGATGTTTCGGATATTATGTTTGGGTAGTAATTAGCCGATGTCCAAACAACTCCATACTCTACAGCGGATTCTATATCTTGCATAAGGAGGGTCGATGTTCTCACCGAGATATTGAGTTTGTTTTCTTGTACCACATAGTCAAGTAATATTGCTGATAGAAGCCCGAGTATAAATATGATTATTAATGTAATAATAAGAGTTGAACCCTTCTGATTTTTTATGGACATGCTCCTGTCACCTCAATGTAAGGGCTAATACCTGTTATATTTTGAAAGTCTTGCATGGTGTACCCGTCATAGCTTTCTATGATATCTGAGTCTTTGAATGTTATTGTACAGATAGAAGGGGACACTTGACTGTTTATCGATACAGACAGCTGTAAGATAGAAGGATTGTTATTTACTAATAAGCCACTATTTATTGTTGTAGGATACCCACCACAGTTGATATCAAGGTACTCGTCTGGATTGCTAATATTAGATTTGTCTTTTATAGGTTGTGTGAAGTAAAGGTATATGATTTTCCCCTGTGTGGCGCTAATGGTATTTTCATCAAAGCATGCAATAGGTAGGGCAAAAGGTGCTGTTAATTTTGTCATACCAACGGTACCAGATATTGTTTGATTATCTTGGATAGTAGCTGTATATGCAATAGTGAGGTTGGAAAAGGGTTTGTAATCTGCCTGAACATTGCTAAAGGTTTTGTCTCCGTAAAATAGTTTTATACTCTCAATATGAACACCTGGTATATCGGGATATATCCTCCCATCTTCTAGGGCTATATAGGTGTTTTCGTTTGTTATAGATAATTGCTTGAGAGAGAGTTGTCTTGTTATATCTTCAGAAGTGCTAAAAGACGTAGCGGTATAGATGGATAAGTGAGATATGTTAGTTGAATTTCTATCTTCATCTGTTTGTGTACATACGGCAAATTTCATAGGATATAGGGCGTCGATGAATCGGCTATTTGCTAAGTATGTGGCTTCTGCTTTGCTCGTAGCGGATGGGGTTTCAATGAAAGTAGTTTTTAGTAAGCTTATTGTCATTGGTACAAGTGCAATGGTTAGTATGGAAACTATAATAATCACTACCAATAGTTCAATGAGTGTGTAGCCGCTATTTTTCATACTATTCCAGCCCCTTAATCCTCTTTAAATATAACATCAGGGCAACGACATCCCCGCTGGATACCCCTGGAATCTGGCTAGCCTGTCCCAGGGTTGCAGGTTTAAATTCCTTTAGATAGTCTCTACCTTCTCGTGAAAGGTTGGGTACCTCATCGTAGTTTATATCTTCTGGTATCTCAAGTTGGCTGAGTTTTTTTGCTTCATTAATAAGGCTAAGGTCCCTCTTGATGTATCCTTCGTATTTGACATCTATTTCTAGCGTCAGTTTGCCCTGATTGTCAAGGTGGGATATTTCTGGCACATACTCTATAAGGTCATCGGCGTGTACCTCAGGTCTTTTAAGCACTTGATAGGCCGAGGTTTTTCCTTTGAGAAAGTCAAAATGCTCTTTGTTCAGGTATGTTTTTTTCAGTTTTTCTTTTGCCTTTTCTATAAGCTCTTGTCTTTCTTTGACAAGTTTAAACTCATCTTCTGTCAGTATTCCCAACTCATAGGCTATTCTCGATAGCCTAAATGCAGCATTGTCTTGTCTCAGCACAAGGCGATATTCGGAGCGTGATGTTAGCATTCTATAGGGTTCTCTTATAGGATGAGTTGTAAGTTCGTCGATAAGCACACCGATATATGCATCCTCGCGGGATAGTACAAGTGGTTTTTCTCCCCTGACGTACAATGCAGCATTGATACCGGCAATAATGCCCTGTGCCGCGGCCTCTTCATATCCTGTTGTTCCATTGATTTGGCCAGCTGAAAATAATCCTTCTATACCTTTAACTTTCATAGATGGATGAAGCTGGTGCGGGGCAATAAGATCATAATCTATAGTATATCCCGGTCTAACAATCTCTGCATCTTCAAGTCCTGGTATACTGCGCACAACGAGTTCTTGGATTTCAACAGGTAGCGATATGGCAAGCCCGTTAGGATATATCTCTTCGGTATTCAGACCAACAGGTTCCAAGAATATGATGTGGCTATTTCTATCTGGGAACCATACGGCCTTTTCCTCGATGGATGGACAATATCGAGGGCCTATCTTGACCATATCGGAAGCACGGGATGCTGTTAGGTGTATGTGCATACGCACAATGTCCATGGTGCGCTTTGTTGTGCGGGTTATATACACAGGTTTATATCCCGGTGGATTAGGGGCTTCAAAGAATGAAAATGTGATACCTTCTTCTCCAGGCTGGATTTCCAGCCTATCCCAGTCTATAGTGCGACCATCTAGCCTTGGTGTTGTTCCTGTATTGAACCTTAGTATCTGGAGTCCCAGTCTTTTCAGGGCATCAGATATTCCGTATGATGGAAACTCTCCCCATCTACCTGCCTCTTTCGACCAAGCAGATATATATATTTTTCCTTTCATAAATGTGCCGGTTGTCAATACTGTTGCCTTTGCCAGTATTTCATCACCATATTCCAGTTTTACGCCTACAACTCGGTTGTTTTCTGTAAGCAGGTCTACAGCCAAGCCCTGTATAATCTCGAGGTTGTTTGTGTTCATGAGTCTTTTTCTCATATTTGCGGGGTATATATCTTTATCTATCTGTGCCCTTTGAGACCATACAGCTGGTCCCTTTCCTTTATTAAGTACACGCGCTTGTATGTACGACTCATTTGTAACCCTTCCCATAAGTCCACCGAGGGCATCTATTTCCATGACAAGCTGTGTTTTACCGGGTCCTCCTATAGCAGGATTACAAGGGGGTATGGCAATGGTATCTACAAAGCCCGTAACGAGAGCCGTTTTCATTCCCATGCGTGCTGCCACCTGTGCCGCTTCTACACCGGCATGACCTCCACCGACAACGATAACATCAAATGTTCTCAAGGTTATCTCCTCCCTCTATGATGCCTCCCATAAGTAGGTGTCCTTCTCTGTCAAATACAGCGCCAATCTGGCCAGGAGTTGCCTGAATGCCGTTTTCTAATTTTACTATATTACCATCTATATACTTTATCTCTGCCAGTGGTCCCCGGTATCTTGTCTGTAGTAAAAGGCCTTCCATAGGAAGGTTGTCTACAAACATGTTGATGTCAAAGAGTTTTACAGTGGTCTTTAAAAGATATGTTTTAGGGGCGACATAGAGCGTGTTGTCTTTTTTCTTTATGACGTATAACCTTTCGTGTGTCTTGGGATGGGCTCCCAGTTTTTCTCCCACGGTATATAGGTGAGTTCCACGATGATGACCAACGACAATGTTTTCTGGGTATAGCACAACTTTACCGCTTTTCTCCCCTAAGTGATGTTTCAGAAAGTCTGACATCTTCTTGGAAAAGCATATATCCTGACTTTCTTTTTTGCCTATGAGTGGAAGAATACCTATATCTTCTGCAATGGCATATATCTCTTCCTTTTTCATACCATTTAAAGGGAATATGAGGTGTTTAACGATATTCCTATCAATGAGGGCAAGAAAATATGTTTGATCTTTGGGATTGTCGGAGTCTTTTTTTAATAGGGCATTGCCATAGGGTGTTTTATGGGCTACTTGACTATAGTGCCCTGTTGCCATGTAGTCGGCGCCGAGGTTTTTCATTGCTTCGTATAGTCCTTTCATCTTGGCATCTCGGTTACATATTGTGCATGGATTGGGTGTGTATCCTTCTTTGTACATTTGCAGGGTTTTTTCAATTACTGTCTTAGAAAAAGATATAGTCAGTGGCATTTTTATCCATGTTATACCCAGTTTTTCCATAACAAGTGGAAGGTGTTTTGGCATAGGATGTCCTAATTCCAGGAATATCCCTATAACATTGTACCCCATCTTTTTTAAGAGATATGCAGCAACAGATGAATCTACTCCACCTGATATTCCCAATGCAACTGTTTTGCTCACCGACATCAGCCCTCCTTGTTAGAATAATCATACAATACAAGTTGTTATGGTATGTGAACAAAGGGGTGATGCCTTATGGATATAAAGATTGTAGATACGACACTACGAGATGGACAGCAATCACTGTTGGCAACACGTATGACAACAGACGAAATCATGGAGGTGGCTCCAATACTTGATAAAGCTGGCTTTTATTCTATGGAAGTATGGGGAGGAGCTACATTTGATGCACCGCTGAGGTATCTTGGTGAAAACCCATGGGAAAGACTTGATGCCATACGCTCTGCTCTGAAAAATACAAAGATACAGATGCTCCTAAGGGGGCAAAATCTTGTGGGATATCGCCATTATGCAGACGATGTTGTAGAGCTCTTTATAAAGACCGTTAAGAAGCATGGTATGGATATTGTTAGAATCTTTGATGCCCTCAATGATGTGAGAAATATGGAAAAATCTATAGAAGTTGCCAAAGATGAGGGTATGCATGTCCAAGTAGCCTTATCATATACAGTGTCTCCTGTTCATACGATAGATTACTATGTTTCTCTTGCAGAAAAAGTCAAGAAACTGGGAGCTGATTCTATAGCCATAAAAGATATGGCAGGTATCTTGCTGCCCAGACAGGGAATACAGCTAGCCCGAGCTATCAAGGAAGCTACAGATCTTCCTGTTGAACTTCATACACATTCTACAGGTGGGGTAGGACCAACTCTTATCTATGAAGCTGTTGTTTCTGGGAATGTTGATATTGTTGATACTGGTGTATCGCCTCTGGCTATGGGAACAGCTCAGCCTTCCATTCAGACGCTTTACTATATGCTGAAAGATGCAGATATAGAGCTTGACATCAATATAGAAGCTATACATGAGGCATCAAAGATTATCAAGGAAATTGTCCAGAAGCATAATCCCCCTGCTAAGGTATACATGATGGATCCGATGGTACTAAAGCATCAGGTGCCTGGGGGTATGCTTTCCAATCTCATAGCCCAGCTAAAGGCTATGAATGCAGAAGATAAGCTGGAAGAGGTGCTTGAAGAGGTGCCTCGTGTAAGGAAAGACTTGGGTTATCCTCCGCTGGTTACACCTATGAGCCAGATCGTAGGAACTCAAGCTGTTTTGAATGTTCTCAAGGGTGAACGATATGCAATGATTACTAAGGAACTAGAAAACTATATTAAAGGACTCTATGGTAAACCTCCAGCTCCTATAAATCCGGAGCTTGTCCAGAAGGTACTGGGTGATGAGAAGCCAATAGATGTAAGACCAGCGGATCTTCTTGAACCAGAGCTACCAAAGGCACGAAAACTGGGAGCTCCTTATATAGAGAGTGATGAAGATTTACTTATTGTTGCACTATTTCCCGAGCAAGGTTTAGAGTATTTAAGGAGAAGAGCCATGAAAAAGTACGGTGTTGATGAGGAGCTTGTTATATATGATGAAGATGTTGTCGTATATCCTGTCCCATAGTTAATGCATATACACAAATGTATCTGGCTATGATACAATAAGCTATAGAGAAGTTTATGGAGGTGAACATTATGTCAGATTTTAGACCAATGTATCCAGAAAAAGTGGAAGATCCTGATATCAAGAATTTGCTGACAAGGCTTAGACAGGTTGTTGATCCAGAAATAGGTCTCAACATAGTAGATCTTGGGCTTATATACAACATCGAGCTTGATAAAGAAAACGGCGAGGCCACCATTACGATGACACTCACCGTTCCCGGTTGTCCCTTGTCTCAGTGGCTTGTTGAACAGGTTCGAATGGTTGCCATGGCTACAGAAGGTATTAACAAAGCGGATGTAAAACTTGTATTTGATCCACCGTGGACACCTGACTTTGTTAATAAAGAAGCATTAGGCATGAAATAGTGCTTTGACAACGATATAACCTAAAAATATTCCTAAGATTCCCATAATGCCAGGTAAGACGGTGGGAGCTGGTACCTCTAGTTTCAATAGGGCAAAGATGGCTCCCACCGCGAATCCTGTCCCCAGTGCCATAAGATTATCTTTTACACTTCCCATGTATTTGGCAAGTTCCATGAAGAACTCTTTCATATTTCTTCCTCCTTTCTATGTTTATTGAAGGGTATCTATGATACCATATTTATAGATATATGAGGGAATGAAAGGGGGTAGTGGCCTTGGAAAGACAGGTAGTTGTCTTTAAATTAGGAGAGAAGGAGTATGCAATTGATATTTTAGAAGTACAGGAGATTCAGCGTTACATAGAACCCACAGAGGTGCCTAATGCACCATCATTTGTTAAGGGTATCATCAATCTCAGAGGTGAAATTATTCCAATCTTTGACATCAACGAACGTTTTGGGAAGCCCCCTGTACAGATAGACGAAGGAACTAAGATTATAATTGTCATGGTTGGTGATCGAAAGGCTGGCTTTATTGTCAATGATGTTCATGAAGTGCTCCGTATCTCTACAGATATGATTTCCCAAGTCCCTGATACTATAGGTGGTAGGGTTAGGGAGTTTCTTAAAGGTGTCATCAAGTATCAGGATAGACTCATACTGTGGATAGATGTCGAAAAGCTATTCTCAGAGGAAGAAAAAGAGGCTTTAGCTCAAATCTAGTGTTTTTTATTGTCTTTGGCGAAGGGAGAGGGGAATATGGTGGCATATGTCCTTGCTTATGGTGAGCTTTTTGTTTCTACAGCTTTGTTTTTTTATTGGGTAACACAATATGAAGTATCTGCTATGCTTCTTGCAGGTCTCCTAATGGCTACAGTATATGGACTTGCCTCTGTATTGTGGATGCACTATAGAAAAGATAAAAACTTGTATAGAGATATCTTGATTCCTGTTATGGGCTTTTTTACAATATCTCAGGCTTTCCTATTTAAAGATTCTATATTAGGATGGTATTTCTACATTGTATTATCTCTATTGGCGGCGTTTATATTTAAAGGATGGTTCAGTAAAAGGGAAATAAAAAAGGCTCTGATGGTTTTGCTGCCTGTAGTGCTTCTTATGATGTATCAGGTATATTTACTCTTTTCATCTATTGCACAGCAGGGAGGATTGTTACAGGGTCAAATATGGCATAACTTCAGTGTGGTTAAGAGTACGATCGAGGGGATGGCATTGCACCCTGAATATCAATTTATAGCTGCTACAGTTGCCTTGGTATTTATTGCATTTGGGGTGTTTCCGTTTTCATGGCTTCGGGATAAAGATTATATAGTTATTGGCCCTGCATTTGGATATGTGGCATATGCTCTTGTTTACAGACTTCTTGTTAACGCATCGTATTCATTGCCGGATAATTTTTCCCATTTGTCTATTCTATTCCTTATGGTTTTGGGAGCTTTGGTTGTTATGTCATTTAACCTAAGTAAGTTTTATTCTGTATATGCTCTTGTTCCTATATATGCCATATCTCTTACAACAGGAAAAATAGACTTTGAAGGATTTTTCGTATGGGCATTTTTCCTCTTTATTATTGCCATGTCAATTACTCCTACAATGGATAGTCGTTGGGCCCTGTGGCATATGGCCGGTGGTCCATTGGGCATGGCTTTTTGGGGTATATGGATGGTAATGCTTAGTTTATACGGTATGGGATTTCACCTTGATTGGTGGCTCATGCTCTTGTTCTGGTTGGCAATGCTCAGTGAATTTACACGTATACGTATGAAGGATATGAATATTACAGATGAAATGGTGTTGCAGTGGATGGAGAATGCTTCACTGAAGGACATGATAAAATCTTCGATGCCTGGCCTTATTATGTCTTTCCTTTCTATATTCATAGGTTGGTGGGGACTGTATGTTGTCAGTTTTACCCACGGTCCTGTGAGACCATATAACCTGTCTCTTTTATCAATAAAATTACCATTTGGTGATGTTAATACCCCTGTCTCGGCTTTAGTAGTACTAAATATGGTGGTTATAGCCCTTATGTGGTTGGGTATTTGGTACTCTGTGTGGGAGTCATTTGTAGAAAAACAGCGTATCTCCTCCGATGAAATGGTAGGTGATAATCATGAGTAAGATGTTGCTGATGCTTTTTGCTCCTGTGATAGCTACTTTTGTGGGTTTTATTCCTGTTATTATTTTCCACATAAAATATCTTTCCTCAGCTCATGCGTCTTGGTGGAGACCTAATCATAATGCGTATCTTGGTCTTCTTTCTCTTATTACAGCTAATACCTTACTTATTATGGCAGATCCTGATCTACGTATATACAGCGACTTTATAATGTTTATATTATTTTATGCGTTGGGAGTTATGCTTGCTATTCCTCCTAATAAAATGCTTTCACGAAGGATCGCTGGTTTGGGATTATATATCATAGGTGTGACAGCTTATATATCACATTTATACGGTGGTAGAGGTACTGTTCCTGCACTGACATTTAATCAGATGTGGTTATATCAAAATAAAATGGGAATGAACGTTTTTCACTTTTCCTCTGTAATAGCCGTTTATGTGCTTGGTGGTATTGTTCTATTTAGTGGTATAAGATTTGCTATTGGAAGAGACGATATTCTGACGGAGGCATTAATTGTTGCTGGATATAGTCTGTTTGGTGCTTATATGTATTTTGGCGGAAAGTCCCTTTTTGTAATGTTGATATTTGCTCTTATATTTGCTTTCGTTGTTTATGGGCTTAGTGAGCTTGTGGTACTTCTTATCTGGTCATTTACAGGTAGACGCCTTGAAGATTAATGTGACAGTAATAATTGAATGATATTGTTAGCGGGCGGTTATCTGCCCGCTTTATTTTTGTTGTGATCTTCTATAAACTTCGTGAATAAACACCACTCTATATAGGTATATATGTAGTGAAGTTAAAGAAACAAGAAAAAATATGGGAGGTGGTATCTATGAGATACTATGACTTTACTGAGGGGGCCATCTGGGCGATTGAGGCAGCACCCAAGGTGGCTAAGCAGATGGGCCATAAGCAGATAATGCCAGTCCATCTTTTAATAGCACTTGCTGCTAATGAGAATACTTTTGCTGCCCAGGTATTAAAGTTGTTTGATGTAGATGCTGATAGCATCGTTAGAAAGGTAGACGAAAAGCTTGGAACCTCTGAAACAGAGGTATCTGTAATGTCTTACTCTCCAAGCTTTAAGAGCACATTGGAGAGGGCAAGAAAAGAGGCAGGTAGCCTTGGTGTAGGATATGTTGGTACTGAGCATTTACTCCTTGCTGCTATTGCTGAAGATGCATTGGTGCAGGAGATTATGGCTGAGCTTGGTGTGTATTATGAGGATCTCAAGAAGCTTATCTATCTTATTTATACAGGAGAGTCTCCAGAGGTTGCCGTCAAGCATCTGAGAGAGACAGGGGCAAAACCTACATCTTCTAAGAAACAGGGTGCAGGTAAAAGAGGTAAGAAAAAAGGTAGCATTCTTGAAGAGTTTGCCAGGGATCTAACAGAGCTTGCCAAAGAGGGTAAATTGGACCCGGTTATAGGTAGAGAGAAAGAGATTAGAAGAGTTATGCAGATTCTTTCTCGTAGAACAAAGAATAACCCTGTGCTGATAGGTGAGCCTGGTGTTGGTAAAACTGCTATTGTTGAGGGACTTGCTCAGCGTATTGCCGAAGGTCTTGTTCCTGACATCTTGAAAAATAAGAGAATTGTGCAGCTTGATATGGGGGCTCTTGTTGCCGGTACCAAGTATCGTGGTGAGTTTGAAGAGAGATTAAAGAAGGTTATTGAAGAGCTTATTGAAGATAAGGATACTATAGTGTTTATCGATGAGATACATACTATCGTAGGCGCTGGTGCAGCAGAGGGTTCTATGGATGCTGCCAACATGCTAAAGCCTGCATTGGCCAGAGGTGAGCTTCAGCTAATAGGTGCTACAACACTCGATGAATACAGAAAATATATCGAAAAAGATGCGGCACTCGAAAGAAGACTTCAGCCGGTATTTGTCCCAGAGCCAACACCTGAGCAGGCCATTGAAATTCTTAGAGGTCTAAGAGATAGATTTGAGGCACATCACAAAGTTAAGATTACCGATGAGGCTATTGTTGCAGCTGTGACATTGTCCGATAAGTATATCCAGGGTAGATATTTGCCTGATAAGGCTATAGATTTGCTTGATGAGGCATGTGCTGCTAAAAAGCTTGAGGTGTTTACCGAGCCAGAAGACCTTTCAGCTATGGAAAAAGAGCTTGAGAAAGTTCGTAGAGAAAAAGAGGCCGCTGCTAAGGCTCAGGATTATGAGCGTGCTGCTAATCTGAAGAAGGAAGAAGAGAGATTGGCTGAGGAGATTGAAAAGCTGAAAGAGGAGTGGCAGAAGAAGAGAGCCGAGTCTGCTGTTCAGGTTACTGCAGAAGATGTAGCTAAAGTTGTTGCCGATTGGACTGGTATACCTGTAACACAGCTGATGGAGGAAGAAATTCAGAAGCTTCTGAGAATGGAAGAGGCACTACATGAGCGTGTTGTTGGTCAGGATCATGCTATAGAGGCAATTGCTCAGGCTATACGCAGGGCAAGAGCAGGGCTTAAAGATCCACACAGGCCAATAGGTTCATTCCTGTTCCTTGGTCCTACTGGTGTGGGTAAGACAGAGCTTGCTAAGGCACTGGCTGAGTTCCTATTTGGTGACGAGGATGCACTCCTTAGAATTGACATGTCTGAGTTCCAGGAGAAGCATACAGTATCTAGGCTTGTTGGTTCTCCTCCCGGTTATGTTGGACATGAGGAAGGTGGCCAGCTAACAGAGCCTGTCAGAAGAAGACCATACAGGGTTATACTCTTTGATGAGATAGAGAAGGCACATCCTGATGTATGGAATATACTCTTGCAGATACTTGATGACGGTAGGCTAACTGATGCTAAAGGTCGTACTGTTGACTTCTCTAATACTGTTATTATCATGACATCTAATATTGGTAGCCATTATTTTGCCGACTATCTCAAGGCTATGAAAGAAGGCCGTAAGCCATCTATGGATCTTGATAAGATTAAAGAACTCGTTCTGGAGGAGCTGAGAAGACACTTTAGACCTGAGCTGCTTAACCGTATTGATGAGATCATCGTATTTGATCCGTTAAGCCATGAACAGATGTTGGCCATAGTAGATATCTTTGTGAGGAAGCTCAGGAGACTTCTCAGGGCTCAGAGAATAGAGATCGAGTTCACAGATAGGGCTAAGGAATGGCTTGCAAAGAAGGGCTTTGATCCTGAGTATGGTGCCAGACCACTGAGAAGGATATTCCAGAGATATGTTGAAAATAGAATTGCTGAAGAAATACTGCACGGTAACTTCGCACCAGGTGATACTATTATCGTCGATGTAGATGAAGAGGCAGATACCATAGTGTTGAAGAAGAAAGCATCTGAGGAAAATAGTGGTTCTGATGAGCAGAAAGAACATAAAGAAGATAAGAGTGAATAAACTCTGAATAACATAAAAGATTAGCGGGCCCATCATGGGGCCCGCTTTTTTCATGGTAAGGAGGGATGGAGTCCTTACCGTAGTTTAGCTGCAATGTCTTTTACTGCATCTTTATATTCTACTCCAGCTATTCCTTTTTCTACTGCTATCTTTGCTACGCGTATGGCAACATGGTAATATACATGTTTTTCATCCATGCGTGGAATAATCCTATCTGGCCGTGGCTTTTTTACTTCATCTGCTAAAGCGTACACGGCTTCTTTCTTCATACTAGCGGTTATCTTGTTTGCTCTGGCAGATAATGTGCCTCTAAAGAGACTGGGAAATACCAGAGAGTTGTTTAGCTGATTGGAAAAGTCAGACCTACCTGTGGCTGTGATGTATGCTCCTGCTTTTATGGCATCTTCAGGATATATCTCTGGTACAGGATTTGATACTGCAAATACGATAGGTTTATCTGCCATCTTTTTTATATGTTCTAGCCTGATGGCACCAGGTGAAGAAGCACCTATAATGGCGTCTGCTCCATCTACTACTTCATCTAGTGTATGACCTTGGCCGGATGACAGGTTTGCAATTTGACTTTTTACAGGATTTTCTCTTATGTCTGATCTATCTAAAGATATAACACCTTTTCTATCGATAAATATGATATTTTTGGTGGGCAAATTCATATCGCTCCATAGGAGGGCAAATCCTAAACCAGCAGAACCGCTACCAACAAATACAACTTTCATCTGCTCTATAGGTTTACCAACTACTCTTGATGCGTTAATAAGGCCTGCCATGAGTACTATGGCGGTACCTTCCATGTCATCGTGGAAGACAGGTATATCTATATTCTGAAGTGCCTGCCAAGCAAGAAAAGCATCAGGTTGAGATATATCTTCAAGATTTATACCACTGACAGATGGTTTTAGTGCGTTGATAAATGCCACAATTTCTTTGTATGAAGGGGCATTAATAGATAGTGGATACGCATCAACACCACCTAGCACCTTAAAGAGTAGTGATTTACCTTCCATGACCGGATGTCCAGCTTCTGGTCCAATGTTACCTAGTCCCAATATGCGGCTACCATTGGTAACAATTGCTATAGTGTTACCAACAGATGTGAGGTTATATTTTTCACTCTGATCCTCCGCTATAGCCCTGCATGCATCTGCTACATAAGGGGTATATAAGTAGGCAAAATCTTCATATGTAATATGTGGAATTTTGGGGGTGATAGAGACCTTGCCCTTATAGGCACGGTGTATGCCTAGGGCAAGGTCTCTATGGATATTATTACTCATCTTTTTTGGTTTCTCCCTTCAGCGCAGATAAATATTTCAGAACAAGTTTTCCAGCTAGGGCTGATGGATACAGTAAATACATATGGCTTTTCAGAGGTGTATCGTCTACAATAACATTGAATCTTACAGTGGCTATTTTTCCACCGTTAAAAGATTGTACTAGCTCTTCTAATACCTCTTTGGTTAATCCTTTAGGTAGGGGTTTAAATTCAGGAGTGGTTACCTCAATGAAGGAGCCAGTAAGCTCTGTCAAGGCACGGGCCGATGCTCCCATCATCTGATTCATAGCTTCCTGCAGTGCAGATATAAGCATGGGATCATCAACTGAAGAGACCTCCATACCAAACTGGCCAAGCATGAGGTTAGCTAGAAGAAGCGCCTGTTCTTCCTTAAGGAGAAGCATAGAAGAGCCATTAAAATCCCCCTTATATCCTACGGTAATGAGAACAGAAGGTTCTTCAGGATGTTGGACTGCAGGCAAAGTTCCAAGCCACACCTCAGGTGTGGTTATATGTATGGTTTTTCCTATCATTTGGCTAAGAGCCGTTGCTGCGTTGCCCATAGCAATATTTCCAATTTCTCCTAGTAGGTCAAGAAGCATTTCGTCCATCAATGCCATGGAAATCACCTCCTTCTGAATAACCCCAATATACCGCCGTGTTTTTTAGCTTTTTTAGGCGTTAAATCCACCTGTATCGTTCCGAATAAGTATGCTGCAAGCATAGAAAATACAGTAGTTGTTTGTTCATCGAGTGAAAGCCTCACATACAGTACGTCATAATCGTCAATACCATCTGTTAAGGATTCTCTAAATGTAATGACACCATTGCTCATAAATTGATGAAAGCCTGAGGTAATAGGAATTTCTGAGAAGAAGAAAATCTCATCGTCTGAAATCTTGTCGCTATCTTCTTTGTAAAGAAGTATCTTTGCACCATTGATACCTGCTTTGAGTAAAACTCCCTCTATATCCTCATCGCCGCCTTTATAGGAAACAAGTACTGGTATAGTCATATCGATGAAATTTTTCTGTTCAACAAGTTCACTTACGGGTATAAGTTCCAAATGTGGTGAGTCAGGATATATAAACATTTGATCTCCGTCAAGTATAATACCTGTTTTGCCTTTGCCGTAGAAATTTTCTAATCTGGTATTAACATTAGCCCATATTATATCAGCAGGCTTGGATGAACGCATGAATTTTTTTCCGAGATCAACTTGTAATGTTAGATATTCTTCTGCTATTTCGGTAATAAATCCTCTGAAACTGAATCTTAGCTCATCTTCTTTGTCTGATCTGGTTTGCACAATAAGAATGTCTCCACTAGATACCGCTTCTCTCCACGGGACACCCACATTTAATCACTCCTCTTTTGGTGTCTTAGTATTTCTATAGTATTCTTTAGATTGTTTTTCATTTCATTGATGGCATTTACTATGAGTTTGATATCGTTGTTATATGGATAATCCAGATCTTCTCTAAGGTCTCCCTGTCCCATTCTAAGAATTTTACGCTCCAGCTCAATAAGGGGATCAAATATTCTGCTAAGCATGATATACGATAGAATTGCAGCAATGATAATGAGAAGAATGACAAATATGATAAAGAAGTTTCTTGTTTTATTAATAGATGCTGAGATTTCCTGTACAGGTTGAAGCCATATATCTTTATTGATAGCGGATACGATTTTCCATGGAGTTCCTGGTATCGAAGCTACTTTAATACGCAGGTTGTGATCAAAAAGACTTATGTCAGTTATTTCTCCGTCTGTAGCTGCTTTTATTATTTCGTATGATTGTTCTAGTTGCTTTTTATCTATTTCGGTTAATTTCAACTCTTTTTCATATTTCATTTTCATTTCTCTTGCTTTATCACCATACGCATGTAAGAAGTCCAGATTTAAAGGTAATCCATTATATCTTTTGTCAGGAGCGGCAAGAAGTATAGGGGCATGAACTTTATCGTCTTTGGGGATATACACAAGAAAGAAGAAGGAAGAGTATTTGTCTTTATTTTTAATTGCAGAGAGTTCAGATATTTTTGATATCTGATCTAAAGAAAGGTAAAGTCCTATTACACCTAAAATATTGTTACCGTCTTTGATTGGGTAACCTATAGCCACTTCCATTTGACCAGTATCTTGATTCAGAAACGGAGGTGAAAATGTAAGGGTTCCAGTGTTTAGTGCTTCTTCATACCATGGTTCTGTTCGTATATCACTAACATATTCGGATCTTGGAGGATACACAAAAGAGAATTCCCCTGTTGTTTTAACAATGGCTATCTGACTAACAGCTCCTTCAAGGACTTTAGCATAATTCTGGACAATGTGATTTAGCTGTTCTGAGTATGTTTGAACTTGTTCTTGTGCAGCTTTACTTGACATTTGAGAAAAAACATCGATTTTCTGGAGAGCATATTTAGCCTTATCTTCCATTGATTTGATAGGTACTAGTGCAATATTTTCGAGCCACGCCCTGATAGCACCTGAAAAACCTTCACTCATACTATTTAATGTGCCTTGTACCGTTTCTTCTGTGACGTTGGTTAGCAAGTTTTTATTTTTATTCATCTCCATTAAAGAAAAAACACCTACGGGTACGGATGATAATAAGATAAATAGGATAACAATAAGGGTGATTTGCTTTTTAAGCTTTCCTTTCATAAGGAGGCACCTCCTAAGTTGTATTATTCTTTATAGAGTAATTCTAACATGCAAGGAGGGACTTAAGGTGAAGATATTTATGTCAACAGACATTGAAGGATTATCTGGTATCCCATCATGGGAATGGTGGAAAAACAATATTAAAGGTACGACAGAGATTCTTATTAGGCACATTCTTCCTGTTATAGATGTGATAAAGGAATATGATAGTGAAGCGGAAGTTGTTATTGTTGATAGCCATAGTAAGGGAGAGAATATGTCGGTTTTAGATTTCCCAGAAGAGTATAGTCATGTTTTTCTTATAAGTGGTTTTCCCCGTAAAGATTATATGATGAGTGGCTTTGATGGAACTTATGATGGTGTGATATTTGTTGGATATCATTCTCTTGTTGGCGGCGGTGGTGCTATGGATCATACATATTCCTCTTCCAGTATTTACAATATTCGCGTTAATGGTGAACCTGTAGGTGAAACAACAATTAATGCCGCTTTTGCAGGTGAATTTGGTGTTCCGGTTATCCTTGTTGTGGGGCAAAAGGAGATGCAGTGGGAGATGGAGAAATATCTTCCCGATACAGTATTTGTTCCTGTTCAAGAGGCAGTAGGGCGTTTTGCAACTAAGAATTCTCTGCTACATGAGGTGGCCCGTAATATTCAGATAGGAACTCAGGAAGCTATAGATAAATTGCAAAATGGTTCGATAAGACCATTTACATTTTCATCTCCCATAGAGGTAGAGATTGATTGGTTATCTTCTTCTATTGCCGATATTGTATCTCAAATGCCTATAATGGAAAGAATATCGCCTCGTACCACACGCTACACAGTTGACACCTGGGTAGAAGGTTTCCGTTGGCTTCTGTCTGCAGTTTATATGAGTTATTTGGGGCAGAGGTGAGTTTATGCCTAGAGGGTTTAGAAATCTTGTGAGAATGAAACCCAATTGGCATGTGTTAATATTTCCATTTGATGTGGATAATGTCAGGGAGATATATGGACTTTTAGGTGGAAAAGGTTCTATTACATGTTTGGTGGTTCCTGATGATGTTGATGAGTATAAGCGACAGCTATCGTATCTCCCTTATGGAGGTCCGTCTACGTTTGTACTTCCTAGAGGAGCCTTAAAATCTTTAGATGGGTATTTTCATACTGCTATATTTTTAATTCCTATAGATAAATTTTCTCGTCCTGAAGAGGTGTTGTTTGATATCTACAGATTACTTCATTGGCACGGATATGTTCAAGTTATCCATTTTATAGCCGGTGGCAAAGAAGACATCTGGACACAGTCTCCTGATAGCTATAGTATCAAGGTAGCGGCACTTTTGAAAAAGACGGGTTTTATGTTGTCCGATGCCAGAGCTCTTGAAATTGCCGATGGTATATGGGTAAAAGTAGAGGGGGTAAAAAGGGATAGTTTGTCAGATGAAGACATAGCATATTAATAGTGTATAATTCAATATGCCTACCTGTAGGTAGATAGTGTTGTGGTATGCAAAGAAAATGTTAACATAGGGAAAGGAGGATAGGGCTATGAAGAGAACATATCAGCCACATAACCGTAGAAGGGCTCGTACACATGGCTTTATGGCAAGAATGAGCACACGAGGTGGAAGAAGAGTTTTGAAGAGAAGAAGACAGAAGGGGCGTTGGAGACTTACACCATCTTATCGTAAGGTGTAAGATGTGGGAATACCACGGAAGTATAGGCTTACATCAGGTAGATTGTTTGGTGAAGTGTATAAAAGGGGGAAGATGCTAAAATCTCCCTTATTTGTTGTATATTATTTGCCTATAGAAGATGGGCCAAAGATCGGAATAGTTGTTTCTAAAAAATTTGGGAAGGCCGTGAGGAGAAATAGACTAAAGAGGCAGATAAGGGAGATAGTAAGGGGGCATCTTCCCCATTTACAAGACGCGGTTGTTATTTTACCTCGTATGAAGGTTAAAGATGTTTCGTTTCAGGAGATGAAGCATGTTTTAGATAATATGCTTGAGCAGGTAGGCAGGGGGGACAGTAGTGAAGTATCTGAGTATTCTAAGTAAGAAAATCGTTATAGGCATTTTGATGTTCATTCATGCTTTTTTGCATTTGTTTTCTCAAGGGCCGGTATGCAGGCATATACCAACATGTTCTGCATATACGGTGGAGGCTATAGAAAAGCATGGTGTGATAGTAGGGGGATATTTGGCACTGAAGAGGATATTACGGTGTCACCCATGGGGTACATGGGGTTATGATCCAGTACCTGAGAAAATACAACTCAAGTTTTTTATCAGCGATAAGTAGGAGGGATATATAAATGGCTACAGAAACTGTAAGCAGTAGTGCTACCATGGCAACGAAAACTGTGGGAAGCACACAGACAGTAGCAGCTACAACAGCTACGACAGCTACTCAACCATTAAAGGGTATTACTGGCGCTATTGCCATGTTTTTTATGTGGGTTTTGGATTTCTTGTATAGATTTGTTCCATACTATCCCGTGGATATTATGCTTCTTACACTAATAGTGAAGATACTTATGTTTCCGTTTACATATCAACAGATACGTTCTAGTGTTATGATGGCTAAGATTCAGCCTCTTGTGAAGCAGATACAGGAAAAGTATAAAGAAGATAAGAATAAACAGGGCGAGGAATTGATGAAACTATACAAAGAGTACAATGTCAATCCACTGGCCGGATGTCTTGTGCTTATTTTTCAGCTTCCTATATTCTGGGGATTGTATAAGGCTCTTCTAAACTACCATCTGTATAATCCCAATTTTAATGGAGTATCTTTTCTATGGGTGCCTGATATCTCTAAACCAGATCCAACGTGGGCAACTGCTATTATCGTTGCCATAGCGACATATTTCCAGTTTAAACTCAGTCAAACTCCAACGTCTGATCCTAAAACACAATCTCAGATGAAAATGATGATGATTATGATGCCTCTGTTATTTGCTTGGATTGCTATGAAAATGCCTGTTGGTGTGGCTATTTATTGGGTAACGTTCGCATTTTTAGGTGTTATTGAAAACAGAGTAGTTAGATATATGGTAGAGAAAGAGCTTGATAAGAAGGGCTTTAATCAGAAGGTTGTTTAATACTGTGGGGGGTGAACACTGTGGGAGATATGATATTTACAGGAGCAAGTGTTGATGAAGCGGTAGCGTCTGCAAAAAGCGTGCTTGGAGAGCACTTTGAATATGAAATAGTTGAGGAAAAAAAGGGGTTGTTGGGTAAGGTTGTAAAAATTAGGGCTTGGAGACCAGTTCCATCTGTTATTGTCAAAAAACTTCTTGAGGATATTATGAAAGCTGCTGGTAAAGAGGCAACCATCTATGTAGATGAATATGATGAGGGTGAAATACATGTTCGTATAGATGGTGAAGATCTTGCTGGCTTTATTGGTAAACATGGTAAATTTCTTGATACATTTGAGCATTTTATAGATCAGGTTATTAGACTCCGTTTTGATAAGCCTGTTAGGCTTGATATAGATATCATGGGCTATAAGGCCCGTAGAGCAGAAAAGCTATTATCTATGATAGAGAAAAAAATACAGTATATGGAGTCTCGTAGACTGAGAAGCATAAAGCTAAATCCTATGCCCCGTTGGGAAAGGAAAATTGTACATAAGCTTGTACAGGAACATTTCCCATCTTATACCACACGCTCATTTGGAGAAGAACCTAATAGGAGGATAGAGATAAAGAGGGTTGGCTGATATGTCTGATATTATTGTTGCCCTTTCAACCCCTCCCGGCGTTGGTGCTATTCATGTTATACGCCTCTCTGGGAGGGGTTCTTTTTTACTGGCAGAAAAGGTTATCAATAAGAAAATCCCTCCTCATGGAGTTATGAGGCTGGCTAATATTTATGATGATGAGGGAGATATAATAGATAAAGTCCTAATTGTCGCTTTTTATTCCCCTCGTTCCTATACAGGGGAGGATATGGTAGAGTTTCATATTCATGGTAATCCCGTTATTGCCTCTGCTTTGATATCACGTCTCATATCAATGGGTGCTCGTCTTGCAGAGCCGGGTGAATTTACCAAGAGAGCTCTTCTTTCAGGTAAGATGTCTCTTTCTCAAGTAGAGGCTCTCCATGAGGTTATATATGGTAAAAATATTGAGTCTATCAAAGCGGCAACACGCAGTGCGGCCGGTGAATATGAGAGGGAAATCAAAGCTATTTATGATGACATATTATCTTTGGCCTCGGCTATGAGGGCTGATGTTGATTATCCTGAAGATGTGGAATTGGAAGAATATGGATTCGATGACAGAAAAAAGCAATTTCTTGAAATTATGGATGATATCTTGGAGAAGCTAACCATTTTATACAAGCGTATAGAAATAGGGCAAAAATTGGCAAGAGGATACAAGATTGTTCTTGTTGGGGCACCTAATGTTGGTAAGTCATCTCTTCTTAATGCACTATTGGGATATGAAAGGGCTATTGTATCTGATATTCCTGGAACAACACGTGATTTTGTAGAGGCTATGCACATGATAGGGCATGTACCAGTATCCCTTGTTGATGTTGCCGGTATCAGACAAACTGTAGATAAGGTTGAAAAAATTGGTGTTGATAAAGCCAAGCAACTTGCCAAAGAGGCAGATTTGCTTATATGGGTTGTTGATGGTAGCAAGGCACTTGCAGAAGATGATTTAAGGGTATGGCATGAGTTTGGGGAAAATATACGACTTATAGCTGTAAATAAAATAGATATGGTAAATGATGTGGAAAAAGCTCTTTTGCAGTTTAAAGAATATGGGCCACCTGTTATCGGTGTATCAGCCAAGACTGGTAAAGGTATAGATGAACTTGTAAATTCAATATCGGATATTCTTAGTCAACATGAACATTCTCCTCTTTATATGTCTGGTAGGGTTATGTCTCATGTTCACGAGGCTTTACAATATATGGAAGAGGCACGAAACCTTGTTGAAACAAATATGCCTGAAATAGCATCTATAGATATTGAAAGGGCGGCAAGACATGTTGGTGCTATTTTAGGACGAGCGGATGTATCTGAAGATGTGTTAGATAAATTGTTTTCTACATTTTGTGTAGGGAAGTAGGTGGGGAAAGATGAGTTTGCGTATTGTTGTAGATGGGGATGCCGATATACCTCCTCAACTTGAGAATGAGGTAGCTTATGTGCCGCAGTATGTTATCTATGATGGTGTTAGTTATAAAGCTACTAAAGAGCTTATCTTGCATAAGATGGAATCCATGCTTGATCCGGGTAAGCTGTCTACGAGCATGCCTTCAGCCCAGGACTTTGTAGATGCTCTTAAAGAGTTGGATTATCCTGCTTTAGCCATCCATGTTAGTAGTGGAATCAGTAGCACTTATCAATCCATTAAAACGGCAGCGGAGACTGTTGGAGTTTTAGATAAACTTTATATGTTTGATACGAAAACAGCTGCCTCGGGAATAGGAGTATATGTATATCTAGCGTATGAACTCCTTAAACAAGGTGCTACCGCCAGGGAAGTGTACGATACCCTTGTGAAACTTCGTGATAATAGAAGGGAAAAAACCTATGCTTTGGTTGGCGATGTACGTTTTGCACTTCATGGGGGCAGAGTTAGGGGGATTGCTGCGGCTGCAGCTAAGGCCATGCATTTTATGGTTGTTGTTTCCCCAGACGAAGAGGGATACATACAAGCTATTTATAAAACTATGGGGCGAAGAAAGGCTATTAGATATGTCCTTGAAAGGGCAAGACAGTCTTTAAAAGATGCAGAAAGTCCTATTGTTGGAATATCCCATGCATGGGCTGATAAAGATGCCAGTATGATAGCGGAGACGCTTCGTAAAGAGCGTCCAGATGCTTCTATTTTTGTAACATACATGAATCCTACATTGGTAGCCCATGGTGGGAAGGGCACATTGGCAGTTTCAGTACTTGATGCCAATGTGTGAATAGTAATAATTTAGGGGGGATGCGGAGTGCTATCTATTGTTGTTGATGGTACAGCAGATGTGCCGCCACATTTGAAAGATGTTATTACTACTGTACCGTTATATGTGGTGTTTAGGGGGAAAAGTCATAAGGCAACAGAAGAGCTACTTTCTGGTGAAATAGAGCATATGCTCGTACCCGGAGAAATATCTACTAGTATGCCTACAGCATATGACTTTATGGAAGTTTTTCGGGCTTTACCTAAGCCTATACTGGTTGTACATGTTAGTAAAAATATCAGCGGTACATACCGTGCAATTTATGCCGCTATTGACGAATTAGGGTATGAACAAGAGGTTATTCCCTTTGATACGCTTACTGCCGGTACAGGTATTGGACTTTACGCTTGGCTTGCCCATGAACTAGATAAGAATGGTAAGTCGATTGAGGAAATTATTTCGATATTAACAGAAATTAGAGATAATCGGAAAGAGCATACGTACGCCGTTGTTGGTGATGTTAGATTTACCCTTAGTGGTGGACGTGTTTCCGGTCTTGCTGGAATGGCTGCTAGAGCTATGCGTATTATGATTACTATATCACCTGATGAGACGGGTACTTTAAAGGTCATTGGTAAATCATTTGGTAGAAAAAAAGCACTAAGATTGCTTCGTAAGCATATGGCAGAAGCAATAGAGAGTGCCAAGAAGCCTCTTGTGGGCATATCCCACGCATGGTGTGATGAAGATGCACATCTGCTTAAAGATTATCTTCATGCACTTAGACCTGATGCCAAATTCTTTCTTACTACCATTAATGCAACGCTTATAGCACATGGTGGTAAGGGGACAATTGCTGCCTCCGTTCTTGATGCCTATCCCTACCTGTGATACTTTTCTCATGCACCTTCGTATACATGTGTGGAGGTGGTAAATATGAAGGGCAAAAAGTGGTTGGTTATTACTGTAGTAGTAGGACTTTTTATGTTTGCATTAGGTGGCTATTGGGCTTTATCGTCTCAAAATGTTAGTGCTGATGTGTCGTGTACATCTACTACGGCAAGAGTTTCTGTTATTGGAGTAGCCAAACAAGATGTGACACCAGATAGAGCTGTGCTTACTGTCAATATTGTTGGTGAGGATAAAGATGCAAATAAGGCAATGGAGATTATGAAGGACAATGCAAAGTATGTTATCGATATTGCCAAGGAGTATACAGAAGATAAGTATATTACTACCACAGGACTTAGTCTTAGACAAACAGGACATTGGGAGAAGGATAAATATATTTACGATAAGTTTGTAGCTTCTGAGGTCATAAAAATCGATGTACCTGTTGATAAAGTAGGTGAGCTTGCCGGAAAAATAACGGCTAATAGAGCCGAAAATGTGAGACTCTCTGGTATTTCTTTCTATTACACAAAGGCAGATGAGGTAAGGAAGAACCTTTTGGAAAAAGCCATTCTTGATGCTAAAGATAATGCTATCCGCTTAGTGAAACCACTTGGAGCAGAACATATATCGCTTGTTTCTGTTTCTTATGGTGGTTATACACCTGTTGATAATGGAATTCGATATGCCACTGTAGAAAAAGGCGGATCTGAAAATGTACCTATATCTGCTGGCTCTCAGACTATTTCTGTTCATGTTAGTGCTGTATTCGAGTCTGGCCCTGTGTGTACTGCTATTGATAAGTAAGGCGATACATATGCAATTACAAAAAGGGGCGCATATGTGCCCCTTTTTGTTTTGTTTGGTGTTATTCTATATTAAGTAAGGAGGGTGATAAAGTGGACTTTAAACAGGGTGTCTTTCAAAGGTTTGCTGCTGGGGAGTGGCTTGTTTATCATTTTTCTTGTGACTTAGAGTCTATTTATGGTGACGGAATATGGAGTGAGGTTAAGTTCTTTTCTATAAAACATGCAAAGCGAATTACAGATATTATTGTTTCTATGGGGATAAGACCTCTGCCACCTAGTATGTGGCATTTATATAGTCCTGCGCCCCCTATAAAGTGGTATGATTCTTTATCAGATGAGAAAGTTGCGTTTGATGAATTATATGAGGTGGTTGTAGGGTTTTCGGAATTTTATGCCAGGGCAATTAATCGATATCAATTTAATGAAGATTTTCTCATTAGACATAAGGAAGATTGGGATAAGGTAAAAAAGAGAATGCGTAATCTCATGGGGAGGTGAAGAGTGTGGTAATCTGTGTAACACTAAATCCGGCTATTGATGCCTATCTTGAGGTGAAAAAATTGATTCCGGGTTCTTTTCATAGAACCGAAAAAGAAATATATAGTCCCGGTGGTAAGGGTTTTATTGCTGCTGAAATTCTCATGAAGCTGGGTTATAGCGATGTACTTTCTACCGGCTTGCTTGCAGGTAGAAACGGTCTGGCATGGGAAGATTCTGCAACTCAGAGGGGAGTGCCTGGTTCCTATGTCTATATTCATAACGGCAATACCCGTAGAAATATCCAGATTGTTGATCTTACAGAGAGTACTGTCACAAGTATTGGTACTAAGGGTCCTGAAGCATCGCCTCAGGATATAGAAAAGTTGAAAAAGAGGCTAAGACCTCATCTCGGTAGGGCAGAGTGGATATTGTTTGGAGGTTCTTTGCCTAGTGGTTTATCTCCTGATACATACTATGAGCTAATTAAATATTTTAACGGACTTGGTAAGAAGACAGTTATCAATGCCACTATCGAATATCTTCCTCGAGCTGCCGATGCTATTCCATTTATGCTTGTTGAAGATCCTAAAGAGGGAGAAGAGCACTTTGGGGATATAGAGGTTCATTCACTTGAAGATGAAATCAAACTGGCCAAATCCTTAATGGATAGAGGTATTCAGGTTGTTAGTTTGTCATGGCAGGTTATTCATAATGTCATTGGTATATATGGCAATGTCTACCATGTGCATCTTGTTGATCCTCACATATTCTCAGTTGTTGGTGCAAACAGTGCTCTTACTGCTGGTCTTATTCATGCCATTATTTCTGGTATGGAAGGTCCCGATATAGCTAAGCATGCCGTGGCAACAGCTTATGCTGTGGCAACCAAGCTGGAGCCCGATATTGATGGTATTGTTCAGGTACAGAAAGTGTACGAGTATGTAGAAGTTGAGAAGGTACTCTAAGGGGGTGAGTATAGTGCTTGTAAAAGACATATACATTAGAGACCTAACAGCAATTACCGATGATATGACTGTCAGAGAGGCTATCGAAATACTTTATACACATCGTCTACCGGGTGTTCCTTTGGTTGACGAGGATTTCAGGGTTATAGGTTATGTTAGTGGTTCATCAATATCCGATGTCATTATTCCGGATTATGTTAAAAGGCTGGTTAGTACTTCTTATTTTCCTGATATAGGTATATTGGCCAAAGAATTGGCAAGCATTATGGATAGCCCTGTTAGTGAGGTAAAGAAGTGGACTCCGGTTGTAGAAGAAGAAGATACAGACCTTACAGCCTTAAAGCTTATGCTTGAGCATCATAGAAATGTACTACCTGTTGTTGATGAGGAAAATAGACTTCGTGGCGTTATTACGAAGGAGGCTATACTATCGGCCATTGTTCATATGATTGATAATGAGACGAATCAAGAAGAGGAAGAGAAATAAGCTTAATTTCTAGCAAGGGTTGGGGAGGGAACTACCATGCATATAACATTTACCGTTGCTGTAATTGCACTTTTTGCCCTAGTTTATGTTTTCTTGATGACTGATATCAGACATAGAACAGCTGTGGCTATGCTTGGTGCTGCCGCCACCATTTTTGTGGCAGAGGTGTTTTATGGTAATACAGAGGATTTCTGGTCTTTTATAGATTTTGAAACGCTTGCCCTGCTTATGGGCATGATGATTATAGTGGGTATCTTAGCCCATAGTGGATTCTTTGAATATCTTGGTGTTAGAACACTTCAGTTGTCGAAAGGAGACCCTGTAAAATTTTTCTTTGGTATGTTCTTTCTTACGGCATTTACATCGGCATTCCTCGATAATGTTACTACTGTTCTTCTTATGACCCCTCTTGTTTTATATGTTACTGCAATTCTTGAGATAGACCCTATGCCGTTTTTACTTGGTGAAATTATGGCATCTAATATTGGTGGTACGGCAACCCTTATTGGTGATCCTCCAAACATTATGATTGGTACAGGTGCAGGATTGTCTTTTATTCAATTTATAAAGTATGAAACTCCCATTAGTATCCTCAATGTCATTATGGCAGCGTTCTTTATATATTTCATATTCAAGGATAAATTTACACTTAAGCATCCTGATGGAGTAGAGGAAAAGATAAAAGGGTTTGAACCTGATAAGGCTATAAAGAACAGATATCTTATGCGTGCAGGACTTGCCATATTGTTATTTGTTATTGTTCTATTTTTCGTTTCCGATATTATAGGGGTTTCGGAGGCAGTGGTTGCCTTGCTTGGTGGTTCTTTAGCACTGTTCCTTGTTATAGATCATGAGACGGTTGAGAAGGTTGTTATGCAGGTAGAGTGGACGACCCTTCTATTTTTTATGTCTTTGTTTATCATCGTTGGATATTTAGACTCTACAGGCGTGCTAGATATGGTAGCCCAGTGGATGGTTAAGGTGAGTGGTGGAGACAAAGTTGTTCTCGTTATGGTTATATTATGGGGTTCTGCCGTTATTAGTGCGTTTGTTGATAATATTCCCTTTACTGCCACGATGATACCGGTTATAAGTTCTCTAATTGCAAGAGATCCATCCCTCAATACCCACAATGTACTATGGTGGGCACTGTCTATGGGAGCATGTCTTGGCGGTAATGGTACTGTTATTGGTGCTTCTGCTAATGTTGTCGTTAGTGGTATTGCTAAGAAAAATGGTATAGATATCAATTTCAAGAATTATGCTAAAGTAGGAGCTCCTGTAACAATATTTATACTGATTATTAGTAGTGTGTATTTGTATTTCCTGGCTACCTTGTAAGAAGTGGATACATTTCTTATTAAAAGAGGGGAGGTTTGTGCCTCCCCTTTCTGTGTTTTGTGGGTAAGTGATATTATCGCTTGGCTGTGATATCCCACCATTTAATGTCATCTTGAGATATAAATATACGATTGATGGTAGGTGTTGCTGTATCAAGATGTATTTCTCCAATGGTGTAGGAGTAAATGGTCTTTTCTTTAATTGCTCCTATGCCAAATATCTTGCCATCTACAATGCGTAGATCAGAGTATCTAACTCCTGATGCTGTTTGCACCAATGAGCCGTCAAGGTTATAGATTTTGATTGTTGCTTTGCCTATCTTGAATCCCCATACAAGGAGTTTTTGACTACTGTTATCAACCCATAATCCTTCTGATGGCACTGTTTTTAATGGATATGTGAGAGATAAAGAACCTGTGCTTGAGTTAAATACCCATACACCACTTTTACCCAGTAAATAGACAGTGTGTGTATTACTATCAATATAGGCCACTTTGTAAGGTGGATGTATACCCTGTGAGATAACTGCGTCGAAATCTCCATTCTCCTTATACTTGGAAATGATTTTTTCGTTTCCTTTAGCATCTCTATATACCAGTGCCTCATCAGGGGCTCCGTTTGAACCAACGTATACTATACTTCCATCATCTCCGATGGCGGCGATCCATTTTATGGAGTCATAAAGTTTACCCTTGTTAATAAGAGAAATATTGAGTTTCGTGGGGTTTTTAAGAATATTGTCAGTGTCCAATATGATGAACAGGTTATTACCTGTTGCTATACCATCTGGCCAAACATGGATTGCCAGTTTTTTTCTTCCGGGGGAAATAAGCATGCCAATCATTGTGCCAAATTGGTCTGGGGTAATAAGCTTCACCGTCCTGTCGGTTTTTATGTTTTTGTATATCAGTTCAGGATTATCCATTTGTGCTGTTTGACGGAGATAGACAAATGCTTCTTGATTGAGAAGTAAGCCATAAAGCCCGTCGTCTATTTTCTTGATTGTATTGCCGTATACATAGTACATGGGACTTGTTAATTTGCCGGGAACATCAAGTGTAATGAACATGGCATATGGTGAAGGGTTAGCCAAATCTGCGGTAGGAATACTGGAACATGATACGAGTAAGAAAGATATGGCTATTAGCAAGATGATAGCTTTTATTGTATGTTTCATATTCTCACCTCCTGCTGTTTATTTTACATTACCTGTAGCCCTTTGCTTAGGTATAATTTATATAGATACTATTTAGGGAGGTAGCCGTGAAACTACGATGGAATAATGTGGTTGATAAAGACGATGTGCTTCTTGTGACATTTGTTTTAGATGGAATAGAATACACGATTCTTGGTGTTGTTCAGAGAAAAACAGCTATAGAGATTGATATAAAACTCTTTAATCCACCTCTTACAGATATCCCTGATGGTACTGAGGCGTATGTTATTGTTTCTAAACCTACAGGTTCTTATTTGTTCAATGGCTTTATTCGCTTATATATCTTGTCTCAAGGCCTAATGGTACTTGTTCCTGTTGGTTCTGTAGTTTATTGGGACAGGAGGAAAATGAAGCGCTTCAATGTAAGACTTCGTACAGAAATAGCATGGGGCGATAGAGATGAAGAGTTTGTGGCGATGCTTGAAGATATGAACGTTTTTGGTGCCAAGGTGAGTATTAGCAAAGAGCAGTTTATATTCTGGAATGTTGGTTTTGAAGAACCTCTTGGTAAAGAGGGGATGCTGTTTATTGTCGTTCCTTACAAAGGCGAAATTGTATCATTTGTGGTGAGATTTTTTGTGAAATGGGTAAGACAAACAGATAAAGATGTATATATGGGACTGGAATTCATCATTTCCAATGATGACGTTAAGCAGTATCTTGAATATTTCTCTCGCATACTATTTTGAGTTGCTTCTAGGGGGGTATGTACCGTGATAGATTATGTGCCATGGCGTAATATTATGCTTCCTGATTCTATTATTGTCATGAAGAGTGCTGGTAGAGATGGTGGTATGACTGTTGGTCTTATTGATAAGGTGGGAAGAAAAACGGTTGGTATCAAGCTTCTTTCAGATTGGGATATAGGTAGTAATCAGATAGATATATCTGTTGCAACAGATAGCGGTTTGTATTCTATTCCCGCGGAAGTAAAAAAGGTTAATCTTGTTGATGGAGGTGGTTATGTTACATTGATACCTCTTTCACAAGCGGCAAAGATTGATAAACGCAAGGCAGAGAGATATTCTATAGCTCTTCCTGTACTGTTTAAGCCTGTTGGTGGCGATACCTTTTATGAAGGTATTATGGATGATATATCATGGGCTGGATGTCGAATTATTTGGTCTTCGCCTGATGATATACATCTTGGTAAGATTATCTTGCGTATCAAAGTTGGTAAAAAGGTAGAAGATATATTAGGTCGAGTTGTTTGGCGGAGAAGAGGTGAGGAAAAAGACATCTTAGGTGTGGAGTTCTTAGAACACACATCTAAGTTATTTCGAGTTTTTTCTGATATAGTAGAAACGGAAAACAAATAATTTGGAGGGGTGAAAATGGACGGTTTGCCACGATCAGATGTGGGACATGTTTTGGGGCTCTTGGAAATACTGTTAGATGAAAATGGAGTAATGGATGCGTATAAATTGTCAACAGAAGAACATTTGTCTCTTGATGAAATCTTAGCTATCATAGAAACTGCTAAGTCGTTTGGCTTTGTAAGAGTTGAAAAGGGAGATGTTATCCTTACAGAACTAGGCAAGAGATTTGCAGAGGCAGACCTACAGACGCGAAAAAAAATACTTAGGGAAGTATTGGAGAATCATCCAGTTTACCAGAAGATATTGTCTGTTCTTAGGGGGGTGCCCGATAACTGTATAGATAGAGAGGAATTTGATAAATTGATAAGCTCCGATCTTACGGAAGAAGAGGAAGATATCATTAGTAAAAATGTTCTTGATTGGGGACGTTTTGCTGAAATCATATGGTATGACGGCGACGAAGATGAAGTATGCCTTGAAACAGAAGAGGATGAACAGCCGTGAAGAATGATGATAAACCGTCAGGGAGGTATGTAAGTAGTGGATTTGTTGACAGCTGCAGGATGGTCGTTTTTGCGTATGTTGATAGCCTATGTGCTATCACTTCTTTTTGCTATTCCTTACGGTCTTGCAGCTGCGTCTTCTAAAAAGCGTGAGAGGTGGATGATTCCTCTCATAGATATTCTTCAATCAGTTCCTATTGTCACTTTCTTTCCTGTTGCTATATTGTTCTTCGTGAAATTAGGTGGCGGTGGTCGTATCGGAGTAGAAATGGCCTCTATCTTTCTCATTTTTACATGTCAGGTATGGAATCTTGCATTTTCAGTCTATGAGACCATGAAGACATTTCCCAGAGATTTGTTATATCTCGCAGATGCCTATAAGCTTCCACCTCTTACCCGTATCAGATACTTTTATATTCCGGCTATGGTTCCCGGGCTTGTCTATAATAGTATGATGTCGTGGGCTAATGGTTGGTATTTCTTGATAGCATCAGAGATTTTTTCTGTAGGCTCTGAAGAGTATAGGCTCCCCGGCTTGGGAACAGAGATTATTACTAACTTGGAAAAAGGTAATATTTGGGGACTGGTTTTAACACTTGCTGTGCTTATAGCGATTGTTCTCTTTATGCAGTTAGCCATATGGAATTCTCTGCGTAAATGGGCAAAACTATTCGAATACAATTATGAGCCCATAGATATTTATAAGCCTCGTTTTGTTGAATGGATTGAAGAGATCTCTTATAGATTACGCTTTGAACAGCTCTTTTATGGAGCTGCCTATGGGCTATGGACATTCTTTAGAAAAAAATGGGTGAAACTTATTGTTAAATCATTACTGGTTATTCTTGGTGTGTATGCTGTGTACGGAGGATATCAATTTGTCATGTGGTTGATTTCTCCTATGCCTAAAGGGATCTCCGAGATATTTCCTGCTTTGGGAGTAACAACCTTGCGTATTTTTATAGCGTATCTTATTAGTTTGGTTTTGGTTCTTATCCCTGGTTACTGGGTATCCAAACATAGGGAGAAATCTGCTAAGGTTGTAGATATATTTATCACGTCAATTGGTGTCCTTAGCAGTATTCCAGCTAGTGCCTTTTTCCCGCCTATTATCCATATCATGGTGAAATATTTTGGCAGTATGGAAGTTGGTGCCATTTTTATCTATGTAACAGCTATGGTTTGGTACATTATGTACAATGTCCTTCTTGGCGCTGTTAGCATTCCTATGTCGTTGAAGAATTTAGCTCAGGTATTTAAAATTCGTGGAGGCCTATTTATACGCACGATATTTATTCCTTCCATCTTCCCATCCCTTATAACTGGTAGTATAACCGGTTGGGGTGGTGCATGGAATGCTTCAGTTATAGCAGAATATATGGTGTTTTCCGGTGAAGTGCTTGCCGTATTTGGTATAGGTTCGTTTCTTGTGAAAAATCTTACGGCAAACCCTAAACTGATGATGTGGGGTGCTATCATAATGACTGTGTATGTTGTTCTTTTAAATAGACTGGTGTGGCAACCTTTATATAATTTGGCAGAGCGGAGGTATAGGCGTGGTGAGTGGTAAGAGAAAAGTGATTTTAAAAGCAGATAATATATCTAAAGTGGTGGAGGAAAAGGGGAAAAAGCTTGTAATATTTGATTCTATATCATTTGAGATTCGCGAAAAAGAAATTGTTTCTATTCTTGGTCCTACAGGTTCAGGAAAGACAAGTATTCTTAATATGGTTGTTGGTCTTGAAAAACCTACTGCAGGAGAAATTTTTTATAGGGGGGAACCCCTTGACAGTGAAAGGCACATTGTTCCTCTTATTCCCCAGCAACCGATATCTCTGCCATGGCTAACTGTTCAGGAGAATATAGAGGTTGTATTAGAGGCTAAGGGCATACCTCTTCGTCAACGTATTAGAACGGCACTGAAGTATATCGATCTTATGGGACTCGATTCCTTTGAGGATACATATCCCAGAGAGCTGACCCTTGCAATGCGACAGAGGCTTTCATTTGCCAGGGCTTTGTCGGTAGAGGAGGAATTGCTTGCTATGGATGATCCCTTTACCACCTTGGATTCTCTGACAGCAGAGGACCTCAGAGAAGAGTTTATTCGTCTGTGGTTAGAAAATCAACTTGTTGTTAAGGGCATACTGCTTACCACAACTAATGTCGAAGAGGCTGTGTATTTCTCTGATAGGGTCTATGTCCTGTCTCGAAGACCGGGTAGGTTGCTTGATATTGTAGATATTAACATGCCACATCCAAGAGACAGAGACAGCAAAGAATTTGCCGATATTATGGATCATATATATTCTGTGCTTTTGGCCTTATAATTATCCTATCTTAATTTCTTTGAGCTTCTTTATGCGCTCGTCAGCTTCCATGTATTTCTTTTCTAAGAGATTCCAGTATTCTTCATAACTACTGGCTTCTATGGCAAAGGGAACCATGAGGTGAACTTCTGTACCGGTTTTCATAGCCAATCCTCCGGGAACAAACAAAGTTTTCATTTGAGGTTTTATACGAATAGGACCTTCGTCAAGTGCACCAATAAAGTTTTCTCGTCTGGGTAGTATACCCAACTCTCCATCGACCAATGTTAGGGAGATAAAGTTTGCTTCTCCCTCAAATATAACGCCTTCAGGTGAAGAGATAATGAGTTTCATCTACAACACCTCTTTGATAGAGCCTATCATATAGAGATCACTTTCTGAAAGTTTGTCTGCTTTACCCTCAATAACTGCCTCAAATGACGAAAGGGTTTCTTCTAATGTGACATATTTGCCAGGTATGCCGGTGAATTGCTGAGCAACATGAAATGGCT
The DNA here is from genome assembly GCF_026184435.1 of Zhurongbacter thermophilus. Lineage (NCBI taxonomy): Bacteria > Pseudomonadati > Zhurongbacterota > Zhurongbacter > Zhurongbacter thermophilus. Next base: position 391,051 of record NZ_CP046447.1, read on the forward strand.
GAGATAGTAGCATTTGTATTCTTCTTGCTCTATGAACAATAATACGGTCTTCTTCGCTGAGTTGCTCTAAACCGAGTAGCGCAATAATATCTTTTAGCTCGTTGTATCTGGCAAGAAATCTTTTTACCTCTGATGCCACTGTGACATGTCTTTCTCCTACTATGTCGGGATGAAGCATTTTGGACGAAGATGCTAACGGGTCTACGGCAGGGTATATGCCCATTTCTGCGATATGTCTTGATAAGACAACCGATGAGTCAAGATGTCCAAATATTGTTGCCGGTGCCGGGTCTGTTATATCGTCTGCTGGCACGTAGACAGCCTGTACAGCTGTAATTGCTCCATTAATTGTTGAAGAAATGCGTTCTTCAATGAGGGCCATCTCTGTAAATAAAGTGGGTTGATATCCTACGGCTGATGGTAATCTACCCAGAAGAGATGACACTTCCATGCCCGCTTGAGCATATCTGAAGATATTATCCATAAAGACAAGTACCTCTTTGCCCGTTTTTTCGAGGAGGTATTCTGCCTGTGTCACTGTTGTAAATGGTGTGCGCAATCTTACACCGGGAGGTTCATTCATCTGTCCAAATACCATAATGACTTTGTCAAGAACGCCCGATTCTTCCATTTCTTGCCACAGTTCCTGTCCTTCTCTTGTGCGTTCACCGATACCACCAAATACAGAGTATCCACCGTGTACACTGCCAATATTGTGTATGAGCTCCATAACAAGCACTGTTTTACCTACACCTGCACCACCAAATAGACCTATTTTCCCTCCTTTGGGAAATGGAGCTAGCAAATCAAGTGCTTTAATACCTGTTTCTAGAACTTCTGTAACAGGTAGTACCTTTTCAGGCTCGGGAGGTTTTCTAAGAACGCTACGCTCCTGCTCTCCTTTAATAGGGCCTCTATCATCGAGAGGCATACCCAGTGGGGACATAACTCTTCCCAGTATGGATTGACCTACAGGGACTGTTAGTTCCTTCCCTGTTGCCTCTACGGACATATTTCTATGTATACCTTCAGTTGGTCCTAGTGCTATTGTTCGTGCTTGTCCTTCTTCAAGTATAGTTCTTACCTCTAGTGGTATAAATCCACACATGATAATTTCATATACTTTAGGTGTATAGTCTTCAAAAGCCACATCTACAACAGGACCATGAACGGCCACAACTCTACCTATTTTCTTCTCCACCGATAATACCCCCTATGGTATCAAGTAATTCTCTGGTTATGCTTTCTCCTCTTATTCTGCTAATTTGTACCTGAAGATTATGGGACATTTCTTTAGCTTGTTTTTCAGCCCTGCTCATAGTTATCCATCTCATGTTAAATTCAGAGAATGCAGCGGTATAGAATGCTCGGAGCATAGCTGCGTATATAAACATCTTCGCTCCTTCATTGACAATGTCCGTAGCATTGGGTATAAATTGGAAACCGAGCTTTTTCTCTTGGGCAGATGCGAAGTTAAGTGGTAATAAGTTTTCTATCTTAGGTTTTCCTTTTCTTCCTGCCTCGGACTCTATATAAACAAGGGTTAATTGGCTTAGGGGAATGGTAAGTATGTCCATGAAAAATGCTGATACAGTGCTGATATCAGGGTCAGAATACATACCGCCTATTTTTCCATCGGCTTTAATACCTATGCGACCAAGGATATCTTCTCCCATTGCACCAATAACAAATATGTAGTCTTCATTTTTTATTTGGAGTTTTTGGGCCATTGATAATATATCTTCATTGTACGAACCACATAGTCCCATATCGCTGAAATATAGTACTATAACCCTTGGATTGGTTTTAGGAGGATTGATAAGAGGGGAATTTTCTAAAGCTTCTTTGGGAACATGGGGCAGAGCATGTTCCACAAGTGATCTCAATTCTTCCGTATATGTATATAATTTTTCTCTGTCTTTTTGCCTGAGTGCCATTTTACTGGAGGATAAAATTTGCATGCCTCTGGCAAATTTGTGTAGAAGATCACTTGTCTGTTTACGTTTCTTCAGATCTCTAAGACCCTGCATAGACACCACCTATAAATTCCTTCCAAAGGTCAACTATTTCTTGCTTGGTCTTATTATCTATTTCTTTGTAGATATCTATATGAGGTTTTTGCTCTAAGCCTTTGATGTAGTTATAGAAATTCCAAAGAAGCTCATTGACCTTTTCTTCTTCTATTTCGTCAAGCAAACCCTCTGATAGAAGTACTAAGGCTATCACTTCCTCTTCTGGTGTAACAAGCTGGTGTGCTTTTTGTTTTAGCACTTGTACTGTACGACGGCCCCTGATTAGCATCTTTTCGCTCTTTTCATCAAGTTTTCCACCAAATTGCACAAATGTTGCAAGCTCCTCATATCGTGCAAGGTCAACTCTTAGTTTTCCTGCCAGTTTCTTAATGGCCTTATATTGGGCAGAACCGCCAACACGAGATACAGATAGTCCTGGATGCACCGCAGGTCTTCTACCTGCGTTAAATAGGTTGGCATCTAGGTATATTTGTCCGTCGGTAATGGATACAAGATTAGTTGGTATGTATGCAGAAAAGTCTCCCAGTTGTGTTTCGCATATGGGAAGAGCTGTAAGGCTCCCACCACCATGTTTACTGTTAAGTTTAGCGGCTCTTTCCAGAAGTCTTGAATGGGTATAGAAAATATCGCCAGGATATGCCTCTCTGCCCGGTGGCCTTCTCAGTAGTAGGGAGATTTCTCTATAGCTAACAGCGTGTTTAGATAAGTCGTCATATATAACAATAACCTTTTTGCCCCTATACATAAACCATTCACCGATAGATGTTCCTGCGTATGGAGCCATAAATCTTAGCACAGGTGAGTATGCTGCTGGTGCTGCTACGATAACGATTTGATTCATTACACCATGTTCTGTGAATGTCTCTATTACACTACTAAGGTCTGATTCTTTTTGTCCTATGCTTACATATACACCTATAACATCTTTGCCTTTTTGATTTATAAGAATATCTATGCCAACAGTCGTTTTGCCCGTGGCTCTATCGCCAAGTATAAGTTCTCTTTGTCCATGTCCTATGGGTACAAGCAGATCTATGGCATAGATACCTGTTTCTACAGGCTCGTTCACCTTTGCCCTCCACGATATAGGCGGTGCTGGTCTCTCCATAGGAAGATATTCTGAAGTGGCAACAGGCCCTCCACCATCGAGTGGATTACCAAACGGATCGATAACCCTGCCAAGTAATGATTCTCCTACGGGTACTTCTGGTTCTTTTCCTGTTCCGTATACCTTCATGCCCACATTGGCATCTTGTTCATCAAGCAGCAATATACCAACTTCACCACGTCTTAGTTCACTAACAATACCAATCTTACCGTTTTCAAACCGCACAATTTCCCAGTAGCCAACCATTGATAGACCATCGGCCCATGCAATGCCATCACCTACACGGAGTACCGTTCCAGATGTATATGCTTTGGCCAGAAACGGTCTGTGTTTGGTTCGTCTCAGAAACTCTTCAATAATGCTCATATCCTATCACCTATGGCTTCGGATATGTATCTATTTAGTGTTGCATCAAGAACATAGTCTTTATATACAAGCCTAAAACCAGATATGATATCGGGATTTACCTTAATACCAGCGATGGATACTCCAATCTCTTCTAAGCATTGCCTAATCTCTTTTTCTTCTTCTGGTAAAACGTACCAAGGGAGTTCGAGAATGATACCTTTTCCAGCTTTAAAAGCATATTGCTTAATATCACCGGCAAATCGTTTAAAGAGCATTTTTAGTAGGCATACTTGGCTACTTGTACCGAGAAAGTTATTTAGGATGTTTGTTGTTGATATGGTAATAATCTTCCCCACTTCTTTCGTTGCCTCTTCTATAATGCGAGCAGCCTCTGCATGTGCAGCATTAACTGTGTGTTTGTATACAGTGTCTGCTTTTTTCTGGGCTTCTTCTAATAGTTTCTTCTTTTCTTCTTCTATTTCTTTTTCCATGTGCTCTCTCATAGCCTCGAGTTCGGCTTTAAGCCGCTTTTTCTCTTCTTCGAGTTTGGCGTATGCTTGTTTTATTTCCTCTTCCCGTTTACGAAGTTCTTCATCCTTTTTCTGCCATTCCTCTTTCTTTTTGCGAATGATATTTACCAGTGGACCAAAGAGGTAGCGTTTAAAGATAATGTATAGTAGTAGCAGATTAAATATACTGGCAAGAAGAGTTATCCAGTTAATGCTAAAGTCCATATGCATAACTCTTCTAACCTCCTATCAATTTTATGAACGGGTTGGCAAACAGTAGCACAAGGGATATGGCCAGTACATAAATAACCAGAGATTCAATAAATGCAAGTGCCAAAAGTAACATTCTATTGATATCTCCTGTTGCATCAGGTTGCCTTGCAACTCCTTCAACAGCCTTGGAGGCAAGCATACCCATTCCTATGGCCGCAAGACCGGCGGCAATACCCAGTGGAAAAGATACGGCAAGAATTGTTGCTACAAGACTACTCATTGTGAGCACCTCCTTCTTCAATCATGGCACCGAGATACACAAGTCCCAGTGTAAAGAAAATATATGCCTGTATAAACCCAGTGAATAGTGATAGTGCTATCATAGGTACAGGTAAAGCAAATGGTGCCAGTAGCGCCAATATTGCTACAACAAGATGTTCACCACTAACATTGCCATAAAGACGAAGAGACAGTGATACAACGCGAGTTAGGTGTTCCAGTATGTTTAGTGGAAACATCCACCACATAGGTGCAAAGTATATTTTCAGATATTTCTTTACACCGAAATGTCTAATAAACCACGAGTGAATCCATAATAACATCCCTATAGCAAGGCCTGCTGTGACACTTATATTGGCTGTTGGGGTTCTGAAAGGTATATCCAGAGCTTCAAACACTGTACCAAATAAGTCTCCAATCCAGTTGGAAGTCAGTATAAAAATAAAAACAGTGGTTAGAAAAGGCATGGCTTCCTCGGCGTACTCCCCGAGAAAACTCTTACCGTAGTCTACAATCCAATCCCATATAATGTGTAGTACGGCAGAGGATGTGGAAGTTGGTTCTTTCTTTGCCGTATTCATTAACATAAAGACCATCAAAATGAGAAATAGAGATATAGTTGACATTGAGATAAGTAAAGCAAGGGTTTCTTCTGTCGTAAGCCATCCCTCCTATTTGTCTTTTTTCTTCATAATTTCCCTTATAAAGATATCAAAGGATATGTATATGCCAAGTGATACAAAGCCCAATGTAAACATAACACCAGTATGTAACCATACATCAATGTAGTGGCCTATAAGAAAGCCTATAATCATACCACTGAGTAAGGTGATACCAAATCCATATGCACTAGAAAAGTGTGCCCAGATTTCTTTCCATTGGCTTTCTTTCATTGCCTGTTTTCGTTTTATTTCTTCCTCTTTGATAAATCGTCTTGGTCTTCGTCTTCCCATTTTATATCACATAGATATTCTACTCCTAATACATAATGATGTAAAATGTTAAAGCGTGCGAGGTGATGAGCAGGTGGATTTTGGTGTGATAGAAACAATAACCGTGAAAGGGACTCATTATGAGATGGGGCTGCTTCAAGGCGAATATTTTCGCGATGAAATTAGAAAGGCCGCAGATGTGCTTCTTTCTTTACCTTCTTTGAAAGCTCTAAAACCTAAGTGGATGCCTTCTTCTGTTTTTAAATATGTTTCCGGTAAAAAGGTGTGGAAGCCTTTTGCTAAATATATGAGATATACCCCTGATGTTTGGATGCGATTTGGGGGATTGGTATCGGGTAGTGGTGTGTCTAAAGAATATGTGGCTTTCCTCCATATGGGAGAGGTGCTTCTTAACCGAGCCACATATGATGTACCTGTTGATGCTTGTACAGGTATAGCCCTACTACCATCAATGATGGGTAAAACTGTTGTCATAAAAAACTTTGATTATCCTCCTGAGATACGTCAGTTTAATCTTCTTAGGAAATCGATACCTAATGATGGTATTCCATCTATTGAACTGACTAAAACTCCAGTTGCCATATCTCATGATGGTATGAATGCCGAAGGCCTTGTTGTGCTATACAACTATGCTGCTTCTATTCATAGTGCCGAAGATGGTCCCCTATTAGGAGCTCTCGTGCAGCATGTTCTAAATGCAGCACATAGTGTTGATGAGGCAGTGGAGATTATTATGAGATATCCTAAGGCACCCAGTGCAGGTGTTTTCCTTTTGGCAGATAAGAAAGGGGCACTAGCTATAGAGATTTCCCCTAAGAGGAAGATGATAAGAGAGCCTTATGAGAATCTATTCGTACTCAATACCAATCATTATCAAATTCATCAGATGAAAGAGGACCAAATACCGGAAAATGCCGTATTCCGCAGTGGCCCAATGAGGGGTAGGAGAATATTAGAAAGTTCCTTTGCAAGGTATGAAAGGGCTATGAGGTTGCTGACAAGGGGAGTTCATGATCTTGATGATGCCTTTGCCATTGCCAGAGATCATGGTGAAGAGGGAATACCTAGTAATAACACTATATGCAGACACGGGGAGCCATCCTCTGCAACCATAGTGTCTGCCATCTTCATACCAGAAGATGGTGTTGTTTACTATCGTGGTGGTAATCCTTGTGAGGGCCCGTATGGGCGTATAACATTTTAGTGTAAAACACAATTTTTATAAAGGAGGTGTGCCAGCATGAAAAAAGAGCTGGGCGTAGCACTAATTATTTTAGCCCTTATTGTGGGCTTTGTTGTAGGTATGGGGTTTGGCAAACCTGTTGCACCTGCTCCTCAGCAGAATCAGACGGCTGAGGTAAAAACTGCTCCTGTAAAGGATATTGCTATTTTACTTATTGGTGATTTACACAGTCAGGTATTTCCGTTTGACACCAAGGTAAAAATTACAGTGGGAGATAAAAAGGAGAAAGTGCCTGTAACTGATGGCGGTATTGTTCGTGTAGCAAGCTTGATAAAGGGCGTCAGGGCGGTCTCAGATGGCACTCTTGTCTTTAATGCAGGTGATCTGTTTGCAGGTCCAATCTTTTCTACCTTTAATGGTGAGCCAGAGGTTAAAGCTATGAATGAAATAGGATTTGACGCTATGACTATTGGTAACCATGAATTTGATAAAGGTATACAGGTTATGGTTAATGCTCTGAAAAATGCTAAATTTCCAATAATTAGTGCAAATTTGAAGACTACAGATGAGCAGCTGAAGAATCTGGTAAAACCATATATTATTAAAGAGGTTAACGGAGTCAAGTTTGGTATTTTTGGCCTGATTACTCCAGATCTTCCTCGTATTAGTAATGTAGGAAATGCTGTTACAGTTGAAGATCCTATTGCTGTTGCTAAAGAAATGGTAAAGAAACTTAGAGACGATGAGAAAGTTGATGTTGTTATCGCACTTACTCATGTGGGAACTCCTTTAGATGAGAAGTTAGCTAAGGAGGTTCCAGGCATAGATATTATTCTTGGTGGCCATACTCATGATATTGTTTATGAAAAGGTTGGAAATACTATTATTGCTCATGCAGGAGCTAAGGGAAATGTAGTGGGTTATTTGAATATCAAGGTTAAGGATGGGAAGGTTGTCGACTCCAAGTGGGCACCTGTGTTTATGGGAGAAGATCCAGAGACAGAGTATGTTCTTTTACCTTACAAAGAAAAGATGGATGAGATATATTCTGCAACTATAGGCTATACCAAGGTTGATCTCGATGCAAGAAAGGTTACGGTTAGAACCAAAGAATCTAATCTCGGTGACCTCATTACCGATTCTTGGATGGAGTACTTCCCAGAAGCTGATCTTGCTATCACCAACGGTGGAGGTATAAGAGGAGATAGAATTTATCCTGCCGGTGTTATTACATACCAAACTTTGCTTTCTATTCATCCATTTGGTAATACTGTAGTTGTTACCAAACTCACTGGTAAAGAATTAAAGGAAGTCTTTGAAATTTCTGGTAGTGCTCTAAGGGTTAAAGATGATGGTTGTGACGATTCTAATCGTGCACCTACCGGTGGTTTCTTGCAGGTTAGTGGTGTAAAGGTTACATATGATCTGTCGAAGGCTCCATTCTGTGCTGAGTACGATGGTAGAACTGTCAAGAAGATTATTAACCCCGGTGAGCGTGTCAAAGAACTTCTGGTTTACAACAAGAAGACAGGAAAGTATGAACCTGTTCAGGACGATAAGACATATACCGTTCTTATTAACTCTTGGATGGCTGGTGGCGGTGACGGTTATTATATCTTCATGGACAAAGATAAATCAGATTCCACACAGACTATTCCAGATGTGCTTATGTATTACATCAAGAAACACTCTCCAATTGCACCAAAGGTTGAAGGCCGTATTATAGAGGTTGGTGGGACTCCTCTTTGGAAAGACTAATTACACTATATGCTTAAAAAGGCGGGGAATATTTTCCCCGCCTTTTTTGTTTTTGGTAAGATATACATATACGATGCACCGTATAGGAGGGTGAGGGTTATGGGATTTATAGCTTTTATGACAGATTGGGGATATACACATTATGTTGCACAGGCTAAAGCTGTTGTATATAGGGTATATCCCCAAGCAGAGATAATAGATATTACACACAATATTCCACATTTCGATATTAGGGCAGGCATGCATGTACTCTACCGTATACATAAGGATTTTCCTGATGGTTCCGTGTTTTTGGCCGTGGTTGATCCTGGTGTTGGTACACAGAGGAGGGCTATTTTAGGAAAGTTTGGTAAATACTACTTTGTGGCACCTGATAATGGCATCATGTCAATGATACTGAGAGATTATCCAGATGCTGAAGTGTATTCTATTGAGAATAGAAAATATTTTTATCTTAAAGAACCCACTTATACATTTCACGGTAGAGATATCTTTGCCCCTGCTGCAGCCCATATACTGGCTGGGGTGCCTCTTGATGAATTTGGTCCTAAAGTGGATGATCCTGTAATGCTTGATGTTTTCAAACCCAAGTGGGATGGTAGACATCTGAAAGTCGAAGTGGCATATGTTGATGATTTTGGAAATGTTCAGCTGTACCTCAAAGATTTACCATGGGATGAGAAGCAATATCCACAGGTATGGGTTAGGGGTTTTAGGGCAAAACTGGTAAAAGCCTATGGTGATGTGCCCGCTGGTACTATGATTTTCCATAGAGAGAGTAGTGGATTCTGGGAACTTGCTGTTAGTGGTGGTAATGCTGGTGAGGCACTGAGGGTGAAATCTGGAGATATTATTGAGATTATTCCTGTTGATTAATCTTATGAAAACTTGGAGGAGGGAGCCGGGCGGGCATATGCCCGCCCTTCTCTATTTTGATGCGGGGATTACTATATCTTTCAGATATTCAGGAATATTAGTGATATCGCCTATGTACTGAGGTGGGTTAATGGCAGGTTGTCCATTCTGCTCAAGGATGTCAAGTCCTTTTGTTAGAATAAAATGCAAGAATTTTTCAGCAAGTTCTTTATGAGATGCGTTGTTTAATAGAGTTATACCGTATACAATAGGTTTGCCATATACAATGTATTTGCTTCCATCGGGTTTCGTTAGAGTTATACTTGCTGTTTTATAGAAGTCTGCATATTTTATAGATGATAGATTAATCTGCTCGGGCAGGGTGATGTATTTGAAGTGATGCTGTCTGGCCACAGACTCATATATCCAGAAATAGTCAATATTGCCTGTTTCTAGGTCGGCAACAAGATCTACTTCTTTTGGTCGGATTACTGTACCAGGGTGTTCTTCCAGAGTTTTGTATAGCCCAGGTTTTTTATAGTATTTTTCTGCAAGTTGCATAACCAGTACGCTTCTATATCCACATGGGTCAAGTTCTGGATCTGAGCGACCCATTCTAACATCTGATCGTGATAATATTTCATACCAGTTATTTCCATTAATTTCATTAGAATACTTGCTGTTGTCTGTATACGCTATTACAATGGCATTTTTGGCGAACAAGATGTTGAAATTGGCAAGCTTGTTGGGAATGATAAGATTGTTTATAAGAGAGTAGTCGGCAGAGGCATATATGTCAGGGACAGGTTGTCCCTGCTGACTTAGGGTAATAATCTTCTGGGCGAGTCCCTTGCTACCACCGGCAGAAAGTTTCACTGTTACACCGGGATATTCCTTTTGAAATGCATCGGCTATTGCCTTGAATGGAACTGACAGAGAACCTGCATGGAAGACTGTAATTTCTCCTGTTAGTTTATCATTGCTGTTTGTTGTTGTGCTACTCTGAGTGTTTGCAGCAGTGCCATTTTGTGTTGTGGAGGCTCCACATGACACAAAGGATAATGTAAGAGTAAACATAATAGCAAACACGAAGATTGCTTGCAAGAACTTTTTCATAACTAACCCTCCTTCAATAGATATATGTTTTCAGGTGATATTGAGAGGGAAATGTTCCCCCCTTTTTTAACATCTTCTTGGTTAGACGTTTGCCATATGAGGGTAATGTTACCGGTTTTGATAAGCACTTCCATATGGTGAGGATATTTGACGATTTCTATTATTTGGCCTTTAATTAAACCTGTTTCATCTTTTTTAATATCACCGGGATATATGCCTACATGGGTATAGTCTGATGTATTGACTAAAGGATAAATATGATTCCATATTTCTATAGGAAAAATATTTTTAATACCTATCATTTGGGCAAACCATATATCTTCTGGATTTTTCCAGACATTTTCTTTGATATCGTATTTCACGAGTTTACCATTTTTTATAATGGCGATGTAATCGGCTAATGTATATGCCTCTTCTGGCGAATGGGTTATAAGTATTGTTGAAAGATGGAATGTATCTTGAATGTGCTTTATGGTAGCTATAACCTGTTCTTTGGTAACCATATCAATGGCACTGAGAGGTTCATCAAGCATGAGTATCTTAGGCTTTGTCACCAAAGCCCTTGCCAATGCAACCCTCTGCTTTTCTCCACCACTGAGCTCGTGAATGCGCCTATCAAGTAGGTGTTCTATGCCTAAATTTCGTGCCACATCGTGTATAGACATGCCTTTTTCTTTTCGCCATCTGAGAGGATATACAATATTACCTTTTACCGTGTAGTGGGGAAATAGGCTAAGATGTTGATATAGCATGGATATATTACGTTTGTGGGGTGGCAGAGAGGAAATGTCTTTTCCATCCAGTAATATTTCCCCCTCTTTATGTTTTCTGACTCCGGCTATTATCTCCATTAAGGATGTTTTACCGGCTCCAGTAGGCCCTATGATAGCAAGATGCTTACCCTCTGCCAGAGAGAATGATATCTCTTTTAAGGAGAAATTGCCAAATGTGGCTGATATATTCCTGACCTCAAGCATCCTTACCACCCCACAGCCTGATGGTTATGAATATAACGGCTGACATGGTCATTGTGATAACAGCAACGGGTATAGATTTTTTTAATCCAAAGTTGTTAAATAGCTCATATACCATAACTGGAGCTGTTTTAGGATAGTATGAAACCATTACAACAGCCCCAAATTCGCTAACGGCTCGAGCCCATGTCTGAATTGCCCCTGTGATCAGTCCGCGAAGGCCTAAGGGTAAAGTTATTGTCCAAAATGCCATTAGGGGAGAAGCCCCCATACTCATGGCTGCCTTTTCAAGACCATGTGGAACACTTTTAAATGCGTCATATGCTGCATTGATAAAGTATGGCACACTAACTATCCACATAGCTAACACCACACCTAGCATTGTTCCAGTAATGTAGAAACCATGGTCTGCAAAGAATTTTCCAATAGGGGAGTATTTAGGAGAGAAAGTTAGCAGTATAACTACGCCTCCTACTGAGTGTGGCACCATGGCCGGTATGTTCAGTAATGTTAGCCATAATTTGCGAGGTTTTAGTACGTCTCTTGCTAGTGCATAACCTAATGGAATGGCAAATATTGCAGCGAACAAAGTGGCATATGTTGCTCCTAAAAAGCTATTTTTTAGGGCATCCAGTACATCTGGGTTTGTTAGAGCATGCCATAGTTCAGAGGGGGTTGTATATATGGAAAGGCCCAGAAATGGTAAAAGGATAATAAAGGCGAGTAGGGTGGCGAAAAATCTGAGCACAACTGTCCCCCTCCTTTCGATACATATAATCCCCGGGGGCCAGTGTGTAAAGGAATTTGATACCCCTTTGCACACTGGCAGGCATGCAGGTTTCCCCACATACCCTAACGGCACGGTAGCCTTAGGCGGCTGCCCTTAGGCCTACCGGCTCGGGGTTGTATGTATTATATCAAATCTGCCTTATTTAGGGTTAAGGTTATAATGAAGATGGTGATGTCTGTGTGGTTGTGGAATAAATATATTTATCAGGGATATGTTAGGAAGTTGAAAGATGGTATGCTATTTGATCCTTGGGTGGTCCATCTGGGTTCTTTATATATGTTTTTTTCCGGAGACGAAGAAGATGCTATATCTACTGTTAGGGTGGCTCTAAGTTTTCAAGCCACACCACTTCTTGTGCGCACGCTTGGGTTTTTAGAAGGGATGTATAGAGGAATTGAAGGGGTTTATGATGTGTACAGGCGGTATTTCCGTAAGATCTTTACAGAAGGACAGGATGTTTCTTATTATCAGTGGGATATTTTGTTGGCAGGTGATCTGGCTTTTTATATGGGACACGATGAAAGAGGATGGTTTTACTACAAAAAATTCCCACAACCTCATTCAGAATATATGCTTCGTCGAAAAGCCCGTTTATTTTTTGAGACTTCGCCTAATGATAGTAAGACATTGTATGAAATGCTTGTAAAAGAGAAAAAGAAACTGAGTTTAGGAGACATGCTTCGCTATGCTTATCTTCTTGGTCCTATTGATGGAAGAGCGTTTTTAAACAAGATTGGACAGCAAGAGCAAATAGAGATTTTACTGTCGCTTCCCGATAAGGATTTTGACTATATTATCGAATACCTTAAGAACTTGGAAGAGGCCCCGGTTTTTGAAGGTACTCTTACTGCTCGTAAATGGCGTTCGGAATATATTGCCTTGTCTGTTGAGGTTCTTGCACATCTCCTTGGCGGTGTTTACATGCCATGGTCGGACATGATTCTTCGCAGGCATGGTTTTCTCAAAGATAAATTAAAGATTCCATATTACTTATGGGATAGTGGCTATGCGTATGAATATCATTATGCTTACCTACCTCCGTGGTGGAGAATGGGAGTTGAATATTTAGAATATATATGGGGAGTGAGAATTCTCGTTTTGTCTCGTTCCTCTGCTGGCAAGAGACGTTGTATATGGGGAAGCCGTCATATATGTGCAAATATTGTCGATAGATATGATCGTTTGGCAAAGCCTATAGTAGAGGTGTGATAAGAAAAATGGCAACCGTTGTGATAAAAAAAGTAGAAGGGGAGAATGAATTTCAACATATCATTCCAAGGCTAACGGAGATACTTTTTTCTGCGTATCAGGAGTTTCCTGAGTATGGTGTTGAAAATGAGGCGGAAGCAGAACGTTACCTATGGTGGCTTTATAGAGCTGATCCTGATGGTATGTTTCTTGCTTATGTTGAGGATGAAATAGCAGGTTTTATTGCTTCTCACAGTCAATGGTGGGATAAATATATTGGTGTATTTGTGGGAGAGATTCACGAAATATCTGTTGATAGTGCTTTTCATGGAATGGGGATAGGTAGCCGCCTTATGAAAGTGGCGGAGGATTATTTTGTGGAGAATAAAAGAACGGTTGCAGGTTTATGGGTAGGTGTGAAAAATGATACTGCTATTAGATTTTATGAAAAGCGGGGGTATGTAAGGGCAGAAGTTAGAGGTCCTTGGCTGAGAATGAGAAAATATCTTGGAGGGGTTACTGGTGGCTAGAGATGTCATTGGTGAATCTGTTAAACGGTATATTCAAGCATTTGATGGTGTTGGAGAGACACTTACTGTAAGAGAAATAGCACAAAGAATCAATGTTTCTGAATGGGCTGTTTATAGGGCTTTAAAAGTTCTTGTTGAGAAAGGATATGTTAGGGAATCTCAGATGTATAAGAGTGGTAAAAGGGGAAGGCCTATTAAGACTTATACACTTACGGAAAAGGGCCATAGATTGAGAAAAGCGCTTGGTGGAGCAGTAGACGTTGCGGAAATTAGAGTTATGTTGCAACCAGCTTTTAGATTCTTGGATGACAGAAATCTTGTAAGATCTATAGCTGTTTTAGAGAGATTTCTTAATGATAGACGCAAGAATATAGTGGAGCGAAAGATTGCTCTATGTATGTGGGTTATATATCTTATTCAGTTTTCCAAGGATATGCTAATGATGCCGGATATATCAGATCTGAGGGATGATATTATTTTCAATGTTCTATTGTCTGAAGATGTACCCTCTATAGTAAAGGCTCGTTCTTTCCTCGGTTTAGTATGGCTGGTAATGCCGTACATTGGTAGTGTCAGGAAATTGGTAAGAATACCGGCAGAGATACAGATGTCAGATGATGAAATACTGGGATATGTTTATGTCAACTGGGGTAAGTTTGAAGAATTTGTATTTTCAATATATAAAGAGAGAAAAGGGTAATGGGAACTTCCCATTACCCTTTTATGATAGCCAAGCCTCCTTTAATTGTAAGCATGTCCAGCAGATTATATAAGTTATCGATCATAAATCGAGTGTACAGCCCTACAATGTGTTTTGATGTTGCCAGGGAATTGGCCTCTGAGTAGTTACTCATAACATTTTTAAGTTGTGTAAGAAGTAGTTCTGCTTGGTATCCTGATGAGCTAATAGATACAAATGTGTCAAGTATTAGTGGATATTTCCCTTCTTTCTCCAATTGCTGATTGATAGATTTTATCTGAGATATTTCCCAGCTGTATAACTTATCAAATGCTAATTTGTCTACTTGGAGTTCCGAAACTATAGTATCTGTGGTTGTCGGTGCCTTTAAAAGGATGCCTCGGCTTATATCTGTGTTTTCGCTTAAAAAGTCGGCAATGCCTTTGCTTTGTGCTGTTAGATATAAGAGATAAAATGCATCGGCGTCAGATTGAGATGCTACCTTCTTGTATCTTTCATAGTTGCTTGTTAGCCTATTAACAAGAATACTGCCAATTGTATTGGCTGCCAGCTTATACTTTTCTGTTATCTTGGTGGATATCTTACTCATTTCAGATAGTCCCTGTGTAGAAGTGGGATTATCTGGTAGAGAAATATCTAAAGATTGTTCTATATCTTTCCATGTATTGTTGCAGCGTTTGATGAGTTCTTTTCTTGAAAAGGTTGTGTTGTCGTTGATTGAATATTCCATTTGTTTAAGTGTAGATAGTACTTCTATACCAACACGTGCATATTCAGATGAATAGAGCATAAACATCATTGTGCTGTTATTTATGTTATTTAGCGTTACATCTTTTGATTTGTTTTCCAATATGTCGTTGGCGTTTTTGTACATATTAGTAGTGATATTTTTTAGATTGTATATTGACATGTATGTTGTTCCTATGTCTAGAACAATAGAGGAGCGTTTGGTATCTTTTATTTCTAGCAAGGATTTAAGTTCATTGTATGATGATTCCCATGCTGCAGCTTTGTCTCTAATAAATTCAACCTTACTTTTTGTAGATGTTTTTTCTTCTACTGTCTTCCAATCAATTAGTGTATATGCACCAGCTCTTGCCCTAACAAGTGCGTCAATGCCGGATATTGAAGAATTACCCATATCAATAGTGCCACTAACACCCTTTCCACTTTCTATGAGCTTGTTGAACATACTAAGATATCCCATAGACATAGCGTAAAGTCTGTCTTCTAATGTGGAAGATGCATTGTTCATAATCTCTCCTGCCTGATGTTCATCTATAGTACCTATCTTTTTCCATTGTGAGGTTTGTTTAAGCATGGTTAGTGTGTCAGATGCATACTGTCTACCCCATATATACATAGGCTCGGTAGCCTTGATGTTATCTAGAAAAGTTTTATTATTTTCGTAAATATTGGCTATGTTTTCCGTTTGTCTCTGTATAGCCATAAGTGCTTGGTAAGTTTCAGAATTATATTGGCGATTTGTTGTTTGGCGATGACCTACTGGTAGGAACACCCACACAACGCCAACAATTAGTGATAGTGAAACAAGTATTATTAAAAGTTTTTTGCCTCTTTCGTGCATATTAGCTTACTCCTCTCTATAGGCTATTTCTCCGTTTACGATAGTAAATTTGACTTTATTATATGGGTCTAATATACTGCTTGTGGTAATAATGATATCTGCGTCTTTACCTTCTTTTAGAGAACCTGTTCTGTGATCTATCCCCAATATCTTAGCTGGGTTTATGGTTAATGCCTTTATTGCATCTTTTTCGGGGAGTCCTGCTGCAACAGAATAGATAGCCATTGTTGGCAAGTGTTGAATAGGAACAACAGGATGATCCGTCATAAGAGAGAACAAAATGCCTCTCTTGGCTATTTCTCTTGGTGTTTCGAATGAAGCATTGGCAACTTCAGGTTTGAATCTATCTGTCATGTATGGGCCAAGGATTACGCCAACAACAATGCCATCCTCATAGGCTTTTTTAATGTAGTCGGCAATGATATGCCCATCCATGACATGATCGAGGGTAATTTTGATATTGAATTCCCTAGCTATGCGGATGGCACGAGATATATCATCGGCTCTGTGTGAGTGCACCTTTAGTGGTATTTCCCTTTTCAGAACAGGAATAAGGGCTTCCCATTTACCGTTCCACTCGGGCATTTTAGATAAATCGTCTCCCGCTGCTTCTTTTTTCTTCATGTACTCTAGTGTTTTCTGAAATGCCTCTCTCATGAGGTATGCCTCGGCCATTCTTGTGTATGGCATAGTGTTTCTCGGTCTGTACACCATTTTAGGGTTTTCACCAAATGCAGCTTTCATGGCAACGGGATCTTTAACAATCATGTCGTCTATAACATCTCGTTTGAGTGTTTTTAGGGCAACAAAGGTTCCTCCCAGAACATTGGCAGATCCTGGACCTGTTGCAACGGTGGTAATTCCAGCTTTTCTGGCGTCATCAAAACACATTTCTCTAGGGTTGATACCATCTACTCCACGCATTTGTGGGGTGATAGGTTCAGACATCTCATTGACATCGTCCCCCCTATCCCCGATGATTTCCTCATAGATGCCAATATGGTTATGGGCATCTATGAGGCCGGGCCAGGCATGAAATCCTTCTGCATTGATGGTAAAATCTGCGTCCTCAATGATACTTTCTTTCATCATGGCAATTTTTCCATCTTTGATGAGAATGTCTCCTTTAAAGTCTTGCCCCTCCGCAGTGTGAATCATGGCTCCTTTGATGAGAATTGTTTGCATAAAAAACACCTCCCTATAGTATTGATAGTTTTGTTATTATCTCACTATAATCTTTGAGACTATCAAATATTCCATTATATTCATCAGAGTTCCATATATATATGTGCTTGTATCCTGCAAGTACCATCGACTTTAAACATGCTTCGTCTACTGATATTCCTATGGTATTCCTGAACATACCAGGAGGGGGAACATGGGCAAATGCGAGTGGTGATGGTGGAATAAAAGACATTGAAGAAGATACAAGCAAATTATCAAACAGATAAAGAAAACCACTTATGGACAGAAGTTCTCTTATGTACTTTTCTGCTTCATAATCCATACCTACATAACCGCTAATGATTATATGTTTTTCTCTTTTCAGCTTTTCTAAGGATGACACGAAAGCATAGTCTACTTGGGGTGGGTATTCAAGTAAGGTTTCGAACCACAAAGGATATATAGAAGATACTTCTCTGGTATTGATGTTTAAGAAGGAGAGTACAGTGGCTAACTGGTGTTCTGGTGATGGAACTTTGAAATGTCTTTTGTATCGTTTAATAATTTCATCTAAGTACTCAATAGCTTTTTCTGCTTTGTTAATATGAACACCGTAGACCCTCGAGAGTAAATGTATCCTTTCGTGTTTTCTTTTATTACGAGCTTCCTCCTTATCGTTCCAAATAGTGCCTAAGAGGTCTAAAAGTAAAAAAGTATCAAAGCCCAATCTGGTCAGCCACCTCTTGCATGGCTTTGAGTGTGATGTCAATGAATGTTTCAAGATCTACCCCAAATTTTTCGCAGGTTTTTATAAGCTCGCGATTGGCTCCGGCAGCAAATCGTTTTTCTTTAAAGCGCTTTAGTACACTCTCGGTTTTCAGATCTTTGATTTTTTTACTGGGAAGAACGAGTGTAGAGGCTACAATTAGTCCTGTTAAGGGGTCAACTGCTCTTAGCACCTGTCCCATTAGGCTTTTAGGTTCTACACCATGGGCTTCGTTGTGGGTGTAGATAGCCCAATATATTTCCTCATCATCTATCCCTAATTCATCTCGAACAATTTCTGCACCTCGGATAGAATGTATGTTAATATCCTCTGTTTCCCCAAGATCTATATCGTGAAGAAGACCTGCTATTTCCCATCTCTGAGGATCTTCACCGAAATACTCTGCCCATGCTTTCATGGCAGCGGCGGTGGCAATCATGTGTTTAACGAGATTCTTCTTGGGAACCCTCTTTTTGATTTCTTTTAGTCCTTCTTCGTATGAAATCATCTTAATCACCTCTTCCACATTTTATCATTTTTGTGATACCCTATATATCCTAAGTCTAAAATCTCAGGCTTTGCTACAATTATACTGACTGATGTAAATTGAGAGGTGATAGTGGTGGGAAATACATCGCTTCGAAGAAAGATTTGGGAGACATTTATCGGTTATTTATTCCTTTCTCCAGTTATTATTATTAAGACCCTGTTTACATTTGCCCCATTTGTATTTGTTATCTACATGAGCTTCTTTGCGTTTGATTCTGTGCATATGACACAACCTAGTACATGGAAACCTGTTGGCCTGAGAAACTATGTTTACTTTCTCGTTCCTGCGTCTTCAAGAGTTGAGACAGGTCAGTTGAACATTACCGCTACATGGGAGGATAGAAACATTACTGTCGCTGGGAAAATTGGAAAGAAAGAGGTTTCTGGTATATTAGAATCTTCTGTTCCCGCTAGTGAAAAGATTATTCTTACCTTTACTGGTTCTATCTCATCTGATCCCAATAATTTTGGTACTATGAATGTTTTCATCAAGAGTAATACAGATAATTTACCCAATACTACTATAACTGGTAGTTTAGCTGTGGGGAAAAGGATATATACATTGTCCAACAGTAGTATAGAAGATGGATATATAACCCTTGCCGGTAAGTATGGTGAGGATATAGGCTTTGACCTTGCCGGTATTGTGAATTCCGATAGGCCGGCTATTGGTGGTGTGCATGTTAGCTCTGGTGCGGATCTTTTTTATAAATCTCTATGGTTTACTGTGAAATATGTGCTTTGGGAAGTGCCTATTCTCCTTGTTGTTGCTTTATTTGTGGCTATTCTGCTGTGGGGAAGACTGAAATACCTTGATTTGTATAGAACTGGTATCTTCTTTTCTTATGTCACACCGGCTGTTGCTACTGCTTTGATGTGGAAGGCCATGTTCTACAAGGATGGTTTCTTCAATCATATCCTACAGGCTATGCATTTACCTGTGCCAGGTATATCAACGGCTGCGGGACATGTGACTATGGCATGGTACCAAGTGATGCCTTGGGCTTTTTGGACATTGATTATTTATAGTGTTTGGAAGGGTCTTGGTTTTAATTCTCTAGTATTTTTGGCAGGTCTTATTAATATTCCTGAAGAGCTTATGGAAGCTGCCCGTGTGGATGGTGCCAATGAATGGCAGGTATTTAAAAGTGTTGTATTACCACTTCTATCTCCAACGATCTTTTTCCTTACCATGATTAATCTTATAGGGGCATTCAAAATATTTTCTCCTATACTTGTGTTGACTGGTGGTGGACCTAATAATGAGACAACTTCTATGGTCTACCTTGTGTATCAACTAGGTTTCCAAGACTTTGATTTTGGTAAGGCAGCTGCGGTTTCTGTGATACTCTTTGTCATCATTTTCATTGTGTCATTGCTCCAGAAGTATATTGGCGACAAAGTGGTTTTCTACGCAGGAAAGAAGGGGTGATTGACTGTGAAGGGCGCATTTAAATGGGTGAGATATTTACTGCTTACAATAGTACTTGTCATTAGTTTATTTCCTTTTTATTGGCTTGTGATGGTATCATTTCAGGCTAATCCTGAAGAGGAACTAAAGTTGACCCCTGATACAGGTGTTTATGTAGTGGAAACTTATGATAAAGATGGTAACCTCTTGCAGAGATATACCTATCCCAAAGAAAAGATCTCCGAAATGCCAGAGTATTTCAAAAATAATGATGGGAAGATTTTATACATAAAAAGAGACGACGATGGTAATGTGAAATTTGTCAAAACTTATCCTTCTTGGGATAAAGTGCCTGCGCGTTTTAAAGATGAGGCAGTGCTTGTGAAAGTAAAAAAAGAATCTATATATCTTGGAAACTATAAGGATGCGTGGAGTCAGGTAAAGAAATGTTATACTGACCCGAGAGAATTGAAATCATTGGATCCCCTTCTCCATAAAACATGGATGGATAGGGCTTTTAATGGTCTTTATAATATCATCGTAAAAGGAATCAATGCTGTGTTTGGGACACATATCAATCCTTACTGTATTACTTGGGGTAGATATTTTTACAATGCCCTTGTTCTTGCTACATTCCAGACAGTAGCTGTTGTGCTTGTATCTCTCCTTGGCGGATATGCGTTTGCAGAACTACATTTTCCTGGCAGAGATGCCATATTCCTCCTGCTTATAGGTACAATGATGATTCCCGGTCAGGTACTTCTTGTTCCAAGTTATACCATTATTAGTAAACTGGGATGGATGGATTCATATATGGCACTGACCATACCATGGATTGTCAGTATCTTTGGTATCTTCCTTATGAGGCAATTTTTCCTCTCTCTGCCACGCGATTATTGGGATGCCGTTAGAGTAGATGGCGGTAATCGTTTCCATTATCTCTTCTTGGTAGCATTACCTATGGCTAAATCTTTTGTAGCTACCATAGCTCTGCAAAGTTTTATTGGTGCATGGAATGCATTCTTATGGCCGTTTATTATGACCAGCCACAACGAATTCATTAGGCCTATTGAGGTTGCACTTGCCACATTTATGGGAGAGCAAACACAACTAGGACCACTAGCTGCGGCATCTGTTATAGCTATTGTTCCTGTTGTTATTATGTTCTTCTTTGCTCAGAAGCAGCTCATTGAAGGTGTTATGAAAGGTGGTCTTAAGGGGTAATAATATAAATGGAGTTGTTGTATCCTTTAAGTACCACCTAATATAAAAAGGAGGTGTACCGTATGAAGAAATTTATTACCATGTTGCTGGCAGTAACTATGGTTCTTACTATGGGTATTGTGGCTCCTGCATTTTCTACCCATAAGGCCAATGCTGCCAGTGTAGTAAAGATTGTTCTTCCTACAAAACCTGCAGCAGATGGAAAGTATTACATGGAGGTTAATGGAGAAAAGAAGGTTTTGGATGCTCCACCATTTATTTACAATGGTAGAACACTTGTTTCTGCTAGATGGGTGACCGAAGCCCTTGGTGCTAAACCTGCTATGTGGGATCCCAAGACAAGAGTTGCCGTTTTTGAGATGGATGTTGAGGGAGAGACCATATCTATCACTGTTCAGGACAAGGGTGATCAGTGGGTAAAGACCCCTCTTGGTAATGCTAAGGTGTTTTCTAATGAAGTTTATGTAAAGAATACCTTTGTTTCTGATAAGCCTGTTGCTGTAGTTCTTGATGTTCCCGCAATGAATCCAAAGAAGATTGGTCGTATTTATGTTCCTCTGAGATTTGTATCTGAAACATTTGGTGCCGCAGTTACATGGGATGCCAAGACCAAGTCTGTTGTTATAGAGTGGAATAAAGATAGCATTGTTAACCCAGTAGAGGTTACATTCTGGCATGCCATGAGGGCTAAGCTTGGAGATGCCCTTAATCAGCTTATTGATGAATTCAATATTACACATCCATATATTCTTATTAAGCCTGTTGCCCAGCCTAACTATGGTACTCTGTCTCAGAAGCTTTTGGCTGCTATTTCTGATGGTAAGCCACCTGTCATGGCACAGGCATATGAGAACTGGGTAGACCAGTATCTTAAAGGCGATATTCTGGAGGAAATGGGTAAATATATTGATGGTAAGGTTTCTGGTGTAGATCCACTCTATAAGGGTGACAGAGAGGATATTTTCCCCATCTTCTGGAAAGACACCTATCTTAGTGGTAAGCAGTACATGATGCCATTTAACAAGTCTCTGAGAGTTCTCTATGTTAATTCTGATGAACTTAAATCTCTTGGTGTAGAGGCTCCGAAGACATGGGAAGATCTTGCTGCCATTTCTAAGGAAATTACCGAGCAGACAAATGGTCAGAAGAAGGGTATTGCTGTTTATGTTGGTGCTGAGCTTTGGTACTCCATGGTACATGCATTTGGTGGTAAGGTTATGAATGACGATCTTACTGCATCTATGTATCCAAAGTATCCACAGGCATGGGAGAAGGCATTTGGATTCTTTAAAGACCTTATTGACCAGGGTTATGCATACATTGCTCCACCAAACTATGGTGACCAGAAGGAATTTGGTAAGGGCAATACCATTTTCTACATTGGTACAACAGCAGGTATCACATATGTTGACAAAGCTGTTGGTGGTAAATTCCACTATGATGTCTATCCACTACCAGGTGGAGCTATGACTGTTGAGGGTACAAACCTTGTCATGTTCAAGGGTTCTGAGATTACACCTGAGCAGCAGAAGGCTGCTTGGACCTTTATCAGATGGTTGACCTCTCCAATTCCACAGGCAAAGTGGTCTATGGCTACAGGTTACTTCCCAATTAGACAGTCTTCTTGGAAGCTTGATATTTATCAGGAGTATCTCAAGGATAATCCTTGGAGAAATAGATTCCTGCCAATATTCGAGGGTAAAGTTAGTGGTTATCAGCTTCTTATTACACCTGCAAGCAGTGCATGGGGTAAGGCAAGAAGAGATGTTAGCAACCTTGCTTCTCAGGTTCTGAAAGGACAGATTACTCCTAAAGATGCTGCTCAGCAGCTTCACAATAAGCTCCAGCAGTATATCCAGGAAGAAAATCAGTAATTGATGAAATATTCTGATACTAAGGGGGGGCATCGCTCCCCCTTTTCTTTTGATACAATACAAAGGCTATGAAAAGGGCGTGGAGTTATACAGTACTCTTAATGGGGATATTGTTTCTTATCTTAGGGTTTGCTTCCCCTTATTTGTGGTATTCTTTGCCGGTTAGCATGGAAGTTGGGGCTTTTCGGGTATACTCAACGGGAGAATCTCCGTACAATGTTATTATTGTATCTTCTATGTTTGATAGAGCCCTTTCTTATCGAGCTTACGCCTACAAACTTCAAGATAAAAATGTAGCCCTTGTTGAGTTTAAACAACCAATTCTCACGGCTTCAACGGTGAATTACTATGTAAAACAGATATCTTCCTTGGGGTCGACAGAAACTATATACATAGGCCAAGCCTTTGCTGGGGAAATAATTTCCCATTTTCCTAACTCTATCGTTGTATCTCCCACTACATTTACTATGACATCGACTATAGTTGTTGGTACATCGGATTTTGATGGTTCTCGTATAATAGCAGAGAAACTGGAGAAAAGAGGTATCCATGTTATATGGACAAAGGCTACCCATGTAACGATTCCATACGCTGATGGTATATGTAGGGCTTTGGGTAGTGAAGATTGTTCTTCTCTGTCGGGGCTGTTTTTCAAGATTGTTATGGCTATGATTGGTATGGTTTTTCTATTTTGGTGGCTGTATATGTCGTTAGGTGGTAAGCTTGAGCCTTCGTATGATGTACCTTCTGTTCGTGTATGGCTTTTGTTACTACTGCCTATGGTTGGCTTTGTCATTCCATTTGTTTTGAAGTTTTATAGATTGCCTATTCTTGGTATTGAGGAGCTATTGCCACTAGCAGGATTTGCCTTACTGGTTGGATTCTTTGCTGGTGGAAAGTACCGTTTTACCGATTTTGGTGTGGGACTCTTGCTGGCGCTTATTGTCTATGTGGTATTTATGATACCTATGTATTATCTTGGTATTATTCCGTATATAACTCTAAATAAACTAGCTGTGATACCAGTAATTGCCCTGTTTGTCTCACCATATACTGTAGCACTTGAGCGGTGGAGATATCATTTTAGCACTACGCCATTTGCAGGATTGTGGCTTCCCTTTGTTTATCTTCTTTTATGGTTTCCATTTTTATTATCGGCATTTTTCTATACCAGGCTTCCCTTTTACCATATCTTTTTCTACAGCTACAAATTCTTGTGGATACATATATTTATAGGATTTGTATCGTTACCATTCTTTAGAAAGCATCCAGACTATGTAGGTCTTATGAATGCCTATTTATGGGCCATTTATATGACGCTTCTTTTGGTGGAAATTGCTTAGCTATGAATATACTCCTTGGGTGCTTTGGCAATAGTTCTGAGAAGTTTATCCATATCTTCTTTCCATGATATAGATATACGCATGTGTCCTGTCATCCAGGATGGTTGTGCAAAAACCCTTACAAGTATTCCGTTTTCTTCTAAGAAGTATGAGAGTTTGTCGGGCTGGGCTACTCTTAGAAGTAGGAAGTTTGTTTCTGATGGATATACAACGATATCCATTTCCAGAAGTTTGTCTCTTATATCGTCTCTAATGTTTTCAATTTCTTCCCATACCCTTTCATAATCTTCTATATTCATAAGAGCTTCAAGAGCAGCCATTTGTGCTACTGGAGTGATATCTATATCACGACGTATTTTTCTTAACACTTCTATATTATCTTCATGAGAGATTACAGCCCCTATACGAAGAGAAGCCAACCCAAATGCTTGGGAGAAGGATCTAAGAATAATAAGATTAGGATAGTTCTCTATAAGGTCAGCTGCACCAATAAACGATGTATCGGCAAATGATACATAGGTTTCATCAATAATCAGTGGTACAGAGTCGGGTATTGTATCTAAAATATCCCATATGCGCTCTGCGGGTAAATATTGCCCTGTGGGATTGTGTGGGTTTGTGAGATATATACCGTGAGCATCATAAAGATCAAAGGCTTCTAATATCTCCTCAATTTCCAAAGAGTATATAGGAGTTGGTCTAACTGGAATGGGGTCTATACCGTTTATCTTCATTGTTTGATACGCATGTCCGTATGTAGGTATACGGTATACCATGCGAAAGTTTTTATAGGTGAATGTTCTTAGCACGCTGTCGAGGGCTGGGCTGGATCCAGGAAATAGCAGTATGTTTTCTGGTTTTACTCCTATTGTATCGGCAAATATTTCTACCAGTCGGGTCATTTCTCCATGTGGGAATAGGTTAAGTTTAGGATTTTCGGCCCATGTTTTTACTGCCTCTTCAACCTTAGGGTGAACATAGGGTAGCTCGTTCATGTGTAGTCTGATCATGTTTTCTGTATGTGGTTTGCGGTGATTTTTGAGAAATGGATCTTCCTGTATTTCAACAATGTGTGGATTAACCCATAGCCCTTTATTCATCTTCTTTTACCTCCAACCTTTTGACTTTATACCACGGTACATTACCTCTATTTTTTATTATGTCCCATAAAGCCAATGGAATGACAATGTATACATAGTGTAGAAATATTGTAGTCCATAAACCTTCAATGATAGCCTTCCCGATTGGCATATCCCTTTCTAAATTTAAACTTGCTATTGAGAGACCATATATGGCAAGAACAACAGGGACATATGTAACAAGAAATACCCACGATATATGGGTAAATATAGTGATAATAAGTACAGGGAGTACTGCTATAACAATACTGAAAAATATAAGAAGTGCTAATGCCATCATATCGCCCCATATAACACCGCTGATAGCCTCCATAATACCACCGGCAAACCACCGTATTTGTTGTTTAATGAAGTCGTGCCATGTGTATGGTAATTGAATAATCGTTTGTGGATAGTCTTTGAACCATAGCTTTTTCTTCATAAGGTAGAGCTTTGTAACAAGTGAAAAATCATCAACAAGAGTGTACGGATCCCAGCCGCCTATGGCTCTAATAACTTTCTTTTTAAAGAAGAATCCATTGCCTATAAGTAGAGAACGACCGATAAGACCTCCATGGGTGACAAGTTGTGCCCATGCAAACATGTTGTCTTGCATGCGTGTGAGAATATTTTGATTTCTGTTGAGACCTATATAGCCAGACAGCAGCACATCAACAAAAGGTGACATGATATAGGGTAGATGGTTTTCTATATAATTTTCGGGAAGTATTGTGTCTGCATCTATGACAAGTGCTATATCCCCTCTCATATAATCAAGTGCCTCATTGAGAGATTGGGGTTTGCGGGGTACTCCTTTTTTTCTGTATACTCTCAGCTGTGGTATTTCATCCATTAGTGATACAAGCAGTTCATATGTTCCATCGGTAGAATGGTCATCTATAACGATAATCTCTATATTTTTATGGGTTTGTTTGAGGAGCTTTCGAATGGTTGTTTCTATAACCTCTATCTCATTGTAGACCGGAATTATGATGCTGACAAGTGTCTCTTTGTCGTATGGTTCAGCCAGTTGTTCTAGCCGGTAGTTTCTATACATATAGTGGAGAAATCCAACCAACGCCGAGACAATAATAATAAGTATGTAAAACACAGATAAGCCGACGACTATATGTATAGGTGTAATTTCCACTATGCTCCCCCTTATTTAAATTGGTTCGTATGTAATACTACTGGCATTTTTAATACATTCCGGTAAGAAATACCAATTATTATCGGCTTTTACCTGCTCTATCTTACCATTTTGAATAATGTCTCTGATTATAAGGTCTCTAATAGATACAGTACTGCTGTGGAGTATACCTCTGTCCCTTGCCACTCTAAAGCCGAGGTATCCACCAGAACCACCGGCACGGTATGAATTGACAGCTACCTTATACTCCCTTTCTGGTATAAGATCTGCAGATACCCTCTCACCAAAGGGTTTAGACAGGTCTATAGTGTAGTGAAAGCCCCTGTAGATATCAAAGTTGTAAAAAGCCACAAGGGGGTTTCTTATTAAAGTTACCTTATCATCTTCGCACTGAAAGTCTTTAAAGTATTCTGCCGATTTTTCCAGCATATCCAGTATTTCTTTTCCTGTCATAGAGATAACATATAGGAGATTTTCATACGGATATATGCGGTAAATGTCTTTGATCTTTACAGGTCCTTTCTTCATGACAAATGGTTCTTTTCCCATGAAAGACTGAACACTGATATCTGCACCAGAGTATTTTTCCATAATATATAGCAGATACTCCATACCATCACTGTCTTTGACGGGAGTAAACTCCATATCATCTTCAAGAATACCAATTTCTTGGTTCATATATCTTACGGTAAAATTATGTAGCTCTTCTATAAACTGTGGTGTTTCCGTAATCTGCGATGGCACAAGTTTAATGTCTATGATATTAAATATGTTCTTGTCAATATTGACCGATACATGCATAAGGCCTTCTGCATATGGCGGTGGGGCTACTACCCATGTGTCGCCTATTTTTTGCGGTTCTTTTCTTTCATGGGTGTGTCCATGGAATATTAGAGGAAACTCACCTGGGAATGTCTGAAGTATTTCGTAAAGTGCATTTTCAAATGGTAGATGCCTTGTCTTTGCACCTGTTATAGGATCTTTTTCAAAGCCCATATGGGCAAGTAATATAACATGGTCAAAGTCTTCTTTTAATGTGGGAAGCCATCTTTTTATTGTCTGCACAGAGTCTTCAAATGTATACGGTTTGATATTGTCAGGATGTTCAAACCATGGTACAGCTGGTGTTGTAATGGCAAGGAGGGCTATTTTGACATCGCCAACATATATGGGTAGAAATGGTATAAATGCCTCTTTGTCTCCCCTGAGCACATTGGCCGCAAGATATGCAAACTTGCTGTGTCTAAATATGCTGTCTACAAAGTAGTAACCATAATTGAAGTCATGATTGCCTACTACAACACCGTCATAGCCCAATATCTCAAAGGCAGCCTTCATAGGATGACTTTCCGGACGATACATATATGTTGATATATGTGATATGGGACTACCTTGAAACGAGTCACCAATGTCTATCAAAGTAGTATGTCCGCTGTTTCTTACCTCTTCAATGTAGTTTTTTAGTCCCCATAAGCCTCTTGGTTTTCTCTCATCGGCAATATAGTCATATGCGTGAATATGTCCATGCACATCTGTTGTAGCAAGAATATTAAGGTGCAATGCTATCCCCTCCTGAGCCTCAAAATGGTTAACATTTCAATATGCCACGTTCTGGGAAACATGTCAATAGGTATGATTGTTTCTATTTCGTAATATTCGGATAGTAGGGTAATATCTCTAAACATTGCTGGTGGATGGCATGAAATATATGCTATCTGTCTTGGCTTATAATCAATAATCTTTTCTATGATTTCCTCTGAAATACCAGAGCGGGGAGGGTCAAGTACCAGAGTTTCTGTTCCCGGTAGTACATCATCGGCGACCTCTTCGGCCTTGTTAGGATATACGGTGATAGGAATCTTATTATTTTTACCATTGATTTTCATAGCCCTTGCCGATTCCCGGTTTGCCTCTACACCTATTCTGAAACCGTGATACTGGGCCAGTGGTAGCAGTAGTGCACCAACACCTGCGTACAAGTCTACGATCTTTTCTGATGGTTCAAGATGTGTTTTTAGTATATTAATGATGTGACTTAGCCCTTCGTTGTTTACTTGGAAAAATGCCCTTGGTGGGATAGTAATTTGCAGTCCATCAACTGTCTCTGTCAAACGTGAGTGGCCCCATGAGTTCCATATTTTTCCATGAAGTATTTCCCTATTGTTCTTGTTAATCATAGTGACAAGTCCTGCCCATTTGCCACGTGGAGGGAGTTTCTTGATGACAAAGCTCTCAGGTTCGTACATGACGATTATCATGAGCACCTTTCCACCGTGTTGTCGCATGACAACAGCCCTTGTTGTTTGAGGGAACTGTTCAACCTCGGCGAGTATCTCGGAGAATGACTTGGGTCCTAGAATACAGTCAAGGGTTGGAACAAGAGTTCGCTTGCCTCTTGACCAGAACCCCAATTTTCCACGGTAAAAGTGCCATGTGATGCGGTTTCTATATCTTACAGGCACTGTTGGTCTAATGTCTTCTACAGGTACACCTCCTAAGCCGCTACGGGATAACATGTCCTCTATCATGTGCTCTTTAATGGATAACTCATCTTCATAAGATACACTTCTAAATCGGCAGCCTCCGCACTGTGGGAATACCGGGCAATCTGGTGTCTTTCTCATGGGGGAAGGTTCGTTTATTTCCAGTAGTACACCAAAGTTGGTTCCCTTTTTACGCTGAACTATTTCATATGTGATTTTATCTCCAGGAAGTACATCGTCATCTATTAAAACAACACCCTCTTCAGGATCTCTTATAAGCCCATACCCACCATATACAATTTTTTCTACCTCGGCCATCTTCATAACTTATCCCTCCTATCTTATCTCTTATTCTATAATAAAGGGAAAGGAAAGGTGGAATGGATATGAAGTATACAAGGTATGTTGTTATATTTATGGTAATTGGTCTATTTGTGAGTGTGGCTTCTGTGTTTTCCGTTGCTTCTCAGGATAGTGGTATAGCTTGGATTTATCAGTCACCTCAGAAATATAGGGATCTATACCTTAGGGAGGCAGCTGTTTGTGGTGATATAGCTGTGATATCTCCTGTATCTGTTTCATCTGCTGGCGAGTTTTATCCGTTTACACAAGCTATAGATGTGCAAACTGGTAGTATTATGTGGACTGCCAGTGTAGGTGGTCATGTTATGTGTACCCGTGACGGGATATATCTCCTTGATGATTTTCAACATATTGCAAGGTATTTGTCTATATGGGGATATGTAGAGCGGGAAAGGTATGTCCCCGTGTCTCGTGGACGCTTTATGGTAAAAACGGACTATGGTATTGCCGTTTTGGAGTCTGATGGTACGGTGCTTATTATGGGAGCAGGTTTGACAGGTGGTGCATCTATTACAACATCGTATCCTCCAGCTATTGGTTCCCTGCTTGTGTCTGATGGGCAGATGCTCTTTTGGAAGACCCAAACAAATGACCACTATGCCATTGTAGGGTTTGATATTCTCCATGCAAAGGTGGTATGGGTAAAGCAGATTAATATCCACAAGTCTTATATGGCGCCATACGATAAGTACCTGTTTGTCAGTGGCTTTGAGAAGCTTTATGTTATAGACAAGATGAGTGGCAATATTCTACGCTCTTATGATGTGGCATATTATGAGCCGTATATTGTGGCTTCAAATGGAAAACTGCTTATTCCCCGTAAAGACTGGCTTGATGTGTTTGATAAAGACAACGGACTACTTGTTAGGGTTTATAAAGACAGCGACATGGTATTTTCTGCCTATTCTATAGCAGGTAGTCGTGTTATCAATGTAGATAGTGATGCTGGTAAAGCCTATGCCTGCACTATAACATCAGATTTGCAGTGCATAGCCCGTAAAGTCTGGACTTTTTCTGAAAATATGATTATGGGAGACAAGGTTTATGGTACAGGTCTGAACTTTGTTGTACCTGTCAAAGATGGATGGCTTGTATTTCTGACATATCGCACTGTACCCACAAGGTATATTAATGGCTATGAGGTTATATTCTTAGAGGATAAAGGGGTATCTCCCACAAATGAGTGGGAGACACCCTTTGGTGGTCCTGATGGTGATGGTATGCCGTAGATTATGATTTTTTCTTAGCCAGAAACTCTGGCACGATTTTACCATCTCCTGTAAGCACAAGCTTGGAGAAATATGCTTTGTGTTTGCCTCTACTGTATAACCTTACAGGTTTTTCTGTCTGTCCGTTTTCTAAGAGTTCTTTCATAATGTCGTGTGTTATTTTTCCGCCGTATGTGTTTTCTTCTACTACAAATGTGCATGTAGAAGGATTTTCAAGGGCACCTACACATGCATATCCTCTGTCAGTCTTAACGACATCCTTACCACACAGTGGACATTTACCTATGGCCTCACCCGATGTGGCTGTATGTTTAGGAGTCTCTTTTTCCTCTGCATTTTGTAGTGCAAATTCTGGCACAACCTTACCATCTTCTGTTAGCACAAGATGAGCCCTATAGCTTCTTCGCTTGCCACGGCTATATAACCTTACAGGTTTGGAAGTCTTTCCATTTTTTAGTAGCTCACGGGCCATATCTGGGGTGATTGTTCCGCCATATGTGTTTTTATAGATTTTGAAAGTACATGTTGGTGGGTCTTTCAGTGCATTTTCGCAGAAATAACCTTTGGACTTCACTATGACATTGCCACCACATAGTGGGCATTTGCCCACAATGGCATCTCTTTCTGTTGCCTCTGTGAGGTTTTCTCTAATCTTGTCAAAGTCTTTGCCTCTAATGGTTTCTATAATATGCCTTGTAAGGTCTACTACCTCGTTAATAAATTCTTCTTTTTTCTTCTTGCCCTCTTCAATAAGCCTCAATCTATGTTCCCATTCTCCGGTCAGTAATGGCTCTGTTAGTGTTTTTAGCCCTACACTTCTTAGGGTATCTATGAGCTCAATGCCTTTTCGGGTTGCCTTGAGGGCTTTGCCAACTCTCTCTACATAGCCCCTTTGAATGAGTGTCTCAATGATGGCAGCGCGAGTTGCCGGTGTGCCGAGTCCCTTGCCTTTCATGGCATCTTTGAGTTCTTCATCTTTAATGTCTCTGCCAGCCGTTTCCATCAGTTTAATGAGTGTTCCATCGGTATAACGGGCCGGTGGTTTTGTCTCTTTTTCCTCAAGCTTTATGTCTCTAACATTCAGTATTTCACCTTTGGTAACAACCGGTGTATTTTCCAGTCTCTGCATGTATGCTTCATAACTGCTGACCTTTTCTCCTTCTTCATCTTCACTAAAAGAGCTTTTTATAGAAAAAACATCGTATGGGTATATGGCAAGATATCCCCTGTTTGTCAGTATGCTTAGAGATGCTTTAAATGGTTCACCCGATATATCTATGTCTACATTTTGAGTAGTGTACTCTGCTGGTGGATAGAAAGAGGCAAAAAATCTTCGGGCTACCAGTTCATATGCCTTTTTCAATGTATCTTTCATGTTAGGATGAGGTTTTTTGCCTGTTGGCACTATAGCGTAGTGGTCTGAGACTTTGCTGTCGTCAAATAGTGATGGACGGTATTTAGCCGATATTCTAGCTACATCAAGTTCAGGAAACACATCGGCCAGCGCTTTGGCTATTTTACCTACCTCTTTTTTCATGGCACTGGGTAGGTGGTCAGAATCTGTTCTTGGATATGTGATAAGTCCCATTTCGTATAGATTTTGTAGGTAAGCAAGTGATGTTTTGGCTGTCCAGCCAAAGAGGGCTGATGCCGTTCTTTGGAATGTTGCCAGTCTAAATGGTAATGGTGGTTGTTTTTTTCTCTTGGATGACTTAACTGATTGTGCGATAGCTGTATCTGCCGAAGCCGCCTTTTCATATATTGTTTCTGCTTTTTTCTTATCCCATATCTTGCCATCACCATTGTCTCCTGCATGCCATGCACTAAATGAACCTTTTTTCTCCTCCAGTATGGCCTTAATTTTCCAATAGGGTATTGGTTTAAAGTTTTGGATTTCTTGTTCTCTGTCTACAATAATGGCTAGTGTTGGGGTTTGTACTCTACCTATAGAGAAGAGCTCTTTTCCCACGATAGTTATGGCCCTTGTGCTATTGATACCTACAAGCCAGTCTGCCTCACTGCGTGCTTCTGCCGCTTTGCCAAGGTTTTCCATTTCGTCTTCTTCTCTAAGATTTTTCATAGCCTTCTTTATGGCATCTTTTGTCATAGCTTGTAGCCATAATCTCTTAACGGGTTTATTGATGCCCAGTGATTTTTTGATATATCTAAAGATAAGTTCACCTTCTCTACCGGCATCCATGGCGTTAATAACGGTATCCGCATCTTTAAGGAGTTTCTTTATGGCCGTTATACGCTTTTTCGATGTTCCCTGTATTGGGGTAAGCTGAAATTCCTTTGGCACTATTGGAAGAAACATAAGTTTCCATGCTTTAAACTTTTTATCGTAGGCATCCGGTTCTGCCAGTGTATATAGGTGTCCCTGTGCCCATGTAATAATATAGTCGCCTACCTCAAAGTAGTCTTTTTCCTTTTTTGGTTTACCTAATGCTTTGGCTATGGTCTCTGCCACCGATTTTTTCTCTGTTATGATTAGGGTCTTACCCTTTTTCTTTGCCAAGGAGATCACCTCCTAAATTTACCCCTATTATATACAACATCCCGATATTTGGTGTGTGGCGGTATAATCATTATGTAAAAAACATAAGATTTGATAAGGGGGGATTTGCATGTTTGGCACTATTATGTTGGGCATCATTTTCTTGGTGCTTATTATCTTTATAGCTTCAGCTATAGTAATTGTTAGGCCTTATGAGGTTGGTCTCGTAGAGAGACTTGGAAAATTCTATAAAATGCTTTCTCCAGGTATCAACTTTGTTATTCCTATTATAGATAGGGTTATTAAAGTAGATATGAGAGAGCATGTTATAGATGTACCCCCTCAAGAAGTTATCTGTAAAGATAATGTTGTTGTGGTAGTAGATGCTGTTGTTTATTATCGTATCATAGATGCTCCTAAGGCTATTTACAATGTTGGTAATTATCTGCAAGCTATCATCAAACTGGCTCAAACAAACCTTCGTTCTATTATCGGTGAAATGGAGCTTGACCAGACTCTTTCTGGAAGAGAAGTTATCAATGCCAAGCTTCGTGAGGAATTGGATAAGGCAACAGATCAGTGGGGTGTTAAGGTAACCCGTGTTGAGATTCAGAAGATTGACCCTCCTGCATCTATCCAAGAAGCCATGGCAAAGCAGATGAAGGCTGAGCGTGAAAAGAGAGCCATGATTCTTGAGGCCGAGGGTATGAAGCAGTCTGCTATTCTGAAGGCCGAAGGTCAGAAAGAAGCTCAGATTCGTAAGGCTGAAGGTGATAAAATTGCCGCTATACTTCGTGCCGAAGGTCAGGCAGAAGCCATACGTAAGATTGTAGAGGCCCTGTCTACAGCAGATGAGAAATATCTTACTATCCAATATCTCGAGAAGCTACCAGAGATGGCTAAGCCGGGTAATATGCTTATTCCATATGATGCTCAGTCTTTGGCATCACTTCTGAAGACGATATCTTTTGTGTATAAAGATGGAGGCGATAAGTAATGGGGCATTTTCATATTGCCCTCTGGAATGCCTATTTTCTTATACTCCTGGGCATAGCCATTGTAGTACTTGATTTGTTTACTGTACTGTTTCTTACCCCTATTGGTGTTGCCCTTATTGTATGGGGAATTTTGGATATATTTGGTGCTCCTATAGTTGTGTCAGGTCTTGTCGCTATTATTACCTTGATTGTTGGTTATTATCTCTATGTTAAGTTTGCGCAAACGGTAAAACAAGGACAAGACTTTGGTTCTATTTCACTTATTGGTAAAGAGGGAGTCGTTAAGGAAATTTCCGATGATGGTAGTTTCATTGTAGAAGTCGATTTTGATATGTGGGTTGCCATTCCAGCTAAAGGTTATGAAAATAGGCAGTGGCGTGTGGGTGAGAAAGTTGTAGTAGAGGCTATAGATGGGGTAAAATTAATTGTTAAACCAAAAGAAGAGTAAAAACTGCGGGAGGGATTGAAGTGGAGGCAGGACTAGTAGGTCTTAAGTATAGTGGTAAAAGCACGATCTTTAAAGCACTAACGGAACATAAAGTTCAGACCAAAGAGGGTAGTGTTGTAAAAGGTGCTGCTACCGTTATGGATGAAAGACTTCTGAAACTGGCTGAGGTCTTTCATCCTAAAAAAATAACACCGGCAACAATCACATTTGTTGATGTGCCTGGCTTTACACCGGGTATGGATAAGAAGATGTATCACCAGTTTCTCAGTGAAGTTTCTAAGGTCGATCTCCTTATCAATGTTGTAAGGGCATTTGATGACCCTTATGCACCTCATCCACTTGGTGATATTGATCCTGTGAGAGATGCCACTGCTCTTGATGAGGAGCTACTGCTTAGGGATATGTCTTATACAGAGACAAGACTGTCTAATCGTAAGCTTGACAAAGATACAAGAGCTATCTTGGAGAAGATTCTTGCCTTTTTAGAAACGGAAAAACCACTCAGAGCTGGAGAGTTTTCTGATGAGGAATGGGCGTTTATACAGAGAGAAGGTTATCTAACGGCTAAACCTGAGATGTATGTACTCAATGTTGAAGATGGTTATGATGAGCAGTGGGAAGATGCCTTGCGTGCATATGCCGAAGAAAAAGGTGCACCGATGCTTGTGCTTAATGCCAAACTGGAGTCTGAGATTGCAGAATTACCGGAAGAAGAAAGGCAAGTCTTTATGGAAGAGTTTGGCATTACAGAGCCCGCAATCATGAGGCTTGCCAAAATGGCGATGGATATGATGGGACTGTCTTATTTCTTCACAGCTGGTGAAAAAGAGGTTAGGGCATGGACCATACGCAAAGGGGCCACTGCTGTAGAGGCAGCAGGAGCTATCCATACCGACATTGCCAAAGGATTTATTAGGGCAGAGATTGTTAGGTGGGATGATCTTGTAAAAGCCGGTGGTTGGAAAGAAGCTCATAATCAAGGGTTGGTGCGACTTGAAAAGAAAACGTATGTTATGCAAGATGGAGATGTAGCATTCTTCAGATTCAATGTGTAGGTGGTGTATATGAAGGTTAAAGTTGAGTTTTTTAATATGCTGAGAGACAAACTAGGTGGATTGAAATACATAGAAATGGAAGATGTCTCAACACTTAGAGATGTACTTCAGCGTCTTGATGAGATGTTCCCCCATATTAAAGGTGAGATATGGGATGGGAACAAGGTTAGAGATGACTACATCATAATGATTAATGGTAGGAATATGCTATTTGTTGGTAAGGAAGATGCACCTCTTAAAGATGGTGATGAAATCAGCATATTTCCGCCAGCAGCAGGAGGTTGATGTGTGTGGCATTTAGAAAGAAACTTGGTATTAAACACATTCTAGGTATCTTATTTGGAACGGCTATAGCATCGTTTGGTATGGTTGCTTTCTTACTTCCTAGAGACCTTGCCCCTGGTGGTGTGGGAGGTCTAGCATTGGTAACAAAAGCTGTGCTTCCTCTTCCAGATTGGGTTGGTATTGGTATGATTATGCTTTTTTATAACATTTTTCTGCTAATACTATCGTTTATTATTATTGGGCCTACATTTGGCATTGGCACCATTATTGGTACAGTGGCCTTTTCCTTCTTTATTGACCTGTTCAATAAACTGGGTATACCTCCTCAAGATGTGGTAAAGGAGTTGACAAAGGACCCGCTCCTTGCAGCTATCTATGGTGGTGTACTTGTTGGTGTAGGTTTGGGTATTGTCTTTAAATATGGTGGGTCCACAGGTGGCACTGATATTATTGGTATGCTTGTTAAACACTTCACAGGACTTCCTGTCGGTCAGGGAATGCTTATGGCTGATGGTACCGTTGTTACCCTGATGGGGATAGTTTTCAAGAGTTGGCAGGTTGTCTTGCTTGCCATTATCTCTATCTATATCACAGCTCTTGCTGTGGACATATTGCAGGAGGGTCTTGTAAAGAATAGAAAGTTCCTCATTATCACTGAGAAAGCCGAGGAAATGAAAAAGGCTATACTTGATGACCTTGGTCGTGGTGTAACGGTATTTAAGGCAGAGGGTGGCTATACTGGACAGCCGAAAGATGTGCTAATGGTTGTTGTTTCTCGTAAAGAGGTTGAAGACCTCAGAGAGCTCATTGCCTCTATTGATAAGAGAGCTTTCTATGTTGTCGAGGATGTTGCTATGACAGTTGGAGAAGGCTTTATTCCACATGATGCCATGTAGCTAGGTTGAATTTATACCAGCTGAGTAGATTTAGGAGGGCATATGCCCTCCTTTTTTCTTTTTAACAAAAGAATTTTGTGTGATATACTCAAAATGAATTTTGTCTGTATGGGGGGAAATATGGGGAATTATGCAGAAGTCTTAAATAGACTAAAGCAGTCATTTGGGGCAACATTTCCATTTTATGAGGGAAATCCCTATAAAGTTCTTATTTCGTGTATTTTATCTGCTCGCTCTCGTGATGAGAGAACATACCTTACTGCTGATAGATTGTTTGAAAAGTATCCAGAACCATGCCAGCTTGCTGAAGCCAAGCTGGAGGATGTACAAGATATCTTAAGACATTTGGGTTTATGGCGCGAAAAGTCCAAAAGAGTCATTGATGCGGCAAAGGTCATATGTGAGCTCGGATATGTACCCGATACATTTGAGGAGCTCACAAAGATTCCCGGTATTGGTCGTAAATGTGCCCATATAGTGCTTGCCTATGGTTTTGGCAAGAGGGTTGTAGCCGTTGATACTCATGTTAGGCGTATCTCCAAACGGTTGGGCATTGTGTCTCTTGATGCCAAAGATGAAGATATAGAGCGGGCATGGCTGTCTGTGCTAGGTGATGATGCCAAAGATATTAACCACTATCTTGTGGCACTCGGAAGAAAACTATGCGGACGTACGCCTAAGTGTAGTGAGTGTCCGCTTAATGATATATGCAAGAAACAGGGTGTATAAAAATCTTTCTTAGGGGGGATGCACGATGTCCGTATGGGACAAACTCTTTGGCGGTACTTCTCCTGTTGAGCTGATGATTCAGCATGGTCTTATTGTGGAAAGGGCTTCAGATCTTCTTCCTATTTTGTGGCGTAAGTACATTGCTGGTGAAGATTTTTCTGACATTGCAAAAGAGATCTACGACCTTGAGTCTCAGGCCGATGCCATCAAGCTAGAGATTAGGAAGATTCTCCATAGGGGATTTCTATACCGCTTTGAAAAGCATGACATTATTGAGTACATTAGAGTCCAAGATCGCATTGTTGATCTTATAGAAGATACCGCTAAGATTATGGGTCTTAATTATGTTGAATTACCGGAAGAAGCATCCAAGAAGATGGAGAATCTTATCGATTGTATTGAGAACATGATGGATGTGCTGAAGAAAGCTCTTAAGGAGCTGAGAAATGTTTTAGAGTCTGATTTTGCACGCAGAGAAGTAGGTAAAGAGAGACAGCTTGTGGAGGAAATGGCACAGCTTGAAAGTAAGATTGACGATGCCGTTTATGACTTTGGTAAGTGGCTGTATGCTCAAAAAAACACTATGAATCCTGTGGACATTATGTTTCTTAGAAATCTCGTGCTAACAATAAGTCATATTGCCGATGCCACGGAAAATGTGGCGGACAAAATCAACTCGATGCTGGGATAAAGAGGGGTGATGGGGGATGCATTTTCTTCTTATTCTTGGTTTTGCTATAGGATTTTTAATGGCTGTTGCCATTGGTGCCAATGATGCTGCAAACTCTATGGCTACGGCTGTTGGTGCCAAGGCTATTACGCCACGTCAGGCTATTCTTATCGCGGGTGTGCTTGAGTTTGTTGGTGCTACATTCTTTGGTAAGCAGGTGACAGAGACAATAAGGAAAGGTATTGTAGATCCAGCTAAGCTGTCGAGTTCTGATATTGTTGTTATAGGTTCTATGGCAGCACTCTTAGGGGCCGCCATATGGATTTTCTTGGCAACAAAGTATGGTCTTCCTGTGTCTACAACCCACTCAATTGTCGGTGGCATGATAGGCTACGGTATTGCTGCAGCAGGTTGGAGTGTTGTCAACTGGGATAAGGTTATTACAGTTACCATATCTTGGGTTCTTTCGCCTATTGTAGGTTTGATATTTGCATTTGTCATGTTCAAGTTACTGTCAGCTCTTATACTTCACAGTGATGATCCTGTAAAGAGCACAAAGATATGGGCCCCCGTTTTTATATCTTCAGCCTTTGTCATCATAGGTTTTTCGTTTGGCTTTAAGGTTATGCATGTGAGCTCATGGGCTGATGCAAGCATTTATGGTGTTGGATTTGGTGTTGTAGCACTGGTAGGTTCAATATGGTATGTGCTTTCTATTCTAAAGAAGGCTCAAGGTGATGAGTATAAAAAGGTTGAAGAGGTTTTTAGAATGGCTCAGGTATTTACATCATCATATGTAGCTCTTGCCCACGGTGCCAATGATGTTGCCAATGCCATTGCGCCTGTTGCCGCAATATACATAGCGTTGCAAACTGGTAAAGTGACGGCAACGGCAACAATTCCACGATATATTCTTGCCATAGGTGGTTTGGGTATTGCACTGGGTGTATGGTTGTTTGGTAGAAAGGTCATGACTACTGTTGGTGAAAAACTGACAGAGCTGACCAATACCAGAGGCTTTGTTATAGATTTTTCTACGGCAACGGTTGTTCTTGGTGCCTCTAACTTTGGTATGCCCATATCCACAACACATACTGTTGTTGGTTCGGTTTTAGGTGTAGGCTTTGCCCGTGGTGTGGGATCTGTTAACTTAGGACTGCTCCTTGAGATTGTGGCATCATGGTTCTTCACGGTGCCGGCCGCTGCCGTAGTCTCGTATATATTTTTCTACATATTGAAGTTTATTTTCCTGTGATATAGCATTGTATCTATAACACTGGGCGGGGGTATATCCCCGTCCCCTTTTGATATGCTAATAGCGAGGTGATGCGAAAATGAGAAGACTCTTGGTGGCTACATCTAATCCCCATAAACTGAGAGAGATGAAACAGCTTCTTGAGGGGCTGCCATATGATGTTCTCTCTTTGAGTGATGTTGACATAGATATTGTCATGCCCGAAGAAGATGGTGATACTTTTCGTGACAATGCCTATATTAAGGCAAGGGGCGTGTATGATCAGATAGTAGAGAAATACCCTGATATGTGGGTGCTTGCCGATGATAGCGGTATGAGTGTTGATGCACTTGGTGGTGCTCCCGGTGTGCATTCTGCCAGATATAAGGGGCTTTCTACACCCGAAGAAAGGCTGGAAGAAGTTTTGAGAGAGATGAAAGATGTGCAATGGGAGAACCGCACAGCCCATTTTATAACGGTGATGTGTCTTATTACACACTTTGCCGAAGTTTTTACAGAAGGTATTGTGGCTGGTTACATTACATTTGAGCCTAAAGGCAACAGTGGCTTTGGGTATGATCCCATATTTTACTATCCTCCTCTTGATAAGACATATGCCCAGATGAGTGCAGAAGAAAAGAATAGTATTTCTCACAGGGGTATAGCCAGTAGGAAAATGAAGGTTGTTCTTGAGAAGTTTGCACGGTAAAATGTATAAAAAGCAGGAGGCATGTCTATGAACTGTGGGGTTAGTAGCTAACATATGTATAACAGGTAAGATTACCACATACTACTGGATACTGTGTAGAGGCAGTTTCCGAGTTAGTTGTTTGTAAAAAATCCCCATTTACCGTTATCATATAAGTATGTGTTTCCTTGATGTTGAAAATATGGGAGGTGACATTTATGCCTATGGATATACCTAAGCATATAGACCCTAAAGATATTGAAGGCAAATGGTATGAAAGGTGGAAAAAAGACAAAGTTTTCCACGCAGAGGTAGACTGGAGCAAAAAGCCCTTTTCTATGGTGATTCCACCGCCTAATGTGACAGGCTCACTTCATATGGGGCACGCCCTCAATGTAACCCTCCACGATATTGTATGGAGGTTTAAACATATGCAGGGATATAACACTGTATGGGTACCGGGAACAGACCACGCCGGTATTGCTACACAGACTGTGGTAGAGAGAAAACTTCTTGCTGAAGAGGGTAAAACCCGCTGGGAACTGGGTAAAGAGGAGTTTATTAAAAGGGTATGGCAGTGGAAGGAAGAATCTGGCGGCCGTATCCTTTCCCAGATGGAGCGTATGGGTATATCTGTTGATTGGGATCGCCTA
Organism: Zhurongbacter thermophilus; assembly: GCF_026184435.1. Taxonomy (NCBI): domain Bacteria; kingdom Pseudomonadati; phylum Zhurongbacterota; genus Zhurongbacter; species Zhurongbacter thermophilus. The sequence goes on from NZ_CP046447.1 coordinate 432,003, forward strand.
CGCTTTACTATGGATGAGGTATGCTCTCGTGCGGTTAGAAGGGCATTCAAAACCCTTTATGATAAAGGGCTCATATATAGGGGAGATTATATCATAAACTGGTGTCCTCACGATATGACAGCTCTTTCTGATCTTGAGGTGGAGCATGAGGAGATAGATGGTTTTCTTGTGTATAGCAAATATCCATTTACCGATGGAACAGGCTACATGGTTGTTGCCACAACAAGACCAGAGACTATACCTGCCGATGTGGCGATAGCTGTTAATCCAAAGGCTGAGTATGTGCTTGTTGAGAAAGATGGTAAAAAATATTTGTTTGGTAAGGTTGTCGTAGATAATGATTCACTTGGTTGGGGTGAGTACAACGTAGTAGAAACCTATAAGGGTAAAGACCTTGTAGGTAAATTTGAAATGAAACTTCCTATTGGCCCTGAAGATAGGGTGATAGGTATTATTACCGATGAAGAGATTGACCCCGACTTTGGTACAGCTGCACTGAAGGTGACTCCAGCCCACGATGCTGTAGACTTTGAAATCGGTAAAAAGTATAATCTGCCCATTATCTCTGTTATTAACCTTGATGGCACAATGAACGAGCAGGCAGGGCCTGAACTTGCAGGACTTGACAGATTTGAGGCAAGAGATAAAGCAATAGAAATAATGGAGCAGAAAGGTCTTGTAGCCCTTAAGCAGCCTTATAAGATACCTGTAGGTAAGTGCTACAGATGTGGCACTATCATAGAACCGATGGTGTCTAAGCAGTGGTTTGTGAAGCTCACCGCCATGGTAGACGAGGCAAAGAAGACCGTTGAAGAGGGAAGAACACGTATTATCCCAGACAGATGGACAAAGGTGTACTTTGACTGGATGAACAACATCAAAGACTGGTGCATTTCCCGTCAGATATGGTGGGGACATAGAATACCAGCTTGGTATTGTAAAGATTGCGGCCATATTACTGTTGCGGAAGAGACACCAGAGAAATGTGAAAAGTGTGGTAGCACCAATATAGAGCAGGATCCCGATGTGCTTGATACATGGTTCTCATCTGCCCTGTGGCCATTTGAGGTCTTTGGCTGGCCTGAGGAAACAGAAGATCTGAAGTATTTCTTCCCAACATCTCTTCTTATTACCGGTTGGGATATTCTCTTCTTCTGGGTATCTAAGATGATATTTATGTCAGTGCACCTGACGGGTAAGGAGCCCTTTAAAGATGTCTATCTCCACGGTCTTGTCAGAGATGAAAAGGGCCAGAAAATGTCTAAGACAAAGGGTAATGTTGTTGATCCACTAGAACTTGTAGATAAGTATGGTGCCGATGGCTTGAGATTTGGACTTGCTCATCTTGTTAGCAAAGGACAGGACATTAAGTTATCTGAAGAGAAAATTGAGCATGGTAGAAACTTCATGACAAAGATATGGAATGCTTCCCGGTATATTCTTATGCGTCTTGATGGGGAAACCCCTGCTAGACCAGAAAATATGGAAAGCGAGTTAACTCTTCCATCTAAGTGGATACTGTCAAGGCTGACGCAAGTGAAAAAGCAGATGACAGAATTACTTGAAGACTATGAATTTGGTGCAGCGGCCCGTCTTATTGAAGATTTCTTCTGGAAAGAGTTTTGTGATTGGTATCTTGAACTGTCCAAATTTGAAGATACTGAGGCGACAAGGTGGACACTTCTTACCGTTTTAAAGGACAGTTTGAAGATGATACATCCATTTATGCCATTTGTCACAGAGGAGATTTGGAGTCTCCTGCCTGACTATGATGGCACATATATTGTTGAAAGTGGCTGGGTATCTCCTGATGAATATATGTGGGAAGATATCCTTGAAGAGGCAGATAAGTTTATGGAAGTAGTCAGAGGTATAAGGGCACTGAAGGCAGATATAGGCCTTGGCATGAAGAAAGTGCCTATGGTATATGTTAAAGGTGAGGGTATAGATGAGTTTATCCAGAGATGGGGTAAGTACATTGAAGGTCTTGCCAGACTGGAAAGCCTTGAGGGAGTAGACACAAAACCCCATGGTGCTTATTCTGTTGTTGCCCGTGATATTGTGCTGTATCTGCCCCTTGAAGGACTCTTGGATATTGAGGCAGAGAAAAAGAGACTCCAGAAAAAACTTGCTCAGCTTGAGAAAGAGATATCTCGTAGAGCGAAGAAGCTTGCCAATGAAAACTTTGTGAAGAAGGCCCCGGCAGAGGTTGTGGAGAAGGTAAAGGCAGAGCTTGAAGATCTCAGTAGTCAGAAAGAAAGGGTGCTTGAGCACCTGAAAGATTTAGAGGCATAAGAAAGGGGAGCTTCGGGCTCCCCTTTTTACATATTCAGATGCTTCCATATATCTTCTATGCGAGGTTTTACATCCTCCAGTATCCTATCTAGCTCTTCTATAGGGTGTGTATATATAAAAGGCTTATCCTTATGCCCCTTTTCATTTCTTATCATGTTTAGAAAAGCCTCTGAAAATGCATTGTTGGCAAATAGCCCATGTAGATATGTACCTATGATACGGTCTTTGTAGTACCCATCTGGTTTGCCATTTAGCATGAGAAAAGGTGAGTCTGTTTCTGTTATACCGTGGTGTATTTCATATCCCAACACAGCTATACCACCTATGACGGGAATATTTTTCATAACATAGCCCTTGCTGAGTCTCAGTATTTTATCCTGTCTAAAGATGGTACTGCCGGGTATTAGTTCCAGTCCTTTATATGCACCGGGTTTGTCCTCAATACCCTCTTCATCTACAATGCTTTCTGTTAGCATCTGAAAGCCACCGCATATGCCTATGATATATGCACCACTTTCCCATGCTTCCCTTATAGCCTTATCTATACCCATGCTTCTAACAAATCTCAGGTCTTCTACAACCTTTCTTGAGCCCGGTAGTATAACCACATCTGCATGTTCTATGTCCCTTATGTTTGTTGTAAATATGAGGTTGACATTGCCTATCAGTGGATCAAAATCATCATGATTGGCCATGTGGGGTGTTTGAATAACGGCTACAGTAATATCGTCTTGGTTGTGGGGTATATTTCTCTTCAGTGCATCCTCTTCGGGAAGATTGTGGTGAATATATGGTAAGACCACTGTGGGTATACTATATCTACGGTAGAGGTAATCTATTCCCTCTTTTAGTAGACTTTCATCTCCCCTAAATTTATTGAGAACAAACACCTTAATGTGATTTCGCTCATCCGGAGATAACAGCTCCATTGTGCCTACAATCTGTGCAAAGCTACCACCCCTGTCTATATCGGCCACGAGTATTCCGTCGGCGTCTGTGTACATAATGGGTCTCATATTGGTGATGTCATATTTTTTCAGGTTAATTTCTGCTGGCGAGCCGGCACCTTCTATAACAATGTAGTCGTGTGTTTTTATCAGTGTGTCAAGGTTTGCTTTTATAATCTCCCATAGTTTTTCGCGGTCTTTACTTACCCAATTTTTACTGTCTATACTGCCAGCAGGCTTACCGTTTATTATCATGTAAGACTCTGTAGGTGCCCCCGGTTTGAGAAGAATGGGATTGTATATAGGTGATGGAATAACCTCTGCTGCCAGGGCCTGATAGTATTGGGCAGAAGATATCTCATAACCTTCTGGGGTCACCTTGGCATTAAGCGACATATTTTGCCCCTTAAATGGCACTACATCGAGATGAAGAAACTTTTTCATATATCGTATGAGCAGTAAAGACAGTGTTGTTTTGCCGGCACCACTCATGGTGCCCAGTACACCTATAGCCTTTTTCATGCGAACAGTCCCACCTGAACTTCTTCCAGTGTATCGGCATCAATAAGTAAGGGTTTGCCGTGTATAGGTAGTGCCACATTGTATATGAGGAATGGATTTTCTGTTTTCCATACCCGGGCATGGTGACTATGTCCGTGAATGGTAATAGTAGGGGGATTGTCTCTGAGGGCATCACACAGCCGCATGCTTGTTAACCCACCCTTATCGTGGGTTTCTTCAATGGTGTTTCCACATACACCATAGTGGCTCAACAGTATTGTGTATGGTGTTTTGGCCTCTTTTACAGCCTGCTTTATCCACTCTATGCGCTTTTCATACCGCTCCTGTATGTCAGGTATATTTCTCATTTGCCAGCTTGTAGGTCTATCGAGTACACCTTCTGTGCCTATGATGGTGAAGTTCCCTAGAGTGTATGTTTCATCTTCTAAAAAGATAATATCAGGAAGAGCTTCCGGCAGGTGTTTTCTTACAAGTTCCTTGTCGGCATTGCCCCACACGGCGATGACAAGAGATGGCTTCCACACATGCATCATCTTTTCATACCACTCTATAAAAGGTTGGTAGACGGCCTTCTTGGTAAGGTCCCCGGCAATAAAAAGCACATCAATCTTTGGCAGTGGTAGTGTGAGCATGTGATAGGCATCACGGGCATACATAGGAATATGTATGTCCGATGTAAAGGCAAATATCACCTTTCTCACCTCTGTCCCATTTCTTTAACAACCTCATTAAGATGTTTCATGATTGTGTCTTCTATGATGGATACCGTATCTTCATCTGTTGCCGTTACATCTATGTCTATTTTGCCATCAAGAATATCTGCCACAACACGGCGTGCTGTTTCATAGCCTATGGCTTTAGCAAATTCTAAATCTTCTTCACTATTCCTGTCGAGCTGAAAATAGCTGATAACGCCCTCTTCACACACATCGGCTACCTTTGCTCCAAACTCTACAAGGTCAAGTATGTATTCCTTTTCCATCGCATATACCTCCTTTATATTCAATGTTTTTATGCATAGCCTATGCTTATGATACAATGAAAGTGTAGGTTATTCCTCATATTTAGGGAAGGGAGGGATGTTCTCTTGGCCCGCATAGGCACAATCCTCGGTGAGCCCGGGGAAAGACTTCTTTTAATGGGTAATGAGGCCATTGCCCGTGGTGTTCTTGAGGCCGATGCTGCCGTTGCCAGCACATATCCCGGTACTCCATCATCTGAAATTCTTATGGTTCTTTCAGAGGTAGCTCCCAAAGTTGGACTTTATGCTGAATATTCTACCAATGAAAAGGTTGCATTTGAGGTGGCTCTTGCCGCATCGTGGAATGGACTCAGGTCTGTTGTCACCATGAAGCATGTTGGTCTCAATGTTGCAGCAGATTCCTTTATGTCTGCTGCGTATCAGGGAACAAAGGGCGGTATGGTTGTAGTGACCGCCGACGACCCCAGCATGTGGTCTTCTCAAAATGAGCAAGACAACCGCATGTATGCCATGTTTGCCAATGTTCCTGTGCTTGATCCTATGGATCCACAGGAAGCCCTTGAGATGACAAAGTATGCTTTCCAGCTTTCTGAAGAGGTCGGTTCTCTTGTTATGCTTCGTCCTACAACAAGGGTCAGTCATACAAGGGCAGATGTTAAGATTGGTGATCTTCCGGAGAACAAGAAAAATGCCGTAAGACTCTGGGGACACTTCGAGAAAAATCCAGAGAAATATGTTGTACTTCCATCTCGTGCCAGAAGAATGCATCCAGAGGTTCTTGAGCGTATAGAAAAGGCAAGAGAAATTCTGGAAAATGCACCATTCAACTGGGAAGAGGGTAGTGGAGAGATAGGTATTATTGTATCTGGTATCTCCTATGTCTATCTGAAAGAAGCCCTTCACAAGCTTGGTATCGAAGATAAGGTTTCTATACTCAAGATAGGTACACCATTCCCTCTACCACTAAAGAAAGTGGAAAGCTTCCTCAGAAAGTTTGAGGGAGGAAAAGTGCTTGTTATTGAAGAGCTTGAGCCTATTGTTGAAAACCAGATTAAAGTTCTTGTGTACGATAAGGGTATTAATGTGGAGATACACGGCAAAGACTACATTCCTCGTATCTATGAGATGACAACACGCCGTATTATAGAGGCTCTTGAGAAGTATCTCGGTATGAAGCATGATGTAGACTTTGCTGCCATTGATGAGCATTTTAAAAAGGTATCTGAAAAATTGCCACCAAGACCACCGACACTCTGTCCTGCATGTCCGCATAGAAACACATTCTATGCTATTAAGCGAAATGCCAAAGGTAAAGGTATTTATACAGGTGATATTGGCTGTTATTCTCTTGGTGCGTTGAAACCTCTTGAGACAATGGATACTATTGTTTCTATGGGTGCATCTATAGGTCTTGGTACCGGTATGGCACATGCTCAGAAAGATAAGAGAGTTTATGCCATCATTGGTGATTCTACATTCTTCCACACAGGTCTATCTGCCCTTGCCAATGCCGTATATAATAAAGCACCCATGACAGTGGTTGTGCTTGATAACCGTATTACTGCTATGACAGGTCATCAGCCTGATCCCTCTACAGGACTGACTGCTACAATGGAGCCCACCAAGTTTATTGATATAGCCGAGATTGCTAAGGCTATGGGTGCAGATTATGTTGCTGTTGTGGATTCTTATGATATTCCAGAGCTTCTCAAGGTGCTTGAAGAGGCAGATAAACATCAGGTATCTGTTGTTGTTTCTAGACAACCATGTTCTCTTCTCAGGACTCGTATTCAGAGGAAGAAAGGCGAGTCTTGGCCACTTTATCAGGTTGATCCTGATAAGTGTACCGGTTGCAAGGTCTGTATTAATGCCCATGGTTGTCCGGCTATTTCCTTTGATAAGGAAAAGAATGTGGCAGTGATAGACGAAGTTATGTGTTGGGGATGCTCTGGCTGTGCTCAGGTATGTCCATTTGATGCCATTTATGAAAAACTGCCCGATGGTGGCAGAAAGTATGATGTCCTTGATGAAGAGAACAAGAGGAGGTGGCAGCAGTGGAATTCAATGTTGTAATATCTGGTGTAGGTGGTCAGGGTATTCTCACAGCTGAGCATCTCCTTGCCCAGACTGCTCTGAGAAAGGGATACAAGGTTAGAGCCGGAGAGATTCATGGTCTTGCCCAGAGATTTGGCAGTGTTGTAGCCTTTGTAAGATTTGGTGAGACTGTTTATGGCGGTAGTGTACCTGATGGTATGGGAGATCTTATTCTTGGGTTTGAGCCAGTAGAGACTATGAGATATATCAACTTTGTTAAAGATGGCGGTGTTGCCATTGTCAATACAAAGAAAATTCCACCTGTACAGGTTTCTATGGGGCTTTATGAATATCCATCGTGGGATGAAATTAAGTCTTGGCTTTCTGAGAGAAATATCAAACTTATAGGTATTCCAGCTGAGGATTTAGCATTAAAGGCTGGTAGTGCTCTTGCTGTTAATACTGTCATGGTTGGTGCCGCTATTAAGCTTGGCCTTTTGCCATTTGAGCCTGAGGATATCAAAGATACTATTAAGGAAATATTCCCAGCGAAACTCCACGATCTGAACTTCAAGGCATTTGACCTTGGCTACGAGGCAGAGCCTGAAATTGCATAAATGGTTAATAGTAGTAAATAAGTGTAGATAAGCAAAGAAGGGGACCATTCAGAGGTCCCCTTCTTTGCTTATTAAGGAATAATTCTTACCCCGTCTGGTGGTATCCACTTCACAGTGCTACCCATTGTCTCAGATATGAATCTGATTGGTACGAATGTTCGGTTTTCGTATATGAGGGGTTTAGCCGAAAGTGTAATATTCTTTCCATTGACGGATGCTACTTGAGAACCTTCATATACTGTCATAGTAATACTTTCCCCTGTGGGTTTTCTTACACTGAAAGATGTTTTACTGGTTAGTGCATCTTTCATGTAGAGCTTTATTATTTTACCTCCTCCTGTTATGGTGACAATACGGTTTTGTTTATCCCAGTCTACTTTGTACCCAAGTCCTTCTGCTACAAATCTTATAGGTACAAGGCTTCTACTATATCTTGGGTCTATAAATGGAAATACCCCTTTGTCCATATGAGAGACTTTACTTCCCTTGAGATAACTGCTATTCCATATTCTTAGTGTAATGGCATTGTTGTATGGAAATGTAGGCTCTATAATCTTCCCATCTTCATCCATACCCGATACATTGCCGTACACAATTTTGCCGGTATATGTCCAACCTGCTGTGAATAAAATATCATATGGTGATGAAGATATGGCCCAAAGTTCTTCTTTTGTGGAAGAACCTCCCCATGCCTTTTCATATCTTACTTTGCCATATTCTGTTAAGGAAGCTATATAAAAATCCTCACTACCTGAATATCCCTTTATCTCTTTGCTGGTGGTGTATCCAACAGCAACAGGTCCTAAAAATGTTGTTGTGATATCAAATAGCTCATCATCTGCAAGGCCTCCCAGCGGTTTTATCCATTTCAGCTTTCCGTCGTATGTCAGTGCTGCAACAAGACCATCAGACGATATACCATCTTTTCCGTGAAATCCCTTTATATCTCCTGAGAATGTTGTACCGGCTATGTACAGTCCTGTGCTATCACCTGTTATACCATAACCGTAATCGTAGTCCTTTCCGCCAAGTGTTTTTTTCCATATAATATTGCCCTCTTTGTCAAGTTTCATGACCAGTATGTCTGTAAGAAATTCGGAAGAGGTGCTACCAATAATGTATATATATCCATCTTTTACAAATATGTCACTAAGCTCGGTACTATCACCTACATGTATGCATTCAGACCATGAAAGATTTCCACTTGTGTCAAACATGGACACAAATCCTTCTCCATCTTCCCCGCATGTAAATGTGCCAGAGGTAGAGTTTGTGTTACCTATAACGACAAGATTATCATCGAGGTAATCGATACCACGAGGCTCATCTGTGCCATTGCCACCAAATGTTTTGAGAAATATTGTTTTTCCTGTTTTTACATCTATTTTGGCAAGAAAAACATCACTGGCGTTGTATCCATCGTCTACCGCACCTGTGGTATATATGTAGCCGCTATGTTCTATTGAGGCAATGCCTATAGCGCCACTATCGGGTAGTAGTGTTTTACTAAGTATCTTTTTGCCTAAGAGAGTCCAAACATCTATCTGAGGGTACTGACTCATGCTATAGCCTGTTGCTATGACATAGCCATCGCTGTAGCTTATAGATAAATAGGCATCGTCTCCGCTTTCATCATATGTAAAATTCCACAGTGATGATGCTTGAGAGATTGGCATGGATATAAGGGTTGTTATTGCCAAGAGTATAGCAACATATCGTATAACTTTCATACTACCACCTCCAAGTATATATACGCACAAAACCATGTATTTGTGACACTTTATGGGTTAGCCTCGTATGTTGCCGTAATAGTTAGTGTTACATGTATATCATCTGCAGAATCTTCGGTTGGTTTGAATTTGACCCATGCGTAGAAGGTGTTGTTAAGATTATTTATATCTGATAGTGGTATATCAGGCAATGTTATAGAAGTAAGCATGCCATTGTCATTGATATCCACATTGGAAGAGTCTAAATAGTAAGTATTTATTTCATTGCAATCGCCGTCAAATATGGTATAACCCCATGTATTGGTGTATATCTCGCTCTTAAAAATATCTATGATATACGACGGATTTGTATAAGCTATGGAGTTCTGATTTGATAAATATACTGTAAAAAGTACTTGATCAAAATAATCGCATTTACTCGTATAAAAATATGCCCAGTCATTTTTTTGTATTGTTATGCTAAGTCCTTGTAGTGTAGATGCACAGGTAGTAGATGGAGAAATTTCTAATATAGGTGAATATCTGTATCCCTCAGAGTCATCGTTGTAAAACCATACTGTGTATCTTTGTAGGGTATCATAACGGTATGCCATGTTTCCGTAACTTGTTATATAAACATCATAACGGTTGTATATTTCACAATATGGACATGATTCATTATTTCTACCTAAGACAGAATAAAGTTCTAAATTGTCTATAGATTCGTTGATGTTATCAAATTCTACATACGTGTATCCGTTACCATCAGATATTACATCTTTTGGTGTATCGCTGTTTAGTTGATATTGAGAAAAAACATCGGCTGTTGCCGTTGGGTATGTGATTGTTGTGTTTTCTTGTAGTTTCCACCTCGACCACCATAATTTTTTCTTCCATATTCCTATATACACTTTGTCTTTATCATCTGGTAGTTTTTCTATTTTGATTTTCTTAATGAAAGCATCAGAGGGAACAAGATTTCTGATAATATCTGTGTCATTAGGTTCTTTATATGCCCACTTTTTATTTAATGTTAGACTGCAAATTTGGTTCTTATTCTTTTCTGTTTTTGTGACATATGCCTTTGTTAATGTCATTGTTGTTGCCATTAAAATATCAGCAGGTTGAGATGTTACAGAGCCTTCTACTCTAAATAATCCTTCACAGCATCTAATAAGGGTAATACTGTTTTCTCTGTTTATTGTTCCCCAGTTGAGGTATGCTTTGGCGTTGACCGTTGTTAGTGGTATCCACACATTCTTTAATTCTTCTGGTATAGGTATGAATACATAATGGTATTGACCATCACTTGTTTGATATGCATTTGCTGCTGATTCTGTATACGTGTTTCCTAAATATGTATAATCTACTTTGGTTTGACTCCAAAGGGAGGCAATACCGTTATCTACCTTGACAACTATATAATTGCCTGTTGCTGTAGATATGCAACTTGGTAATATTTCATCTACGTTGTTAGGATTGGCAACTTCTACTACATCCACTATCTTAAACACACTTTCTACATTTATTGTTATGCTGTCCTCCCCAGTTAAGCCTGAAGCTGAAGCTATGGCCCTTATCGTGTATGTTCCAGGTGTTTGGGGAGCCGTACAAGAAAAAGTATATATATATCCACTGATAGATGTGGGATTTCCGCATGATACACCGCTTATATCTACAGTGGGCTGAACTCCTTGCCTGCTGGCGCCCACGAGGAGATATGACTCTACTGCGACTTCTATATTATCGCCAGGGCTATAGGTTGTTCCATCAAGCGGCGATGTGATATTAACGATGAGTTCTGTAGGTTCATTGACAAATAGGGTTATAGAGTCATCATTTGTAAGAGAGTTTTTCTCAGCCACAGCTTTAATTTCTATACTACCGCTGGCGTTTGCCGGTACAGTATATGTATAAGAATATGTGTCGTTGCTATTTCCAGAAAATATACGAACAAGATTTCCGCCGATATACAACTCTACGCTATCCACCGGATAACTTTGCCCATTTTCCACATAAAAAGCCTCTATCACAATATTGATATTGTCTCCAGGATTGACTTTAGTGCCATCTTCTGGTGAGGTGATTTTTACATATATGCCTTTTGTTGTGACATTAGTATGTATTGGAGCTACCAAGAATATAGGTAGCCATCCTGCTATAGATGGTTTTACTTCGATATAGGGACTACTCCCTATATATTTCTTTTCGTACTCTACATTGACCTGTCCCACAGCAGTGTTTTCTTGCTCGTTGGAGAGTGTAGCCAGAGCTATTGCTTTAGCTTTGGCCATTTCTCTATACCACTGAAGAGTTTCTGTCTGATATCTAAGAATAGATGTATTGGTGCCACTGCTCATAGACATATTAATGACAGGTATCATGAGGCTAACCAATACACCCAAGATAATGATAGAAACTAAGAGTTCTACCAGCGTAAAACCTCTTTCTTTTTTCTGCATACACATCCTCTCCTTGAGGATATTTTATCACTCTATATATGAAGAGTATTTTGCATATTTTAGTTAGTATTTGCAGAAAACCTATACCAAATTTTGCCAAATATCATAAAATAAAGACTGGACCATAGTATAAATGGGAGGTGAACTATATGGAGAAGAAGAAAAGAATTTACTTCTTTGACGAAGGTAGTGCAGAAATGAAACAATTGCTGGGTGGTAAGGGAGCCAACCTCGCTGAGATGAAGAGAATAGGTCTTCCTGTACCCCCCGGTTTCACAATTACCACAGAAGTTTGTCGTGAGTATTATGCTGTAGGTGGCAGGCTTCCTGATGGCCTTGAAGAAGAGATCATAGAGGCCATGCATAGACTGGAGAAGGAAGCCGGTGCTAAGTTTGGCGATCCTGAGAATCCTCTCCTTGTATCTGTTCGTTCCGGTGCACCTATATCAATGCCCGGTATGATGGATACTATTCTCAACCTTGGTCTCAATGATGAAACTGTTAAAGGTCTTGCTAAACTGACAAACAATGAGAGATTTGCATATGACTCTTATCGTCGTTTTATTATGATGTTCTCTGATGTTGTTCGCGGTGTAGACAGACAGCTATTTGAGGAAGCACTTGAAGAGATTAAGAAAAAATATGGTGCTAAAACCGATGCCGATGTGCCTGCTGAGGGTATGAAAGAGCTTGCCGAGCGTTCTAAAGAGATTTACAAGGAGCAGCTTGGAGAAGACTTCCCACAGGATGTGTGGAAGCAGCTTATTATGGCTGTAGATGCCGTTTTCCGCTCTTGGAATAATGAGAGGGCTATCCTCTACCGTAAGATTAATAACATTCCCGATGATATGGGAACTGCTGTTAATATCGTGAAGATGGTATTTGGTAATATGGGCGATGACTCTGCAACAGGTGTTGCATTTACAAGAAATCCATCTACCGGTGAGAAAGAGCTTTATGGTGAATATCTTATCAATGCTCAGGGTGAGGATGTTGTTGCCGGTATTAGAACACCAAAACCTGTTAAGGAACTTAAGAATGATATTCCACAGGCATATGACGAGCTTGTAAGAGTTGCTGAGATTCTGGAGAAGCACTATCGTGATATGCAGGATATGGAGTTTACCATTGAAAAGGGTAAGCTCTATATGCTTCAGACAAGAACCGGTAAGAGAACAGCAGCTGCCGCTGTGAAAATTGCTGTGGATATGGTTAAAGAAGGTCTTATTACCAAGGAAGAGGCTATTATGAGGGTTACACCTGAACAGATAGAAACACTGCTTCACAAGAGAATTGACCCAGCTGCAAAGAAGATTCTTATTGCTAAAGGTCTTCCAGCATCTCCCGGTGCCGCTACCGGTGCTGTTGTGTTTGATACACAGGAGGCTGTTAAGCTGGCAGAAGAAGGCAAGAAGGTTATTCTTGTTAGACCTGAGACAACACCAGATGACCTACACGGTATGGTTGCATCTCAGGGTATTCTTACCAGCCGTGGTGGTATGACTTCCCACGCAGCTGTTGTTGCTCGTGGTATGGGTAAGCCAGCTGTTGTCGGTTGTGAGGAGATAGACATTGATATGGAAAAGGAGCAGTTCACAGCACCAAATGGCAAAGTCTATAAGAAGGGCGATATCATTACCATAGACGGTTCTACTGGTGAGGTATTTGAGGGCGAAGTGCCTCTGATTGATCCTCAGATGAGCGGTGAGTTCAAGGAACTTCTTGACTGGGCCGATGAGATTCGCGTACTCGGTGTGTATGCCAATGCAGACAATCCCGAAGATGCCGCCAAGGCAAGGGAATTTGGTGCCGAGGGTATCGGTCTTGCCAGAACAGAGCACATGTTCCTTGGACCTGAAAGAGTGCAGATTGTGCAGCGTATGATTATGGCAGATACTCCAGAAGAGAGGAGAGAGGCCCTCAAGGATCTTGGTAAGCTCCAGAAAGCAGACTTTAAAGGTATTCTTGAGGCTATGGATGGTCTCCCAGTAACTATCAGACTTCTTGATCCACCACTGCACGAGTTCCTGCCTGCACCAGAGGAACTGGCAGAGGAGATTAGAAAGCTTGAAGATGAAGGTGCCCCAGCAGAGGTTATTGAGGAGAAGAAGAAACTCTATCACAAGGCTGTTGAGCTTGCTGAGCACAACCCCATGATGGGCTTCCGTGGCTGCCGTCTGGGTCTTATCTATCCAGAGATTTATGAGATGCAAGTAGAGGCCCTTATGGAGGCTGCAGCTGAGCTGAAGAAAGAGGGTAAGAACCCCATCGTCAAGATTATGCATCCACTGGTTGGTCATGTCAATGAGATGAAGAGACTAAGAGAGATGACCGATCGTGTGGCATTCCAGGTACTTGACAGAGAGGGTATAGACCTGAAGTACAAGGTAGGTACCATGATTGAGGTGCCTCGTGCAGCCCTTACTGCATATCAGATTGCAGAGTATGCTGAATTCTTCTCCTTCGGTACAAACGACCTAACACAGATGACATTTGCATTCTCCCGTGATGATGCAGAGGGTAAGTTCCTTGCTAAGTATGTTGAAGAAGGTATCCTTCCAAAGAACCCATTCATTGTTCTTGACAGAGATGGTGTGGGACGCCTTATTAAGATTGCTGTTACAGATGGAAGAAAGACCAGAGCAGACCTTGATGTGGGTATATGCGGTGAACACGGTGGTAACCCAGAGTCTATTGAGTTCTGCCATATTGTAGGACTTGACTATGTCTCTGCATCTCCATATCGTGTGCCTGTAGCCCGTCTTGCTGCAGCTCAGGCTGCTATTAAGCACCCAAAGAAGTAATGCTGTAGCAGTGTTCTATAGGAGGAGGGCCCCAGCCCTCCTCTTTCTTTTTGAAAGAAGTTTATAAACTATTCCTACATAAAACTTCAATGATAGAATAGTTGCAGAAATGAAATATGGGAGGTGAGTCGTATGAAGACATACGATGTAGTAGTAATAGGTGGTTCTGCTGCCGGTATTGTTGCTGCAGCAACTGTAAGGCAGACTTATCCTGATAAAAAAGTTGTTGTTATTCGTAAAGAGAGCAAGGTGTTAGTGCCTTGTGGTATTCCTTATACTGTTAAGACTGTCGGCGATGTGGATAAGAACCTTATTGCCGATACAGCCGTGACCGGTAAAGGTGCAGATCTTATCATCGATGAGGTTATAGAGATAATTCCCGATGAGAAAAAGGTTCTTCTCCGTTCTGGTGAAGAGATAGCATATGATAAACTCATTCTTGCTACAGGTTCAAAACCGGTATTTCCACCAATACCCGGTAGAGATCTCGATGGCGTCTTTACCGTACCTAAAGACTACGATGTGGTTAAAGAGCTAAAGTCCCGCATAGAAAAGGCTGAAAACATCGTTATTGTTGGTGGTGGCTTCATTGGTGTCGAATTCTCCGATGAGATTTCTGCTCTTGGTAAGAAGGTTACTATTGTGGAAATGCTTCCCCATGTTTTGGGTAAGGCATTTGACCCAGAGTTTGCTGAGATGGCAGAAGAAATTCTTAAAGAGAAAGGTGTTTCTATTAAGACCGGTGAGCTTGTTACAGAGATTGCCGGTGAGGGTGGAAAGGTTAAAGAGGTGGTTCTGAAAAGTGGGCAGCGTATACCAGCCGACCTTGTTATCCTTTCTATAGGTTATAGACCTAATGCCGATCTTGCCAAGAAGGCCGGTATTCCTGTAGGTACATTTGGTGGTATTATCGTAGATAATCTCGGTAAGACCCTTGTCAAAGATATTTATGCTGTAGGTGATTGTGCCGAAAACAGATGTTCTCTTACACCTAATGGTCTATGCCCTATGCTTGCATCTGTTGCTACCGCAACAGCCAGAAGAGCAGCCCTCAACCTTTACAACATTAAGGCTTTGCCAACAGCTGTGTTTGGTGCATTTGGCTTTTCTACTGTTGTTGGTGGAAGAACATTTGCCGCTGTTGGTCTCACTGAAACCGCTGCCCGTGAGCTGGGATATGACATCATCGTGGGTAAGTTTGAAACATTAGATACCCATCCTGGTAGTGTTCCGGGTTCTATGAAACAGATTGTCAAGCTTATAGCACTTGCTAAGACCGGACACATTATCGGTGCCCAGCTAACCGGTGGTAAATCTGTTGGTGAGCTTGTTAATGTGCTTGCAACGGCTGTTACAGCAGGTATGAATGCTTCAGAGTTGGCATTTACCCAAGTTGCAACGCACCCACTGCTTACCGCAGCACCAACAGTCTATCCTATTACTATGGCTGCTATGTCTATTCTTCATCAGATGTAAGAAATTGCGGTATAGACTGTCATAGGGAGAGGGCTGTTGCCCTCTCCTTTTTTCATTTTGTAACGATATGTTTCCCCTACCACTCTAAAGAGGGTGAAAGGGGGAGATGCATGTGAATATAAAACCACTTAAAATAGGTGATGTAACTATCGACATTCCAATCATACAAGGTGGTATGGGGGTAGGTATTTCTCTGCATCGCTTGGCATCTGCTGTGTCTAATGAAGGGGCACTAGGGGTATTGTCGGCTGCAGGTATAGGGTTTCTACATCCTATGTGGGAGAAAAATCCACGTAAAGCTAATATTATTGCTCTTGAAGAAGAAATAGATAAAGTTCGGGCCAATACAGAAAAACCTTTTGGAGTCAATATCATGGTAGCGTTGAGTGATTTTGAAAATCTTTTAATAACAGCTGTGAAAAAGGGAGTAGATGTGGCGATTATGGGAGCAGGCTTACCACTTCAAGTGATTTCTGCTCTTAGAAAGGCAGGTATTAAAGAGTGGAAAACAAAGTTTTTACCTATAGTATCATCGGGAAAAGCTGCGCGTATTATTTTTTCTTATTGGGATAAGCATTATTCTATTATTCCTGATGGTGTTGTTGTTGAGGGGCCAAAGGCTGGTGGGCATCTGGGATTTAAAAGGGAGGAACTGGAAAACCCACCAGATGTGTTTGATATTGTCAGAGATGTAAAGAGAGTTTTGGCAAGGTGGGAAGACAAATACGCTAAGCATATACCTATAATTGTTGCCGGAGGCATATGGGATGGAAAGGATATTTATAAAGCTATTAATGGCGTGGGTGCAGATGGTGTCCAGATGGCAACCCGATTTGTTGCAACTTATGAATGTGATGCCGATGAACGATTTAAACAGGCATATATCCAAGCGAAACCGGAAGATATTGTATTTATAAAAAGTCCAGTAGGACTTCCTGGCAGGGCTATAAAAAATAAGTTTTTGGAAGAGGTTGAAGCGGGGGTAAGAAAGCCTTTTACATGCCGCTGGAAGTGTCTGAGAACATGCGATTATCGCAAGGCTCCATATTGTATTGCTGAAGCTCTAACAAATGCTGCTAAGGGTAATCTCGAAAATGGCTTTGCCTTTGCCGGTGCTAATGCGTGGAAGGTGGATAAGATTGTATCTGTTAAAGAGCTTATGGACACACTTTTACAGGAATATCAGATGGCTATATCGGAGATGAATATATAGCAATCATTTTTACCGCTTCCCCTTATCCGTGCTAAAATAACAATATCAATACCTATGCACAGTGTTTAGTGCGGAAGGGGGAAGCGGTTATGACAAAAAATCCATTTGAAGCCTTCCAAAAGCAAGTAGAATCTGCTAGTGAACTATTGCATCTTGAACCTCATATTGTGGAACTTCTTAAATGGCCCAAACGTGTGCTTGAAGTGAGGTTTCCTGTGAAGATGGACGATGGTAGGACAATTATCTTTACCGGTTGGAGATCTCAACACAATGACGCATTGGGCCCCACAAAGGGTGGTATCCGTTACCACTGGGATGTAACCAAGGAAGAGGTAATGGCACTGTCAGGTTGGATGACCTTTAAGAATGCTACTGCCGGACTTCCATATGGTGGTGGAAAAGGCGGTATTCGCTTTAGAGATATGGATGGTAGTCCTATCAATCCCAAAGAGTTGTCTGATGCGGAAATAGAGAGAATATCTCGTGCTTTTGTTGATGCTATTGCTCAAATAATAGGACCTGAAAAGGATATCCCAGCTCCTGATGTATATACCAACCCTAAGATTATGGGTTATATGGTAGATGAGTATTCAAAGCTTCGTGGCTATTGGGCACCGGGCACATTTACTGGTAAGCCCCTTTCTATAGGTGGTTCAGAGGGTAGAGGTACAGCTACAGCTCGTGGTGGTTTCTTTATACTCAAAGAGGCTCTGAAAACTGTTGCTATGAAGTTTGAAGGACTTACCGCTGCCGTTCAAGGATTTGGTAATGCCGGATCCTATGAAGCATTATTCTTGTACGAGGCAGGGGTAAAGGTTGTTGCCGTTTCTGATTCTAAAGGTGGCATATACAATGGAGATGGTCTGAATATACCTGAAGTCATGCAGTTCAAGGCAGAAAGAGGAACAGTTGTCGGATTCCCCGGTGCAGAGAAGATATCCAATAGTGAGCTTCTTACCTTAGAGGTTGATATTCTTGTTCCTGCCGCTCTTGAAAATCAGATTACCGTTGATAACGCAGAAGACATAAAGGCGAAGTTTATATTAGAGCTTGCCAATGGCCCCACAACACCAGAGGCCGATGAGATTTTATATAAAAACGGTGTAATGGTGCTTCCCGATATACTTGCTAACTCTGGTGGTGTAACAGTGTCTTACTTTGAGTGGGTTCAGAATATCACAGGCTACTATTGGTCTGAAGAAGAGGTTGATAGAAGATTATCTGAGAAGATGAAAGTAGCATTTAAGCATGTGTTTGAAGCGGCAAAAGAATTTGGTGTTGATATGAGAAAGGGTGCATATGTAAGCTCTATTAGAAGGGTTGTCGAAGCTATGAAGGATAGGGGAATGATATAGTATGCCAGAGGGAAGTTGTTCTGTTGTTGTATATCCGGGCACTTATGACCCTATCACACTAGGACATCTTGATATTGTTAGAAGGGCATTGTCTATATTTGACAAGGTTGTCATTTTAGTATCGGAAAATGCCAATAAAAGAGTACTATTTGATATAGATGAGCGTGTAAAATTGGTGTACTTGTCACTTGAGGATGCAAATTTTCCTAAGAACCGTATCATAGTCGATAAAAACAGTGGGCTTACCGTAGAGTACATGAAAGCCCATGGGTACAGGGCAATGATTAGAGGACTTAGGGCTGTGTCAGATTTTGAGTATGAGATGCAGATAGCTCTTGCCAATAAGCATCTTAGAGATGATGTTGAGACGATATTTATGGTGTCAGATTTAAAATATCAGTTCCTACGCTCTACAATAGTAAGAGAGATAGCAAGACTGGGAGGTAAACTGGAAGGTCTTGTTACTCCTTCTGTTGAGAAAGCATTAAGAGAAAAATTTATGCGGAGGTGAGTGGTTGTGGATATACTGGTCCTCAACTCAGGAAGTAGTTCTATTAAGTTTCAGGTTATTAGCATGCCTGAAGAAAAAGTTATTGCTAAGGGTATTGTTGAGAGAATTGGACTTGAAGAACCATTTTTGAAGTATAAGAAGGGTGATGGTGAGTACCAGAAGTTTACAAGACCCGATAAGATAGATCATAAGATAGCGCTCCAGTGGGTGCTTGATACTCTCACAGATAAAGAAATAGGTGTTCTGGAAAGCCTTTCTTCTATTGGTGCAGTAGGTCACAGAGTTGTTCATGGTGGAGAGGCGTTTTCTGGTTCTGTTCTTATTACCGATGAGGTTATTAAGGCTCTGGAAGATAATATTGAGCTTGCTCCTTTGCACAACCCAGCTAATCTTATGGGTATCTATGCTTGCAAAGAGCTTATGCCCGGTACACCTATGGTTGGTGTCTTTGACACAGCATTCCATCAGACCATGCCTAAACATGCATACCTCTATGCTCTACCTATAGAGCTTTATGAAAAATATAGAGTTCGTCGTTATGGTTTTCACGGTACATCCCATAGGTATGTATCTCAGAGGGCTGCTGAGCTTGTTGGTAAGCCCATTGAAGAGCTGAAGATTATCACAGTCCATGTGGGCAATGGTGCCTCTGTGGCAGCTGTAAAATATGGTAAGTCTGTTGATACATCCATGGGTTTCACTCCACTTGAGGGACTTGTGATGGGAACTCGCTGTGGTGATATTGATCCTGCACTTCCTATTTGGCTACAGCGTAAATTTAATATGACTCCTGACGAGGTTGATCAGTATCTTAATAAAAAGAGTGGTATCTTAGGCCTAATGGGTGGTAAGACCTATGATATGAGAGAAGTCGAAGATGGATATCTTGCCGGTGAGCCAGATGCTACACTGGCATTTGAGATATATGCATATCGTATCAAGAAGTATATTGGTGCATATGCTGCTGCTATGGGTGGACTTGATGTTCTTGTCTTTACAGCTGGTGTTGGTGAAAATTCACCACCACTAAGAGAGCTTGTTTGCCGTGACCTTGAGTTTCTCGGTATTAAGATTGACAAAGAGAGAAACAATGTTAGAGGTACAGCACTAATTTCTACCGATGACTCTAAGGTTAAGGTCTTTTCTATTGCCACAAACGAGGAGCTTGTCATAGCCAGAGATACCTATGAGATTGTGACAAAGGAGGAGAAATAACTTGAAGGTCAATCTTCACAACTTTCAAAGAAGTGAAGAGGCGGAACTTATCTTTGATGGTGGGGATATACATATAGATGACCTCATTGAGGGAGAGGTTGTGTATCCGATTGGTGGAAAGTTAATACTCCATAAGATAGGTGATAGATTTTTACTTGATGGTGTTATTACTGTTGTGGTTAAGAGAAAGTGTGCTGTATGTGGAGAAGCCTTTGAGGATACACTGAGTATAAAGATTAGTGATGAGTTTGTTATTGGTGAGCCAGACTATGGAGAAGAAAAAGAAGTTGAGCTCACACAAAAAGATATGGACACATTCTACCTTAAAGATGGTATACTTGATGTTGAGTCGGTGGTGAGGGATTATATTATTACCTCTCTCAGCACCGTGCCGTTGTGCCCTGTGCACAAAAAGAAAGACAGGGAGCCTGTTATATACAATTTAGGTGATATAGAAGAAAAACCAGCCGATCCAAGATGGGCAGAGTTGAGGAAACTGTTAGAAGGAGGTGCTGAAGGTGGGAGTTCCAAAGAAGAAACCAACACGCAGAAGGGCAAGAAATAGAAGAGCACACTGGACACCACGCACAGTGACACTTGCCAGGTGTCCCAACTGTGGTGCCCTTGTTCCTGCACATATGGTATGCCCTGAGTGCGGTTATTACAAG
Source organism: Zhurongbacter thermophilus (assembly GCF_026184435.1). Classification (NCBI taxonomy): domain Bacteria; kingdom Pseudomonadati; phylum Zhurongbacterota; genus Zhurongbacter; species Zhurongbacter thermophilus. The sequence goes on from NZ_CP046447.1 coordinate 452,813, forward strand.
GGAAGACAGTATATTAAGGTAGAAAAGTCTGAGAAGTGATGAGCTGTGAATGTAGTCTTAGCCGTTGATTTAAGAGGTGGCGACCACGGAGCAAAACCGATTGCTGATGGTGTAAAGCGCTTTTTGGCTGAGACTAATGATGTAGAGGTGTTGGCTTTTGGCCTTAAAGACGATGCACCCTATGTGGATGGGGTGCATCGTTTATTTTTCAGAGAGTGCTCTGAAGAGATAACAACTAACGAAAAACCAACATATGCTGTTAAAACAAAGAAGGATTCTACACTTGTAAAGGCAGTTGAAGCTGTTAAGGCCGGAGAGGCGTATGGTGTTATTTCTCCTGGTAGCACTGGGGCGGTACTCACTGCTGGATATTTGCTTCTTGGTCGCATTAAAGGTGTAAAGAGGCCGATGCTTGCAGCGCCAATGCCTACTCTCTCTGGTAATCCCTTTGTATTTGGTGATCTTGGTGCTAATGCCGATGTCAGACCTGATTTCTTTCCAGGATTTGCCATTTTAGGTAGAGTTTACTATGAAGCCTTGCTTGGCAAAGGTGATCCTTCTGTTTACCTTCTTAATATAGGTGAAGAGGAAGAAAAAGGTAAGCAACTAGTGAAAGAGGCTAGAGAGCTTCTTGAAAATTATCCGTGGTTTAGAGGATACGTAGAGCCACATCAACCATGGGATGGCGGGTATGATGTGGTTATTACAGATGGTTTTTCTGGAAATGTCTTCTTGAAAACGGCTGAAGGAGTATCCCATGCTGTTACAGGAGTTTTAAAAGAAGAGATAATGAAAGGTGGCTTTTTGGCAAAGATAGGGGCACTTCTGATGAAAAATGCCTTTAAAGAAATGAAAAGGCGTTTTGATTACAAGACATATGGCGGTGCACCATTTTTGGGAGTTAGAGGACTGGTTATGAAAATGCATGGTCGCAGTGATGAAGTGGCAGTGTATAGTGCAATGAAAGTTATGTATCGGCTTACTAAAGCAGATATTGTTGGTAGAATTGAAGAAAAGATAGCATCAGGGGGTGTATAAACATGGATGAGAAGAAGTTGACCCAGCAGGTTATTGAGGTTATCGCAGATACATTGTCTGTGAAAAAAGAGGCAATTAAAGAAGATACCAACCTTGTAGAGGAATTAGGTGTAGACTCTCTGGACATGGTAGATCTTGTTCTTGCCATGGAGCAAGAATTTGGTATAGAGATAAAAGATGAAGATATTACCCCCGATATAAAAACGGTGAGGGACATTGTGGCACTTCTTGGAAAATATCTTAAGTTCTAAGAAAGGGATATTTTCCGGGGAGTCTGACACCTTATATATAAGAATTAATTTCTGGCGTCATCCCAAAAAGGGAAGCTCTCATCTTCTTAGGCAAGCTCTAACCCATCCTTCATTTGATAGCAGAAAAAATTATGAGCGCTTGGAGTTTTTGGGTGATAGTGTTTGGGGGCTTATTGTTGCCAGTTATCTATTTGAAAAATACCCTGAACTTGATGAGGGTAGTCTTACACTGCTGAAGGCATATTTTACAAATAATAGTTTTATTAGTAAACTCTCTAAGAAAATAGGATTAGGACAACTTCTTAGGGTAGGTAAATCTTATAAGTTTCCCGTCTCTGAAAGTACGCTTGCCGATATTTTTGAATCGTTTGTTGCGTATCTGTATCTTACCTATGGTTTTGAAAGAACCAAACGCTGGGGTTATAAGGTCATGAACCATATCTTGCCATCCAAAGAGGAGATAGAAGAGATATTATTCTCATTTGACCCAAAGGGTAAGCTACAGGCAATACTGGGAAAGGAAGGTTTAATGCCAAGATACGATGTTGTGAAAGATGGAAAAATGTTTAGGGCTACTGTGTATATAGGTGATAAAGCTATAGCGCAAGGTATGGGACACAGTATTCGAGATGCAGAGAAAGATGCAGCTCATAAGGCACTAATGGTGTTGGTGAGAAATGGCAAAGCAGAAAAGTAAGCGTATTTATCCTATTTTTATACCATTTACCGGTTGTCGCTTTCGTTGTAGTTTTTGCAATCAATGGGCTTCATCTGGTGTATCACAGGATGAATATCGGAAGAAAATAGAACAATCTTTCGACTTTTTGATGCATTCAGAGAAGAAATACGATGAAGTCTCTATATACGGAGGAACTCCTTTATGGTCTGGTACAGGCTGGGATATTATGGAGAGACTTCAACCGTTTGTAGAGAGTGGAAAAGTAGGGGGTGTTCGTCTTTCTACAAGACCTGATTCCATTACCCCAGATATTATCCAGAAACTTGTTGATCTGCATGTAACAACTGTTGAGATTGGCATACAGTCACTATCAGACAAAGTGCTTCAGTGTGTCAACAGAGGACATACGGTTGCCGATGTTGAAAGGGCTATTTCATTACTTCACGATTCAGGGATTGATGTGATAGGTCAGTTTATGATAGGTTTACCCTGCGAAGGTGAAGAGATATACGATATTCCGGGGTGGGCTTGGAAGCACAACATTGCCGGTGTACGTATTTTCCCCCTGATTGTACTTGAAAATACGGAGATAGCAAGTTGGTATAAGGAGGGTAAGTATAAGCCTCTTGATGTCGATGAGGCTGTCTATAAATTGGCTCGTATTGTAAGGCAGCTTGAGGAATATGATATTCCTGTTATACAGATAGGTCTTCATTCTAGTAAAGAATTGCAGAAGGCTGTATTGGCAGGCCCATATGTGGGAAACTTAGGAGAGATGGTTCGCTCATTTATCAATTTTATGCTTGTAAATGAGGGTAAGATAAAAGAAGATGATGTACCTGTGTCTCAAAGACGTATGTTTGATAGATGGAGGAGGGTGATACAGCGTGGGAATACTTGATAAATTCAAAAAGATGTTTGCATTTGGCAAGAAAAAAGAGGAAAAGCCTGTAGAGAAAAAGGAGTCCATAGTGGCTGATGAAGATATTATCTTGTCTGATAAAGGAGCAGAGGTTGTTGTAGAAAAAGAAGAAACAGTAGAGGAGCCTTTGCCAAAGGAAGATGTGGAAGCTTCTGAGAAGGAAGTAGCAGAGGTAGTAAAGGAGAAAACAATAGAAACAACATCTCAGGAAGAAACACCTGCTTTAGAAGAGATTCCACCTGTTGAAAGTGTGGCTGGGACGCAGACGAGGACTACCACAGAGGTTTCAGAGGTTGAAGTTTCGGTTTCTTCAGAAGAGATAGAGGCATCTAAAGATAAAGCAGTGTTTGTATCTGAACCTGTAGAAGAGGTCAAAGAGGAAGAAGGCAAAGAAATATCTCCTGTCATAGACTTTTCTTCTATCCAGGTGATGTCCGAAGATGAGAGAGATGAGCTTTTGGCATTCCTTATAAAAGCAGACTTTGGCGTGATGCTTGCAGAGGAGCTTTTAGATATTGTTGAGGAGTATCCTCCCGAGGAAAGGGAGATGAGACTCCGTACCTTGCTGGCGTCATATCTTCCACCAAAACCAGAACCTATTAAGATTGCTTCTGAGCCGCCAACGGTGTATTACTTCTTTGGTGTCAATGGGGTAGGTAAGACAACAACTATTGCCAAGTTTGCCCATATTTTAAAAAAGAGGGGCAAGGTTATGGTTATTGGTGCCGATACATTTAGGGCTGCTGCCACAGACCAGCTTGGGCTGTGGGCTGAGAAAGTTGGTGTAGATGCTCATCTTGGCGAGCGTGGTGCCGATCCATCGTCTGTTATTTACACCGGTGTAGAAAAGGCAAAGGCGAGAGGATACGACTTTGTACTTGTAGATACAGCCGGTAGAATGTCTACCAAGAAAAATCTTATTGAAGAGCTGAAAAAAATGGAGAGGGTTGTTAAGAAGGTTGTGCCTGATGCTCCACATGAGAGTTTTCTTGTACTTGATGCTACCCAAGGGCAGGCGGCATTTAGACAGGCAAAGACCTTTATGGAAGCGGTTCAGGTTACCCGCATCATTCTTACCAAACTCGATTCTACAGCCAAAGGAGGTTTCATCTTCTCCATATGGAAGGAACTAGGGCTTCCTATAGCATTTCTTAGCTTTGGACAGGAACTTGAAGATTGGGTGGAGTACTCTCCATCTGTTATTCTTGATAATCTATTTGGAGAAAGTAGGTGAGGTTTATGGATATAGGAGAAATGATGTCTATAGCTTCTGAAGCAGCATATTTGGCTGGAGAGGTGCTTCAGTCTAAGTATCTTCATGTCAAAGATATAAGGGAGAAAACAGATATAACCGATCTTGTTACTGAGGCTGATAAAGAGGCCGAAAAGGTTGTGAGGGCCTATCTTGAGGGTGTACTTGATGATAAGCATTCTATTGTGGGTGAAGAGGGTGGTGGTAGCGCTACAGGTAGGTATGTGTGGTATGTAGACCCCCTTGATGGCACGGCAAACTTTGCCAAGGGAGTACCCATATTTTCCGTTAGTGTAGGTATGCTTGATGAGGGGCGTTTTTCTGTTGGAGCCATATATCATCCCACAGAAGATGTCCTTTATTGGGGGAGCGTTGAGGCAGGTGCGTGGATAAATGGAAGAAAACTTGTGCCTAGATACGAAGCAGAGATACGCGGAGCATATGTGGGGTTGGGATTTCCCCGTAGGTGTACAGAAGGTGCTAAAGATGCTGCACTTATATTTCAAGAGTATTCTGTACTGCATGCACGTAAACTGAGAAGCATTGGTTCTGCGGCTTTGGGACTTGCATGGGTTGCTGCCGGTTTTCTTGATGTGTATTTCCAGCCATGCCTTAGCATGTGGGATATGGCGGCCGGTGTTGCACTTGTACTGGCAGTAGGTGGTTCTGTGTATATTCATAAAGTAGATGATACAACTTATGGGGTATGGGCGAGTGGTAATAATGACCTTTACACTGCATATGCGGAAATTATCCCATACCTAAAAGAGTATGTAAAAGTGTAAAAAGTGTAACAGGTTAAAAGCAATAGAGGTATATACAGGGGGCATACATATGCCCCCTGTATTGTTTATATACATAAACTTTGTGTGGTATAATAGCCATGACAATGAAGTTTGAGGAGGGAATGATATGGAAAGAGTATACTTTGACCACTGTCGTAGTACATTTGTTGATACTGAAGTGATAAAAGAAATGAATATATGGATGACCGAGAAGTATTGGGCTCCTGCCCCTTTTACATCGACGGGTACTGAAGCTCAAGAAGCTATAGATGAAGCACAGGCTGTTTGGGCATCATTCTTTGGTGGTAAGCCGGAGGAGGTTCAGTTTGGTGCCAGTGAGGTGGTCCTTGCCAATGTTGCCATTAGAGGTATAGTGGAAGCATACTATAAAAAACATGATACTAAGCCACATATTATTACCACCGAAATAGAGGCAGGATCTACTGTTCTTTCTATACTGAGAAAACTGGAGAAATCCGGTAGAGCAGAGGTGACATATCTTAAAGTATCTAAGGATGGACTTGTATCACCCGATGATGTGAAGGCTGCTATCAAAGACAATACAGCTATGGTAGTTATGGCTGATGTCAACTTTATGGTTGGTACTGTTCAAGATGTTCCTGTTATTGGTAAAGCTATAAAGGAGAAGAAAGACGATGTGAGATTTGTCATAGATGCTACACGCTCACTAGGGCGTACGCCTCTATGGAAGTATGCAGACTTTGCAGATGTGGTATTTACCGATGCTCATAGAATACATGGGCCTAAGAACTCTAGTGTTCTATGGGTAAAAAGCGGTGTATCGATAGTGCCTATTGTATGGGGTACAGTAAAGCATTTTGATATTACACAGGATAAACCGGATATTCCTACCATTCGTGGGGGCATGAAAGCACTACAGATTTTGCTTGATGGTTATGAAGAGAAGTATAACAAGATGAAGAAGCTTCAAAGGATGCTCTTTGATGGAATATTGGAACGCATACCAGAGGTTCAGATTAATGGTCCATGGCCAGAGCACCGCAGCCCGTCTAATGTATGCGTGACATTTAAGTATATTGAGGGCGAAGCTGTGCAGATGTACTTTGATATGAATGGTATTGTTGTTGATACAGGTTCTGCGTGTGCTAATCCCTTCCTTCAGGCAAACCATGTTATACTGGCGCTTTACAATGATTATGCAAGGGCTCATGGTTCTATTAGGCTTATACTCTCGTGGCACAACACAGAAGAAGAAGTCCATAGATTTCTCGATGTAGCACCGGAGGTTGTTGCTACACTGAGAAGAATAAGTCCGGTTGCACCGGAAGTATATAAAAAGTAGGGAGTGATGTGGTATGGCAATTAAGTACAATGAGAAAGTTGTTGACCATTTTCTTCATCCAAGGAATTTAGGTAGGATAGAAAATCCCGATGCTGAGGCAGTAGTTGGTAGTCCTGCATGTGGCGACCAGGTGGCTATTTATCTGAAGATCGATCCAGAAACAGAAAAAATAGAGGATATAAAGTTTGAGTCTTTTGGATGCGCTTCCAATATTGCTACTGCATCGATTATCACGGAACTTGCCAAGGGTAAAACAATTGATGAGGCTATGAATATTACATGGAAAAAGGCAGTAGATGAGCTGGGAGGACTACCACCTATTAAATATCACTGTTCTGTACTTGCCGTTGATGGTTTAAGGTCTGCTATTAGACACTATCTTATGAAACAGGGACGCATCAAGCCGGAGGATCTTAATAGTGATCTTGTTAGAGGAGAACTGTACCATGTTATTTATCCTCCACTAGGTATAGATATTGTTTCAGCCAAGAGGGTAAAGTATATTGGTGTTGATGACGGAGTGGTAACAATAGATATTGCCTTTGATGACGAAGACCCATATCTTGACGAGATTAAGCATGAAATAGAAGAAAAAGTTAGTGTGTTGCCTGGGGTAAAGGAGATTAAGGTTAACAATGTCGGACTTTACGAATAAAAATGATTCTTATCGTTTGCTACTGGCGTTTATAGACAAAAAGGCTATAGGCAGGGCGCGCTTACTAACGGTCATTATAGCTACCGGTGGTGCCCTGTCTCTCATTGCCTTTTTGTGGTTGTGGCTCTTGCCACCATCTAATATGGCTGTTTTGATTTTCTTGGCTTCATTGGCTGTTATTACGGCTGGTGTATCTATAGTTCTTGTAATTGTCTATCTTGTATTGCTTGTAATGACTATGAATACGGGAAAGCCGTACATCGCATTTCCTACATTGAGCGTGGTAAAGAGAGTTATTCATGTCAAAGATGCTTTTATTGACTCATTGCCACCTGAAGACAGACCGAGGGCAAGAGAGATTATTGAGTACTGGGAAAAAACCCTTTATGATGGAGGTGAAGTAGAGTGAAAAAGGTATTAATTATTACAGGTCCTTTCTTTGAGGACATTGAGGTACAGTATCCTTACTACAGACTGAAAGAAGAAGGATATGAGGTTATTATTGCTGCCCCTGAGAGGGGTAGAGTGGAAGGTAAACATGGGTATGTTATTAATGCAGATTTGGCATTTGATGAGGTTAGACCTGCCGAGTATGATGCCCTTGTTGTGCCTGGTGGCAGGGCACCGGAGCGTGTAAGGCTCTACAATAGCGCCAAATCTATCGTTAAACATTTCTTTGAACAGAATAAACCTGTTGCCACAATATGCCATGGTCCCCAGGTACTTATCTCTGCCGGTGTTGTCAAGGATAGAAAGGGTACGTCTTATGTGGGAGTGCGCGATGACCTTATTGTTGCTGGTGTAGAATACCTTGATGAACCTGTGGTGGTGGATGGTAACTGGGTATCTTCCCGTCATCCTGGAGATCTCGATGTATGGATGAGGGAGTTTATCAAAGTTGTGGAGGCATAAGATATGGCACGACTTTTTAATGTTCATACGACCTGGGGCGAGGGCACATATACTCCCCAGCAGTGGATAGACTATGCACGAAAGCACAATATCGATGAAATTGTGTTTATAGACTTTGTTCCACCAAGCAAATGGGAGGAATACAAAGAGGATATGGAAAAACTTGATTTTACTGGTGTTAAGGTTTCTTATGGTGTTGAAGTGCCAGCTAAGGTGTTGAAGGATACACCGTCTAGTCTCCTGGAAATATTTGATATTATTGCTGTATCTGAGCGATGCTTTGGTAAAGATGATGATGTGCCTCGCATTATGGAAGATTTGCTCCTACAGTGGACGAAAAAACTGCCACTTATATACTGGATAAGACCAGGAATGTGGTATAAGGAATACGGAGATACATTGCTTGGGCTCGAGTATTATGTTGAAATACTTAAGAGGGTACCAGAGAATAAAATCATACTGGAAGTCAATCGTAGATACAATGTTCCACCGCCATATATACCTGCTTTACTGGATGAGTTGGGATATCGATTTGTTGTCGGTGTAGATGCAGGTTCTCCAGAAGAGCTGCCACAATATGAGATTCCTATACTAGGCTTTACATTTGCCGATGCAGAGGAGTAACCTCTGCATCGGTTTTTACTTCAACCTTTCGTATATATCTCTTATCTGTTCATGATACTGTTTAAATATTTCTAAGATTTGTGGGTTAAAGTGCTCAGGTTTTGTACGCCTGTCTCCTTCTAATATGATTTTTACAGATTCTTCATGGGTAAGCGCTGGTTTATAGGGTCTTTCATCGCGTAGTGCATCGTAGACGTCCGCGATGGAAACAATCTGGGCCTCTATAGGAATCTGATTACCCTTAAGACCAAAGGGATATCCGCTACCGTCGAATTTTTCGTGATGGTAGAAGGCAATATTCCTTGCAACCATAAAATGCTGTTTGTTGCCGAGAAGTTCTGCACCGAACTTTGTATGCTTTTTCATTAGTTCCCATTCTTCTTCTGTTAGTGGTCCTTTTTTCTGAAGTATTTTGTCTGGCACCATGATTTTTCCTATATCATGAAGCGGTGCAAATTTTCTTATTTGGTCTACAAGCATTGGAGGTAAATTCATTTTTTCAGCGATGAATCCTGCTATTTCTCCAACTCTTTGTATGTGTTTACCTGTTGTATCATCGTGTTTTTCAGCTATTCGAGCAAGTGTTGTTGCAAAGTTATAGTAAGCATCATATAGTTCCTTTTCACGTTGACTGGCATGCTCGTATGCACGTAGAGTATTTTCTCGTGCTCTCTGAAGTTGTTTTAGGAAGTCAGTGTTTTTGTCAATAATTTCTTGAATTTTCTGTGCCAATGTGTATATTTCTTTGGGAGCATCTTCGGCTATATACTGTAAGTCTTCCTGAGGAAGCTCATTTCTGGAAAGATCTAGTCCTTCTACTATGCTGCTGAGTTCTTCCAGTGGCATTGCTATATTGTGGGATATCTTCTTGGCTGCTTGTATAGACGTAGTGATCGAGACGATACTAACAAAAAGAAGGGCTATAATGAATGACACAATAAGCCATAATATGCTATAAGAGTGAATACTGAATACCATGTATAAATATCCGTTATCTACAGATTTGATATGAAATGGTGACACAACATATGCCCTTGTGATACCAACATGTTTAAATTGTGGTGTTTCTTGCGATGGAGGAACCATTTGAAATATGTTTGCTGGTAGCGTGGTAGTTACAATAACTGGCTGTAGTTTGTCAGTGTACAGATTTATTCCCTCTATACTACTGAAATTTTTCATGAATGCTCGTATAACGCTCATTGTCGTTTTGTATACAGGTTGCCGTTTACCGGCTATGTATTCTACTATATATGTACCAGACGCTGTTTTAACAACTCCAGTGAGTTTTATATCCATAGTTGGATATATCATTTGTACTGAGGTTATGGTAGGTGTTGTAACAGTGATATTTGTAGCTGGTCTTATAGTAATATTATCTGCTTTAATGCTGTCAATGCCTTGTTCCGAAGCGAGCGTCAGCTTCCTTTGAAAGCTTGGCTTGTAGTATACATTAACAAGTCTATCTACATAGGCATTAACAATATCAATTGTGGCCTCTTGTATAGATTTTACGCTGTTTGCCATGTTGTTATGAACGATAACGACGATTATGATAGAAAATACAGCTGCCACAAGTAAGGATAGGAATATAGACCAAATACGACTACGAAGTACCTCTTTTCTTATAAATTCTTCAAAGGTTGGTCGTTTGTTGTTTTCATCCATAGCATAAATATTTTATACTAACTGTGGAGGTGAATGATATGGAAAAATGGTTGGTTATCAGTGATACCCACGATAATATACCTATGTTAAAGAAATTGCCTGGAATTATAGAAAGCTATGGTATTACCCATATTTTTCATGCAGGTGATTTTATTGCTCCATTCGTAATGCCGTATCTATTGTTTGATGGAATTGAGTTTATAGGTGTATTTGGTAATAATGACGGAGAAAGACTTTTTATGTTAGAAAAAAGTCAGGGCAAAGTGAAGATTGGTCCCATAGAGATAGAGACTCCATATGGCAAGGTATTTCTTATGCATGAACCATATGCTCTTAATGCGGCCGTAAAAAGTCGTTTGTATTCGTTTGTGTTTTACGGGCATACTCATAAGGTAGATATTCGTAAGGATGGAGAAGTGCTTGTTGTTAATCCCGGTGAGTATTGTGGTTATCTCACCGGTCTTTCCACAGTGGCTATTGTGGATCCAGAAACAAAAGAGGTAGAGCTTATAGAGGTTGGTCATGTGGATCGTTAAGTCCCGTCCGGAGGATTTTATTGTTGTTGAGGATATAAATCTACCCTCAGATGGTGCGGGATATCACCTGTATTTTTTGAAGAAGTCTGGCCGTACTACACTAGCTGTTGTAAAAGAGCTTTACCGACGCTATGAAATGAAAAAGGGAGATATTCATTTTGCTGGTATGAAAGATAGAGATGGTGTTACATATCAATATATATCTTCTGTAAAAGATATGGGTAGACATGTAAAGGCAACTACCTATGAAATGTGGCATATTAAGGATGTAACTTCTCATGTTGATAGAAAGTCTTTGAGGGGCAATTACTTTTCTTTATTGATAAGAGGAGCTATTTCTATAGATACAGCTGTATTGTCGAGTGGATTTGTAAATTATTTTGACTATCAACGGTTTGCCGTGTTTTCAGAGGGAATGGCGGCACGACTGATACTAAAAAGACAATATAAAGAGGCATTGTGGACATTGCTGACACCGGGAACAAGATCTCTTATTAAAGAACCCTTTGACGTAGAAGATTTTCGTGAGTGTCGCAAATTATCACGTACTCCTTGGGAAAGACGACTATTTGACTTTTTGCGGAGAAAAGGACCGAAGTATAAAGAAGCCCTTCGGTATGTAGATGGGGATCAGCGTGCAATTAGTATGCTTGCGTATCAGTCGTATCTGTGGAATAAGACCGTTTCTAAACTCATAGAGCACTATGGGGAAGATATCCGTTATATAGATGTAGCTGGCCAACAACTTGCCGTTGCCCGTAATGTAAGAGTATCTTACAAGGTACCATTCATCACTTGGTTTCTAGCGGAAGAGTGGTGGGATTTACCAGAGGATGTAAGGCAGGCTATAAAAGAAGTGCTTGAAGAGGAGGGTTTTGCTGAACTATTTGAACTAAAGACGAAGGTTCATGGATATACGCTAGTACTGAGATATAGAAATATGATAGAGCAGCCTAATATTATTGCCAATGTTGCCAGTAAAGATGGTGTAAAACTGGTTTTTTTCTTGCCTACAGGCTCATATGCCACCATGTATGTCAAGCAACTAGCTGTGTATCACGATGAGATGGTTCAAGTAGGTGATGGGGAACAAGGAGCACAATAAAGCCTAAAATGCCTGCAATAATAAATGGTAGATGTTTATCTATTGCATACAGATAACCGCCGAGTAGTACGCCGATAGCATTTCCTATGTTTACCATAGATGAAATGATTCCTGTTCCAATAGGTTTTTCATGTTCCTCAAGAAATGGGAGAACTATACTTTGTGAACCACTGTATAGGCTTTCTGCCCATCCATGGGCAAAGTAGTATATACCTGCTGTAAGGAGGGAACTATGCAAGATAGAAAATGCCGAGATACTAACCCCTCCTGCCATGAGCTTAAAGAGAGAAATGGGGTTGAAACCTATGTAAGAAAGCAGGGGTAATGTCATGGAGGCGAGAGGTGAAAGAGATGCCAGTAGCCCTATGATTGCTTCCTTAATGCCTAAAGTATCTTTCAGGTATAGCGATATAACAACATTTGTCATACTGCCACCTAGTGCGATAAGCACTGTGAGTATTAAAGGCCACACAATTTTTCGGGCGACTACGATATAATTTGCCTGTTCTTTATGGTGTTCCCTCAAGGGGGGCATTGATGGAATGGCAATATATATTATAAAAGCAGCTATAGCTGCTAAAACAGCGTACGAGAGAAATATCAGGTTATAGCCCATATACTGTGCTATAGCACCTCCAATGGGAGGTCCTATAAGGAAACCCAGAGATATTCCACCTATGAATGTATATAGGGCTTTATAGGTATCTTCAGGATATACGATAGAAAAAATGTGTACTCTTGGTGGCATTTCCATGAAGGCCAAACCTTCGAATATAGCACCTAACATAACACCGTATATGGAATGAATCGTTAGATACGATAAGGCAGCTATGGACGACATAAACCATCCTATAGTGATAATGATACGAGGAGATATGTAGTGAGAGATAATAGCCCCTACATTAAGCGCAATAAGTCCTGCTATAGTTGATATGGCCATAACAATGCCAGCATGGACGGATGTTCCGCCAAGCTCGGATATATAAAGTGGCATAATTCTAAAAAATAAAGAGGCCCCTATAGCCCATAGAAATCCTCCCAGCGTTATAAGATACACTGTTTTCTTGCTTGCCATAATATATCTCCCCTCCCACGATGCGATATTATACTATACTTAGCATAGGCTTGAGGGGTGATCGCATTGATAAAAATTGGCAATGTATACAATATGGGGGATTTCTTTATGCCGCACATGGTGGAGCATGCTGAAAAAATCATGGCTACCTATGGTGCAGGTTTTGGTGTAGTAGGTTTTGAAGGAACAGATCTAAAAGGTTATCTTTTATGGATTATTGACAATATAATAAAAGGAATATATCCTGCTTGTGGACTTTATATAAAGGAATCATATATAGATTTTTACCGTCCTTCCGATAACATTTGGGTAAATATGTGGAGATTGGCAATGCATTTAAGCCCTATTGGTTTGGATGGTAAACTTGTGTTAATTCCATATGTAAATAAATATCCTTTTTATAAATTGGCTACTATAAGGCAGATTGAACAAACCATGAAAAGTAGTAATATCACCGATATCAATATGTTATCTATCTTTGAAAAAAAACTGTTTCAAACAAAGGTAGAGATTGTTAGTACAATGGCTAAGGAGGAATTAGCTCAGATAGATTGGTTGGTATGTCATTTATACAATGATCCTATGATGGCTTCTTTATCTGGTAGTTTGAGACGTAGATTCAAAACGACGGTAAGGGAGGTTTGTAATGATAAGCTCTAAGAAACTTCTTGTTAGTTTTTTGATTTTGGTTTTGGTTGTGCTTGTTGGGGCATGGTATGTACGTTATAAAATACATGAAAGGTCTGTAGAGGTGCTATCTGACGTTAGTGGACAGATGTATACTACGTTGCTTGCCCAATATGAAAGAGATGGCCTTTCAGATGATGAGGTAAGAACATTAGTAGGTTATCTTGCTCGTACCATCGCAATGGGTGTTTATCCCAATATGCAGATTAGAAATGTTGATATTGGTGATATACATACCGATGGTAAAACATTTTCTGCTGCTAATATAAAGGTTGTACTCGATAATGCCACTGTTGATATCGATAGTATTACATATGATGGTTCACAGACAGTTATATCTTTTTCAGTTTCTACAGATAGTAGTGGTGGTTTTTTGAAAGATATATCTGCCGGAAAGATATATATTCTATACTTAAATGATGGCAAGTGGAGACTTGGGAGGTGAAATTATGGATTTTCTAAAGGTGAAGTTTGTTAGGGATCCTATACATGGAGAGATAGAGCTATATCCTATAGAGAGCCTTGTTGCTGATACAAGGGCTATGCAGAGATTGAGAAAGCTATCTCAGCTTTCTGGTGCTGTATACACATATCCGGGGGCTACTCATACCCGTTTTGCCCATGCGCTTGGTGCTATGCACCTTAGTGGCCTCTATGCCAGGAGACTGTACCCCGGTGATGATAGGGTATTCACCCTTGCCCGAATAGCTGGCCTTGTTCATGACATAGGTCACGGCCCTTTTTCCCATCAGTTTGATGATACAGTTTATCATACTATGGGGCTTAAGAGGGGACATGATGATTATAGGGAAAAGTTGATATTAGAGATTTTACATAAACAGATGGAACAGCTGCTCCAACTAAAACCAAAAGCTTTTCGTGACCAATTTTATAGACATATGGAGTATATAGGATTCTCCCCAAAACCATCAAGTATTGAAGAACTTATGCATGAGGTGTTTAATGTCTTAGAGGGAAAGGATAAGGATGGTTACTCAGTTATGTTTAATATGGTGCAAGGACCTATTGGAGCAGATCGCATGGATTTTCTTTTGAGGGATGTCTACTATTCTGGTGTCAGAGGGGTAGGCTTTGTCGATTATCAGCGCATTATTAGACATACGGCGAGACGCACATACAAGGGTAAAGAAGTTATCGCCTACCATAAGAAAAATATTGATATGATTTCTTCTTTTCTCTTCACTAGATACATGATGTATAAGCATGTTTATTTTCATAAAACATCTCGTGCTGCAGATATTATGATACAAGAACTTTTAGAGCTAGCAGCTGATATATTGAAGTTGCCTGAGAAGGTTAAGGATACTGATGAATTCATGCAGCTTTCGGATGCCTACATCACTGAGGGGATTCGTTTCTTCTATGAGAATAGAGCACTCTTAGATGAAAAATCCCGTGCCAAGGTAGAAAAAGCTTATGAACTACTCAGAAGATTAGAAAGTAGGGATTTGTATAAACCTCTACTAGACACTATGAAGTACTTTGATGAAAGTGAACTGACGAAAAAGACTATTGTAGATCGTAAAGATATGGTGAAGTTTGAGATACAGGCGTTTATAGGCAAGATAAAGGAAAACATGGAAAATGTGCTTAGTAGTGTAGGCATTGAGGCGGAGGACAGACAGGAACTGAGCGATATACTAGAGCATTTTGATGAGATATTTATAGCCGATGTGCCCTACTATATCACTGTATTTGATCCTCGTGAGTTTACAGCCAATGATGTATTTATATACGATACAGATAAGGTATGGAGTTTGTCGGAGTATCTGGAAGAGGAATCAGAGCAACCTGTGCTTATGCATGGTGTAGTGTATCTTCTAAGGGTCTATCTAAGAAAGGATATCCGGAACTTGCTTGTGAAATATAATATTATTCCATCGTATGGGGGAGATAATGTTCCATCTACATTGTGGTAAATAGATAAAAAGGGGCTCACAATGAGCCCCTTTTTTGTTTTTATTTAAGATAGGCTATGAAGTAATCTTCTATGAATCTGAGGGCTTCTTTCCAGGTTTGCGGATTACCAATATCTATGTCCATGAGCCTCAAGAGCAATTGTCTGGGATTTTCAGAGCCTCCTGCTGCAAGAAGTTCTTTATACTTTTTTACGAAGTCTTGATATCCTTCTTTGTATCTCTTAAATATGAGAAGAGATACAAGCTCGGCTAAGGTATAAGAGTATACATAGAATGGTGTATGTAAGAAATGGGGGATACCTACCCATTCATCTTTATATGTTTCCGGGTAATCCACACTATCGCCGAAGAGCTTACCATATGTTTCGAGATAAAGCTCGGACAAATTGTCTGGAGAGGCCCCTTCTCTGGTTACCCTTCTGTGAGCTTCTTTTTCAAAGATGTAAAATGTATTCTGTCTAAACACAGTACCTATGATGTCTTCTATCTTGCCAGCAATCTCTGCTTCTATATTAATACCTTGACTTCTAAAGTAATCATGAAGCAAGAATTCACCAAATGTAGAGGCAACCTCTGCTAAGGCTAGTGGTGGATGAAAATTGAGAGGTGTTTGTTTGCCAGATAGTACACCGTGAACACCATGACCTAGTTCGTGAGCCAGTGTTGCTACATCTCTTGTTGTTCCTGTAAAGTTTACCATGACATAGACAGGTGCTTTTGGAGACTGATACATGCAGAAAGCTCCACCCATTTTCCCTGGCACAGATGGAGCATCTATGCGACTTTCCTCAAAGAACTCTGCTACAATATCGTGTATCTCTTTGTCAAATGATGCCAGTGAAGCAAGCACAGCCTCTTTTGCTTCTTCCCATGTAAATGTTTTCTCTTCTCCTATAGGTGCAAAGAGATCGTACAGAGGAAGTTTTTTTCCTGCTTTAATCTTTCCTGCTTTCCAAGACCAGTATTTCTGTGGTATATGCATGTTTTCCCATACGATATCAGCCATGGTATCTACAACTTCGTCGTCTACATCGTTTTCGACATTGCGCATTGATACGGGAGATGGATACTTTCTGAGGTCTGCCTCTTTGTCCCAGTCCATGGCAACTATGGTAAACAGTCCACCTAGTGTTTTTCTGTTTTCTTTAAGGATTGATAGCATAGTATCCCATGCCCATATTCTGTCTTCTCTTTTTCCTGACATACGCATGGAACGTATTTGGGGCATAGGTATCCATTGACCGTCTTTCTCTGCCCCTAGAGTTCCGCTGAGTGTGTCATAGAGCTTTACGGCTCCACCACGTCCTGTTGAGTTTTTTAGAGATATAATTTGCTCTCCCTCAGGAGAGAATGTGTGTGGAGCTTTTCTAACAAGCTTTTCAAAGAAATGTTTATATGTTTCTAGTGATGGATGTTCCATCAGGGATTTCAGGGTTTCTACACCAAGACCAATAAAAGCAGATGTGATTTTGGCGAGGTATCCTTCCAGCTCGCCAGATTCTGCCATCATGAGCCCCATGTATTTCTGAGCTTCGGGATCCTGGGTGTTTTCGGCATATTTCAAATAAATATACGCAGATGCTATGCCAACCTTGTGTAGCACCCTTTCGACTTTTTCTATAATATCTTTTATTTGTTCTGGATTGATAGGAGGAGAAATAGCCCTTTGTGTTTCTTCTGCAAGACTACGAGCTTCCTCTTTAGCCTCTTTCAATATAGCAATAGCCTGCTGAGCATTGTCAAGTAGCAAGCTCAAATCCCATCGTGGCAACTGTTTTTCCATATAGCATGCCTCCTTTCACAGATAGCATTTTACCATAGGAGGCAGAAAGTGCTTATAGGGAAGATTTGAAATTGATGAATTCAGGGTAGCGCGCGTTTTCTGCTAATTCTACTGTCTCTTTAAATATCTTTCTTACACTGATTTTTTTATCTTCATTGGGATAAAACATGAGTATGCCAATACGAATATCTTTAATGCCTTCAATATCTCTGAGCTTTTCTGCCAGCTTACTGCTCCACAGTATTATCTCGTCGTCGGTTATGTTTGGTCTTATTATCCATATCCCCTTTTCATTAATTGTGTATGTGTCTTTGCCATAGAGTTCGGGTACGATAAGTTTTTCTGTCAGAGATGGCTCTTTGGCTAGCTTAGAGGACCTTATAAATATAGAGGCAAACGGTGTTTCATTGGAAATGAGAGTGGTAATAAAATTTGCAGGGTGTTCTCGGTGTGTAAAGAGTGTTTCAGTGTATAGTCCAAACAAGGCAAAGATGAGAATGCTAGCTGTGCTTGTAATTAAAGAGGCTGTGGTGGACACTGAGTTGGTTGGAATAATAGCCTGTATAAAACTTTCGCCTATTAATGTGCTAAATAACACAATAAGCCAGTATAGTACCGGAAGAAGTTGAGTTGAGATTTGTTGGATGTTTGAAATCGTGATAATAAGTAGGGGAAAGGTTAGTATCATCCGAGCTATAGGATATGAATATTCATGATGAGTGATAATTAGGGGTAAAAGCAAACTTATGCCTACGATAGCAACTTCAATTAAGAGGAATATGGTTCTTTTTCTCGTGTATGTTATCTGCTGTAGGATAAGGGTTCCTATGGCAAGCGGAATGAAATATATTAATGACTTTTCTTCTATGCCAGATGCTGACAGTACTGATATGAAGAAAATTAGAAGACTTATCTCAGATAAAAACACGATATATTGATATTTGGAGTAGATATAAATTAACAATAAGGAGAAGAAGGCAATAGTGGATACAATTGTAATAGATTCATTTGCAACAAATTGAATCGTGCTATGAAGAAACATGTACTGTTTGACGTAATCCTTAGGTACAATAAGAGCATCTGCTAACCATCCCGCTCTGTCGCCAGTTGTGTATACAATTTTAAGGGTGTTCTCGTAAGTTAGAGATGATGGGGGAATGGTATAACTGATATTGTATGTGAAGGGATGGTGTCCCTTCGATATATTGGTAATACTGATTGCTCTACCGTTTATGAAGACTTGAGAAGGTATAAATCCTTCTTTTATAAAAAAGGTAGGATCCTTTATGGTAAAAATGTGATCTAGTTGAAATGTTGTTTGAAATATATATGTTGTTCCAGGATCTTTTGTTAATATTCCCTTTTCATAAATTGTTAATGTTGGTCCTTTAGTATGCCATACATCAAGAGATAAATATTGTGAGTTGCTTGCTCTGAGGCAAAAGGATGCTATGCCATATGAAAATATGAATATGGCTACTACAATAAGAGCCACCTGAGCGTATATAACATGTTTATCTATTCCTTTGAAACCTATTATCATTTTTCTCACCTGTTATATTCTACATTGACTTTCTAGCTGATAAAATAAGTGTGGAGGGAAAAATATGGTTAGTGATGATATAAAATCATATTTAGCAAGGGAGAGAGACGGTTGGGACACAATTATAGTGGCCGGACCTTCTGGTATAGGTAAGACATATTTGGTTCAAGAAGCAGCTCAGAGCTTAGGATATAAAGTTATCAAAATTAATCTTGCCTCGAGAGAGAACCCTGTAAAGTCTATAATCTCTGCCTTAGAGATGCACTTTGGAGACAAGTTTTCCGAAGAGAGTGGGATTTTATCTGTCACAGGAGTGAAAGGCTTACTTGTTGGGAATATGCCACTTGCTGAAGATGTTCTCTTAGGATCGCTTGCTTATTTTATCGAGTTGCTTCTTGAGGATGAAGAAAAGACCCTACTACTTATCGATGATATTCCCAAGATATACACAGGTTTTACTGTGAAATTACTTACAAGACTTAGAACGATATCTACTGGGAAAGGCCGTAAAATTGTAGCTGTTATGAGACAAAAACCTGATGTGCCTTTTCCCGAAGATAGCGTTGTGTTACTTGAAGAGGTGGACAAACAGTTATTTATAGAGCGGTTTGGAGAAACAGATGGATTTTTATTGTGGGAATTAACGGGGGCTAATTTGGGTTTGTCATCCTTTATTTCAGAAACGACTTCCTATTTTTCTGTTAGGAGGACTTTAGAGGGTATATTCTTTGATATTTATGAACAGCTTGACGAGAAAGATAGAGATGTTCTAAAGTACCTTGCGGTATGGGGCCTAGGGTATGATGGGTTTTTTACACTGGAATTTTATGATTCACTTGATGTTGATATGCAAAATGCAGTGGCACGTCTTGCCAAAAAACACATTGTGGAAATATTTGCCTACGGTGGTTTCCGTTTCAGGGCGTTACAATTTATGCATTATATTCTGAAACAAGTATCAGAAGATGAGAAATATCGGATAGCAGAAAATATTAAGAAAGTTATCGTTATGGAGAGAAAGGTGTTTCTCGCAAGAAGAGGATATTTTTCCCTTTATCAGATAGGTTGCTTAAGGATGTCTCGGTATCTTCTTGTAAAAACCTTAAGATTTATCAGAACCTCGGGTGGTGGAGGAAATACCGATATTCTAATAGGAATCAAAGAGCATTTTCTAAAAAGAACAGATGTTCCTGTAGAAGAGCTTTTATTTGTGGCTTCGTATGTTTGGTGGCTCGATATGTATGATAATCTACTTCTTGATGTATTTGCAAAGCACAAGAAATATCTCTTAAAACGTGCGTATCTTAGTAGATTTTATGGATTTTTAGAGCGATTGTTCCTAGGTACAAGAGATGTTTTTCCTCCTGTAGGTAGTAATTATGGTCCTGTTATCTCTTTTATCGATAAATTGGAAAATGCGTGGGAAACGCGGCAGTGGGATTCAAGTATTGATGAAGAGATAGAATCTTTAGGTGAATCTATTCATAGTATATGGCTGTTTGTTTATTATTATGTTAAGGCTCAGGTATCTAGTATGTCTCGTAAGATGGATTATGTTTATAAGGCGTACGAGATTGCTACCGATATGGAAAACCCCGTATTTATTGTGGAGGTTGTTAAACTTATACTTAGTATAAGTCCTCTAAGTAGATTTGAGGAACGTATAGAGATATTATCGAAGGCATATAGAATATCTCCTCCTACAAGCCACTTGTTTGAGAAGCTTGTCCCAGATATGGTAGAAAACTTTAGAGAAGTTTCGGAGAAATCTATTATTGACGAATTTATTGATTATGTCCATGTACAATTTAGGTCGTTACCGTATAAAGAGTCTCTGTTTTCCAAGGCTGTTTTTCATTACATGGTAAGTGGTAATCTTGCCCAAGCATTGATTTTTATCTCGTTGTTAGAGGAAATATCCACTAGTCCGGTTGTACCAACTTACCTGAGGGCATTACATGCAGTGCTTGTTGGTGATAAGACGAAATATAGAAATTACATAGAGGAACTTTCTACAATGACAGATATGTCGGATGAATACATTACACATCTTATGGATATGGCATCGGTATGGCTTGATAATGAACATCCTCATCTGCCTTACATAAGTCTCGATAAAGAGTCCCATATTGCCTTATGGTATCTGTCTTTTTGGACATACGCCGCTTACTATATAAATGGCAACGAGCTTGATGAAGGGTTAAAGTTTATAAATTCTGTTATCGAAAATCTGTCATCTGCTGGTATGGAGTTTACTAAACATGTTGCTTATGTATATAAAGGCCATATTCTTTATAAAAAAGGGGAAATACTACGAAGCAGGGAGTTTTTCAAGGCAGCGTACATGTTTTTTAAGAAGTCTGGTTATGAAGAGAGGGCTAGCAATCTTACTGCTATCTTGTCATATGTTAGGCCAGATCAAGGGGGAAGAGATTTATCTCCTAAAGATATCTATTTGTCTTGGTCCTACTACTATAGAAGGGTAGATGCTATAGCATCTTTATATGAATCACTTATAGACATGCTTCTTTATATAGCTGAATCTGATAGTGTTGATTTATTCCTTGATAGGCTTATTTCCGAGATGTTGTATATTCTTGTAGCAGAGAAGATTTTTATATTTGCCTATAAGGATGGAGAAATACGATACTTTAAGTCCTATGGTCTTGGATCTTCGGGTACCTCTTTTACCAAGACAGTTAAGCAGATTTTAAAGGAAGGAAGTATGATATCTCATAACCCGTCGACTCTTCAGGCTTTATACCAAGGCACTGACTACACAATAGGGCTATTTGCAGAGAGTCCATCAGCGGGAGTTTTTGATTCTATACATTTAGACATGGCTGAAAAGATCTTACGAATAGTTGAATCCGTGCTTGTTGGTAATGAGGTTAGGAGATTGGCTATATATGATTCTTTGACGGGTTTATTTACAAGGTGGTATTTCTTTATACGCTTCAGTGAGGAATTTGAAAGAAGTAAGAGAGAAAACAGACCGCTTGCTGTCTTGTATATGGATATAGATGATTTTAAGAAAATCAACGACAGATATGGTCATCTTGAGGGTGACGAGGTGTTAAGACGGGTTGGAAAGGTAATAAGGCAAAATGTGCGTACAGTAGATATGCCTGCCCGTTATGGTGGAGAGGAAATGGTTATTATGCTATCTGGTAGCAATATAGAGGATGCAGCGATGGTAGCTGAAAGATTGAGAAAGATGATAAAGTTAGAGTTTTCGGAGAAACCTTATAAGGTTACTGTATCTATTGGCGTTGCCGGTATCCCTGAAATGAAAGTTTCTTCTCCTGATAAGTTAATCGAAATGGCTGATATCGCCATGTACTACGCAAAGAGAACAGGTAAAGATAAGGTTGTTATATACTCTTCCGAAATGGAAGATAATTAACTACCGTATCTCCATACTTTTCTTCTGTGCTTTCTTGCCTTTGTAAAATACTTTGTTTTATTGCGTGGTTTCTTCGGCGGTGTAGGAGATGTGTGATGGCGTTTTTGTCGTTTGAAAATCTTAGCTATAACCCATAAAAAGAAGAGAATTATGGGAATTAAGGCATAAAGAGGGTATCCACTTGTTGGAGTTATAGTTTGTGGAGTATCAAAACACCAAATAGGTGAAATGTCCATGATTTTTGCAGATAATGTATCTAGAAAATGAAGAACAGATGGTGAAAAATGACAATATTTAACTTTTCCAGTAGATATCCACCATATAGTACCGTCTGAAAAGTCTATGCTAACATCATGGAGATGTAGTAAATTACCATGTAGGGTATAGAGCATGTTATTGACAATATAAGTTGTATTTTTATGCTTTATAAGGTAGGTATTGGAGCTTCTTTCCCTTTTTATTTCCAATGTACTGCTGATTGTGTAGATATTGCGTGTTATCTTTGTGGCGGTATGAGGTATTGTTGGATAGTATTTATCTTTGTTTATACCTATCCACAAAGTTTTCTTTGTTGTCGGTTTTCCCAGAAGCAATATTTTGCTTGCGGTTATCTGTAATGTTGCTGGTTCAGGCAGTGTGCTAGTATTCAGAATGAATTGTGGAATGGTGGATATAAGATATACATGTCTATCTGTTGTAATAAGAAAGTGGTCATAAGAGCCATAAATACTTGTAGGAGGTTCTGTTAGTGTTATAGATGAGGTGTTTTTATTTGACCATATGATTATGTTATATGGTTTTCTGTTTTCATGCCATAAAGCTACTGTATCTTCTTGTCCACATATAGCTTTTTTGGCACTGGTAGAAAACACTGGCTTATATGGTGGAGTTTTGTGTATTATGGATACATTGTCACCGTTATCGGTGACAACAACATAATGTTGGGTTTCGCATATTGCTTTGGGTATATCTAAAAACAGTGCTATAGATGTTGATACTAAAGCTTTATCCTGAAATACTGCGATAATTCTGTCCCATATCATAGGAGGAATAGGAATAGGGTGGTCTACACTGTGAAAACCCGATGTAGGTTTGAAATCCCATCGGTGTAGGCCGTATATCTGTCCGTTAGGACACGCCACATGAACCGTTGCTACAGTTGGGCTAATTTGAGAAGTGCCCCACAGAAGATGTCCGTTATCGCAAGGTAGATATATACCTCCATATGTGACAAATGTTGTTGGTGTATCCATCTCGTATATATTGATTCCGTCTTTAACTTGCACTAGCAGATACTTGTTATACATGACGATATCACGTGCGCCAGGTTCGTGATATCTATATATAAGATGAGGATACCCATCTATGAAATTCCAGACGAGAATATTATCTCTGAAGCATGTGTATAGATAGGGAAAAGAGAACCATCCACCTGTACCCGGCTGGCCAAGTATAAGTCTTAAAGTACCTACTGGTGAATGCCATATGATGGCTCCGTCTTTGAAAATTGGTTCTATCTCTTGAGCATTAACAGTGGAGGGGAAGATACTGATTAGTAATAAACTGATTAGTAGTGTCAGTGCAAGTTTTTTACTCATCTCTACACCACCTAATATTAAGTGTATCGAGGTATTGGTCTGTGACTATAAATGGTATAGAAATAAGTACATTGGTAATGTTGGGAGAAGGAGGTATCGGTGCACTCCATGTTCCCAGTTTCATAATGTAGCCTGATATAGGGGACATGGCATAACTACCTCTAACAATGAACTTGTCCGGAAAAGTTTTCATTCCTTCATAAGATATGGTTCGACTTTCTATATCGTATTTATAGTGAGCGAATATAGTGGTGTTTGTTGCGGAGAATGCAATGAAAATATCATTGCCTATGCCTCCTATGGAGATATCTGTTAGCTTTTTAGCTTTTCTTGCTAGTGTCCAATCGTCAAACAATATTTTGTGCTTTTTGGTTTCTATGTCTTTATGGAATATGTAAATAGTATATATAGGACCCCAGAAATGAGAAATTGTAGCTGTTATGGCTATGTTGTCAACAAACCATATGGGATCATTTGTTATTATTGAAGAACCCGTTTGAGTTTCTTGGTATATGATGTGGTCTCTGGTATACCATGTTTCTTTACCAGATATATATAAATCTTCTCCGATATGGAGAGGAACTTTCTTATAGTGATATGTAGTGGATGTATCAGTTATTACTGGTGGCGTACCGTTATGGAGAGCTATGTTGTCTATTGTAGGATAAACTTCCACATGTGGAGTATGTAATATGTCGGTGTCACTTGATGTGTATATTTCTAAATCTATCTCTTTGCCATGGGCTGATGCGATGAGTTTATTGTCTTGGCTCTTTATTTTTTTTAGTATAGGTAAGGAAATGTTTTTCAATTTTCTTATACATGAGGAGTCATAAAGATATACTTCTACTGTATCTGTAATAGTACTGTATATTACGAGAGTATCTCCATACAACTGTGTTTTATAAGGTATGTTTTTTAGTACATCAAAGGAGAAATTACCCACTCTTATCCGGGGTGTTCTCATATAGTATGATTTTATGCGCAAATTATTATCGTAAGTAAAGATACCGGTTTGACTTGTTGAAAGATATCCTTTTTCATGTTGAAACAATACACCGCTTTGTGGAACAACGACTATTCCAAACAGCACGAAGAAAGTTGCCAGCTTATTAATGAGTGCCTTTATTGTCTTAATATCCATTGTTTTTTGTTATTTCCTGACAGAGCAATACCTACAATAGCCCATGTAAACACCATATGAGGTATGACTTCAAAGTGGTTGTTGGCAAATGATTGAATAAGGAAGGATAAGAATCCTACCATACTTCCCCATATTATGTAGTAATCAGTACTTTTGTTTTGAATGGAAAAGAGGCTCTTCATGAGCTCCATAAATATGGAGATTAGCCACCACATAAAAGTAATGAGTCCTATGATTCCTAGTTCTCCCAAGATCCTCAGATACAGCATATCTATCCTAAATTTACCGCCTAATCCCAAATTCCATGCTGTTATACTTCCGAAAGTTCCAGGTCCAGAGCCCCATATAGGGTATTGTTTCCAGTGTTGGAGTTCTACTTTCCACTGAAATAATCTTCCACCTAACGCACTTTTGTATCTATAATATGGAGAAAGTAGACCGAGAAATCGTTCTCTTATAGGAGGAATAATTAGTGACGAGATAGCGCCTGCCGCTATCCATCCTATGGCGAATCTTGCATTGATAAATAAAAGACCTATACTTGCTGCGATAATGAAGGCGAGTAGGGAAGCACGAGAAAGGGTAAAAACATGTGCTGTTAGATGTATAAGTAAAAGTATACCGTATATGTATCGGACCTTGGTTCTACATCCTATGGTTAGACCAAGTAGTATTGCTTCTACTCTTTCCATGAACGAAGCAAGGATATTGGGGCTGACAAATATGGCAAATGCTCTGGTTGTTTCTGTGTCAACGAGAGAATCCACCCAGTCTGGAGGAATAGGAACTTGGTTAATGTATTGGTAGATGCCTAATAATGCCATGGGAATAGTTGATATAAGTAGTGGTAATAGTAATTCTTTGGGTTTTATATCCGATACTGAAAGAAGTAAAAGTATCCCATATGGTAACAAAAGCCTTCTAATAGTGTCTTGAAGCACCCATATAGACACATTGTTGATACCTGCACTAATGAAAAACACACTTGAGAATATGGCAAACGGAATCCATAGTTCCTTTTTCTTCATAATATCTGGTAGTTTTATGAGGACGAGCATCCATACAATCAATATAAAAATATCATCCCATATACTGCTTATGGGATATATGTGTATCTTGTGTTTAAGAAGATAGTCAATCCATGGAAATAGAAGTGCTATCCACATGACGGCTCTGTATAATATGCTCATCATGGGCATGTCACCTCTATTATTCTGCCCCAGACACGCCAGTTATGGCCCCTGATTTCTAAGCTGCTTCCTGATAGTGCTTCTTTACCGTTAATTTTTATGGGTATTTCTCCACTGATAGGCGATACAGTTAATATAACATCGGTTTTTGTAGGATCAGGAAAGGCCTTAATTCCCTTCGGTGTCCATCCGTATATGAAAGGATGTGTGGTTTTAATGTCTTTTAATATCAGTACTTTTTGTCCTAATACATCGTAAAGTGCTTCATTTATTTTCATGTTTTTAATGACAGATGGGTAAACACTGCGGGCAATAATTTTATAGTTACAGTTGTTTGTACTTGGTTTTTCTAGATAATCGGGGGCTCGTGTAAAAGCTCCTGTTTGAACATCTACAACGATACCATCAAATTTCCATATATACGATTGAATTCGTATGAGATTTCCAAGAAGTGCTAAGTTTTTGCCTACAGGAGGAACAGTTGCGCTAAGTGGTTCTATGTTTCTGATTTTTAGATATATGTTGTATGTGTCTTTGGATTCTGCGACTGTTGCTGATTGTGGGGTGGGTATTGCTTTTAGATATGGTTTCACTTGTTTGTCTACGACAATGTATGTAGGTTTGTCTGATATGAGTATGGGGTCATGTATCCTTATATTGGTTGCAAGCTCTTTGGGTACGTTTCGCCATACAAGCGTTATGGTAGCGGTATAGCCAGTATCAGCAGTTTTTTGAGGAGATTTTATAATTTTCCATAGGTAGAATATGATCGAGAATATGACAACCAAAATAACTATGCTTAGGATTATATCAATGGTATGTTTTTTCTTTCTAGGCATTTACGGTCCCTCCCATGATTTCTATCATTGTTTTATTAATATTATGCCAGTCCCACTGTTTGGCAAATTTGGAAATGGCCTCTTTGTTAGGAGGATTATTTTCAATATCTTGAATATGTTTTAGTATATCCTCCTTGTTTTTATATACATATATACCCGGGCCTTGAGGTATCGAAGGAAGATTTGAGATGATTGTTGGAATACCCGCTGCCAATGCTTCATATAACTTTAAAGGATTAATTGCTTTGCTGAAACGGTTTTCTGTTTTAAATGGCATGAGGGCTATGTCGGAGTGATAAACAGCGGCAGCTACTTCTTCTTGAGGTTTGAATGGAATAAAGTGCAGGTTATTAATTTCTAGATTAGCTATAGAAGTTGCATTGCCAGATAGTTTACCTATAACGATGAAATGGTAATGAGGTAGCGCTTTTACTATATCTAAGAAAAGTTTGTGGTCTATCCATGGTCCCATATGCCCATGAAATATAATACGCGGATGGGGGATATTTTTGATAAAATCAGGTTCTTTATGTGGACCTTCCCACATACTGGTATCAGTACCGTTAGGGCGTATGTAAATAGGTTTACCGTAGTGTTTTCGTGTATCCATAAGAACAGGTGCTGTTACCACTATACCATCTACTATGTGTGCCATTTTGTTTTCGTACACTACGGTATCTTGACGAGGTTTTCCATCTTCGCTATATAGTATCTCATCATACACAAAATATAAGGCTTTAGCTCCTGCTAATTTCAGTGCTATAGCCCATGGAATATGAAAAGGTGATACAAGTATACCGATATCTGGTTTTATATAGCTAATTATAGGTTTTATCCATTTGACTAAAAGATTTGTAGAAAAGAGTTTTTCTGGATATAGCAATGGAAACCGTATTACACTAAGTTTCTTATTTATATCTTTCTTGATAGGTATAGGTGGTGGTAGTTGCCGTTGCATACCTCGGATGGGATAAGTCAGGATGTCATAACTTCTTTCTATAACGTATACATGTTGTATTTCATTGTGGGTAGATAAATCTAAAAACATTCTTTGCCACCTGTGACCCTCCCACGGACCTGTTAATGTCCATAGTACTTTCACTGTTCTCCCTCCATCTCAATAACACGAACGAGTTTCCTCCATCGTGGGGTTTCTATATACACAGAACCACCTATAACAAACTTTGGAATAAGACCTTCGTGAAGTGGCACTGCCTTAAAAGTTATTTCCCATACCTGGGGATTATCTATAATTCGTATTGTTCCTGACGGCATAACCATAGCACTTTTGAGGGACTGAACGGATACAGATGCCACCTTCATAATGGGATTCCTCATTGTGTCTATAATAATATCTCCAGGTTTTACCATATGGGCTATTTCGGGTATGGATGTTGTGTATCTGAAAACTACAGTAGGTGCAGTATGGCCGGCTGTTGATGGTACCATCCATATTGCCAGTCCTAGTATCATAAAACTTATAATCACTGCTGCTATGAGATTGAAGAACAGTTTCATGTTCTATTCCTCCTATGATTTATTTATATATCAAGGATTATTATATGCTTTACCAATCACCATAAATGTATACAAATATACATGATTGACATGTCGCAAAAACTTGGTATACTTACTATTGCCTGCCTGGAGAAAGGCACGGCGAGAAAGCGGGAACGCGACCAAGCAGGGAACGAAAGGAAAAGGCAGCGAAAATACCCCGTGAAGGTATTTGAGACTGCCGTACTCCGCAAGTGATACATGAGCTTGGGGATAAAAACTTTCCATGAATAGAAACGAAAGGCCGTGAGGTCTTGAAGATAAAGTATGTCATGGAGGGTTTGATCCCGGCTCAGGACGAACGCTGGCGGCGCGCCTAACACATGCAAGTCGAGCGATCGGCCCGCAGCCCTTCGGGGCAGCGGGTACGGAGCGGCGGACGGGTGAGTAACGCGTACCTGACCTACCCTCCAGAGGGGGATAGCCACGGGAAACCGTGGGTAATACCCCATACGCTCCTGCTGGGGCCAGGTTATTTAAAAGGTGACCTGGCTAAGGCAGGAGGAAAGCGTTTAGCGCTGGAGGATGGGGGTGCGACCCATCAGCTAGTTGGTGAGGTAACGGCTCACCAAGGCGAAGACGGGTAACCGGCCTGAGAGGGTGGACGGTCACACCGGGACTGAGACACGGCCCGGACTCCTACGGGAGGCAGCAGTGGGGAATATTGGGCAATGGGGGAAACCCTGACCCAGCGACGCCGCGTGGTGGAAGAAGCCCTTCGGGGTGTAAACACCTGTACAGGGGGAAGAGGAAGGACGGTACCCCTGGAGCAAGGGACGGCTAACTACGTGCCAGCAGCCGCGGTAAGACGTAGGTCCCGAGCGTTGTCCGGAATCACTGGGCGTAAAGGGTCCGTAGGCGGATTCCTAAGTCCACTCTGAAAGCTGCCTGCTCAACGGGCAGAGGAGGGTGGAAACTAGGAGTCTAGAGGCAGGTAGAGGCAGGTGGAATTCCCGGTGTAGCGGTGAAATGCATAGATATCGGGAGGAACGCCAGTGGCGAAGGCGGCCTGCTGGGCCTGGCCTGACGCTGAGGGACGAAAGCTAGGGGAGCGAACCGGATTAGATACCCGGGTAGTCCTAGCCGTAAACGATGATGGCTAGGTGTCGGGGGGTTAGACCCTTCGGTGCCGCAGCAAACGCGATAAGCCATCCGCCTGAGGAGTACGGTCGCAAGGCTGAAACTCAAAGGAATTGGCGGGGGCCCGCACAAGCGGCGGAGCATGTGGTTTAATTCGACGCAACCCGAAGAACCTTACCAGGGCTTGACATGCTGGGGCAAGCCCGCCCGAAAGGGAGGGGTGGGACCTGCTAAGCAGGTCCACCCAGCACAGGTGTTGCATGGCTGTCGTCAGCTCGTGTCGTGAGATGTTGGCTTAAGTGCCGCAACGAGCGCAACCCCTGTCCCTAGTTACTCCTTGCCAGTAAGGGGGCAAGAGGACTCTAGGGAGACCGCTGGCGAAGAGCCAGAGGAAGGGGGGGACGACGTCAAGTCATCATGGCCCTTATGTCCTGGGCTACACACATGCTACAATGGATGGGTACAACGGGAAGCGAAGCCGAGAGGTGGAGCGAAGCCCTAAAAGCCCGCCGTAGTTCGGATTGTGGGCTGCAACTCGCCCACATGAAGCCGGAGTCGCTAGTAACCGTGGATCAGCAAAGCCGCGGTGAATACGTTCTCGGGCCTTGCACACACCGCCCGTCAATCCACCCGAATCAGGGGCACCAGAAGGCTGGTGACCGGTAAGGGCCGGCTGAAGGTGTGTCTGGTGAGGGGGGATAAGTCGTAACAAGGTAGCTGTAGCGGAAGCTGCGGCTGGATCACCTCCTTTCTAAGGAGAGAGAAGTTCCCTGCGAGGTCGCGTTCCCGCATACGCGGTGGGCCCTTAGCTCAGACGGTTAGAGCGCGCGCCTGATAAGCGCGAGGTCCGAGGTTCGAGTCCTCGAGGGCCCACCAAACGTGGTGGGGACGTAGCTCAGCTGGGAGAGCACGGGCTTTGCAAGCCCGGGGTCACGGGTTCAAGTCCCGTCGTCTCCACCACAGCGCGCACGCGACAAATTGGGGTTAAGGTAGAGGGTAAGAAAGTGAGAAGATAAAACGAGCACACGGTGGATGCCTTGGCACCTGGAGCCGAAGAAGGACGTGGCAGGCTGCGAAAAGCCTGGACGAGGGGCCTGCACCCGGTAGTAGTCCAGGATCTCCGAATGGGGAAACCCGATGTGCGAAAGCACATCATCCATACCTGAAGCAAGTAGGGTATGGAAGGCAAGCCGGCGAAGTGAAACATCTCAGTAGCCGGAGGAGGAGAAATCAACCGAGATTCCCTAAGTAGCGGCGAGCGAAAGGGGAAGAGCCCAAACCCACAGGGTGAAGAAGCCGGCAGGCGTTGCCCTGTGGGGGTAGCGGGACATAGCTAGGCGTGGCTGCCGACACGCCGCGGAGTAAAAAACCTAGTGTATAGCCGAACCAGCTGGGACGCTGGGCCGAAGAAGGTGAAAGCCCTGTAGGCG
Source organism: Zhurongbacter thermophilus (assembly GCF_026184435.1). Lineage (NCBI taxonomy): Bacteria > Pseudomonadati > Zhurongbacterota > Zhurongbacter > Zhurongbacter thermophilus. The sequence goes on from NZ_CP046447.1 coordinate 483,836, forward strand.
AAATGCACTAGGCTCCGTGAGCTATGATCCCAAGTACCCCGGGACACGAGGAATCCTGGGGGAATCAGGGGGGACCACCCTCCAAGGCTAAACACTCCAGGTGACCGATAGCGGAGAAGTACCGTGAGGGAAAGGTGAAAAGCACCCCGGAGAGGGGAGTGAAAGAGGACCTGAAACCGTGTGTTCACAAGGGGTACGACCGGATCTAAGGATCCGGAAGTGCATGCCTATTGAAGAATGAGCCAGGGAGTTCATGTCAGTGGCGAGGTTAAGGCGCTGGAGCGCTGGAGCCGGAGGGAAACCGAGTCTGAAAAGGGCGAAAAGTCGCTGGCATGAGACCCGAAGCCGCACGATCTATCCATGCCCAGGGTGAAGGCCGTATAACAGCGGCTGGAGGCCCGAACGGGTTCGGGGTAAAATCCGTTCCGATGAGGTGTGGATAGGGGTGAAATGCCAATCGAGTGCGGGGATAGCTGGTTCTCCCCGAAATGCATTTAGGTGCAGCCTCACGGATTGCCTGCTGGAGGTAGAGCTACCGATTGGGGTAGGGCCACAGAAGTGGTACCGAACCCAGTCGAACTCCGAATGCTGGCAGGCAGAAGTGGGAGTGAGTATCCGGGGGACAAGCTCCGGAGGCGAGAGGGGAACAACCCAGACCGTCGGCTAAGGTCCCGAAGTCTGTGCTAAGTGTTGCAAGAGGAAGGATGTGGGACTGCGAAGACAGCCAGGAGGTTGGCTTAGAAGCAGCCATCCTCTAAGGAGTGCGTAACAGCTCACTGGTCGAGCGGTTCCGCGCCGAAGATATAACGGGGCTAAAGCACAGCACCGAAGCCACGGAACTATACAGGTCTGCGGATCTGTATAGTTGGTAGGGGAGCGTTCCCTGCGGGGTGAAGTCACACTCGTGAGAGGTGATGGACTGCAGGGAAGTGAGAATCCTGGCATGAGTAGCGAGAGGTAGGTGAGAACCCTACCGCCCGGAAGCCCAAGGGATCCTACGGAAGGCCAATCCACGTAGGGAAAGGCGGGACCTAAGGTGAGGCCGAAAGGCGTAGCCGATGGATAGCCGGTCAAGATTCCGGCCCCACCCACCTGGAGGCTGAGGCGGGACGCAGGAGGTGCAGCACGCCGGGGAAGGGAACACCCGGTCCAAGTCCTGAGGCGAGGAGGAGTAGGCAAATCCGCTCCTCCGGTAAGCTGAGGGATGACGGGGAGCCCCATAAGGGGTGAAGGTGTGACGTGCCAGACTGCCGAGAAAAGCGTCGCAGCCGATGAAAGGTGGGTGCCCGTACCGGAAACCGACACAGGTGGGCAAGGTGCGAAGCACCAAAGGGTAGCGAGCTAACCCCAGTCAAGGAACTCTGCAAAATGGCCCCGTAACTTCGGGAGAAGGGGCGCCCGAGTAGCTTGACCCCCGCTAAGCTTAACAGTGGAGCGGGGTGTAGGGCGAAAGGGCCGCAGGAGATGGGTCCTGGGGACTGTTTACCAAAAACACAGCTCTATGCGAAGGCGAAAGCCGAAGTATATGGGGTGAGGCCTGGCCAGTGCTGGAAGGTTAAGGTGAGGGGTTATCCCCCGGAAGGGGGAGAAGCTCCGAGCCGAAGCCCCAGTAAACGCCGGCCGTAACTATAACGGTCCTAAGGTAGCGAAATTCCTTGCCGGGTAAGTTCCGGCCTGCATGAAAGGCATAACCACCGGGACACTGTCTCGACTGGGGGCTCGGTGAAATTACAGTGGGGGTGAAGATGCCCTCTACCCGCGGCAGGACGGAAAGACCCCGTGGAGCTTTACTGCAACCTAACATTGCCTATTGGGTGGCACTGCGCAGGATAGGTGGGAGGCTAAGAAGGCCCGCTTTCGGGCGGGCTGGAGCCGCCGGTGAGATACCACCCTGTGCCACTTGATGGGCTAACGACGCTCCGTGAAGCCGGAGGTCGGACAGTGTTAGGCGGGCAGTTTGACTGGGGCGGTCGCCTCCCAAAAGGTAACGGAGGCGTCCAAAGGTCACCTCAGGCGGCTTGGAAACCCGCTGATGAGTGCAAAGGCAGAAGGTGGCTTGACTGTGAGAGCGACAGCTCGAGCAGGTGGGAAACCAGGGCTTAGTGACCCGGCGCGCCTAAGTGGAAGGGGCGTCGATCAACGGATAAAAGCTACCCCGGGGATAACAGGCTAATGGGGCCCGAGAGTCCACATCGACGGCTCCGTTTGGCACCTCGATGTCGGCTCGTCCCATCCTGGGGCTGCAGCAGGTCCCAAGGGTTGGGCTGTTCGCCCATTAAAGGGGCACGCGAGCTGGGTTCAGAACGTCGTGAGACAGTTCGGTCCTTATCCGCCGCGGGCGCAGGATACCTGAGGGGAGGTCGGCCTAGTACGAGAGGACCGGTCGGCAGGGGGCGCTGGTGGATCGGTTGCACTGCCGAGTGCACAGCCGAGTAGCTAGACCCCCGAGGGATAAGCGCTGAAGGCATCTAAGCGCGAAGCCCATCCCGAGACGAGGTATCCCACTCCCTAGAAGGGAGGTAAGGGACCTGGGAGACTACCAGGTAGATAGGCCGTAGGTAGAAGCCCCGCGAGGGGTGAAGCCGAGCGGTACTAATATCCCGAGGGCTTCTCACTTTTAACTCTACCTTAACCCCATTTGTCGCGTGCGCGAATTAAAAATAGTGGGTCTGTGCCCACGTCGTGGGGGTACACCCGGCAACATGCCGAACCCGGAAGTTAAGCCCACGAAGGCCGATGATACTAGTCACCGCGAGGGGCTGGGAAAGTAGGCCGGTGCAGACCCACTATAAAGGTGAGAGGGAGCCGCTGGAAAGTGGCTCCCTTTTTTCGTTTTGAGGAAAGATACAAGAGGTAGTGGATACGGATGGATAGAAAAATGGACTATAGGAATTGGTAAGATATACAAGAAAAGGAACAGAAAGTAAGAGCAAACTATAGTGTATGGAAACATGAAACATATGGATTCTTGAATAGAGGATTGTGTTGTTGATACGTAACTCGTATGAAGATGTACTGATGTTCTAATGGGTTAATGGGTAGTTGTTTTAATATGAGGGGTATAGAATTCTCTCGTTTCAGGAATTTTTACTACTGAAAATCTTTTTAGTTTTCATGTATTATTTTTTCTATCTGATGGACTACAGTTTTCTAAAATATTGACCGTTTCAAGCTGAGGTTTATGGTTAATATCACTTTTATGGAGATCCTGTGTTATTCGTTTTTGATGGAGAACGTGTTTATATTTATACATAGATTTGTCTTAGTGATACTCTTCTAATACAGATCTTTATTTTTAAGTTGTGTTTGATGGATAAAGGTTTATAGTGTGTATGTGTGGTATGCAATGAAGCATGTCTCAGCCACAAACTTTAATAGGTGTTGATATATCTGTAATTCAACTGTGCTATCACATGAGGTTGTTTTCATATATTTCGTCAAATACTTTGTGATAGCGTGCAAATATGTCTAGTATTTCTGGATCAAAATGTTCAGGCATTACTCTGCCATCGCCTTTAAGTATTATGTTTACAACTTCATTGTGTTTCAAAGCTTTCTTATAAGGTCTAGGTGATCGAAGTGCATCATATATATCCGCTAGGGCAACAATACGGGCTTCTAATGGTATCTCGTTTCCCTTTAGTTTGTCTGGATATCCACAGCCATTATACTTTTCGTGGTGCCAGCGGGCTATGTTTTTAGCCATTTCCATTTCATTTTCTTCTTCTCCTCCTAGTATTTCCCATCCGTAAATCGTATGCTTTTTCATTATTTCCCATTCTTCTTTGGTCAAAGGACCTGGTTTGCGAAGAATATGTTGTGGGATAAGTATTTTACCTATATCGTGTAGTGGAGCGAATCGGCGTATGTCTTCGATAAATTCCTCCCTCATACCAAGTTTTTCTGCTATAAATGCCGAGTACTCTCCAACGCGAACAATATGTTCTCCTGTTTCATTATCAAATTGTTCTGCTAGTCGTGCTAATCTTCTGGCAAAGAAATAGTAAGCTCTCTTTAGGCTTTGCTGTTTCTCTTCGAGCTCCTTATAGGCATCTTCGAGAAGAATATTGTTATAAACGAGCTGCCGTTGAGTTTCTAAAAATTCTTCTATGGTTTCTTCAAATGTTTCTGTCATCTCTTCTATTTCTAAGGCATTACTTTTAAATGAAAGCAACTCATTTTTAAGGTGTTTCAAGAAGTCGGCTATGGCCTGAGGAGATTTTTTATCAACAGTTTTCCATTCTTCAAGGGCTTTAGTAATGATCTGTATATCATGGCTAATATGTTTGGTTATGAGAAAGGCAGTAAGTCCTGAACCAGTAAGAAAGATGATAACACCAATTGTTATAAGAAACATAACCACAGAAAATTCTTTTAGAAGAGGGGTAAAATCTAAAGTCAAATATATGATATATGGTTGAGGAATATAAATAATATCTGCTCTTGACGATTTGGGGAGAGAGGTTAACCATACAGAAATTAAAGATCGCTTTTCTGGTACCATAAGAAACCTTGTTTCTGATTCAAATATATTACTTTGTTCTATTGTGAAGAGTTTATCTGGGGTAATATTTATGTTCTGAATTTCTTTGGGAAGGGGAGAGTATATTTTATTGGGATAGATAATCTCTATGTTTTGCACCACATCTATATCGTTGACTATCTTCTCCACTGATGAGCGGAGAATCATTTTCAGATTAATGTCACTATGCACTTCAGTTCCTAGTGCTAGTAATTTTCCATCTTCTATAGGGGCAAATATGAATTTATAAAATGTCTTTCCATCGGCGAGACCAGGAATGAATGCTCTTGGAGATGCTATTTTCCCGGCAGATGTGACAGATGCTACCTGAGAAAAGAAAGGGAAATCATCAAATGATATATTTGAGAATAATGTGCTATTGCTAAGAATAACGGTACCTGTTGGTGATAATATCAGTTCTACAACATCTGAACATTGTGTCTTATCGGCTATGATATCCTCATTATCGATGTAGGAAAGACAGGTTAGTAGATGATTTTCTGTTGATAGTTCTTCTTTTTGGAGTATCTTGTCAAACATAGATAAGGTTATTTCTGTATTTTTGGTGATGAGATATTCCATTATATGGGTATCGTGATAAACTACACTTTGGGCAAAGAACCATGTTCCGGCGTATACTACAAGGGCTACGAGAAGGGCGTATCCGAGCAGCTTAGAATATAAGATTGTAAATAGCGATCGTTTTTTTCTTTGCCTATTCATCATATGAATATTATACCTGATCCTGAGGTAATATTAAAAATGGAAATTATGTTAAGGGGGTGGTTGTATGCATCCGTATGTAAAACTTGCCAAGGATGCTGTTGAGGAGTGGGTACTCCATGGGAAAAAGATACCTGTGCCTGATCCGTTGCCTGAGGTGTTTCAGAGAAGAGCTGGATGTTTTGTAACACTCTACAAAAATGGACAGTTAAGAGGATGTATTGGTACGATACTACCTGTTTATGAAAACTTGGCAGAAGAAATTATCGAGAATGCCATAGCGGCTTGCAGTAGGGATCCTAGATTTTATCCTGTAGAACCTGAGGAGCTTCCCTATCTTGAATATAAGGTGGATGTGTTATCGGAGCCTGTGCCTGTCAAGTCTATTGAAGAGCTTGATCCTAAAAGATATGGAGTGATTGTTGTGTCTGCCGTATCCCCTTATAAAAAGGGAGTGCTTTTGCCAGATTTGGAGGGAGTTGATACTGTAGAAAAACAGCTGTCCATCGCCATGGCGAAGGCAGGCATTCATCCTGATGAACCTATCGAAGTATATAAATTTACTGTAGAGAGGTATGGTGAAGATGAATAAGTATGGATTTTTTCAAGAAATAGACAAAGGGGTATATAGGTGTACAGCATGTCCATTTAAATGTATCCTTAAGGAAGGAGTACGAGGTTATTGTGGTGTTAGAACTGTTGTTCATGGTAAACCTGTATCTCTGATGTATGGCTATCCGGTATCTATTGCTGTCGATCCTATAGAAAAAAAACCTCTTTTTCACTTCCATCCGGGTACGAAGGTGCTTTCGTTTGGAACACTGGGGTGCAATATGCGTTGCAAAGGATGCCAGAACTGGGAGATTGCCCATACAAAACCTGAGGAATGGAGATATCAGTTTTATCACATTGAGCCTCAAGAAGTACCGTATCTTATGAAAGAAACAGGGGCCAATGGTGTAGCTTTTACTTATAACGAGCCAACAGTGTGGGCTGAATATGTTTATGATGCTTCCTACGAGGTGAAAAAGGCAGGAGGGTATACTGTTGCCGTTACCAATGGGTATTTTTCTGAAGAAGTTAGGGAAGCGTGGGCTGAGGTAGTTGATGCTTATGCGATTGATTTAAAGGCTATGTTCAAGGAAACATATGCCAAATTTGCTCCAGGTATCAAGCCCGAAATTGTCCTGGATAATATCAAATGGTTATTTAATAGGGGTAAGCATATTGAAGTTATCGTTAATTTAATGCCAGGTGTCAATGATAGTGATGAAGAAAGAAAGGCAATGATAGATTTTCTTGTTTCTGTGTCTACCGATATTCCTTTTCACATTACGAGGTTTTATCCTATGTATCAAATGAGAGATATTCCTCCTACTCCTATTGAGGAGCTATTACAATTTAGAGAAGAAGCCAAAAGTGCTGGTCTAAAATATGTATATGTGGGTAATGTTAGAATAGAAGGAGTAGAGGATACCTATTGTCCTAATTGTGGAACTCTACTTGTAAAAAGAGAGGGTTTCTGGGTATCATTAAATAAGATTGACGATGGAAAGTGTGTAGAATGCGGATATAAAATATATGGAGTATGGTAGGAGGTGCAAGTATGTTTACCCTTGACTTAGGAATAGATTTGGGAACTGCAAATACACTTGTATATGCTGCTAATCATGGCATTATTGTGAGAGAGCCATCTACTATAGCAGTTGCGGTTAGAGATAGAAAGGTATTGGCTGTCGGAAAAGAGGCCTACAATATGGCTGGAAAGACTCCTGAGAATATTGTTGTTGTTAGACCTCTTAAAGATGGTAATATTGCCGATTATGATGCCACTTTGGAAATGATTAAGTATTACATCAAGAAGGCAAAAGAGGAGTTGAAACTTATACCCTTTATTCCTAGAAGAATGAGGCTAGTTATTGGTGTGCCTTCAGGGGCAACACAAGTTCAGAGAAGAGCTGTGGAAGAGGCAGCCGAAGCTGCTGGGGCTCGAGAGGTTTATCTTATAGCAGAACCTATGGCTGCTGCTATTGGAGCAGGCCTTCCTGTTGAGAAGCCACAGGGTAATATGGTAATGGATATTGGTGGTGGTACGACTGAGATTGCCACTATATCTTTAGGAGGACTTGTTGAGGTTAAGTCTGTTAATGCTGCCGGTGACGCCATGAATCAAGCTATTGTTGATTATATGAGAAATCAAGAGAAATTGTTTATTGGTGAGAGGACAGCGGAAGAGATTAAAATTCAAATTGGTAAGGCTCATCCCGAGGTTACCGATAAAGAAATGAAGGTAACGGGTAGGGATGTAACATCTGGTCTTTCCCGTTCTGTATTTGTTAATTCTACTCAGGTGCTTGAGGCTATACAGCCTATACTTGATGAGATGGTAAAGGCAGCGTGGGAAACCCTTGCCAACACTCCACCAGAACTTCATAAAGATATTGTTGAAAATGGTCTTTGGCTTACAGGTGGTGGGGCATTGTTGAGGGGACTTGATAGGCTACTTAGGGAAAAATTAAATGTACCAGTAAGAGTAGCTGATAATCCACTGGAATGTGTTGTTATTGGTACAGGTAAGGTCTTGGAGAATGTTGATCTCTTAAAGGCTGTTCTCGGCGAGAATCGGTGATAGAATGTGTCTTTGAGGCAAAAAGAAAGAAAGGTTATACTGTATGGTGTAATAGCCATTATAGCCTTTCTTGTTGCTATGGCTCCTATTTATTACAATGTTGCTAGATATGCATTTAAGCCTGTGTGGTATGTATCTTCTTGGATTGGTGAGTTTGGATATAGGGTGTCTCAGGCTTGGGAATGTTTTACAATAACTTCTTCGGTGAGTATTAGCGAAGAAAAGACAAGGGTGTATACTGCTACTGGTGCTTACACCTACGGGTATATTACAGAAGTACGATGGTTAGGAGATATCAAAGAGTTTTATGTTAAGACAGCTACGAAAATCCCCGCAGGTCTTGATGCGGTTGTTGTTTCCGCAAAGTCCAGAGGATTTGTAGGTAAGATTGATACATGTGATGCTTATGGTTGTTGGGTGATTAGTTTATGGGATAAAAGACTTAATTTACCTACTTTCCTAGGTCCTAGTGGTTATATTGGTTGGTTGAGGTACACGGGTAGAAAGTGGCAATTTCATTCTGTTAGTGCGCCATTAGAGCCTGTAGAGAGAGGGCAAGAGGTATATTGGTTAGGTAATCCTATGGTTCGTATCGGGAAGACAACTTCGACTCTGTCTATAGCTACTGCCAATGTATCCCCTATCCAAAAGGAGTTTTTATACACACCCGTATTTATTTATGTTGAGGTGAGTACGAGGTGATAAAGGTAGGCTATTGGATAAGACTTGTTTTGGAGATATGTTTCTTGCCTACACATACTTTATATGTTTTTCATGATTATCTTTCTGGATTTGAAGGATATCTTGTTTATTTAGTTGTGGGATTAGGTTTTTTATACGATATGGCTATGGGTTACGGGGTGATGTTTACGGTGTTTGCGTTATTCCTTGTGTTTTTACAGCATAGTGAAAAAGTACTTTCGCCATATGAACTTTTTATAATATTTACCGTGGCTTGGCTGTTTGTTTTGCTATATAGAGGATTCCCTCATATTTATACTCTAATAGCGATGACCTTTTTCTTATGGGAGGTTTATGTTAGTGTCCGGAAAAAGAGACTTATATATTAAAACTTTTATGTTTCTTGGCTTTATTGTGGTTGTTATGTTGTTTTTAACTGTTCGTATATATATACTTCAGGTTGTCAACGGAGATTCCTATAGAAAACAGGCAATTGCTAATTATACACGAATTATCTATATACCAGCTCCCAGGGGGACAATTTATTCTGCTGATGGGAAGGTGTTGGCAGAGGATAGATATCTTTATACCTTATCGGTTGTTCCTATTAGAATGAAAGATGATACTTTAAAGAGAATATCAGAGGTGTTTCATATTGGAGAGGATATTTTAAAGCAAAGATTAGAAGGCACAGGTAAATATCCTTTTCAACCTGTTCCTTTAATAAGAGAACTTGATGGCAATGAAATATGGCTTGCCATGAAGCTTGCCCAGTACGATCCTTCTATACAAGTAGAAGCCTTACCGCAGAGATATTATCCTTATAAGGATTTGTTTGCCCACGTTGTAGGTTATGTAGGGCAGATTACCAAGGAAGAATTATCCCATCTTCCTAGTACTGATTATCGACCTGGTGATGTTATTGGAAAAATGGGAGTAGAAAAGGCATATGAAAAGGAGCTTAAGGGGCAAAAGGGTATTCAAGAAGTTGTTGTGAATGCAAGGGGACAGGTATTATCATCTAAGATTGTCAAAGCTCCAGTTAAAGGAAAAGATATTTATTTGACTTTACAGGTTGATGTTCAAAAACATATACGGGATGTATTTATTAATGGAAAATTGAAAAGCGGAGCTGCTATTCTTGTTGAACCAATAACAGGAGATGTTATTGCATATTATTCTCATCCTTCATTCGATCCTAATGTGTTTGTAAGAGGTGTTAGACCATCGGATTGGCAGAAATGGTCTAAGTATAACAATCTGTATGATAGGGTTATTGCAGCACGAGTGCCGCCTGCATCAACATTTAAAGTGGTTACTGCCCTTGCAGCCCTTCATACAGATGTGATTACTCCTAATACGGTTCTTCCCGATCCGGGATATATCAAGTTGGGATCGTTGGTATTTCATGACTGGTCTTATCCCCGTAGTCATGGATATCAGACTGTTAAAGAGGCTATCATGAATTCATGTGATGTATTCTTCTGGCAGTTGGCTTTGAAGATGAAACCTGAGGATATATATAATACCGCCCATGATTTTGGTATGGACGAAAAACCCTATATTGATATACCCGGTGGAGTGGCTGGTATTATTCCAACTCCTGAGTGGAAAAAAAGAACATATGGGGAAAATTGGTATGTAGGAGATACTCTTAATATGGCTGTAGGGCAAGGAATGGATGCTGTGGCTCCCATACATGTATTGCAAGTTTTTGTGGCTATTGCTGGAGATGGCATTTTACCGTTTTTACATGTTAAAAAAGATCCGGAATATCATCCACCTAAGACGGCGGCTATGAAATATGCCCCATACTTTGATGTTATAAGACAAGGCATTCGCTTGGTTGTAAAGAGGGGTACAGCACGTATAATAAATATTAAAGGTGTTGATTTAGGTGCTAAAACGGGTACTGCGGAGATAGGACTTAAGCATATATATCACACGTGGCTTGCATACATGTCGCCAACGAAAGAAGGTCATGTAAAATATGTTGGGGTGTTCTTTGCTGAAAAGACACCGTTTAAGAGTTGGGATTTGGGTAAAAGAGTGAAACCATTTTTAGAATGGCTGCTGGTAAGGAGGGCAAGCGGTGAGGGATGAGATGAAGCTAGAATTTCTTGGAGGTAGAGTTTATAGGTTGCATGTTGGAAAGGCAGATAGGTTCGACATTGTTAGATATATCTCGGATATGTATCGCTCGAATCCTGGTGATTTTGAAGATGTAAAGCTTGAAGTTGTATATAATATAGCCCATCCCTTATCTACTAAAGACAAAAATTTTATTAAATGGCGTATAAAGAGTTTTACTGCAGGTAATATTACTGTGTCATTTCTAGAAGAGGGGGAACTTGTGTCTAATGATAGAGATGGTGATAAGGTCATTCCTTTGAAGCCTGTCCAATCTGATATGGATATGTTAGTTGATGAAATAACGGAAGGTGTTGAGGAATCATCTATAGATGATATACCAACACTCGTTCTTGGCACATTGCGTTCTGGTTCTGAGATTGATACAGGAAGGGAAGTTGTTATTCTGGGAGATGTACATCCTGGTGCTGATATCTATACGGAAGGGCCTGTGATTATTCTGGGAACATTGTCGGGTAGGGTTTTTGTACTGTCAGATAAGGCATATGTTATTACTAGGAGATGTATAAATGGTATGATTGTCTTTGAAGGCAGGGCATATGAATGTGAAAAAGATACTAAAGATGATGAGTGGCTTTTGTTTTTACCAGACGGTGGAGGAGTTGAAATTTATACCGATAAAATTGGATCGCTAGCAAGGAGGGTTAAACGGTGGCTGGAAGAATAATAGTTGTGACATCTGGTAAAGGTGGCGTTGGAAAAACTACTTTTACTGCTAATGTGGGTTATGCTTTAGCTGAAAAAGGATATAAGGTTTTACTTATTGATGGTGATGTGGGACTTCGTAATCTGGATGTTCTATTAGGTTTGGAAAGAAGAGTTATTTACAACATAATGGATGTCATTACAGGTCGAACAGAGCTTTCTAAAGCCCTTGTTAAAGATAAAAGGGTACCGGGTAATCTTTTCTTACTTCCTACTAGTCAGACAAAGTTCAAAGAAGATATTCCTGAAGAAGCTTTTGTGAACATTGTAAGAGAGGCTAGAGACAAGATGGGTTTTGATTTTATACTTATTGATTCTCCGGCAGGTATAGAGTATGGATTTCGCCTTGCTGCTAAACCAGCTGAAGAGGCTATCATTGTTACCATTCCTGAGATTACTGCTATTAGAGATGCCGATAGAGTTATCGGTCTTTTAGATAACTATGGTATAGAGAAAAGAAGTTTGGTTGTCAATAGAGTGGATATAGCGGAAGTAAAAGAGGGTAACGTTTTATCTCCGCAAGATATTTCTGATGAGTTATCTGTTAAACTGCTTGGTATTATTCCTATGGATAAGATAGTAACAGAGGCTACAAATGAAGGTAAGCCTGTTATTGTTCTTGAGAAGGAAAGAGGGAAAGCCACGTTAGCTGGTAAGGGTTTTATGAGTACGGCAGAGAGAATTATTGATGAGAATGCTCCCTTATGGGATCCTGTTGAGGAATATGTACCTTCCTCGGGTGGCATACTAGGTTTCTTCAAGAATCTTCTTGGTGGTTCTGGGAGGTAATCGGCTATGGCATGGTGGAAGAGTTTATGGAAAAACAAGGGAAAAAAGTCGGCAGATATAGCTAAAGAAAGGCTTCATGTGATGCTGCTTCATCAAAGAGGACTTCTATCCAAGCAAGATTTAGAGAGTATGGAGAAGGATCTTATAGAGGTTTTATCCAAGTATTTAGATATCAATCCCGGTGAGATCGAGTTCGAGATTAAGAAAGTAGACGAAAAATATCAGGCCATTAGCTTTATTATTCCTGTTACATCTAAAAAGTGATTTCTATAGAAGCTCTGCGTAAATACCTGAAGAAGTGGTGTGGTTTTCTTTTGGCATTAACTATTATTGTCTTGATGTCTGCATCAATCATTGCCCTTATTGCTGCATCTCAGTGGGGTATTCATATAACAATGCTTCCGCGACTTGCAAAGTTGCAGATGATATGGTTTGCTATTTCTATATTGGCCTTTATAGTTTTATATCTATGGGTTGATTTCGATTTTGTTGTAGAAATAGCACCATTAATAGCTTTGCTGGTTATTGGATTGCTTTTATGGACCAAAATCATGGGAGTGTCTATTTATGGTTCACGAAGGTGGGTTGCTATAGGTAGCTTTACTTTGCAACCATCTGAGTTTGCTAAGATATCCTCTTTGTTAATGACAGTATATGCCTATAGATATAAGGAAGATTTGATAAGAGTTACTATTAGTGTTATTCTTATACTCATAACTTTAGGACTTATTATCGTACAACCTGATTTGGGTACTACTATTCTTATAGCTTCTGGTGTGCTCGTATCAGTCTTCTTTATGGGGATACCGACAATAATCTTTTTAGGAGCAGTGGCTTTCATGGCGATATTACTTCCTATTTTGTGGAACCATTTAAAGGAGTATCAGAAACTAAGGGTGAAGTATTTTCTTAATCCGGCTATAGATCCTCATGGTCATGGTTACAACATTATACAGGCGCTGACTGCTGTTGGGGCAGGTGGTGTCAGTGGTATGGGAATTTACAATGCTACCCAGGCAAAGTTTGGTTTTCTACCTGTTGCCACAGCAGATTTCCTGTTTGCCTCGTATGCCCAAGCTGTCGGTTTTATCGGAGTGATAGTTCTTTTTATAGCATATGGGGTTTTGTTTTTCTGCTTGTGGTTATATGGTTTTACCACAGATGATATAGGAAGAAAAGCTTTTATTTATGGAGCTTTATGGATATGGTTTTTTACTTTTTGGGTTAACATTGGGATGAATATAGGAGTTATGCCTGTGACTGGTGTTCCGCTTCCGTTTTTTTCCTATGGTGGTACCCAGACCCTTGCTAACTTCATAATGCTCGCCCTTATAATGCAGGCAACAAGGGAAAAGGTTGTTGTTGATAGTATAGAAAAATTGAAATTTGGTGAGGATAAATGATAGATAGATTGACAAGAAAACAGCTGTATAGTGTGAAAAAACCTGGTAGGTATATTGGTAAGGAGTATGGAGGCATAGTCAAAGAGCATTATGATGTATCGTATCTGTCTGTATATCCTGATTTATATGAAGTGGGGATTTCTTATTTCGGTTTGCATATATTCCACTTTATGATTAATGAAATTAGTTGGGCTTATCACGATTATGCTTTTGTTCCTGCTCCTGATATGGAAAGACTTATGAGAAGGGAAAACATCCCTCCTTATGGAATGCAGTCGTATAAATCTGCAGTCACTTTCGATGTGATAGGTTTCCATGTTCTTACGGAGATGAATTTTACTAATATTCTTCTGTTTTTAGACTTGGCGGGAATACCACTGAAAACAGAGGATAGAAAAACAGGTGACTGGCCCCTCATTGTTGCCGGAGGTCCGGCTATTTCTAATCCTGAACCCATGGCAGATTTTATAGATATTGTGTTTATTGGAGATGGAGAGGTTAATATACCACCTTTTTTGAAAATTATTAAAGAGGCTAAGAAAAAAACTTTTCCTCGTGAGTGGATTATCGATAGAGTTTATAGAGATATTCCCAGTGCTTATATTCCATCTAAATATGATGTAGATTTCCGTAGTATGGAAGTTATTAAGCTTGATGGTAAGTTTGTCAAAGGTGCAAGAGCGTCTAGAGATGAGATGTATATTCCCAGAAAAATGCTTGTTCCCAATATTGAAGGTATACAAGAAAAGGCCACCGTGGAGATTTTCAGGGGATGCACAAGAGGGTGTAGGTATTGTCATGCAGGACAATATTATCGCCCTGTTAGAGAAATTGATTATAATCAAGCAGTATCGGTTCTTAAAGATATTATTAGCTATACAGGTTTTCTAGATGCTGGGGTTCTTTCTCTGTCTACTATGGATTACTCGGCCATCGAAGAGTTTGTTACTCTTCTAAAGAATGATTCCTATTTTAGCGATGTACGCTTTACATTACCATCTCTCAGAGTAGAATCTTTATATGAAAACTTGCTGGAAATGGTCGATCCTCACCATTCCATTAACTTAACTATTGCTCCTGAGGTGGGAAGTGACAGATTGCGCAGAGTTATTAATAAAGACTTTACCAATGAGCATGTTCTTGAGGCTATAAAACGTTTAGGGGAGAGGGGTTGGACCAAATTTAAGTTTTATTTCATGCTCGGTTTGCCAACAGAGACCGATGATGATGCGGCAGAAATAGCAAAGATGCTTCTCAGAGCGGATAATATTTTGGCTACTTTAGGTCATCGCAAACGGAATATATCTGCCACTATTGGTTTGTTTATACCCAAGCCTCATACACCATTTCAATGGACTGCTCAAATAAGTTTGGATGATTACAGCAGAAGATTATCTATTATTAAACGTATGGTAAGAAAGAGAAGAAAGATAACAGTCCGAAGTCATCCTTCTTTCATATCAATTGTTGAGGGAGTGCTTAGCAGAGGTGATAGGCGACTAGGTGATGTGATATATAAAGCATATAAACTGGGTGCTAGACTTGATGCGTGGGATGAGCATTTTAATGAAGATGCATGGAGGGAGGCATTTTCAGATATAGATGTCGAAGCATATCTTGGTTATAGAGGACTTGGATGGACATTACCATGGGATAGAATATGGGTAGGTATGTCTAAGTATCACCTTAAGAAAGACTGGCAAAGGGCTATTCGAGGGGAGATTTTACAAGACTGTAGACTTGGATGCTATGGATGTGGTGTGTGTGATTTTAAAAAGATATATAATACGCTTGTATTTGAAGGAAGATTGCCGGTGATTGCTCATGAGTAAATTAACATTGTTTTTTACCAAAGAGTATCCTCAAAGCTTTCTATCTTATAGAGACTACCTAAGACATATTATATACGCTCTTCGAAGAGCTGGAGCTGAGTTTTCTTTTTCAGAAGGTTTTCATCCTCGTCCGCAGATTTATTCAGTGGCATCTTTATCTCTTGGTGTCGAGAGTCGTATAGAACCGGTATCAGTGGAATTGAGAGCCCCATTCGATGATGAAGTGTTGCCACTGGTTTTGCCTGTAGGGATACATTATCTTGGAAAAATTGATGGATATATTGAAAGTTATTTAGCGTTGTATAGATATAAAAATACATACTTTTTACTTTCTCATCCTAAAGAGGGATTAGGTAAGTTTATCAAGGAGAAAAATATACCACCTTATGAGATAATAAAAGAAGACATTATTACTGCCAGTGGTTCTATGCTGTATTATTTGGGGGTGAAATAGGTGGCCATTACCATTGAGCGTGAAGATTTACCAGAAGAGCTATCTCGTATACTAGATTACTCTATTAATATTAAAGCTACTGATGTTCATTTTCGGGCTGGAAAACCTGTGTATATGAGGATAGCGAAGCATATGATTCCTTTTCCAGAGCTGGGTAGCTTTGATAAGAAAAAACTGGAAACCTTTGTTGATGCTTTGCTGAGTAAAACAGTTAAAGGAGTTGTAACCTCTCGAGGACAGGTGGAAACATCATTCAATTATGCTTCTGTAGCAAGATTTCGTCTCACAGTGTTTCTTAGCATGGGAAGGTTTGCACTCTCGTTTAGATATATTCCTATAACTATTCCTACTCCTGAAGAACTCCACTTGCCTGAAACTGTAAAGAAGGTTGTTGATTTTTCTGATGGTATTGTTTTGGTTGTTGGTCCTACAGGTTCTGGTAAAACAACAACTTTGGCATCTATGGTAGATCTTATTAACGCTCAGAGAAAGCTTCATATACTAACACTTGAAGATCCTGTAGAATATTTCTTTGAAGATAAAGAGTCACTTGTGACTCAACGTAGTTTGGATAGTGATTCTAGTGATTTTAAGACCATGCTTAGAGAAGCTCTTAGAGAAGATCCAGATGTTATAGTCATTGGTGAGATGCGTTCTATGGAGGATTTTGAGTTTGGCATACAGGCGGCCGATAGTGGTCATCTTGTGTTTGCCGCTGTTCATACTGTTGATACAGTTCAGACAATTCACCGTATTGTAGATGCTTTTCCTCCTATTGCACAAAGGCAAATACGCGATTCATTAGCATCGCTTATAAGGGCTGTTTTTGCCCAGAGGTTATTGCCTTTGAAGAACAATGAAGGTGTTGTTCCAGCTGTTGAGATAGCTTGGGGTAGCCATATAGAAAAGCAGATTCGTGAGAACAATATAGACCAAATTTATGACATTATAAAAAATGGAAGAGAACTTGGAATGCAGACATTAAATCAGGCTATTGCTGAGCTTGTGGCCAAAGACATGGTTTCCCCAGAGGAAGCAATGATGGCAACCCATAGACCTAAGGAACTAGCTCTTCTATTAAAAGGCTTTACTGGTACGGCATTAGGAGGTAGTGCTGTTGACTGGCTTATGGATGACTAAAGATGTAGAAAACCGTCTTCGTGCTTATGCTGAGATGGTGCTTCGCTATGGAAAGAGTTTGACTTCCCATGATAGTTTTGAAGAGGTATGGGCCTTATCAATTCTTGATAGTGTAATAGGTTGGCAGCATGTTAAAGAGTCGTGTCAAGCGTACAGATGTGATACTGTTACAGATATTGGTAGTGGAGCAGGTTTTCCTGCTATTGTTATAGCTATATTGGAGCCGCAAATTACAGTAAGAGCCATTGAAAAGAAAAAGAAGGCGGTAATTTTTATGGAGATGGTTAAAGATAGGTTTCAGCTTAAAAACTTTTTTCCTCAGTGGACAGATATTACAAAGGAAAGAATTACAGAAGGTATAGTTACATCAAGAGCTGTGGCTCCTCTTGATGAGTTTTTATCTCTTATTAATAGCTCAGTCTTTACTCCCCTTTATCTATGGAAAGGACCAAACTGGATGTCCGAATTTAAAAAGTATCGTAGTGTGTGGTATCCTTTTCATGAGGTAGGGTATGAGCTTACCATTGGTAGAGAGAAGAGAAAACGGATTATAGTGGGGTTGAAGAGGTATGAGAAGAACTAGACGAGATAATACAAGAAAAAAAGTTGATCGAACGAAAAATGCTGTTGAAAGAACGGTAATTTTAGACGAACATGACAAAAAGAATCATGTAAGTCGGAAAGGTTCATGGCTTAGGTACTTATTTACTGTTTTTATTGGTGCTATGGTTGTTGTAGCTATTTTGTTGTTTTTAACTTATAAATCCATGACAGTACTTTTTCCATGGATATTTGGAAACCATAGTGACACTAAGACTGATGTAATTCAGAAAACTTACTTAAATATTGCGATTCCCGTTTTTCAAGAAGGGAAGATAACATATGAAAAGAAGAAGATTGCCGATGCTGGAGAAGAGTTTACCATTTCTTATGTATATTCTCAATTTTCAGAACATAACGGCTTTACTTTAGGATACGATACCAAGAATAAGCTAAGAATTATATCTGTGGAGAAGGGAACATCTGGTTGGGAAGTTTATTTATCTGGTAGTGGAATACCGTTTTATACCTCTTGGCGTATAAGGCAACAGATATGTCAAGCCTTGGATAATATAGAGCAAAATATCAATGAACATGTTATTTTGTATTATGATGGTATGAACATAAGAAAGTTTATTCCCTGTGATGCTAAGGATGGTTATATGGTTTTCTATGTTCGAGGTAGTAGTGTAAGGGCTCGTTGGATATATGACGAAGCAATCAATAAGTCTGATTTGACATCATACTTCATGACTGTTCTTAAGATGGCTTCTCAGCTTGGGGATACAGACTTTATAGATATGGTGACTTCGGTATCATTTGAAAACAATGTCTTAACAGTTAAAGTGAAAAAAGGTTCTTTTGCCGGTGCAGATCCATATGTGAGGTATGCTCTTATATACAACATGATGTACCTTTATCCTTATATTTCTACTATTCGTGTGGAAGATGAGAAAGCTTTGCCATACGTAGATACAAGATTGGACCCAATTTTGCTTGTGCCCACAACGGGAGACGATTTCTTAGCCCGAATGGGAGATAGATTGTCTTTTACTAAGCAGCTGAGCGATACTTTCCCTGTTATTAATTCGGTAAAGATCGGTAATGGAAAAGCTGTAATTGATTTGAAGTATATCCCTTCAAGAGAGATAACACAAGCTATATTGCGAAGTACTATCTCTGCTAAAGAGGTAACTAGCGTTATCTTAACAATTGGTGGTAAATCTGTACCTTTTTGGGCCGATCCGTTTGAGGAAGATTTCTGATTGATTTACAAGAATATTGTGATTTCTGCTTGTTATGTATAAGTTCTTTTTGATAGCCGTACCCTTATCTTTTGTTGTATATATCCATGGAAATGGATTATGAAATTTGCCTTTATATATACATGTTTTACTATTTGGTGTTCCTAAGAGAGGTTGTAGAGGTCCATTTGTGCCTATGCGCTGAATTTGTAATATATCTGTTAGAGATACCTTTCTCACGAAAAACATGTGGAATAACGCACCGGTATGGGTATAGTTGTGATTATATACAAGGTTTAAATATGATCTGATAGTTCTATATGCTATGTTGCTAATAGATGGTGGTTTTGATAGTCCTAGAATACGTCTGAAGATATATTCAATATATTTCGGATCATGCTTTTTCGCCATAGCTTTTAAGTAATTAATGTTTCTTTTCATAAACAACAGGCGATGCAGTTCTCCATTGTGTGGTAAGTGAGATATATGTTTCTCTGTCCTTTTCTGAATATCTTCCAGATTTTTCACTAGTGAATATGCGCTTGCTTGAAATAAAGCTTCATAGTATGGATATACTTGTTTCCACAAATTTATGTTTCCATAAGGGTGGAAAAGTGAGCATTCGGGGTGAGAATATTCTTGTAAAGGGTGTTTGATGTTTCTAATATTCAGAAGATACATGTATAAACTTATGCTGTGGTCCCATATACTAACACTGTATGCCGGCCTATTGTCTGTTGGGCAATACGATAATATTGGTTTGTATATCTTGTTTATAACTTCTACCTTATCCTTCATGTATCCGTTAATGAGGATCTTAAGGTTTTTTGCTAAAAGTTTTTGCATGTGCGGAATTTCTGAGATACTGCATTTAATCGTTTTTCCAAAGAAGTTCATTTGTATCATGTGGTCTTTTACTGGTGTACGGGTCTGCACTGGAGGGGGAAATGAAAAGTTTTTTATATGATCTTGTCTATCTGCTTCTTTAAATATCTTCAGTGTTCCAGTAACATAGCTATCATGATGTTTTGTCATTATATCGAGGTATGTTATATCCGGTGCCCATAATGTAGATTTCTCTAAAATACTCCTAATATATGGGTACTTATCTAGAAGTATATGAGCGTGCATGTCAGGTATGTAACTGTTATTTTCTTTAGATAAAAAATATTCAAGAGATACTTTTCCCAGATCATGAATGATGGCCGATATAAGAAGGTCTAAATTAACGATTGTCGCTTCCAAGGAAGGTTAAAACCCCCTCGGCTATTGATTGTGCAATAGCAGATTGGTAATTATCATTGAGTAAAATGCTAAGATCTTGGCTATTTGTCATGTATCCTGTCTCTATGAGAACTGATGGTGGCCATCCAGATAGTATAATTAGTTTCATGTATTGAGGATCCTTATGCTTTGGAATAGGACTTATCAAATCCATAGACTTGTCTATAGATTTGGCGAGGAACCTATCATATGCTTTGCGATAGTAGATTTCATATCCTCGTATGGATTTTGAGTAGGGATTGGCATTAGCATGGATACTAATAACAACATTGGGATGAAGTAGGTTGATCATATGAACCCGTTCTGAAAGATATGGAGTTTCAGGATTATTTTCTTCTGTACGAGCCATGTATACTTTGATTCCTTTGCTTTCTAGTATGTTTTTCAGTTTCAAAGCAATAGCAAGGTTTATCCGACTTTCGTAGTATTGCCCCACAATGGCCCCCATATCATAGTAACCATTATCATAGGTTCCATGCCCTGGTGATATGTAGACGCTAAGAGGTTTATTATAGGGAGGAAGACCTATATAAGATCTTAATTCGTTCCGAGTATTCATTATCTTGGCGATATATTTGTTGTATGTTGTACCTATAGAATCTTTGCCTTCTGTTTCATTCCAGAGGGCTTGTAGATAGCCTGTGTCTCCTAAAAGATAAGCACCAAGGGCTCCGGCTTCAGTACCCCATGTTCTCATCTTGTAATACATGTAATATGTACCTGCTGCAATATTGTTGTCAATATCGTATATGGCATTTGTACTTGTGTCTAGACCTAAAAAATTTGCTATGGGCTGATATACAAAATCCTTTAGTTGCATAAGGCCTTTAGCATCGCTTTTGCTGCGTGCATAAGGTTTAAATTTACTTTCCCATCTCATTTGGGCGAGTATAAGCAACGGATCAATGCCAAAGGTTTTACTCCATTTGGCAGTGCTGTATGCAATAGATTTTACCGTTTCTGTTGGTGTACTTATTTCATGATGGCGTGTGTATGCCATCAGAATTTTATATAGTTCTTCGCCAGACAAGAATATGAAAGTTTCTCCTCTTTCTGATTTTGGTATCAGCTTGATGTCTGCAACTATAATATGTGGTGTAGAAGTTTGACTTTCCGTAGGTGTTGTTGTTTGACTTCCTGTTTCTGTTCCTGTAGATGTGCTTGCTGTTGACGGAGTGGAAATAAAAAAGTCGCGGGGTGCTATAATGAGACTTTCGTCTGTCGAAGTGGCAATGTAGTTTGTTGGAGTGACAATAGTTATTGGGTATGTAGTAAGTAGAGCGATAGATGAAGAGTTTGTCGATGATGCACTGCCAACAGTTGTATCTGGAAACTTGTATATCTTGTAAAAGTTATCACTTATTTGTTTCATATGTAGTGGGGCAGGTGTCAGTTTGACGAAGTTTCGACCTATTTCTATATTAATGAGTTGAGGTGTGGCAATGGCAGAGACCGATAAACTAAGAAAGCTTCCGATTATTGTTAATGCAATGATTACAGCTATGTATGTTTTTCTCATGGCTCCAAATGAATTATACATGACTACTGATATAATATATAGGCATTATGCTATGGGAGGGATAAATAGTGAGCGTAAAAAAGAAGATTTTATACATAGTATCCTTTTTAATTTTAGGAGTGATTATTGGTGTTGGGTATTGGGCCTATACTGTAGGTAGTGCTAATGTTTGGAATGGTAAGGGTACAGTAGAAAAGAAAGACGAGGGTACAGTTAAAGGTGAAGGCAAAGAATTATATGTAGAGGTTTATGTAGACAAATATGTGACTCAAACTGGAACCCTTGTATTAGATGGAAACAAATTCTATGTTCTTACGAGGTCTGGTACTATAGCTCCCGATGCTTCTAATGTTATTGCTATAAAGTCGCAAACAGGTCGTATTATTACCCAGCGTAACGCCAGATGGTATAGAAATAAGACTGTTTCCGTTATTGTAAAAGTGAAAGAGAAGCTTCTTATATATCCTGATAAGGCTACAGATGTTGTTTTTATAGATCCGGTATCTGGTAAAAAGATTCCAGCCGATAAACTGGCAGAATATAAAGGGAAACAGATCATTGTTGTCCGAAAGATTACAAAACCTGCGGTGTGGCTTGTTGCAGGTATTGACTCCCGCAATGGTATTCTCTATGGTCATAATGATTCTGTAATGCTTCTTTTCATTAATCCCAAAACCAGTAGTATCACTATCCTCTCTATCCCACGAGACACTATTGTGTACATACCCCGTCTGAAATCTTATACAAAGCTGGCCCATGCCTTTATCTATTCGAGAGCTGGTGACCCACAAGATGGTGCTCGATCGCTTATTGAAACGCTCGAGTATAACTTTGGTGTGCATATTGACCGCTATATAATCTTTTCATTTAAAGGTGTGGCCGATGTTATTGATGCCATTGGAGGTATTGATGTACATCTTGATAAAAGAATATGCTGTCATAGCCATGATTGGGCTTGTCGCGGAGGTACATGTCTTGGGCCGGGAGAGGTTCATCTTGATGGTAGAAAATTCCTTGTTTTCTGGCGTTCCCGCACGAGTGATATAGAGCGTGTTGAAAGGCAGATGAAATTTCTTACATCTCCTGATGTGAAGAATCAAGTTATGGAAAAGTTATCTTTATCTCTTGCCGATGAGTTGATGAAGATATGGGGTAATGAGATTGTTTCTGATACCTCTCCAGATAAATGGATCAAGCTTGCATATGATATTAGAGATTATCATATCAGGTCGGAATCACTAAAAGTTTATGATGTCTGGGGATGTTACGCCGCTGATCTAACTGTAGAGGTATCGGCATTGAAGTATGACGATGCATGGCTGAAAGACTTTTATATAAAGGTCTTTGGTCCAGAGCTAGCATCTGAGTATATAAAGGGGATACATCCTGATAGGACAGTAGGTCAATTGGGACATTGTGTCAAACCTGAGACCCCATCAACTTCTACAACATCTACACAGACGACAGGGACACAAACGCAAACGTCTTCACCTTCCTTGAACCCATCTGGTCAGTCAGGTACACAACCGGCAACTACTACACAGACTGCTACGGAAGTAGAGAAAACCAGTGCTACATCTACTAGGTCTTCTACAGTAACTGAAACATCTACCACATCAACGGCTACGATATCTACGGGAACAGAAACTTCTGTTTCTACATCGTCTACATCTACTACGGCTACAGGTGGTACACCGTGAGGAATATGAAAGAAGCTACAGGAGATTTGTTATCTTCGGCTGCTCCCAGTGTTAAAGCCTACCTGAGGTTAAGAACTCTATGGAAGGATATCATGCGTATACACAAAGGTAGAAAGGTGCTTGATTTATCATCTCTTACGGAGCCACTGGGTATATATACCGAAGAACTTCATGTGGGGGCATATTCTCCTGCTGTTGCTTCTGCTATTAAGAGGTATGAAGGTGAGTTTTTGAAAACCTTGAAGAAGTATGGTTTTCATGTTAGCAGCTTGAAGATAAAGATTGTTAAACAAGGTAGAGATAATAATATAGAAGGTGAGGAACAAACTGCCCATAATAAGTTTGTCAGTTTTTCTGATGAGGAAATTGAAAAGGCTAGTCGTTTGTTTTCTATGATAGATGACAACGACATTAAAAAAAGGTTGGCAATCATTTGGTTGAAGAGTCAGAGAGGAGGTAGTGCGTGTGGGAGAGTATAAAGCGGATAATATTGTTGTTTTAGAGCAGATAGAGGGTGTTAGAAAAAGGCCGGCTATGTACATAGGTAGCACCGATTGGCGTGGCCTTCACCATCTTGTATGGGAAATACTTGACAACTCTGTTGACGAGGCAATGGCAGGTTATGCCGATAAGATAGTGGTAACCCTTCACACCGATGGTTCTGTTTCAGTGGAGGATAACGGAAGAGGTATTCCTGTAGACGTCCATCCTAAAACAGGTAAGTCTGCACTAGAGGTTGTTTTTACCAAGCTCCATGCTGGTGGTAAATTTGATAGTAAAGCATATAAAGTATCTGGTGGTCTTCACGGTGTTGGTGTTACTGTTGTTAACGCTCTCAGTGAATGGCTTGTGGTTGATGTATGGCGTGATGGTAAGCATTACAGAATGCGTTTTGAAAGAGGTAAGGTTGTAGAACCGCTTACTGTTGTCGAAGAGGGGATAGACAAGAGAGGGACTCGTGTCAGATTCAAGCCTGATCCTGAGATATTTGAAACAACAAAGTTCGACTATGATATTATTTATGATCGTTTGGAAGAGTTGTCTTATCTCAATCCCAAGGTAAAGTTTATCCTAATTGACGAGTTTACCGGTGATAGCAAAGAGTTTTATTCCGAAGAGGGTATTAAAGAGCTTCTGTTAGAGATTATAGGTCAAGCAAAGCCTATCCTTTCAGAAAGTGTTTATTTTAAGGGTGAAGGAGATTCTCCCGATGGAAAAGCTCATTTAGAGGTTGAGGTAGCCTTTCAGTATGTAGAAAATGATGGAGAAACCATATATTCATTTGTTAACTCTATTCGTACCGCCGATGGCGGTACCCATGTCTCAGGTTTCCGAAGAGGACTTGTCAGGGCTATAAATGACCTTGCTCGTAGAGAAGGTGTGTTGAAGGATAAGCAGTCTTACACTGCAGAGGATGTAAAGGAAGGGCTTAGAGCTGTTGTATCTGTTAAGCTTCCAGAACCTCAATTTGAAGGGCAGACAAAGGGTAAGCTTGGCACTTCTTGGGTACGTTCTGTGGTGGATAAAATCACATATGATGCAGTTGATAACTACTTTGCCACACGTACCTCTGAGCTAAAGGCCGTTCTTGAGCGTATAGAGCTAGCTAAAAGGGCAAGAGAGGCTGCGAGAAAGAGTCGAGAACTTGTGAAGAAGCAGGCAAAGAGAGCTGGTGGCCTTCTCCCTGGCAAACTGGCTGATTGTTCAGATAAAAATCCTGAGCATAGGGAGCTGTTCATCGTTGAGGGTGATTCAGCTGGTGGTAGTGCCAAGCAAGCAAGAGATAGGGCCCATCAGGCAATACTTCCCCTTCGAGGTAAAATCCTTAATGTTGAAAAAGCGTCACTGGATAAAATACTTTCTAACAGGGAAATTCGTGACCTGATATCGGCTATTGGAACAGGTATTGGTGATGATATTGATCTTTCTAAGCTAAGATATAACAAGATTATTATCATGACAGATGCCGATGTTGACGGTGCCCATATTAGAACTCTGCTTTTGACATTTTTCTACCGTTTTATGAAACCACTTGTTGAAAATGGACATGTATACATAGCTCTTGCTCCACTTTATAAGGTTGAGTGGGGAAGAGGTAAGAATAAGAAAGTACAGTATATATACTCTGACGAGGAACTTGAAAAGCTTATAAAAGAATTAGAAGATCAGGGAATTGAGAAGTATGAAATTCAAAGGTATAAAGGTCTTGGTGAGATGAATGCTGAACAGCTTTGGGCTACAACGATGGATCCTCGTAGAAGGGTACTTCTTCAGGTAACTGTTGATGATGCAGAGGAGGCCAATGAAATAATGAGTATTCTTATGGGAGAGAAAGTTGAGCCCCGTAGAAAATTTATAGAAGAACATGCACTTGAAGTCAAGAATCTTGATATTTAGTTTGAGGTGATGTGCGGTGGGTATGTTTGATAATGTCAGATATAGGAACTTAACAGATGAGTTGAAACAATCCTATCTTGATTATGCAATGTCTGTTATTGTGGGAAGAGCTCTTCCCGATGTTAGGGACGGCTTAAAGCCTGTTCAGAGACGCATTTTGTATGCTATGTACGACATGGGTAATTTACCTGATAGACCGTATAAAAAATCTGCCCGTGTTGTCGGTGAAGTACTTGGTAAGTATCATCCCCATGGTGATAATGCCGTTTACGATGCTCTTGTGAGAATGGCACAAGACTTTAATATGCGTTATCCTCTTATAGATGGGCAGGGTAACTTTGGTTCCATGGATGGCGATAGCGCTGCTGCAATGCGTTATACAGAGGTAAGACTTCACAAGATAGCACTTGAGATGTTAAAGGATATAGATAAGGATACTATCGATATGATGCCAAATTTCGATGGCACATTAAAAGAACCTGTAGTTCTTCCAGCACTTCTTCCCAATCTTCTTGTTAATGGTTCTAGTGGTATAGCCGTTGGTATGTCTACGAGTATACCTCCTCATAATTTAGGAGAGGTGGTTGATGCTCTTATTAAGGTGCTCAGAAATGAGAATGTTACCATTGATGAAATAATGGGTGTGCTTCCTGCTCCAGACTTTCCTACAGGTGGTATTATTGATGATCCAGAAAGGTTGAGACAAATTTATAAGACGGGTAGGGGAACATTCCACCTTAGGGGAAAATGGAGAGTAGAAGATGGACGTGGCGGAAGAAAACTTCTTGTTATTACGGAGATACCTTATCAGGTTAACAAGGCACACCTTGTTGAATCTATAGCCAAACTTATTGTTGATGGCAAACTTCCTGGTGCAGATGAAGTGCGAGATGAGTCTAACAGGCATGGTGTACGTATTGTTGTGGAACTCAAGCGTGGTGCTTCACCAGATGTTATTGTAGACCAGCTTCTGAGGTATACCAATCTCAGAATCTCGTACAGCGTTATTCTTGTCGCTATTGTCAATGGTATGCCAAAACAGTTGTCTTTGCTTGATATACTCAAAGAGTTTATTGCCTTTAGAAGAGAGGTTGTTGAAAGAAGAGCTCGTTATGATCTGAGAAAGGCTGAGGAGAGACATCATATTGTAATTGGACTTCTCAGGGCACTTGATATTATTGATGAAATCATTGCCCATATTAGGGGGTCAGAAAATGCAGAGGAGGCTAAGATAGGGCTTATAGAAAAGTTTGGATTCAGTGAAGCCCAGGCTACAGCCATTTTGAATATGCGTTTGCAGAGGTTAGCTAAACTTGAAAGAGATAAGCTTGTAGATGAGAAAAATAAGCTGGAGGAGATTATTGCATACAATAAGCGTATTCTTGAGGATCCCCTGTTTAGGGATAGTGTTGTTGAAAGGGAACTTAGGGAATTAAAAGAAAAGTATGCCGATCCAAGAAGAACAGAGATTGGTGGATATGTAAGAAAAAATGCTGATTTGCCTGCTGTTATGCAGAGGGTAGAGCTTCTTCTTGGTGGTTTCATTAGGAGAGTTAGCCCAGAAAAGGATGTACATGAAGAATGCATCATGTGTGTAGAGGTACCTCTTAATGGAGAGATTCTAATTATCACTAATCATGGTAGAGCATTAAGAATGGAAGTTGCACATCTGCCTGAAGGGACAAGAGGTAAGAAAGGGGCCAAAGTAGGCGATATTTTCAATATGGCTGCTAGCGAGGATGTTATTGGACTGAAAGCCCTCGATAACGAGAGAGATATTCTTCTCATCACGGCAGGAGGTAGAGGCAAAATAGTTCCTGGAGATGTACTCTTAACCAGTCGTGGCAGGGTAACAACAATTATGAGCCTTATTCCTGGAGATGAACTTGTGTTTGCCGAGGATGTACCAGAAGATAAAGATCAGTTGGTTGTTGTTACGAAAAATGGTAAGGCTTCCCGTTATAAGATAGGGGAAATTTCTGTTCAAGGAATGAATGCACGGGGTAGTAAGCTAGTTAAGACAACAGATAAAGATGCTGTTGCGGATGCAGATTTCCACGATTCTTCTGATAGCGATGCGTTGTTATTTACCATGACCCGTAAGGGATATGGAAAGGCTACAAATATTGAAGATATTCCCTTGAGGCACCGAGGTAGTGGTGGTGTTATTCTTCAAAGGGTAGATAGTACTACTGGTAAAGTCGTTCTTGCTAAGGTTGTTGACGATGATGTGTCTGAAGTGCGTGTTATTACCGATGAGAGAGTATGGAGTATTCCTCGAGATGGTGACACATTACCTGTTATGGGAAGAGGTGCCAGGGGCAAGAAGATAATGAAAGGAAATGTGAAGGTAATAGGAAAGGTGATGTGAGATGCCCCATGAAATGATAAATCTTGAAGAAGAGGCCAAACAGAAAGAGCGGGTTATCATAGCCGCTTTGGATAGGGGAAGTGCCTCTTATACATCAGATATACTTGATGAAATGGAGCGGCTGGTAGAAACAGCTGGTGGAGAGGTGGTAGGTAGGGTGGTGCAGAGGAGAAAATATCCGCACCCTGCCTACTACTTTGGGAAAGGAAAACTGAGAGAAATTAAAAGATATGCAGAAGCCCTTTCCGCTGAAACCCTTATTGTTGATGGAGAACTGACAGCTTCCCAAAAGAGAAATATAGAGGATATTACCGGGTTGAAAGTGGTCGATAGAACTCAGCTTATCCTTGATATATTTGCACAGCATGCCACTACTGAAGAGGGTAAATTGCAGGTAGAGCTTGCTCAGCTTGAGTATAACTTGCCAAGACTTGTAGGCATGGGGAAGGAAATGAGCAGGTTAGGCGGTGGTATTGGTACGAGAGGACCTGGTGAAAAAAAACTTGAGGTGGATAGAAGGCGTATACGCAGACGTATTTCTGTTATCAAGAGGCAGCTAGCAGATTTGGAAAAGGACCGTGAGCTCAGAAGAAAGAAGAGAAAGCGTGAAAACAAGATTGTGTCTTTAGTAGGTTACACCAATGCCGGTAAATCCACACTACTAAGAAGGTTATCAGGAGACAAAGATGTATTTGTGGCAGATATGCTATTTGCAACCTTAGCTCCGACAATGAGGAGAGTTGCATTGCCTTCTGGTAGGACGGTTATCTTTGCTGATACTGTAGGTTTTATTAGGCGACTTCCCCATACGCTTATTGAAGCGTTTAAGGCAACACTTGAAGAGATAAAAGAGTCGGATCTTGCCCTTATAATACTTGATGCTACAGATGAAAATTATAAAGATAAACTGCGTGTAGTGAAAGGTGTATTAAAAGAAATAGGTGCTGAAAAATTACCTTTAATGCTTGTTTTCAATAAGATAGACCTTTTAGACAAGGAAGATTTGGAAGATTTAAAAAGAGAGTATACAGATGCACTCTTTGTTTCAGCCAAGACTGGTGAAGGGATAGACAAGCTACTGGAGGCTGTTGATGAAAAACTATTTGGTGAATCCATTTCTGCGGAAGTCTTTGTACCATATGATAAGACTGGTGTTTTATGGAGTTTTAAAGATAAACTTCAGATAGAGAAGTTGGAGTCTTTTGAACATGGAGAAAAATATAAAGTTGCTGGACCCAAAGAGGATATTAAAATGCTTATAGGAAAGCTTGGGGGTGAGTAGTGTGTTTTTTAAAGATGTTGAGCCTGTGATGAATGAGACAACAAGGAAACTGGGTATGTATACATCTATGGTTATAGGGCTCAGAGATGTGCTTGAGAGCGTGGCTTGGGAAGTGTTTCATGGACTTATCCATGATGAAGAGGCACGTAAACAGCTTGATGAACTGATTGCGGGTAAACCCCATGCATCTGAAGTGTATGATTTTATCCATTCTGATTCCTTTCAGGAAATCATCAAGGCTGTTATCAATGGCTATATAACTGATGTTGTGCCACCATATATAGCTGCTGTTTGGGATAAAGACGAAGAAGAATTTACCAAAATTCTATATACATTTGATCCTAAAGAGGCTGTAGAAAAGAGTGTAAATCCTATTCTCGACATTCTTACTGTCATTGTGCTCATGTTCGCGGAAAAAGGTCAAATAGAAGCAAATGATGTGGTTTCTGCTGTTCACCATGTTTTATCTGGTGGTGCAGGAGGCGATGTGTCTTGAGATGCCTTCTTGTTTCCACTTCTCCCCGTAGGAAAGAACTTTTTCGCTATATATGTGATGAGTTTGATGTTGTTTCACCTCATTATGAAGAAGAACCTTACAACGGCGGAGATATTAATGAGTTTGTGCTTAGGCAGGCCAAGGGTAAGCTGGATAGCGTAACATGGGAGAATTACGATGTTGTTGTTGCCTCTGATACGGTAGTATATATTCCATCTTCAGATATGTTACTTGGAAAACCTAAAGATGAAAAGGATGCTGTTTTTATGCTGAAAATGCTTATGGGGAGAACTCATAGTGTTATAACTGGTGTTGCTATTAAGGTTGATGGAAAATTACATCTTATTCATGAAACGACACAGGTAAAATTTCGTATTGTGCCAGACAAGTTTATAGAGGAATACGTTTCTACAGGTTTGCCCCTTGACAAGGCGGGAGCCTATGGCATACAGGATTCATATGGAGCAATACTTGTTGAGTCTATTATTGGTGATTACTATAATGTTGTAGGTTTTCCTGTTGGTAGGGTATGGGAAATTTTAAGCCCTTATATTGCGTCTTAGCTCTTTAATAAGTAGTAGTATAAGTGCCAGTATTCCTACCCATGGTATGACATTGTAGATAGGGGCAATCATTGATATACTTTTGAGCCATGATGCTATAGTGCCACTTGTGAACATATCGTGAAGACTTGTAGATAGCCCACTATAGCCTGCTATGACAAATATAGATGCTTTGCCACCGATTAGTGCTCCTATGCTTGACGATATTATTGCTATGTTGAGTGTTGTCAGCACTATAGTTATAAGTCCGCCTAATGAAAATTTCCCAACCAACAGACTATCACTAAGATATATACCTGTGGTGAATACGGATGTAATAATCCAAATGCTAACAACCTTTAGTCCGGTGTATATCATGGGGTTTATGGGACGCATTCTGATATAGGTATAGGTTTTATCGGATAGATCGGAATTATATAGTATAACGGCGATAATAGATAAGACAAGTAGGGTGATATTACTTGTGAAGGTATTGTATATACTGTCTTTTATGGTGTGTTTTATGTATATACCGCTAGTGTATGATGTGATATTCCATATGATAATTAATGTGGCATATAGCATACCAGCTATGATGGCAGTTATATTGTGCTTAAGCATATATTTTATGTTGTACCATTGCAAAATTAGATATCTCATGTTAGATCACCACGCATTGTCAAATATTCGAAAAGTTTTTCTAGCTTGACATCTTCCGGACTAAACATTTTTATCGATATGTTATCCTGAACTGCTATTTGAGGTATAGCTGTGGATAGCTCAGAAAAAGAAAAGGTCTCTACTGTTATACCGTCTGGTGACTCAATTTTTCCCATATGGATAAGTTTTCGCTCAAACAATGTGTTAATAAGTTTTATTGGATCAGAAGTCTCTATATATACTTTATAGGGCACATCGGTGAGTAGTTTTCTTATACCCTCAGGAGTGCCTTCTGCTACAATATAACCTGTTTTCAATACAACAATGTTGTGGGCTATCATTTGTACCTCTTCAAGTATATGAGAGCTGAACACAATGGTTTTTTCTTTAGCATAAGATAGGATAAGATTTCGCAGTATTTTTCTACCATGTGGGTCAATACCACTGAAAGGTTCATCAAGTAATAATATAGGTGGATCACCCAGTATAGCAGCTGCAAACTTTATACGTTGTTTCATACCTTTGCTAAGACTGCCAATAGTTTCTTTATGGTATCTTGTCATACCAACTATGTCGAGAACCTTGTCCACTTCTTTTTGTTCTGCTTTTAGTGTTATTGCCTGCCATGTCAAAAATTCTCTTATTGAAAATCGCTTTGGTAAATGGGCGTTCTCCGGGAGTAGACCTATATATTTTCTAACACTATGGTTATAATACGGCGATTTGCCATTTATTTCTACCCTGCCTGCAGATGGTCTCATAAGACCTGCTATTATGCTTATTAGTGTTGTCTTGCCAGCACCATTAGGTCCTAAAAGTCCTGTAATACCTGTATTTAGAGTTAGTGATATGTCTTTTAAAACGGGTCTTGTGCCATACCATTTATTGACGTTTTTCACAACTATCTCCATAAGGTTTTCCCCCTGTAAATGAACGCCAAAACCATAATGCCCATATAGAGGACACTGTTAAGAAGAAGGTCTGACATGGGTGTGTTTTCTAAAGAGAATATGACACTGGCTACATTAATAGAACTTGTTGCAGTGTATGATATGTTTGCTATTTCGGTAATGATAGACAAGATTATACCTAGTACCATAGGATATATAGCAGATGCAATACTACTAAATGATGGTTTTTTCATGAGTATTGAAAATGTGACAATGATGTTTGTGGCAATCAGTGATGCCAAGAACCATTTAAAGGATTCATTGATAAACATGGTGAATGTTGTCCATGCTGGGACAAACTGAGGAAATAATGAAATGCCACCAAGAAATAGTATGAAAAATGCCACAAACATAGGAAGGAATAAGAGTGATAGAGTTACACCATATAGTGCTAACCACATCCCTTTATCCATCTTTCTGTATCGCATAAATGTAGGATAATCAGAAGATGTAATAGTGGATATGAGAAAAGAAGCTGCTATAGCTATCATAAAGTATAGAGGAAATGAAGCAGATGTAGCGACTGCCCCATAATCAATATCAACCTTATGACTAACGTTCGCCTTTAAATATGAGAAAAATAACTGTGCTACAGCGCTAATAGTAGGAATTGCGAGTACAGAATACAATACAAACTTTGTAAATCCTCCCCCGAATTTTGTTAATATATGTTTGAAATAGCTGAATAACAAATAGGATGTTCGCATTAGTATACTTGTGCGTTTGCCACGGTACGGCTTAAACGACAGGTCATATATTCTACTCATGTGTAACCACCTCATATATGTCTTCTTCTAGAGGTTCCAGCTTCCAAACGGGTAATTGGTAATCGGCGAGAATCCTAAGTATATTGTCTGGGTTATCTGTGTTGATAATGGCTGATACATCAGAAAGCTTCTTTCCGGGAAGATGTTTTAGCAATATATCAGGTGATGATGTTTCTACTATATATGTATCATGTTTTATAAGATTGTTTATCTCTATATCCGAAATAACTTGTCCATTGTCTATTGAAATAACCCGTTGACATACCTGTTTAATGTCTGTAAGTATGTGGGTAGACATCAGTACTTTTATTCCTAAATTACTTATAGTGGATATGAGAGATAACATATGTTTGCGTGATAGTGGGTCAAGTCCTGATGTAGGTTCATCGAGGATGACATAAGAAGGCCCATGAATAATGGCTTGGGCAAATACCACCCTTTGTAAGGTTCCTTTAGACAAAGTTTTAATCTTGCTATCTCTGTATGCGTCTAATTTCAAGTTGATAAGTAGTAAATCTGTTGTTTTATATGCCTCTGTTAGAGGAAGGCCGCCAGATACTGCCATGTCTATAAGAAACTCACTAACAGACAATTCTTCTGGCAATGTAGGAATCTCTGGAAGGAAACCCATAACAGTATCTTTGGGGATGATAATTTCTCCACTCCACGGTTTTTTAAGACCAAGGAGTAATTTTACCAAGGTAGATTTACCGGCTCCATTAGGACCAACTAGCCCTTCACAGGGGTATTTTCCTAGCGTTAGTGACAAGTTATTGTATATTGGTTTCCCCTTTTTATAGCCAAATGTTAAATTACGTATCTCAATAATAATGACTGGTGCCTCCTTTATTTTGTACAGCAAATAAAGACAATGTTAGTATAACATATAAAGACTTTTGATACTACTCTCCCTCTATAAATTCAATGAGTACATCTCTCAAGGTAGTTAATTCCTTTAGCGTGACAGATTCTTCAGATGTGTGTGCTTTCCACAAACTCCCTGCTCCGAAGATAATGGGTTTTAGTCCTTTCATATAGAGATTGGCGGCATCGGTCCAACTTCTCATAACAGTAAATTCTGGTTCTGAGCCTACAGCCCTTTTGTACGCTTCTTTTAGTCTTATGACAACATCTTCGTCGTCATCAATGACAATGGCCTCATCCATGTCTACAACTTCAATTTCTGTGTCTTCATCAATGTATTGGCTAAGTTCTTCAAGTGCCTTCACTGGAGAAATGCCTGGTTGTAGGATAAAGTTTAATCTTAATATAGCCTTGTCTGGTACCCTATATATGACAGAGCCTCCCTTTATTTCTTGTAAGAGATAAAGTGGGGGATAGAACAAGGGATGCTCTGGTTTGACAAATGAAAGGTTTTCTACATTTTGTAGAAATGCATAAAGCCTTTCCAGTGCGTTATTGCCCTTTTCTGGATGGGCTCCATGTGCTGATTTGCCGTAGAATGTAACAACAACCTCTAAAAATCCTGCTTCAATATTGGCAATCTTTAGATCCGTGGGTTCCAGTACCAGCGTATAGTTGCTTGGTGGAACTTCAAGTACTCTTGAACCTAGCCCTGTTTCTTCCTCGTCTACAACGAATGCTACTGTAACCGGATCTTTGGTTTTTGCTAGTGCTGCCAGAAGAGCTGCTATTAGTCCTTTGGTGTCAATAACTCCTCTGCCGCGAAGCATGCCACTTTTTTGAAGATACAATTTATCAGTGTCCTCATCGGCTGGTACGGTATCCATGTGTGTAACTATGAGAACCCCGTGATTTCCTCTTTTTCCGATAACATTAAATCTGCCTTTTTCTACTTCTTGCGTATGAACTTCCATATCCATAGAACGAAGAATAGCGGCTAAAAACTTACCAATTTCTTCTTCCTGTCCTGTTGTTGATGGAATAGACATAAGGTCTTTTAGTAGTAGTAAAACATCGTGCATGCTACATACCCCCTTTAACTTACTAACTCATTATATATTACTTAGCCTTGGAAGGGGTAAGCATCGTCTTGATGGTCATAAGGATAATACGGATGTCAAGAGGAAGTTTCGGTCTTGAGAGTATATATATGAGATCGTATGTTAATTTCTCTTCTGGTGGTGTATCGTACTCTCCATATACCTGAGCCAGTCCCGTAATACCCGGTTTAACCATAAGTCTCATTCTGAAAAGTGGTAGTTCTTTTTCTATTTTTTTGTACATCTCAGGTCTCTCGGGTCTAGGTCCTACCGTTGACATGTCTCCTATAAGTACATTAAAAAATTGGGGTAACTCGTCAAGACGGGTTTTCCTGAGGAATTTACCTACTTTTGTTATGCGAGGATCATCTTCTGTGGCAAGAACGGCTCCTGTATATTTTTCAGCATTGGGTATCATGGTACGGAATTTAATGACTTTGAAGGGTTTACCATTTCTTCCTAAGCGAGTTTGCAAATAGAAAATAGGACCCGGGCTGTCTATGTATATGGCAGCTCCAATAAAGGGCAGAAGTATAACTGTAATCATACTTCCAATAAGTCCCATGATTATATCCATAACACGTTTAAAAAATCTTTCTGCTGGGGATATGATAGGGGCTGAATAATATAGAATGGGGTGACTACCCAGAGATAGAAATTTTGATGCATGAAGAACGATATCGGCCGGCTTGGGTTTTATAAAGATATCCTTTCCCTTTTCAATAGCTTTGAGAAGTAAAAGTGCCTCTTGTTCACTTTTTATCGAAGATGCTATTACAGAATCTACCTTGTCAATAACCTCTGGTGAATTGATGGGTATACCAGATATATTGTCTATATGAGTTTCTCCAATAACTCCAACTGTCTTTTTTATCCAAGATAATCCCAGCTTTCTTTCTATGTATATAGCTATCGTTAACATAATAATCTGGAGAATGAAGGCTATTAAGAGAATAGAGCGGGGTAGGGCGAAGGCATGTAAGAAGTAGTTAAAGGTTGACCATATGAATGTTGTAATTAATGAGGCGGCGGCGAATCCAGAGATTTCTTCTAAGGCAGAGAGGTTGATACGGGGATAGTTATCCATAATGAGGGAGATGAGTATGAATGCTAAAAGAGTTAAAGGAAATATACGTGAAAAATCCGAAAAATTTTTTTGTGGGAAAGGATAGCCGAAGCGTATGAAGAAACCTATATAATAGCTTACTGTAAATATAACAAGATCCCTTATAAAACGACGTATATGAATCATGTGTTTATTAATCCCCCTATAATGTCTTCATCTGTTATGCCATATTCTTTTATCTTTTTAAATAGTGCCTGTCTAGATATACCCAATTTCTTTGCAGCTTCTGTTTTATTGCCACGGCACTGCTTTAGTACATTAATAATAGTCTCTTTTTCTACCTGTTTTATAATATCTTTTAAAGAGACAAATTTACCGTCGGGAACGGGAATTGTTGAAAGTGTATTACCCTTTTCTTCCTCCGACTCAGATGTGTCAGATAGATTTTCCAGTTTCTTCCCTAATTCTTGGGGAAGAGCATGCACATCAATGTATGCATTAGCTGACATGGCAATTGCCCTTGCTATAATATTTTCTAGCT
This sequence comes from Zhurongbacter thermophilus, assembly GCF_026184435.1. Classification (NCBI taxonomy): domain Bacteria; kingdom Pseudomonadati; phylum Zhurongbacterota; genus Zhurongbacter; species Zhurongbacter thermophilus. The sequence goes on from NZ_CP046447.1 coordinate 520,188, forward strand.
CTCTAACATTACCAGGATAATCATAGCTGGTAAGCAAGTCCATAGCCTTTTTTGTGATGCCTTTAACTTTAATGCCATAGGCCTTAGAGTATTTAGAAATGAAGTAAAAAACAAGTTCGGGTATATCTTCCTTTCTTTCTCTTAGCGGAGGAATGTGAATATGTACAACATTAAGTCTAAAGAGAAAATCTTTGCGCAGTTTCTTCTCCTCTACAAGTTTCTGTGGATCCTCGCTAGAGGTGCCAATGAATCTGATATCAAGGGGGATTTCCTCATTATCTCTTTGTATACGTTTTTCTCCAATAATGGGTAATAAGAAACCTTGTGCGGCAAAGCTAAGGTCGCCTATTTCGTCAAGTAGTACAGTTCCACCTTGAGCGGAAAGTATTTTTGCTGTTATCTCTCCACTTTCTATGGTTTCCTCGGTGATGGCAGAACACGGTATATGTATGAACGGTTTGTCAGCTCGAGAGGATACATTGTGTATGCTTCGTGCTACATGTTCTTTGCCTACACCACTTTCTCCTGTGATAAGTATATTGACAGGTGATTCGGCAATTTTTCCTATAATTTTAAAGATATTCTTCATGGCGTCAGATTTACCTACAAGTATGGAAGATGACGGTTCAGATGACGGTGAAAGCACTTCTACTTCTCTAAGTGATTCCCTATAGGCCATAGCTTTGTGAAAGATATCAAGGATGTCTTCAATATCGAAGGGTTTGACAATATATTCAAAGGCTCCTTCTTTCATAGCTGTAATTGTGTGATTTGCGTCTCCATAGGCGGTAAGCATTATAACCGGTGTATTGGGTAGCAATTTTTTTATCTTCTTCAAAGCTTCCATTCCATCAATACCGGGCATACGAATGTCAAGAAATACAACATGTGGTTTGTTTATGCGGGCAATATCTATTGCCTCGCCTCCGTTACGGGCTTCTATGACAAAAGCCTCCTCCTCAAGTATTTCCTTGAGAAGGAGGCGTACACTGTCTTCATCATCCGCTATGAGTACTGTTGGTTTCTTGGCCATAGACTCACCTCTTTTTATGAGGCCTTTGCCTGTTTCTTGCGATATATTTCAGGTCTCAAGTCGAGGCCTCCGCCAATACGTTTTTCTGTTTCCTTATCAAAGAAATGACTTTTTGTCATGTCAAATAGTAGCTCTTTGCTTTCTTCAGGTTCAATGAGTGTAAGCGGAGAAACATGTCCTATAACTTTGAATCTTCCTCCAACCTCATAGTGGGCAAAAGTTTCTGCGCCCAATCTTTCAACAACTTTGACTGTTCCTTTTACTATCCAGCTATCATTGATCTCCTTGTGGTACTCTTCTTTAAGATGTACATCCTCAGGTCTAATACCAAGGATAATATTTGTTGGTGCGTTTTTCTGCTTAAGAAGACCTGCTATGTCTTCTGGTATGTGTAGTTTAATATCTCCTTCAGAGACAAACCACATTTGTCCATTTTCTTCGACCAGTTGTCCTTCAATGAAGTTCATTGGAGGAGAGCCGACAAAACCGGCAACGAATATATTGGCAGGTATAGAGTATATTTCAAGAGGGGTTCCCACCTGTTGAATTTCTCCTTTTTTCATAACTGTTACCCTTGTGCCTAGTGTCATTGCCTCTACCTGGTCATGGGTAACATATATGGTAGTAACACCCAACTGTCTGTGAAGTTCGAGAAGTTCAGCTCTTGTTTGTACCCTCAATTTTGCATCAAGGTTGGACAATGGCTCATCCATAAGATATGCCTTAGGTTGCCTGACAATTGCCCTTGCCAGGGCGACACGCTGTCTTTGACCACCAGATAGTTCACCTGGTTTTCTGTCAAGGAGCTCTTCGATATGAAGCATTTTTGCCGCTTTCAGTACCCTTTTCTTGATTTCGTCTTTTGGGATTTTTCTCAGTTTTAGGCCGAAGGCTATATTATCAAATACTTTCATATGTGGGTATAGGGCATAGTTCTGAAAGACCATAGCAATGTCTCTATCTTTTGGGGGAAGGTTATTAACGACTTTACCATCGATGAGTATTTCGCCCTTGGTAATGTCTTCCAATCCTGCAATCATGCGGAGCGTTGTTGTCTTACCGCAACCAGATGGCCCAAGGAAAACCATAAATTCTCCATCCTCTATTTTTAAATTTGCATCTTTAACAGCGATAACCTCTCCTTTTTTTGTGGGAAATATTTTCCATACATGATTAAGAACAATTTCTGCCATAGTGCATCCTCCTTTCCTTAACGGGTATAATTGTAAGGAGCAGCTTTACCCGGTCCACTAAATTGATTTTTTAGCCAATCCCAGTAATTAGATTCTATACTAAATGATGGTACACCGCTGGTATTGGCAAATTCCTCTGGATTTTCATATCGCTCTTGTATGAGGGCTTGCTTTTGTGGTAGGTAAACCATATAGTAAGAATACAAGAAACCCACGAGTAATATGGTTATAACTGTCAGCACAACAAATCCTAATATGTTTTTCTTGATATATTTCAATACTTCCTTCATGGCTACCTACCTCCTCAGTGTTATCATTATAAACTATACCTTCTTAATAGAAGATACCAGAGTACTAATACTTTTAAGTATACCTACAAGTTCTGGGGTGGCACCTTCTTCTGCAATAATATCCTCAAGTTCATGAAGGTCACCGTAGATTTGAGAGATGAGTTTTAGAGCTTCGCTGGTGGCATCTCTTCTAATAGGCACTGGGTATCTTTCTGGCATGTCAGGTTTAAGAACAACCGAATCTTTGTACTGAGGAATGAGAACCTTATATCCCCTTTTCTTAAGTAAGTTGGCAAAGGCCAGTCTTTGATCATCTTCACCATGGGTTAAAATGAAGTATGGTTTCGTCTTAAAGAATGTAGCCCATGTTAAAAGATCATCTCTGTCTGCATGGGCAGAGAAACCATTAATAGTGAATACCTTTGCCCTGACCTTAACTGGTTCTCCAAATATCTTTACAGTCTTGGCACCGTCAACGATAAGACGACCCAGTGTGCCTTGGGCTTGATAACCTACGAATATAAGTGTAGTTTGTGGTTTCCACAGATTATGTTTAAGATGATGTAGTATGCGTCCACCTGTGCACATTCCACTGCCAGCTATTATTATGGCGCCGGACACATCATTAAGCTTTTTAGACTCTTGAGAACTTTCTACCATGTGTAGATTGGGAAGATTAAATGGTGAGTCTCCGTCGATGAAATATTTCTGGATATATGGTTTGTAAGAGGCTTTGTACTCGTTATATATTTCCGTTGCTTTGCTAGCCAATGGACTATCTAGATATATAGGGACATCTTTAGGAAGCTCTCCTGATTCCCAGAGTAGCCTTAACTCGTATAGTATTCTTTGGGTTCTTTCTACGGCAAAAGATGGTATGAGGATGTTGCCACCATTTTTTAAACCGTTGACTATAGCGTCGCGAAATTCTTTTCTTGTCTCTTCAAGACTTTTATGTTTACGCCCGCCGTATGTTGTTTCCATCACAACATAATCTGCCTCTTCAATGAGAGTAGGGTCATGAAGCACTTCATTGGGTATTTGACCCAAATCTCCTGAAAATACAATTTTTTCGTTATCCATATGGTCCCATATCTCTACGCTGGCGGCGCCGAGTATATGTCCTGCATCTCTAAATCTTATTTCTACATGCTCATTTAGTGGATATCTATTGTCGTATGATATAGGAACAACAAGGGGAAAAACTTTTTCCACATCTTCTGTTGTATAAATAGGCTTGATTTCAGGAAGCCCTTGGCGTACCCTTTTCTTGTTGATACGTTTAATTTCTTCTTCTTGTACATGGGCAGCATCTAGGAGCATAATTCTTAATAGTTCAGCTGTTTGTGGGGTGGTTATGATTTTCCCTTTAAATCCCCGCTTGACAAGAAGAGGAAGTCGCCCCGAGTGGTCAAGGTGAGCGTGGGTGAGTATAACATATGGTATTTCTGATGGTTTAAATGGAAATGGAGCGTCGTTTTTGTGTTCGGAATGGCCCTGAAACATTCCACAATCCACAAGAAACTGAATATTGGTGTCGTGAACAAGATAACATGATCCGGTAACTTCACCGGTTGCACCTAAAAATGTAATTTTCACTGTGTATCCCTCCCTAAGTGGTAATAAAAAATGCGTTTACTGAAGGCATTGGGAGTTTCTCCCCTGCCTGGTTCATCTGGAGCGCTACCTATAATACTGTCCATATGAGATTCTAAATCTTCTATTGCGTGAACGATAAGGGCCTCTGGGGTCAAAGGAACAACTGGTGACCCTTTTTCACGCTCGCCATGATGAGACAATACTATATGCTTGAGCGCTGTTAGTTTTTCTGGTGCTATAGGTATGTATTTAGATACCTCGATAAGGAGTTCGTATCCCATAGCGATATGTCCAAGAAGTTCTCCTTCTTCGGTCCATCCTGTGCCAGGAATTTCTCTTTGTTCTAAAATTTTGCCTATATCGTGGATAAGTGCGCCAGCAACGGCAATGTCTCTTATAACAAAGTCTTTGTATTCTAAGGCAATTTTTTCGACAAGTCGCGCTGCTTTCACAGAGTGTTCAAGTAAGCCTCCAATTCTGGCATGGTGTATCTTAGAGGCAGCAGGATAATGCCAGATACGTTTTAAAGTGCTATATAGTTCTGAAGGTATATCTTTTCCAAAGAAAATACCAAGAAGTAGGTTCTTTATCTCATTGTCCTGTGTTCGATTAATAAGATCTTTTAACTGGTTTTCTATATGTATAAGTTCTTCTTGGCTGAGTGAAGGAAACAGATGTTTTTTTGCCTCAGGAGATAGTTCATCGATACTATATGTATTCATTATCTCTGTCATATAGAATGTTTTATTGCCGTTATAATTGCCTACATTACCCCTGACACGAATAATGCTTCCACTGCGAGGAGGCAGAGGGGATTTTAGAAATGCATTTATGCTTCCCGATTTGTCATTGATAATTAGTCGGGAAAAACGCTCTCCTTTTTTCGATGAGAATGTATATGCCTGTGATACATAAACAAGAACGATAACATTTTCCATGCCTTCCTTGAGCTGGTCTATCTTTTTAATCTTTTCTAGATTCACTATCTCGCCTCCTTTAATATTTTATGTGTTACCCATGCCATTGCAACATGTTCAATAGCCTCTAATTTATAATACGCATCCCATAGGCTGGTAGTAGATACTACACTAATGCCATGTTTTTCCATGAGTACGGCAATAGCTCCTTCTGCAATTCTATTGGAGATGTCTTCTGCTAGCTCATTGGTACCTGATGGAAAGAAAGGAGATATTGCTATTTTCCCTATAAGCATAGAAGTTTCAGGAAAAAGATGGGTGGGTATGTTTGTAGGACCAATTGAGAACCCCATAGCGTATGGGGGATGAGCATGTACCATGGCTTTTAGATCGGCATTTTTTTGGTAGGTGTATAAATGCATTTTATATTCCGATGATGGTTTGCCTTCTATAAAATTACCATTGATGTCGATGATGGCTATATCTTTGGGTGAAAGATTGACTTTGGGAATGCCACCGCGGGTGATATAAATAAGGTCATTTACTCTTATAGATAGGTTGCCTCCGTATCCACCGTTGAGATTCTTTTCATAAAGCCTGCCAGCTACGTCTATTATTTCTTGTTTAATATCATCCATACGCATCACCTCAATTTTATACGCCTTCTATGAAAATTGTAGCAATAAGTAGTATATTTATATGGGTAGTTGGAGGTGATGTCATTTTATGAGTATAGAAAGTTTGTGGGAAGATTATGTAGATGAAACTGTTAAAAAGCTGAATTTACAGATAGGATATTTGAAAAACGAGCTTGATACTATTCATCATACATATGAGAGAAAATTGGCGCATATGGAGAAAGCTGCTCTTGAAAAGTTTATGCAAGATCTTCTACCTGTTCTTGATGATATATGGCAGGGAGCAGTTCATGACAGCTCATGGGCTATGGTATGGGGAAAATTAAAAAATATCCTATCCTCCCATGACATTAGAGTCATCGATAGTGTTGGTATGGATTTTAATCCTATGGAACATCAAGTTGTTGCTATGGTGGAAGGGGAGCGGGGTAGTAGTGGAAAAGTGGCTGAAATTATCAGGCCCGGCTACAAAATGGGTGATTTTCTACTGCGTCCTGCTCTTGTAAAAGTGTATAAATAACATTTGGGAGGTGGAAGTAGTGGTTAATTATGATGCCGTTAAGATTCACTATGAGGTAGTTACTTCTGATTATTATGTCGAAGATGAGGAGATTGCATTTGTTGATGTTGTATTTGGTCAGAGCGAGAAATTTAGAATGAAACCTGTGGGTGTCCTAGACTATAAAGTATGGATACCTGCAGATGATGTGGAAAAGGTTAGAAGACATGCAGCAAAGGTTGTTACCCGTGTGAGGCAGGATGGTAGCGATGTTTTGAAGGTTAAACTACCTGTTAAATTAACGAAAGAAGAACTATTTGCCATTATTGAGGGTATTGGGCTCAGTGCTTACCAGTTTGTAGACTTTAAATCTGAGGGAGTCAAGGAGCCCAAAGAGGTTGTCTTCCTTGTGCCGGAAGGAGAAGGCTACGAACCAACCGTTGAAAAAGCCCTCATTATGGTAGAGGCAACAAACTATGCCCGCACTATTGCCAACCAGCCTGCCAATGTAGCTGACCCAGATTGGTTTGAAGATGTTGCCCGTAAGCTTGCCGAAGAATATGGTTTTGAGATAGAAATTCTTCGTGAAGAAGCCTTAAAACAGGAGGGATACAATCTTATCCTTGCTGTTGGACAGGGTAGTGTTAAAGAGTCTCGCATTATTCGTCTCACCTACAAAAATGGTGTACCTAAAAAGAAGCTTGCCTTTGTTGGTAAGGGTCTAACATTTGATGCTGGCGGACTTGACCTCAAGCCACCGACAGCTATGGATGGCATGAAATTTGATAAGAGCGGAGCCGCTATGGTGCTTGGTATTATGAGGGCAATTGCCAAGTTGGGGGTGAGTGATGTAGAGGTTCATGGTATTCTTGCCCTTGCTGAAAATATGCCAGATGGCGCTTCATATCGTCCCGGTGATGTTATTAGAGCAAAGAATGGAAAAACTGTTGAAATTACTAATACCGATGCGGAAGGTAGGCTGGCTCTGGCATCAGCACTTCAGTATGCCGATGGTTTGAAACCTGATATAACTGTTACAATGGCAACCTTAACAGGTGGTGCTGTGGTTGCACTGGGTTCCTATACTGCAGCTATATTTAGCAATTCTGATGATATTGTTCAAAAAGTTAGAAAGGTTACCCAATACACAGGTGAGAAGATGCATAGAATGCCGCTGGATGAAGATCTTAGAGAAAATATGAAAAGTAAGGTTGCAGATATTGTTAATAGTGCAGGTAGAGAAGGAAGTCCTGTGACAGCAGCTCTCTTCCTGAGAGAGTTTATACCCCAAGATACGGCATGGCTACATATAGATATTGCCGGTACGGCAACAACAAAGAAGCAATGGCATTACAATCCTCCAGGCTCTACAGGATTTCCAGTAAGAAGTATGACAGCCCTTGTGGAGTTGATAAGCGGTGAAAGGTAAGTTTACATTACTGGCAGTTATTTTAGTATCTCTTGTATTTGCATTTGTGTCCTGTGGGCAGGTTTCTGCCCCACAGGACTTTTCTCATACCTTTTCACTGAAATGCGATTATGGAGTGCATGAGGAAGGTCCTGAAGCTATACGATTGTTTCATGATGCATGTATTTCACCATGGAACACACATATTTATCCCTTGATGAATGTCAACTTCAAAGAAGTAAAGTACGCCATAGCGGTGTCTACCAGTAAGACCCAAACAGCTACTCTTCTTGTACTGTCTACGCCCGATGGAAAAAGGTGGTCTATTCTCCATGCAGAAAAGGTTGTTGTTAAAGCACCTTATACGACTTTTTCAGGTGATATTAAACTTACAACGACATTAACAATGGCTCGAGCCATAGAGTTTGCTATTGATGGTAAGCGTGTGTCTCCTGAGCATCCCGATGGTGTTATGCTTATTTATAGTGAATTTGTTCTTCCCCGTTATAAACGCCCACGGTGTACGTTGCAGAATAGGGCTATTGGTTCTCTTGTGTCCACCTATCTTTACAGAAAGGTATGGGTACATGATATCGGATGTCAGGTATATGTAGAAAAATTGCCTATAAAGGTAAGAGTTATTAATGCCCCCGCGACAGCAACGGTATATGTTCTTACAGAAACTGGTACATTATCAAGGGATTGGCAAGTTGTTGGTACTATGTCTCTTCCATCTGAGGGGATAGTTTATACATCTACATTCACAGTTAACGGTAATGTGAGATTTGTGAAAATACAAACATCCCAGCTTTCTGATTATTCCTGGGTGGTTACCTCTAAGATAGGATCTAAGAAATAAGGAGGTGATAGTATGCCAGTTATAAAAGTACAGGGTGGTAACTGGGAGCGTTACGACAGATTGGTATGGAAAATTGTTGAAAAGGCAGTGGCATTGCTAGGTGGTCCGAGGCATCTGATTCTTCATCGTAATCTCACATGGCTTCCTTCTCTCGTAGAGGCAGCATATGTATGGCTTCTCTATGACATGGGTAAGAAAACCCAGAAAGAGATCGCCGCTCTCTTGGGACTTACACCAACTACTGTTTCCAAGATACTTTCTGCCAAACCTGAGGAAGTACGAAAGAAAATAGAAGAGGGAGCAGATATTGATACCCATGTAGCTGGTGGATTAGCTCGTTGGGCATATGAGGAGCTAAAGAAGGAGTGTGATTTGTAGTGAAAAGGGAATTGGGTTCGCTGAAATCTCTCTTACTTGATGCTGTGTTTGTTGCCACAGCTGTTGTGTTAGCAACTGTTTTGCATGCTATTGGTGGTAGAGTGGCTGGTACCATGTGGGTACCTATGTGGTGGGGAGCGTTTGTAGCAGGTATGCTTCTTGGACCTATTCATGGTTTTGTTGTTGGATTTTTAACACCACTTGTATCATTTATCGTTAGAGGAATGCCACCATATCCGTTCTGGCTTATATTTGCCATAGAAATTGGTATATATGGTTTTATGTGGGGAGCATCGTCTGCAATCATAGGAAAAATCAATCGGGATAGTTATGTTTCTCTCTATATTTCTTCTGTTATTGGCTTTATAATGGGTAAACTCGCAGCGGCACTTGTCTTAATGTTTGTTATTCCTCCCCTTGCCCCGAAAATGGCATCAAATTTCTTTGTCGCCTTTATGAGTGTACTTGTTTACTGGACTTTGAAGTCTTTACCTGGTATAATACTCATTCTTGCTATAGGTCCCATAGTTGTGAAGCAACTTAGTGCTATAGTAAATGTGGATAGCAATAAATTCGAAAATCGTTTGGAGAGTGAGTAAACATGGATACAGGCAGAGAGGTTAATATACGAAAGTATCTTGCCATGTGTGGAATAGATTCCCGTCGCAAGGTGGAAAAACTTATAAGAGAGGGTAATATCCGTATTAACGGAAGGCTTGCTAAGCCTACCGATAATGTAAAAATTGGTGTGGATAGGGTAACACTGGGTGGTAAGGTGCTAAAACCAGAACCTCCTGTCTATATTCTTTTTCATAAGCCCAAAGGTATTATTACCTCTAAAAAGGATGAAAAAGGTCGTATGACTGTCATGGATATGCTTCGTGGTGTGGTTATGGCCAATATCTTTCCTGTTGGTCGCCTTGATAGAGACAGTGAGGGGCTCCTTCTCATTACCAACGATGGGGATTTTGCCGATCTTATGTTGCATCCTCGTTATGGTAAAGAAAAGATATACGAGGTATTTGTTGATGGACATATTACGGCTAAAGATATTAAACAGATGAAAGAAGGTGTCTCCACTGGTGGCGAGTTATTAAAAGCCAAGGATGTCAAGATTCTTAGAAAGGGAATGGGAAAGACACTGCTTGAAATCACTTTGTCTGAAGGGAAGAAAAGACATATTAGACGTATGCTGGGTGCTCTAGGAAAGAAAGTTATTACACTCAAACGTATTTCCTTTGGCCCATTCACACTGAAGGGTATTCAGAAACCGGGAACATATAGATTTTTAACTGACAAGGAGATAAAGAACATCGTTGAACCATTGAAAAAGCAGTTTTATGAAAAACAAAGAACACGGAAAGGGCGTGGCAATAACCATCACCGCAGAAGGGGTGGGAGGCGATAGCCGTGAAGCTAACAATTCTTTATGATAATGAACCGAAAAATGGTTTAAAGCCTGATTGGGGTTTTTCTGCCCTTATAGAGACCGATAGTGGTAAAAGAGTGCTTTTTGATGCTGGAGAGAAACCGGATATTCTGAAATACAATATAGAAACACTGGGAATATTGAAGCCCGGTGAGTATATAGATCATCTTGTTATATCTCATGCTCACCACGACCATATAGGTGGTCTCCCTTATGTGTTTTCTGCATTTTCTATAGGGCATGTATGGTTACCCCGTGATGCTGTTATTGCAGGTATTCCTGACGAATCCATGGTTCATAGAGATGCAGAAGGTTGGATTGAAGAAGGTGTATATCTTCTAAAGAACCTGCCTTCTCGGGCAATTATGGAACAGGCCCTATATCTTAGAGGCGATCATGATGTGCTTCTTGTTGGTTGTAATCATCCAGGTCTTTATACAGTTCTTGAACAAGTTAATAGTCGCATGGGTAAATATCCCGATTGGGTCATTGGAGGACTTCATCTGTATAGAACTCCTGGTCATATTATAGAGAAGATGTGGAATGATCTGCGATATAAACTAAAAAAGGTTGCCCCATTGCATTGTAGTGGTGATAGAGCGAGACGAAGACTTGCTCTTGATTGGAAAGAAGGATATCTTGATGTAGGATTGGGAGACACTATAGAAATATAAAAAGGGGGCACGAGCCCCCTTATTTTATTTCTTCAAAACCTCGGGATTAACAATATTTTCAGGTATTTTTCCCGTTAGCACGGCTACGATACTAGATGCTGCCATCTGAGCCATCTTTCCCCTTGTTTCTTCTGAAGCACTGCCTATATGTGGTGTTAGTACAACATTATCCATTTTTATAAGCTCGGGATGGATCTTAGGTTCATGTTCAAAGACATCAAGTCCTGCTCCTTTGATTTCTCCATTTTTTAGTGCCCACACAAGCGCCTCTTCATCTACTATAGGGCCGCGGGCGATGTTTATGAGATAGGCACTATTTTTCATCTTTTGGAATGCCTCTTTGTTTAAGAGGTGTCTATTTTCTGGTGTTAGTTTGGCACATATTACAATAAAATCACTTTCTTTTAGCAGAGTATCCAAGTCTGCTTGTTTTGCATTTAGTTGTCTTTCAGTTTCCTCATCAGCTTTTATTGGATCATAGTAGAGCACGTTCATATCGAATCCTTTTGCCCTTTTAGCAACAGTTCTGCCTATGCGACCAAATCCTATGATTCCCAATGTTTTACCGTGAACATCTGTGCCCAGCATAAGCATAGGCCCCCATGTTTTCCACTGTCCACTGCGAGCATATTGGTCTGCCTCTACAACTCTTCTTGCAATAGCCATCAATAGTGCCCAACCAAAATCTGCTGTTGTATCGGTAAGTACGCCCGGGGTGTTAGTAACGATTATCCCCCTCTTTGTAGCCTCATCGATATCAATATTGTCGTATCCTACCGCATAGTTAGCTACAATTTTTAGGTTTTCTCCTGCAGCATCGAATACTTCTTTATCAATCTTGTCTGTAAGAAGACTGAGTATTGCGTCAGCTCCTTGTACTCTGCGCAACAGTTCTTCTCTACTTGGTGGAAGTTCATCTTCATGAATGTAGATGTCCCATCCCCTCTCTTTTAGAAGTTTTAAACCTTCTTCTGGTATTCGCCTTGTGACATAAATGTACGGCATATTCTCCCCTCCTTTACATATTTCTCACAAGTATGGTAGCATTAAAGTGAAAAATAGGAGGTGAAAGTAAACTTGAAGATTGTAGTGGCATTCAATGCATTTAAGGGAAGTCTATCTCCCGTGCAGGCGGGGTACCACTTTATAAAGGGATGGAATAGTCGTAGAAAATCAGATGAAGTTATACATTTTCCTATAGCCGATGGTGGAGATGGTACTCTTGAGGTGTGGAAGTATCACTTTGGTGGCCAGATAGAGTATGTAGATGCACACGATCCATTGATGAGACCTATTAAAGTCCCCGTCTTGGTTGATGACAATTGGGCTATGTTTGCTATGGCAGATGTTTCAGGTTTAGCATTGATCAATGACGAGCAGCGTGATGCTAGAAAGACAACAACATATGGCATGGGCGAAGTTATTGCCAGCCTAGTTAAAAGGGGTATCAAGGATATTACTATTAGCGTTGGAGGTAGTGCTACGGTTGATGGTGGAATAGGGCTATTGCTGCCTCTTGGATTTCCAATACACACTGATGGATATAAACTAAAACCTGAAGGACAACTCCTTTTACATGTAAAGGATATAGATATTCCCCGTAATTTAGGATTAAATATCACTGTTCTTTCAGATGTTGACAATCCGTTGGTAGGCGATATGGGAGCTGCTGTAGTATATGGTCCTCAAAAAGGCTTGTCTGAAGAAGATATACCGGTATTTGATGAGGCATTAAATAAGTGGGGGAGACTTGTAGAAGAAAAAGCGGGTGTTTCCATTTTAGGTAAACCTATGTATGGGGCTGCAGGTGGTGTATCTGTAGCACTACACCTGTTGGGTAGTGTAAAAACTGTTAGTGGCATAGAGTTTCTACTAGCTAAAGCGAATTTCTCTGAAAAGATAAAGGGAGCACATGTTCTCTTTACAGGTGAAGGTAAGATTGATAGGCAGACCTTTATGGGTAAAGCTCCGTATGGTGTAGCCCAAGCATTTAAAAAGATAACAGGTGGTAAGGTGATAGGTATTGGTGGCAGGGTAGAGCATGAAGAGATAGACTGGGGTGTATTTGATAGTGCTTTTACTTTAGTGTGTGGTCCTGTTAGTGTTCGGTATGCTATGAATCATGCCGATAGACTTATGAGAGACATTGCCTTTAGTTTAGCAGGTATGTTTTAATGAAAATAAAAAAGGGGGGCGATTGCCCCCTTTTTTATTTAGATACAGCGTTTTTGATGTGACTCATGAATACTGGTTCAGGAACAGCACCTTCAAACTGTCCCTTACCCATCTCATCACCAAGACCAATAACAATCTTGGGTACGCCGTAGACCTGCCACTCCTGAGAGAGTTTTTCAAACTCCATAGCCTCAATAGTAGCTGCTTCTATAATGTTTTTAGAAGCATATGCCATCTGATGGGCAAGTCTAGCTGCTCTTGGGCAGTAAGGGCAAGATGGTGTAACAAATACCCACAATCTTACACCTTCTGGTAGTTTCTCAAGCTCCTGTACAGTCTTAGGATTAAGACCATGGTCACCATTGCCAAGCATTATGATGTCCTCAAGAATTGTTGCAAACTCATAACCGGCTGGGATACCATAGAAACGGATGCCATAATCATTGCCCTCATGATCAAGCAAAATAACGCTTGTCATAAGTGGATAACCATATGGCTGAGATAAATAATACTTAGAAATTTCTTCTTTCTGTTCAGGATACCTGAGAATCTCAAGAGACAGCTTATCGGGAACGGCTGCAACAAGTTCCTCAAATAGTTCCTCTGTTGTTTCTGTGTACTGATTTTTTGGTATATCAGGCAGATCAATGCCCTTAGGTGGATTGACAAGTACCACCTTTACGGGATTCTTTATCCCGCTAAGTCTCTCTTTTACGGCTTTAATTTCATTTTCTCCTAAAAGTCCCACAAGACTTCACCTCCAAATAATCTTCTGTGCTATCTACATAAAGTTAGGTAGCCTTAAAATTATACCATATACTCTCTCTGTACTTTTACCAGAATAACATAACTTTGATACAATTTACCAGGTGGAGGTGATAATGTGAGGGATATCATAAGCATCGAAGATGCCATTAACCAGTCACGAATAAAAACCGTACTTCTTTTTATACTGATGTTTCTTATTTCTGCTGCCTTTGGCCTTGCCGTTGGTTATCTAACTGGTGATATGACATGGGGTATTACCCTTTTTGTGGGGTTTTTAGTATATCAGCTTGTTTTTATTATATTTGCACGACCTATCACACTTGCAGCTGTAGGAGCAAGACCATTATCTCCCGATGAATCATTGAAAGCACAGATGGTGCACAATATTGTCGAAGAGCTTAGTATTGCTGCAGGTCTTCCCAAACCTGAGGTGGGTATAATAGAAAGCGATGTACCCAATGCTTTTGCCACAGGAATGTCGCCCAAAAGTGGTATTGTTGTTGTAACTCGTGGCATTATGGAAATGATGAATAGAGATGAACTTGCTGGAGTGCTTGCCCATGAATTATCTCATATAAGGCATCGTGATATCGTTGTTGGTACTATCGCTGCAGTACTGGCTATGAGCTTAATGCTCGCTGTAAGAATTCTGATGAGGCTGACATTCTGGGGAGCATTTGGGGGCAGAAGAAGTAGAGATAGAGAAGATAGAAATCCCCTTGGTATGATTCTTGCCATTCTTGTTATTATTCTTGCACCTATTGCTGCAATGATGGTAAGATTTGCCATATCCCGCGAGAGAGAATATATGGCAGATGCTGGTTCGGCTATGATTACTCGCAATCCTGAGGCGTTGGCTTCGGCCCTAGAGAAACTCAAGATGTATCATGAATATTCCCGGCAAAGGCTTCGTGTGCCAGAAGAGTTTTCTCATATGTTTATATTTGATCCTCTTTATGGTATATCGTCTATGCTTTCAGGACTGTTCTCTACACATCCGCCTATTGATGAAAGGATTAAAAGGCTGAGGAGTATGACTGCATTATGATAGATATAACAGTGCCACATGTGGGGGGTTTTTACTGGTGGGACGATAAACCACCAGTTGTAAAGATGAGCTCTTCAGAGAAGTTTACTATAGGATATCTTTATATGTCTCTTCATAGTGGAACCCATGTAGATTTGCCAATGCATGTTGGTCTTGATCAAGAAGTTGTCTTAAAGGACATTTATAGTGTACAGGTTGTGGGAATAGACAAATTATATGAAGTAGATTTAGCGGGTGTTGATGGTATTCTTATAAAAACAGGGCAGGGTTTATCTCTTATGAATAGAACTATCGATAAAGACTACGTAGCTTTGAATGAAGAGAAAGCACACTATCTTGTGTCCAAGAAAATGCTTCTTGTAGGTATTGAAGCACCTTCTATTGAGAGGTATTCAGGTGATGGTTATATTCACACGTTATTTTTAAAGAAAGGAATCCCTATCTTGGAGAATATCAATCTCGAGTCTGTAAGAGAGGGTAAGTATAAAATGTTTTTATTTACACTGTCTATTGTCGATACTGTTGATGCATTGCCGGCTGTTGCTAAACTTGTGCATGTTGGGAGGGATGAATAGATGACGGCGACAATAACACTCTTTGGTATATCGGGTGATATATTGCTCTATGCTGTATTAGCAGTTGCATTTGTACTTTTTATTGTAGATATTGTTCTATGGTTTTCTCAGCGAGAATCTTATAGATGGTATGTAGGGCATCCCTATGAACCTGAGGATTATCTACTTCCCCCGATTTTGGGACAGCAGAAATTTTATTATGTTGATAGTATTGCAGCTTCGTTTTACAGGTTGATAAAAGATGGCTATCTTAAAGTTGTATTTGCAAAAGATAAGGCCATTATGGGGGAAATGACAAAAATAAAGATAAAAAAAGTTGATACTCCGTCAGATAAGGTTTTGGCTTCCATTTATGAATTAATTCCAGATTTGGTATCAGAAAGCGGATTATTCGGAGAAACACAGACAGATACCATCGATGTAGATGACTTGTATTCACATTTTGCAAAGATAGATAAGCGACAGTTTTGGGAGAAATACATGCAACTTGTTGATGATGCATATGAGGAAAAATATGGTAAACCACGAAAGAGTATAAAGGGTATTACCTATCTTATTGGAGCTTTTTCCGTATTATGGGCAGGAGTATCTGCATATGTGACGTATCTTACAAGAGAAGTTAACATGTATTATGTAGGTTATACCGTGTCTGTATTACTTGTGTTGGTTGGTCTTCTTATGTTCCGTATACATTACATGTGGTCTCCAACTGCTAAAAAGTTTCGAAGCAGATGGTTAGGTTTTAAAAAAGCTGTGGTAAGCGGAAATGTAGAGATAGATAATTTTTATGATTTGCTAGGCTATGCCTTAGCATTAGGTATTGTAGAACACTATTTAGATGTGGTGAAAAATCAAATTATTGATGGTAAAGTGAAAGTGGGTAAACCACCATTTGCTGAAACGGAGAAGTTATCATTTTCTGATATTAGAGCACTTGTAGGTGCAGTTAATATGCTTGCAGGTTCTTTGGGAGGCACTGGGAAGCTGTGGAAATAAAGAAGATAAAGTATGCGTATTTTCTCGTTTATGATGACAAGACTGTTCCTATTGAACCGGAGATAGTTGAAGAACATGAAAGATTGGAGAAAAAACGCGTAGTTATCCCTTCAGAAGCAGAAGGATTATATGTAAAGGCACTTACTAAAGGAATTTCACCTGTTAGAGAGCGTTTATATATCTCCGGAGCCATCTCTAAGACAGTAAAAGTAGAGGGTTCCCCCTTCCTGGATATACAATTTGAAGATCGTTATGCTGGAAGTTTAACGCTAATGGTTACTGAAGCGGGAGAGATTTTTATTCCGTCGAAACTTGTGAAAGCCTCATTGCAGATAGATATGGGAAGCAAACTTGTATTGGCTGGGGATTTAAAGAAGACGGAGGTAAAATTACGCAGGACATCATCTTTAGTTGTTAGGCGTCCCATTGTAGATAGCATTTTATCTGGTGATTTGGCTTCTTTAGTTATAGATGTGCCTGGGGAAGAATTTTACACATATAGTAGCGTTTGGAATGTGAAGGTTTACAAGATTGAATTTAAAGTTAAAGAACCGGGTGAGGGTGCTCGTATATATTCTTCTAGATTTCATCTATCAGCTAGTGATGCAGTTCTTCCATATTATTTATGTTTTACAGACACAGTAGGTAAGGTTGATATATCGCTTATGTCATTTATAGGTGAAAAAGTAGAAGTTTATGCTGGTAATGGCATGGAATTCCAAGGGGTATTTGCAAGTAATGTTTCTCCTGTAAATATGATACGGGAGCATTTTACCGTCTTATGGCATGATATATTTCCTGGTGAACTTCATTTTTCTGGTAGTGCTTATACAGACGAGATTTCGCGTAAGGGGTTATTGTATGCAGCTCTTGCCCGACAGCCCGAAAAAGACTATAGCATACTCATTGATATGCTTGGTTTTTATGGTCTTAGGGCACGCATGTTTATACCTTTCGATATGAGGATTTCTGAAAGTGTATTGTCTATATTAGAGTCTCTAAAAGATATTCCTGAGGAAGAAATGCCTATTGGGAATTATATTTCTTCTGATGGGAAAACTGGTATTAGTTTTTCCATAGTATCTTTTTCATTTCCTATAACGTTTGCTGGTACGGTACTTGATCCTGATGATTATGTTATTATCAAGATGTTTGGTGAAGACAGAATATATAAGTTAATGTTGCCTCGTGAAAGGTTAATAACCCTTATGAGAGGGTGGAATAATATGGAAAAGGAGGTATGAGTGTGAGGAAAGGATTAGTGCTGTTTTCAGGAGGGCTTGATAGTCTGGTAGTGGCATTACTTCTTAAGAGGTATGGAGTCCCCTTTGAGGGGGTGTATTTTGATGTGCCATACTTTGGCAGTGCAGATAGAGTGCGACGGCTAGCCATGATCCATGATATCCCTTTAAATGTCATTGACTTTTGGGACGACATGCAAAATATTATCCGAAAACCTCGCTGGGGATACGGTAGAGCACTTAATCCTTGTGCCGATTGCCACTTTGAAATGATCAAGAAGGCACTAAAGATGAGACATCTTTTTGGAGCCGAGTATGTTGTTACCGGTGAGGTGCTTGGAGAAAGACCCATGTCTCAAAGACGTGAAATCCTTGATGACCATCTTAATTATCTTGGTGATGATGCCGATTTGCTGCTGCGACCAATGTCAGCACGACTTTTGCCACCATCAAAGCCTGTTAGAGAAGGTTGGGTCCCTGATGAAATATTACTTGATTTCAAGGGGCGAAATCGTACACATATCATAGAACTTGCCGAGAAACTTGGTGCTAAGGAAATACCTACTCCAGCTGGTGGTTGTTTACTAACAGAGCATGTATATGCGCGTAGGCTATGTCTTCTTTTAGGATTATTAGATTATGTGCCACGTGACTTTGTATATATGTTGAAAATAGGAAGACATCTTATCAAAGATGGTGGAAAGCATTGGCTTGTTATAGCCCGTAATAAGGACGAATCTACAGAACTAAAAGCTGTTTATAATAGGCAGGGGATCTCATTAGAGGGTGTACAGACAGGACCATTTGCCGTATATTATACCTTTGATGCAGATCCTTTACCTTATGATGAAATGGCTTCCTATGTTGCATATTACTCATCTAAGATAAGAAAAATGGGAGCTGCTGATTATCGGTATGGCGATGGTCAACTTGTTCATGTTGTTCCTAAAAATCCTGAGGAGCATGGCTGGATACATCTTAGTGAAAAGAAAGTTATGTGTCCTCTAAAGGGGAGACTCCTATGAGGGTAAAATTATTTGCCAGATTTAGAGATATTCTTGGTGAGTATGTAGAAATAGAAAATGTGCGAACGGTAAAAGACTTGAAATCATATCTTCGGGCGTTATTGGCCCAGCAAGGATTAGATGATATTCCTATACTTGTTGCTGTCAATGGCTCGTACGTGGATGATAGTTATGAAATAAAACCTGATGACGAGATAGTAGCATTTCCACCTGTATCTGGGGGGTGACTTCTATGGCTAAACTTCATAAAGAACAAATAGTATATGAAATACCTACTATTCCGGAGGTTGGAGCGTGGGTAATTTTTCGCGGTGTTACACGGGCTGATGGGAGATATGGTAAGACATTGGCTTTGGAGTACGATGCCTATGAGCCTATGGCGATTAAAGAGATGCAGCGTATAGAGGAAGAAGCTCAAAAGAGATTTAAAGTTTTGTTTGTAGAGATACATCATCGACTGGGTAGAGTTGAGGTTGGAAATGAATCGATGATTGTTATTGTTGGTGCAGCACATAGAAGAGAAGCATTTAAGGCTGTAGAGTGGGTGGTTGATGAGGTAAAGCATAGTGTACCTATTTTTAAAAAGGAGATTAATGAAGAAGGAGAGTTTTGGATAGAAGAAGGAACACCCGATAACAGGGGAGAGGACTAAACCTCTCCCTTTATAAGAATTTTCCCTATGGGAATATCATCTACTAGCCATTCATAACAATGCCAGCCTTCCCATGTTTCTCTTTCGCAAGCTTGCAATATTCCGGGTACGATATCGTTGATATTCTTTCCGAGAAGATCATCAATTGATTTGTTTACAAGGGTAGCAAATGCTCTATTGACCTTGTTAATAATACCATTTTCATCTATGGCCACTAGTGGATACGGGGCTGAATCGATGATGCCAAGCCATTCGGCTCTTGACTCCTCTAGCTTCTGTGTCCATGTAGCCTTTTCCTCTTTGAGTTGAATCCACATTCTAATTGTTGATTTTAGATGTTCCTGTATTTTGTCTCCTAAAATGAGTGTATATTCTTCACCAAAGTATGAAATGCTAAAGCTATCGACCTCGGGAATATCTTCCTTACCATAAATGATTTTTCCGTTCTTTTCTACTCTTGTTGGTATGCCACTGCGTTCTAATATCATTGCTAATGTGATAACGAGATTTTCTTCTGTGTCTTCTCTTTTCAGCATATGCTCCACGATGCCTTTTAATAGTGCACTCTCTTTGGCCCGCATTTTTAATAGAGATTCTAGTTTCTTAGCGTATAAAATGTTGCTAGCGTATATGCTCACGAACCTAGTAACGAGTTTTAAGAAATAGGTATTTGATTTAATAGATTCAGGAGATAGTTCTGGTGAGGTTGATAATACCACAAGCTTGTACTGCTGGTCTCTAATATCGAACTTGAGTATGAAGAAGTGAAGTTGAGATGCTTCATCATAGAAAATAGAGTCTTCTTTATCTAGGTATCGCTTTATTGTTTCAATATAATGTTCTACTCCATCGTGTGAGGCAAAGACAATGTTATTGTCCTTGTCTAATAGGAATGCCTTTTCCATACCAGAGATTTTGGCTGCAAACACAGTAAATTGCTTCAACAATGCGTCGATATCTGTGATAGTAATTGCTGTTTCTATAAACTGTAGCAGTTCCCTGAGCTTTACCATTTCTGATAGATGGGTTTCTATAACCATCATATTTTCCATGTATATGCCCAGTGATGGGGCAAGGTTTTCCAGAATAGATGTGACATTACTCTTTTCATTATCTGGTATTTCTTTGGGGAAGTACAGTACAAGTATGCCTTTATTTTCTTTAAGGGCTATGAGGGGAACGACTAGAATAATTCCGTCTTCCACTCCAAGTGTTGATGCGATAGGATCTGCAGATGCAGGTAAAAATGTAGTTTTGCCTAATAGGAATGCTTGAACTATTCCTGGTGAGATGGATGGGGCAGGTTTGGGTTCACCGGCGTATGCAACAAGTGATAACGAATCTGTCTCTGGCACATATTTATATAGATAAACTCCAGAGGCATCAAATGCATCTTTTGTTTTTATAAGAAAGTTTTTTAGTTGAGTGGTAAAATCACTTCCCTCTTCTGGTACTCTAAAAAATGCAAGTAGTGTAGATAGGAAATCGTTTTGTTTTTCTAGTTGTGTTTTTAGTGAACGTTCATTTTCATATAGATATGTCAATTCTTCTTGTTGAGCCATAAGCTGTTCGCTCATAGCGGTTAGCTCTTCTCTGGCAGCCATAAGTTCATTCATCTGGTATTCCAGCTGATTTCTTTGGTCTTCCTTTTCTTTAATCAGGGTGCGTAATCTCCTAGTAGCATTTGTTAACTGTATGTGATAGGCAAAACCTACACTGATAATACCTATAACCGCTAATAGGATGTAGTAAAGCAATTTGCTTCTAGAAAATGTTTGTTCTTCTTGTCCGAACCATTTGCTGTTGATTTCTGCCAGTATTCCTTTTTCGGACATTTCCTTGATGATTTCATCAATTTTGTAGGCTAAGTCTTCATGATTTTTATTGATGGCTATAGCATGCCATTTATGACCTCCTGGAAAATCTATGGGTAGTGGATACACTTGACTACTGGCATCTTTAAAGTAGTTATCTAAGTAAAATTTGACAATGTACTCATACCCCATGAGAAGGTCAATCTTGTTTTCGAGTAAAGCTTTTATGGCCTCTTCTACGCTAGGATACTCCTTGATAAAAAGTGAAGGAAAATTTGACCTTACATATGATTCTGCAGATGAGTTTTCAAGTACACCTATTGTTAAAGGGGATACTGGGTTTTTTAAGTCGTCGATGGATTTGATATATTTATGTTTTATTGTGTACATTTTATATGTCAATATGTGGAGTGGCATAGTGAAATAATACTTTTTCTTCCGTTCTGGGGTTATGCTCAGCCCCATAATGACCTGTATCTTATCTTCATCGAACATTTTCATGATCGTGGGACCAGCTTCCACTATAGCTTCAGCATGATATCCCTCTTTTTCCAGTTCTTTTTTGATGTAATTGTATATGTCTACATAAAAACCTTTTACTTTTCCATCTTTGTCTTTCCATGAATATGGAGGAAAGTCCTTATCAATACCGAAATAGACGGTTTGTCTTTCTGGTTCTGCGTAGGTTGCGGGAGTAAGAAAACCTAAATAAACAGCTAACAATGCAAGTATGATGTACAGTAGTAGCCACTTTTTCTTCTTCACCAGTCTTCCTCCCTGTATACAGGTAGTGTCATAGAGTATTATATCAAGGGGGTGATATTTTGAGAGTAGAAATTAAGGACCATACAGCTGATGCTTTACTTGCAGTTGAGGGACATTCTTTAGAGGAAATTATAGAGGGATTTATCATTGGTTTGTCAGACTATGTCTGGGGAAATACAGATTGCGATGATGTGAATATTGTTATTTCCCTATCAGGTGATGGCCCTGATATGACCTTTGCGTTGGTATCTCTTCTTTCAGATCTTTTGTATCTTATAGAAACAGACAATATAAAAGTTGTTTCTCTTGAAGATATTGCTTATAGCCGTCGAAATAGTTTGGTAAATATAACTGTAAGGATTAAAGCTTGTAAGGGGAAACATCCCACTGGTGAAGATGTTAAAGCTGTATCTTTCTCAATGAGGTGGGACGTCTCTGTTATATTAGATTTGTGAGGTGAAGTATATGAAAGGTCTCAAAGAGTTAAATAAGTTTGTGTATGAAATACCAAGAGAAGGTGGTATGCGTGTCCCTGCACGACTTTATGTATCTTCAAGATTGTTGGAGGCTGTAGAAGATGGTGCTATTACACAGCTAAAGAATGTTGCTACTCTTCCAGGTATTGTAAAGTATGCTATTGGTATGCCAGACATCCACTGGGGTTATGGGTTTCCTATAGGTGGTGTAGCGGCCTTTGATGTTAATGATGGTGTTATTACCCCTGGTGGTATAGGTTTTGATATTAACTGCGGTGTAAGGTTGATGCTAACCCCTTTAACTTGGTCTGATTTGCAGAGCAAGTTGGATCGGGTTCTTACGGCTATCTTTAATTCTGTCCCTGCAGGCGTAGGTGCCGAGAGCGATTTGAAATTAAAACGGGTTGATATGGAACGAGTACTAAGATTCGGTGCTAGATGGGCTGTGGAAAATGATATGGGACTGTCGGAGGATTTGGATAGGACAGAAAATCGCGGTGAGATGATAGAAGCCGATCCTGATGAGATTTCTGGAAAAGCCTTTGATAGAGGAAAAAAGCAACTAGGAACATTGGGGGCAGGCAATCACTTTATAGAAATTCAAGTAGTTGAAGATATTTTTATGCCAGATATTGCCCGTCAGTGGGGACTGTATGCCGATCAAGTTGTTGTGATGATACACACAGGCTCTCGTGGTTTAGGACATCAAGTTGCCACTGACTGGATTAAGACGGTGGCATATGCTATGAAGAAGTACGGCATAAAGGTACCAGATCCACAGCTTGCAGCTGTTCCTTATTCATCAAAGGAAGGTATGGCATATTTCTCTGCTATGGCTGCTGCTGCAAACTTTGCATGGGCAAACAGGCAGATTATCATGCATAGAGTGAGAAAGGCATTTGTTAAGACATTGGGTATTGCGTACGATGAAATGCCTCTCCTTTACGATGTAGCCCACAATATAGGAAAGATTGAAAAGCATGTTGTTGATGGCGCTGATAAGCTGCTCGTGGTTCATCGCAAAGGAGCTACTAGGGCGTTCCCTGCTGGTAGGGAAGAGCTATCAGATGTGTATAAAGAGACAGGTCACCCTGTACTCATTCCAGGTGATATGGGCTCTGGTTCCTATGTGCTTGTTCCTACGGAGAAGGCCCTTGAAGAAACCTTTGGCTCTTCAGCCCATGGAGCCGGTAGAGTGCTTTCTCGTAGGCAGGCATTAAAGAGGCATAAGGGGACAGATATTATTTCCCAGCTTGAAGAAAGGGGCATACTTGTAAAGTCTGCTTCTAAGAGAACAGTGGCCGAAGAGGCTCCCGATGCTTACAAAGATGTAGATGAGGTGGTCAATGTTATAGATAGGGTTGGGATTGCTCGAAAAGTTAGTAGACAGATACCTAAGGGTGTTGTGAAAGGATAAAGGAGGTGATACCATGCTGAAGTTTGATTTTTCAGGACTTTTAAAAGAAAATATTGGTGAGCATGGTGTATCGCTTGAAAATATGAAGAGCGATACAGATTTGATGAACAGGTATATTGAAGAAGTTTGGCAGGAAGCACCTGGTTTTACAAGACTTCCATATGAAGATGTATCGTACATCGAAGAAGCATTAAAGCCTTTTAAGGAATACAACTTTGATGATGTATTGGTGCTTGGCATCGGTGGTTCTGCTCTTGGTACTATAGCCACAAGGGATGCAATAAAGGGTGTTTATTACAACGGTTTACCCAAAGATGAGAGAGATGGATATCCAAGATTATGGGTGCCCGATAACGTAGATCCTTACTATGTAGGAAAACTTCTTCATATGCTTAATCCTCAAAAAACTCTTGTTATTGTCATCAGCAAATCGGGGAGAACTGCTGAAACTGCTGCTGAGTATCTCATAGCCAGAAAGTGGCTGGAAGATGCCGGTGTTTCTCTGAAAAAGCATCTCATATTTATAACTGACCCTGAAAAAGGTGTGCTAAGAAAGATAGGCAGTGCCGAGGGAATTACCATGTTTGATATACCTCCTGATGTTGGTGGTAGATTTTCCGTGCTGACTCCAGTTGGGCTTGTGCCACTTTACATGGTTGGTGTAGATATAAAAGCTCTGGTAGATGGTGCTAAGACTATGGCAGAGCGCACCAAGAAACCATTTATGGAAAACCCTGCTGCACTTATAGCATATACTCATATGTATCTATTTAAAAAGGGTAAGAACATGGCTGTGATGTTTGCGTATTCCAATAATCTTGCCAATGTTGCCGATTGGTATAGACAGCTGTGGGCAGAGTCACTTGGTAAGAGGTATACCCTTGATGGTAGAGAGGTATTTACAGGGCAGACTCCTATTAAGGCTATTGGTACCACCGACCAGCATTCACAGGTTCAACTTTACAATGAAGGTCCCTTTGATAAAGTTATTACATTTCTAAGGGTTGAGGACTTCGGGATAGATATCCAGATACCCAAGGACATTCACGAAGATATCACCGATCTTGATTATCTCAAAGGTAAAACCCTTAAAGAGCTGATACTGGCTGAGCAATTTGCCACATACCTTGCCATTACAGACAACGGTAGACCAGCGATGCAAGTTATCTTCCCTAAAATAGACGAGGAGCATATAGGTCAGTTCTTCTTTGTATACGAATTTGCAACTGCACTGGCAGGAAAGATTCTCAATATTAATCCTTATGACCAGCCCGGTGTTGAGGCAGGCAAAAACGCCACATATGCCCTTATGGGTAGGGAAGGATATGAAAAACTTGCACAGCAGATAAAAAGCAGGCTAGGGGAGATGAAGGTGTTTGAGCTGTAAGTATTTTAGAGCACAGCGGTGGAATAGGTTTAAAGAAAGCATGAAAAGACCTGCTATCGTTGTTGTTGATATGCAGATGTGGTTTACACATGTTGGTTCTCCTTTGTATTTTTCTGAAGCCGACCGTGTTGCCGATAAGATAGCTTCTTTTCTTGAAGATATTAGTGGTTGTGATGAGGTGCCTGTGATTTTCACTAAGCATGTGGATATGGAAAATGGTCCTATGCACCGTTGGTGGGGGAATGTACTTGATGAATACTCACCCTATGCCGATATAGATAGACGCTTCCAAGGATTTGCCAAATATGTTGTCAAGAAGTCTACCTATGATGCCTTTTACAACACCCTCCTTGACGATATTCTTGTCAAGGAGAGTATTGATACACTGATTATTCTTGGTGTAAGAACACATCTGTGTGTTGATACAACGGCCCGCAGTGCATTTGTTAGAGGATACCATGTTGTTGTGCCATGCGATGGGGTAGCCGATAAGCCCCACGATGTGCATGAGTGTGCTTTAAAAAATCTGGCGTATGGCATTGCCCATATACCGCCCCTTGATGAGGTAAGAAGGTGGCTGGGGATAGTGTTATAGCACTATCCCCAGCTCTTTGATGTATTTGTAGCCTCCTTCTAAATCCAGCTCACTTTCCTTGACATATCGCAATATGAACTGACCACAATTTGAACCGACGAGGTTTTCTTCTGTATCTCCAACAGATAATATGACATCGTACCCATACTCTTTTAGTTTATCTACAAAGTCTTTGTGCTTCATAGGAAGCCCTGTTTCAAGGTCTATGTCATTGGTCATATGATTTTTCTTAGCACTTACAGTGGGATTGATAGGTGTAATCTTAATGAGGAAGATATCAGGTGAGAAGTATTCTCTAATTACCTCTGCGTCGGCCTTGTTTTCCTGTGCCAATGCAAAGTTTAGCGTGATTTTTAAGCCACCCTCATCGTAGAACTCTCTGCCGAAATCTGCTATTTTCTCAAAGTCCCACTTCTTTATGGGTATAATTTCATTTCTCTGATTTGTGTCTGTAGAGTGAATGGAAAACTGCATCTGGAAATTGTGTGGAAAGTGCTCTTTTTTCACCTGAATAAGCCTTTCAAAGAATGCATCTGTTCCTATTGGTGCCACAGTTGATAGTGAGGGAAAGAAGTTATCATATTTATCTTTGAGCCACAACATGGCATCAATAACAGCCATGTTGAAAGAGGGTTCTCCCATGCGTGCAAACTGCACTTTGAATTTCTTGGTATCCGGTTTTCCGTGCCATACATCATTTACGGCGTATTCCACCTGAGAGATTAGCTCATCGGTATCTAGTTTGCCGTTGTAGAAAAATCCTGCATCGCACATCTTACAGCCAACGGGACATCCAATGAGCGATGAGATAATAACAACCCACTTGCTCTTTGCATCTCTTGTTGGTCGTGACTCAACAAATTCCACAAGGTTCCCCTTGTCGGTGTATCCAATATAAACGGTGGATACACTGCTGGGCACTTTGTGTATGATTTCCATATGTTCACCTCCGCTCTTTTATGGCTATATCCATGACGGCTTTTATGCCGTCACTTATGGCTATGGTTGTTTGTCTAAATATGCCCGATGCCACATCACCAATAAGATACAGATTCGGTGTATCTTTGGGGTATATCTTGTCGTTAGGTATTCTTCCTATGGCTATCAAGATGGCATCGGGAGAGAATGTTCCGGCTGTTGTCAGTAGTGTTGAGCTGTTGCTGTCAAGTATAGAACCTTTTACAGTTTTTACCCCACTTCTTATTGCCTCTTCTACAAGTATGGGAAGTGCCTTGGGTTTGCTTCTGTGTAGTATGGTGACATTTTTTATCCCGAGTATGTTTTTAGCCGTGAGGCTGTAGTCAAATGCAATATCCCCACCTCCAACAATCAGTAGATTATCAATGCCTGATGGTAGTAAAGAAGGGTAGTAGTAAACATGCTTGAAGTTCAGAGGGAGTGTCTTGGGAATGGTGCCTGTGGCCCCTATAACATACTGACAGGTATAGCTCCCTTTGTCTGTTTCTATGAGATAGGAATTGTTGTTGTACTTTATGCTTAATACTTCTTCTTTATGGTAGGCTATGCTCCATCTATTAAGATGTTTGGTGAAAATGTGCTGAAGATATTTACCACTGATACCGTTTGGGAAATACAATGTGTTTTCTACACGATAAGCCTCTCTGATAAGACCTCCTGGTGTATCTTTTTCAAATGCAAGGAAAGATAAGTTATACCTTTTTAGCATGACAGATGCCGCAATTCCCCCTGGTCCCATCCCTATAACGCATACTTTATGCATAACACGACGATTATAACAAAAAAGGGATGGTCTACAGACCATCCCCATTATGCTCATATATTGACTGTTAGTCTTTGTACAAGAGGTACATTGACAATATGACAAGCACTGTACCAAGTATCATATTCCATGTAATATGTTCTCCTAAAATAAGCCATGCAAGAGTTCCTGCTACTACAGGTTTCAAGAAAAACACTGTGGTGCTTCTATGAACTCCGGCCAGTTCCATGCCTTTAAAATATAGTATGTATCCTATGCCTGTTATGACAATACCTATCCATAAAAGGGCAATCAAGACTTTTGTATTGGTATACATAGCCGGTACAATTATTGGTTCTTTTCTTAGAAGCATCACAATAAGATAGGTTATTGTTGCCCACACGAATGTAAAAAAGATATTAGTGTATTTGCTAACTTCATGATTTTTCATCTTTGACAGTACGGAGTAAAGTGAGAATATAATTGCGGCAAATAGAACTAGGGTAAGTCCCCACCAGTCTACATGTTTAACCCCAATAATTTTATGAGCCGATATTGTTGCTATACCTACAATACCCAAAATAACGGCATGCCATAGATATTTGCCTCCCTTTTCCTTGGCTATTGTATGTCCAAAGATGACAGTAAAGATAGGGTTTGCAGAAAATATTAAGCTTGCCAACGCCGCAGATCCTAAAACAGATATTGATTCGACTAATGCGAGGAGTGATATGCTTACAAGAATGCCTAACTCGGCGAAGTGTAAATGATCTTTAAAAGTTAAGTTGTCTTGTTTGAAGTTATTTAGCATGAAGGGAAGCAATATTAATGCTGCTATACCAAATTTGGCAAGATTTACATGAGTGGCATCAACGCCACTACCTGTCAGGGCAATCTTGGAGGCAACTTCGTTAGAGCCAAATATAATTGCTGTAATGATGAAAAATATATACCCCATCAGGGTTTTATTCATCTTTCGAGAACCTCCTTAAGTATTAATGGTATTTCGCTGGGTATATGGGCAACACGACCTCCTGCATTTTTTATTGCTTTTTCTTTAGCCTCGATGGTATCTGCTTCTCCAGACACTATGGCACCGGCATGTCCCATGCGTTTACCCTTAGGTGCTGTTCTACCGGCAAAGTATGCCACAACGGGCTTAGTAAATTCACTTTTGATATACTGAGCTGCATCTATTTCGCTACTTCCTCCAATTTCACCTAGTATGACCACGGCTTCTGTTTCTGAATCGCACTGAAATCGTCTTAGTGCTTCTACCATTGTCATTCCTATAATGGGGTCTCCACCTAAGCCAACAGCTGTTGATACTCCAAGTCCACTATCACTAATAAGCGATGATATTTCATACATCAGTGTTCCGCTGCGAGATAGGATACCCACTTTTCCCTTTTTAAATACATGGCCTGGCATGATACCGAGTTTTGTTTCACCGGGATTAATGATACCGGGACAGTTGGGACCAATGACTGTGGCACATTGTCTTCTTGCCACTTCCATAATATGTAAGGCATCATTCACGGGGACATGTTCGGTAATAATGACGACAAGCTTAATACCATTTTTTAAAGCTTCCAGTGCTGCATCTTTGACAAAGGGACCAGGTACAAAGATGATAGAGGCATCTATGTCATGATTATTGACAGCTTCCTCTACAGTATCATAGACAGGTACCCCATGTACTTCAAGACCACCTTTACCGGGAGTAACCCCTGCCACAATCTTGGTTCCATAATCGAGCATTAGCTTTGTATGATAAGAGCCGTATCTTCCAGTAATACCTTGAACAAGCACTGTCGTGTTTTTATCTACTAAAATTCCCATTATTGTCCCCTCCTTTCATAGGCAATTTCCACAGCTTTCTTGGCTGCTTTTTCCATGTTCATGTACGCCTTAATGCCGTTGTCGGCAAGTATTTTTCTACCAATATCGTCGTTGGTGCCTATAAGACGTACGACAACAGGAGGGGCATCTGGAGTCTTCTTTAGAAACTCTACAATGGCCTTGGCTATTTCATCACATTTGGTTATTCCACCAAAGATGTTCATGAATATAGACCTTATACCTTGTTTCTTATTGAGTATTTCTAGGGCTTTAACCGTCTTGTCTTTGGTCGCTCCACCACCAAGGTCCATAAAGGATGCCGGCCTACCGCCAAAGTATGTGATAAGGTCCATACTGGCCATAACAATACCAGCTCCACACCCAACAACGCCAATATCTCCATCAAGTTCTACAAATGCGATACCTGCTTCTTCGGCCTCTTTTTCTAACTGTGTCTTTTCTTCATCTTCGGCAGATGGTAGCTCAGGATGCCTATATAGGGCATTGTCATCTATGATAACGACGGAATCAAGAGCCATAAGTTTACCATCTACTCTTGCCAATGGGTTTATCTCAGCAAGTAGGGCATCTTTTTCTCTAAATAGCCTGTAAAGTTTGGCGGCAATGTCTGCCAGGGCTGGCATATCTTCTTTGGGAAACCCCAGTTTTTTGGCGACTTCTCGGATCTCAAAGGGCATTAGCTCAAGTGTGGTGTAGGGATGGAATGTAATAATCTTATCTGGTGATGTCTTAGCCAGCTCTTCAATGTCTACACCGCCTGCTTCGCTAATAATAACCACTGGTGCCTTTGCCCTTCTGTCAAGGGTGATACCAAGGTAGTATTCCCTTTCCACATTGACCTTAGGGGCAATAAGCACTTTCCTAACAGCTTTGCCCTTGATTTTCTTGTGGAGAAGTTCGTCAACGACTTTTTTCAGTTCATCGAAGTCCTTGGCAAAGAGAACTCCACCGGCCTTTCCTCTGCCTCCTACAAGAACTTGTGCTTTGACAACGACGGGGAATGTTAGGGCGTTTTTAATGTAGACGAGCTCTTCAACAGAAGAGACAAGATGATAAGGTGGATGGGGAATACCATACTTAGAGAAGAGGTCCATGCCTTGATACTCATGTAGTTTCATAAACTACACCTCCCTTACCCTCGCTCAGGAGGGTTATTTGTCTTGCAGATGGCAGGTTTCCCGGCTTCCGGATCGTCCTTAGGCTTCGCCTTCCCAGGATACCTCCCAGTGGCATGTTGAAGCCCTTGTCCCCGGTCACGGTGGCGAGTCCGCCGCGGATTTTCACCGCGTTCCCTTTTACATCACCATCTGCAAATACTTTATTCATTATAAATTGCATAAATGGGTAGGTCAAGAACTTTTATATGTCTTCATAACATAAGGAAGATATACAATTACTATATACAGGTAATATAAGGAGGAGGGAGACTATGGGTGGTTATTATATGCTTGTTTTACATACCCATCTTCCGTGGGTAAAAAAGGCCGGCAAGTGGCCTTTTGGGGAAGAGTGGCTTTATGAAGCGATATTTGATTCTTATATTCCGTTATTGATGACATTTAAAAAACTTTCTGAAGAAGATGTTCCATATAAGGTTGCTGTTAATATAACTCCTGTTGTTGCTGAAATGCTCGAAGATACTTATCTTCAAAATGAGGCATTTGATTATATAGAGGATCTTATAGATAGGGCAGAAAGTGATGTTAAAACTAGAGATATGCCCTATAGGGAACTGGCTCGTTTCTGGCTAGATCATTTTACAAGGCTTAGAGATTTTTATCTTGATATAGACAAAGATGTTGTTGGGGCATTTCGGGAGCTGGAAGAAAAAGGCCATATAGAGTTATTCACATCTGCTGCTACCCATGGTTTTCTTCCCCTGCTTGGGACAGATGGTTCTATTAATTTACAGGTTGGTGTAGGAGTTCAGAGTTTTCAAGATAGAGTTGGTAGAAGACCTAAAGGATTTTGGATGCCTGAATGTGCTTATAGGCCTAAAGAATATGCTATCCAAGGAGATAAGGTTGTTGAGAGACCGGGAATAGAATACTTTTTGGAGAAACATAATGTAGCATTTACTATTATTGACCATAGAGCACTAAGAATAGACCGTATTGCTATAGAAAATGGTTATATGCCTTCTGTGCCTGAAGGAGAGTATCTCAGTATGCAACCCTATTACCTTGCCGATTCTTCTGTTGTTGCATTTCCGCGACATGGAAGGCTGTCTGAACAGGTATGGTCTGCAGGTATAGGATATCCTGGTGATGGTGATTATCTTGAATTTCACAAAAGGGACAGTGAAACGGGATTGAGATACTGGCGTATTACGGATAAGAATTTTGATCTGGGCTATAAAGATGTGTATCATCCCGAGTGGGCAGATGGAAAACTTCGGCTCCATGCTAAAGATTTTGTTTCAAAGGTGGAAGATGTACTTTGGGAGTATGAAAAGAAATATGGTGCAGGTGGCTATGTTCTAACAGCCTTTGATACCGAGCTTTTTGGACATTGGTGGTTTGAAGGACCCAAATTTCTTTATCATATGATTAAGTCTATGGTTTCTAGTGGTATAGATGTGGTCTCACCTTCAGATTACTTGGAAAGAAGCGAAGTTGGGGCTCGTGTGTATCTACCCAGAAATTCCTGGGGTTACATGGGGACATTCTGGGTTTGGAATAACGATAAGGTGGCATGGATGTGGAAACCCCTTTATGAAAGTGAAATATTGGTGAAAAAGGCCCTTATGGAAGGTAAAAAAGATAAGAGAATAATTAGACAGATGTTAAGAGAGCTTCTTATTCTACAGGCCAGTGATTGGCAGTTTCTTATTACCACGGGAGGAGCCGTTCATTATGCCAAAGATAGATTTATGCTTCATAAGGAAAGGACCGATACACTAGCAAATGTTCTTCTGGGTAAAGCAGAGATTGACGAAGATACTCTGGCCATGTGGGAAGACGAAGATAGCCTTTTTGAAGAGATAGACGAAAATCTATATTTGGAGGTGTAGCCCTGTGGGAAACGTATATTTTATACTTGGCATACACAACCATCAACCCACAGGTAACTTTGACCATGTTTTTCAGTGGGCATATGATCATGCATATAAACCATTTTTAGAGGTGCTGAAGCAGTATCCGGAGATAAAAATATCTATACATCATTCTGGTCCACTTGTGGATTGGCTTTTGGCGAAACATATTGATTATATTGAGGAGTATAGAAAACTTGCATCTGAAGGTAGAGTAGAGATTATGGGAGGAGCTTACTATGAGCCTATCCTTCCCATTATTCCCGATGAAGATAAGATGGGCCAATTGTTGCTCATGAAGAAAAAGATGAAAGAGATATTAAACTATAATCCTGTTGGGGTATGGGTGCCTGAAAGGGTATGGGAACCATATCTTCCGAAATTTATTGCCGGAGCTGGCTATAAATATGTTGTTCTTGATGATGTTCACTTTCTGTACGCAGGTCTAAAAGAAGAAGACCTCACATGGTTTTATGCCACTGAGGATAGTGGGAAAGTTGTTATGGCTTTCCCTGATCTTCAAATTCTTAGGTATATGATTCCGTTCCATACAGTGGAGAATATAGAACACTATTTTCGCTCGTTTGCAGACAGAGATGAAGATGTCATATTGGTAATGGCCGATGACGGTGAGAAATTTGGCGTTTGGCCAGGTACATATAAGCATGTGTATGAAGAAGGATGGCTCCACAGATTCTTTGAAATGCTCACTCGTCTTATGGAAGAGGATTGGTTCCATATGATAACCTTTGAGAAGGCTGTGGACCACTTTAGACCTAAAGGTAAGGTGTATATGCCAACGGCCTCTTACATAGAGATGACCGAATGGGTGTTACCACCGGATATGTCTAAAGAATTTGAGGCCCTTATCAAAGAAAGACAAGATATCAAGGCATATCTTCGTGGTGGTCACTGGCGCATGTTTTTCTCAAAGTATTACGAATCTAACCTTATGAAATCGCGTATGTTAGAAGCGAGCAAGGTTGTTTCTTCTACCGATGATGCCGAGAGAAAAGAGTCGGCCAAGATGTATCTATACAGAGGGCAAACGAACTGTGCATACTGGCACGGAGTATTTGGGGGGTTGTATTTACCTCATCTTAGAAGGGCAATATATGAAAACCTTATTAAGGCAGAGATGGAGGCATTAGGAGACAGTAAACGTATAGAAGTAATAGAAAAGGATTTTGACAGCGATGGATATCCGGAAGTTATTGTTCGTAGACCAGAACTCTTTGCCGTCGTAGATACAGAACATGGTGCTCTTATAGAGCTTGATTTCTATGCAAAGGCAGAAAATCTTATCAATGTTATGAGTAGATATAAAGAGGCATATCATGATAAAGTTTATGAGGCGGTATCCCCCGATGAGCTTGACGGTACGAAGACAATCCATGAAGTTGTTCTGGCCAAGGAAAAAGACCTTGCCAAATACCTTGTGTATGATAAATGGCACTACATGGCATTTCTTGATTTTGTAGGTAATTATGAACCAAATGCTTTCTTCAGGGGAGAAGTGAACGAGCTTCCCTATACTTATAATAGGTGGCATATATCCGATATTGGTGCGGTATTTTCTTCTGTAATAGGTCGTAAATATATTCGTATTCTTGAAGATGGCGTAGATGTGTCTTACGATATGTCAGAAAATATAACAGTGCTTGTTCCGATAGCATTTTACGATCCTTCTATTACTGTAAACATTGATGGGCTGTCCCATCCTGTTTCTTCTGTTTTAGATATTCACAAATCATCAATATTTGTTGAGGTGCCATTCTTAGGTATCAAACATATATTTATGACAGATGGTGAAATCATAGGATCTTATCCTATCTTTACTGTTTCCAACTCTGAAGCCGGATTTGAAAAGGTGTATCAGGGAACGGTTTTCGTTATAAAAATAAAGACTGGCAGCATAAAGTGGGGGGTGACTGAAATATGAAAAAGTTATATCTAGCGTTTGTTTGGCATCATCATCAGCCATATTATCGTGATCCAGAGAGAGATTTGTTTATCGTACCGTGGACACGACTCCATGCCACAAAAGATTACTACACTTTGGCAAGGGATATATCCCGATACGACAATTTGCGCATGACTATAAACTTTGTGCCATCACTACTTCTTCAGATGAAGGAGTATACAGAAGATGGTATTGTTGATGAGTGGCTTGAGGTTTTACGTAGAAAGTCTTCAGGTTGGAGTTGGGGAGACAGGAGATTTATGGTAAAGAACTTCTTCCGTGTCAATAAAGATAGAATATTTCCACTTCTTCCTAGATACAGCGAATTGTGGAACTACATTGTGGACAGAGGTGAGGACACAGCTCTTCGTGAATGGTCTTTGCAGGAGTTTAGGGATTTGGCTGTGCTTTTCCATATAGCATGGATAGACCCTGATACATGGGAGGAAAATCCTGAGCTAAAAGCTCTTGTTGATAAGGGTAGAGAATATACAGATGAAGACATTGATAAGCTTATTGATATTATCTTTGATATTATGAAAAAGGTTGTACCTATACATAAGCAGTTATGGGAAGAAGGTAAGATAGAAATTATATATTCTCCTTTCTTCCACCCGATACTCCCTTTACTAATTGATAACTATAAAGCACGTACGACACTACCATTTTCTCGCTTGCCACTGTTTAGATTCTCTTATCCTGAGGATGCACGATGGCATGTTCAGAATGCCCAGTCGTTAACCAAGGAAACATGGGGTAAAATTCCTGAAGGTATGTGGCCCTCTGAACAAGCCGTTTCTACCCGTACACTGTCTATTCTTGCTGAAGAAGGTGTTAGGTGGGTTGTTACAGATGAAGAGATTTTGGCAAAGACTCTTCATATGCCCCCCTTTAGAAGAGATTCTGCAGGTGTTGTAGATCATCCGAAGATGCTTTATAGGCCATACAAGCTAATATCTGGTGGTAGGTCTATTTATGTGTTCTTCAGAGATAGAGTACTGTCGGACCTCATAGGATTTGAATATCCCAGATGGGAAGATGGAGATGCAGCAGCTAAAGATTTTATGGAAAAACTGTACAACATTTATTCTCGTCTTGAAAAAGAAGATGGTGACTTTATCATTACTGTTGCACTTGACGGTGAAAACTGTTGGGAGCATTATCCTGAGAATGGTCGTAAATTTAGAAAGGCACTCTTTGATATGCTTAGTAGGGAAAATTGGATAGAGACCATTACCCCGGGGGCATTTATGAAAGAAAGTGATATGAGACCTGAAGAGATCGATAGAATATACAGTGGTTCTTGGATATTTGCCACATTCCACACATGGATAGGTGATCCCATGAAGAATATGGCTTGGGATTACTTGTCGTGGGTTAGAAGAGACTTTGAATGGATGCTCAAGCGTGGTTGGGGTGATACAGATAAAGCCCATTTCTATCTTATGGCTGCTGAGGGTTCTGATTGGTTCTGGTGGTATGGAGAGCCTCACCATGCTGAAGAGGAGAGAGATTATGATGCCCTCTTTAGATCTTATCTAAAGTCTGTCTATAGGTATATGCTTGCTGAACCACCAGAATTTCTGGATATATCAATATATGATAGGGTGTGATAAACATGACAGTAGGAGAGTTAGAGAAATACCTCAACGAATATCTTAAAGCATCGGAGTTCGAAGATTTTACATTTAACGGTATCAATATAGGTAAGCGAGATTGGGAGATCAAGGGGGTTATTACAGCCACCGATTATGAAAGATCTCTTGTTGATGTTGCTAAAAATGAAAATGCCAATGTCATTATTGTTCATCATGGTTTGTGGTGGGGAAAACCTTATACCATTACCGATGAGGTTTACGATGATATGGCGTATCTCATGAAGCGTGATGTGGCACTTTTGTCTTATCATTTACCTCTTGATGCTCACCCAGAAGTAGGTAATAACGCTTATATACTTGGGGCTCTGGGTGTTGAACCTGATAGATGGCAACCTATGGATGTTGGCTTTTATGTTGATGTGGATATAACAGTAGCCGATATTGTAGCAAAACTGGAAAAGGTTTTGGGTATGCCAAAAGATGTATGGGAATTTGGAGATGGTAATGTACGAAGACTGGGAGTTATTTCAGGTGCTGGAGGTTCATTCTTAGGAACGCTGCTTGATCTTGGTGTGGATACATATATTACTGGTGAGATTTCATATCCCCAGTGGCGAGATTTTCGTAGATATGGTATAAATGTACTGTTTTATGGTCATTATAAAAGTGAAACAGGTGGACCAATACTGCTTTCCAAACATATTGAAAAGCAGTTTGGAATAAAGTCCCAGTTTGTAGATATATATGAGAGGGCTATGTAATATATGAAAGAGTTTCAACCAAAAGATTGGAGCGAGTTTATTGGCAATAAAAAGGCCGTTAAACTACTAAAGGGAGCATTCAATAGTGGTATTCGTTCAATCATACTATATGGTCCTGTTGGTGTTGGAAAGACAACGGCTGCCACTCTTCTTGCCAAGGAGAGTGGCGCCTTATATTTTCAGATGGATGGTAGTCGGTTTTCGAAGTCTGAGCTTGACAAGATTCTCAGATTTGGTAACGTTTTGTTGTTTATAGATGAGATTTCCAGACTCAACCGCACAGCTCAACACAGCTTACTCATACCAATACAGGAAGGTAGACTTGTTCTCATAGGTGCATCGTGGGAAAATCCGTGGAAAATGCTTATTCCTCCGCTTAGGTCTCGTTCTGTACTCATTGAGTTTAAACCTCTGTCATTTTCAGAGATGAGGGAACTTCTTGATATGCTCAAAGAAAAAATGGATATCGATGTTCCTGATGATGTTGCCAGAATTCTTATTCGTTCTGCCGATGGAGACATAAGAAGGCTGCAGAATCTTATAATGTTGTGGCATAACACGGGTATGCTTGATGATACTCTTGCTGGTGGTGTATCTGACAAGGACGAGTTTTATGATGTTATTTCTGCCATGATAAAAAGTATCAGGGGGAGTGATCCTGATGCGGGGGTTTACTACCTTATGCGTTTTATAGAAGGTGGGGGATCCCCTGAATATGTTGCCAGAAGACTGGTAATACTAGCCTCCGAAGATATTGGCAATGCCGATCCGAGAGCACTTCAGATTGCCACCAGTGCCATGTATGCTGTAGAGCATGTTGGCATGCCGGAAGCCCTGTTTTTCTTAGTACAGGCAGCGGTATATCTGGCAACGGCACCAAAATCAAATGCCACTTTAGAAATTATTAAGAATACCCGTGAAGTACTTGAAAAATATAGGACTGTAGAAGTCCCATCCCATCTTATCAATAGAAGGGGTAGTGGTTATAAATATCCTCATGCCTATGGTGGCTGGGTTAGTCAGAGGTATATGCCTTATGGAATAGAAAAAACCGACCTTGTTGTATACAAGGCCGGTTATGAGAAGAAAATGAGAGAGAGGCTAAAAATTATTCGGAAAGAGCACGAATCTTCTGGGCAATCTCCTCATCAAGACGACTAAGCTGTAGTCGTGCTTCTTCGGAAAGGAGTGCTAAAAGTTCCTCTCTGGCTTGTAAGGCTATGTGTTCTTTTCTTCCTGTGTGATCTATACCATCAAGGTCTCTCCATGATATCTTTTTCCCTTTGTGTAGTACATCGATATCACATATTCTCTCACCATTTTCTAAGAATTCTAGTCCCATCATGTACCACTTGATTTTCTGTATATCTTCAGGAGTTAGTAGTTTAATGAGATATACAATGATTTTCATGAGAAAACGAGGACTATCTGTTGTAAACCGTTCTCCTACAATGAATCCAAGACTTAGGTCTGTAATAACCGTGTATATTCTTTGTCTTTGTAGGTCATATAGGTTGTGGTGATCGTAAATTGTAATCCCCAGTTCTTTTAGTGTATCTTCTGATATTGTCTCCATAAATATCTTTACAATGTTCTTTTCAAGAAAGGTACTGGTAAGATATTTGTCTCTGTGTACAAGAATAACCTCTTCATCTAACTTAATACTTACAGGACGTGAGAGACTTTCTGTTGTTACATATACAATGGTATCTTGGACCTCACCAACTTCTACTCCTTTTACAAACATGAATTTATGGGAGTAAAGTTCGTTCATAAGCTTATCTTTTAATGCTGTGATATGCTTGTTGCTAATAGCTTTGAGAAAAATGATACCCGGTCCTAAATCGATGCGGGTAGCATCATTCAAGATACCGTTATTGAAGAGGTTTGTTATCGTTATATCACTGCCCCATGGTGCAACAAATGTGTGTATAGCATCCTCAATGCGTGTTTTGGCTT
Source organism: Zhurongbacter thermophilus (assembly GCF_026184435.1). Lineage (NCBI taxonomy): Bacteria > Pseudomonadati > Zhurongbacterota > Zhurongbacter > Zhurongbacter thermophilus. The sequence continues at coordinate 558,937 of NZ_CP046447.1, forward strand.
TGTTGGCTTCTGTAACAAAGACAATGGTATTGGTTCTCGATGCTTCTGAGAATGCTTGCTGCGGTGAAAAATATTCAGCTAGATTGAAATTGTTTAGTTGTTTCGCCATCTCTTCCGTGTTTTCTGCCCTGATAAATAACATATCAGGGCCCTCTGTGAATAAAATCACTTCCATCACCCCATCTTAATTTTCTATATTTGTTAGTTCCCTTGGGATAGGGAACATAAAACACTTGTTTATCCTTGCTGATGATGTGTATATTATGTATCCCATTGAGGCATCTACTCAATTCTAAAAGATTTTCTGTCGGTTGATGCCCGAATAGTATGAACTCTACATCTTCGGGACATGTGGGAGGTTTATGGGCTAGAAGAAAAGATATATCATTTAATATGACTTTATACGGTTCATTGACGATATGTGCCAAAGACAAGATAGAGGAAAGTATTTCCTTATCGTCATGATTGCCTACAACTATATAAGTGCTTTCTAAGTAGTCTGATAAGATATTGCGAAATTCTCTTACCGCTTCTCTGTATATATTTCTCAGTCTCATTGGAGCGTTTTCTAATTTTATATCGTCGGCTATGTCTCCTGTGTGAATAATATATGAGGGTTGAACAGTATTGATAAGATATTTAAGCCACCTGTATATAGGTCTTGGGGTATCGCTGATATGTAGGATTCCACCTTTAGCATGTTCAGGTATGCTTGGAATTCCAAGTATTTTTTTCTTTAGTGTTTTTAGCATTCCATTACCTCCCTATGGTATTATTATAGTAAGAAATATGCGGAGGTGATTGTTGATGCGTTATATCAAGAAGATGTTTGGCTTTGTTAACGGTATAGCAGCGCTGGTAGGTTGGATGTTTATAGGTCTTCTAGTAGTGGCATTTATTACTGGTAAAGAACCTGTTATATATCTCGCTGATCCTGCATGGGATGAGGAAGATTGGGAAAAACTTCTTGAAGAGATTGAGAAAGAGGAAGAGGAATTACCTTATGAGGAAGAAGAGACTGAGGAGGAGAGCGGCGAGGACATTTCCGAGTAGAAGTGAGAGAATAGTTTTTATTGTTTCTAATTCCAATAGTCCAGCTATAAGGGCACCGGTAAAAGCACCGGTGCCCGGCAGTGGTATACCTACAAATAGGGTGAGTGCAATATAACCCCATTTTTCGTAGTTTCTAATAAATTCCTCTTTCTTTTTTTCTACTTTTTCAATGTACGAAGGTATCATATACCTCAAAATTTTTATGAGAAGTTCTCCTAAGAAAAATGTGAACACACCAAGTATCGTAGAGCCTATTACGCATATTGTAAATGATAAGAACCATGGAAGTTTTAGGCTCCAAGCTAATATCATGCCGCCTCTTAGTTCCAGCACCGGCGTCATGCTGGTTATGAACACTGCTATAATATGTCTAATATCCATAGTATTAATAGTATAAAGGAGGACCGAGGTGAAATACATAGCAATTGTTAAAGATAATGATAGATACAGAGCTGTTAGGCAGTCTTTGAGCCTTCTCCATAGCAGGGTAGAGCCTAATATTCCCAAAGATATAGTTGTTATCAAGCCTAACTTTGTCGATGTTAGGTATCCCCTTGCATGCACTCATCCTGTTGCCGTTAAGGCTGTAGTTGACCATTTAAGGGAACTAGGTGTACGAAGTATTGCTGTTGCCGAAGAATCATCAGTTGGTAGAACGGTAGAAGCGCTAGAAAATTTTGGTTATAAGGAAGTTCTGAAGGGATATTCATGGGTGGAGCTTGTTGCTATTGAAGAACTAAGTGAGAAAAAGAATCCACAGATACCATTTGAGATTTTTAAGTGGGATAGAAGTATTCAGACAATATATCTCAATGGTTATCTTGTCAATGCTCCATATCTTGTTTCGATAGGGCCACCTAAAACCCATGATACTGTTATTGTTACGTTGGCACTGAAAAATATTGCCATGGCTATACCTAAAGGTCGAAATAAAGGAAAGGTGCATCAGGGATATGGCATTATCAATATTAATATTGCCATGTTGGCAAAGAGAAAAAGGGCAGATTTGGCTATTGTCGATGGGACAGTTGCTATGGAAGGCGATGGACCTGTTTATGGGACGGCGAAGAATTGGGGGACGGTGTTTGCCTCTCATGATATTGTGGAACTTGATAGTGCTATCACTTATGCTATGGGCTTTGCACCAACAGAGATAGGTTATCTATATGCCCTTTATAAGATGGGAATAGGTGATATCTATTTTAGAAATGTGGAATTCCTTGGTGAAGATATAGAGAAGGTAAAAACATCTTTTAAACCTCATAGGGAATATTCACTTATGAAGAGGTGGCTTGACAGCGCATATCAGGAGCTACTGGGCAGGTTAACCGCCCAGTAGCCTTCCAAGTATACCTCCCTTTTTAGGAGTTAGGTCTACCTTGATAGGTTTATTGTATGTGGCCGCTATCTGCTGGACAGATGTTGTGGTCATCTCACTTAACATAAATGAGATGTATAACTCGCTCCAATTTTTCATGTGACGATATTTAATGACATGTTCTATCTTGCCTCTTAATAAAGATTGAAAGATACCTTGTTCTACAGGTACTTCCATGAACATCATAATCTCCTGCTCTTTATGTTTTCCCAATCTTGAAGGGTTTTCGGGAATTATACCTATAGCTCCGTTGATACCTATAGATCTCACAGCAATATCGAACGTTTCTTCACTGTCTAGAATTGTTAACTTACCGGGGAGCATGAAACGGTGAAGTTCAGGAGGATGTTGCGTGAGTTCTACTGGGGTTGTCTTGATACTAATCTTAGCAATGCCGTTCTCGTGTAAAGAGACTATACCAGTTAGATAAAAACTTTTTTCATTGTTTACTGATGTCACAATCACATCGCAATCAAAGCCTGTTTTAATAAATGCTTCTCCTATTTCTGGGGTGAGGGTAATATTGTAGACATCTATTATATCCGCTTTACCCATAAAGGCACCATGCCACTTGTCAGATGTGTAGGATACAAATACTGGGTCACCACTTTTAATAATGTCATACCATGGACTCATGCTACAGCCCTCCTTTCTGAATATATTTTACAAGGTTTTACATGAATTTGCGAATTTTCTTTCTGTCGATGTCTTTCAGTATATTGAGTTTCTCTTTAATACTGGAAGGTAAGATTTCAGTTTTTATTGTTGCAGTATCTCTTAGGAGGGCTATGAGCAGTTGATGCTTTTCTTTTTCTGATAAATTGTCAATAAGCGGGATAATGCCACTAGCCCATACTTTTTCTTCTATGATGCTGTTGGGTGCAGATGTGTGTGTGATTGTTTTGCGTAATTCTGCATGCTTGTCGATGAGCTTGTTGGCCATAGCATCGAGCTTGTTTGCAAGAGATTTCAGCTCCATGCCTAGTTTTCTATACTGGTATGCGTGGTCAAGTCTTTGTGAGATGTTTTTGATTTTACTCATAATATTTGCTTCTTTAGATAACCTAAAATATAGCGGGCATCGGAATTTATATTCACATAGCCCACAAGCGTCGGAAGGATGAGGTTGAGGGTTATCCTTGCTTGCTTTAAGAAGTTTTACTATAAAGTCATGCGTTTGTGTGAGTTCTTTTTCTGTTATCTGACTTTTTACTACCTTGGGTTTATCTCCACCCAAATATACATCTCTAACTTCTATAGGAGGATTCATAATGCCAAGAGTGTATGCCATATATGCATATATCTTTAGCTGTATGTGGTGTTCTTCGGCACTAAATGAGCCTGTTTTCCAATCTATGATGGTGTTACCGTATCCAAAGTCTAATATACCGACAATGATGGTTGGTATTTCTCTTATGAATACCTCAAGTTTTTCCTCTATAAGTATTGGTACATTATCGGGTATATCAATATTGGTTATATATTCAAGGGCGTTTTGGACCATACGAAATGCCTCTGATAGCAATGCTTTATCGCCTATCATTTGTTTTATTAGAGGGTCATGCTGGCTTTCTGCAGAAAACATGAGCAAACCATCGATTTGTATAGGAGTTTTATTTAGTATGGCTTTTGTTCCTTCGGCTATGGCCCCGTGAACCCATGTACCGAATGATGCTTCTATAGAAGAAGAGTTTATAGGATACATTTCCGACAGCTTAATGTACAAGGGACATCCTTTTGTTAGTGTTGTTACAGATACTCTATCCATCATGCTCTTATTATATCCTACTTGTCAACTACGGGATACACATGATATAATACTTTGCGTCGGAGAGGTGTCCGAGCGGCCGAAGGAACCCGCCTGGAAAGCGGGTGAGGGTTAATCGCCCTCCGAGGGTTCAAATCCCTCCCTCTCCGCCATTTTTCATTTTGACCCCTTAATGGGGCAGGACCACTGCAAGGGTAGGGTGCTGAACCCCGCCAGGCCCGAAAGGGAGCAACGGTAGGCACCTGAACCCTGTGCCGGTGGTATCCTGCTCCATTAAGGGGCTCTTTTATTTTTGCGCTTTTGTTTAATCCTCATAAGTAACATGTAACTTTGAATAGATGAAGCAAATATACCTATAGCAATGAGAATTAATATTAGTGGACCTAATATAGGATGGGCTTTGACAAGTTTATCTACCAGGTCATATATATTCACTAGCCGTCCTCCTTATCGTTATTTTCTTCGAGTTTTTCCTTCTCTTCCTTGTTCTCTTGTTCAGTAATAAGTTTTTCTATTTCCTCTTGAGAGAGTGTTGTTTTTGGGGTGTCTTCTTGTGCTAATATGGCTGCTGTTTTGTCTACCATCTCAGAAGCTTTTTCTTGCTGTGTTGTGTAGTTCTCAATATCTTCATGGGATAGATTGGATTGTGTAAGTGTGTCTTGAGGAGCATTTTGCTGGTTTACTGCTTCTGATGATACATCTTCTGTAGTTATTGGTACTTCTTCATATTCACTGGTCTGCTGTGCGAATAATTTTTCAATCTCTTCTTGTGATAGAGAAGTAGCTTTGTGAGTTTCTTGAGTAGTATTGTTTTCTGATGTCTCTTGTTGTTTGGCTTTTTGAGATTCACTATTCCAATCTGTTTTTGGGGATTCTGGTTTATCTTCTTTTACTTGTTGTTCGGTAAGTATCTTTTCTATATCTTCTTGAGAAAGAGTGTTAGATGTAGATTCTTGGTTGCCTTCCTGAGCTTCTGCCTCTTGAGATGATTCATTGGTTTGATGTATTTCGTCATGTGGTGTTTCTTCATCTGATATTGCTTTTGTTTTCTGTTCAAATAGTTTCTCTATCTCCTCTTGAGAAAGGGTAGTTGGATATGTTGATTCAGATTCATGAGAAGTGTTATCTATATCTTTCAACTTTGTAGAAGTTTTTTCTTTTTCATCGGTTTCTTGAGGATTAAGATTTTCCATTTCTCTTTGAGGTATTGTGGTATCTGAAAAATTTTCTTGTTGTGGGATTTCTTCTTTTATTGATGTCTCTTCATCTTTCTGAGTTTTTTCTTTATGTTCTTCAGAAGGAGTAATTATTGTTTCGTCTTGGGATAAAGTCGAAATTGTTTTTGGCGAACTTTCTGTTATGGCTTCTGAAAGAGTAGTCTCGTTATCTTGGGTTTCTGTCCCTTGTGATGATATTTCTTCTGGCTTTTCTTCTTGTTCATTTAAGTCTTTCAATGCAGGTTTTTCTATATCTTCATCCGATAATGCTGGGATAAGATCGTTGTTTTCTAAAGTCTCTTTTGCCTGAGTGTTAGCTTCTCTGTTTGGCTCAGATAGAGAGGCTGGAATTGTGTCTTCGGGGATAATTTCTTCTCCGTGCATGCCAACTTTTTCTATATGGCTGATAATAGTTTCTGTGGTTTTCTTTAGCATTTCATCGGTTGGATGAACCTTAGGTTTTCTTGTCTTCTCTTTGAGAATTTTTAGTTTTTCTGATATGACCTCATGAACATGTTTGCCTATTTCTGCAAGTTTACCCAAGGTAGATGATAATACCGATTTGATGTTGTTCATAAAGTTTCTTAGTTTGATAGTCTTTGCTATAAATAATTTCCTTACATGTTGTGTTGTTTCTATTTCTCGGATTTCTTTCTTTTCTGCAGATTGTTGTTGCTCTTCTTCTTGGGTTTTTCCCTCTGTTTCTGCAGTATCCTTGTTCTTTGCGGAGATTTGAGATAGTTTGTATTTAAACAATACTGTTTTCTTTAGTTTGGTAAGGAGCATACCAATATTTCCAAATATAAGGAGAGTTGGGAAATGTGTAGTTTTTTTCCACAATAATTTTATTCGAGGTATTAGAAAGATAAGGAGTAGTAGTACTGATGATATACCTATAACAGCTATTAACCCGATTTTCAAAAAGGTCATCCATTTATTGGTAGTACTTGTGGTGGTACTTGTACTGGCTGTTTTTTGTGTTTCTGTAGTTGATGTTATAAGTATTGTTGGATCATCAATAGGCGATGTTAGCATGGGGATTCCTAATCCGGCAATGTGTTTTCGGAAGTACGATTTACTAATGTGTGTATATATCTTAGGAAAAAGTATGGTTGTGCTTGGATAAGTGTAATCTAATATCTCAAGGGCTGTGACAAGTTTAGTGTGATCCCCTGTAATACCTTCGGATAGTTTGATAAAAAAGTTAGGATAGTTCCAGTGAGAAAATGGGAAATCAGGTGATGCTAAAGTGTAAGGGCTCGTGCTTCCACCTACAGGAATAAGAATCATATTCACATTGGGAGGACTATGCATGAGAGTATAAGTAGAAACGATTTTTATATCGACGTGTATACCTATTTTATTCCATCTTTCTGTTATCTGCTTTGCTGTGTCTGTAAGATGTGGGGGTACTGCTAATGTGAGGTTTTTTAATCTGTTAATATCTATACTGTAATTATCTATAAACTCGTTGACGTTGAATACCAATCTGTCAATGTGGAGGCTGGAGTGGCACAACGGACTTTTGATAAGACATGGGGTTCCCGCTGTCCCTGTTGTACTGAGTTTTTCGTAAGGTAGTGTTGCAATAAGCAGGTATCTGTAAGGCCATGTGGTAAATGGTTCTTTCTGTGTGTTGAATACAAGCCTTATAGCTACATTGTATTGTTGCGTGCCATTGATTGAAGGATAGGTTATGTAGTTGGATGTTTGTGCTATTGTACTTGTAAATATCAAAGTTTCTGGGTATGGAATATACCCTTTGTACATGGGATTATGCTTTAATAATATGCTACCGCTGGAGGTATTTACTATATAGTACATGCCACTACCCCAAAAAGCATGGTTGATTGTAATGTCAAGAGTTCTTAGATACTTAGGCAGTATGAAGATGTTTGATGTGACATCACGTGCAAAGTTACTATCAGGTTTAAATAGATGAAAGACAACAGTATTGTTAGAGGCTGTTTCTACACTTCTGATATTGCTAATAAGTAACCATATAGTAGCTCCTCTCCGGTGGTTTATAGGCATATGTAATAGATAGTTGTATGTTTCGACAACGTCTGTAGCGGTAATAGGGGTACCGTTTTGCCATACAAGGTGTTTTTTGATTTTGAAGGTCCACAATGTGTCTGATGATGTCCAGCTTTCCGCTATCACAGGGTATATCTGCCCGTTTTCATACCATGTTAGCGGTTGCCATATGAGAGAGGAAAGCCAGAAATCTGTTGGGCTTTCAATGAGTAAGGGATCTGGTCTGTGTATGTCTGGAATACCAATAATTTCAGCATTATCAACATTGTCAGCATATATAGACGGTGATAGAATACTCAATATTACCAACAAGAATACTATAACTTTAAATACGTTTTTCATATTGTCACCTTCTTTTCTGCCATACAAACTGTATATGCTGGGCATTCCCTACAAATTCAACATGTCGGTTAATTTGAAATTCAACAGATATACCATGATTAATATCGGAAATTGGCTCATCTTCTGTAAAAGCAACCAGCTTGAAGATCATGTCTTTGTGAATAAATCCATAGTATTCTGCAAGCTGAGGAATGTCTGTATACCGAAAGGTTTGTGTCTCAAACTGGAAAAATTTGTTGCCTATAGTTGTTTTTCCTGTTTTTACAAGCTTTTCTATGTCTAGCTGTGAACCATGTTTTAGTACGTCTTTGATAAAGAAGTGAAAATTATCTACAGATGCTATTAGATATCCCCCTGGTTTAAGAATACGGTGTATTTCCCTCATAGCTTTTTCGAGATTGCCTACATAACTAAGGACATCGCCCATGGCTATGGCCATATCAAAATAATGGTCATTAAATGGTATATGTTCCGCTCTAGCTATTTCTATTGGAATATCTGGATTCTTTCTTTTAAATTCTCCAACCATGTTGGGAGCGGGTTCGATAGCAACGATTGATTTTACAAACGATTTTAAGTAGTAGGTATATGTACCTGTACCTGCCCCTATGTCTATAAGTGTCATATTAGATGATAGATACTGCTTAATGTGTGCAAGAGAAACAGAAAGTTCAACTAGCCAATAGGATGTTTGATATTCGCTATCGTAAATTTTCCCCAATTGGTTGTAATAGTTTATAGCATTTGTCTTCATTACTTGAATAACCCCTTTTCTAATATGGTACATGAAAAGTGCACATAAAAAGATGAAAGGAGATGATACATGTGGGTGTAGCTTCTTACAAGAAACTTCAGATTTTGTTCCGTAGGGGTGTTGGCCTTGATATTGATAAGAGCAAGGCAGAGAGGATTATTGAGCATACAGAGAGGGTGCTGAGGGATTTGTTTGACATTGCAATGGAGAAGGCCGAGAGAAGAAAAGCCGAGGAGGTAGTTCTCGACGATATTCCTCTAACAAAGGGAATTAAGGAATATATGAAAAAGTTCCATGAGCTTGAAGAGGAGATTGATGTTGAACCTATCATCGCCTATCTTAAGCTTGGTAAATGGGTACCACTATCTAAAGAGGTTGTCGATATATTGCCCGAGCTTGTTGGCACATTGCTCTTGTTATCTGGTCGTGTTATCAAGACAATTTCCGAGGACACACGTAAACCCACCGCTACTGAGGTAGAAAAGGCTTTATCTGCTATCGACCTTATTCTATAAGGGGGGATATGTGTGAAGCATAGAGTTTGGGTTGATCCAGAGGTACTTACAGAAAAAGAAGAAATGGCCTTGGGAACACTGGTATTTGAGACATTGGGCCAGCCAGAAAAGGCAAGAGAGTATAATGTCAAGCTCTTGAAGAGATTAGGAATAGACCTGCTTTATGGTATGAAGGGTGGCCAGATGACATATTTTTCTGCTCCTACTTCTGACAATAGGCAGCCTGGAGATACTTATGAAGACGAAGAGGGTATACAATATGAAGTCAAATCTGTTGTAGAGGAACTTCCTAAAAATGCTAAATTATGGGCTCATATAGAGGGTTACCATGGTATGGCATATTTGATAGTGAATTTGGTAATAGAGGACGATAATTTGGAAGAGCCACAGGTTATAGAGGTTGTAAGAACTCCAGCTGCTAGTTTAATGCTTGCTTTCTTTAAGAAAAACAAATGGGCTCATCTAATTGATGCATTTCACAGTGTAGGTGTAACAGTGGCATTTGAGAAGAGTAGAGGTCATAAAGGAAGACTTCACACATTTGATGAGCTGCCTGGTGTGGCAAGAAGATTTCTTAGAGAAGCTCGCAAGCTTGAAAAGAAAGTGGGATTTGGTCGTATAGAGTTTGCTTATCTTGGAGAAAATAAAGATGGAGATATGAGATATCGCATGAGATGGATGTTACCCACCGTAGCATTATTTGATAGAAATATTGCCGAAAAGGCTGATAAGGTTCTTGCACTTTTGAAGTAATACATCTCCCTCTAGATTGGAGAGAGCGGATATCCGCTCTCTTTTTTCTTTTTGACAGGTAAAATGATATGTGCCTGAAAAGGAGGGAGACGATATGAAAATAGCAATTTTAGGAGCTGGAGCTAGAGAACATTCTATAGCCAAAGCATTTATAGATAGTGGATTTGATACGCTTGTTGTTCCCGGTAATGATGGAATGAAATGGAGTGGTATTCCTATAAAAAAAGTGCAAGAAACAGCAGATGAAATACTTGATGCCACAATATCATTTGCACCAGATATTGTTATTGTTGGGCCTACTGAATACATGGTTCTTGGTATTGTTGATAAGTTAAAGGCCAAGGGAATAAAAGTTATTGGAGCTACATCAAAGTCTGCAATGCTCGAGGCCGATAAGGTATTTGCTAAAGAATTTATGGTAAAACATTCTATACCGACTCCCCGGTTTCGTATAGTACATACACTTTCACAGCTTGAAAGAGCGCTAAAAGAATTCGAACCACCGTACGTAATAAAAATTCCTACACTACAGGGAGGTAAGGGTTCTTTTATTTTGCCAACTATATCTGAAGCCTTAGATATAGGAGCTAAAGTGATTACATCGGGATTTGAGGGCATGTGGAGTGAAGGACTTGTTGTTGAGGAGTTTACACCTGGTGAAGAATATGCTGTTCAGGTTCTTATTAGCTCGGGAGACTATGTTATTCTTCCCATGGTTTGGGAATATCAGAGGTTATATGACCATGGTAGGGGACCTAATACAGGTGGTATGGGAGCGGTGGCTCCTATACGTATAGATGACAGGTTATTTGGTCTTATTAAAGACCTTGTTGGTAAAACGATTAAGGCTATGTTGAAGGAATCTCTTGCTTATGAAGGATTCTTATATCTTGGTGTTATGGCAGCAAACAATGGTATTAAAGTGCTGGAATATAATGTCAGACTTGGTGATCCTGAAACTGAGGCTATAGTACCGCTTGATAGTGCCGGATTTGTTCGCATGATAAAAGATACAGCTTTTGGTAGATTACCTGAAAATCTTAAGCCTTTTGGTGCTAGTGTTGCATTGTCACTTGTTTCGGAAGGTGCACCTTATCATTACACTGACAGTGTGTTGAAAATAGTTGGCAGCATGGAAAATATATATTTTGATCATGTCCAAGAAGAAGAGGGGATGCTCCATGTATCAGGTTGGCGTCCCTGTGTTGTGGTGGGTAAAGGCAATACATATAATGAGGCTGTTAAAGAGGCTTATAAAAAGGCAGAGGAGGTTATATTTGAGGGCAAGCTTTATCGTAGAGATATCGGTGAGAGTTTGCTGTAAAAGGATATATTTGCAGTATAATATATCACTGTATTAGTACTTCGCTTGGGGGGTACATATGATTTATATAAATTGGGCAGTTTTGTGATATAATATTCCTTCGCATGGTAGGTATGCCATGTGTTTGTTTTTATATTTTGCTTTGGAGGGGTGATGGGGCTTGGAAATGACAAAACGAGTCACGGTACAAGAGCTTATTGGGAAAAAGGAAGTAACGAAAGTTCCCAACTGGAAGTATCCCGATTTTCTTGAGATTCAGCGTAAATCCTTTAACGATTTTATCAAGAAGGTAGTAATGGGAGAAGAAAATGAGGGTAGAGAGAATGAAGTTCCCAAGATTCATTGGGGTTGGTTTGAAAGACTCCTTAAAAGGTTTTCTCCCATTGAATATGGTAAATGGAGATTAGAATTTATCGACTTTGCCTTTGAGGATATCAAGGTAAAGATAGCCGGTGAAGAGCGGGTTCTTGATCCTGAAGAGTGTCGTTATCAGGGAAGGGACTATGCCAAGGCTATCAGGTTAAAAACCCGTATTACAAACTTGGAGACAGGTGAAAGCCGCGAAGATTGGGTTAACATGGGCACTCTACCATGGATGACCGAGAGAGCGACTTTTATTGTCAATGGTGTTGAGCGTGTTATTGTAAATCAGATTATTAGAAGCCCCGGTATATACCTTCAGATAGGAGAAAGAGAATGGCTTGCCAGTCTCATTCCAGAAACAGGTACCTGGGTAGATGTTTCTCTGAAGGAGAGAAAACAGGGTAATACTAATCGTACAAGATATACCATTACCCTGGACAGAAAGTATAAAAATATTCCTGTTTCTCTCTTTATGCGTGCTTTCGGATATGTATCCGACTTTTCTATTAAAGAACGTCTTATGAAGTCTCTTGAAAGAATAGATGACCCAGCGATGAAGGGTACCATTGAGCATATTCTGCAGACAAACATGGAGCAAGATAATATTCATGAAATATGGAATATTCCTTCTATATACGATAGACTTGTCAAGCTTCTTGATGGTGCGGAAGTTGTTTCAGATGTTGCATCTTCTCACTATGCTATCTCTGCAGGTACTGTACTTGATGAAAGACTTCTCAGAAAGTTCTTGGAACATATATTACCCGAACAGATAAAGACAGGTATGTTTAAGATGACTGTCAAGGTTCCCGCTAAAAACCTTACAGAGATCAGAGCAGCGGACCTCGTTGGATGGAAAGTTGCTAAAGATGTTGTTGTCAGTTCTACTCCAGGAATGCCTGTTCCCATAGCACCAGAGGGATGTTTCACGGCATTTGCCGATGGTAAGTTTGTGTATGTTTGTGATGATGGTGTTGTCGATGCTACCTCTGGTGAGTATCTCTTTGAGATAGGCGATGAAGATGACGAACATGTCTATGAAATATTAATAGATGGTATTTATGATGAAACAGGTAATAAGGTTTTTCCGTTTATAAAACTTGATATTGATCCTGCCCTTATAGAGGAAGGATGCCAGTACTTCTTTGATGCCTCCGACGACACCCTATATGCTAAATGTGGAGATAAGGTTATTAACGCTGAAACTGGTGAGGAGATAGAGATAGGTTCTTCTATTGTCTGGCAAGCGGGTGAAATTAAAGAAGAGGATGTCAAGCGTTTTGAGGAACTTGTTATCAGAAGTGGAAGAGTGGACTATGTTTACTTTGATGTTCCATGGGAAAAGATTGTCAGTGATGCCGCATATATCTCTATCTATTCTCTCCTCAATATTACGACTACTGCTGAAATGACACATCCCAGAGAGGCAAGAGAAAGAGTAAGAAGATTCTTGTTTGATCCACAGAGAAACTACCTTGGTGAAGTAGCTCTTTACAGAATAGCCCGTAGATTTGGCCATGAGATAAAGGAAAACCTTACAGAAGAAGATCTTGTTGAAATGTTTGCCTTGCCACTAAAACTCTATGCAGGTATTGAAGAGCCTGATGATATTGACCATCTAGGTAATAGAAGGGTTAGGGCTGTCGGTGAGCTTATTTATACTAGTCTTATACAGGGCTTTAAAGTTCTTGTCAATAGGGTTGTCAGAGACAATATGCTGTCTTATACCGATGATGCTATTCCTAAACCTTCCCGTTTCCTTTCATATAGACCACTTCAGAAGCAGCTTAAGCTATTCTTCCAGGGACAGCTTGCCCATTTGCTTGATGACACCAACCCACTGGCATCTTTGACCCATAAGAGAAGAATTACCGCTCTTGGTCCTGGTGGTATTCCAAGGCAAATGGCTAAAGGTGAGGTGCGTAATATACATCCAAGTCACTATGGAAGACTGTGTCCTATTGAAACACCAGAAGGTCAAAACATCGGTCTTATCAACTCTTTGGCACTGTATGCCAGACTTAATGAGTATGGCTTTATTGTTGAGCCATATCGCCGTGTGAAGAATGGTGTTGTTCTTGATGGGGATGATAATGTTGTATGGCTTGATGCCCTTGAAGAAGAAAATGAATATATTGCCCCCGCTGATGTCGATGTTAGACCTGTAGATGGAGGCTGGGAAATTGTTCCCGACATTGTTGTTGTGAGACATAAGGGTAGATGGGTTGAGGTGCCTAAAGAGAAGGTCACACTGATGGATGCAGGTGCTAACCAGATGTTCTCTGTTACGACCTCTTTGATCCCGTTTGTTAACCACAACGATACAAACCGTGCTCTGATGGGTTCTAACATGCAGAGACAGGCTGTACCTCTTATTAAGCCTACAGCACCAAGAGTTGGTACAGGTCTTGAGAGAAAAGTTGCCATGGAATCAGGAGCATCTATTGCATTTAAACCTGAGAGATATCCTGATTCTGTAGCATATATTGAATATGCCGATAGTAAGCGTATTGTGTACCGTGAGGTACCTTCTGATATTGTTGATGTTTCCGAGTGTGATGATATTACATGTCCTAAGAGGGAAATTATCCTAACCACATTTAGAAGAAACAATAAAGATACAGCAACCCACTACCGCCCAGCTGTGAGAAAGGGCGATGTGGTGCTGCCCGGAGGTGTGCTTGCCGATAGTTTGCACTCCCAGGGTGGAGAACTGGCACTGGGTAAAAATCTCCTTGTTGCCTTTATGCCTTGGGAAGGATACAACTACGAAGACGCTATTCTCATTAGCAGACGTCTAGTCAGAGATGATGAACTGACATCTATCTTTATTGACGAATATACTGTTGAGGCAAGACGTATATCCACCGGTTCTCGTAGATCCCGTAAGGGCTCATCTGTTATGGTAGAGGAAATTACCAGAGATGTACCCGGTCTTTCCGATGAGGAAAAGAGGGACCTTGGTGAAGATGGTATCGTGAGAATTGGTGCTTGGGTTGAACCGGGCAGCATCCTTGTAGGTAAGGTTACGCCTCAGCCTGAAGAGAAGGAAGAGGCAGAGGTTAAACTTCTTGCACACATCTTCGGTGAGAAGATTGGTAGGGTAAAGAATACCTCTCTGAGAATGCCACCAGGTGAGAGAGGTGTTGTTATCGATGTCAAGGTCTTTGAAGAAGATAAAGGCTATGACCTACCTGCTGATGTTGTTAAGGTCGTAAAGGTTTATGTTGCCCAGAAGAGAAAGATTAAAGAGGGTGATAAACTGGCAGGTAGATACGGAAACAAAGGTGTTGTCGCAAGAATTCTTCCTGAAGAGGATATGCCATATCTTCCTGACGGTACTCCTGTTGATGTTGTTCTAAACCCACTTGGTGTCCCATCTCGTATGAACTTTGGTCAGGTATTGGAAACACACCTTGGTCTTGTTGCAAGACTCTTAGGTGTAAATATTGAAATTCCTACATTCAAGAGTCCTTCAATGGACGATATGTGGAAGGCCATAGAGCTTGCCAATGAAAAAATGAAAGAAAAATATGGTATTGAGATGAGCTCTCTCGGTAAGTTTACGCTCTACGATGGTCGTACGGGTCTACCATTTGAAAGAGAAGTGATGGTTGGTGAAATGCATATTCTTAAGCTTATTCATATGGTTGATGACAAAATGCATGCCCGTGCAACAGGTCCTTATGCCCTTATTACGCAGCAGCCACTGGGTGGTAAAGCCCACTTTGGTGGTCAGCGTGTGGGTGAAATGGAGGTATGGGCTCTTGAGGCTTATGGTGCAGCTTATACATTACAGGAAATGCTTACCATTAAGTCTGACGATGTAGAGGGTAGAAAGAAGGCCTACGATGCTATCGTTAACGGTAAACCAATTGAGGAGATGGGTGAGCCCGAATCCTTCAGAGTTCTTGTCAAAGAGCTTCAGGGACTTGCCCTTGCTATAGAGGAAATACAGTTCCATAAAGGAAAACAGCAGCCCAAACTTGGGGCTGAAGAGACAGAAGAATAAGTGAGGGGTGAGGACGCCTATGGACAGGATAAAGAAGAAAAGGGTTCGCAAATTTGATGCCCTAAAAATAAGACTGGCATCTCCCGATGACATTCTCAAGTGGTCTCATGGTGAGGTTACACAGGCTGAGACCATTAACTATAGAACATACTTGCCTGAAGAGGGCGGTCTGTTTTCACAGCGTATTTTCGGTCCTATTAAGGACTATGAGTGTGCTTGTGGAAAGTACAAGGGCAAGAAGTATGAAAATGTAGTATGTGAAAACTGCGGTGTTAAGGTGACGACATCTAAGGTGCGTAGAGAGTGGATGGGACATATTACTCTTAACGCACCTGTAGCTCATAGATGGTATTATGGTAAGTCCCCTTATCCACTACCAAGACTCCTAGGTTTGAAGTACCCAGAGGTTAAGGATATTGTTTACTTGAACCTGAACCTTGTTGCCGATGACGGTGGTCCATTTGTTCCCGCCGGTGTTGTTGTAGACGGCGAGGGCGAGCTCAAGGTGAAAAACTGGTTCTTAAACTTCAGCCGTGATCTTGAGGAGATAAAGGGGTCTTCTCGTATACCGTCTAATATCCCAAGGGTCAAGAAGGAGCTAAAAGAAAAAGTTGTTATCAAGGGTGAGCCACGCTTTGTAGCTGGTCCTAAGGCTATCGAGGCTATTTTCTCTATGCTGTATGAGGAAAACTATCCTGTGAAACTCTATGTTGACCTTTCTCAGGTATGGAAAGCTCGCAAGCGTCTGAGAGAGAAAGTGGAAAACTTCCTTATGTCTTTCCTTGGAATTACCAAAAAGGACATTAAGTCCATTCTCGATGGGGAAAAGAAGATATTCTTTGGCGAAGGTGGTATAGATGTTATTGATAAGAAGAAGTACCTTCTTTTGACAACCGATGACCAGAACAAAGCATTTGATGGTTATAAGGCTTTTGCCGCTGCGCTTTTAAAAGATTACCTTGATGGTGGTAATAAACTCCAGGAGTTTGCCGAAATTGTATCCCGTATACCCAACAGATATGGTAGATGGGAAAGACTTACCAATAGAGGGCAGGATATAGGTCTATCTGCAGAAAGATGGTATCCCAATGAGGAATCCCTTGGGTCTTTAAACATGCTAAGTGTTTTTCTTCCCAAACTACTCATTGTTATAGATTCCAAGGAGCGTAAGGCATATAAGTGGGGAGAAAAAGAGTACATAGAGGCATATCTAAACGATTATGAAGGCCGTTATGAGTACTTTGTCAGCCCAGAAGATGCCGAAAGATATCTCACCAATATTTCTAAGGGGCTTGATGAAAATGAGGTAGCTACAATAGATATCACCGATGAGGAAGGTGCTATTCTCTTTGAGCAACCACGTATCCAAGTTTCCGATATTAGAATTAATATTACAGGTCTTGATGTGCTAACTGACGATGTTGCTAAAAATATCAAAAGGATTATGGGACCAGAGTTCAAGTTTGGTATGGGTGCTGAAATAGTGCAGCAGGTGCTTGAAAAAGACTTTGATAATCAGGGGAATCAGCTGCAGCTATGGGTTGAGTATCTCAAACATCTTGAAAGGGTTGTTACTAGTGAATCACAGCGTAGAAATATTGTTAGAAGGCTAAGTGTTATGGAAGCATTCCTTCACTCTGAGTCGCGACCAGTCTGGATGATTCTTACTGTTATCCCTGTTATTCCACCTGAGCTGAGACCTATTATTCCACTTGAGGGTGGTAGATTTGCCACTTCTGAACTTAATGACCTCTATAGACGTGTTATCAACAGAAATAACCGTCTGAAAAAGATGATGGATAAGAGGGCACCAGAGATTATCTTGAAGAATGAAAAGAGACTTCTTCAAGATGCCGTAGATGCCCTTCTTGATAATAGTGGTAAAGAGAAACCTGTTACGGATTCTTCTGGTAGACCGCTGAAGTCTCTTACTGATATCCTTGTTAAGAAAGAAGGTCGTTTCAGAAAGAATCTGCTTGGTAAGCGTGTTGATTATTCTGGTCGTAGTGTTATCGTTATTGGTCCTGAGCTGGAACTTGACCAGTGTGGTCTTCCTAAGGAAATGGCCGTTGAACTATTCAAGCCATTCCTTATTAACAGGCTTATCAAGAGGGGTATTGCTGAAACATTTAAAGAAGCCCGTGAACTTATAGATCGTAGGGACGATAGCATATTTGATGCCCTTGAAGAGGTTGTGAAGGACCACTACGTACTCCTTAACCGTGCTCCAACACTTCACAGACCTTCTATTGAGGCTTTTAGGCCAGTTCTTGTTGACATGAAAGCTATCTCTATTCCTGCCATGGTCTGTCCACCATTTAATGCTGACTTTGATGGTGACCAAATGGCTGTTCATGTGCCACTGAGTGACCAGGCACAGGCAGAGGCAAGACTGATAATGGCATCTTCTCTAAACTTCATTTCACCAGCCAATGGAACACCGCTTGCCGCACCTTCTCAGGATATGGTGCTTGGTATTTACTATCTTACTATGCCGTTTGAAGGTGTTAAGGGTGAAGGTAGCGTTATTTCATCTGTAGACGAGGCATTTATTAGGTATCGTCTTGGTAAGGCAGACCTCCATGCTTGGGTATGGTATCCACTCATTGCCTCTAAAGAAGAGATTGAGAAGATGAAATCAGAAGGTAAAAAAGGTAATACTACTATCGGTCGTATTATCTTTAACTACGAGATAGGCAAACGGATGAAACAGTATGGACTTACACGATACCTCGGTAA
Source organism: Zhurongbacter thermophilus (assembly GCF_026184435.1). Lineage (NCBI taxonomy): Bacteria > Pseudomonadati > Zhurongbacterota > Zhurongbacter > Zhurongbacter thermophilus. Next base: position 577,192 of record NZ_CP046447.1, read on the forward strand.
AGGATTCGAGATATTTAAAGAAGATGCTGATGAGAAATATAAAGGGCCAAGACTGGATTTCGTTAACGAAACACTCGATAAGAAGAAACTGAAAAAGCTTATTACCGAAATGGTGGACATTATCGGTATTGCAGACATGAAATATTTCCTTGATGTAATTAAAGATATTGGTTTCCACTATGCAACCGTTTCTGGTTCTACTATATCTTTGCAAGAGGTTCAGGTTATGCCCGGCAAAGATGAAATACTTAACAGAGCCCTTGAGCAGGTTGAGCGTATTAACGAGGCATACGAAGACGGTATTATCAGTTATGAAGAAAGAATACCATCCATTATTGAGGTATGGCGTAGGGCATCTGAAGAGATTGAGGCCAATCTTCGTAAGCTGATGTCAGAAAGCGCACCAGATAAACTTAACTCGCTGTATATCATGATTATCTCTGGTGCAAGAGGTAATGTTGACCAGCTGAGACAGTCTGTGGCATTTAGAGGTGCCGTATACGATGCTACAGGTAACATTCTAGAGATTCCTGTTAAATCTTCATACATAGAAGGTCTGACTGTTCGTGAATACTTCGACTCTACCTACGGTGGTAGAAAAGGTCAGGTTGATACGGCTCTGTCTACATCTCTTGGTGGTTATAACACAAGGCGATTTGAGGAAGCTGTTCATGCCATCGTTGTTAGAGAAGATGACCACGAAGTCAAAGATGTTGATCTGAATGTCTATCAGGGTAGAGATCTAGCCCACGAGATTATGGGTAGGCTTGCTGCTGAGGATATTGTGGATAGCCAGACAGGTGAAGTGATTGTTAAGAAGTTTGAGCTCATTGATGAAGAGAAGTTTGTGCAAATACAGAATAAGGCCGCAGGTAAGGTTAAGGTATTTACCGAGCTTATGTGGGTTGATGTTGATTCCTTCCTCGATGATGAGAACTTCCTTGAGAACCTTATCCACAATAGGTTTAAGCTTGCTATGGATATCGTATTGAAGAATGGGGATTCTATACCTGCTGGTACTGTCATTACACCAGTGCTTGTGCATAAACTAAAGAAGATATTAGAAGATAATGGCTACGAGCCCAAAGTTCTTGTTAGAAGAATAGACGGTATTATGTTTAGAACCCTGAAGAACCTCGAGGGTGATAATATCAAAGACTTCTTTGCAAGAATTAAGGGTAGATTCCTAGCCGATGATGTGGTATCTCCAAAGACTGGTGAGGTGCTTGCACAATCTGGTCAATATATAGACAAAGAACTTATTGATAAGTTTAGAGAGCATGGAGTAGACCATGTGTACATTAAGAGTGCGCTAACATGTAAGACAGAATACGGTGTATGTGTGAAGTGTTATGGTGAAGACCTTGCCAGACACGCTATTGTTGAACGTGGCGAGGCTGTTGGTATTGTTGCTGCTCAGTCACTTGGTGAACCGGCTACACAGCTGACACTCAGAACATTCCACACTGGTGGTACTGTTGGTGCTAAGAGTGAGGAGATTACATCTGAAGATTCTGGTTTGCGTCTGGTTGAGGCGGTATCAACAACTCCTGATTCTGGTCTTAATAAAGATGAGCGTAGGTTCCTCCAGAGTATTGTCAAACCTATTACCGACTTCTACAAGGTAATTCGAAATATAGATGAGCGTATTAGGGCTGAATTTGATAGTGCAAAGGAAGACATACTTGTTAAAGAGATAAGCAACCTGAAAGAAATGACAAGCAGTGAAGAGAAGGCCCTTCGTGTGTATGTAAACGATTTTCTTGACAGTTATATGAATGGTCTGCTTTCCATAATGGAGACCATACAGACTCTTATCAATAATGAATTTAACTGGAGAGGTCTCAGTGCCGATATCTATGAATACATCTTTGAACAGATAGATAATCTTGATAAGGTGTTTGCTCCTGCAGTGCTTGAAAATCTGAAGAAAGGTATAGATGATATTGTATCCAACGATGATATTACATCAAGACTATCAAGAAAGATAGAGTCTTACCTTGCTTCAATATCTGCAAGGTTTGTTGAATATCTTGCCAAGCTACCTTCTTGGTTCCTTATGACAGCTGGTATCAAAGGTAGAAATGCCGAAGAGGTTAAGGCGCTTTATGACAGAATTATTGGTATGGGAGTTAAGGATATCACCGATGATGCCCGTAAGGAACTTGTTGGTCTTATCAAAGGTTTATTTGAAGGTGATGACATCTCTGTTAAGGAATTTGTCTACGAACAGTTTGTTGGTCTTGACCCAACAATGGAGATTCTTGACCAGAAGAGGGCAAAACTTCAGCCATTGGCAATGCTATCCTCTGTTGATGGACACGTTGTCGAAGTTGAAGTGAAAGATAAAATGATGTATGTGATTACCAAAGACGAGTTTGGATCTTATAAACTGGCCTTTGCATGGATGCCATTTAGATATCTTGACCCTGTACTTGGAAGAGAGGTTGATATTAGATTCAGACCGAGATTCAAAGAGGGAGATTATATCCTTCCAGGTGACCTTATGGTTGTCAGTAGACAGAGAGGTTTCCATAGACCAGTTGTCAGATATCCAAGAGTGTTCTTGCAGATGCTTCTTGATAACTTTGGTTTACAGGCTGTTGCCGACTTCTTGTTCTCCTCTATCGAAGGTATCTATGTTGACTTCCAATTTGATATCAACGATAAGCACTTTGAGGTTATCATGTCTCAGATGCTTAGTAAGGTTGAAGTTTATGACGATGGTGACAGTGATATCCTTGTTCCGTTCCATGATGTTGACCTGTATAGGTTTGAGGCCGAGTATAGGTATCTTAAGACCAAAGGTCTTCTCACCCCTAGGGGTAAGCGTAAGATCTGGGGTACAAAAGATGTCGGTAAACTGTCCGAGTCTTGGCTGGCTGCAGCATCTTATCTTGAAACAGCTACAGCCCTTATTAATGCCGCTATTGCATCTAAGGTTGATAGGCTTGTGGGAATGAAAGAGAATGTTATTGTTGGTTCCATGATTCCTGCAGGTACAGGTATATACGATGACAGTCAGTTTAAGATTAGAGTAGAGGGTAAAGAAGAGATTATTGAAGAGGAGTAACAATTCTGCTTCTATATACAAGGGGGGGACTTTGTCCCCCCTTGTTTTATATTGTGGGGTGGTGCTTGTGAACGTAAGGCAATTGATAAAAAGGCCGTATAAAAGGGCTATAGTATCGCTTAGTGGCTATTTTAGAGGTAATATTCCAGCTGATAGTGATACACTCGTTATAGGGGTGGATAGGGGGACCCATCATCTGCTTGAAGAGGGTATCATGCCTCACATTGTGATTGGTGATTTAGATTCCATATCACGCATGGATTTGATTTCTACACTGAGGGGAAAATCGGTTCCTTATTTTCTCGTTTCTAACTGGGATAAAGATTATACTGATGGACAACGTGCCATCGAAATCGTTTATACTGTGGGTATAAAACATCTAACTATTATCGGTATCATGGGAGGGGAAATGGACCATTTTTTAGGGAATCTATCTTTGTTTAGTATGTATAGCCACATGTTTGATACGATGGTAGGCTATACAGGGTATCAGACCATAGAGCTTGTAGAAGGTCAGAAAACATATGCTTTGCCTAAAGGTACGTCTATTTCGTTTGTTCCCTACGATGATGAGGTTACTCTCACACTTCGTGGGGTGCTCTGGGAAGTTGAAAATAGATTATTTAAACGCGAAAACTTACCACCTATTTCCAATATAGTTGTCAAAGATAATGTTGTTATTGATAGTGACGGGAAGTTATGGGTTATTATTGGCCGTGAGGATAAACCATATTTGTTAAAATACCCTCAGGGAAGGTGATGTATATGAAAGGAGTTGCTATTGTTGGAGATCATAATAGTGGAAAGACAACTCTGGGTAAGAGGATACTTCAAGTTCTGAAAGAAAGGGAATATAAGCCCTTTGTTTTCAAACATGCACCACATACAGAGCATTTTGCCGATGAGGGTAAAGATACAGAGCAGTATTTATCGGTTGCTGATACTGTTGTTGCTACTGGTAAAGATATTTATGCTGTTTATGCCAAAGGGCATCTACCCATCCATAAACTGTTTGCCTTAATGAGAGATTTTGGTGCAGATTTTCTTTTGTATGAGGGGACGCCTCACGGGTTACTAATTCCCTGGCTTAAGGTTGGTAATGGAAAGGGTGATAGTCTGTATACACTATGGCATGTGGAGAGTCCACAGTCACTTACAGACGAAGAAGTGGAAGAACTTGTTGATGATATTTTGTCCAGGACATGGACTATTCCGATGATGCTAAATTGTGGAAAGTGTGGGGTGGACACATGCCAAGAATATGTAGATGCCGTTCTGGCTGGTGAAGAGCGAACATGTGAACTGTGGGAAAGTACAATGCGTATAATCATTGATGGTAAAGAAGTACCCCTTGTTCCTTTTATCGAGAAACTCTATCGTTCTGTTATAGAATCACTCGTTAATAACCTGAAGGGAGTGCCTCGAGATTATCACTCTGTAGAGATTTATTTGGGGAGGGAAAAACATGAAGATTGAAAAGTATGCAGTTATTACCCCCGAAGCAATAGCTAAGTGGATAGAGAAAGACATGAAAAATGTGTATGGCGTAAAACCTGCCAGCTCATGGCATCCTTCTCAGTATGTTGAACTTTTTAAAGAAAAAATTCATGCATACAGGCCTGGAATATTTGTTGGCATAGAGCATAATGTTCCACATATCATATTGCATGTTGTCATCAAAGGCCAGATGCCTATTGCTGTAATAGTGAAAAATCTTAGAGAAGTGATAGACTATACCCTTAGGGAAAAAATGAGCATAAGAAAATATATGCTTGATATAAAACTACATGTCTCATAGTGGAGGTGAAAGATGGTGAAGCCAGTGGTTTCTGCTAAGGACCTTAGAGAACTATTTGTTGGTGGTATAAATGCAGTAGAGAAGTATCGCGATAAAATAAATGATCTTAATGTGTTTCCTGTTCCTGATGGAGATACGGGTACTAATATGTACCTAACGCTTCAGAGTGTAAAGGCACTTATGGAGAGGGAAAATCCCACAACCTTTTCTCATCTTGGTAGTGTTATCGCTAGTGGTAGCTTGACAGGTGCTAGGGGAAACTCAGGTGTTATTCTATCTCAGATATTTAAGGGGTTTGGAAATTATCTCAAGAAATTTAAGGAGCCTGAGATGAAACCTGAGCATTTTATAGAGATGTTAGACTGTGGCAGAAAAACAGCTTATTCCTCTGTTGTAAAACCTGTTGAAGGTACAATTTTAACGCTGATTAGGAGAGTATCTGAGGAGCTATATCCTCAAAGAAAAAAGTATATAGATTTTGAAAATATGTTTGAAGACCTTATAAAAGTGGCTAAGGAGACAGTAAAGCTGACTCCAACCATGCTCGATGTACTGGCTGAAGCAGGTGTTGTCGATGCAGGAGCTTACGGGCTTACTATTTTCTTTGAGGGTATGCAGTCGGCTCTTACAGGTAAGGAGATTATTATATCTGAAGAATTTACCCCTGATAAGAAGCCTACTCTTATGATGGAGGGTGAAAGTAAATATCCATTTTGTACAGAATGTTCCGTTGTATTTGACGATAATTTTGATTTAGAATCGTATCTTGTGGAAATCGGTGATTCCATTGTTATAGGTAAAGATGGAGATGTTGTTCACTTCCATGTTCATACCGATAGACCTCTTGAAGTGTTATCTGAGGTTGCCAAGCATGGTCGTATTATCAAGATAAAGGTTGACAATATGGATGCCCAGATGGAAGGACTGATGGCTGAAGAGAAGAAAAAAGATCTCGCTATTGTTGCCGTTGCCGATGGCGAAGGTTGGGCTGAGATACTTCAGAGCTTGGGGGTTGATGTCATTGTATCTGGTGGTCAAACGATGAATCCTAGTGTTAGACAGCTTGCCGATGCTGTTAAGCATGCGCCCGCCGATACGGTTATACTGATGCCAAACAATAAAAATATAGTAGGGGCAGCCCATCAGGTAGATAAGCTTGTTAAGAAAAATGTGTATGTTATTCCAACCCATTCTATGCAAGAAGCTGCTGCCATACTCATGAACCTCGAGCCCGGTATGCATCCCGATGAGATACTACAAATTGCACGAGATGTGCGTGATGACATTATAGTAGGTTCTATTACAAGAGCAGTTAGAAAGTCAAAGATAAATGGTAAAGATATTAAGGAAGGCATGGCGCTTGTTATTGTTGATGATGATTTGCTTGATGTAGCTGATACAGTAGAAGAAGCTCTTCGTAAACTTATTGAGTATATGGTTGAAGAGAAGGAAGCATCTATGGTTTCTGTGTTTGTGGGGGAAGATAAGACGGTAGAGGAAACAGAAGAGCTTTTAGAAGAGATTATTGGCGACAATGAAGATGTGGAATATGAGGTTCACTTTGGAGGGCAAAGGGTATATCCCTATATGGTGCTAGGTGAGGTGTAGTGAAGCAAGAAAAATTATATCAAGAGCTGAAGCCTATTCTTCAGGATGTTTTGAAGAAAAAAAAGTTTGCGTTAGAAGATAGACAGAAGGTTATATCTCTACTTGATAAGTATGCTCGCTATTTGCCTCCCGCTTTGGCTATTAGTGCTAAGAATATAGCTCATAAACTTCGCCTGTGGCATGAAATGGATAAAGTTGATAGAGGAGGGGCTGTAAAGTCCCTCCTTAAATTTTTGGATATGCTTTCTGGTTATAAAAAGGAACCCCAGTCCAATGGAGCAAATATTTTTTCAGGTGAGCGTGATGATACTCTTGTGAAGAATACTATCAGGTGGCGTAAGAAGTTTATTGAGAAGGCTGTTAAAGAGACCAAAGTTAAAGAGCGTCCGTGGAAAATAGATGTAAAGTATGTTAAGGGGGTAGGACCTAAGAAGGGAAGGGCATTAAAGGAGAAGCTTGGAATTTCTTCTGTATGGGACATGTCTCATCTTTTACCATTGAGGATAGAACCACGTGTTGCCAAGACCGGTGTTTCTCCCGATGATCTTGATAAACTTGTAACTCTTGAAGGAGTTATTGCTTATATAAAACCTGTTCCTGTTAAGAGCGGAAGGAAACTAACGATAGTAGCACTGAAGACATCGGCAGGGCAGATTGCTATCAAGGTATGGGGTAGCCAATACTGGGTGAAGAACATAAAAGCTGGTGATAGAGTTAAGGTAACAGGCAAGCTAAAAAGAGATAGAAAATTAGGACTTACCTTGGAGGGGGTTAATTCTCAGAGAATAAAGAAATTGGATACATCTATGTTTAGTCAGGAGATAGATGTTGAGACTTATGCCAACTTTCCTTTTGAGGCTATATATCCTACCTTGTCAGAAATATCACAAGGTTCAATGAAGAAAATTGTTAGAAATGCTTTGAGGAAGTATATGGGAGCCATTGATGACATACTTCCTGCTCGTCTTGTTCGTCAACTTGATGAAGATAGGTCGTATAGAGAAAATCTAATGGCACTTCACTTTCCGGTGAGTTTGGCAGAATGGGAAGATGCTAGGCGAGCCTTGGCGCTAAGAGAAATATTTGCTATACAACTTGTTCTTGCCTACCAGAAAAAGGTTATTAAGGGTAGTGAAGGTATATCTTATACGGTAAAGCCCGAGTGGGAAGAGAAATTTTTCTCCTCTTTGCCCTTTCAATTTACCGATGACCAGATGAGGGCGTGGGAAGAGATAAAAGCAGATATGCAAAGCCCTCATCCCATGAATAGACTTTTACAGGGTGATGTTGGTTCAGGAAAAACGGTTGTTGCCGCTCTCGCCACATATATAGCGGCAAAGAATGGAAAGCAGGTTGCTATACTTGTACCTACATCTGTTCTCGCGGGGCAGCACTACATGGTGTTCAAGAAATATCTTGAACCATTGGGTGTTGATGTAGAACTTCTTCTGGGTTCAATGAAGACATCGGAGAAAGAGAAAATTCGTCACATGATACGATCTGGTATGACCAGCGTTGTTGTTGGAACTCATGCCCTTATACAGGAAGATGTAGAGTTTAGAGATTTGGGATTTGCCCTCATCGACGAGCAGCATAAATTTGGTGTTATACAGAGGGCAAACCTTCTTGCAAAGGCAAGAAATATTATGCCAGATGTGCTTGTCATGACAGCAACCCCTATTCCAAGAACTGTGGTTATGACAGTTTATGGTGATCTTGATGTTTCTACCATCAAACAAATGCCACCGGGGAGAGCTGGTGTGAAGACTATATGGAGGCGTTCCAAGTATAGAACACTTGTATATGCCGATGTGAAGAAGTTTCTTGATAAAGGAGAGCAGGCATACATTGTTGTGCCGTTTATTGAAGATTCGGAATATGAGGCATTTAAAAACGTGATGTCTCTTGAACAGGTGCTGGAGATTGTTAGTCAGCAGTTTAAAGAGTATCGTATAGGGGTGCTACATGGTCGTATGACGGAAGCGGAAAAGCAAGAAGTAATGAGGCAATTTAGAGACCATGAGATAGATATCCTTGTTGCCACACCAGTCATTGAGGTTGGTATTGATGTGCCCAATGCCACAGTCATGGTAATAGAAAGTGCCGATCATTTTGGGCTTGCCTCACTGCACCAGCTGAGGGGAAGGATAGGTAGAGGTAATAAACCAGGTGTTTGTTATCTTATTGCCGACCCTAAGAGTGAAGAAGGTAAAAAACGCATGGAAATTATGGTGAAATACAGTGACGGTTTTAAAATAGCAGAAGAAGATTTGAAAATGCGTGGGCCTGGTGAATTAATTGGCACAAGACAACATGGTTTTTGGGGTATGAATGTGGCGGATCTTTTAAAGGATACCGACCTTATAGATCCTGCAAGAAAGCTGGCATTTCAGTATGTCGAAGAAGTTGATAATATAAAGACAGATGCACCATATCTGTGGGACTATCTAACACATGTATTTGGCAAAGATAAAATGGAACTTATTGTTGTAGGTTAGGGGGGAAGAGTGTGAATATAAGGTCGCTGGCAAAAAAAACGTTGTTGATGGTTGAGCCCTTTAATGTCGAGCCGATAGAGGGTTATATAAGGTTGTCTCTCAATGAAAATCCTACATTGCCTCCGATGGTTGTAAAAACGGCTTATGAAAAGGCATGGGAATACGTTAACAGGTATACCCCTTTAGAGATTCTCGAGGAGTTTAAAGATGAAGTATCTCTTTACAACAATGTATCTTCACACAATATATTTGTTGGACCGGGTGCAGATAGTATATTGACATATATTGCCGATGCATTTTTATGGGAGGGAAAAGTTGCCTCCATGCTTCGATTTACATATCCTGTATATGCGGAAGAAACCATTAAGCGTGGTGCCAAGGTTGATTTTATTCCCATGGATGATACATTTAGCTCAAAGTTAGAAGATATTATAGACCATGCCAAAGAGGCAGATGTTTTGTTTTTATGTAATCCCAATAATCCCACTGGAAATCTGGTGATTTTTACACTTGAGGAGATGGAAGAAGTTTTAAAGGTATCGAAAGGTATCGTTGTGGTAGATGAGGCATATTACGAGTTTTCCGGTTTTAGTGTAGCACCACTGGTTTCTAAGTATGATAACCTTATTGTTGTTCGAACTTTCTCCAAGGGGTTTGCCATGGCAGGTTTGCGTATAGGTTATGCTATAACATCTCCCGAAATTGTTGACATACTAAGTCGTGTTTCACAACCCTATGTCGTATCTACAACATCTATGGTTGTGGCTACTGAGGCACTGAGATATTCCCGTTATGCGTATGAGAATGCTAGGAAACTAAAAGATAGCCTGTATAAAATCAAGCAGACTCTAATGGGTATGGGGCTGAAAGTTTATCCCTCGGTGACCAATTTTCTTGTTGTAGAAGCTCCCGCTGGAACATGGAAGAGACTGAGACGGAATAGGGTTCTAACCAGACTCATATATGCCGACATGGAAAATCGCAAGGAAGTTATCCGTATCAGTGCCGGTGACCGTATATCTGTTGGTAAATTTCTTAAGGTTTTTGCGGATATCGTGTTGGAGGATAAATGATGCTGCGTATTATTGGTGGAGAGTTGGGAGGCAGGTACATCAAAAGTGGTTGGCATAAACAGAGTGGACTGAGACCACTTGCTGAAGTCTTTAGGGGAGCATTGTTCAATTCTCTGGGAACTTTAGTGGAAGATTCCATTTTTCTTGATGCGTTTGCCGGTACGGGAGCTGTTGGTATTGAGGCTATTAGTCGAGGTGCTAAGAAGTCTATTTTTATTGAGAAACACAGAAAAACAGCATCTCTTATTAAAAATAATCTGAAATCACTGGGTGTTGAGGACAGGGCAGAGGTCATTGTTGGAGATGTTCTTAGGATATTACCCTCGTTAAGAGAGGATATAAATATTGCCTTTTTTGGTCCTCCATATGATAAAGGTTTTATTCCCAAGATATACGATACCTTGCTGAAGTGGGATAAAACTCCCATGTTAAAGAGGATCATCATCCAATCGTCTCCCCGTGAGTGGCAAGATCATGAAGCGTTTGAAGTTGTTAAAGACCTTAGTCGTGGTGATACTGTGCTCAAAATACTGAGATACAAGGGGTGATTGTATGATTAAGCTTATTGTCTCCGATCTTGATGGCACACTGCTTGATAGCAAGAAAACAGTACCTCAGTGTCATATAGATGCTATTAAGGAAGCCCTTGATAATGGGAAAATTGTAACCTTTTTCACAGGTAGAAGCAGGCATTCAGCCAACAGCGTTGTAGGTCATATTAATCTTGATGTGCCCATGGTATTCCAAAATGGAGCATTAATTACCCATGGTTTTTCTAAGAATATTATTAGGGCATTACCTCTAAGAGGAGATGTTGCCCGTAGGGCATATGAGCTTGCTAAGGATATGGGCATATTTTATGTTTTGTATACTGACTTTTTTGATGAAAAAGACATGGTAATGGAAGAGCCATACAGTGGTGTAGAACTGAGAGATTACTTTGATGCATCATCGTGGAGACATCGTTATGGTGATGTTTTGGCATATATAAAAGATAATGTAGCCCAGATTGCCCTTGTGGGTGAAGAGGAGAAGATAAGGGAGCTAATAGAGATACTCTATACAGAATTCGGTGACAAGTCATTTTCTCCAGTAAAGACAAGAGCAGAAAAGCATGAGTCTTTCTGGGAGTTATTCGGTTATGGTACAGGGAAGGAAGAGGCTTTGAAATTTCTTATGAAATACTTTGATGTAACTTCTAACGAGGTTTTGTTTATGGGAGACGGTTACAACGATATTGGTATCATGCAGCTTGTAGGCTATCCTGTTGCTATGGTCAATGCTCCAGATGATGTAAAAAAACATGCAAGGTATATTGCCCCATCAAATGATGAATGTGGGGTGGCATGGGCAATAAATAATATAGCTTTGAAATAATAAAAAAGGGGGGGACTTATAGTCCCCCCTCTGTTTTTGTTTGTTGAGTTTTTTTACACCTGTGCCATCTTAACAGCAAGGGCAATGGAGTAGAACTTGCTCTCGGCAGAGTCTGCACGTGATGTTAACACTACTGGTGCTGTTGCCCCTACAACAACTCCTGCCATTTTAGCACCGGCACCAAATGTAAAGGATTTGTAGAGGATGTTACCAGCCTCGATATCAGGTACTATAAGCACATCGGCTTTACCGGCGACAGGAGATTCGATGCCCTTGTGTTTTGCTGCCTCTTCACTAAGTGCATTGTCAAGTGCCAGTGGGCCATCAACAATGCAGCCCTTTATCTGCTTCCTACGGTTCATAACGGCTAAAGCTGCAGCCTCGATAGTTGCTGGCATGGCTGTAGAAACTGTTTCTACAGCTGCCAATACTGCCACTTTAGGCTCTTCAATATCAAGTGCGTGAGCAACCTTTACGGCATAGTTGATAATGGTAACCTTCTGATCTAATGTTGGAGCTGGAATCATGGCTGCATCACTAAGAAGGAGAAATCTATCGTAAAGAGGTAGTTTGAATACGCCAACATGGGACAATAGAGCCTTTTCACCGGGGCGCAGTCCCCACTCTTTGTTAAGTACAGCCTTAAGGAATGTAGCTGTATGAATGAGTCCTTTCATAACAACATCTGCTTCCCCGTTTCTTACGAGTTTTACTGCTTCTGCAGCGGCAGCAGCGTGATCATCGGTGTGAAGTACCTTTATCTTCTCACCGTCTTCAGATAACCCTACCTCTTCGAGCTTCTTGAGGATAGGTTCTTTTTCTCCCACTAGATAGAATGTTGCTATTCCCTCATCAAGTGCCATTTTTACAGTTTTGATAACTTCTGTGTCATCAGCCTGGGCAACGGCTACTCTGACAGATTTTCCTGTCTTTACCTTCGCTATTAGCTCATCAAAGTTTTTCAACATACTAATTCCCTCCTTTTTGTTGGTATACCTCTTTTATTATATTACCCTCACAGGGGCGTAGGCTGTTGCTATAATTAAACTTAGGATTTCCTTTTGAAGGGAGGCGATAAGGTGGACGGAATAATTGAGTGCCTTCCCGTTCATCAAGGCAGAGTTCATTTACACATTACCGATGAGATGAAGTCCTACAAGTATTTGAAGCTTGTGGGAATAACCTCATCTGGTAAGAAAATTCCTTTCCGTACTATTATCTTAAACAACACAGAACATTATGATTTTGACATCCCCCCGTACCAAACATTTAAAGAAGTATGTGTTGTTCCAGCCAAGCTTTTTTATCACGAACCACGTCTGTTTTCTGTTAATCCCGATGATCCTCTTGAAGGTCGTGATAAGAGAGAGCATGAAGATCGTATTCCAATTGTTTTTATTCATGGACTGTGGAGGGTGGAGCTAACTCCTCCCGATAAACGTTTTGGTCGTTGGTATTATGAGACAAAGTTTCAAACCTTTTTACACTTTATAAGTGCCCTTAGACCTTTTAGGAACAGGGTAAAAATCTATGCCTATGTTTATCCTGCTCATTACTTGACCCTGGAGGAACATGCTCAGAACCTTATTGACCTGATGAAACGCAGTAAAACTTTATCTTCTACACCTCCTATTCTTATTGGGCACAGTTTTGGTGGACTTGTAGCCCGTGAGGTTGCACGGAAGTATCCTACTAGAAGTGTTGTTACTATTGCAAGTCCTCATAAAGGCACACCTATTATTGATTACATGTATATGTCTTACAGCGATTTTAAAAGATTATGGGGACGTATGCGTGAGCTTATGATGGGGTTGTATCAGATTCGTGAGATGCTTTTTGCATCGGAGCAATTTGTCGTGTCTCCTGCTCATGAATATTTGTTATGGCATGACGAGCCTTATGTATGGAAAGACAAAGTCCCCGTGTTTACGGTAGCTCCGTGGTTGGAGATAGATGTATCTCCTGAGATCATTGCCTCCATGCTTGAGGAAGCCCAAAAAAATCCTGCCTCTGTTGGCAGTTATCTATTTTCGGCAAGACTTATGGCATTCATGGGTCAGCATATGGGATATGAAAACTGGTCTAACAACGATGGTGCTGTACCCATGGAGAGTAGTAGAGAAGGGATTATAGGTGATATGGTAGAAAAATTGCCCCATATCATGGGGGATCATGAGACCCCACTAAGGGCTACCGACTATTTTATTCAACATATCTTACCTGCTGTTATTACATAAGAAGGAGGAGTGGAGTATGGGATGTAGATTTAAGATGCGTATTATGGGTTATGTATTCGACTGCGAACAGCTATCTTGGGCTTTTTATGACTGGGCTAATTCTGGTTATTCTACGGTTATTACAACAACGGTTTTTCCTATTTACTTCCAGAATCAGATGGAGGCATTTATAAAGGGTCGTCTTGGTGAGGATTTGGGGAAAGTCAGGGAATGGCTTTCTCAGTTTTGGACAAGCAATAATATTGCCGATAAAATAGGTGATGAAGATTTACTTAAGCAGATTAATGATGTCAAGAGTTCTATGTCTGCTAGTGGTTTGAATCCCTCTGATGCCGATAAGTTTCTTCAGTATGTCAAGGATAACAATCCTAATCTTTATCATTCTATTGTTGAGAAGTGGAAAGATCATGTTTCATCGGCACAGGCTTTTGCCACTCTTAGTCTGATAAATTCTATAGGTACGGCAATAATGGTTGTTTTAGCACCTATTATTGGTGCCCTTGCCGACACCCTTAGTGGTAAGAAGAAGTTTCTAACATTTTTTATATTAACTGGAGCATTGTCTAGTGCCGGTCTTTATTTCTTCACAAAGCCTGATCTGTGGGTACTTGGGGCAACCTTGTATGTGATATCTGCCATATCGTTTGCATCGGCTAATGTTTTTTATGATTCATTGCTTCTTGATGTATCCCATGGTGAGCCTACTGTGATGGATATATTATCCTCCTTAGGTTATGCTGTGGGCTATATCGGGGGTGGTATTCTTCTTATTTTGTCATTTATTGTCATTATGATTATGCCCGATAAAGCTCTAGCTTCTCGTATTTCCTTTGTTATGGTGGGTGCCTGGTGGCTTTTGTTTTCTCTTCCCATCATTCTCTTTGTCAAGGAGCGTCAAACAGATTACGACCATAAACTATCTGTTGGTGAGGTTATAGGCAAATCTTTTGGAGATTTATGGGGATCCTTGAAAGCCCTTGCAAAGAGTAGAGATGCTCTCTTGTTTATCCTTGCGTATATTCTGTATATAGATGGTGTATCTACTATTATTAAGCTCTCTGCAGGTTATGGTAAATCTTTAGGATTGGGCACAACAGCACTAATTGGTGCTATTGTTATGGTTCAGTTTGTGGCATTTCCGTTTGCTCTTCTGTATGCTTATATGGCAGATAAAATTGGTGCAAAGAAGTCTATACTTGTGGCTATAGGAGTTTACACATTTATCAGTGTATGGGGATATTTCCTTGATACTGTGTGGGAGTTTTGGATTATGGCATTCCTTGTTGGAACTTCTCAGGGTGGAATTCAGGCTCTTAGTCGTTCATTCTTTGGTAGATTTGTACCTGATGAAAGGTCTGCACAGTTTTATGGTTTGATGAGCTTTACCGGTAAGTTTGCAGCTATATGGGGGCCATTGCTAGTTGGTATTGTTACTGGAACCACCAACAACCAGAGGTTAGGAATACTATCTCTCTCCATTATGTTCCTGTTAGGTGCTGCTATCATGCTAATGGTTCCAGACGAACCAGAAAAAATATCTGTCTAATCTTAGTCTACTATCAAGGGGGAGCCTTTAAGATAGGCTCTCCCTCTTTCCACTGTTTCTTCTATTGCACGGTTGACAAGGTATATAACATCTTCATGATGAATTTCTCCATTATATATCCATGCTTTTCTATTAATATTTAGTGGGTCTTTAAATGGTATATGTCTAATACCTTGACACAAATAGGATATTCCCAACTTAGATAGACTGTATGCGAGTCCCTCGATGAGTATTGGCGCATAGTCGTATGTTTTTTGGTAGAGTAACATGTATCTATATGCTGCTGAGTAGTAGCCCACGAGATATGGTTTTTCAATAGGAATAGATTTCATGCTATCCCGCATGGCAATGTCTATATGGTAGGGTATTTTATCAGGCAATGCAGTTGATATCTTGAATCCGATGAAAGGTTTACCTATATATTCCATATATGCCCTGTCAATGGCCCTTTCTAACTGTCCATGGGTAATACTATCTTTAGTTCGTGCATTGATATATGGGTGTAGGAACTCGTCAAGTATGTAGTGGGAGGCGTATGCTATGGCAAATGCTGGGTATTCTTTTCGAAGGTTTTCTCCTAATTGCCTTATAAACAGGGGGGCATTTCTGGGATCATGAAGTGCTTTGCCGAATATATAGATGTCTTTCTCAAATGGCATATATAGAAAGATATCTGGACCTTGGCTACCTAATACAATCAACTTCATTGTTTGTTTGCCGAGCATTCCCAGTGTCTTTGCAACTTTTAATCCCACTATACTGTGTAAGAACTCTGATGGCATGTTATCACCCCCGCCCTTTTATTATGCCACATGCATAGAACATAAGAATATTAGGTATTTTATAAATGGTATTGTGTCATAATACAAATAAGGGGGTGGTAGGTATGGGGTGGATATATGGACCTGTTAACAATGTTGAGGATATTGCCAGAATCAACTGTATTATTCGTGATGAGATGATGATTGCGGAGTCTCCTGAGGTTCTTACTGAGCTTAAAAAGCGTTCAGATTATTTATGTACACTAACACATTCTCCATTTTGGAAGAAGAAATTTGGAGACAAGATTGATCTTTTGAAAGAAGAGGCTATTAAACAGAATAGGGCTACAGTACGTCTTGCCAATATGATAGCTAAGGTAAGGGGATGGAACAAAGAATATTCTCCATGGGGGAAAGACAAGTATCCTGATTTTGAAAAGCATCTTCAGGAAGTTGTTGATATGCTTCTTGAAGAGATAGAGAAATCAGTTTATGAAGACAAGACCCAGATAGAGGTCGATATTAGAAAACTATTCTGTCAGATACGTTTCAGCATGTTATATGCAGATAGCAAGGAAAAACTGTACGCTCTAAAGAAAAAGGCAGAGGTATGGGTTTTTACGACATTTGGAAAAATCTTTGTTATGCTTTTCGATGTGGATGCTTTGGTCAAATTGAGGGATATGACAGTTGCTGAATTTAATAGGACTATAGATTTGGCCAATATTGTTGCTGAATATAACGGTTGGGATATAGAGTTTGAGTACTTCAATGAGAGTGACATGGAGCAGGAAGAAGATATCGAGGAGTATATTGAAAGACTTGAGGAGGAAGAGAAAAAAGCCTCTGAGTATATACCGACAGAGGCAAAATATGGTGATGCAAAAGTTTTATGGATTGTATACGAACTACCAAAGGTAAGAAGAGGTAAAAAGAGAAGGGCTAAAAGAGTATATTTACCTGCTGATGCCGAAGATATTCAGTTTGAGGGGCCAGATTGGTTCGAGACACGATTTGGAAGGAGAGTATGGGGTATTAAAATAACATACACCAAGACTATAGGACCTAGAGTCATAAGAAGGGGAGACATGGAAATAAGCATTGGTCCAACTAAGGTCAAACGTTCGAAGATTGTTTCATTACCAGAAGGTGTTACGGAGTACGAGGTTATGGACACCAGACCTGCCGATGCCATGGCAATAGCATAAAGGAAAACAATTTGATTAAGGTATAAGTGGGGGCATAATGCCCCCATTATTTTATTGATACAATAATGATATGAAACCGAGAGAAAAGATCATTAATTTAGGAGTGGAGTCTCTTAATGATGAGGAGCTATTAATGCTCTTTATTGGCAGTGGTTTTAATGGACTTACAGCCCGTGATATAGCACGAAGTCTTTTAGATGAATTCCGCTCATTGAATGATGTTTTTCGAGCATCTCCTGAAGAGCTAATGAATATAGAAGGTGTTGGTGTTGCTATATCTTCAAGGCTTGTGGCTGTTGGTGAGATTATGAGGCGTGGAATTCATAAGCCTTTACTGCAGGAAGAGTATGTAATTATTATGTGTGCAAATGAAAATACAGGGATTTTTATAACGGGGATAGATAATGAAATTACTATTGCTTGGGATTTAACGCAACTTCCATGTAAGGATGTTGTTTTGTACCATAGTCATGGAAAAGAGAAAATGCCATCAATATCTGATGAGTGGTTAGTTCTTTACCTTAAAGAGAAGGGCCTAAATGTTATAAAGTATGAGATTATGACATCTAATATGGATATTTATGATGTATTATCAAAAGTAGATTATATGAAGGGGGAATAGCGTATGAAGATAGGGTTTGCCCAGATGTTGCCTAAATTGCTTGATCTTAGTGGCAATTTGGAGAAAATAAAAGCGCTGATGACATCTGAAGATTATGATGTTTTGGTGTTTCCAGAGCTTGCTACTACAGGCTATGTATTTGAAAATATAGATGAAGTATGGAATGTTGCCATGTCTGTAGATGAACTGGTAGACTTTGTGACATCTGTAAAAAGGCCGGGACTTATTGTAATAGGATTTGCAGAAAAGTATGGCGACAAATTATTTAATTCATCTGTAGCCATAACTCCTGAAGGTGATTACTATTTGTATAGAAAGATTCATCTCTTTGATAGAGAAAAGTTATGGTTTTCTCCGGGTAATCTTGGTTTTACAGTATTTGATTGGCGGGGATATAAGTTTGGCATGATGATATGCTTTGACTGGATTTTCCCCGAGGCTATGCGCACGCTGGCTGTGAAAGGAGCGGATCTGGTACTTCATAGTGCCAACCTTGTACTTCCTTACTGTCAGAATGCTATGACAACAAGGTGCCTTGAAAATCATGTATTTGCCATTACTGCCAATCGTATAGGTGAAGAAAGAGGTGTAAAGTTTACGGGTATGAGCCAGATTACAGGCGTTAAGGGAGATATTCTTCTAAGATATTCTCCCGATGGAGAAGGTCTGGGATTTGTTGAAGTTAACTTATTTGAGTCGCGAGACAAACGTATTGCCACACTGAATAACATTATGCTTGATAGAAGACCAGAATGGTATTTAGACCTTACAAGGGGGGTATAAACTATGCCAATAAAATTTGGAACAGATGGCTGGCGTGATCTTATAGGTTTCGATTACAATGCTGAAAACATTGTTCGGGTGTCAAGAGCTGTTTCTCAATATTTTCAGAAGCTTAATAAAGGTAGTAAAGTTCTTATAGGCTATGACAACCGCTTTATGTCTGAAGAGTTTGCCCAGGTGATTGGTAGGGTATTCGATTCTGATGGTTATGAGGTTCATATATTTGAGAAACCTGTGCCAACCCCACTGCTTGCATGGTCTGTTAAGCATAAGGGATATGCTTTAGGTATTATGTTGACCGCTAGTCATAATCCTCATTATTATCATGGATATAAGGTAATCCCATGGCATGGCAGCCCTGCTGAGAAGGATATTACCGATGGTATACAGGCACTTATAGATCTGGATGCCCCCGTTTCTGTTGACTTTCCCTATGAAAAGAAATATCTTATTCCCGTTCCCGATGATTACCTTCTTGCTGTAAAGTCATTTGTTGGTGATATTAAGACGGATATGCGTATCGTATATTCAGCCATGCATGGTGTAGGAGCAGGTTTTACTGATAGGGTCTTGAAATCTTACGGGCTCCATGTTTCTACAATCCGTAGTGGTAGAGATCCCTATTTTGGTGGTATAATTCCTGAACCCAAACCACAGTATCTTTCCGATCTTGCACAGATGGTCAAAGGTTTTGGTGCTGTTGGATTGGCCAACGATGGAGATGCCGATAGGTTTGGTCTTGTTGATGAAAAAGGAAATGTTGTTAATAATAACTGGTTTCTCGCCGCTATTGCATGGTACCTCTACGAGATCAAGAAGATGAAGGGTAATATTGGCCGAACCGTAGCTACAACGCATATGCTTAACAATATCGCTAAAGCTTATGGCTACAGCTGTGTGGAAACCCCTGTTGGTTTTAAATGGTTAGGCAAGGAAATGAGAGAAGGTAATATTTTCTATGGTGGAGAAGAGTCTGGTGGGCTGGGTATAGCTGAGCATGTACCAGAAAAAGATGGTGTTATTGCCGATGTTATGTTTGTTCATGCCCTTACATCATTTGGTGGTACTGTTTCCGAATTTATGCAGTTCTTGCAAGATAGATTTGGGCCGTTAGTATATGAAAGAAGAGATTATCATTTATCTCAGGAGCAGAGAGCCTATGTAAAGGCTATGTTGGAGTCTGAGGAATTACCTTCTTGGTTAGATAATGTTAAAGAGGTTATTCGCAAAGATGGACTGAAAGTTATTTGGGATGATGGGGCATGGCTTCTTATTAGACTGTCTGGCACGGAGCCTGTCATTAGGGTCTATGTAGAAGCTCAAGAGGAGGATAGGTTAGAAGAGATACATACCTTGGTGGTGAAAAATGTTTTAGAAAGATGAGGTGATGTAGGTGTCGATTAACATATTAGATGTATTAGCTATTTTGTACTTAATTCTTGCCGTTGTTGATGGATGGCGGAAGGGGGTTTATACTCTTTTCAATATACTTGCCCTTGTGCTGTCAGGCTTGTTTGCCAAGTTTTGGTATGGCTTCATGCTTTCTTTTCTTAATAGCGCATTTGGATTTGAATCTTCTATAGCAAAATATGTTAGTGATTTAGTTCAAGCTAATCCTCAAAATCTGAAGCTGTTTGCTCAGTTTTTGGGAATGCAAACAGATATTACTGTGCAGGTTGCCGATGTTAGCCATAAAATAGCTGTACTTCTTGCTATGGCCCTTTCATTTATAGCCGCTTATATTATATTGCGTATCATCTTCCTTTTCTTCTCAGGAAAAGCTTCAGAAATGCTTTCTATGAAACTCTTCGGTGTGCTTGTCCATCTTATTATTGCCGTGGTTGTTATTACCATAGTCTTCGACATTTTATGGGCTTTGTCTTTTCAAATAGAAGGACTTCGTAACCTTATGTTGACAAGTAAGATATGGCCTCTTGCATCTTATATTAACGCCCTCCTGTTGTCACTGATATGATTATATGAGCTATTTGTGTGAAGAGTTATAATGTTAGCGTATCTATAGTCTATTCATAAGGGAGGGATGGCTATGAAAAACTCAGTAGGTCTAGTTATTGCTGTATTAATTATTTCTGTATTGGCAGGAGTACTTGGTGGCTATATGGTGGCCGACTATGCTATAGCAAATTATGTAGCTACCCATGGAGCATCATTTAGTGCTACAAGCACATGTTCTGAGGGTACATCTACTTCTACACCTGTGGTGGTAGGAAATAGCACGCTGAACATGCCTTCACTTGCACCACTTGTTGCTAAGGTAAGACCGGCAGTTGTTCACATTGCTGTTGTGTCTTATGTTGAACAATTTAATATATTTGGTGGCTACAGTGTTGTTCCGCAGGAAGGTTTGGGTTCTGGCTTTTTCATAAAGTATGATGGAAAGTACTACGTTGTTACTAATAGACATGTTGTCAAAGATGCAGATAATGTTACCGTAAAGCTTTACGACGGTTCTGCATATAAGGCTAAAGTATTGGGTACTGATGATTGGTCGGATATAGCGGTTTTGAAGCTGATTAATTTCCCCAAAGATAAACCTATTCATTATCTTGAGTGGGGAGATTCTTCTAAAGTAAAGGTTGGAGATTTTGTCATAGCGGTGGGGAATCCGTATGGTTTCGATTACACTGTAACATTTGGTATTATCAGCGGAAAAGAGAGAACAATTAATGAGGGTAATGGCGTAGTAGTTTATGATGCACTTCAAACTGATGCCGCTATTAATCCCGGTAATTCTGGTGGACCGCTAGTTACCATGGATGGTAAAGTTGTGGGTATCAACACGGCTATATATGCCCAGGCTCAAGGTATAGGCTTCTCTGTTTCTGCCAATACAGCAAAAAAAGTTGTTGATGATATTCTGAAGTATGGACATGCCAGATGGCCATATATTGGTATTTACATGGTGGATGTTAATGAAGATATGAAGGAAAAGCTTGATTTACCGTTTGAAGGTGGGGTATATGTTGCTAAAGTGGTTCCAGGTTCTCCTGCTGACAAGGCTGGAATCCAGAAGGGTGATATTATTATTGCTCTCAATGGCGAAAAGATAGAAAATTCTGATACTTTAGCTAGGGATATTCGACAGAACTATAATCCTGGTGATACTGTGACACTAAAAATTTATCGTGATGGGGAGTATATTGAGAAAACTATTGTTCTAGGTGAAAAACCTAAGCAGCAGGGACGGTGACAATGGTTAGGCTTATAACTGTTGGAAAGCCCAAAAAAGGCTTTGTTGCCGATGGCATAAAGGAGTTTGAAAAACGGCTTCATCCATATAGTGTGAAGTTAGAGTTTATAAGGGAGGGCGGTATACCCCGCTCTCCTTCTCTTTATGAGGAGACTAAGCGGAAAGAATGGCATACTGTTGTAAAGAAGATAAGGCCTGCGGAAAAGATATTTCTCTGGGATAGCAGAGGGGAGTTATGGGACACAGATAGACTTGTTGATTTTTTGAAACAAAATATGACTCATAGTGGTAAGATAGCAATGGTTATAGGGGGCCCTCTTGGGTTTCCTGAAGAGGCGTATAAAGAGGCGGATTATATTGTTTCTTTATCAAGATTTACTTTTACCCATCAGATGGCGATTTTAATGGTTCTAGAACAGTTATATCGTGCATACAAGATTATTTCTGGGCAGCCTTATGCTTATTGAGAAAATTGGAGCATTTTCGAGTATTGTGGCGTAAATTTGCGAAATATTGAGTATAATTGTAAAAATACAGCTTGACAAAAGACAATTAATGATATATAACAGTATATAGTCAAAAATACTGAAAGTTTATGTGAGGTGAGAAAACACATAGGAAAGGAGAGTGATGGGAATGATCAATACCATCGGTCGTCATTATGTCGTTGAGGCTTCTGGTTGCAACCCAGAGGTTATTAATGACATGAAGAGAGTAGAGGAAATTCTGGTTCAGGCAGCAAAGCAGGCCCGTGCTTCCGTGGTTACTACTGCTTTCCATAGATTCTATCCTCAGGGTGTTAGTGGTGTAGTTGTTGTTTCTGAATCTCATATTGCTGTTCATACATGGCCTGAAAAAGGTTATGCTGCACTTGATATTTACACTTGTGGTGATCATACTATGCCTGATGAAGCAGTGAAGTATGTTCTCAAAGAGTTTGGAGCAACAAGTGCACACATCACCTATATCGTAAGAGGTCTTGAAAGTGAGGACAAGAAGGATTTGTATCTTCACGAACTTGAGACCAAGGAGGAGAGGCTAGACAATGTCAAAGAGAAATTGGATATGGTTCTATGATGCCTTTGCACCATCTGAAATTCATGTTCACGGCATATCTAAAACATACTTTGTAGGCGAGACCCAATATCAAGTTGTTGAGGTTGTCGAAAATCCTTATTATGGGAAAATGCTTATTTTAGATGGTGATGTCCAGTCATCACTTCTCGATGAATTTATCTATCATGAAGCCCTTGTCCATCCAGCGCTACTTGCTGTAAAAGAACCAAAAAAAATCATGGTACTAGGTGGCGGAGAGGGGGCAACTCTGAGAGAACTGTATAAGCATAAATCTGTTGAACATGTGACAATGGTTGATATTGATGAAGAAGTTGTTTCTATATGTAAAGAGCACTTGCCGGAGTGGCATCAAGGTGCGTTTGATGATTCTCGCACACATCTTGTTATTGCCGATGCCGGTAAAGTTGTCAGAGAATCTGAAGATAAAAGTTATGATGTTGTTATCAGCGATCTTGTAGAGCCTTTTGACATGGGTCCTACATATCATTTGTTTACCAAAGAGTTTTTTGAGCATATACATAGAATGCTTGCAGACGATGGTGTGTTTGTACTTCAAGCATCTATTCTACGGATGGGTACTATGCTTATGCATGCAGCTATTAGAAAGACTCTCCAGCAGGTATTTCCTGTTGTGAGGTCATTTGCGGCATATGTTGGTTCATTTGATGTGCCTTGGTCGTTTGTTATTGCTACTAAAGGGGAAGACCCAAAGCAGTGGACAATTGAACATGTCAATAATATGATCAAAGAGCGTATCTCTGGTGAGCTGAGATTTTATGATGGTGAGTCTCATGTGCATATGTTTATGCTTCCTAAATACGCTCGTACGTACTTTGAAACGGAGGATATACCAATACTGACAGATGAAACAAAGATTAATTTACCGTCTAAACTTGGTATGTTGCCTCATGATTAATGCTATCCTATGCGGAAATATGGTATATTAAAGGGGGAGCATGGGCTCCCTCTTTTTCTTTTGATGTAATATAATGGTAGAAAATATTATGGAGGTGGTTTGTTTGGACGACCCTCTACCAAGTAGATGTTACCTTGCTGAAACCTCTCTTGTGTTAGCTTCACCATACTTTATCTGTCCACGAGGTGATAAAAATGGGCTCCTCTAATTATGTTTCATCGATTCTTGTAATATTGCTTGCCTTGGTTTTTAATGGCATTCTTGCTGCTTCTGAAATAGCCTTTGTCTCCATGAAAAGACACCGTATTAAGAGGTTAGTAGAGGAAGGTTATCGACCTGCGCGTATTCTAGAGAAGTTTTCAGAGGATACAAGTAAGTTTTTCACGACTATACAATTTGGCATTTCATTTGTAGGATTTTTATCCTCTATGGTTGCAGCCCAATCATTTGTTGAGCCCCTTGTTCAATGGTTGCACTCGATACATCCAGGAATATCTATATCACTGTTATCTGCTGTTGTCAATGTGCTTATGTCCATATTGCTTGCTCTGATATTTATGATATTTGGAGAGCTTGTTCCTAAATCTCTTGCTTATCATATGAGTGAAAAGGTGGCATTAAAAACAGCCACATTCCTCAATATTATTTACACGATTTTTATGCCCTTGATTTTCTTTGTGTCATCTATCGTTAATGGAATTTTGAAATTATTTGGTATTAGCGAAGTATCATCTTATGCTATATCTGAAGAAGATATCAGGGATATGCTTCAAATAGGTGAGTCTCAAGGAGTTATTGAAGAGACAGAAAAGGAAATGATATATTCCATATTCGAGTTTGGTGACAAGGTTGTTAGGGATGTCTTTGTACCTAGACCATATCTGTTTGCCATACCTATTACAAGTACCCTTGAAGAAGCACTTGATAAACTCCTTGAATCTGGTCACTCCAGAGCGCCTGTATACGGTGAGAATTTAGACGATATTAGGGGGATTATTCATATTAAGGATGTTGTGAAGGCCATATATAAAGGAGCAGGCAAATCTATAAACGATATTCTTAGAGCTCCATATTTCATTCCTGAAACATGGCCCCTTGTTAAAGCTTTTATGGAGATGCGGAAAAATAGAGTTGTTATGGCTATTGTTATTGATGAATATGGTACGGTTTCCGGTATTATTACGATGGAAGATATACTTGAGGAAATTGTTGGAGAGATTCGAGATGAGTATGATGTTGAAGAAGATCCCATAAAGGTTGTAGAAGAAACAGATACATATACGGTTTATGAAGTCCAAGGAATTGTTTCCTTAAAGGATATAGCAGAGGAGCTGGAGGTAGAACTTGACGACAAAGAGGTTGACACTATTGGTGGATTTGTTATATATAAGCTAGGCAGGTTTCCCAAGGTAGGAGATGTTATAGAAATTGAAGGTGGGATTACTCTAGAAGTTGTCGATGCAGATAGTAGAAGGGTACGCAAAGTAAGAATAAAAGTGCCTAAGCATAAAACCAACACTGAGCACGAACGTTAAGGTCTTGAAAATATGAGTAAAGCAAGACAAAGAAAAGGGGGCTTATGCCCCCCTAATTTTATACTTCTATAAATCCAGCTTCTTTTAGTCTAAGGAGTACAGATAATGTTTCTCTAGTACCTATACCGGAACGCTCTGTAAGTTGTTTGACCGTTTTTTTGCCGTCGAGTAGTGAAAATACAAGCCAATCGGTAAGACTTAGTGTGCTTCCCATAGTGTCTATCATAACATTGTCCGCGAGTATCTTGGGTACAGCATCCATTGGAATGGTCTCTTTGAGGAATTTCAACTGTTCTCTATATCTAGGAAGCTCCAATGCAATAGTGTCAATAGGAAATTCTATTTTCTTTGGGAAATTATCATATGTATCGAATGATACTGCTAGCTCTCCTTTTTCTGCCGTGAAGAAAGTAAGAACTAAATCTTCATGATACTTTTTCTGGGCTACGCTTCTTAAGAAGGGGGTCTGAACGAATAGCGGGTGATTGTTTAGTATTTTTTCATACCAGATGTTGTGGTGTTCTATAATATCTGGTATTTTTTTAAATGGGTCGAATTTGAATAGAGAGCCGTCGGAGAGCCCTCCTCTGGGAGCCCTTGCTATGAAGTGTACAACGTTTTCACGAACAGGGATGAAATAGATGAATTCATCATCTTGATAAATCATGTCAAATGTATCCCTTTTGGAACGGGGAAGTGTTAGTGTTAGCTCTAATGAAATCTCATCTAGTGTAGACCTTAAAATTGGTGGCATAGATAACCCCTCCTTTTATAAGAGATCACCGATAATATCGGCGATTTGCGATGCATATCTGGTAAGTATTGTGACCAGTAAGCTCGTATTGCTTCGTTTTGAAGTTATGACGGATATTAATACTTTGTCATTGACTTTACGAGTTACTAGGATTTCTTCTGACGAATATGTGGCAGAGTACTCAAAATCACCTGCAAGCACTCCCTCACCTATTTGCTCGGATATGGCAAACAGAGAGGAAACCATTGCTGCTAATCTCTCTTGAAGTTCAGTATCTGGTACTGTACTAACCAAATGAAATCCGTCAACAGTGGATACGATAGTAGCCCTTATTCCTGTTGAGGTTAGTTCTATTCGTTTAAGAATTTCTGCAATTTCTGACTTTACATTGTCTGGTAACATGGTTATCCCTCCCCGGCCTTTTCCATTTCTTCAAACCATTCGAGAACAGTCTGTGCCAGTGCTATAAGAACATCTCTTACACTCTTTTTATCTGTTGCCACACAGGGTACTATTTTGATATTAGGCGGAAGTCCCATCATGTCTCTTATCTTATCAGGTGGAATAGCTCCTTCCATATCTTGTTTGTTGGCGGCAACGACGAAGGGAACAGGTGCATAAGCAGAAAATGTTCGGATTATATCCTTGGCTTTCTCTATGGACTGAGGATCTGTGCTATCTACCATTACAATATAACCTAGCATATCTCTACTAAGAATTTCCCACATATGTTTAAATCTTGATTGCCCGGGGGTACCAAACAGGTATAAAATGAAATCTTCATCAAGTGTTAATTTACCGTAATCTATAGCAACAGTAGTTGTCTCTTTGATTTTTTCCTCTGGGTTGGTGATAGGTTGGTCTGTATTGACAACACCTATCTCTGATATAGTTCTAATAAACTCTGTTTTGCCAGAGTTGAATGGGCCTGTGACAACGACCTTGATATCACTCATGATTCGTACCCCCTTATAGCTTCTTTTTCAGCAGATCTATAAAACGTTGGATGACACCTTTCGAGTAAGGCCCTTGTTTTTTCTTCTTAGTATCTCTCTTCTTAGGTTGAAGTATCCCGAGTTTTAATAGTTCTGTAAGTCTTGCCTTGATTTCTGCTTCGTCCATATCAGGATGGCTGGCATGTATTTCTTTGATGATATCTTTCGCCCTTTTTGTGGATGTCTTTACCATCAAAAATATTTGCCATGATAAGTCATCGAGTTCTGGATGTTTGACAAGTATACTGGCGGCCATCTGAGATACCTCAAGATAGTCATCTTCACTACCGACAAAGCGTTTGAATTCGTTTTCCTTCTGTAGTCTATTCCTTACATCATCTAATATTTCAGATATATGTGTTGGTGGTAGTTTGGTAACGACATTTTCGGGTATTTTAAAGTTTGGCAAGAACATAATCTTGGCATTGTTCCATCCTAGCATGGTTTTTACTTTATCCATAATAAATTGTCTGGCTGCATATACTTCGCCGGAGTTGCGTTCGAGATATTCGGCATATTCTTTCTTGGTGACAACATCCCATTCTCTTTGCACAATTTTCGTAAGCATATTTTCATCAAGATTACGTGCATACACGATATACTGTGCTAAAGAGTTTGGTAGTTTAGAGGTTAAAGCTATTGATATCCATCCTCCAGCAATGTTGATAAGACCTGCCTGATATGTATTGGTACGGTAAATCATAATTACTGCATCATTTTGTTTCCTTTCAAGATATGAAAGCAAATCAAGCAAACTGATTGTGTTTGTATCCATTTTTATCATCGTTCAGCACCTCTAAGAGTGGTCCTTTTTTTAATAAGTGAACTAATCCCGACAAATAGTGCTACAACTGCGGGAACGGAAAAGTGCATATATGTACGGAAAAGTACTGTAAGTAATTCATCGGTTCCCAATGCCATATACATAATATGAGAAAGCTCGAAGTCTTCTCGGGCAACAATGGGTATAAGTAGATTAGATAGTAGGAGATAGACAAGAACGGTATATGCTTTGCTGGTAAATCCGACATCCATAAATATTGTTTTAAGGGCGAGGTCGGCAGGCATGAAGCTAAGGCTAACGACCATGCCTACAAATAATAAGAGACCACCCAGTGTGGTTTTTAACATACTCCATGGGCTAAGGGTAGTAATGGGGTATGCTAAGATAAGAATTTTTATTACCAGCGATATGTTGAAAAATGTTTCAGAAGAAAGACCACTGAAAATATATGGAAGCTCCCATAGAAGAACTGCTATTGCATGTATTACTCCAGTAGGAAGCATCCATAAAACACTCCATAAAATCATTGCGTAAGTGTATATAACACCAGTTGATAGATGACCAAATATATTTTGTATTCCCCTCATGTTTGTTATTATACCAAGTGGAGGGATAAATCCAAGATGGTAAATAACATATTGAAAAATATTCCTGTAGATGGTGTAAAACATTTATATGTTGATAACACAGTTTTAGATACTGTAGTTAACGATATATATCCTTCATTACCTTATAAATCTCTTTATGATTATCAGTACGAGATATTAAATACTATTTCTCATAATAATGTGTTTGTTAGTGCTCCTACAGGTAGCGGTAAGACATTGGCATTTGCCCTTGCCTATGCTCGTATGAGAGAGCACCGTCCAGATGCTACTATGCTTGTTATATATCCACGTAAGGCATTGGCAAGAGATCAGATGATTGCCATCGGAGAGATTTATAATTATATTCCCCATATGAAGTCGGTTAAGCTTATGGCCTATGATGGAGATGTGTCATCACTTCAGAAAAGGGAAGCTTTGCTTGGTGCCGATGTCATTGTCTCTAATTTTTACGGTATCCATGTTTATCTGGCCAATCATGGTTCATGGGCGAGGTTTCTGTCTAAGCTTTCTCTTATTGTTATAGATGAGACTCATTTGTATTCTGGTGTATTTGGTACACATGTTTCTTATGTCATTCGGAGACTTAGAAGACTGGCATCTATGTATGGAGCATTTCCTAAGTTTTTACTCTTGTCTGCTACAGTTTCTGAACCTGATAAATCGGGTGAGCTGCTTGTTGGTTTGCCGTTTGTCTCTGTAGAGGTTTCTGGTCTGTCTATGCACTCTAAAGATTTATATTTTCTTACAACATCTTCTG
This sequence comes from Zhurongbacter thermophilus, assembly GCF_026184435.1. NCBI lineage: Bacteria > Pseudomonadati > Zhurongbacterota > Zhurongbacter > Zhurongbacter thermophilus. The sequence continues at coordinate 606,413 of NZ_CP046447.1, forward strand.
GTAAGGAGAAACGACTGCTTGTATCACTTATACAGCAGCTTATAGATTACGGATATAGGGGCATGGTATTTTTTAACTCTCGAGAGGAAATGGAACGTATTTACTATGCTATGAGAACTGGGGAGTATGGCGATGAGGTTGCACCATATCGTGCAGGGTATGATGCCGATGAAAGACGGAAGATAGAATCTGTCATGCGTAATGGTGATATATCTTTTCTTTTGACAACTTCGGCTATGGAACTGGGTATTGATATTGGTGATATTGATGTGACGGTTTTATACGGTTTTCCTACGACAGGTTTTTCCTCTTTTTGGCAGAGGGTCGGACGTGCGGGAAGAAAAGCACACGGATATGTCTTTACAGTACTGAAATCGTCCAATGCTTTGGATATGTATATTTACGACCACCCGGAGATGGTACTAAGTAGAAGAGGAGAACCTCTTCACCTGGATATTACCAATGAAGACATAGGAGAGAAGCAGATCAGATGTGCCGCGTGGGAATATCCGCTGAAAAAGGATATAGATAGTCGATATTTTCCGCGTGAAATAATAGATGTTTTTCTCAAAAAGCATAAAAGCAAGCTTATAGTTTCTGATAAAGGGGTAGTACTACTTGATGCTAAACCACATCATGAGGTGTCACTTGATGAGGGTGATAGTGTCAGTTTCCACATTACCGATATGGAAACAGGTAACATGATAGAAAAAGTGCAGATGTGGAGAGTGTTGAAAAAACATTATCCTGGTAGCACCTATTTTTATATGGGAAAGTCTTATCTTGTAGAGCTTATAGATTTAGATAAAAAATTTGTAGGTGTTAAACCTGTCCATGGCATATCTGAAACTATGCCTGTAGGTTGGGAGGATATTCGTGCTATTAATGTAGCAGCCAAAAAGAAAGTAGGAAGTAGGGAAGTTTATCAAGGAATTTTGGAGATAGAATCGTATACCGTAGGTTATTCCGATAAAACAGGTGTGTATCTTTATAATGCTCCTCTATATCGCAAATTTTTGACAAAGGGAGTATGGTTTGATGTTTCTCGTGATGATTTAGAAGTATCGTCATCTATGCTTCATTTGCATATACCCATGCTTGGAACAGCTTCTATTACTCAAGATGAGATATTTGCTGGAGCTCTTCATGCACTTGAGCATATTCTTATCAATGTCTTGTCATTAATATCTATATCCCCTGATGATGTTGGGGGATATTCTATTCCGTCTATATATAGACATATTGTGGAAGAGATGCAATTTTCCTCTATCGTTTATGTTGAAGAGAGGCAACAATTTCCTAGGGTTACATTAGATATTAAAGACCAGGCTAGAGTGTATATATACGACGGTCATCCAGGTGGTGTGGGTATAGCCGAGCGAATCTTCGATAAGTTCGAAGATGTTGTCGTATATGCTGCTCGTCGTCTTGATGATTGTTCCTGTAAAAAGGGATGTCCTGCATGTGTTATGAGTCATCAGTGTGGTAACGGAAACAGACCGCTTAATAAACTCGGAAGTAGGTCTTTACTTCGAACACTTTTTCTGGTATAATCATTTTGCGACTGGCAAGAGTCAGGGTTAGGCTGGAAGCCGGGATAGCTCAGTCGGCCAGAGCGGGTGATTTGTAATCACCAGGTCGCGGGTTCGAGTCCCGCTCCCGGCTCCATGAAAAGGGGCGGTGAGCCCCTTTTTCTTGTTTTGTTGGATTATATTGTTAAATAATTGTTTTTAGTTATGTGTGAACGATGTTTATATGTGTGGTATGATTGTGTTGTGAACAATGTTTATGAGGAGGTGAGATGTATGGAAAATGCCATACATGTGGAAAATTTGGTAAAGAAGTATGGAAACTTTGAGGCTGTTAAAGGTATATCGTTTGATGTTAGGAAAGGGGAGCTATTTGCCTTTCTTGGGCCTAACGGGGCTGGTAAATCCACAACAATTAATATTCTTGTGACAGTGCTGAAACCCACATCGGGTATTGTTTATGTAGCTGGTCATGATGTTGTTAGAGAAAAGTTGCAAGTGAGACAGCGTATAGGTGTTGTATTTCAAGATCCATCTCTTGATTCTCGTCTTACCGTTGAGGATAATCTTAAGATACATGGCTATGTTTATGGTATTTATGGCAGAGAACTTCAGAAACGTATGGATGAGGTCCTAGATATTGTTGAGCTTAAAGGAGTCAAAAAAAGACTTGTGAAACATCTATCTGGTGGTATGAGAAGAAGACTTGAAATAGCTCGTGGACTAATGCATACACCACAGGTGTTGTTTTTAGATGAACCAACAACAGGTCTTGACCCACAAAACAGAGCTAAAATTTGGGATTATGTGGAAAATATCCGTACCACTGGAACAACGGTGTTTTTTTCTACTCACTATATGGATGAAGCAGAATATGCTGATAGAGTTGCTATTATGGACCATGGAAAAATTCTTGCCCTAGATACGCCAGATGCCTTGAAGAAAGGCATTGGTGGCAATATGATTGTTATTGGTGTGAAAAAAGACAAAACTGATAGTGTGTTGGAAAAACTAAAGCAGATGGGCTTTACACCACATAAGGCAAATGATGGCAAGATATGGATACCTGTATCTGACACGGCCTCAACAATTCCACAGCTGTTTAGTGCTTTGGGAGATGTCATTACTGAGGTTGATATTCGTATACCAACGCTCAATGATGTGTTCCTCACATTGACAGGTAGAGAGCTGAGAGATGACGAGTCTTCTCCGGAGAAATTTGTTCCAATGAGGTTTAGGAGGTGATTACCATGGGGCTTAGAGTAGCTTATATTGTGTGGTGGAGAGAGCTTCGTCGTTATATGCTTGATAGAGGAAGAATGATAGCCATGTTCTTTCAGCCATTGATGTTTCTTATTGTTATGGGCTATGGTATTAACAGCGTTTTCCCTAAAGATCTTATGGGGTTTGACTATATGAAATTTTTATTTCCTGGTATCTTGGCTATGACAGTATTTATGACGGCATTTATGGGAGGTATTACTGTTATCTGGGATAGAGAGTTTGGATTCTTAAAGGAGCTTATGGTAGCCCCGGTCAGACCGACTTGGGTTGTAGTTGGGCGGATATTGGGTTCTGCTACTGTTGCTACTATTCAGGGAATTATCTTTATGATAATAGGCTATTTTCTTGGTATACGTCCCGATCTTATGATGACATTGAAAATTGTTGCCACGACCTTTGCCCTTGGTATTATGGTTGGGGGATTAGGCATATATATGGGTAGTGCTATGAAAACTACAGAGAACTTTATGGCACTGATGAATATGATTGTTCAGCCTATGTTATTCTTGTCAGGTGCATTTTTCCCTATAGATAATATCCCCAACTGGCTTAAGTGGTTTGTGTATGTCAATCCGCTAACATATGCTGTTGACCTGATGCGGCATATTACTGCATCTATGATAAAAATAGAGACACTTTCAATGCCACAGATACCGCAGAATTTACCACCTCAGGCTATGCAAGCTCTTAAGCCTATTATGGATATGCTTAATTCACTGATGTCAACGAGACCTAATGTGACACACTTTTCTATGCAAACCGACATACTTGTAATGGCAGGGTTTACTGTGGTGTTTGTTTTGCTTGCTGGTTGGAAGTTTGCCGTATCTGAAGGGGTGTAAGAGAAGTATTGACAGGGTGGGGGGTTGATGATATAATACTTTTGCGACTTGAGGGTGGGGCCGTAGCGCAGTGGGAGCGCGCCTGCTTGGCATGCAGGAGGCCACGGGTTCGAATCCCGTCGGCTCCACCACCTCTTAGGAACCACCCCCTACTGATACAGGGGCCCACACTATGGGTCCCCATTTTTCGTTTTGTAGTACCTTTTCGTTGTTAATAATTTCTGCCTCATGTTTTCTGCGTATACTAGGATTTCCATTTTGGGCTATCGGGCATGGAGTTTAGAATATCTGGAAATACATATTTCCTGATGTGGTTAATTGTTTTAAAATCGGTGAAAATGCAACAATTTGTTACATTGAATACATTTCTCTCTATGTTCTGTAGAGAAAATAATAAAGGGAGGGGATTTCCCCCTCCCTGACCCTGCGGGAACGGTTATGTAATATACCGTTATTATCTGAAGAGCTGAAGGACGCTCTGAGGAGCAGTGTTGGCCTGGGCGAGCATTGCTGTAGCAGTCTGCTGGAGAATCTGATCTCTTGTTGCATACAGCTGCTCTTTGGCCATGTCTGCGTTGTAAATTCTGTTCCAAGATGCCTCTACGTTGACCTGTGCAATCATGACAGTCTCTTCCTTGGCCTGCAGACGAGCCTGCAGAGCACCAATACCTGCAATCCACTCAGATGTCTTACGAATAGCTGCATCAACTTTCTGGAGTAAGACGTTGGCAGAAGCGTTTACATTGTTAGAGTCAGTTACGCCAGATATACCAGCCTCTCCGGCAACACCCAAGGAAGCATAGACGTCTGCCACAGTAAATTGGGCGGATGCAGGTGTGAGTCCTTGTGTGGAATCATAGACTTTAGCGGACACGGCAGTAGTTGTATCGTCGGCAGTTGTTATCATAATACCAAGCTTGTCTGCATTACCTGCCCAATCTGTCCAAATGGACTCATCGTTTGTAATTGTTCCGTTATTGAATACAAACTTGAACTGTCTGTCCCATGTTGTTGTCTCAAAGGAATCTGCTCCTGTTTGGAACTTGAATGTAGTAGAAGCAGAACTGGTTGTGTCTGCTGGTTTGGAGTCATCAAGCAGACCGATGTCGTTCCATCTGGTCTCGTGGGCAATACGCACAATTTCGTGCATGTACTCTCTGACCTGCTGGGCAATAGCGAGACGCTCTTCTGTGCCCATTGTATCGTTTGCTGCCTGGGAGATCTTGTCACGGATATCAAGGAGTAGGTCCTTGATCTTTGTCAAACCACCCTCGGCAACAGAGAGCATGTTCTTGGCATCAGAGATGTTGTCAAGGGCAACACCAAGACCACGGCTTCTTGCTTTCAATTTTACTGAAATTCTGAAGCCCGCAGGGTCGTCTGCGGCCTTGGTGATACGTACGCCTGTTGCCAGGCGCAGCTGTCTGAGAGCCAGGTCATTGTTGACCAGCTTCAGGCTGTTCAGGGCATTCATAGCCCCAATGTTAGTGTTAATACGAGTGAGATCGGCTAATGCCATCTCCACTCACCTCCGTCCATGGATTGATAGTCTCCCCATCCTTGGGGAGCCATTATTATTATCGGAGGAACTCTTCAATATTTAATACCCCTGAGTTAGAATATAGACATGTGGAGGTGATAGGTGTGAAAGTAATGGTAGGCGATAATGTTTTGGAGCTTAGTGATAAGCTGTCTATTAAAACACCACTTGGTGTCTATGATGGATATGTTCTTGATATGATGTCTTCTTCCTCTGCCGGTGTGATTGCTGCGGAGGTGGATGGTGGTGTACTTATTATCAAAGGAGGCACTGTTGATGATATAGCTATTCGTGGATATATAGATATTCTTGTCCTTGACAGTGTACAAGTTGCTTATTTAGAGGCAAAGGTTGGACAGATGATCTTTATGGGGAGTGCTGTGGAGAGGGCGCAAGTTCAGGTGTCTGATGTTTTAGAGATATCTCGTAGTAGTGTTGCGAATATAGATATTGTAGCAGAGCATCTCAAGCATTTTCATGTACGACATAGCGATATAGCGAATCTTATTTTAAAAACAGATAAGATAGATAGTTTGATTCTGTATGGTACACGTAAAAAGCCTATAAACATTAATGGGGGCAAATGGGAGATAGGTGCAGTGGATACGATGTGGGTTAGTGGTAATCAGCTTTGGGATAAAGGCTTTAGATTAGAGATAGATCATTACAGACATTTCTTAGGTGAGAGCCTAAAATATGTAGAACTCAAAGATGCCTATGTTTCCAGATGGCTGGAAATGTTGATAGCATATAGAGATGTAGAGAGAGAGTTTTCTGAACTCTTGTAAGGGGAGGGGATAAAAATGATAGACAGAGAAGTTTTGAGACAATGGTTTGAAGACCATAAGATGGAGGCTGCTCAGGTTCTTATGGATTTCATCAAAACGGCCCCTGTTAACCCTCGTAGTGGTGAGGGAGGTAAGGGAGAAATTGAAGCTGCCAAGGTGCTTAGCGGTTATCTTGAGAAGTGGGGTTTTGAGGTAAACCGTATAGATGCAGAAGATCCTGAGTTTGGTCCAAGACCTAATATATGGACTGTTCTTGAAGGTGAAGACACATCAAAGACTGTATGGCTTATTGGTCATATGGATGTGGTCTCTCCTGGTGACCTTTCTCAATGGGATACAGATCCATTTGAGCCTGTTATGACAGAAGACGGTTGGATTATAGGTAGAGGCTCTGAAGACAATGGACAGGGTATTGTATCCAGTATGTTTGCACTAAGGGCTATGAAAGAACTGGACATTAAGCCTAAATACAATGTTGCCGTGTTGCTGGTTGCCGATGAAGAGACAGGTTCAGATTATGGCCTTGCCTACCTTGTGAAAAAAGGTCTGTTTAAAGAAATTGATATGGCTATTGTTCCCGATGGTGGTACACCCGATGGTCACTTTATTGAAGTGGCTGAGAAATCTATTCTGTGGCTACGCTTCACTGTGAAGGGCAAGCAAGCACATGCTTCCATGCCACCGGCTGGTGTTAATGCCAGAAGGGCAGCATCTTACCTTGCTGTGTATTTGGATGAGTATCTTCACGATGTCTATGCTGATAGGGATAACCTCTTTGAACCACCATATTCTACATTTGAGCTGACAAAGATAGAATCCAATGTAGATAGTGTTAATATCATTCCCGGCAAAGATGTATTTTACATGGATATGCGTATACTTCCCCAGTGGAAACTTGATGATATTATCGACGATGTGTATTCCATAGTTAGCAAGGTGGAGTACGAGTTTAAAGTGTCAATTTCTGTTGATGTTGTTCAGAGAAATGATGCTGCACCCCCCACATCTCCCGATGCTGAGATTGTGAGAAGGCTGAAAAAGGCGATAGAAATAGATAGAAATATAACCCCTGTTGTTGGTGGTATTGGTGGAGGCACAGTGGCTGCTCATCTAAGAGAGGTTGGTGTGGATAGTGTTGTATGGGCAACAATAGAAGAGTTTGCGCATCAGCCTAACGAGAGGGCACATATAGATAATCTTATTGGTGACGCACGCACATTTGTGCTCACACTAACACTTGATGAGTTTTAAGGAGGGTGCCATTTGCAGGTATACATAGATTTACATGCACTGATTCACAATGCGAGATATATATTAAGTAAAACCGGTGATAAACAGGTTGCTGCTGTTGTTAAGGGAGATGCCTATGGTCATAGTATCTCCCTTGTTGTTCCTACACTTGTATCACTCGGTATCACTCGTTTTGTGGTGTCTAACCTTAAAGAGGCATATGCCGTATGGAATTTAGGTGCCCAGTGGATACTTGTTTTACACCCGTCACTAGAAGATATTAAAGAGCTTGAGTATTTGCCTGCACCGCTAAATAGTGCTATTCGCATAGCTGTATGGGATTTTTCAATACTTGATATTGTTCCCCATCATGTGCCTGTGCATATTGCACTCTCAACAGGATTTGGTCTTGGATTAGAAGAGATACCGGATAAGTTTTCTAACATTTATGTTGAAGGAATTATGGGGCATATGCCATTTTTAGATGACACATATGATCATCAAATACTTCGTGAGAAAATATATCAGTCTTTCGTTGATAGTGCTAAATATTATGCGGAGAAACACCATATTCCCGAAATACATCTTTGTAATAGCGCCACACTTTTTTATTTGAGTGGTTGTAAAGACACGACAATGGTTAGAACAGGTGTTGGTATTTATGGATACATAGAGGCCAGTAGTAGTAGACCAGAGTTAAAACCTGTAATGTACCAGGTTGGTGAGATTATTTCCATTAAAGATGTAAAGAAAGGTGATACGGTGTTTTATGGTAATGTTGCGGAAAACAATATGACGATTGCATTTGTAAGAGCAGGTTATGGTGATGGCTATGCAGGAGGTCATTATGCGTATCATGTTGGTAGCAAACAATACATTTCCCGGGTATTCGATTTAACCATGAATGTGACGGCATTTGATGTATCTGGTGTCAGTGCCAAAGTGGGGGAGAAGCTCTTGCTCTTGGGGAATAAAGCTAGGATTAGAGCCGATGAGGTTGGTAAACAAACTGGTGTTTCTACAGAAAAAGTTTTAACGAAGGCAGGACTATCCCGTAGGATAGTCCTGCCTGAGGATATTAAAGACCTCTTACAATCATAACAGGAGTTTGCTGATCTTGGTTACCAGCGGGGTTATCCATAAGCACATCTTCAAGAAGTTTTCTATCAACACCATCAGATGCTCCAACAACCCATGCACCGGTGAGGTCATTGGCATCAACAATAGCTGCTTCAAGGCCTGTTACCTCTTTAATTTTCATAGCCACGGCATCAGAATCTTCAGGACCTAAGATGATGTAGTAATCATATGGTGCCAAACTGGCTGGCATATCGTCTATAAGGGCAGCCTGGTCACCGGCTGTTTTATAGAACATACCTCTTTTACCTGTCAGTCTGCCTATGGCACCATATATTGCTGCCTTTAGTATAGGTAGGGTTCCCGTTTCTTCTATAAGTACTTGCATAGCCATAGGGTTGGCAAGTGGGGCAAGGAGTGCAAATGGTTCGCCGTGATGTTCTTTAAGACTGTGGAAGGGATTGCGTTTTTCTACGAATGATGCTAACAGCCAAGCTAGAGGGCCATAACCTACACCGTCGGCCATGTAAAACATACCCTCAGTGATGGCCGCCACACATGATGCTATTACAATAATATCTCCGTCTTGCCTTATATTTCTTGTGTATAGATCTGCTATGTCCCATATTTCGTCTCTTTCATCAACGATCTTTGTCTTTATAGGTATCTTTTCTACGTGTGGGTATTTTTGTTTAACCTCGGCAACCCATTTATGCTCTCTGGCATCTATTTTTACGCCAAATATGTCTTCGTACATCTGCCTTAGTTTGTAGTACTTGGGAGATACGGCTATGCCCATTTCCATAACATGTTTTGCCTTATCCTCCATACCTTTGATGAGGTATATTGTGGCGAGGTTGATAAAGTCGCTTTCGTAAAAGTTGGATGGGGTTAAAGCCAAAAATCTTTCATATAGCTCAAGTGCTCTATCGATTTCTTCTCTTTCCATATACACCTTGGTTAACCTTTTATATACGTAACGGGCTGGATCAATAGTGCTTTTCGTAATTTCATCTTCCATTTCGAGAATTTCCTCCCATATTTCTATACCCTTGTCTTTTTCGTCTACAAAGAAGTAATACAGGTCTCCGAGGAATATGCGAGCCCATAAGTTAGAAGGTTGTATTTTAATATATCTACGATATAGCTCTATTGCCAGGTTTTCTTTTTGTTCTTTTAATAGAAAGAAAGCATATAATCTCGTAAGTCTTGCATCAGGTTCCATGTCAAGGTGCTTTTTAACGGCTCTTTTGGCTAATTCATGATGTCCTTTTTTCCACAAGTATCTTGCACCGCGATAGATAATGTAGGGATTATCTACATAACCACTTGTGATATAACGAGCATATTTTTTGTCGGCTAATTTTTTCTGCCCTATAAAGTCAAGCATCTTGCCATATATCACTTTGTATCACCTCTGAATGTATAGGATTGCCCACATACTTATTAGTGTGAGCATATACTCAATTACCATAATATCAAGTTTTTCGAGTATTCTTGGTATATGTTTAGGATGAAGCATCAGGAAGATGGCAAGACCTATCGCTATAACAATGAAGCTTTCGATTAATGCCCACGAAGATAGAGCATAATTTATGTATTTGATACCAACAAAAACTGTGATGGTTGCGAAAATGAGATAATGGGAGGGGATTTTTAAAATGCTCTTTCTGTAGCCAATGCTAGCTAGCTTCGCCATGCTGGCTACTGTACCAATGGATGCCAGTATCAACGCTATTTTTCCATATAATGGCATATGGTGGATAATGATGCTCTTGCTTATAAAACCGCTAAATAGAGGTACTCCGGCTATACCTAATATGCCAATGAGTAAAAATATGTATCTGTACATAGGAAATTTAGCATGTTTTAGAGCTTTGATGTCATAATGTCCAGTTTCTTCTACCTGATCGCCAACGGTAAAGAACAGTAGCGACTTAAATATACCGTGGTTAAATGCATGTAGAGAACCGTATATAGGACCACCGGCAAGTACATATCCCATCTGAGATATGGTGTGAAATGCTAGTATACGCTTGACGTTAGATTCATTGTATGCAAGGATAACACCTATGAGTGCTGACAGTAGGGCTATAAAAGTTATGGGAATGTAGGCATGTTTTAGTATTGGGGTGCTAGTGAGCCTAAAGATGACAATGCTCCCCATTTTCACGAAGCTACCAGACAGTATGGCGGATACCTCTGTTGGAGCGAGGCTATGAGCTGCAGGTAACCACATGGAAACGGGAAATACGCCAGATTTTAATAGCAAAGGAACGATGAGCATAGATGCTATAATTGGCGAGATTTCGCCACTTATGCGGGTAATATCTAGTGTTCCTGTATGCATATAAATAAGTCCTACGGCTGTAAGATACATGGTAAAAGCAAAGTAGCTAATCATGAGATACTTAAGTGATGCCCATAGATGTTTCCAGTTTTCTTTCATTGCAATAAGGATGTAAGCGATGATAGAAGAAAGCTCTAACATGACATATATATTAAAAAGGTCAAGTGTAATGGCTGATGTATTGAGGGTTGATAGCAATATACTGGTGAGAAAGTAAAACAGGGGAGGATAGTTCTTCTTAAACGAAGAAATCCAACTTGTTCCTATCACGGTAACAAATAGAAGAGTGTATATAAGTGATAGGTTATCAAAGCGTAAATGAATGCCTCTTAGTATCCATCCACCTGTGTATTCATCCATTGGCATGGCAAGCATGAGTTTGTAAATAATAAGTAGGTCCAAGAGAACTGTAAGAGTTGCCAATATCTTATGTATTACCTTTGTTCTGAAAAGCAAAAATAATGGTGCAAATAACATGGGTACCAAAGTCAAAAGTGAAGGATAGACATGAATATCAATGCTCACGGTCTATATCCTCCTGAAGTTTTTTACTGCTTAGAGTTCCTTTTTTGAGACTTATTAACATGGTGAAGACCAGTGCCAGTGACATAGTTGCAAAACCAATAACAATAGAGGTAATGATAACAGCTTGTGGTAAGGGGTCAGCATATGGACCATTGGTATTAAGAATTGCTGGTATGCGATGCTTTAGTCCTGCAATAGATACAAACAATACTACAACTCCGGCATTCATAATACCTAGAGATAGGAGCTTTAAGAGTATATTGTCTTTCCAAATTATGCCAATGCCACCTATAGCAAATATTACAACGGCTATGGCAATGTAAATCATCAGAATACCCCCCTATGCTTGATGAATGTCTGGGCTATTGTAACGGCACCAATAAGCACCTTGATGCCTATCAGTGTATCAACTATAGAAATGATTCCACCGCTGACAATGTGTCCTGGTGTTCCAAGTGGAAGGAAATTCTTCATGGGATACATGCCTATAAAGATGGGAAGAAGCACCAGCGCAAATATAGTTGCAAGAATGCACATTTCCCATATAGCCATATATGTGTGGTTGAATTCTTTTTCTATATCTTCCATTGGCATGGTAAGAAACACTAAAACGGCTCCTGTAGCACCGACGATACCACCAACAAATCCTCCACCTGCACTAATATGTCCGGCAACCGCTATATACATACCCGTAATGAGAGACGCTCCAAATATAAGATCTGTATATATGATAATAGCCTTTTCCCGCATGGGTTTGTGTTGTTCCAAAGTTGGCATATGCCCCAATAGATGTACAACTCCCTGTACTGCAACAGTAAATACCAATATCTCAAAGAGCGTATCAAAGAGTCTGTATCCCAAGTAATAAGCTGCTATGACATTGATAGCGCCCGTATCTTTGACTGCTCCTGTAACATTGTCAGGTTGAATATATGATATGGTTTCAGCTGATATAAGAAGCATGACAATAAACATGCCAAATAATATAACTGATATCAACCTAATATTCTTCATCGCTATCACCTACAAGAAAGTCTTCTAAACTTTCGTATATATCTTCACTATCGGTTTTTACATATATAGCAAATCCTCTTAAGTGATATGGTAGTGGAGTATATCCGGGTAGAGACAGATTGTCTTTCAGCCCTCCACATATGATGTCAAATTGAAAGGATCTGTCGGTTTGTAAATCTTTATGAGAAGGTGTTTCTGCAATACGGGTAATTTCTAAATGCATAGCATTTTTGTCGGCAAATCGTTTTAGCAGATGATATTCACTACCTGCAAAGCCTTCTCTTGTTCTATAGAAAAAAGGTTCTTTTCTTATATATGCTACTTTTATAGAACCTCGGTGCTTCATTGCAACGATATAAATAAAAGTTGTGAATACAGCACCTAAAGTGGCTTCTGCCATAGCAACATCAGGGGCTCCCATTGCATAGTAGTATGTAGCCATAGTGATACTAAATGCCCCCATAAATATAATGGCACGCATGGGATTATGACTTAAAACAACTCCTATGGCAAATACAATTCCCATAATTCCTAGCACAATTTCCATATTAGTCTCTCCTCAGATAGAAGGCTCTTGCTAATATATGGCTTGTCATAGGCCCTAATATGGCATATAGAAGTAACATAAAGATTGTTTTCCATATGTCATGAAATTGGAAGATAACGCCAAGGAGAAATAGCAACATACCTACAGTATCTGATATGGTTAAGAAATGTAGTTTCTCCATGTAATGTTTCCTGTACCACATACCCAATGTGCCTATAACCATGAATATGGCACCTATTGTAAGTAGTATGTTTGAGATAATTTGCATATTAGCTCCTCCTTGAGTTGAAATAAGCTAGTATCATTAATCCACCTATACTGAGCATCATATAAGCTATGGCTGCATCTATGGCCCATTCTGCGCCGATAATAACAGAGAAGAGAATCATTAAAGCAATGAGTTTTACCGTTAGACTGCTATATCCGAGAAGCATTTCCCATGGATTATGAGCTTTAACGATATATAAGCCACTTAGAATTGCCGCAAATAAAATAATGTATCCTACTATGTTCATCGTTTGTGCACCTCGTGTATGTATAACTCTCCTGACTTGCTGTCATAGTCAAAAACAATTGACATAGGGGTTGCTGTAATATTGATTGTTTGTGAAAATACGTCCTTTGTGTGGACTTGTCTATGAATGACTTTACGTTTTAATTTATCTGTAAACCCTATGGTCAGTACAATGCTTTCGTAGATACCTTTGATGAGAGATATGGGATATCGTTGCAAGGTACGGCTAATGTCTCCCAGATGGCTGTGTATATCCCTTTTTTCCAATATCCAACTAATTCCAATAGATAATATAAACCCAATGACCAGGTCTTCTCCTGATCGTCCCCCCATTATGTACCATATGAGAAGCAAAAATATCACCCACATACATATATTTTAAGGGAGAATACGTTATATGCGGTCTTATATAGTGGGGCTTGACACACATCTCAATATTTGATATACTACCTCTTGCAAGGTCGCGGGGTGGAGCAGCCTGGTAGCTCGCCGGGCTCATAACCCGGAGGTCGCGGGTTCAAATCCCGCCCCCGCAACCAATTCTCAGTGGCGGCGTAGCTCAGAGGTAGAGCAGGCGGCTCATACCCGCCGTGTCCGGGGTTCGAATCCCTGCGCCGCCACCATTTTGCTTTTGAAAAATGTTTTATGCGGTGTAAAATACAGTAGGTAGCGAGTTTAATGTATAAGAGGTGTGGTCTGTGCTGGAAGTAGAGATAGAGAGTTTGGAGCATCTTGGTGATTTGCTTGATGAATACTTAGTGCGAGCTTTTTGGATACTATATACAATGTTTAATGTCTATCCTCCTTATGGAACGAGGCCACGCTTTGATGAGCTTGTTAACATGCTTTACGATAACCTCGCAAACGGGAAGGTAGATATCAAGTTCATTGTTTCGGAAAACGGTGAGGTTGAAGGAGTTATATTTATAGGTTTGGATTCTTTGGGTATGATTGTTTCTCGTAAAACAGTTTACCTGCGTTGGATAAAGACGATAGAAGTATAAGGGGGTATGTTATATGTTTGGTAGAAAAGCTAAGATTGTTGTTACAATGGGTCCTGCTCTTGAAACAGAAGAGAAGATAAAAGAGGCAATACTTGCTGGTGCAGATGCATTTCGCTTAAATTTTTCACATGGTAGCCATGAGGAGCATTATAAAAGATTTACTCTTGTTAGAAAGGTGTCAGAAGAGCTGGGAGAGTATATTCCAGTTATTCAAGATATTCAGGGTCCCAAAATTCGTATTAAAGAGATCGAGGGAGGACAGTGTGAACTCAAAGATGGTGACACCGTTGTGTTGTCATCTAAAGGAGATGTAGGAGACTGCCATATCCTATATGTAGATTATCCATATCTTGAAAACGACTTAAAGCCAGGTGCATCAGTATTTATAGACGATGGAAAGATAAAGCTGAGGGTTACCCAGAATACCAAAGAAGGCGTTGTGTGCGAAGTTGTAGCAGGAGGCATTGTAAAGCCGCATAAAGGAGTAAATATCGTTGGTGTTAACCTTACTATTCCCAGTGTGACAGAAAAAGATAAGAAAGATGTGCTCTTTGGAATAAAGATGGGAGTAGATTATATTGCCCAATCATTTGTCAGAAGCCCTGATGATGTTATGGATCTTCGCAATTTTCTTGTTCTCAACGGTGGTAAAAACATTGGTATTATTGCCAAGATAGAGAAATATGAAGCAGTAGAAAACTTAGAGTCTATTATTCTTGTGGCAGATGCTGTACTTATTGCCCGTGGTGATCTTGGTGTAGAAGTGCCTATTGAAGAGGTGCCTGTTATACAGAAAAAGATTATCAAGATGGCTAGAAAGTATGCTAAGCCTGTTATCACGGCAACTCAAATGCTGGAATCTATGATTTCATCTCCTATGCCTACAAGGGCAGAGGCAACCGATGTTGCCAATGCTATCTTTGATGGTACCGATGCCGTTATGCTTTCTGCAGAGACGTCTGTGGGTAAGTATCCTATAGAGACTATTAAAACCATGTCTCGTATTATTAAGAGGGCGGAAAAAGCCCTGAAAAATGGAGAAGTGCCATACTATGAGAAAATTATGCCTATGGCCGGTTTTACCGACGCCATTGGTTTGGCAACATGTGAACTTGCCAATACGACATCTGCGAAGGCTATTATTACATCAACTGAATCTGGTAGAACAGCTAAGCTTGTTGCCAAGTATAAACCACAAGCATATATTGTTGCAGCGAGCCCAAGAGAAGAGACATTGAGGAAATTAGGTATTGTTTGGGGAACATATCCGCTTTATATACCTCCGTTTTCTAGTGTAGATGCTTTACTTTCATCTATTATCGATGAAGCCGGTGCTAAGGGATATCTTGAAAGTGGTGATGTGGCTGTCATTACGGCTGGTGATTTTGTTGGTGTTGAAGGCACCACCAACCTTATTAAGATAGCGACTTATACTCCTGTGATTGCCAGAGGTATAGGCATTGGATCGGGCTTTATTGTAGGTCGTATTACTCGTGGAGAAACAGATGGAGAGGTTCTAGTCGTTGATGATATAGCATCTATAGAACAGGTAGATGGACATGTTAAAGTCATTCTTGTGAAGAAAAAAGACTTTGGAGTTAGTGCCAATATACCCGCAGGTATGCCTATGGTTATTGGGGTTGGGGATGCAATTGATACACTAAAAGATGGAGATCTTGTGTCGGTGGATGTATATCGAGGTATTGTTTATGGCGGACAAATTATCAGAACCGGATAAAAAATCGCAGCTTAGTATCGGCGCTGTTATAGAATCTATGCTTGTTGGCATACAAGTAGCTCTTATCATATTGGCTCTTTGGACTGTTGTAGCGCTGGCGGTGCATACTTATTTGATAAAAAAGTCTGTTATGACAATTAAACAGGTTGCAGGTAGACAGGTGAAACCTGTGTGGTTTTATGCTGATGTGGATAAGCTTCGAGAAGATGTTGCACTAGAATATTTGCTTATGACAACAACATCTACAGGTATGATTATAGTTATTCCGGATGATGAAAATGGTAGATAAAAAGATTGTTGAGAGACAAATAGGGCGGAAGTTAACATTTCCATTTTTTGTTGTTGTTCGGTGTAGATATGGATGTCCTGTTGTTGTTGCATCAGCTCCGCTGTGGAAGGCTAAACCCTTTCCAACAGTATTTTGGTTAACATGCCCTATCTTAAATAAGGCGGTAGGGGCATTAGAATCTGAAGGATACCAAGATTCGTTAACTTATAGTGGAGAAGATAGAAAGTTTCTATTTACAAGGCTGTATCTAGCCGGAGTTTTAGGGGTAAAAGAAAAGGTAACTTTTTACCCTAAGTGGGGGAGAATAGCAGGGGAAAGGCTAGGCCATATTAAATGCCTTCACGCTCACCTTGCGGTCTTTCTTGCCACAGGTGAAGGCCCAGGTAAATTTGTGTGGTATAAGGTAAGAGACAAAATGGAAAAGTGTAATGGACCCGAGGTGTATCTTGGTATTAGTAAGGTGAAGGTAGAGGAGGGTTAGCTATGAATGGAAGATTGCACCCAGATGCAGAAAAGGTGCTTAGAAAAGCAATAGATTTACAAAATGAGGCAATAGGCAAGAGATTATGGGCAGATGCCTATTCTTATAACAAAGTATCTCCCTTGTTTGTGTTTCTTGCCATTTTGAAATTGGAAAAGGCTTCTGAAGCCGGAAAGCTGTTGTTGAGGAGAAAACCACCAACGATATTGAGATTTGTTCTTGATAAGCATATGAGAACGAGGGAGCCACACATATCGTTTGTTAAGACATCTGAAATGTTTGCTAGGGCTTCCAGTCTGGCCAAAGACAGATATATTACATCTGTTGATTTGTTGGTAGCGGCATCAGAAGTTGACAATATGGTATACAGCGTGCTTCATTCTATGTTTGGTTTGGACCGCATTGAACTTGAACGTATGTTTAGACAATGGGAAAGGGAGAGGGGACATCTATTTACAGAGGTAGAGGATAATACAGATCCATTGTTCGATATGTTTGTTGATGATTCTGATGAGGACGGATTTTATGATGATGAGGATGATGAGGAACTATATGATGAACGCGATGATATGGAAAATGAGGGACCAAGAGGTAGGATGCCATTTCGAAAGGGACCTGGTAGAAAAAAAGATACTTTAGAAGAGGCTCTGAAATTTATCACTAACTTTGGCCGTGACCTTACCGAGGAGGCCAAGGCCGGTAAACTTGAACCACTTATTGGTAGAAAAAAAGAGGTTTTAGAGCTCATTGAGATATTGGGTAGGCGAATAAAGAGCAATCCACTTATTATTGGTAATCCCGGTGTTGGTAAAACGATGATTGTTCATGGTTTAGCCTCTCGTATTGCATATGGTGAGGTTCCCGATTACCTTAAAGATGCCCATATCATAGAGCTTGCAACATCTGCCATTGTAGCCGGTACAAAGTACAGAGGCGAATTCGAGGATAGACTGAAAAAGATTATTGATTTGGCTGTGAAATACAGGAATAATATTATATTGTTCTTTGATGAAATCCATACATTAATTGGTGCAGGTTCTGCTGAGGGAGCTCTTGATGCTGCAAATATCCTTAAGCCAGCATTGGCAACAGGACAGCTTCGGGTTATTGGGGCTACAACTTATGAGGACTATAAGAAACGCTTCGAAAAGGATTCTGCCCTTGTTAGAAGATTTGTTCCCGTATATATTGATGAACCTAGTATTGAGGAAACAAAGGAAATACTCCTTGGTACACTTCATCTATATGAGTCTCATTACAATATCACTATTCCTCCAGAGCTCCTGGAGCCTATAGTCAAGTTGTCTAAACGTTATATATCCAGTAGGTATTTGCCAGATAAAGCGGTAGATGTACTTGATAGGGCGTGTGGTCGTGCAGCACTGGAATATTTAAACTTGAAAGACACAGCTTCTATGCTTGGAAATAGCATAGCCCGTGAGGATGAGATGTTCTCTCAGGGCTTTGTAGCCGGTTTTAAAGAGGAGACTATTAATCGCCAGATGCTCTATGAAAAATTGAGATATAAAGGTGAGGCAACACTGCGTATTGACCATGTGCTTGATGTTATTTCTGATATGTCTGGGGTGCCTGTGTCTCGTATATCTGATGATGAGGTGAAGATGCTACGTAATCTTGAAAAGTTACTGAAATCTCGCGTTGTGGGACAAGATGAGGCTATACAGAAGGTTGCTAAAGCAGTTAGAAGAGGTAGACTTGGTATACGCAACCAAAATAGACCTGTTGCAGTATTCCTATTTATGGGGCCAACAGGTGTGGGTAAGACGGAGCTTGCCCGTGCTCTTGCAGAAATTGTATATGGTAGTGAAGATAACATGATAAGGCTTGATATGTCTGAGTATATGGAGCAACATTCAGTATCTAAGCTCTTTGGTTCTCCTCCTGGTTATGTAGGATACGGTGAGGGAGGTCAATTGACGGAAGCTGTAAGACAGAAACCTTATTCTTTGATTCTTCTTGATGAAGTCGAAAAGGCCCATCCAAGGGTATGGGATACATTCCTGCAGGTATTCGAAGATGGTTTTATGACCGATGGTCAGGGTAGAAAGGTTGATTTTAGAAATACTATTATCATTATGACATCTAATGTTGGTGCCGAAAAGCTTAAAGAGGCACGAATGGGATTTGTTGGTGATAGTAGTAAGGAAATCAATGAGATACTGGCAGGTGAGTTAAAGCGTACATTTAGACCCGAGTTTCTTAACAGAGTTGACTCTGTGGTCTTCTTTAAGCCGCTAACAAAAGAAGATATGAGAGAAATTCTGTATATTACCATATCAAAGTATAAGACAGCCCTTGATGAGAAAGGAATTCGCTTTAGGTTAACCCGTCGTATGGAGGACTTACTCCTTGAAAAGGGATTTGACCCAGAGTATGGAGCAAGGCCGATAAGAAGGGCTTTGGATGAGTATCTGTTTAATCCCATTGTTGATTATTATCTGGAGCATGGTGAGGATGCAGTTTCTGGTAAAGAACTTATTATTGATTGGGATCCTAACAAGAAAGAGGTTGTTATTGATATCGATAACAATGCCTCTGGGAGTGAAAAGGCTCAAAAGCATGAGGTGGCAGGTACGGGAGTATGAGAAAAAAGGAGAAAGGCTTTATTTGTACAAACTGTGGTTATAAAGACAAATATTTTCATGTTGTCTGTCCCAATTGCGGGGCAGAGGATAGTATGATAGAGATAGAAAAGTATTTGGAGAAAGAGGGGAGTGAAAGCTCCCCTTCCGTTTTTTTATTATCCGATATTAAGGAAGAAAAAATATACCGTTATCCTACCTTGTGGCGGGAACTGGATTATGTCTTAGGTGGTGGTATTGTCAGTGGCAGTGTTATTCTTCTTGCTGGACCACCTGGTGTTGGTAAATCTACACTGGCGTTGATGCTAACAGATGCCTTTCAAAGTCCTATGTATATATCTGGTGAAGAGAGTTTATCCCAGGTGGGGGCTCGTGCAAGACGTATAGGTGTTAAAGATCGTGTAGCCTTTGCGTTTGCCACATCGTTTGATGAGATACAGGCTATTGTAAATAGTCGTAATATTGATCTACTTGTTATAGATTCACTGCAGGTTATGAGGGCCCAGAAGAATGTTTCATTTGTCAGTCACAATGAGGCACGTATTTTCATGTCAGAGCTGGTCTCCCTTGTGAAGAAAAAAGGTATTACCACTCTCGTTTTAGGACATGTTACAAAGGAAGGGGCTGTTGCCGGTCCTAAAACGGTTGAACATCTTGTTGATGTGGTTTTATACCTAAACACCACATCCCGCTCCAGCATCCGCAGTTTGCATGTAGGAAAAAATAGGTTTGGCCCCAGTGATGGAGTTATGTTTATGCAAATGACTGAACAAGGAATTATTCCACTCAGTGAGAAGGTTGTTCTTAGTGAAAGTGGTGAGGTAGGACAGGCCTATACAGTTGTTATGCAGGGTAACACTCCTAGTATTATCGATATTCAGGTACTTATTACCCCTTCCTATACCAATGTGCCACGTCGTGTTATTGGTGGTTATCCCAATGATAAGTTTTATTTATTACTCGCTGTTTTAGAGAAAAAACTCGGGTTAAAGTTATACAATAAAGATGTATTTGTTAAGGTTTCTGGCGATTATTTTTGGAAAGATTCTGGTATAGACATTGCTATTGTTGCTGGCATATTATCTGCGTATTATAATGTTGCTTTGCCTGGTAATGTTGTTTGGATAGGTGAGGTCGATTTGCTAGGCCGTGTAAGATTTCCTGAGAATGCAGATGTCAGGAAGAATGTTATATCATCTGCCGGTGGTAGTGTAGCAGATGTTAGTAGTATTCATGATGTAAAAACTCTTATTCAGAGGTGGCGATAAATGAAGAAACAGAATGTTTTTAATGAATCATTGTTTTTCTTGCTTCTTGTTATCATTTATGTTCTCATTGGTATTACTACCGCCCGTGTTATCATTGAAATGCTTCATTTTGCAGAAAAAATCACTCCTCAGACGCAAAGTCAGATTACCATTGGAGCAGTAGCATTTGCTATGATTCTTGCATTTTTTACAAGAGGGCTTGTGAAAAAGTGGATGCACGATTTTTCAGAGACTATTAAGCATACCGACAGGGCTACTGTTATGTCTATTCTTTTGGGTATTATTACCGGATCTGTCTTTGCTATTCCATTTGCCTTGGCATTTAGTAAGTATATCTATATTGTTCTTCTAATTACCTTACTTTCACAAGTGTTTTTTAGTCTTATTTTTTATGTCAAGCGATATGAAGCGTTTAAAGGTGCGGAAGTTTCTACTGGAGAAGGTGATGTGTGTCAACCTTCGTATATCTTAGATACCAGTGTTCTTATTGATGGGCGTATAATACGTCTTGTTGAGAATACTGATTGTCTTGATGGTACTATTTATATTCCCGACCTTGTTATGAACGAACTACGAAAGATTGCAGATAGTAAAGAAGAATCTTCTAAAAGACAGCGTGGGCGTAGGGGAATGGAAGTAGTGGAGAAACTTAGGAAGCTTAGACCGAAGAAGGTGATATTCATCAAGACAGGTAGGGGAAAACCTGTTGATGAAATTCTTATTGATGAGGCAAAGAAGAGAAAGGGTTATCTTGTAACGACGGATTTTAATTTGGAACATACTGCTAGACCTCAAGGAGTTAAAGTTATAAATTTCAATGAGATTTTCTATCTACTTGCACCAGAAGTTATGCCGGGTGATGAGATTGAGGTGAAACTTGTTAAGAAGGGTAAAGAGCCATATCAAGGAGTAGGTTTCCTTGTTGATGGCACAATGGTTATTGTCCAAGCTGGAGAGTTCCATATTGGAAAAACGGTTAGGGTAAGGGTGCAAAATGTTAAGCAGAGTCAAACTGGACGTATACTCTTTGCAACAATTATAGATGAGGAGGAAGTGGGTAGTGCCTAATTATCTGGTGCTTCTGGGGGGAGGCAAGTCTACTCGCTATGGTAAAGATAAGCTTTCTGAAAAGTTTATGGGAAAATCTGTTGTAGATATACTGTTTTCCTCTATACCTTGGCAATTATTTGACGAAGTTGTGTGGGTTGGTAATGCTAGCAAGGTCCCTGCCAAATATAGGAGGCAAGTTATCGTAGCACCACCGGGTGAGACTAGATATCTTTCAGTAAAAAACGGATTGGATAAACTCAATGTGGATGACGGCGACAAAGTTCTTATCCACGATGGTGCCCGATTTCTTGCTAGCCACAGTATGTTTGAAAGAGTTATTGCTTATCTTGATAGGTGCGATGTTGTCTATCCTGCAATACCACCTACTGATGCACTTCGCTTTCACCATGAAAATGAAATTAAAACTGTGAGTAGAGAGCATGTTTATAGGGTGCAAACTCCTCAAGGATTTAGGGGAAATGTTATCAAAGCTATTGTTCAAAGTGAGCATAAAGATGTATACGATGAGGTCATGATTGCAGAGAAGTTGGGCTTTCGCATATGTCGTGTTGATGGTGACATTACCAATATAAAACTGACATATCCAGAAGATATTCGTCAGATGGAAAAATGTATTTCGCGATTTATTCCTATACAGTCTATTGGTATAGGATTTGACAGTCATATGGTTGGTGAAGGTGGCTTTCTATATGTTGGTGGAGTAAAGGTTTCTGATGAATATCACTCTATAGGATGGTCTGATGGCGATGCACTTCTTCATGCCACTGTTGATGCTATTCTTAGTGCTTATGGCGTTTCTGAAGATATCGGTAGCCTGTTCCCTCCAGGGAACATGGATTATAAAGGCATACGCTCTACTGAGCTGTTAAGCCGTGTTGTGGAAAAATATGGGCCTGTGAGTCAGATGTCTGCTGTTGTCATTCTTAGCAAGGTGAAACTGAAATCGTTTAGATCTGCTATCATAGAAGAGATAAAAAAGTTAATAGGGGCTGACAAGGTGGCTATCACCTTTAAAACAGCCGAGGGATTTGATGACAATCTGTATATAGCATATGTAATTGTTAGTGTTGTAAGGAGGGATGAAGCATGATTAAAGAGATTCGTATTATGGATACACAAGATAGAGAGTATAAAGTATTTTCTCCTGAAGATGATAAAGTTTTTCCGATGTACGCATGTGGTATTACACCACAGTCTCATCCCCATATAGGGCATGCCCGTGTGGCTGTTGTGTTTGATACCCTTGCCAGACTGCTTACCAAGATGGGATTTGATGTGAAGTATGTTTCCAACTTCACCGATATAGACGATAAAATTTTAGCCAAGTCCAAGGAAGAGGGGGTTGATCCCCTTGTCATAGCAGAGAGGTATGAAAGAGAATATTATCGTGCTATGGATGCTTTAAATGTGCGTGGTCCGATGATATACGCAAGGGTATCTCAGCATATAGAAGATATCATTAAGGCAGTGGAAACACTACTGGATAAGGGATATGCATATGAGGCTCCTGATGGAGTATATTACTCTGTTGACAAATTTCAGGGATATGGCAAGCTCTCTCACCGTAACATAGATGAGCTGATGGCTGGTGCCCGTATAGAAGTGAATCCGCACAAGAAAAATCCTTTGGACTTTGCCTTGTGGAAAAGGGTAGACGAAAACGACTTTGGCTGGCGTTCTCCTTGGGGTAAAGGCCGTCCCGGTTGGCATATAGAATGTTCTGTAATGTCTGTGAGGTATGCCGGCTATCCACTGAAGGTACACGGTGGAGGAGAAGACCTGATATTCCCCCATCATGAAAACGAAATAGCCCAGTCAGAAGCCCTTTATGGTGGAAGATTTACCATTGCGTGGATGCATGTTGGTATGCTGTCTATCAAAGGTGAGAAGATGAGTAAGTCTCTTGGCAATATCTTCGCCCTGAAGGATGCCATCAAGGTGTTTGATCCCATGGCACTGAGACTATTTCTCTTGTCTACATATTATCGTTCACCTCTTGATTACACTCCCCAGTCTGTCCAGTCTTATGAAACGGCTTTAAAGAAGGTTAAGAGGGCAAAGGATATTGTGGAAAGTTCTATTGATAGTTCTGTATCTAAAGAGGCTTTCCTGCCTCACTATGAGGCCTTTTATAAAGCTCTTGCAAATGACTTTAACACAGCAGAGGCCATTGGACATTTCTTTAAGTTTGTGGGCGAAATCACATCTGCTGGTGCTGTTTCTGAAGAGGTCAAAGATATGTTTACCGATATGCTTGAGGTGCTCGGTATTGAAAATATAGAAGATGTGAAGACAGGGGGAGCCGATAAATTTATTGAATATCTACTTGACTTGCGTAATCGCTTTAGAAAAGAAAAAAAATTTGACATAGCCGATGAGATTAGGGATTATCTCAAAGAAAATGGTGTTGTAGTAGAAGACACACCCAGTGGTACAAAGTGGTGGTGGGCATAATGTCTGATAGGAAGTCTTCAGGTGCTTATAGGATATGGGGCCTCCATGTCGTTCAGGAGGCCCTTTCTGAATCTCCCGATATGATAGAGAAGATATTTATTGATAGGGCATATCGTTCTCCGGCTGTAAAAGAGGTTATTTATCAGGCTAAAGAATTGGGCATTCCTGTAGTGCAGGGCAAATTTCCCGAGAAGATTGGTATGCAGATGGGGGTTGTTCGCTTTCACGATATAGATACCCTCAACCCTGCCAAAGATAAGCTTGGTCTTGTGCTTGATGGTATTACCGATGAGGGAAATATTGGATCTATCTTTCGTAGTGCAGCGGCATTTGGAGTATCCTTTGCCATTGTGCCTAAAAGAAGGTTTGGTTCTATATCGCCAGCTGTTGCCCGTATATCCCAGGGTGGAGTGTACAAGGTAAAGATTATAAAGGACAATTTGGAACCTGCACTGAAAAAGCTTCAGGAGATGGGATACTGGATATATGCCACCAACCTTGATGAAGATGCCCAGCCTCTTTATAAGGCAGATATTGCGGAAAATGCGGTTTTTGTCATGGGTAGAGAAGACAAAGGTGTAAGTAAAACGTTGCTAAAGCTGGCTGATGAACATATTTATATACCGATGGTGGGAATGCAAAGCCTCAATGTTGGGGTTGCCACCGGTATTGTACTTTATGAATACAGAAGGCGATGGCAACCCCAGAGGTAGTTATATATCTCTACAACCACACATGTTGGTAAGGTTAGCCAATTCTATGAGTGATGCTGGTGGTGTGCTCTTTGTAGAGAATAAATCTTCATATGGGGTAAAGATGGCATCAAGACCATGTATGCCAACCATTCCATTTTTCTTTCCCTGAAGTAGCATTTCTACAGCATGATGTCCTAAAAATGTAGCGACGAACGAATCAAAGGCTGTTGGAACACCACCACGCTGTATATAGCCCAAAACGCTGACATTGATGGTGATATTGTTTCCAACCACGTCTCTTATTTCTTGCGCATATGTAAATCCGTCAGAGACACCTTCGGCAAGCACTATTACACTGCTTGAGGTTTTTCTTAGAGCACTTTGCCTTTTAAGGAGACATTTTCCTATAAATTCTGCACTTATGGGATTTTCTGGAAATACGATAAAGTCTGCACCACTGGTAAGGCCGGCAAACAGTGCAATAAAGCCGGAGTGTCTTCCCATTACCTCTACAACAAATGCCGTATCTTCTGTCTTTGCTATGTCTCCAATTTTAGCAATGGCATTTCTGGCAACATGTACAGCTGTGTCAAATCCAATAGTAAAGTCTGTACCTGAAAGGTCATTATCTATAGTGCCGGGAAGTCCAATAGTAGGAATACCTAGTTTGGAAAGTTCCCATGCCCCGTGGAGAGAGCCGTCTCCACCGATGATGATAAGGGCATCAATGTCATTAGCTGTGATGATGTCAAGAGCATATCGTTGCCATTCTAACTTTAGAAATCGTTTACTGCGAGATGTACCTAAAATTGTACCTCCTTTGAATGCTATACCTCTCACCTTATCTAGAGAAAGGGGAACGAGGTCTTCATCAAGAAGACCTTCGTATCCCCTCTTAATTCCAAGAATATCAAGACCTCTAGCTATTGCCGTTTCAACAATACTCATTATGGCTGCATTCATACCGGGGGAATCTCCACCCGATGTCATTACCGCTATTCTTTTTATCGCCACAACTATCACCCCCGGTAGTATTTTACCCTTTATTATTCTTCAAATAGAGGTCTGTAAAGCTCTATGATGTGAGATGGAACAGGTCTAATTCTACCAACAACAGACTCAAGCGGTAGTGGGGCTAATTTTCCGTCTTTGACACCAACCATGTAACCAAACTCGCCCTTTTCAATCAGCTCTGTTGCCATAAGTCCCTGTCCCTGAGGTACTATTCTGTCTATAGGGGATGGGCTACCTCCTCTTTGAACATGGCCTAATATGACATGTCTTGTAGGAATACCCAGCTCATTCTCTATAATCTTAGCTATACGCTCAGAAATACCTCCTAACTGAACATGTCCAAACTCGTCAACAGGTGTCTTGTCAAGGTCCTCGTCTGCCAGTATTACACCTTCGGAAACAACTATGAGAAGGTATTTCTTTCTATCATATTTTTTCTTAAGGTTAGAAAGCAGCCTTGGCAGATTAACAGGCTCTTCGGGAATAAGTACTGCATCGGCTCCGGCACCTACGGCTGTAAACAGGGCGAGCCAGCCAGCATGTCTACCCATTGTCTCAAGTACAATGGCTCTCTTGTGAGACTTGGCTGTATCTTTTAGCCTTTCTGCGGCATCAATGGTAATTTCTAGTGCTGTGGTAAAGCCCAAAGTATATTCTGTTTCTGGAACATCAAAGTCAATGGTCTTAGGAATACCAACAATAGGAAGTTTAAAGTCACGATAGAGCTTACCGGCAACACCCAGTGTGTCTTCTCCGCCTATAGCAACAAGGGCATCGAGGCCCAGTGTTCTAAAGGAGGTAACAACTTCTTCTGGACTGTGTGGTTCTTTGTATGGATTAGTTCTTGATGATGTGAGAATAGTTCCACCTGTTCTTAGAATTTCGTCGACATCTTCTAGTTCCAAGTTTCTCCATATAGGTGGATTCAGTATGCCTTTCCACCCTTCTTCAATGCCTACAACTTCCCAGCCTCTCTGTTTAGCTCCAAAGACAACACCACGAATGGCTGGATTGAGACCGGGACAATCTCCGCCTCCTGTAAGAATACCAATACGCTTTATAGCCATAACGATCCCTCCTTTTTACCTCTGTTATGTTTATACTTTACTATATATAGCATGTTTTCTTGGAGGTGGGGATATGAGTGCTAAAGAATTTGATAATAGCACAGATGTTGACATTCTAATACAAGATGAAAACTTGGATATCATTGTGTATCGGATAGCAGATGATGTATATTCTGAAGAAGATCCTATGAGTACGCCAAGGGTTATGTCTAATGTTGTTAAGATGATTAAAGCAGGAATTACGTTGATACTCGATTTTACCGAAGTTGACTATCCTGAAAAGGATAGAATACTAACAGCTGCTCGGGGAGCAGCGCATTACTTGGATGGTAGCGCCGTTAAAGTTACTGAGGATATATATGTTGTGACAGGAGTAGATGTTGGTATCAAACAGTGGCCAAGGAGGAGATAGTGTAGTGGAAACTATGCACATTTGTGAGGTAGAGAAGCTTACTCAGGTTTTTACATACTTTGATAAAAGACCTTTACTTGTTTTGTTATATGGTCCTATGGGAGCTGGTAAAACAACTATTGTAAGGGAGTATCTAAAATATCTAGGCTATAAGGGCAGGGTAAAGAGCCCGACATTTACATATGAAATTGTTTACGACGATTTGGGTGTTTCCCATATAGACCTATATCGTCTTACTGGTCATGAAACAGATATTGTCGATGAAATTGTAGATAGATTAGAAGCTGGTTATATTGTTTTTATTGAGTGGCCTGACAGATTGGAGGAAGAAATTAAAGATGTAGAAGAAGAATTTTCTACAGTGAAAGTGCATATAGATATTGAGTCGGAGGACTGCCGCAGTATACAGATAGAGAAAGTAATTTAGGTTGTAAGTATACTAACCCTAAAAAAAGAAGGAGGGGATATCCCCTCCTTTATTTTCTTGGTAGCCCCAGCGGGAATCGAACCCGCACCACCGGCTTGAAAGGCCGGTATACTAACCATTATACGATGGGGCCACCTTTGCACACTCTCGCGACCCATGGTGGGCCCGGGAGGACTCGAACCCCCAACCTTCCGGTTATGAGCCGGTGGCTCTGCCACTTGAGCTACGGGCCCACACACTCGCAAGGTTATTATACACATATGCGTGTATCCTGTCAAGGGGACTATGCAAAATCTGCTCGGAATGCCTTTTTGCATATGGTTATACACTTTATGAATGCCACGAAACTTGAGAAAAGCTTTATTTGTAGGTGTTTTAGGGGATGTTGATACACATACTTGACATGTCGCAACTTTCATGGTATAAATATATTGCTGTCGGTTGGGGAATCGTCTAATCGGCAGGACGCGGGACTCTGGATCCCGTAGTGGTGGTTCGAATCCACCTTCCCCAGCCAGATAGAAAAACGGTGGCCCCATCGTATAGTGGCTAGTATGCCGGGCTCTCAACCCGGAGGCGGGGGTTCGATTCCCCCTGGGGCTACCATGAGGTTCCGGGGTAGCTCAATCGGCAGAGCAGCGGACTGTTAATCCGTTGGTTGAGGGTTCGAGTCCCTCCCCCGGAGCCAATTTTTATTTTTGAAATGTTTTATTATAACAATGCCTCGCTTTGCCCCTTGTAAAGGTATGAAACGCTACTGTTTGCTATCTGCGTTATAGGGAGTATAATGTTTCTATCTCTTTACCAGTTGAAAGTGAAAGGAGGTAATATTGATGAAGCAACAGAACAACAAAAAATGTGTTTTACCACCACAGCTTAAAAAGATGATGGGATTGAAAGGAATTTTATCTACTTTGCTGCTGATTAGTTTCACAATTGTAATGGTTACAGGAATAATGTTAACTTTTAAAATGAAGAATTTTTCTTCAGCACCAATGGGGTTAAAGTTGCATATAATTTTTGGTTTTGTTATGGGGGGATTGGTACTGATCCATTTGGTACTTAATTGGGGATTTTATAAGGCTGAAATGAAGTGCTTGGTTAAAGAAGCTTACTTTCATGATTTTCCTCTAGGAAGGATTATAATTAATCATATAGAGGCACAGAGAAAATTAGAGTTGGATAGTGAAGTGAAGGAAGACTAAAGGTATATGGAGCTTAGACTTATAGAGGCATATATACCCAAGGGGTTAGAAGAAAAACTTCTTGAGTCGCTTGATGACGATAAATATATATGGCTTAGATTTCACGATATAGATAATAACGATAACTTTGTATTGGTTAGAGTGCTTACCACTATCAAGTGGGATGAAGAAGTTATAGATAGGATTACCTCTTTATACAGTGTCTATGAAGGATTTGAGCTTGTGGTGTTTCAACCAAAAACGGCTGAGCCTCTTCACAACAAAAAAGAGCATCGTAAGAGGCTCGGCCCTATTCCTCGTATCAGTAGGCAGGAGCTTTATGTTAGCATGTTTTCCAAGGCAACTTTGTCTTTTTCCAATATCCTCATGGTTATATTGTCGGCTATTGTTGCCGGTATTGGTCTTTATAAAAATGATCCAGCTGTTATAATTGGGGCTATGGTGATGGCTCCTTTCCTAGGCCCCAACATGGCCTTAGGTCTTGGTGTTACTTTGGCCGATACAAGACTAATATTTGAAAGTATTAAAACCCTGTTTGTTATGCTTATCGTTGCTTTCGTGTTGGGTATTATTATGGGTTGGTCGTTACCTGTAAATCCTAACATACCTCAAATAGCCAGTAGAACAGATGTTGATATTTTAGCCGTTATTGTTGCCTTGGCGTCTGGTGCGGCTGGAACCCTATCTGCTATTACTGGAGAGATGGCTTCATTGGTTGGTGTTATGGTGGCTGTGGCACTACTTCCGCCGTTTATGGTGTTTTCTATGCTTCTAGGAGCTGGATACTTTTCATCCGCATTTGGAGCTCTGATGCTTTTCTTTGCAAATATTATTGGTGTTAACCTTGCTTCTGTGACACTATTCAATATTTATGGGATTACACCTATGACTTGGTGGGATAAGAGAAAGGCACAGATATTGTCTGCAGCTGCCTATGGCTTGTGGTTTTTGCTTCTTTTGTTCCTTATCACTATTATCTACTCTGTTTAGTTTAATCTTTTAGGGTCTCTTTGTATAACCAGTTGGACATTTGCCCTAAGAACCTGAATCGTTCTATCCGTCTTCTTATATGGTTGATGCTATGACTGAGAAATATCTGGAAAGTTTTATTATCTGGGTGAAACCATATAAAACTGCCAGGAAATCCACTATGTCCGAAGCTTCTAAACGAAAAATTTGAACCGCAAGTTTTACACCGTGTGCTATATAAGAACCAGCCGAGGGAATAACGCTGTATACCTCTTATGTGTGGCTTAGAAAATTCCTCTACAGGTATGCTGTACCATCTGCCGTTGAGTATTCTCTGAGCTACTCTTATAAGTGCCTGTATATTTCCAAATAGACCTGCATTTCCGGCTTTTTCTTTTAATAAACGGGCCTTTCCATCGTGTGGTATGCCAATGTAAGTTTTACCATCAACTATGGGTAAAGTATTGGAGTGTTTTATACCCATACCTAAGTAACCTTCATCTTTCCACTGAAGGTGTTCCAGTGGGTATTTTCCGCTCTTTATATACACATAGTGTGCAAGTAGATTGTAGTTGTGACACGAATAGTCGAATCCTGATATAGTTCCTTTATATGAGGCTACATTTTCAAAATATTCCTCAGTTTTCCAATTCATCCAAGGTAGTTTCTGAGGGATACCTGCACTATGGGTAATCAGTTTTATGATGTCAATACCGAAAATACTATCACCTTGTTCGTAGTATTTTAGAGTGTACTTTAATGTAACAAGGGGTTTGGTAAGAGATGCAAGATCAAATATTGTATTTTCGATAAGGCCATTGGTAAAAATGCGATACCTGTTTATATCTCCCACAGCTGCAATAAATGGTATATGTGCTTTCATACTCTTATAATAACAGTGGAGGTGATGATTGTGAAGATATATGAGGGTAGCAATGTTAGAGCATATACAGAATATCTGTGGTTTAATACAAAGAAGAGAAGGGAACTTATTAATATCACAGAAACCGTTAGGGATATAGTGAAAAAGAGTGGAATAAAAGACGGTTATGTGCTTGTCTCTGCTATGCATATTACAGCAGGTGTTTTTGTAAATGATGATGAAGAAGGTTTGTGGCAAGATATATGGGAATGGCTTGAGAAATTGGCTCCCTATCGTCCAGATTACAAACATCATCTTACAGGTGAAGACAATGGAGATGCACATCTGAAGAGTTTGCTTGTTCATCATGAAGTTATTGTCCCTGTTACTGATGGTGACCTTGATCTTGGCCCATGGCAGCAGATTTTTTATGCTGAATTTGATGGTCAGAGACGCAAGCGTGTGATTGTCAAAGTATTTGGCATCGTATAGTTTTATATGATATACTTCATAGGTAAAAACTCACACCCTCTAAAAGTTGGGTGTCCCCATTGGGGTGCACTAAGAGGGTGGAGGAAAAAACCCAACAGGAGGTGCAAACAATGCCTATCGTAACATTAAAACAGCTATTGGAAGCTGGTGTTCACTTTGGTCACCAGACACGTAGATGGAATCCTAAGATGAAGAAGTTCATCTACACTGAGCGTAACGGTATCTACATTATTGACCTTCAGAAGACTGTTCAGCAACTCGAGAAGGCCTATGAATTTGCCAAAGACATTGCTTCCCGCGGAGGGACAATTCTATTTGTGGGTACCAAGAGACAGGCACAGAGGGTTATTGCTGATGAAGCAAAGCGTGCCGGTATGCCTTACATCAATCAGAGATGGGTTGGTGGTTTTCTCACCAATTTCCAGACAGTGAAGAACAGTATTAAAAAGCTCAGGGAGCTCAAGAAGATGCAGGAGGAGGGACTGCTTGACAACATTCCTCTAAAGGAGCGCAACCGTATTATTAGGAGAATGAATAAACTAGAGAAGTACTATGGTGGCGTTATTGACATGGAGCGTCTTCCCGATGCAATCTTTGTTGTTGATACCCGTAAGGAATCCATTGCTGTTGCCGAGGCTAATAAGCTTGGTATTCCTATTATTGCTATGGTAGATACTAACTGTGATCCCGATGAGGTTACTGTACCTATTCCTTCTAACGACGATGCCATTAGGGCTGTTAAGCTCATTACCAGCAAGATAGCCGATGCCGTTATTGAGGGTAATGAGGGACGTGCAGGTGCAGCTGCTGAGATGGAACAGGCTCTGGAGCAGGTAGAGGGTGAAGAGGAAGAAGTTCCTCAGAATGTCAAAAAGCTTGAAGATGCCGTTGAGAAGTTTGGAGATCTATATGCAGAAAATGAACAGGGGGGCGATGAGTAATGCAGATAACAGCACAAATGGTTAAACAGCTGAGAGAAATGACCGGTGCCGGTATGATGGATTGTAAGAAGGCACTGCAGGAAGCAGGCGGTGATTTTGATAAGGCAGTAAAGATTCTTCGTGAACGTGGTCTTGCTAAAGCAGCTAAGAAGGCAGGGAGAACTGCTAAAGAAGGTATGATTCATGCATATATCCACGGTGGTGGCCGCATAGGTGTTATGGTAGAGGTTAACTGTGAGACAGATTTTGTAGCCCGTACTGATGACTTTAAAAATCTTGTCAACGATATAGCCCTTCACATTGCAGCTTATGCCCCCAGATGGGTTAAGAGAGAAGATGTGCCTGAAGAAATTATTGAGCAGGAAAAGGAAATTTATCGCAAGCAGGCCCTTCAGGAGGGTAAGCCTGAGCATGTTGTTGAGAAGATTGTTGAAGGTAAAATGAAGAACTTCTACAAAGAGAATGTACTTATGGAGCAGCCATTTGTTAAAGATGAAGATAAAACTGTAGAGGAAGTTATTAAAGAGGCTATTGCAAAGATTGGTGAGAATATCGTTGTTCGTAGGTTTGTACGCTGGGAGCTCGGAGAGGAGTCCTGATAGCCATGGTGGTCCGCTCAGCGTATAGTTCTATACTTTTAAAATTGAGCGGCGAAATTTTGGCGGGTGAAAGGGGCTGGGGTTATTCTTCCCAGTCCCTTTTTTCTATTTTGAATATTATCGCCGCTTTGTGGAAAGAGGGTATTCGTATAGGTATCGTTGTGGGTGGTGGTAATTTCTGGCGTGGCCGTATGCGTGGAGACATAGGACTTGGACGTGTTGTTGCCGATCAAGTGGGTATGCTTGCCACTGTAATGAATGCCCTTGTACTTCAAGATAAACTTCGTCAGCTGCATGTAAAAACCCGTGTTATTGGTGCCATGGATTTTGGCAACTTTGCCCCTTCTATGTCCCCTGTAGAGGCTGCCAAACTCTATCGTGCTGGTGAACTTCTTATATTTGCCGGTGGCACTTCTAATCCATTCTTTACAACTGATACTGCAGCAGTGCTACGTGCCGCAGAAATAGGGGCAGAAGTTGTTATTAAAGGTACCAAGGTTGACGGTGTTTATGACAAAGATCCTACAAAATATCCAGATGCAAAAAGATATTCATCTATTAGTGTAGAAGAAGTTCTTGAGCGCAGACTTGAAGTTATAGATATGACTGCTGCCTCCCTGCTTAGAGATGTGGGCCTCAAAATGATAGTATTTAATATAGGGAAGCCTGAAAATCTCGCTAAAATTGTTGCGGGAGAAGATATTGGAACTCTCATATACTAATTGAGGAGGTGGCGGTAGTGAAGAATGATCCACATGTTAAGGAAGCAAGACAGCACATGCAGAAAACTATAGATGTTTTCAAAGAGGAACTTGGTGGTATTAGGGCTGGTAGAGTATCTCCTACATTGATTGAAAAGGTAGAGGTTATGGCATATGGTCAACCTATGGAATTGAGACAGGTTGCCCTTATATCTGTACAAGGTTCTACTACACTTGTGGTACAGCCATTTGACCAGTCTACCCATGATGCTATTTTCAAAGCATTGGAAATGGCTAATCTTGGTGCCATGCCTACATCTGATGGTAGGGTTATTCGTCTAAACTTTCCACCAATGAGCCAAGAGCGTCGTGCCGAGATGGTGAAACTTGTACACAAGTTTGCCGAAGAGGCAAAGGTTGCTATTCGTAACATTAGAAGAGATCTCAATAAGCAGGTAGATGCTAAACAGAAAGATGGAGAGTATTCAGAAGACCAGGCAAGAAGAATAAAAGATGAAATTCAGAAAGTCACAGATGAGTTTATATCTAAGATTGACGATATGGTAAAACACAAAGAGCAGGAGATTATGGAGTAAGTGTGTACTACGAGATAACGACCTCTTGTGTCAACTGTGGAATTTGTGTGGCGGTGTGCCCTGTAGATGCAATAGAAGAAGGGGAGCACCGCCCTTTTATTAATATTGACACATGTGTTTTGTGCGATTTGTGTAGGAAAGAGTGTCCTATTTCCGGGGCTATTGTGGTGAAAAGTGATGAATAGAGACATGTTAAGAAAGTGGTGGTCTTTGATAAAAGAAACAGCCTTTCGTTCTTCCATTGGTGTAATATATGTTGCCATTGTCCTTGGGGCAGTTTTCCTTGGAGGGGAATACCTATATGGTTTACTATCGTTTATGGCTCTAGTAACTGTCTATGAGATAGTTGACATGGAATTTAAGGGTAAAGAGTGGTGGAAGAAAGTCATATATGGAGCCGTAGGGGTTCTTTTATGGCTTGTATTATATTTTGTGTCTCCTGAAGTGTTTCTTGCATTATTATTTGTTATTTTCTTCCTTTGGTTCTTTGTATATGCGGTTCTCTTGAAAAAAGAAGAAGAGGTATTCTCATCTTCTTACTATATGTTCTTTTTCCTTATCGTGTATGTTCTTGTTGGTCTGTATATAGGCATAGACTTATACGAGCATACGGGGAAGATGTTCTTTATGTCCTTACTGGTTATGGTGTGGACATTTGATGTTTTTAGCTACGCCGGTGGTAAGACAATGGGAAAAACAAAGCTTGTTCCTACTATCAGCCCTGGTAAAACATGGGAGGGATTTATTACGGGCTGGTTATCACTGACAATACTTGAGGTGTTGCTATGGCTTTTCCATATTTGGAAGGTTGAGCCATATACACTGGGTATTTCTGTTGTTCTTCTTGCTCCTATCCTCCTTACAGGAGACTTGGTGGAGTCTGTTGTGAAGCGAAAGGCTGGTGTGAAGGATTCAGGTTTTATTATTCCTGGTCATGGTGGTATGTGGGACCGAATAGATAGCACTATTGCCGCATTTTACATTATGTGGTTACTTAAGTATTTAGAGCAGGTGATTGGCAGTGTCAGAATGTAAGCTGGCGATATTGGGAATTACCGGTTCTATTGGTTCTCAAACTGTGCAGGTGGCACAGCACCTTGGTTGTGATATTGTAGCAGCATCTGCCGGCAGACGTATAGAGAAACTACAAGCTTTGAAAGATACACTTGGTATTGGTGTTATCTATTCGCCATATGGTAATTTTGATAGGAAAGCATTTGAGGAAGCGGTATATTCTGCAGATGCCATTATGGTGGCCACATCAGATGTATCTGAGATGCCCTTTGTTTTAAAGCTTTTGGAAGATGGCAAACGTGTTGCCATTGCCACCAAGGAGATGCTTGTTTTAGGACATGATTTATTTGCACCATACAGGTGGAAAAACTTATATCCCGTAGATTCTGAACATGCAACTGTATACATGCTGATGAAACCATATATTTCTTTGGTGAAAGAAGTGTATCTTACAGCATCAGGAGGGGCTTTTAGAGATTTATCACTTAACGAGATAGATAACCTTTCACCAAAGGATGCGTTAAAACATCCTGTGTGGAGTATGGGATACAAGATTACCGTTGACTCTGCGACCTTGGCTAATAAGGGTATAGAGCTCTTAGAGGCTCGGGTGCTATTTGATATTCCACCTTCTGAACTGAAAGCGGTAATGCATAGAGAGGTTATTGTCCACGCCATGGTTGTACTCCACGATAACTTTACACTTATGGGAGCATATAAACCCTCTATGCTTCTTCCAATACAGTTTTCACTGACATATCCCGATCTTAAAGAGTCTTTGCTAAAGCCCATTAGTTGGCATGGGCAAACTCTGCACTTTGAAGACATTCCCACAGACAAGTATGGCATGTATAAACTGGCTATAGATGTGTTGAATACAGACGATAAAAAACTGTATATGCTATATCTCATAGCAGATGATATTGTTGTTGAGAGGTACATGAAAGAAGAAATAAGATTTTCTCAAATGCCTTGGCTGGCAGAGAAGATAATAGATACTCTTTCAGAGAATAATATACCTTATCAACCGGAAGAGAGAATATTCTGGTATAGACAGATGAAAGAGAGAGCAAAGGAGGTAGCAATATGAATATACTGCTGGCGATTATTGCGTTGCTTATTATGGTAACCATTCACGAAACAGGCCATTATCTTGCCGCAGTTAAAAGTGGACTAACTGTAGAAGAGTTTTCCATTGGTTTTGGTCCCCTTATATACAAGAAAGATATTTTCGAGATAAGATTAATTCCTCTTGGAGCCTATGTCATGATAAAAGAGTTGGAGGATCCGGAATACGAAGGAGAGGATATCCCTATAGGGGCCAAAATTAACACGCTGATATGGGGACCTTTATCTAACATACTTTTGGGTATAGTGCTATTTGCTTTAGTTTTTATGATTGGTAATGTTTACTATCCTGCTGTGGTATATGTTCCCAAAGATTCCCCATCTTACAAAGCTGGCATACGAACGGGAGATAAGATAGTCAGTATTGATAAACATCCTATTAAGCAATTTACCGATATTACCTCTTATATGATGATGAATTATGAACCTCCTCGTTCTGTTAATGTTGAGGTGGAGCGTAAAGGAAAAGAATTGATGTTTACTGTTACTCCAACGCAGACAAGTGATGGTAGATATATTATTGGAGTAGCACTCTATTATCCTCCTGTTGTTGGTGATGTTATGAAAGATTCTCCCGCCTATGGAAAGGTGCAAAAGGGGGATAAAATCGTTTCCATTAATGGTCAACCTGTATCCTCATTTAATGAGGTCTATGAATATATTATGAAGACAGCTACCGGTGAGAGGTACTCCTACACCTTAGGTATTATGAGAAATGGTAAAGAGATATCTGTTAAAATAGATGTTGTCAAAGATAAAGACTCATACGTCTTGGGATTTGTGCCTCAGAGTCCTGCAAAGATAGAGAGATACAATGTCATTACCGCTATCTGGAAAGGGCTACAAAAGACATGGGCTACCACTGTGTTGTTCTTTAAAGGGCTTTGGCTCATGATTACAGGTCGTATTAGTCTTAAGTACGTTTCTGGACCTGTAGGTATTGTTGCAATTATGGGCGAAGCATTGTCTGCACGGGTATCATTTATTCTTAAGTTATCCTCTTTTATTAATATGAGCGCCCTTATTACTATAGCATTAGGGCTTACAAATCTCTTGCCTTTACCAGCTCTTGACGGTGGTAGATTGGTATTTGCAATATTGTCTCTCTTTGGTTTGAAGATTAGTAGAAAGGTAGAGGAAAAAATCCACATGTATGGCTTTTATGCACTGCTGGCACTACTTGTTCTTGTGACATTTAAGGATATACTTGCCATTATTGGTGGTGGGCTATAGTATGTTTTCGAAAAAGGTTGTCTATGTTGGTGACGTTCCTATTGGCGGAAAGCATCCTGTTGTTGTTCAAACTATGCTTTGGCGTCCGCTTGCTGATAGGGAGGGTAATCTTAGAGATTTAATTGATGCTGTAAATGCCGGGGCGGATATTGTAAGGGTATCTTTTCCCAGTCCTGATGACTTTGAACATCTAAAGTGGCTTGTAAATCATTCACCTGTACCTATTGTAGCCGATATCCATTATGACCCTCGTCAAGTTATATTAGCTGTGGAAGCTGGTGTGCATAAAATACGCTGGAATCCTGGAACCATAGCAGTAAAGAGGGTAAAAGATGCCCTGAAACTTATTGCGGAAAAGAAACTACCTATAAGGTTGGGCTATAATATGGCCTCTTTGCCAAGAGAGCGTATAAAAGCTGGTGAAGATGTTAAAGAGGCGATTCTTCGAATAGCCCGTGAAGATGTAGACATGCTAAACGATGTTGGAGTTGAGGATATTGTCATTTCTATTAAATCTTCAACGCCCAATGAAACCATAGATCTCAACAAATCTCTTAGCCAGTGGTTTAATGGTCCTATTCATATCGGTGTAACAGAAGCTGGTACACTTCTTGATGGTACTATAAAGTCTTCTTATGCACTGGGTTATCTCCTAAGAGAGGGTATAGGAGATACCATAAGGGTTTCTCTGTCTGCTGAGCCTTGGCAGGAGGTTAAAGTGGCGTGGAAGATACTATGTGCATCTATAGGCCAGTGCAGAGGACTAACCATTGTTTCATGTCCTAAATGTGCCAGAAGTACAGGTCCTGTATGGGAGATAGCCCAGAAAATAGAAGATAAATATGCACATATAAGAAAGCATATTACCGTTGCGGTAATGGGATGTGCCGTTAATGGGCCAGGTGAGGCCAGAGAAGCCGATGTGGGTATTGCATTCGGTGGTCCTGGTGAAGCAGTGCTCTTTAAAAAGGGCAAAGTTTACCGCACTTTCCATTTTGATAGTGATACAGATATAATGAAAATAATTACAACGGAAATAGATAAAATTCTTGAGGAGGAGGTATAACCTATGAGAATGTCAAGAATGCTGATTCCGACACTAAGGGAAGATCCTGCCGATGCAGAATCTATTTCTCATAAGCTCCTTGTAAGAGCTGGTTACATTCGTAAGATATCTGCTGGTATTTATGCATATCTGCCACTGGCATGGCGTGTTTTGAAAAAGATTGAAGACATTGTCCGAGAAGAGATGGATGCCATTGGCGGACAAGAGGTATTGATGTCTATTTTGATGCCCAAGGAGATGTGGGATGAAACAGGCCGTTGGGACCTTTATGGTGATGAGATGTTTAAGACAAAAGACCGTAAGGGAAGATGGTTCTGTCTTGGACCAACCCATGAAGAGCAGATAACGGCCCTTGTGAGAGATAATGTGTCTTCATATAAACAACTACCTGTGATTTTCTATCAAATTAATACAAAGTTTAGAGACGAGCTAAGACCGCGCTTTGGTGTTATTAGAGGAAGGGAATTTATTATGAAAGATGCCTATTCCTTCCATACATCTGTAGATGATTTGAAGAAAACATATGATGATATGTATAGGGCATATAGCAATATATTCCGCCGAGTAGGGCTTGATGCCGAGGCATTTGAAGCTGATAGTGGAGCTATTGGTGGTAAGATGTCTCATGAGTTCTTGGTACCTGCTGAATATGGAGAAAGTGAAGTTGTAAAATGTGAAAAGTGCGGATACAAGGCTACTATAGAAGTAGCACATGCCCCCTATAAGAAAGTTGATTATCCGCCATCAGATAAGCCTATAGAAAAGGTTCACACACCAGGTACCCATACAATAGAGCAGCTGGCAGAATTTTTAGGCGTTGAACCTTCTCGTATTATTAAGTCTATGCTTTACATGGTAGATGGCAAGATTGTTATGGTGCTTATCAGAGGAGACTATGAGGTTAACGAGACAAAACTTGCCAAGGTTCTTGACGCCTCGGAAGTGAGACTTCTTACTCCCGATGAACTTGACGAAATGGGACTTGTGAAAGGATACATTTCCCCGTATGCTGTAAAAGATAAAGATAAAGATATCAAGATTATTGCCGATGAGTCTGTTCAGGATGTTAAAGATGGTGTTATCGGTGCCGACGAAACAGATTACCACTATATTCACTTCAACATAGATGAGTTTGATGTGGAGTATGTGGATATTAGACAGGTGAACGATGGAGATGCTTGTCCTGTATGTGGCGCTCCACTGAAGAGGTATACAGCCATAGAGGTTGGCCATATTTTTAATTTGGGAACACGCTACAGTGAACCTATGGGGGCTACGTATCTTGATGAAAATGGTCAGCGTAAGCCGTATATTATGGGATGCTATGGTATAGGTATTAGCCGTGTAATGGCTACTATTGTTGAGAGAAGCCACGATGAAAACGGTATTATATGGCCTATATCTGTGGCACCATATCATGTAATTATTACTGTTCTTGATGTTAAAAAAGACGATATTATGACCGTTGGAGAAGAGATTTATAAGGCACTCACAGATGCCGGTATAGAGACGATCCTTGATGATAGAGACCTTAGACCGGGTGTCAAGTTCAAAGATGCTGATCTTATTGGTATACCGTTTAGAATCGTGGTATCGAAGAAGACAGTGTCTTCAGGGGAGTATGAAATCAAGGATAGAAAAACTGGCGAGGTTTTCAAAGTATCTAAAGATGAGATTGTTCCCTTCTTGAGGGAAAAGATCTATGGACAATGATAATCTACATATTAAGTCAAAAAAGGTATGTGCAATAGTTCCTGCGTTTAATGAGGAGGGAAGGGTGTCTGAGGTTGTTAAGGTGCTCAGACACCTTTTCCCTTATGTACTTGTTGTTGATGATGGTTCCACGGATAAAACTTCACTTGATGCAGCTATATCAGGAGCCGCAGTTTTAGTGCTTCCTGAGAATGTGGGTAAAGCACACGCCTTGCAGATAGCTTCTAGGTATGTTCATCACTGCAAATATGTTGTCTTGTTTGATGCAGATTTAACAGGTTTGCATCCTTCACATGTTTATGACCTTCTTGAACCTGTGCTGAGGGGTAGGGCTGATATGACAATAGGCCTTTTGCTTGGTGGTCGTGTTGCCACCCATCTTGCTCAAAGTCTTGTTCCCCATATATCGGGCCAGAGGGCTATGAAAGTGGATACACTCCGTAAATTTTTTGAGGAATATGGTGACGTTAGTGGATATGGTATCGAGGAAGGACTTAAGCGATTTGCTAAGGAGCACAACCTTAAGGTGGAATATGTCAAGCTTTGGGGAGTAGCTCAGGTTATGAAAGAAGAAAAATACGGATTAAAAGAGGGAGTAAAGATGCGCATGGGTATGTATAGGGACATTGTACTAACGCTTGTGCGTAGTATTAAAAGATTTGTAAAGAAGACTGTAGGGAGGTGATTGTATGCATATATATATTTCCGAGGAAGTAATAGGAAAGTCTCATGTTGTAGCACTGGAGACAGCGGTTTTGACACATGGCTTACCATATCCTAAAAATGTAGAGGCTGTTGTCAAAATGGAAAAGGCTGTTAGGGAATCAGGGGCTATTCCGGCTACAATAGGTATTGTTAACGGAATTATTAAGATTGGTTTGACTCTTGATGAAATAGAAATGCTTGGTACAGTAGATGGGCGACAAAAGGTTTCTATAAGGGATATTCCGCTGGCTGTGTATGGGAAGTGGAATGCTGGTACCACTGTTAGCGCCACAATGTGGATAGCTCATAAAGCTGGTATAGAGGTGTTTGCTACTGGTGGTATTGGCGGTGTACACCGTCATGTGGAGAAGACATGGGATATTTCTGCGGATATGTATGCACTGGCAACGATACCTATTATGGTTGTGTCTTCAGGTGCTAAGAGCATTCTTGATTTGCCTAAAACATTAGAGTATCTTGAAACTTTAGGTGTCCCTGTATTAGGCTATCAGACTAATGTTTTTCCTGCATTTTATACGGGAAAAACATTGCTTCAGCTTCGTCATCGTTTTGAAACACCTAACCAAGTGGCCGCGTATTGGAGAGTTCATAAAGGTGTAAATCTGGACAAAGGCGTGCTCCTTGCTAACCCTATACCGGAAGATAAGGCTATACCTCAATCGGAAATGGAAAATATTATGGAGAGTGTGCTTGACGAGATGGAGCAAAAAGGTGTTACTGGTAAGGATGTAACACCATTCTTGCTTTCTCGTATTGCAGATATCCTTGGCGAAAAAGTTGTAGAGGCAAATATAGCCCTGCTGGTAAACAATGCCCGTGTTGCCGGTGCTATAGCACGTTTCTTGTAAGGTGATGGCAATGGCAATGGATGTTACACCTATTCTTGTTATTGGGGGCAGCAATATAGATATAAAGGGTAGAAGTAGTGTTCCTCCTGTGCTTGGCAATTCCAATCCCGGTGAAGTGTATATTACTCCCGGTGGAGTAGGCAGGAACATTACATCTACACTGGCAACACTTGGAGCTGTTGTTTCACTTATAACATCATTTAGTACAGATGAATGGGGACTGACAATTAGGGCGAGTTTGGATAAGCAAGATGTAGATGTGTACGTTGTAGATAAAGGTTATACTGGAACGTATGTTGGTGTGCTTGATAATCACGGTAAGACAATCATTGGGGTGGCAGGAAAAAATCCCGCCTATGAAATTACATGGGATGATATCAAAGACTTTATTACAGATGCCAGTATATGGGTATTTGATACAAATCTTTCCCCGGAGCTTGTTGAGAAAATTGTTATGGAAGCTCAAGAAAGACACGTATTTTCGGTTTTGGTACCAGCTTCTCCCAAAAAGTTAGAGCCTGTTGTTCATGTTGTCGAAAAAGTCAATATGGCTGTGCTTAATAAAGACGAGGTAGAGCTTATAAGAGATATGAGACCTAAGGATATCCTTATAGGCACAAGTCACAGCAGTATATCGATTTGGCATAGAGGTCAGATTACCAATGTGCATTTTGCTCCTGTTCATGATTATGTAGATGATACAGGAGCAGGAGATACCTTTACTGCTGCCGTTATCTATCATCATCTGCTAATGGGTATGGATCTTGTAGAGAGTGTTAAGGTTGCTTTGGATTATGCTCGAATGAGCCTTGAGAGTTACTCGTCTGATATTTAAGGAGATGATTGT
The DNA here is from genome assembly GCF_026184435.1 of Zhurongbacter thermophilus. Taxonomy (NCBI): domain Bacteria; kingdom Pseudomonadati; phylum Zhurongbacterota; genus Zhurongbacter; species Zhurongbacter thermophilus. The sequence goes on from NZ_CP046447.1 coordinate 649,116, forward strand.
ATGTATAGAGACATGTTTAAGGTAGCTGTTATCGGTTATGCAGGTGATATTGATAAGCCACCTGTTTCGCATGTTGCCGATATAGCCCTTAGTATAGGTAAGGCGCTAGGGAGAGAAAGATATGTGGTGCTAACTGGAGGACGTGACGGAGTCATGCATCTTGTTAGTAAGGGAGCCGCAGAAGAGGGTTCTATTGTTATTGGTATTACCCCTTATGCTTCTGGTGGTATTACTCCTTATGCTATAGAAATTTCTACTGGTCTTGATATGGCTATGAGGTCTGGTGTACTTCTTAACTCTGCCAATGCTGTAATATCTATTGGTGGTGCAGCCGGTACTTCTGTCGAGATATTTATGGCCTATTCGTATAGAAAGCCACTTATACTCATGAGGGGTACCGGAGGATGGACCGATAGAATTATTAAGATACTGGAAGAAGACACAACCCTTGGCGGAGATTCCCTTGATTATCGTCTTGCCGGTAGAGTATATATTGCTGATAGTGTAGACGAAGCAATGAAGATTCTTGAAAGAATAAGGGCAAACAGGGAATAACCCTGTTTGCCCTTTGCCGTTGGCTATAATGTGCATTTGACCCAACCACCATCTACCGGTATTACAGTCCCTGTGATAAAAGATGCTTCGTCAGAGACAAGGAATGCAACGGCTGCAGCAATTTCTTCAGGTTTTGCCAACCTACCCATAGGTACATCTTGAACGCGGAGTTTTTCCTCTTCTTCATATGTTATACCTTTCTGTTTTGCTGCATAGTTTATAAGGTTTTCCATGCGCTGTGTTGCTGTAAGTCCTGTAGCGATAGTATTAATTGTAATGTTGTAGGGGGCCAGTTCAAAAGCCAGATGTTTTGATAGTCCCACCACAGATGGTCTAATGGCGTTTGATGTTAGCAGGTTAGGATATGGCATTTTTACAGAGACTGATTCCATATTGACGATGCGTCCCCATTTCTGCTGTTTCATACCAGGAAGTACTTTTCGGATCATTCTTACCTTGCTGAGGAATGTGAGCTCGAATGATTTTATCCATGTCTGGTCATCTATGTCGTCAAAGTTGCCAGGTGGTGGACCACCAAGATTATTGACCAATATGTCGATATGTTCTTCCTTTTCTAAGATATCATTGAATATCCGGTCAATATCTTCTTTCTTTGATAGATCTCCTGTATAAGCTATAACACCGGGTATTTCTGCGATTAGTTTCCTGACGTTATCTTCACTCCTGGATGCTGTATATACCTTGTAGCCTTTATCTATCAGTGTTTTGACGATGGCTTTACCGATACCTTTTGTTCCTCCTCCTACAAATGCAATCTTACCCACAGAGTTCACCTCCTGTTTTTAGAATATACATGAGTATGCTGCCGGCTACTGCTACATTAAATGAATCTATAGTTGACGATTTTAGTAGTAGATTTAAGGTATCGGGATATTCTTTCCATATATCGGAAAGTCCTCTTCCCTCACTACCAAGGCATAGTGCAAAGTCATCAAGTTTCATATTAAATGTTGGCTTACAGTTTTCTTGGTGGATATAAGTTGTAATGATTTTTATGGTTCTTTCTTTTAATGCTTTGAAAATCTCTTTGTTTCTTCCTTTGAATATAGGGATAAATAAACTGTATCCTGCTGATGATCGTATAACTTTAGGGGATAGTGGATCTGCTGTTCCTTCTCCTACCAATATGGCCTTATACTGGAGTCCTACTGCCGTGCGAATAAGTGTACCAACATTTATGGGATCCGACACTCCGTCAAGTACAAGAAAAGGTCCTCTATCTGGTAATGTTTCAAGAGAAGTGTAGTGTTTTTCTATCACTGCCATTATGCCTTGATCTGCCATGACATCGTCAAGTGTTTTAGCCAGTTTAGGGCTAAGTAGTATAGGATTGAAATCTTCATAGAGTTGAGCATTTTTTTCATCAGTAAGCACAATATATTTAACATCTGTGGACAGTGTACTGGTAACTATATCATCTACTATTTTTTTACCTATGGCGATCGTTAGTCCTGTCTTTTTGCGATAAGATGAGGATGTCAGAATTTTCTTTATCTCTTTGTATGTTGGATTATCTTTACTCGATATGACCTTCACTCTATCTCCTTCCTTTCCACCCGTTTCCCAAATGATACAAGTATTTCATAGGGTATGGTGCCTGCGAGATTGGCTATGTCATCTGCCCATATGCTGCCTTCTTCCCAATCTCCCATAATTACAACCTTGTCTCCAACTTTTACACCTTCTATATCTGTTATATCAAACATAGAAAAATCCATAGCTATACTACCTATTTGTCTGGCAGTTTTTCCTTTGATACCAGCCCAGACTTTACCGCTGAGTATTCGCTTGTATCCATCGGCATATCCCATAGATACTGTAGCTACTTTGGTTGGCTTATCGGCTATAAATCGCCATCCATAAGATACTCCTTCTCCAGGTGGTATTTCCCTGATATCTGATACTGTAGCTTCTACACGCATAACTCTTTTTAGTTTGGTATCAAATTCTGGTACTTCACTGTACCCATATATGGCTACCCCTGGTCTGACCATATCAAAGTGCACTTCTGGATATTTATAAAGGGCACTACTGTTGGCAGCATGGACGATTAAGTCATCGCGGGGTATTTCGTTTAATACGGCCATGAATCTGTTTATCTGTGTGCGTGTTACCTCTTCATCGCTATCGGCTTTGGCAAAGTGGGTTAGTATGCCTTCTATCCTGCCTGGGAATGTGGTAAGTAGTTTCTTTATGGAATCTATGTTGGAGTGTAGTATGCCATGTCTGTGCATGCCTGTATCTATCATAAGATGGGCTTTTAATTTTTTAGTGTTTGCAAGTATGAAGCGTCCAAATTCCTCATTATTGATAACAATGCGTATTCCTTTTAAGGCCAACTCGTCTAAAACATCTGGTTCGTAATGGTCGGTTGTGCCCATGATCAGTATCCATTTGGCTCCAAGTCGCGATACGGTCAGGGCTTCTTGTAGTGTTGCAACACCGAATCTCTTAATGCCAAGATCGAGTAGTGTCGGCACAACAATGTGGACATCATGACCATATGCATCTGCCTTTACCATAGCGAGTATCTCAGATGATGTGAGTTTGCGAATTTCTCCGAGGTTATGGGCTATGCTACTCTTACTGATAAATGCAGTTTTCATAGATATTCCCCCTTCCGAGAGGTGCCTTTTTGTTATATAATACTCCATGGTCTACCTATTGCGGAGGGGTGACCGAACTGGCTAAGGAGCCGGACTTGAAATCCGGTGTAGGCCTATGAAGGCCGTGCGGGTTCGAGTCCCGCCCCCTCCGCCAAACTTTTAGAAAACATTAAGTAAATACCCTTGACGACATTTTTAAGACTTGGTAGTATATCTTTACCCCCTGAGGAGAAGTGTCCCCCGCTTCTCCACAGATGGAAGAAAATGCATCCCCCTAATGGACCCCGTACCCCCAGGGGTCCTTCTCCTCTTTTTGGGTAGAATAAAGTAGAGGTAGGAAAGGGGGCGTAGGCCATGAAAAATGCAGAGGAGATTATAGAGGAAGGGAGGAAACTCTACGAGAAGCTGACAAAGCTTTTGAAAGAAGGAAAAAAGCCATCGAAAGAAGATGTTGAAAAGCTTCGTGAAATTATAGAGTTTCATAATAGACAGTACTTTGTATTGGATAATCCTATAATTTCTGATAAGGAATATGATGGGTTGTTTCATTTACTGTTGAAGATAGAAGAAAAATATCCCGAACTCAAAACACCTGATTCACCAACCCATAGGGTAGGTGCTCCTCCAAGAAAAGATTTGCCAACAGTAAGGCATAAAGTGCCTATGCTATCCCTTGATAATGCTTTTGATTTTGATGATCTGAGAAAATTTGACCAAAGAGTCAAATCTCTTTTGGGCATAGAGGAAGATATAGAGTATGTTTGTGAACACAAGCTTGACGGACTTGCTATATCTCTTCGCTATGAAAATGGTATTTTAGTGCTTGGAGCCACTCGTGGTGACGGGATAGAGGGTGAAGATGTGACACCCAATGTCAAGACGATAAAAGTTATTCCTCTAAGGTTAAAGACAGATAATCCTCCTCGTGTTGTTGAAGTGCGTGGAGAAGTTTTTATGCGGTATAAGGATTTCGAAGAGCTTAATAAACGTCAGCGTGAGAGAGGCGAAAAAGAGTTTTCTAATCCGCGTAATGCTGCAGCAGGTTCTATTAGGCAGCTTGATCCATCTATAACAGCAGAAAGACCTTTATTTTTCTATCCGTACGCTTTTGGAGAGCTTGATGGCATTCGCTTTCAAACACATTATGAGTTTCTCAAGTGGGCTGAAAGCGTAGGATTTTTGATTAACCCTTATACAAAGGTGTGTAAGGGAATTGAGGAAGTAATAGAGTACTGTGACTATTGGACAAAACACCGAGATAAGCTTGACTATCCTGCTGATGGTGTTGTTGTCAAGGTTAATCGCATCGATTATCAAGAGATACTCGGCTTTAAGGCAAGAAGTCCTCGTTGGGCTATTGCCTACAAGTTCCCTGCGGAGGTTAAAGAGACTGTCGTTGAAGATATTATTGTTAGCGTGGGAAGAACAGGTGTGTTGACTCCTGTCGCTATACTGAAACCTGTTGTGCTGGATGGTGCTGTTGTTACACGGGCATCACTACACAACGAAGATGAAATTAAACGTCTTGATGTTCGTGTTGGTGATACTGTTCTTGTGCATCGTGCAGGACAGGTTATACCTGAAGTTCTGGAAGTTGTCAAGGATAAAAGGCCTAAAGATAGCAAGCCTTTCCAAATGCCTGATAGATGTCCTGTATGTGGGGCTCCTGTAGTTAAAGAGGGGGCATATCATAAATGCACCGGTTTTCGTTGTCCTGCTCAGGTAAAGGGTCGCATTAAGCATTTTGCCTCTCGTGATGGTATGGATATCGAGGGACTCGGTGAGAAGCTCATAGAGACTTTGGTGGATAAGGGGCTTGTATCAGATGTGGGAGATCTATATTATTTGAAGATGTCTGATCTTGTGTCCCTTGAGCGTATGGGTGAGAAATCTGCATCTAATCTTCTCAAAGCCATAGAGAAGAGTAAAAGTAGACCTCTGTACAAGCTTATTTATGCTCTGGGTATTCCTCTGGTTGGTCAAAAGACTGCCTCTCTGATAGCAGAGCAGTTTCATAGCATTTATGAGCTGGGAGGATATATCAGTGATGAAGATGTGAAGCAGTTGCCTACCGATATTGCCCGAGTCTTACGTAAACATTTTCACTCGTGGTTTGAGGTGTTATCTGCGGATAAGCCCGAAGATATTCCAGAAGAGTGGTGGAAAAAACTGCGTGAGATGGCCAGGCAGAAAACTCAGGATATAATAAATAAGTTATATAGCATTGAAGGTGTCGGTGATGAAACTGTCGGTGCTATTGTTAAAACTTTTTCGCAAAGTGGTACTTGGGAAGTCATTGATAAATTGCAGAAGGCAGGCGTTAAGCTAAAAGAGGAACAAAAGGAAGGAAAACTATCTGGTAAAACGTTTGTCTTCACAGGTAGTTTGAAGAGTATGTCACGCACGGAAGCTGCCGATGCTGTTCGAAGTCTTGGGGGCAGGGTTGCAAGTAGTGTATCTAAGAAGGTTGACTATGTTGTTGTGGGAGAAAACCCGGGTAGCAAATATGATAAAGCACTAAAGCTTGGAGTAAGAATTATTAATGAAGATGAGTTTTTACGGCTCATAGGGGAGGGTAAGCATGGAGAAGAGAACGGTGAAGAGGATAGTGGTAGTGCTATTCAGCCTCCTCTTCCTCTTGGCTAATATATATGTACCCGATGCTGTTGCCCGTATATATAAGTTTGGTATGTATACCCGTATCAACGATATATGGGTGTCTCCTAAAAATGAGATATGGCTGGCTACCGACAATGGTGCTTATAAAATTAACTTGTCTGGATATGTAATCAGATCGGTAGATACTTCTTATGGTTTACCAGATATTTATGTGAAAAAGGTTTTCGGCGATGATAATGACCGATTGTTCTTGTTAACTGGAGCTGGTCTTTCTGTTGTATACCTGAGTGACCATGTCAGTCAAACTTATTCAGATTATGAAGGGTTACCACTTGGGGCATATCAAACATTGGATGTGTCTGACGATTACATTGCTGTGGGTTCTTCAGAGCAGATGTGGTTGCTAAATAAGCATACGGGGAAGACATGTAAGGCTAGTGTTGGTGCCTATATTAATGATATTCAGATTGTCGGTGACAATATATATGTTGGAACCTATAATGGGCTTGGGGTTTATGGTGTTGATTGTCATTATAAAGGGATACTTCTCAATGATAAAGTTAATGATATATATAGGTATGGTACTTCATTGTATATTGCAACCAAGCATGGAGCTTTCAAGGTATATTTACCTAATACTAGTGTAAATCGTATTTCCAATATTGATTTCTACGGTGAAATTGAACATATAGTTGTTTCTCCTAGGGGAGATGTTGTTGCTACTGCTGGAAATGATATATATATAAAACCTTCTGGAGGAAAGGCATATAAGATTACCATAGGCGCTTCTGGTAATGTAATAACAGCTGTGTATCCTTATGGATACGATAATATCGTTGTGTCTTTAGCAGGTTCTCGCAATGCAGGCTTGTATATGGTAGAGAATATGTTTTATGTTAAACAAATTCTCGAGATTCATGTGCCTGTCCGCAATAATATGGTTTCGTATATTAAACCTGAGAATACATCTGTTGTATGGTTTAAGTACGGAGAATCTCTTTATTGGTTTAATAATCCAAACTCTATGTATAGATTTCAGTTTATGTCCGCTGATGGGAAATCTATAGATGCTTCAATTATTTTGTCTATTGCACCATGGATTACAGGGGATAAGTTAGCTCTTGGTACTGTGCTTGGCTTTTATGTGGGAAATAAGGTTAGTCGTGTTATGAAACAAATAGACATATCTTCATTTATATCAGAAAGTATTGTCGATGTGGATACAGATGGTAGGGGCAAATATTTCATATTAACTCGAAAATATCTCTATGTATATAATGCCTACACAGGATACTTCAAGAGATTGTTGCTCCCTAAAGGAGAATATGCCTATGATGAGTATTACTACGATGGGGGTATATATATATCAACTACTAAATCTGTCTTGAAATATGAGGATGATGTCATTGTTGCATATCACGCTCTTAATTATGGTGCTACTCGGATAGTAGGAACTCTGGGTGGTATTTGGGCTATAAACAATGGAAACTTGATTTTTCTGGACAGAAAACTGAAAAAATTGGTACCTATTTCCCTCTTCAATAACATGGGAGTTGTGGATGTTGATAGTTGGCAACACTATCTTGTTGTCGGAACAGATGAAGGGGTATTTTTATACAAAGGAGGAAAGATTTGGGGTGTGTTTTCTGCCTTTGAGGGTATGGTGACATCTAACTTTATCACGGATATATCTGTATGGAATCACTATCTTGTTGTCGGCACACGTAGTGGGCTTTCGATAGTGGATTTGTCAGATGGAGTTATCCCATTTAGAGATGTTAACTACTTAAATTATATTGTGTGGATGCACCGTTTGACATCATTGGGTATTATTAAAGGAAACGGAAAAGGGGCTTATATGCCCTATAAACCCATTACTGTGGAAGAACTGGTTATTTTACTGTCCCGTGCATCTCATATTCCCACCAAATCTTGCATGATAAATAATGCCCATTCGTGGGCTGTCCCTTATATTTGTGGTTATTTTCATGGGAAAGTTCCGCGTGGGGTTAAGTGGAAGGCCAATCTAACGTCTGATATATTAAATAGGTATTTTCCATATGTCAATATTCCGTCTAAGCATGGAAAATATTTACGAATAGATGTATTCAGGTTTTTGTATAAACTTATCTATTCCAATGGACTATGGAGGTGAAAAAAGTGGATATAAAGGTTGATAAAGAACTTGTGCGGAAGATAGCCGATATGGCTATGCTAGAGTTTAGTGAAGAGGAAATAGAGGAATTTGTTTCATACTTTGAAGAAATGTTTGATGTTTTTGACATGCTGGGTGATATTTCACCTGATTATGAGATTCCTCCATTACCGGCAACACTTCACGAAGATGAACCGGAAAGAAGGGTGGACTACCATGATTTGTGGATGAGATTTTCTCTTATGAAAAATGGATATTTACTTGTACCACCACTTAGGGGAGGAGATGAGGAATGACGATAAAAGAGCTGAGGAAAAGATTTATATCTGGTGAGTTAACACCACTGGAATACATGGAGGAATTACTAGAGACAATTCGTCAAAAAGAAAGAAAGATTAATGCTTTTACTCATTTGGAAAAGACAGATACTTTGCTTAAAGAAGCAGAATTATGGACAGAAAAATATAAATCTGGTGAAGAACTACCACCACTTGCCGGTATTCCAGTGGCCATTAAAGACAATATTGCCGTAAAAGATATGCCTCTTACATGTGCCAGCAAAATACTTCAAGAGTTTACATCACCATATGATGCAACGGCTGTAAGGAAATTGAAGGAAGCCGGGGCTATTATCATAGGTAAAACTAATCTTGATGAGTTTGCCATGGGATCTACTACAGAGTTTTCTATCTTCGGTCCAACTCATAATCCTGTGGATCTTGAAAGGGTGCCTGGTGGTTCTAGTGGTGGTTCAGCAGCCTCTGTTGCTGCTGGTATGGTTCCTGTAGCCCTAGGTAGTGATACAGGTGGATCTGTAAGACAGCCGGCGTCATTTACTGATACTGTTGGTATAAAACCATCGTATGGTATGGTGTCTCGTTATGGACTTGTTGCTTTTGCTTCTTCCCTTGATCAGATAGGGGTACTTGCCAAAAATGTGGAAGATGCTTCTCTTATTATCCGAGTTATTGCCGGTAAAGATAAATATGATGCTACATCTAGAGAATTGTCTGTAAAAAATATTTTTGATGCTTTTGAAACTATAGATGGAGTAAAAATCGGTGTCTGGAAGGAACTTGACAATCATCCTGCAGAGGACGGGGTTATGAAAGTATGGGATGATGCTATTATGAAGGCATCAAAGGAATTTCAGATGATACCTGTGTCTCTGCCTGATATTGCTTCTGGTATTGCCTCTTATTACCTAATAGCTCCTGCTGAGGCTTCTGCCAATTTGGCACGATATGATGGTGTGAGATATGCATGGCGAGTTCTTGATGCTTCTACGTATAAAGAAATGGTAAAGAGAACACGAACCATAGGATTTGGTAAAGAGGTCAAAAGGAGGATTATGATAGGTACGTTTGCGCTATCAGCGGGATACCAGGATGCTTTTTATAAGAAGGCTGTTGCTATGAGATATAGAATTATGCAAAACTTTGAAGAGGCTTTCAAGCAGGTTGATGTTATTCTTGTTCCAACATCACCGAAATTGCCTTGGAAGATAGGACAGAAAATGTCTCCGTCTGAGGTATATAAGGCAGACCTTTACACAATACCTGTTAATCTGGCAGGTTTGCCTGCTGTTTCTATTCCTGCCGGATATGTTGACAATTTGCCTGTTGGTATACAGGTGATTGGTAAGTATGGCGAAGATGAAAAGGTCTGGGCCGTTGCAGATAAGCTTATGGGGTTGTGGAGGTGAAGGCAGTGGAATACTATGTTCATATAGGGTTTGAAGTTCATATAAGACTTGCCACAAAGACAAAAATGTTCTGCTCTTGTAGTACAGAGGAAGGGGAACCCAATACACATATATGTCCTGTGTGTTTGGGATACCCAGGAGCGTTACCAGTACCTAACAAGGAGGCATTCAAATATGCCATCAAAATGGCCAAAGCATTGAATGGAAAAATTAACAAGACCGTGATATTTGCCCGTAAAAATTATTTCTATCCAGACCTCCCAAAGGGTTATCAGATTACACAGCATGAACCTCCTCTAATGGAGGATGGCTATCTTGTACTTGCTGAAAGTGGCAAGAAAATCCGTATTATTAGACTACATGTAGAAGAAGATGCTGCGAAGACTCTTTATGATAGCGAGACTGGTAGACAGGGAGAAAATGCATTCCTCATGGTTGATTACAATAGAAGTGGAGTGCCATTAGCTGAGATTGTTAGTTATCCTGATATACATGATCCCGATGAGGGGGTAGAGTACCTTAAAACCCTTCAGGCTCTTGCCCGTTACCTTGGGGTTTCTGAGGCTAATATGGAAAAGGGTGAGATGAGGGCAGATGTTAATATATCAGTGTCCACAGCACCTGATAAACTGGGTACAAAGGTTGAAATTAAGAATATGAATTCTTTTAAAGCTATTCATGATGCCCTTGAATACGAGATACAAAGACAAATTCATGCTCTTGAGACAGGAGAGACTATATATCAAGAGACTCGTATGTGGGATGAGGCATCGGGAAAAACCCTTGTTATGCGTAGGAAAGAGACGAGTGATGACTATAGATATTTCCCAGAACCAGATATTCCACCGTTTGAGCTCGAACAGGAAGTTATAGATATTGAACCTGAATTTGATGATCTTCACAAACTGTATAAAGAGGTAAATTCTTGGAATATTGATGAGAAAAAGGTCGGCTTTATTGTATATTCTCCTGAGATTTACAAGGCACTAAAATATCTCATAGAAAAGGGTGTGCCTCCTAAATTTGCCGTGTCTATGTACCTTGATGAAATAAAAGGGCAATTGGAGAAATCTGGTTTATCGCTGGAGGATAGGCACAAAGATTGGGTTGTGTACCTACATAAGCTCATTAGTGATGGAAAGATCGATAACTCCATTGCCAAGAAAATTATTAGAAAAGCTATATCGCAAAATAAGGAACCTAAGGAGATTTATGAGGCTGAGTTCAGTGGTCCCAGTATTTCTGAAGAAGATATTCGAAAGACCATTAGAGATATACTGGCTAAAAATCCAGACATTGTTCAAAAGTACAAGGATGGTAAGAAATCCGTATTTGGTTTCTTGATGGGACAGTGCATGAAGGCATTCGGTGGAAAAGTGCCTGCCGCTACTGTCAAGAAATTGCTTGGGGAGGAGCTTGAGCGTGTCTAAAGACTTTGTGCATCTTCATGTGCATACGGCCTATAGTTTGCTTGATGGTGCCTCTCGTATAGATGATTTGCTTGCCCGTACAGCAGAATTGGGCATGAAATCTATTGCTGTGACTGATCATGGTGTAATGTATGGAGCTGTTGAGTTTTCCCAGAAGGCGAAAAATTATGGGGTAAAACCTATTATTGGTGTGGAGGCATATGTAACAGATGATGTATCTGTAAAGGATAAGAATTCTAAATACTATCATCTTATACTTCTTGCAAAAAATAAGCAGGGATATAAAAATATCAACTATCTTCTTTCTCGGGCATTCAAGGATGGTTTTTACTACAGGCCGCGTATTGAAAAATCTTGGCTGATAGAGCACAGTGATGGCATTATTGCGTCAAGTGCCTGTGTTATGGGTGAGGTAGCACAGAAGATACTTACAGAGGGTATTGATGCCGCAGAAAAGGTTGCTTTATGGTATCAAGAGGTATTCGGCAAAGATCATTTCTACCTTGAAGTTATGTACCACAATATGGATGAAGAGGAAACGGTTATAGAGGGTATGAAGGAAATATCTCGTCGTACAGGTATTCCTCTTCTGGCTACTAACGATAGCCATTATACAAAACCTGAAGATTGGGAAGTTCAGCAAGTTTTGATGGCTATAGCCAGTAGAAATGGCAAGGCAGACGACTTTGGTGTATTTTCTCAGCATCATGAGTTTTATGTGAAGTCTCCTCAGCAGATGTGGGAAATATTTGCAGAAAGATTCGGTATCCCTGAAGCTATAGAAAATACATTAAAGGTTGCCGATATGATAGAGTTTGATATAGAAACCGGAGTATACCATGTTCCAAGATATCCGTTACCAGATGGTTTTTCATCTGAAGAAGAGTATCTTAGATATCTTGCCGAGCAGGGTCTTCATAAACGATACGATAAAGTAACCGATGATATTGTAGAGCGGATGAACTATGAGCTTGATATGATATCCCGTATGGGATTTGCCGGTTATTTCCTCATTGTTAGGGAATACATTATCTGGGCTAAGGAGAATGGCGTTATGGTAGGCCCTGGTAGAGGTTCTGCGGCGGGCTCTTTGGTTTCGTACCTTATTGGTATTACAGATATCGATCCTCTCAGGTGGGGACTTCTGTTTGAGCGTTTCCTTAATCCTGAGCGTGTAACTATGCCAGATATTGATGTTGACTTTGATGCTGCTCGCCGTGACGAGGTTATTAGGCATGTTTCAGACTTGTATGGAGAAGATAAGGTAGCCCAGATTATCACATTCGGAACCATGGCATCAAAGGCTGCGGTTAGAGACGTTGGAAGGGTAAAGGGTTATCCTCTATCTCTTGTTGATAAGGTGTCTAAAGCCATACCACAGGGTGCATCTATAAAGAAAGCTCTTGAAGAATCTCAGGCGTTAAAAGAATTGTATGAATCCGATGAAAGGGTTAGAGATATTATTAATACTGCTATGAAAATAGAGGGTTTCCCTAGACACTCATCTACCCATGCTGCAGGTGTGGTTATTGGTGATGCACCACTTACGGAGTATGTTCCACTTCAGTATGATGCTTCATCAGTTACAGGGTTTATTACACAATATGCCAAAGACGAAGTTGAATCTGTAGGACTTTTGAAGATGGACTTTTTAGGACTAAGAAACTTGACAATTATTCAAGACGCTTTGGACCTTATTGAGAGGTTTCACGGTGTGAAAGTGGATCTTCTTGAGCTTGCTAAAGATCCTACAGATGAGAATGTATATAAGATGATCGCAGAGGGTAATGTGCTTGGTGTATTTCAGATGGAAAGTGAGGGTTTTAGAGCATTTGTTATGCGACTAAAGCCTTCAAGATTTGAAGATCTTATTGCAGCACTTGCACTGTTTAGGCCTGGCACCTTAGCCTCGGGCGGTGCCGATATGTATATTCGCCGTAAGCATGGGCTTGAAGAGGTAGATTACTATCATCCTGATCTCAAGGATATTCTTGATGAGACATATGGTGTCATTGTCTATCAGGAGCAGATTATGCAGATAGCCTCTAAAATGGCTGGCTTTACCCTTGGTAAAGCAGATATCTTACGTCGTGCTATAGGTAAGAAGAAGTTGAAGGTCATGATGCAGATGAAAGAGGAGTTTATAGAAGGTGGTGTAAACAAAGGCTACAGTAGGGAGCTTATGGAAGAGATATGGGAAGTTATTGTGAAATTTGCCGAATATGGTTTCAATAAATCTCACTCTGCTGCCTATGCTCTTGTGACATATTGGACAGGTTGGCTCAAATATCATTATCCTTTGGAATATATGTCTGCAGTGCTTACCAGTGTTGCTGGTAACACTGATAAGTTAGTGAAGTATATTGTTGCCACCCAAGATATGGGGATTACCGTTCTTCCGCCTGATGTGAACGAAAGTGATGTCAGACATTTTGTTCCTGTATATGATGGTGAAGGGAAAGGAGCAGTAAGGGCATCACTGGTTATTGTCAAAGGAGTAGGAGAAAAAGAATTGGAGAAACTTGTTGGCGAAAGAGAAAAGAATGGACCATTTAAAGACTTTGACGATTTTGTATCCAGGGCTTTATCCGCAGGTGTTAAATCTGGTTCTATAGAGATGCTTATCAAAGCTGGGGCAGCTGATAGGTTTGGAGATAGAACTACTTTATTAAAGAAGTTTAAATCTGGTGTTTCTGGTGGTATGTCTCAGTCTCTTTTTGGTGAAGATATGCCGGGCATAGATGATATAGAGGTGCCTACCCATGGTGAGATGGAGTTTACAGCACTGGGCTTTTATTTGAAGTATCATCCTCTACAAGATGTGGCAAGTAGGATTAAGGTGCTGAGAAAAGAGCTTGGTGCATTACCTCTGACTCGTGTGCAAGAAGAAGAGGATTTTGAGGATGCTGCTAAATTCGAAGTGCTTGGTATGATTACGGCACTGAAGGAAAAGAAATCTGGTGGTAGCTTGCTGGGAATAGCCGACGTAGAAGACCTTACGGGTAAGATTAAGGTTTATGTGCGAGGTAAGAACCTTATTGATATACAAGAATATAAAGAGAAGCCCGGTGTTTTGCATATGTCAATTACTGCCCTGAAGCGCAGAGATGGTGAAATCATGTACTTTCTGGATAAGGTCAAGAAATTCTATCCACTAGAGGAATTACGAGGAGAAATAGTGGCATTGCCTACATTGCTTGTAAAACTACCTGCCTATGCGTGGCACAGGGATTTGCTTGTGAGATTGTCTGTAGAACTGAAAAAAATAAAGAACAAGCGCTACCTTGTTGAATTGCATCTTCCACTAAAAGATGGAGGTAATGTTAGTAGACTCCTCGATTCTCGTTTTGGTATAGATTCTATAGGTACACTGAAGAAAATTCTTATGACTATGGGAATTGAAGAGTTTCATATAGAGGAGGGATGATTATGTATGGCTGCCCTTCGTGGAGAGCAATATATAGAAAAAGTGTTATGGCATTGCGGTATTGGTTTGATACCTTTGTCTTGTTTTTTAAAGGACAGCTAGGGAGAATATGGTATGCTCCACTTATACCACTGGTGGAGGTAGCTCTTTTAACATATATTCTTATTGGTATTCCAACACTTGCGGTTCTGATAGGATCTTTAGTTTTTTCCTCTTTGATATTTGCCTTTATCAAGGTGTCAACATCTCGTATGGCTCACAATTTATGGATAGACTGGGAAAGGTATTTAAGATGTTCTAGGCCTATAGTTGCATTTTCTGCCAAATTGGATAAAGTTATAGATTACTTTAGAAGTGGGTATATTGATGAGGCGTGTATGGGATTAGGTGTTTTGCTAATGATATACTTTGCGGTTTTTATTGGTATTATCTATGCTCTTATGTATCCCGAGATGCTAGTAATGTATACCCTTATTATGGTTCTTGGTATGTTTATTTCTTCGTCTCTGGGACTCTAAAGCCGTGTCCCCATACTTCTGAGGGCTCAAAAATCATCATAAATGCCTCGGGATCAAGGTTATGAATCATACGTTTGACCCGAGGCACCTGGGTTTTTCGTACTGTTGTCATTATCATTATCCTTTTCTTTCCTGTATATCCTCCTATTATTGGGATAAAGGTTACTCCTCTGCGCATTTCCTTCATGATGAATGTTGATATTTCCTCAACGTGGTCACTAATGATGAGGAGGGTTTTTGTGCTGTGAATACCTGTTAGAGCTACGTCTAAGCTATAAGAAGATACAAAGAAGGCGAATATTGTTAGAAGTACTTTATCTGCAGAACGGAATATAATACCGTTCACGGTGGCTAGTGCTGTGTTAAATGCCAGTTGGAATTTACCTATAGGTATGTCGAAGTATTTATTTGCTATTAAAGCTAGAATATCTGTTCCGCCAGTAGAACCACCTGAAGAATATATCATTGCATAGGCGAATCCCTGTATAGCACCTGCATACAGAATAGCTAGTATGACATCACTTGTTAGTTGATGTGGAAATGCTTTTATAAAAAAGTCTAACCCGAAGGAATACACAAGCATTCCAAGTATTGATCGAGTACCTGTACTCGTGCCAAGGTACTTAAAACCCAGTAAAAAGATAACAATGTTAGCGGGTATAAGTGTGAGTGATACCGGTAAGCCCGTTAGTTCATTGATGATTAAGCTTATACCACTAATACCACCTGGTATTAGTCCATATGGTTTTAAAAATACAGCAACACCAAAAGCAGCTACAAGGGCTCCTATAACGATAACAACATAATCCTTTATGTCCTTAAATGTTAGCTTTGCCTTCATTGTTTACACACAAGATGTATATGTTTAAGTTTTACGGCGTCTGACCATGTGCCCTTATATGCGGCGCATTGTTTGCCTTTAATAAAGGCTTTTATTGTGATGTATTCATCTTTGTCCCCCATTACAGGTATTCGTACCGGCGATAGTGCACTAAATATCTCTTTTCCGGAAGCATCAAATATCTTTATCCTAATATTGGAGGGATTTGTCGTTAACAGAATGGGTTTTTCAGGGTCTTCTTCGGCGATGTATCTGCAGTCTAGTATGATTTTATCTTTCAGGTCGGCTATTGTCCATCCTGTACCGTTTGGTTTAGGGTAGGAAGCACATACAGAGCCCATATACATCGCTACGAACATAGGGTTTTTCATGTCTATAGGGGCTTTTATAGTACATGGTGCTTTGCAACTTTTAATAACCTTTATCTGATTGCCTTTGTTGTCTGTTTGTATTAAGGTTATCCGGAGACCAGAAGGTTTGGTGATAGCAGAGAATGTTTTTAGCTCGCTTGTTATCTGTTCTGTAGATGTTGTAGTACTTGCAGTAGAAGATGTGACTGTTCCACCGGTAGTCTCTGATGTTGTAGATGTTTCTGTTTCTGATGTGGTAGAGGTGTTTCCTGTTGTTGGTGTTATAACTGTTGTAGACGAAGTATTAGTGTTGGTTGCCGTGGTGCTACCTGTTCCCGAATTGTTTCCATTGTTTGTGGTTGAAGTTGATTGCTTTCCATTATTGTTGTAGGATTGTTCTGTATGCGTAGTACTTGAGAAATATTGCTTAATAGTATCTCCATATCGAATATATAAGAAGCCTCCAAATAATAGGATAAATAAGATGACTATTATTATTGCTATGATAGGTGAAATCTCTCGTCTTTCTCTCGGTTGGGCTAGAAGTCGTGATGATTTCTTTTTCTTCCTTTTTCTTTTATCTTCTTTTTGTTTTGCTATTTCTTGTCCTATTTCTGTTTCTTGTATATTGCGAAGTGTTTGTGTTAATTTTTCAACTGTAGTCTTGTCATAGGTTTTACGATAGTCTGAGGGAACTTTGCTTGCAGTTTGTCCTGCTAATATTCCTGCTGCCATGGTCTTTGTCGATAATGTAGGTAGTTCTTCTGCAGGAATTTCTTCTATTTCCTTTTCACGCCATGCAATAATGATGGTAGCGTTATCATCAGGTTTGTGTGTATTTAGATATTCTTCAAGTTTGGTCAGTATGCTTCTGGGAGAATCAACTCGAGCAAGCAAATTATGTATCTTAGGGTTTTTCAAAAAAGTATAAAAACCGTCAGATGCGACAATTGTAGAAGAGAGTTTATCTGTTGCATCAAATGAATTGATGGCGAGTGCAAACTTTGTTATATTACCGGTGATATTCATCTTTATGGGGGGCTTATCCATAAGGAGATATATGGCTTTAAGTTGGTGATCCTCAACTTTATAAATAGATACTTTACCCGCTGCTAGAGAAATAATTGTGTTGTTGAACCATACTAGGACAGCAAGATGTACATTTACTTCACCTGCTGTGGTGAGTGTGAAATGTGGAATAGAGTTTCCAGCCTCTTTGACTTTATCTTTGATAAGCCTTTTGATCTCTTCTTCAATTTCTGTGATATCTTTTTGTAGAAACTCATCTGTCATTAGTTCTTGAAGGCCGTCCGATATGCTACCGGCAAGAAGAGAAGCAAAGTTCTCTCCCCAACTACTGCCTGTTGAAGGGTCTACAAGAACTATAGCTAGCTTGTTTTCTTCAAAAAAACCTGATACTTTATCGGTGTTGGCACTTTTGTCTTTTCCTTGAATAGAGATATGTGAAAAGATTAGTTTTCCATTTTCTGTTTCCATATCACAGCCCCCCTATGATATCCCTTGTTTAATATGTATATTATCATAGTTGTATAGGGAGGGAGGTGTTTATAAGATGGTTACTTTGCCATTTATTGATGCTCATTTCCATCCGCTTCAATTGGCATATTTTCGCAGTGCCGTGGACTTGAAGAATGTTCAAGATGAAAAATCTTTAGTAGATGCTCTTGAAAAAGCTAATGAACCTATTTTAGGTTACCACTTTGTGGAGTATGAAGGATTCAGCGGTGGAGATGTGCTAACGAGGTATTTTCCTGATGTTCCTGTAATCGTTATTCGTACTTGTCTCCATAAACTGTGGATGAATGCAGAAGCCGTTAAACGTTTTGGTGAGGGGCTTCAGATTGCGGATGATGGTAGTGTTGTAGAAGAGGGGGTCTGGACAGTTATAGATAAGGTGTTTGATAGCTATAAAGATGTTAAGAAGAATATCGTCAGAGATATGTTTACGTATCTGCTTTCCATGGGTATCGTTGGCGGTGTAGAGATGGGTGTATCACCTGATGATGGAGAATTTATGTCCCATGTTGCTGAAGATATAGGGTTTCTCTATTTTTACTTTGTTAAAAGTCAGTACGATCCTCTGGATTGCTTTGGTAAACAGCGATGTTTGGGACTGAAACTCTTTGCCGATGGTAGTCTTGGGGCTCGTACTGCTGCTATGATTGACGAGTATTCTGATAGCCCGGGTGAAAAAGGTATTCTTAACTGGGATGATGAGCATTTATATATGAAGATGAAGCAGTGGCACGATGCTGGATATGATATTTCCATCCATGTTATAGGTGATAGAGCGCTTGAGCAGGTAATGAGGGTGTACAGACATGTACTGGCAGAGAGTCCCCGTCCACATAGGCATAGGATAGAACATTTACAAATTATGTATCCTGGCGCTATCAAGGATATTACCGATATGGGGCTCTATGCCTCTATTCAGCCCACTTTTTCACCAGAAATACCCTGGGCTATTGAGCGGGTGGGAAGACATCGTATGGCTTATGGATATAGGTGGAAAGAGCTAATCGATTCTACATTTACTCTTATTGGCACAGATGCTCCAGTGTACGGTGTAAGTCCTATCGATGTTATAGATGGCTTAATCAATGATAAATATTGGAAAGATGTAAATCTTGAGCCTGCTAGTGTGTCTTTGGGTAAGGCTGTAGACTTGTATACAGCAGGGAATATGCGCTATCTTGGCCTTTTTACTGACCTAGATATATATAGGGTAGAGTGGGACATATTCCCAATAAAAGTGAAAAAAGTTATATCTAGTGGAAAGGTGGTGTATGAAACTTGACATATGAAGAGGCAATAGATTATCTACTTCACAAGGCATGGATGCCCAAAACCTTACGATTTTACCGTATGGAAAAACTTATGGATCTCATGGACCATCCTTATAGGGAGTATAAAACAGTTCACGTTAGTGGTACTAATGGTAAAGGATCAGTTGTTATGTATATGTCATCTATATTAGGAGAATCTGGGTATTCGTGGGGATACAATATATCTCCTCATATCGAACACTGGAGAGAGAGAATTGTTGTGAATAGTGAGGAAATACCAGAGGAAGACCTTGCAGATGTTATTTCTTATGTGGCCCAGTATGTAGAAAAGGTGGGAAAGCTTCTTGGAGAGGAACCCACACTGTTTGAAATTATGACATCTGCGGCTTTAGAATACCTAAAAAGGAGAGGAGTAGACTTCGGTGTTATAGAGGTGGGAATAGAAGGAAAGTACGATGCCACCAATATTATTAATCCCGAACTGTCGATACTTGTCTCTCTTGACCTTGACCACCTAAAAACTCTTGGTGGAAGCATACAAAATATAGCTCGTGAGGCGCGTTATGTCTTTCGTCGTGGTGTACCATATGGTGTTGTTGGTCCACTGCGTAAAGGTGCCCATAAATTTGTGAGGTATAGGCTATCCAACCTGCGAATACCGACGCTATGGTATGGAAAAGATTTCTATGTGAAGAGTGTTAAAGATGTTTCTCTTGATGGAACAGTGTTTGACTTGTATCTTGATGGCAGGGTATACAAGGATGTCAAGACATCTCTTATTGGACTCCATCAGACTGTAAATGGTGCCGTAGCGTTTGCCGGAGCTTATATGCTTTCAGATAGATATAAGGAAATTACAGAAGATTCTATAAGACGGGGACTTAGTAAGGCTTTTCACAAAGGTCGTTTTGAAGTTATATCTCGCAGTCCACTAGTTATTATGGATGGAGCACACAATCCACACGGTATGAAAGCACTAACATCTACGCTGAAGAAATTAGGTTTAACAGATTTCACCGTTGTATTTGGTGTTCTTGGGGATAAGAATGTTGATGAGATTGTTTCACTATTGTCTCCTTATGCAAAGCGGTGGATACTTGTTACACCACCTAGCAAGAGGGCACTTCCTGCACAACAGCTGAAAAAACGTCTTGAAGAGTTAGGTATAAATAACGTTGTAATTAATGAAGATAAAGAGTCAGTTATCAGAGAGATTGCCGATGAAGATAAGATTTTATTTGCCGGTTCGCTTTATATGGTAGGAGATTGGCGTCCCCATGTAGTAAAAGCTTTTAAAAAATAAGAAAAAGGGAGGCTTTGCCTCCCTTTATATATCTACCTTTACCTTGTCTCTATATATACTCAGTATCTCATTTTTATCTATCTCCCATTTCTGGGGAGTAAGTTTATATATGTTGCTGATAATTTCTAAAATGATTTGATGAAGTTGTGTTGGTGTAAAGACTTTCCCATGTTCCTTGAATGATGTTCCCTTCATAATTTCTGGAGGTGAGAATACCATACCGGCGTTTTCAATAAATGGAAACATTCTTATAGAGGCATGCATAAGCATGCCTTTCCGTGTTTTCCTAACAGCGATACCTGCAATTTTCCTACCATTTATGCCTATTTCATAGCCTGTTGATGAGGAAAAACATCCTTCGTGATTCTGATAATTATCTTCTGTTGTACGTGATAAAGGAAGTTCTGTTAGTTGAAAAAGTGCTTCTCGAAGGATATCTGACATTTCTGCATATGCCTCTTTTGCCCTTCTGGGTAAAAGCTCTGCGGGTAGATAAAGGGCAATAGATATATCGCCATCGTGGATAACAGCTTTGCCTCCTGTTGGTCTCCTTACTACCACATAACCTTGCTGAAGTATAAACTCTTTGTTGAGCCCCGATGTGTCTTGGAGATATCCGAGACTTATAGCATGGGGGTGCCATGTGAATGTGTGAAGGCTTGGTATATTTTCGCTAATAATATGCCAGTCTATAGCCATAAGCAGATGCCCGTTTTCGCTTTCCGTCAGGACATGTCTTAGTACCATTAGCCACCACCTACTGGGGATATGATGGTAATACCTTTTTTAATGTCTTCTTCTGTTATTGGCTCATTCCATCGTTTAATAGTATCGCCAACTGTAATGGCACTAACAAGTCCTTTATTAATACCCAATTTTTCTATGAGTTCATTAGGGGTAAATGGAACATCTATATCTAGGGTAATTTCAGATTTGCCACCTGATATGTATTCTTTGGCATGTCCTGCTACCTTTATTGTGATTTTCATAACACCACCTCCGGTGGTATTGTAGCATTAACAAAAGCCCCGCACGTGCGGGGCTTTTGTTTTCAGATGAGATCATATTATTACATGTTCTCTTCGATAAATTCCAATATTCCGAGTTCCTGGAGTTTCTCTTTTGTTGGTTTTCCGTTCTTGTCCCAGCCACGCTTTGCATAGTAGTCATCTAACAGTTTGTCAAAGTCTTCTTTGGGAATAACGGCTCCCTTAGCAGGGCCGCTAGGAACAGGCTCTTCCATCCATCTCTTTGGTGGATAGTCCCAAGATCTGCCAAAGCCCGGTTTGTGTCTGAACCAAATCATACGTGTAAGATTCCATACACGCTCGGAAGCTTTCAGCATATCCTGAAGTGTCCAGTCAATGCCTGTTGCTGCAGAGAGGAGTTTAGCATAGTATTCAAGGTCAAGCCCAAGCTCTACCCACTGCAGACGGCATGTTGTCAACATATCAAACATTGGTCTAATATGCTGAAGTTCAATAACCTTGTCGGCTGTCTCAGGTGTAATCTTGTGACCAACAGAGATATCATATGTTATAGCCCATGCCCTGTTATGGTGTGCACCTATGTCGGCTGTAGCATACGCAAGCATCATGCCTGGTGCCCATCTGGACTCATAACCAGAGATTTCCTGTCCTTTGACCTGCATGGCAAATTCGTGGCCGGCACCGAAGAACTCCGCAGCGTACTTAACACCTTCAGCAAGTATTTTTCCAATGCCTTCTCTGTATGCAATCTTCTCGAGAAGATACTCAGCTGTCTCAACATCATTCCATTTGAGCTCTCTGCCGTCTACCATGGATTTAGGAATAATACCTTTCTGGAATGCTTCAATTGCCCAACCGATGACGGCACCGGCAGAAATTGTATCAAGACCGAGGTTGTCTGTAACCCAGTTGAGATATGCCACATCTGCAACATCGGTGTTGATACCAAGGTTGCCACCCATCAGTGCCAATGTCTCGTACTCAGGACCTTCAACAACATATTCCTTACCACGGTATGTAAACCTCATTACCTTACCGCATGGAGAAGGACAGTTATAACAACCTTTATGCTTGACATCATAGGTTTCTATCATATAACGACCATCTATTTTCTCATAATTTTCAAGGTATGATGTAAAGAAGTTGCGTGTGGGAAAAGCACCGTTTTCATTAGACCACTGGACGACAGAAGTTGTGCCGTATTTTACCCAGAACTGGTAATTGTCGGATTTGGTGCATGCAACAATTGCCTCTCTGGCAATTTTCTTGAACTCTTCGTCCCTTGCATACTGGATCTTGCCACCAGAACCCTTAACGACAATGGCTTTGACCTTTTTGAAGCCCATTGTTGTACCGACACCAGTACGACCTGCCTGTCTGCCGAGGTCATGATGAATCATGGAAAATTTTGCAAGATTTTCGGCAGCAGGGCCTATGACAAGTATCTCTGCATTCTGACCGTATCTTTCTTTGAGAATTTCTTCTACCTCAAATGTTCCTTTTCCCCATAAGTCAGATGCATCTACAAACTCTATCTTGTCATCTTCAATATAGATAACAACAGGTTCTGGAGAAATATCTTCAAGAATAAGGCCGTCCCAGCCGGCGTCTCTCATGGCCTTTGAAATTTTTCCACCAACATTAGAATCACCGTATCCACCTGTTAGTGGGGATAGATGACCAATGTCAAACTTACCAGAACCAGGTGTTTCTGTACCAGATAGAGGACCTGTCATAAGATAGAGATTGTGTTCTGGGGTTAGTGGCTTAACACCTTTTTGTTCTTTCCATACATAGTAAGCGATAAAACCACGGCCACCAATCCAGTTTCTTGCCATTTCTTCGGTGACCTCATCAACCTTTACTGTTCTGTTCTTCAAATTAATTCTTGCTATTTTCCCCGCATAACCATAGAGCATAACGGCTCACCTCCCGTATATTTTTAGCCTACAACAGCAGGCTCAATGACCAATTTCCCTTCTTTAAAGCGTTTCCAGTTGAGCTTGGTAATATCGTAGGCAAGTTCTTCACCTACAATCCACTCTGCTAATATCATTCCTATAGATGGACCGAACATAAACCCGTGTCCCGAACCACCGGCTAGTATCCATAGACCATCATAGGCATCAATAGGTCCTACAATGTGATGATGGTCTGTTGTCATATCATAAAATCCTGCCCACTGCCTAACAATATGAACATCTTTAAGAAAGGGCATGACATCAAGAATAGTAGATGCCATCTTCTTTAAGAAGTGCCATGAAGAATGAATATTATAGTCATTGGGATCAAACCACTGTTCGGGATTGTCTGGAGAGATACCCATGATAAAACCACCATGTGGTCTCTGTTGAGCATAGAAGTCTTTGGAGAATGATATAACCATGGGGTCTAAGAATCTTGCAAGTGGTTCGGTAATAAGGATTTCGTGTTTTTCAGCCCACAGTGGAATATCTACTCCTATATCTTTTAATAGTTTGGTAGACCATGTTCCTGCAGCTACAATAACATTGCCACCGTATATAGGGCCATCAGGGGTTTCCACCCCAACAACTTTTTCTTCCTCTGTTAGAAGCTTCAGAACAGGAGTATGTTTTCTCAACTCAGCTCCCAATCGTTTTGCCGCCTCAATGTATGCAAATGTTGTATAAAATGGGTCTGCATGTCCGTCTCTGGCATGATATGTGGCTCCTACAACCCCGTCAAGACGGAGCATAGGCCACCTGTAATGGACTTCTTCTGATGTAAGTATTTCGGTGTTTATGCCTATCTTGCGCTGGACTTCAACGTTTCTCTTCAAGTTTTCCATTTCTTCTTCAGAGTAGGCAAGCACAAGGTATCCACCTTGGTGAAGCCCTATGAGATCTTTGGGATAGTCAAGTTCTTCGTGGAGATGTTCAAATTTTTCTAAAGATATTTTCATAAGATTGACATTAAACTCTGTGCCAAACTGTGCTCTGATGCCTGCGGCACAAGAACCTGTAGCTCCTGCAGTGGGAAAGTCTTTATCAAGAATGAGTATAGAACCAGCATTTCTTTTGGCGAGCTCATAGGCAACTACAGCTCCACTAATACCTGCTCCAACAACTATGTAGTCATATGTTTTACTCATCACTTTCCACCTCCACAGCGGTGGCGAATGTAATATTTTTCATAGGAGGTCTAATCATAGTTGCTCTCATGGGGACTTTGTCCGGGGTTGTTTTCCAATATCGGGCTAGTTCTTTGAGAATGATGGGTCTACAAGTTTTTCCTCCACATGGCCCCATCCCTGCTCTGGTATATCTCTTTACTTCATCGTATGTGGTGTACCCTAGCTCGTATATAGCCCTTCTAATATCTGCCAGTGTTACATCTTCACAACGACATACGATTACCTTTTCAGGATCCATAGGGCTTCACCTCCTATTAAAGAAACGCACCTGAAGGGCATAGCCCTTTGGCACCTTAATGGTTACAATAGGTGTCTTGTCCTTTTTATTTACGGCAGGTAAATGTACAACTTTTTCTATCACGCCCTCACATATAACTTTTCCTTCATGATTAAGGCAATCTACAGTTTCGCCAACTTCGGGTAGTGGGAATTCATAAGGTATAGATACTCGCTCTCCATCTTCCTTGCTGCTATCTACCAGCAATATCGCAAGGCCAGGACATGCTGCAACACACAAGGCACAGCCTATACATTTTTCGAAATCTATCTGAGGAATAGCTGTGAGACTTTCCATTGTAATGGCACCAGTAGGACAGGATACAACACATGGGTTACATGGTATTTCTTGCCAACATTCAATCATTGCCACTGCACCTTTTTTCATACGCTCTACGGGCGGTGCCTTGGCAAGGATATCTTCTTTGGTAGGTATTCCATCGATAGGAAGCATTACTGTAGCCCCCTTTCCTTAGCTGCTTCATGCAGCTTATGAAGTCCGTGACGCAATCTTTCCAGTAGTGGTGCATCTCTAAGTTGTCCTAGTTCACTCTTCCATTCTTCGATATCACTGTCGTTAACTGTTAGACCAAGATCTTTGGCTGCGACAGCACCGGCTATTTTGCCTTCAAGTGCTGCAGTCGTGGCCTCCTCAATACCCGAGGCATCTCCCGCCACATATATATTTGGCTTAGTTGTCCTCATGTTTTCACTGTGAACAGGTACAAGTCCACCAAGCTCTGGTATCCATATAAGTTCTACTCCAGCCTGATACATGAGATCGGTTAGTGGCGACAGTCCTATAGATATGGCTATTGTGTCAACATCGAGTTCTTTTTCTGTTCCAGGTATAGGTTGAAATTTCTCATCGATTTCTGCAATAGTAGCACCTTCAACCCACTGATCGCCCTTAATTTCTATTACGGTATGTTTCATATATAACGGGATACCCATTCTTCTAATCTTGGTAACATGTACCCAGTATGCGCCCCCCAGTCTAGGAAGCACATCGACAACAGCTTTTACTTCTGCACCAGCTTGCGCTAGCTGATATGCCAAGATTACACCAATATTACCGGCACCTACAATAAGATATTTTTCCCCGGGAAGTACGCCGTATACATGCATCATTGTCTGGATAGCGCCTGCACCATATACACCTGGAATGTCAGCATTTTCTATGGGGAGTGTTTTCTCTTGAGCTCCAACAGCTATAATGACTTTTTTAGGATATACAGGAATGAGTTTTCCTTCTTGCTCTATCATCCATGCACCATCGTCATAAAGTCCTATGGCTTCACTGGATAATAGTACTGTAATGTTTTTATGTTCTTCCACTGCTCTTGCCCATTCTTCTGCCAGTTGTATGCCTCTTGTGCCAGCACCTTTTTCAGCCCAACCAAAAAATTTATGAGTTTGCTTAACAAGTTGTCCTCCAAGGTGAGCTTGTCTTTCTACGAGTATCACAGAGGCTCCTGCACGGGCTGCTTCTATAGCGGCATTCATGCCGGCTGGTCCACCGCCTATAACCAGAACATCAGTCTTCATAGTGCAGTGCCCCCTTTCCCTTGATACGCTCAATGTGCATACCTTCCTTTAGTGGTGTAATACATGTTCTGATATTGGGTACACCGTCTACTGTCATGAGACACGAGGAACAGTTACCAATAGCACAGTAAAAACCACGAGGTCTGTGTAATTTAATGCTTTCTCTGAAGACTTTTACTCCATTGGCAACAAGTGCTGAGGCAATAGTATCTCCTTCGTACCCCCACATTTCTTTGCCTTCAAAATAAAATTTAATCTTTTTTCCCCGCTTAAATGTGAGAATGGGGTGGTTTTCTATGCGTTTCAAGGTTTCACCCCCTCCGAAATTATTTCAAAGTTATTCTATCATTTATGCATAACTTTTTGGTAGGCATGTTATTTATGCAATGAATACTGTTGGGAAATATCGAATATTATAAGAAGTATCCAGAATCCTTCCGCAAGTTTGAAAATGATACTAAATATGAATCGTTCAATAAGTGGCCATTTAAAAACAAGTAGTATAAATATCCAAAAAGCAAATAGTATTAATCCACCTATAGCGGTTCTTTCAGGAGTTCCTTTAGTGGGTGCTGTGATGCTGCCTATATAGTAGAAAATGGCCGATAATCCAGGTATGCTTAAGCCAATAAGAAGAGAGTTAATAATATTAACGGTAAGAAGTGTATAGTTGTAGTTGAATGACATATATGTGAATAGCAAATAAATGCTAGCACCTAGTGCAAGTGATAAACCTCCATATTCTTTTAAAATAGTTTTCCACCGTCTTACATCCCCAGGTAATAGTGCTGCTGCTATGAGAGCCCCGGGGATAGTGGATATCCATGTAATGATATGTCCCATAACAATAGGATGTATGAATGGTAAGAATGGGCGAGGATGATGTTGTCTGATGTGGGTAAGGTTTTTTCCAAATAGTGGTTTTCTGCGGGATGGAGGAATAGCTGCTAGCATAAAGGCTGTATTTTTGTTTTTATTTTTTATGAAAACAGCGATTTGCCATAGAATACCTAAAATTAGGAGATAGTAGTTGATGCGAAAGCCGTAATTATCAATGGCTATAGGGTACATGTAATCAACTAACCAGAATGATAGCGTAGCACTAATGAGTATAAGAAGTAGCAGAATTGCCCAAGTTTTTCTTCGATTAGTTTGTTGTTTCTTTTTAAATGATTGTATGTATTTGCTGCTAATATCATTGTTTTCCATGTTTATCACCTGCCAATTTTTTTAGTTTCTTTAGTCCACGGGATACTAATTGTCTTGCCGTTGCTTCACTGACATTCATAATGCGGGCTATTTCGCCGTATTCTTTTTCTTCTATGTATCTTAAAGTAAGAGCCTGTTGATATCTAGCAGGAAGTTCGCTTAATAAATTTCTGAGCTCATCTGAAAGGTCGCTACTGCTGGTTTCTTGATTTTCATATGATTCATCACCAATATATAGAAAATCCTCTGGTGGGATATATATTTCTTGGTTTTTCTTTTTTCTAAAAAAGGACATGAGTGTGTTGTATGTGATTTTTCTGAAAAATGCCAGTGGTTCTGAGGTTGTATCTACGCGGTCTATAGAAGACCAGATTTTCCAAATACTTTCTTGCAGGATATCATCTATATCGTGTTTGTTATCCAGATATCGAGTTAAGTCTTTATACAGAATGGGTACAACAACAGCAAGTAGTTCTTCAAATGCTTCTTCGTTGCCTTCTGCAGATTTCCGAATTAGTATTTGTAATTTTCTATCGTCCACATATGATATTATAGTAAATTGATAGCGAAAGGTGGGAGGTGGACCAGTGGCGGTACATATATTTATTGACTTAGAAAATCTTGTGAAAAGTTTGGAGCGCTATATAGTTGCCCCTTCGGAGTTCTTTGATAAATTAGATGTATTCATACGGAATATGTTTCCTATGAGAGAGTCTATTTATATGAGGGCATATGCGTCTTGGGGACTTCATTCTACTATTGTTAATTATCTTCATATGAAAGGTGTTGATGTTGTATATGCCTATGCTGCCAAACGTGGTGAAAATAAGGCTGTTAAAAATTTGGCAGATATGAAGATAGCTGTAGATGTTTTTGATTCTTTGATGGAACATCCTGAAGTTGATACATACGTATTGGTAACAGGGGATTTGGACTTCTTACCCCTTGTTTTTCTATTGAAAAAGTATGGTAAAAAGGTGGTTATCATTTCCGATGAGATGGCTCTTGCGGGGCCTTTGGCTTCTGCATCAGATCTTGTATTCACGTATAAAGATGTGGACCCTGATATCAAATCAATCTTACAAATTCAAGAGCAGGTAGATATGACATCTCTAATAGAGGTAACGCTAAAATTAGCTTATATGGCAGAAGAGATGGGATACCAGCTTAGTCCATCCATTTTAAAGGAACTGCTTGCCCTTCACTTTGGATCTTTCCAAGAAAGGGAATGGGGATTTCCTAATTTCAAAGCCTTTGTAGACATGTTAGAAAGACATGGATATGTTGAATTTACAGATAGAGCGAAAATGCTTCTTAGGTTGACTCCATTAGGTAAAGAAACCGCAGGTGCTCCATATATTCCTGAAGAAGATTATCAGCTGGCTAAGCAGTTATGTGAAAAAGACCATTTAAAAGGTGGAAAGCTTATTGCCAAGCTTAGAAAACTTTCTGGTAAGCAGGGAATCAAAGGTGGAAAGGCTTATTGGGCTTACATTGTAAAAATGGCAGGTTGTGATGTAGAGGAGGGTGAAGAGAGTGACGAAACATCAGAAGAAGCAGATAAAAAGTTCTAAAAACATTCAAGTACAGAGAAAACGTGTAGGTGTAATTGTTTCTCTTGTTATTGTGATTGTTATTGTATTAGGTTTTATTGGGTATAAATCATGGGAGATGTGGAATAATTCTCCTGAGAGGGTAGCACAACGTTTCATAAATGCTTTTAGTGTTTACAATGCCGGAGAGATGGAGATAAACTCTACAGAATCCTTTTGGAAGAAGGAAGGAAATTACTATGCATCTATATCTAGGGCATTGGGGGTGTTGGCCGACAAAATAGCTGCATCTAAAGGCGTTTCAAAGGCAATGCTCAAACCTCAATTGAAAATAGAGCTGCCTCCCATTGACCAGTGGAAGTACAGTGAAACGAGCACGAATAGAATATTTGCGTATGATGGTGAAGCAACTTTGACCTTTCCCGAGTCTCCTAGTTTGCCTAATGCCAAGGTTGATGTACATGTTTCATTGAAAGTAACCTTGTGTAAGGATTCTGGTAAATGGCGTGTTTGCCAGTTTAATAGGTATCGCAAATATGCCGATTGGACTGTTTATGAATTTGTTGAGGCTCGAATGGCTGCAGATACTCCACATTTAGAAGAGATGTCATGTAAAAATGCCGATGAGAGTTTGAAGAATTATATAGACGCTTACGATATAATGGTTCATGATCCCGCAGGCGACAGTAATTATGCGTGGGTAATATCTCATATTGCTAAGTTGAAGGTCTCCGGAAATAAAGCTTTACTTGAATATGGCCTTTATAAAGTTTCTAGTCAAGATCCAACAAATCCTGTGCTTAAGTGGAAGTATGTAGATGTAAAGGAGCATCTTACCCTGTGTAATGAAGATGGGGTATGGTATATTAAAAGTATATATTTTGAAGAATAGGTAGTTTGAGATAAAAGGAGGTATGTCCCGTGGAAGAATTTGACGGAATGGAAGGGTTTGGGGGTCAAGATAGACTACCCAGACGAGGAGAACTCATTGATGCCAAGGTTGTTGTGGTAGATGACCGTGGTTTATGGTTGAGTGTAGGTAGTACTAAATATGATGCCCATCTTCCTATAGAGGAGATGACAGACGATTTAGCTGAGAAACTGAAAAATGGTGAGATTAAGGAGGGTGACACAGTAAAGGTTGTCGTTAGTGGTATCAAACGTGATCCTAATGAAGGAACAACAGTTATTACTGTTTCCCAGAAAGACTTGTATCGCAGAGAAATTGTTGAAAAACTTTTGAGGGCGAAGGAAGAAGGAGAAATTATTCGCGTTAAACCTACAAAGGTTGAACCGAATAGGAAAGGCGTTATTGTGGATTTTGGGTATGATGTTAGAGGTTTTATTCCTGCTTCCCAGCTTGATACACGATTTGTTCCGCCTGAGAAGTTGGATAGATATGTAGGTAGGAACATGAGAGTGAAAGTCCTCCGTGTTAATCCTCGTAGAGGAGATGCTGTGTTATCTGCGAGAGCTGTCCTTAAAGATGAAATGGAACGTAGAAAGAAAGAGTTCTTTGAGAAGACTAAACCAGGAGATATTGTTAGGGGTCGTGTTGTCCGTGTAACCGATGAGGATGTTATTGTTGAACTTGAAAAAGGGGTTATTGGCAAGGTTCCATTTGAAGAGCTTGATTGGAGGCCTATAAAGAATCCTCAGTCCTTTGTCAAACGCGGCGATGTTGTTAGAGCATATGTCATGGATATAGATCCAGAAACAGAAGAGATAAAGCTGAGTATGAAGCTGGCTAAACCGAACCCATGGGAGAAGTTTGCAGAGAAGTATCCTGTCGGTTCTCAAGTTTCTGGTAGGGTCCTTAAGGTCACCCCTAAAGTTCTTGTTATCAAAGTAGGTAATGTGGTAGGTATTGTGCCAAGAAGTGAAATGACATGGAAGAAGGTTTTCAATCCTGAGGATATGTTCAAGCGTGGTGATTATGTCAAGGCTATTGTTAAAGAAGTAGATGTCGATAACCAGAGAGCTGTATTTAGTATCAAGGCAGCCTTGCCTGATCCGTGGGAGAATATAGAAGAACATTATCCTGTTGGTAGCATCGTTGAAGGAGAAGTTAAGACTATCAAGGACTTTGGTGCTTTTGTAGAGATTGGGGACGGTATAGAGGGACTTGTGCCCAGAAGACATATTTCTTGGAAGTCTTTTGAAAATATTGAGGATGTTGTTAAAGTTGGCGATAAAGTAAAGGTGAAGATTATTGGCATTATTATTCCTGAGAGAAAGATATCTCTCAGCATTAAGGATGCCATGCCGGATCCATACAAAGAGTATAAGAAGCAACATAACAAGGGTACTTTGGTAAAAGGCAAAGTAAAAGAAGTTCAGGATAGAGGGCTTGTTATAGAGCTGACACCTGATGTGGATGGTTTTATGCCGTTGTCTCAGGTGTCTAAGGATAAGGTGGAAAATCTTGAGGAATCTTTCCCTGTAGGTACTGAAATCGAAGCTAAAATTATTGGGTTCGATGATAGAGGACGACTTGTAAGACTCTCCAGAAGAGTAATTGAAGAAGAAAAGGAAATGGAAGAGGTTAGGCAGTATATCCCTCAAGACGATGACAAACCTCATGGTTCCTTTAAATTGGGTGATATGTTGGAGGATCTTCTTAATAACAAAGGAGAGTGACGTTCGTGAGGGGGATGGGTAGGGGGGATATACCTCCATATAGATTTAAAAATATGTCAGAATGGGGAGAGGCGTATACACGCCTCTCCCTTAATGAAAACTTTATTTCTCCACCAGATAGGGTAATTAAAGCTGGTTATAGGGCAGTTAATTCCATCAATCGTTACCCTGAAATTGATGGTTACTCACTTCGTAAGAAAATATCTTCATATTTAGGGCTAACATCAGATATGGTTTTCCTTTCTGGTGGCTCTATCTTGCTTATTTATACATTGCTCTATGCCTTCGCAGATAGTACTGGTGAGGTTATTGGTCCCAAGGTTAGTTTTGCAGCATATCCACCCGCTGTTATGGCATCGGGTGCTAGATATATGGTATTTGACAACGAAGGTACTTGGGGTATGGATGTAGAAGCAATTTTACAGCTTGTTAACGAAAAAACTCAGGTTATTCTTTTGTGTAGTCCTAATAATCCTACAGGTGCCATTATGACGCGTAATGAACTTATCAAATTGCTCAGTAATATTCCTTCAGATGTTATTGTTGTATTGGATGAAGCATATTATGAATATGTGGAAAATGAAAACTATCACTATGATAGCCATAAGCTTATAGCAACATATCCTAACCTAGTTATATTAAGAACATTTTCCAAGGCATATTCATTGGCAGGTGCCCGTATAGGATATGGTATTGCCGTACCGAAGATTTGGGAGATTGCTGGTAATTTTCAGCCAATATACATTCTTAATAGAGTAGCACTCGCAATGGCATATGAGGTATATGGAGATAAAAAGCATTTGGATAAAGTTCGTAAACTTACCCGTAAAGGTAGGGAATATCTGATTGAGCATTTGGCCAGATTAGGTTTCGAAATTGCTGGGAAGCCCGAGGCTAATTTTCTTATGGTAAAGCCCACTTGTGGTAAGGATGCGTCTACTTTAAGAAAAGAATTAAGAGAAAACAAGATACTGGTAAATGAAACTTCGATGTATGGGATACCCGGTTGGTTGAGAATTACAGTGGGAGCTGAAAAGGAAAATGAATATCTTATTGAAACTTTGGCAAAACTATGTGCCTTATGATATAGGCGACATACTTGATATCTATGATAGAGAGAAATTACCCCTTGGTGTGAGACATCATATACTTGCTGTTTCTGAGGGTGTAGCAAGGGTTGCCAAGACTTTTATGAAAAAGGGGTATTCGATTAAGGTTAGGCCACTTCTTGAGGGTGTGCTTCTACATGATATTGGTAGAGCGTATACCCATGGAATATATCATGGGCTTGTTGGTGCGGCTATTGCCAAGGACTTAGGATTTTCCGAAGATGTGCAAAGTATTATTCGTAATCATCTGGGAGCAGGTATTCCCAAAGATATAGCTGCTTCACTGGGACTTCCTCCAAAAGATTATATACCTACCACATTAGAAGAAAAAATTGTCGCATGCGTAGATAACATGGCACGTGGCCCTGTTATTGTTGATCAGATTGGTATGATGGAGGATTGGAGAGAAAAGCTTAAGAAAGGACTTATTACCCAAGATGCCGTCATTAGGGTACTTGAATTGTATAAAGAGCTTAGTAAGATGCTGGGACAGGATATATATGAGGTGATTATTTCTTATGGACAGGATTTCTGAGATATCCTATATGTTTTTTCGGAATCTCAGAAATCTGTCCTCTTGGATTTTAAACGATACCGATTTGCTTGTTATTACTGGTGAAAATCAGCAGGGCAAAACCAATCTTTTGGAAGCTATTTATACTGCTTTGACTGGGGAATCTTTTCGTACCGGTTCTTTAAGTGATATTATTACCCATGGAAAAAATCAGGCAATGTCCTCTGTGGTTTTGTCGTCAGGAACTACACTCCGCTTTGTTGTTTCTCGTTCTGATGATGGAAGAGTTAAAGGGGAGTGGTATTTAAACGATAAAAAAGTTGCCAAAAAAGATAATCCATATCGCTATAGAGCGGTTCATTTTTTGCGCATTGAGGCGGATAAAATCATGGTTCCTTCTGAGTTTACTAAGATTGTTATGCGTATGATGCTTCGCATATTTGATGATTTTCGATCCACATATGCTGAATATATGGCATGGATAAGAAAAAGGAACGAAATTCTGAAATCCCCATCATTTGACAGACGGGTTTTACAAGTTGTAGATAGGAAAAAACTTCTTCCTTTATGTAGCCAGCTAAGACAAATGCGAAACGAATATATAGATTTTCTTGTTGATTGGGTTAATCAGAAACTTGATATGGATATGGAAGGTTTACATGTTTCTGTTGAAAAAAAAGAGCGGGCATATGGTGTACCTTTAGAGATTGAGAAAGATAGAGGTGTTACACTATGGGGAATACATAGGGATAAATTATCTCTCATATTGTCACCAGACAATAGAAGAGTACCTACACAAGGGGTTCAAGTTTATCTTTTGTTTCTACTTAAAATGGGCCTCTTGGTACAGAAACCTGCTACTTCGAGATATTATTTCTTCTTAGATGATATAGGATGGGAACTTGATAAGTACAATTTCTCACGTATTCTAAGACATATGTCTTCTATTGGACAAGTATTCTTTGCCAGTCCTTGGTGGCATGAAGAGATAGAACAGTTCTTGGGTAAAGATATTCATGTAGACAAAGTTGTTATGAAGAATGGAAAGTTGTTATAGCCTGTAAAGTTTTTATAGCAAAGTCTTCGTTCCACTGAGAAACTCCTAATGTTTTGGTACTTGCTGTTGCCCTTGCTGCAGCTTTTTTAATGGCCGTTTCCCAATCTTCACCTTGAACAACTTTTTCATATACAAGTGATGCCATAAATACATCTCCTGCTCCGACAGTATTGACAGGGTCTATTCGAGGTATATTGACAACAATATGAGTTCCATTGATGTGAGCAATTGTTCTAGTAGCGGATGTAACAATAAGTATATTGGGAAGTATGCCTCGACTTGTCAAATCATGGCTTTCTATGTGATTGACTTTAAAGATTCCTCGGGGTATATACTTGTATGCTTCTATAAGGTGTTGCCCCTTAAGATCTATCCAAATATGATGATCTGGTAATTTGGTGAATAGTGGTATTAGGTCTTTTACTTCTAATCCTTTAGGGAAAGATCCTGTCAATATGAGAATATCTTCGCTATTTATAAGATCTGCTATGTGATTTATGTATTTGGTGAATAGATTTCTATCCGCCTTGGGACTTTCTGCGGAAATCAATATTTCGTTGTTTTCTTCTAATTTTATAATATTGATTCGTGATTCTTCGGTACGGTGATGGAGAATATGTAGATGCATAGGGTTTGAGCATATATTTTTCAGCATGTATTGGATACACTGCCCTGTAGAGCCCCATGTTAAACCTATAAGGTGAGGACATTGTCCTAATGTTATTAGGCTGCGCATTACATTGGCGCCTTTAGAGCCTACCGATTTCCATTGTTTGGCATGTAATCTTTCATATTGATCTTTACTTTCTATTTTTATCACGGTATCAATAGATAGGTTTAGTCCTGTGATCCATATATTCATTGGATAATGATAACCCTCCTCGTACGTGGCACCCAGTAAACAAAGGAACCTAGGTATTCAGCTATAAATCTCACAGGTACTAAGGTGCGCCCTGCACTTGCATCTATAAATGGTGCCACATCCATTTTTTTGTGTTCACCGTTAACGACGATAGTTTTTTTGCCTATCCACAGTTGTATAGTGTTATCTCCTAAAGTTATTAATATACTTCTATCATCTTCATTCCACTCTACTTTTGCCCCTAATGTTTCACTGATAAATCTTAGGGGAACAAATGTTCTTCCCGGGGGAAGTATACGTGGTGAAACATCTATGGTACTAGTTTGTCCATTTACCCTTACAACTTTACTGTCGATAGTTAAAATAATTTCCTTTTGGTAAAGGTTTATTGTATAAAGTCCATATGGATCTATAAGATATATTTTTCCTGCATAATAAGCTATTGGTTTTTTTCCTTTTAGGGGGATAGTGGCGGTTAAGGTATTATTTCTATCATATATTGCTATTGTGTTATTAGAAGAGGTGGCTACAAATAATGGCGAACATCCTACGATCCCAGAATAGGATTGTTGCCATATCGAACATTTATCATCGTGTTTTTCTATATTTGTAGGTAATACTGGAGTTTTATCTGATAGGTATAGGCTTAAGCCGTTTTCCAAGGTTACAAATGGTTCTCCGCCAGTAATACCACTGTCTTTTACTCTATATGCTTTTATCCAGGAGGAATAGTACACGATGTTGTTATCGGATACGACATAGGTAGATGTTGGAGTTAAGATGAATTTGGATAGCAGACGAGAATGTGGGCTAAATTGCTTTTCTCTGTTCCATTTGTTGTCGATGAGTTTATATAACATACCTTTATTGGAGAGCATATAGACATAGTTTGCTATTACAGATATGTAGGTTGGTTGTTCTGTAAATGGAATAATAGATGAACAATGATTAAAAGTTGTTAGTCCTTTTAAGCCTACTATATATATGTTTGAAGCGGTTCCCAGTAGGGCGTAAGGATGTATATTAGGACTGCATACATCAGACAGTTTTTTGTTAGTTATTTTCATGATGATTCCATCTTTCAAAATATATAGGCTTGCTTGATGTATGGAGAATGTGCCTATTGGAGGTGCTATTTGATATAAAAAACGGTGTTCAATGCTATATATGTACAAGTATCCATTTTTAAGTACTGCATATCCTGACAAATCGGGGGCAATATAAATAACATTGTTTATGACCGTTGTTGCCAGTGTGGCGGATGTAGGATTGAAAGAAACAAGTTTGCTTTTACTCAGTAATAAGAGTGCTTCCCTATTAGGAATTATTTTTTCTGTATCTACAGGGAGAGAAATGATTTTCCCCGATGCTGTCAGTAGGTCTTTATCTGATAGAAGGAATAGTGGTTTACCTTGAAAATATACAATTTGTTTAGGAACTAGTGTAGGAAAGATATTGTGCATGGGAAAAGAGGAAGATATTTGTTCTCCTAATGTTACTGGTGATGCTATTGGTATTAGCAGTATTATTACTAGTATAGCCACGGCTGTAAACCTTTGTTTGTTCATTGACATCACCTCAACACCATTATAACGCAGTTGGTGGTATAATACTTATGCCACATCTTTAGGGGGATCCCGAGGGGTGTGAGTATAAGTACCAGGAGGTTTTTGTAGTATGCTTACAGGTCATGTTAAGTGGTTTAACGACAAAAAGGGTTATGGGTTTATTACCCGCGACGATGGTCAGGGTGATGTGTTCGTCCATTACACAGCTATTCAGGGCGAAGGCTATCGTACTCTTGCTGAGGGGGATGCTGTAGAGTTCGAGATCAAAGAAACAGAAAAAGGTCCTCAGGCTGTTAATGTCGTAAAGAAATAAGAGTACAGACTAAACTATTCGGGAGGGGAAATGTCCCCTCCCATTCTATATCTTTCTTATAGATACTTCTCCCCATTTGGCTGTAATACATTGCTTTTTAGTGCAAACTATTAAACTACCATCGTGATTGAGCCCTATGGCTTTACCTGTGATGTTGTCTGGTAATAAGATGATTATTTTATCTTTCCACAAGAAGTGTTGCCACAAAAACTCCAATATGTGTTCTTTGTTTGTTTCCAGAGATTCTTTATAGTAGTTACTTACTTTTCTAAGAAGAGTATGTATATCAAATTGCCTTCCTGTTTCTATGTACATGGAGGTAGCTATTATATTAGCAGGAAATAATTCTTCATTGACATTAAGCCCTATTCCTACAATGATTTTTTCAATATTGCCATTGCTCCATATGGCTTCAGGCAAGATACCGCAGATTTTACCCCTAGTGGTCCATACATCATTAGGCCATTTATAATATGCTTCTATTCTATATTCTTCCATGACTTTGATGATACTGTAAGCAGCAGAAATGCCATAAAACCACGGTTCGAAATCGTTATTAATATGCTTATGAGTAACGGACATAAGGATATTTTTATATGGTGAAGAGAGCCATTTTCGGGTTTGCCTTCCCCTTCCTGATGTTTGATATCCCGCATATAAAACATGAAGGTTATTATCAATGTGTATATCTTTGGCCCATGTATTTGTTGAGTCTACTTTTCCCCTATAGTGAAAAATCATGTATACATCACCTCAGTAGTGTAGTATAATACACCTGTGAAATAAAAATTGTCTGAGGTGATATGGTAGTGTCTGAATGCATCTTTTGCAAGATTGTTAGGAGAGAAATCCCCGCAGACATTGTGTATGAAGATGAGATTTCCCTCGCCTTCAGAGACATTAATCCGCAAGCACCAACGCACATCTTGGTTATTCCCAAGGAGCATATTCCTTCACTTGTGGATGCTGACCCAGTTAAGCATGAGGCATTGCTTGGACATTTGCTTCTTGTTGCCCGTAGAGTGGCGGATCTTGAAGGTATTACAGACAGTGGTTTTAGAATCGTTATCAACAATGGTAAAGATGCCGGCCAGGCGGTAGACCATCTTCATGTCCATGTTTTAGGTGGGCGTGAGATGGGTTGGCCTCCGGGATAAGGCTTCGCTTAAGAACTATTTCAAGGAAAGGGGGGAGAAATGATGGCAGAAGTACATAGAAGAAAAAATGAGACTATAGAGGATCTCATCAAGCGATTCAACAAAAAGGTTTCCAAGGAAGGTATTATGAGCGATTATAAGCGTCATGAATACCATACTGGAAAGAAGAACAAAAAAGGTGGCAAGAAATAAAGACGACTTTGAAAAAACGAAGGGGCGGGATAACCGCCCCTTTATAAGTTAATAGGGGGGATTTAGGGGGATGCTTGATGTTATCAAAGGCCTTCTATATAAGAGTTTGTATGCCATAAGACCTGACATGAAAGATTATATACGATCATGTCTTGAAGGAGAGATTT
Organism: Zhurongbacter thermophilus; assembly: GCF_026184435.1. Lineage (NCBI taxonomy): Bacteria > Pseudomonadati > Zhurongbacterota > Zhurongbacter > Zhurongbacter thermophilus. Next base: position 687,761 of record NZ_CP046447.1, read on the forward strand.
CTGATATAGAACGAGAGATTCTTGAAATCTACATTCGCAATGAGAATGTGTCACAATCTTATAATGTGCCTCTATGCCAGGATACGGGGCTTGTAACTGTTTATCTATCTCACGATATTGCAAAAAATATTACTGTTAATGAGCTCGAAAAAGAGATTGCTTCATACATGAAGACACTTAATATGCGAAATAGCCAAGTAACATCTCCTCTTGTTCATGAAAATATGGGAGATAACCAGATACCCCTTATAAAGATTATCTCATCATGGCAAGATATGGTAGGAGTTCAGGTTAGTGGTGCTGGTAGTGAACTTCAGGGATTTGTCTTGACCTTTACAGGTTCTTCAACTACCAAGGATATTATCCATGCTATTGTGCCTGAAGTTATTCGTCGTTTTCCTAAGTCGTGTCCTCCTGTTATGATTGGTGTCGGTATGGGGGGCACACTGGCCGATGCCGCATTGCTGTCTAAGCTGGCCCTTTTTAGGAAGATAGGACAATTTCATAGTGATGAAGTTGTCAGTCAATTTGAAAGAGATTTGCTGTCTGCCATAAGGGAACAATCTGACCGTGGAGCACAAGGAATTGTGGGGGGGCAGTGTGGAGTGGCACATGTTGCGGCTGAATATGTTCCTTCTCACATAGCCGGCTTTCATGTTGCTGTGTCGTTTCAATGTTATTTGACGAGGAGCTGGTGGAGTCATGTTTGATGCTCAGGCTGGTAGCCGAATGCTATATACAGGATATTTATATACCATGAGAGATGGCACCTTGAAAAGACTCATAAATGATAGTTTTCAATTTACGGATATCTTCCCTGTGTATTTCTGTGGCCCATCTTTTAAAGGTACTCTTCCTTTAGGTGCATGTGGACCTACAACAACGGCTCGTATGGAGAAATTTTTCCCATGGCTAATAGAAAATGGTTTTCGTGTAATTATAGGTAAAGGATCTTTATCTCGGAATGCCATAGACGCTATTCGTGGAAAAATGGTTTATTGGCTTGCCGTTGGTGGGGCTGGGGCTTTTTATGGTGAAAGAGTTAAGTACTATGAGACTGTAGCATATGAAGAGCTTGGTCCTGAGGCACTTTTAAAAGTGTATGTAGAAGATATGCCTCTGTTTGTAGGTGTAGACAAGTGGGGTAATAAAGTTATATAGGAGGGGATTAAGGGTGATTGCAAGATATTCAGACAAGACTATAGAGAAGATTTGGAATCTTCACAATAAGTTTTCTAAGATGCTGGAAATAGAAATATTGGCTTTAGAGGGATTGGCCTCTATAGGTAAGGTGCCACCTGATGTGCCGGCCCGTGTTAGGGAAAATGCCCGTTTCACCGTTGAGGAAATTTTAGAGGAGGAGAAGAAAACCCGTCATGATGTGGTAGCATTTGTCAATGTTGTGTCTCGTTATATCGGAGATGATGCCAAGTATTTTCATAAGGGACTGACATCGTCTGATGTTCTTGATACGGCATTTGTACTGCTCAATTTAGAAAGTCTTGATTACATAGAGAACATCTGGAAGGATATGCTTGATGTTCTTTACAAACTTGCCCAAAAGTATAAGCATGTACCACAGATTGGCCGCACTCATGGTATACATGCTGAGCCTATGACTCTAGGATTGAAACTGCTAGGGTATCACTATGAAGGGCTGCGTGTTTTGGAAGCGCTTCAGAATGTGAAGAAGTCTATTGCATATGTGAAACTCTCGGGTGCTGTGGGTACATACGCTAACTTGCCTCCTGAGGTTGAAGATTATGTTGCGTCTAAACTTGGGCTAAAAAGATTTATGCCTGCAACACAGGTTATATCTCGCGATGTCTTTGCCGATATTGTGTGGGCCATGGCAAAACTTATGTCGGCACTAAAACGCTGGTCTATTAATTTTAGGCTCATGGACCTTACAGAGATATTGGAAGTGCAGGAGCCTTTTTATAAAGGACAAACTGGTTCTTCTGCTATGCCACACAAAAAAAATCCAATATCATGGGAGAGAATTACCGGCCTTGCCCGAGTAGTTCAGTCGTATGTCAATGTAGCTTTGGAAAATAATGCTCTGTGGTTCGAGAGAGATATATCTCACTCTTCTACTGAGCGTATTATATTTCCTGATATGTATCATGTTGCCGCATATACTACAAAGCTCATGACAAAACTCTTAAAAGATATAAGGGTGAATGAGAAGTATCTGAAGAGAAATCTGGAGTATCTACGGGGATTGGTATTTGCAGGACGGCTACTTGTGGCCCTGATGGATAAGGGTTATGTACGCGAGGAAGCGTATAAAATAGTGCAAAGCTTGTCTATGCAAGTATGGGAAGATGAAACGTTGCACCTGAAGAATCTTGTTAAAGAGCATTTATCTCATATTTTTAGTGATAAAGAAATAGAGCATATATTTGATGTAGATGACTATCTTAGGTATATTGATTACGTCTTCGACACATATAAGGTGGAGCATCAACTATAGGTCGCTCTCATAATCTGTGCGTAATATCTGTCTTTTGCCTTGTGGTCCTTCGGGTGGGCTAACAACACCGAGATCTTCTAGTTGGTCCATAATACGTGAAGCTCTATTAAAGCCCACCCGCAGTTTTCTCTGTAAAAACGAAACAGATGGTCTGTTGTGTTGCACAATAAGTTTCCATGCTTCTCTTAGTAAGGGATCATAAGAGGTTGGTGAACTACCAGAGGATTTATCACTATCGCCAGATAACTCTATGAGATTGAGTTCTTCAAATTCTTGTGGGTATCGTCTACTCCAGTAGTCGACTATGGCATTGATATCTTCATCAGCTGTATATGCTCCCTGTATACGAATAGGATGTCTATATCGAGGGGACATGAATAACATGTCTCCCATGCCAAGTAGTTTTTCTGCTCCTGCTGTGTCTAATATAACTCTGGAGTCGACTTGGGATGAGACAGCAAATGCAATTCTAGCCGGTACATTTGCTTTGATTAAACCGGTTATGACATCCGTTGATGGTCTTTGGGTGGCAAGGATAAGGTGGATACCGGCGGCGCGGGCGAGTTGAGCGAGTCTTGCTATCTTCTGTTCTGTCTCACCGGCGGATACCATCATAAGGTCGGCAAGCTCATCTATAATGATGACAATATATGGAAGTCTTTGAGATGGTTCTACTTTGCTGTTAAATGATTCTATAGATCTAACACCATGTTCCTTTAGTAACCTGTATCTTCGATCCATTTCCCTTATCATCCACTCTAACCCGGCCACTGCCTCACTTGCTTCTGTTAGAATGGGAAATATTAAATGGGGTAGATGAGCATAAGGACTGAGTTCTACTCTCTTGGGGTCGACAAGCATTAGACGGAGATGATCAGGTGATGCTTTCATAAGCATACCGACAAGTATAGTGTTTATGCATACGCTTTTACCAGATCCTGTAGCACCTGCAATAAGTAGATGTGGTTGTTTCCTTAGGTCTTCTACTACAGGTCTTCCGGTAACATCAAGACCTAATACAAGAGGTGTTGGTGAATTAAGATCTGTAAATGCCTTTGTACGTATGATACTGCTGATGTGTACGGTTCCAGAGATACTGTTAGGTACTTCTATGGCAATTGTTTGTGGTTTACGAGGCACAGATAGTTCCAACCTGATGTTTCTAACGCCCAGTGCTGTGGCAATGTCTGTACTAAGACGTTTAATCTTGTCAACGCGTGTTCCCTTAGGTATTTTAATCTCATATCTTGATACTCTTGGTCCAATTTGAAGCTGACTGAGTTCTCCATCAATACCAAACTCTGACAGTAGATCAAGTATTATACCGGCATTTCTTTCGGCCTCTGGTCTAACTTTATCGAGATAATCTGGTGGAGTATGACTAATAAGGTGAATAGGAACATCGTTAATTTCGCTATGAGAATATGTTGGTGTGCTTGCAGATTGTATGGTGTTTGGTAAAGGTTTTTTTGCGGATACTGTTTTTCTCTCTGATGGCTGAGCTTTCTTTTTTTCGTTTGGTTGTTGGGGTTTTAGTGGTATAACCTTTTCTTCTTGTGGCTTGGTAATTTTTTCGGTCTTTTGCTGTTTAGATGATGGTATAACTTCAGTTTCTTCCCATGATCGCTTAATAACATTTTTGCCTTCTGGTCCAAGCAGTATTACCTGATCTCCTTGTTCCATATTGTTGGTTTCATTGCTTTCTTTTGTCTTATGTTTTTTTTCGGATAATGTGATTTCTGGAATATCTTCGGAAGATAGAACGATAATCTTCTCTTCATTCTCACGGTTATTACCAATAGGTGATTGTGTAGGTTCTTGTACTTGTTTAGTAGGAGTTGTATGAACGGTATTTCTCTTGGAAAGTGTATGTTTTCGTGTTTTTTTCATGACTATAAGTAATAGTTTGAATAACACCATAGCTACGATGATAATACCTATCATCCATAAACCGTATTTGATATATGCCATATATTGGTTTTTAACATCTGCTGGAATTTGGAGATAAGAAAAGAAGTTACGCCATGCCCTAATGGATTCTGTTGTGTATATATATAACATTTTCACATATTTGCTTCCCCAAACTACGGCGATGGCAAACAGTGCTAAAAGGATTAGTGAAGTTATACCGAGAATAACTATCTTGAAACCAAATATAAACTTTTTCAATAGATTTTTCTTTTTCTTTGCTCTTTTTTTTGTAGGTATCTGTTTTGTTTTATAACTTGTCTGTTTACCTTGCTTTTTTTCTTGCGAGCGCGCTGTTTTTAAAGTTTGTCGTTTGGTACCACTTGAGGTTTTGTATATGCGTTGCTTTCTTTTTCTTTTCATAGCGGTGATAGTATAACATAAATGGGGAGGAAGATATGGTTAGGGATAGCTTTTTGAAGAGATTGTATATGGAAATAAAGAGGTATCCATGTTTGTTAGGTGATGTTATTGCTATTGCCGTATCCGGTGGTGTGGATTCTATGGTCTTACTTGAAAGTGTTTTCATGCTTCGTGAAGCTCCTCTTCTTAAGGATAAGAAATTTTTTGTTGTTACCATAGATCATGGCATTAGAGATGATTCTGCTGAGGAAGTAAAGTTTGTGGAAAAACTTGCACGGAGAAGAAATATGATTCCTTTGGTATATAAATTGTCTCCAGAAAGCTTTTCGGAACACTATTTACATGTAAAACGGAAGGAGATATGGAACGACGTTATTCATAATTATGGTATTGACAAGATATGGCTTGCACACCACAAAGATGATGTTATAGAGCATGTTTTATTGCAGCTACTTAGAGGTGAAGAGATAAGGGGATTGACATCTTTGAAACGGTGTGCCGGTTATATTGCAAGACCTCTCCTGTCTTTTTCTAAAGATGATATAAAATCGTTTGCTTCCAGACACAAGATCAAGTATTTTGAAGACATAACAAATAACGACATATCTATTCCACGGAATTTCATTAGGCATAAAATCGTTCCTCAACTAAGGCAAAAGTTTGACATTTATAATATATGGCGTTCTTATAATGCTTTAACGTTGCAGAGAGAGGCATTGGATATACAGATAGAAAACTTTGTAAGAAATCATGCTAAAATATCAGAAAATACTGTAGTGATAAACGGAAGTTGGCCCGTAGTAGTGGAGGCCAGCATTTTTATTTTAAAAGGGTGGGGTATAACCCCATCTGGGAGGCTTGTTGAACGGTTAAATGAGCTTTGGATGAAGCATGCGGGTAGTAAAGTTGTATGGAAGGATATTAGCATTATTAAAACAGATAAAGGTGTAAAAATAATAAGGGGGGATTAATGTTGAAAGTTCTTTTGTCAGATATTCAAATAAAAGATGCTGTTAAGAGACTTGCCGCTGAGGTTATGGAAAATCATCCTGATGGCGTACTTCTTGTTGGGGTTTTGAAGGGGGCATTTGTTTTTTTGGCGGACCTTCTTAGAGAGTTTCCAGCCGATTACAATGTATCTGTTGATTTTGTTCAGGTGTCTAGTTATTCCGGTACAGAAAGTACAGGGCTTGTGAAATTTCTTAAGGATATAGATCAGCCCATAGAGGGAAGAGACGTTATTCTTGTGGAGGATATTGTTGATACTGGTCTTACTCTGCAAAGACTTTATGAGATTTTTCTCGCCCGCCATCCCAAAACACTAGAAGTAATGGTTCTTCTTGATAAGAAAGAGAGAAGACAGGTAGATGTACCTATTCACTACACAGGCTTCGTTATCCCTGATGAGTTTGTTATAGGATATGGTCTTGATTATAATGAGCGTTTTAGAAATCTTCCATATGTAGGAGTGTATGAAGGAGAGTGATTGATCTGTGAGTAGGAAGAGTTATAAAAACGGAGGTTTGAAACCCACACCAATATTATGGATGCTGCTGGCCGCTATGATGTTTTTCCTCATATGGGCCATGTGGGGACAAGGAATTCCTCCCAAAACAATTTATCTTAATGAATTTTTGCAGTATATGGAAGACGGTAAAATTACCGTTGTAAAAATTAGTGGTGATACTATTACTGGTATTGGCACCGATGGTAGAGAATATGTTATTGACACAGATACTGAAGCTGTTAAAGATATTATTTTAAAGAAGGCTTTGGAGTTAAAGGATGTCAATGTTATAACAGCTAAGGATACATCCTACCTGTATTGGAACATATTCCTAAATTTCATTCCTACACTGCTATTTATTGTGCTTATTATCTTTATGTTTAAGCAAATGAGCGGTGCCGGTGGAGGAGGAGGTCAGGCATTTACTTTTGCTAAAAGTAAGGCCAAGCTATTTCTTGACAAGAGACCGCCAGTAACATTTGATGATGTTGCCGGTGCCGATGAAGCAAAACAAGAACTTATGGAGGTTGTAGATTTTCTGAAGAATCCTGCCAAGTATAAAAAACTTGGAGCTCGTATACCTAAGGGAGTATTGCTTGTCGGTCCTCCTGGTTGCGGTAAGACACTGCTTGCTCGGGCAACAGCTGGTGAGGCTGGAGTACCTTTCTTTAGTGTTAGTGGTTCTGAGTTTGTTGAGTTGTTTGTCGGCGTTGGTGCTGCCCGTGTAAGGGATTTGTTCCAACAGGCTCGTAAACATGCTCCTTGTATCGTCTTTATAGACGAAATAGATGCAGTAGGTAGACACAGAGGTGCTGGCCTTGGAGGAGGACATGATGAAAGAGAGCAAACTCTTAATCAGCTCCTTGTGGAAATGGATGGCTTTGATTCGTATTCTGGTATTATCGTGCTTGCCGCTACCAATAGACCGGACATTCTTGACCCAGCTCTGCTCAGGCCAGGTCGTTTTGATAGGCGTGTTGTTGTTGATTATCCTGACAAAGAGGGTAGAAAAAAGATACTTCAAATACACATGCGCGGTAAACCGGTAGATTCTACAGTAGATGTTGATGTATTAGCCGATATGACAGTAGGTTTCAGCGGTGCAGACCTTGAAAATCTTGTCAATGAGGCTGCACTATTGGCAGCGCGCAAAAATAGAGACACTATTCTTATGGAAGACTTTGAAGAGGCATTTGAAAAGGTTATTCTTGGTCCTAAAAAGTCTAGAAAGCTTCGTGAGGAGGATAAGAAGATTACAGCATATCATGAGGCCGGTCATGCACTAGTGAAAAAACTTGTTAAGCATTCCGACCCTATTCACAAGATATCTATTGTTCCTAGGGGTATGGCATTGGGATATGTTATGGATAAACCTTCCAGCGATAGAGTGAACTACTCTAAAGTAGAGATTCTTGATAAGATTGCCGGTCTTCTTGGTGGTCGTGTAGCTGAAGAAGTTGTATTTGGTCACGATAACATTACGACTGGTGCAGAGAATGATCTTCAGAGAGCTACAGATCTTGCTAGAAAGATGATTGTTGAGTGGGGTATGAGTGACATTATAGGTCCTATGTTTCTTGAAGAGAAGAAAAACGAGGTTTTCCTTGGCAGGGAAATTGCAAGGTATAAAAACTATTCCGAGTCTACAGCCAAACTAATAGATGCGGAAGTGAAACGCATTATTATGGAACAGTATAGAAGGGTAAAGAACATGCTTGAGATGAATAGACATCTCTTAGATGAGATTGCTCAAACCCTTATAGAAAAAGAGGTCATGACGGAGGAAGAGCTTGATAATATCATAAAGAAACATATGGGAGAAAATGGCTCTGATGAGCCACAACAATAAAGAAGAGGTGAGCGGGCATGGAAGACAGAAAGAAGATTGCGGAAGTGAAAGAAGACTGGCTGTCTACAGATTATGCCAAGTTTGTGGCTAAAGTACCTGAGAGAAAGCAGCCATTTATGCTTGACTCTGGTATTGAAATCGATCCTCTGTACACCCCAGCCGATCTTGATGAAGATTGGAGTTATCTCGAGAGGTTAGGTTTTCCAGGTAGGTATCCTTTTACCCGTGGTGTGTATCCTACAATGTATAGAGGTCGTTTCTGGACCATGAGACAGTATGCCGGCTTTGGTACAGCTGAAGAGTCTAATCAGCGTTTTAAGTATCTTCTTGAACAAGGGCAGACGGGTCTTTCTGTTGCATTCGACCTTCCTACTCAGCTAGGATATGATTCTGACCATGACCTAGCCATTGGTGAGGTGGGTAAGGTTGGTGTTGCCATAGATTCTGTAGAAGATATGCATGTTTTGTTTGATGGTATACCCCTTGATAAAGTGTCTACATCAATGACGATCAATGCTCCTGCTGCGATACTCCTTGCTATGTATATTGTTGTAGCAGAAGAAAAAGGTATAGACCGTAAAGTGCTAAGAGGTACTATTCAGAACGATATTCTTAAAGAATATGTCGCAAGGGGAACATATATCTTTCCTCCCCGTCCTTCTATGAGACTCATTGCCGATACCATTATGTTCTGTGCCGAAGAGGTGCCAAAGTGGAATCCTATTTCCATTTCCGGTTATCATATCAGAGAGTCTGGTTCTACTGCTGTTCAGGAAATAGCGTTTACACTTGGTGATGCTATTGAATATGTTAAGACTGTTATTGAAAAAGGTATGGATGTGGATAAATTTGCCGCAAGGTTATCCTTCTTCTTTGCATCTCACAATAATTTCTTTGAAGAAATAGCTAAGTTCCGTGCAGCAAGAAGGGTTTGGGCTAAGATTATGAAGGAGAAATTTGGTGCCCAGAATCCAAAGAGTATGATGCTCAGATTTCATACTCAGACCGCTGGAAGTACATTGACAGCTCAGCAGCCTCTAAACAACATTGTGCGTGTTGCCATTCAAGCACTAGCTGCCGTTATTGGTGGTACACAGTCTCTTCATACAAATTCTTATGATGAAGCTTTGTCTTTGCCAACGGAGGAGTCAGTTACCGTTGCTCTTCGTACCCAGCAGATTATTGCTTATGAATCTGGTGTTGCCGATGTTATTGATGGTATTGGTGGTAGTTATTATGTTGAGAAACTTACCGACGAGATAGAGAAGAGAGTATGGGAATATCTTGACAAGATTGAGAAGATGGGCGGTATGGTCCCTGCTATTGAAGAGGGATATATTCAGCAAGAGATTACCGATGCCGCATATCAGTATTACAAGGCTGTTGCAGAGGGGGAAAAGGTTGTTGTCGGTGTCAATAAGTTTGTTGACCCTAATGAGGACCTTACTAAATTCCACCTGCATAGGGCTGATCCAACAGTGAGAGAGAAGCAGATAAGAAAACTGAAAGAACTTCGTGCAAAAAGAGATAATCAGAAAGTGAGAAAACTTCTAGATGAGTTGAAGAAAGCCGCCGAAGATGAGAATACTAATCTTATGCCATATATTATCGAAGCTGTTAGGGCACGTGCAACACTTGGTGAAATTACAGATGTACTCAGAGAGGTCTTTGGTGAATATAGACCTCCGGTAATCTTCTAAGGGGGTGGCAGGGATGGCAGATAAAGTGGTAAGAGTACTTGTTGGTAAACCTGGACTTGATGGGCATGATAGAGCAGCAAAGGTTATGGCCCGTGCTCTTAGAGATGCAGGTTTTGAAGTAATATATACAGGTATCCGTCAGACACCAGCTCAGGTGGCTCAGACGGCTGTTCAGGAGGATGTTGATGTTATTGTTCTTAATAACCTTACAGGTGCACACCTTGAAGTTTTCCCACTTGTAGTAGAAGAACTAAAGAAGAGAGGCAGAGATGATATCTATGTTTTGGCGACAGGAGTTATCCCCTTTGAAGATGTAGAACCATTAAAAGAGAAGGGTATTGATGAGGTTTTTGGCCCGGGTACAGGTCCTATACATGTTATTAATTGGATTAAAGAGCATGTATTAGGTGAGAAACAAGGTGAGTAAGAAAAAAAGACTTGTTCTCACGGAAGAAGAGGTTTTTCGTCGTCTGATACAGGGCGATGAAGTTGGACTTGCAAGAGCTTTATCGATGATATACAGGGAGGAGGCTACCTCCTCCCTGCTTTCTCGTATATATGCTTATAATGCCGATAAGAAGCATAAATCTAAAGTTATTGGTATTACCGGGGCTGGTGGGGTTGGTAAAAGTACACTGATTTCTGTGCTTGCTGAAGCATTGCTAAAGAAAGGCCTGCGGATAGGTATTATTGCCGTTGACCCATCAAGTCCTAAAACAGGTGGTGCACTACTTGGAGACCGTATTCGCCTTCAACATCTATTTCCCAATCCTAACCTCTTTTTTAGAAGTTTTTCTAGTAGAGGTATGGTGGGAGGTATTAATCCATTTATCTTTGATGCGGTTGCTGTTCTTGAAGCAGCATCGTTTGATTACATCATCATTGAAACTCTAGGGATAGGTCAAGACGAGATAGATATTGTTCATATGTGTGACCTTACGGCACTCGTTATTGCTCCAGGACTTGGAGACGATGTACAGTTCCTCAAAAGTGGAGTTATCGAGTTGGTGGACCTTATTGTTATGAATAAATCTGATCTGCCTACTGCTTCAAGAACAGTAGGTATTCTTAACTCATATACTCGGATGGTAGAGAATCATCCTGATATTATTAAGCTGTCTGCATACAAAAAGCAAGGTATTATGGAACTTATAGAATATATCGATAACAAGTGGCAGGAACTGTTGGACAATGGTTCGCTTGAGAAGAGGAGAATGGAGCGTTGGAAGTTTCAAGTAGGTAATTGGATGAGATATATTATAGGTAAAAGGATACATAAGTTTGTCGAGAAAGGAGAGGTTAATCCCAAGGCTTCTCCTTATGAAATAGCAATATCAACTCTAAAAGAGTGGGGGTGTGAGGTATGAAAGTAGACCATATAGCTATTGCCGTTAAGAGTTTAGACGAGGCAACTAAAGTCTATTCTGACCTGTTTGGTAAAGGTCCCGATCACTTTGAAGAGGTAGAGGAGCAGAAGGTTAAAACAGCTATCTATTATCTTGGTGATGTGCGTATAGAACTTCTTGAGCCAACATCTGATGACAGTCCTATAGCCAAATTCATAGAAAAAAGAGGCGAAGGTCTTCATCATGTTGCATATAAAGTGGATGATCTTGAGGCTAAACTTGCTGAGCTAAAAGAAAAGGGGTTCAGACTTATTGACGAGAAACCCAGAGTAGGTGCAGAGGGTAAACTCATTGCATTTGTGCATCCTAAATCTGTTGTTGGTGTGCTTACTGAACTTACTCAGGATGCAAAGGAGTGATTGATTGTGTGGGATAAGTTCATGGAGGAATTTCAGGAAAAACTGGAAAAGATAAAACAGGGCGGTGGCCCTAAGCGTATCGAAAAACAACATGCTGCTGGAAAAATGACTGCTAGAGAAAGAATAGACTATCTTGTTGATCCTGGTAGTTTTGTTGAATTTGGTGCTTTTGTTAAGCATAGAAGCACAGAGTTTGGCCTCGATAAAGTAGAGGCACCTGCTGATGGTGTTGTAACAGGATTTGCTACGATAAATGGTAGACTTGTGGGTATAGCTTCTCAAGATTTCACTGTGCTTGGTGGTTCTGTTGGTGAAATGCATGGTATTAAGATAGCCGAACTTCTTGATAAGGCTATGCTTTATGGTGTTCCTGTTATTATGATTAACGATTCTGGTGGTGCCCGTATTCAAGAGGGTGTGGATTCCCTTCGTGGATACGGTGATATTTTCTACAGAAATGTTAAAGCATCAGGTTATATTCCACAGATTGCCGTTATTATGGGGCCTTGTGCTGGTGGTGCTGTGTATTCTCCGGCTCTTATGGATTTTGTTGTTATGAGTCCATCTTCTTATATGTTCATTACTGGTCCTAATGTTATTAAGGCCGTTACAGGTGAAGATGTTACCAAAGAGTCACTTGGCGGTCCGCAGGTACATGCAACAATATCTGGTAATGCCCACCTTGTTGGTGATAGTGAAGAGCATACCTTAGACCTTGTTAAGGAGTTATTGTCTTATCTACCTCAGAATGCGAAAGAAAGACCTCCAATATACGAAACAGCTGATCCTATCAATAGAACAATAGATGATGTGTTTGATATTGTTCCTGCTGAAGCTAAAATGCCGTTTGATGTGAGACAGCTTATTACACGCTTTGTTGATGATGGTCATTTCTTTGAGATTATGCCCGGATTTGCTCCCAATATAGTTATAGGTTTTGCTAGGTTAGGAGGTCAGGTTATAGGTATTATTGCCAATCAGCCTTCTTACTTTGCCGGTGTCCTGGATATTAATGCATCCGACAAGGCAGCACGCTTTATTCGCACCCTTGATGCATTTAACATTCCTATTGTGACACTTGTTGATACACCTGGATACATGCCAGGTACCAACCAGGAGTATGGTGGTATCATCAGACATGGTGCCAAGCTTCTGTATGCATATTCTGAGGCCACTGTGCCAAAGGTTACATTGATTTTGAGAAAATCCTTTGGTGGAGCATATCTTGCTATGGCATCTAAGCATCTTGCATCTGATGTTGTTATGGCTTATCCAACAGCTCAGATAGCTGTTATGGAAGCTACAGGTGCAGCAAATATTATCTTCCGTAAGGAGATACAGAATGCACCAGATCCAGAGAAGGCTAGAGAAGAGAAAATTAGAGAATATAGAGAGAAATTGCTCAATCCATATGTTGCTGCAGCCCGTTATTACATAGATGATATTATTGATCCAAGGGCTACTAGACCAATGATTTACAATGCCTTGCAGATAGCTAAGTCCAAAGATATACATGAAAAACTTCCTAAGAAACATGGCAATATGCCACTGTAGGGTGGTGATATAGATGTATATAGCATATGCGGCAACTGCATCAGCTTCAAATGCTGCAGCTTCATTGGGAGCTCGCTTATTTGAGGCTTTGGTAATTATGATTATTGGCATGAGTGCAGTATTTCTCATGCTTACGATTTCTATGTTTGGCATGATGCTTATTGGCAAAGTGGCTTCTCCTAAGCAAAAGCCTGCTGTGGAAAAGCAAGAGTCTGTTGTATCGCTTTCTCATACGAGCGAAGAGGCTATTATTAGAGAGGAAGATACTGAGGCTGATATAGCAGCAGCCATAGCTGTTATTCACCATATAAGGAGAAAGACGGCTGTTTCTATACCTATTATTAAAAGGAAAGATATATAGGAGGTGTTATCAATGGCAAAGAAATATGTGTACAAGGTTAAGGTTAACGGAAAGGTATATGAGGTAGAGATAGAAGAGGTGGGTGGTACTCCTGTGGTGACTTCGACACAACGTGTGCAAACTTCTACTTCGACATCTGCTTCTACTCCTGCTCCAGCTCCAGCACCTACGCCGGCTCAGACTCAGACTTCTACTTCTGCTCCGACTCAACCTTCTGCAGGTGGTGATTCTATAGTTAAAGCACCTATTCCTGGTAAAGTTCTTTCTATTAAAGTAAAAGAAGGAGACCATGTTGAATATGGTCAGACCCTCCTTATTTTTGAGGCCATGAAAATGGAAAATGAGGTTAAAGCACCTAAGGCTGGTGTTGTGAAAAAGATATATGTTTCAGAGGGGGCAAACTTCAATACAGGCGATCCTCTTATAGAGATAGAGTAGAGGAGGGCTTACTATGTGGGAAGCCATAGTAAAGACGTTTGTTAATCTATGGGAAACGAGTGGTGTTTATGCACTTTTGTTTCCCAAAGATACTAAAGGATTATTACCATTTGGTTTAGCTATACTTCTTGAAATTCTAGGTATTATAGCTGTTTTGTATGGACTTAATAATCTCCGTAAAAGCAAATGGGCTACTCTGAATATTATTGTAGGTGTTATAGCTATTGTGGTAGCTATGCCTGATTGGAAACACTCTATTATGATTTTTATTGCCCTCATTCTTCTATATCTAGGTATCTTTAAAAAGTTTGAACCTCTGCTACTTGTTCCCATTGCGTTCGGTGCACTTTTGACTAATCTGCCACCTGCTGGAGACATGTATATTATTTCTCCAGAGTTTGTAAGTATTCTTGAGAAATTGGGTGGTCAGGCACATCATATTGTTGCACCAACTAAACCTCTTATTGGTGATGTTATGTACTTTGGTGTTGTTAATGAGATTTTTCCGTTGTTAATCTTTATGGGAGTCGGGGCTATGACAGACTTTGGTCCCCTTATTGCCTATCCTATTTCTTTCCTACTTGGAGCTGCAGCACAGATAGGTGTATATATAGCACTGTTTGTAGCTGTTCTGTTAGGCTTCTCAGTAAAGGAGGCTGCGGCTATCGGTATTATTGGTGGTGCAGATGGTCCTACATCTATATATCTTGCTGTTAAATTAGCTCCTCACCTTCTTGGTCCTATTGCTGTTGCAGCATATACCTATATGTCACTTGTTCCTCTTATTCAGCCGCCAATTATGAAATGGCTAACAACTGAAGAGGAACGCAAGGTGAGAATGGAGCAATTGAGACCTGTTTCTAAGGTTGAAAAAATTGTCTTTCCGATATTTATGACAATTCTTACAGGTCTGCTTCTTCCATCTGCTCTACCACTAATTGGTTTTCTTATGTTTGGTAATTTGCTTAGAGAAACAGGAGTTACTGACCGTCTTGCCAATACTGCTGCAAATGAACTTATCAATATTGTTACTATATTCTTGGCAACATCTGTAGGTATGTCTATGAAGGCTGATAGATTCTTAACCGTTCAAACTATGGAGATTATTGCTCTGGGTATTGTAGCATTTGGCGCATCTACAATGGGTGGAGTACTCCTTGGAAAGCTACTTTACAAGATTAGTGGAGGAAAGGTAAATCCGCTTATAGGTTCTGCTGGTGTTTCTGCTGTACCTATGGCTGCACGAGTGTCCCAGGTTGTGGGGCAAGAAGCCGACCCCCATAACTTCTTGTTAATGCATGCCATGGGCCCAAATGTAGCCGGTGTTATTGGAACAGCAGTTGCGGCAGGTACCTTTATTGCTTATTTCTTAGGTAGATGATGAAATCGAGGGAGGGGGTATATATGCATACTGTTGTTCTAAAGGGGGAAGCAACATTACATGATTATGTTGATGTTGTGTATAGGGGAAAGGTTATCAGCCTTTCCCCTTCTTTAGTTGAAAGGGTTAAACATCTTAGAGATAGAATAGAAGCCTTTACCGCAGAAGGCCGTGTTATGTATGGTATTAATACGGGATTCGGAGCTCTTAAAGATACTGTTATCTTGCCAGACCATCTGAAAGATCTACAACATAACATTGTTAGAAGTCACGCTGTTGGTGTAGGAGATCCTGTTCCAGAAGTGGTTTCTAGGGGGATGTTGTTTTTACTAATTAACTCTTTTTCTAAAGGATACTCTGGTGTCAGACCAGCACTTCTTCAGCGACTCGTTGATATGCTCAACGCCCATATTCATCCTGTCGTACCACGTTGGGGCTCTGTAGGAGCTAGTGGTGATTTAGCTCCCCTATCTCATCTCGCGCTTGCTGTTATAGGGGAAGGTGATGTTTTCTATAAAGGAAAGCGTATGAATGCAGCTGAGGCTTTTGAGAAAGCTGGAATGCCACCAACTTTTCAGCTTGATGCGAAGGAAGGTCTTGCACTTCTGAATGGTACACATTTTATGCTTTCTATGCTTATTGATGCATATCTCAAGACAAAAAATATTTGGAGTTGCTACCTTTCTACCTTTGCTGTATTTGCAGAAGTGATGGAAACAGTTTCTACGCCGTTTGATCCTCGTATTCATAAGGTGCGTCGTGATAAATACGCTCTTGAAGTTGCTCAGATTATAAGGGAAAAGCTGAAAGGTTCTAAACTCATAGACAGACATCCGGAGATGGTTCAAGATAGTTATTCTATTAGATGTTTTCCTCAAATAGCTTCGCCTATTGCCCGGGCTATTGAGCTGACAGAAAATCTTATAGATGAAGAAATTAATGCCGTAACCGATAACCCTTTGGTGTTTGAAGAAGAAGTCCTTTCTGGTGGTAATTTTCATGGTGCTCCCATAGCATGGGTTTCGGAATCTCTAAAGACAGCCATTGCCGACATGGGTAATGTGTCTATAGCACATATGGAATGGCTTCTAAATCCGCGCTACAATAAAGAAAGGGGGCTGACTCCGTTTTTAACCAAAGAACCCGGTTTGGAATCTGGTTTTATGATTGTTCAGTATATGGCGGCGTCGCGTATGGCACATATAAGAGTTCTTTCTCATCCTGCCTCAGTTGATAACTATTATACATCTGCTTTACAGGAGGATGTTATTTCTCTTGGTGCTGTTAGCGTTGATAATCTTCATGTTGTTTTGCAAGATCTTGCTTATATTGTGGCAGGTGAGAGCCTTATGATATATAAGGCTATTTTCATTAAAGATATATATGATATGCTATCTTCGCATGGCAAAGAATGGGTATATACCCATAAACCTCTAATTGGAGATAAAATATTAGGTGGTGACAGTTATGTCGCACCTATTTTGGAGGGGTTAGCTCTTAAATATTTAGGGGAAGAGGTGATGTAAGTTGGTAGAGTATTACGGAACAGATAGATTGAAAAGAGGCCTTGCTCAGATGTTGAAAGGTGGCGTAATTATGGATGTTACCACACCTGAGCAGGCTGTTATTGCTGAAGAGGCCGGTGCTGTTGCCGTTATGGCACTTGAGCGTGTACCTGCTGACATCAGAAAAGAGGGCGGCGTTGCCCGTATGGCAGATCCTAAGATTGTAGAGGAGATTCGTGATGCTGTTTCTATTCCTGTTATGGCAAAGGTGAGAATAGGTCATTTTACAGAGGCTTTAATACTTCAGTCACTAGAGGTTGATTTTATCGATGAGAGTGAGGTTCTTACGCCTGCCGATGAAAAGTATCACATTGACAAGAAAGAGTTTGCCGTGCCATTTGTATGTGGTGCCCGAAATCTTGGAGAGGCACTGCGAAGAATTGCAGAAGGTGCTGCAATGATTCGTACCAAAGGTGAGGCAGGTACAGGTAATGTCGTGGAGGCCGTTAAGCATATGCGTACAATGAATGAGCAAATCAAGAGAGTTGTTCTTGCGGATGATGAAGAGCTTATTGTTCTTGCAAAAGAATGGGGAGCCCCACTGTATTTACTTGAAGAGGTAAGAGAGCTAGGTCGACTCCCCGTTGTTAATTTTGCAGCTGGTGGCATTGCTACACCTGCAGATGCTGCTCTCATGATGTGGTTAGGTTCTGATGGTGTATTTGTTGGTTCTGGCATATTTAAATCTAATAACCCAAGGGAGAGAGCAAGGGCTATTGTAGAGGCTGTTACCTACTGGAGAGAGCCGGAGATACTGGCTGAAGTCTCCAAGGGTCTTGGTGAAGCTATGAAAGGTATAGATGTTTCCAAACTAAGCGAAGAAGAGCTGCTTCAGAACAGGGGGTGGTAATGATGGTGACAATAGGAGTTTTGGCTGTTCAGGGAGATTTTGAGGAGCATATGGCTATGCTTGAGACTCTTGGGGTAGAGGTTAAAGATGTTAGACTGCCAAGAGATCTGCATGGTATTGATGGTATTATCTTGCCTGGTGGCGAGAGCACGGCTATGACAACAATTATGCTCCGTCGTGGTATGTGGGATGCACTGAAAAAGGCATTTGAAGAGGGGCTTCCTGCATATGGAACATGCGCCGGTTCTATTCTGCTTGCCAAAGATATTGGTGCAGGTTCTGATAGGGTTAAGCCATTTGGTATGATTGATATGGTTATTGAAAGAAATGCCTATGGAAGACAGATAGCCAGTAGGGAAGTATTTCTCGAAGAGCATGAACTTGGCGAAGATGAGCCTCTCCATGCTGTGTTTATAAGGGCTCCTCGTATAGTGAAGGTTGGTCCTGCTGTTAAGGTCTTGGCTACATATGATGGGGATCCAGTGCTTGTTAGAGAAGGTAATTTCCTCGCATCTACATTCCATCCTGAATTGACGGATGATTATAGGGTACATGAATATTTCGTGAAGATGGTTAAAGGGGAGGTTTAATGAAGTGGCAGGTCATTCAAAGTGGCACAATATTAGGGCTAAGAAGTCCAGAATGGATGCCCGTAAGGGTAAATTGTTTACCAAGCTTGCCAGGGAAATACAGGTGGCTGCCAAAAATGGTGGACCAAATCCTGAAACAAATGTTCGCCTAAGAATAGCTATTGACAAGGCCCTTGCGGCCAATATGCCCAAAGAAAATATTGAAAGAGCTATTAAAAAGGGTACCGGTGAGCTTGGTGGTGAAAACATAGAAGAGGTTACATATGAGGGTTATGGTCCTGGCGGAGTGGCTATTTTGGTTGAAGCTATGACCGATAACCGGAATAGAACCGCAGGTGAAATTAGGCATATATTTTCTAAGTACGGCGGTTCTATGGCTGAGGCTGGGGCTGTAGCATGGATTTTCGAGAGAAAAGGTGTCATAACTATTAAAGCTGACCAAATAAGTAATACTGATGAGTTTATGCTAGAGATTATTGATCTTGGTGCAGAGGATGTTAAAGAAGAAGATGAGGTTATAGAAATTGTTACAGATCCCAAAGATTACACCAATGTCTTGGAAGCTTTGAAGAATCAAGGTATAGCTATAGAGCATTCCGAACTGACTTTTCTGCCTAAGAATTATGTAGCAGTATCTGGTGAGACAGCGGAGAAATTAATAAAACTTATACAGGTTTTGGAAGATCACGATGATGTGCAAAATGTTCATGCCAACTTCGATATATCTCCAGAAGAGCTGGAGGCACTTATGGCGTGAGCATAGTATGGGGAGTTGACCCTGGTACAACACGGGTAGGAATATCTGTTTTTCATGTTGATAAGGATGAAAAATCTCTGTTGAATATTATGCTTATTGACTTAACTGAAGAAGATGTGGAAGGTCGTCTTGGTGCTATAGCCAAGACGACCTCTTTTTTTGCCGATTTATATCCTCCAGATATTGTTGGAATGGAGAAACTTGTTTGGGGTAGGAATGTTACTACGGCATTATCTGTGGCAGAGGCTCGTGGTGTAATGAAATATATATTTTCCCTCTATAATGCCAGTATTGTTGAGTGTTTACCTAAAGTGGTGAAATCTGCTGTAGGAGCTTATATGTTTGGTAAAGGTAAAGATGCTGTTAGGGAGGCTGTTGTTCAGGTATTTAGTGACAATATTAGGGCTACTGGTGTACCTTGGTATGCTATTATTGATGATGTAATAGATGCAGTTGCTATAGCGTTGGCGGTGATAGAAGGTGATTGTTAAAACAGGTGGAATTATATATAAGGAAAACGGATTTGTATGGTTGAAGCCGTATAAATCTCATATATTATTTGAGTGTGTTCCTGCATGTTATATATCAGAGTATCCTAAAAGAGGTAACTGGTTTGTGTACATAGATATCCCGCAAGGTGGTTCTCCTGTGGCATATCTCTTTTCATCTCTTGATGATTACCGATTATGGGATAAATTAAGGGGTTTGAAGAATGTGGGTGCAAAGAGAGCTGCCGGTATATTGTCCTCCTATCCCTCAGAATATCTTCTAAAAATCATTGCTTACGGTGATGAAAATACACTTGCCTCTGTTAAAGGTATTGGTAAAAAGACAGCCCATCGCATCATTGCTGAGCTTATGGAAGAGATAAGCTTGAATGTATCTGAAATCTCAGAAATAAAGCATGTACTTGTATCTTGGGGATACGATAAGAAGGATGTAGATACTGCGTTCGCCAAACTATATGCCAAGGGAGCCATCACAGACAACATGAAATTTGATGATATATTAAGGAAAGTTATGCAGGTGATAGACGATGAAACAGATCGTCATACCACGTAAAATTAGCCGTCTTATAGATGAAGTATTAAAGGGCAGTCTTGATAGAGGAGAAATTCTTCCCCATATGTTACTTGTTGGTCCTCCTGGTGTAGGAAAAACAACACTTGCCAGTTATATGGCTGAGAACATGGGAACCTCTCTTGTGCGCATTATTGGCGGTGCCGTTAGCAAACCCAAAGATATTGTTTCTATATTACTGAAGCTATCTCCTGGAAGTATATTATTTATAGATGAGATTCATAGACTTCCTTCTGCTGTTGAAGAAATTTTATATCCTGCTATCGATAGGTTTGAGATAGATGTTCTCATCGGAAAGGGTAAAGTTAAACACATATCGCTAAGTCCGTTTACCCTCATTGGGGCTACTACGATGGAGGATAAGATATCTCCCCCATTGCGTTCCCGTTTTTCTATTGTTATTCATGTGGGAGATTATGAAAAGGATGATTTTTACAAGATGATTGACCTCTACGCAGATAGTTTCTTATTTACTCCCGATGCTAAAGATTATGTTATAAAAATTTCTCGTCATACGCCCAGAAGGCTGATATTAATTCTTGAGCGTCTGAAAGACTTTGCCACTACTAGAAACATAGATCTTATAGATAAAGAGCATGTTGAAATGCTTTTGGAAATCATAGACTATGATACGGAGTTTGGACTTGATCGCAGAGAAAGGCGATATCTGTCTGTACTTGCACATATGTTTAATGGTGGACCAGCCGGTGTGAAGGCTATTGCCGCAGCAATGGGGGAGAGCGTGAGCACTATTCAGGAAATTATAGAGCCCTCTCTGCTTGCTGATGGATTCATACTCCTTACTTCTCGTGGCAGAAAACTGACGGCAAAAGGTTGGAGGTTTGTATCGTGAAGAAAGTTCTTCTTCACACCTGCTGTGGACCATGTCTTCTTGGATCTATTGCTTATATCAAAGAGCACCTACATGATTGGGATGTGTTTGCTGTTTTCTATAATCCCAATATTCATCCTCTTTCAGAATGGATAAGGCGAAGAGATGGTTTCTTAGATGTAGTAAGAGTAGAAAGTATTCCTGGATTTGCCCCTATGGTATGGGATGCGAAAGAATGGTTTAAAGAGTGTGGTGTATCCGATGATAGGTGTGGATGTTGTTATAGGATACGGTTTCAGTGGATAGCTCAGTTTGCCAAGAAGTATGGATTTCATTATTTTTCTACAACATTGACAATATCTCCGTATCAGATTAAAGAACTAATATACCGTGAGGCAGAGAAGGTGGCCAAAGATTACGACCTTGAATATCTAAAAGTTGACTTTTCCACTTATTATAGATATAGTGAAGACCATGCTAAAGAGCTTGGGATATATAGGCAAAAATATTGTGGTTGTGTTTTTTCTGAAGCTGAGGCATGGCAAATGAGAATGAAGGGTGGGTGGTTTAAGCTATGACAGATGATTATATTTACAAACTTGAGGCATACGATTATGAACTTCCAGAAGAGGCTATCGCACAGGAGCCCGCAGATCCACGAGATAGTTGTAAACTTATGGTTGTTAATAGGAAGACCGGTGAGGTGCACCATGTTATTTTTAGAGACATTGTTAAATTTTTAGAGCCCGGTGACCTCCTTGTGCTTAATAATACTAAAGTTATGAAGGCACGACTGTTTGTGAATAAGCCTACAGGTGCAAAAATAGAACTGTTTCTGCTTAGACCTAATGAAGATGGCACTTGGGAGGCTCTTCTCAGACCTGCTAAAAAGGTCAAGGTGCCCTCATACCTTGTAGTGGACAATGTAAAGATCAATGTTCATGGCAGAAACGATAAAATTTTCAATGTGTCCTTTGAGAATATGTCTTTTGAAGATGTTATGAGATTTTTAGACAAGAAAGGAATCATGCCATTGCCCCCTTATATTAAATCTGGTGGTAAAGTGCCTCCCGAGATGTATCAAACAGTATTTGCTGAAAAAGAGGGTTCTGTTGCAGCTCCAACAGCCGGTCTTCACTTTACACCAGAATTGCTTGCCAAAATCCAAAATATGGGGGTGAATATTGCCTATATTACCCTGCATGTTGGGCTTGGTACATTTGAGCCTGTTAAAGAGGAGGATATTAGACATCATAGAATACACAGTGAATATCTTGAAGTGCCAGAAGCTACCGTCAATATTATTAAACAGACAAAGTCAAATGGTAAGAGGGTTATTGCCGTTGGTACAACTGTTGTTAGGGCACTTGAAACAGCCGCTTCAGATGATGAGATTAAACCATACATGGGGGAGTCTCAACTGTTTATCTATCCCGGATATAAGTTTAAGGTTGTAGATAGCCTTATCACGAACTTCCATTTGCCTAAAAGTACGCTTCTAATGCTTGTTAGTGCCTTTTACGACAGAGAAAAGGTATTAAGGCTTTACAAAGAAGCTTTAAATCGTGGATATAGATTTTTCTCATTTGGCGATGCTATGTTTCTTATTTAGGAGGTGAGGATATGGCTCTTGAGTGGAGTGTCTTATATCAAAGTGGAAAGGCCAAAGTAGGTGTTATAAAGACCTCACGCAGCGAGATTATTACCCCTGTTTTTATGCCAGTAGCCACGAAGGCCGCTTTAAAATCTCTTTCTACTGAAGAGTTAAGGGAACTGGGTTTTCAAATTATCTTATCCAATACATACCACTTAGTTTTTAAACCCGGTCTTGACATCATTAAGAAAGCTCAGGGTGTGCATAAATTTATGAGATGGGACCGTTCTCTTCTCACAGATAGCGGAGGTTTCCAGGTGTTTTCACTGTCTAAGTTTAGAAAGATTACCGAGGAAGGTGTGGTCTTTAAATCGTATGCAGATGGTAGAGAGCATAAGTTTACCCCTGAGTTTGTTATTGAAGCCCAGAAAATTATTGGTAGCGATATTATGATGCCCCTTGATGTATGTCTTGGATATCCCAGCGATGAGAAAGAAACATTGTGGGCTCTTGATATGACTATGAAATGGTTGGAAAGGAGTCTTGCTGTTGAAAGACCAGAGCATCAGAGTTTATTTGGCATTATACAGGGGGCTTTTAGGGAGCATACAAGAAGAAAAGCAGCTCAGATGGTGAAAAAGCTTCCTGTAGATGGATATTCTATTGGTGGATTGGCCGTAGGAGAACCCAAAGAAATGATGTATCATCTTACCGATGTTGTGACCGATGAGTTGTCAGAATTTGATAAGCCTGTATATCTTATGGGCGTTGGACATCCTGTAGATATGCTTGAGTCTATTGAGCGTGGAGTGGATATGTTTGACTGTGTGCTTCCCATGAGGGTTGCCCGTAATGGCCTTATTTATACCTTTAATGGACCTATCAAGATTCGACATGCTAAGTACGCCGATGATTTCCGTCCTATAGATGATCGTATACAAAGGACATTTACATTCTTAGAAGGGTATACACTGGCATATCTTCACCATCTATTTAAAACAAAAGAGATGCTCGGTTATAGGGTGGCAACTCTTATTAATTTGGCATTTATGACACTTCTTATGGAAGATGTCAGAAAGCATATAAAAGAAGGAACATTTGCAGAATTCAAGCAAGACTTTGTGGAAAGATGGTCTGCAAAGTGATATAATACCTAAAGTCTGTGTCAATTTATTTAGTTATGTGCAAAGGAGGAGGATGCTATGAGTAAGGGGCTGAGACTTGCAATCGTCACTATTCTGGTTTTGATTGCATTGTTCGTAGACCTTGTTGCCTTAGGTGTTATTGATTTTGGCAGCAAGCCAGCTGTTGAACAGGCAACTGTAAATCTTACAGGTACATCTGCACAAACATCTTCAACCTCTACCGCTACAGGTGGAGAGACGAAAAAGTCCTCATCTTTGAAGTTGAGATTCGGTCTTGATATTAAAGGTGGTGTCCATGTTGTTTTAGAGGCATTTCCACTGGAAACGGCCTCAACTGCAACTCAGAAGCAGTTGACACCACAAGAAGTAGATGAGCTGATAAAGGTGCTTGAAAATCGTGTTAATGCACTTGGTCTTAGCGAGGTTGTTATTTATCGTGATAAGGCAGTGCCTAACAGAATTATTATGGAAATCCCATTGGATATTAAAGGTGGAAACCTTACGCCAGATGATATTGTAGATTTACTTGGTAAACCTGCGGTACTCGAATTTAGAGATCCAACGGGAAAACAGGTGCTTCTTACGGGTAAAGACCTTGTAAAGGCATATGCTGGAGTGGACCAAAATAACAGTGCATATTATGCTGTATATCTTGAATTTAATGATGAGGGAGCAAAGAAGTTTGCAGAGATAACGAGTAAATATTTGGGTAAACCTATACCAATAGTACTAGACGGAAAGGTCATTAGTGCTCCTGTGGTACAGAGTGTTATTACTGGTGGTAAAGCTGTTATTACCGGTAAATTTACACTTGAAGAGGCTAAGAAACTTGCTGCACTCTTGCAGGGTGGTGCTTTACCAGCCCGTGTTGAAATTGCAGAGGTTAGATATGTTGGTCCTTCTATTGGTGAAGATGCTCTTAAGGCAGGTATTAAAGCCGGTATTTTGGCTTTTATACTTGTTGTTATATGGATGACGCTGAACTATGAGATTTGGGGATTAATATCTTCTATTGGTCTTGTGGTTTTCTTAATTATGGACCTGGCAACCCTAGTACTCTTCCAAGCTGTTTTGACACTGCCTGGTATTGGTGGTATTATTCTTTCAGTTGGTATGGCTGTTGACGGTTCCGTTATTATCTTCGAGCGTCTCAGGGAAGAACTCGCTGCAGGCAAGAGTTGGCGAATGGCCCTGAGAAGGGCATTTGCCAGATCTACACCGACAATTCTTGACTCTAATGCTTCTACATTGATTTCTGCACTTGTTCTGTATTGGTTTGGTGCTCCTACCATCAGAGGTTTCGCCATTACCTTGGCTATTGGTACGATCTTAGGTGTCTTTACATCACTGATGGTGCTGAGGAGCTTGATGGAAATGCTTCCCCCAAGGAAGAGAGTCCAGCAGAGCACTACTGCAGCGTAAGGAGAGGTGATGCAAGGTGGAAATTATTAAGGTCGGAAATTGGAATATAGTAGGAAATAGAAATAAGTTTTATGCTATATCTTTGACTGTTATTATTGCCGGTATTATTGCCATGATTATTAATGTGGCAACAATCGGGGCTCCATTTAATCTGGGTGTTGACTTTACTGGTGGTGTTGTTCTCGAAGTCCAGTTTAATAAAGCTCCCGATTTTCAGGTTATCAGGGATACCTTTCAAAAAGCCGGCTATGGCAATATAGAGGTAAAGGCTGTAGATTCTCCAGAAAACACAGTCATGCTAAGGGTAAAGGCCACAAGTGGTGAAGAGAGAGACAAGATTGTCAATCTTGTTAAAACTCTTCCGGATTTCAAGCAAATTGTTAGACAGGAGTTTGTTGGTCCATCGGTAGCACGGACTCTTATTTGGAATGCTTTTACCGCTACAATTATTGCCCTTGCCTTGATTCTTATATACATCAGTGTAAGATTCGAGTTTATCTATGGTCTTGTTACCATTGCAGCATTGCTTCACGACGTGCTTGTGCTTCTTGGTGTATTTGCCATGACAAGGGTTGCCATTGATAGTTCATTTGTTGCGGTGGTATTGATACTTGTTGGTTATTCTGTTATGGATACCATCGTTGTTCTCGACAGAATTCGTGAAAACAAGCATATATATAGAGGTATGCCCTTTGAACAGCTTGTTAATAAATCCATTCTGTCTACATTCCGTAGATCTTTTAATACCTCTGTAACGACATTACTTGCTGCTTTATCATTGCTTATTGTAGGTGGCCGACTGCTTCTTTCTTATGGTTTAGGACTAAGTGTGGGTATTCTTGCAGGTACATATTCCTCCATTTTCATAGCATCTCCTCTTCTTGTAGATATTAGAAACTGGCAGGCTAAAAGACAAGGAAACAAGAAGGGACAGAGGAAACCTAAAAGAAAGAAGTAATAGTAGGAGGAGATAAAAGTGACCATAGGTGAAATAAAGGCACTTATAAGAGATGTACCCGATTTTCCTAAGCCGGGTATCTTGTTCAAGGATATTACTCCTGTGCTTCAGAATGCTGAGGCATATAGATTTCTTATCGATGAAATGTCTTCTGCCCTTGATAGTATTGAGTTTAACAAGATAGCTGGCATAGAGTCTCGTGGTTTTGTGTTTGGTGCACCTATCGCATATAAGCTGGGTAAGGGGTTTATTATGCTTAGGAAAAAGGGGAAGCTGCCATATATCAAAGAGAGCGAATGTTATGACCTTGAATATGGGGTTGATTGCATTGAAGTGCATGTGGATTCTGTGGAACCCGGCGAGAGTGTCATTATTGTTGATGATGTCCTTGCAACGGGAGGAACAGCCTTACATGCTGCCAAACTTATTGAAAAAATCGGTGGCAAAGTTGCCGGATTCTTGTTCTTTGTAGAGCTGGAGTTTCTAAATGGCCGTGAAAAATTGAAAGATTACAATGTTATCAGCATGGTCCGTTTCTAATAAGATTAAAGAGGTTCTTAAAGAAGGGATGCCTGACTATGAGGGCATCCCTTCTCGTTTAGAAGTTAGTAATGTTGATGTACCTTTAGTAAACAGACTTCCCGTTGATGTTGCTGAGGGAGCTGTATATCGTTTATATAGCACGGTTTTGTGGAATAGATTAAGAGATGCTTTATCGTACATGTCTAGACGCGATATTAATGAGGTGCGGAAGGCATATGAGTACATGGAAGAAGTTCATCGCTATCAGAGACGTAAAAGTGGAGAGCCTTATATTGTTCATACAGTAGCTGTTGCCATTATTCTGTCGGCATTCCAAGCTGATGTGTCCACTATACAGGCAGCGCTGCTCCATGATAGTGTCGAGGATAATCCCAGCGTCAGTTTAGATGATATTAGAGAAAAGTTTGGCACATTTGTAGCTAAAATGGTGGATGGTGTGACAAAGTTAACAGCTAGTGAAAGAAATGATCAAAACATTGTTGCATCAAAGGCTCAGGTAAAAAAGAAGGCTATAAGAAAGCTGCTTATCAATATAGCTCAAGAACCTCGTGTGGCCTTCTTAAAGCTTGCCGATAGGCTTCACAATATGCGAACAATTATTTTCATGTCTGAGGAAAAAAGGAAAATTATTGCTCGTGAAACAATGGAAGTATATGTGCCTCTGGCTCAGAGATTGGGTATATACATGATTAAGACAGAACTTGAGGAATTATCTTTTAAAACATTGTATCCCCATGAATATGAGTTTATTAAGAAAAGGGTCATTGATAAAATTAGAGGTAGAAGAGAGCAGATTCGAGAAGTAATAAACAACATTTACACTCATACAGCAGAGGCTATGTCTCCTCATGGTATTATTCCTATTGTCAAATATCGCGTCAAAAGTGTTCCTAGTATTTATAGGAAAATGGAGAGCCTTGGTAAGTCTTTTGATGAGATATATGATCTTGTAGGCGTAAGAGTTATTCTTGATTGGAAAACTCCCAGAGATGAAGAGGTTCCACCTGAACTATGTTATCAGGTACTGGGTATTGTTCACTCTCTGTACACATCTATACCCGATAGGTTTAAAGATTTTATTAGTCGTCCCAAGCCTAATGGTTATCGTTCGCTTCATACTACGATATTTGATGGGGCAGGAGAACCATTAGAGGTGCAGATACGAACAATAGATATGCATAGAGAGGCAGAATTTGGTGTGGCTGCTCATTGGGCTTATAAAGAGGGAGAGGTTAGTGTAGAGGAACTAAAGATTGTCGAAGCTATGCGAGAGAAATTATCTTCCATTTTTCAAACATGGGGCGAGGATCCACTGCATAAAGAGATAGAACAGCAATTATTTGCCGATGAAATCATGGTTTTTACCCCCAAAGGTCAGGCTATTTTCTTACCTGAAGGGGCTACCCCTGTTGATTTTGCCTATGCTATTCATACTGAAGTAGGTCATCGTTGTACTGCTGCCAAGGTTAATGGCAAACTTGTTCCTCTTGATTATCAACTTCAGTCAGGTGACCAAGTAGAGATTATTACCTCCAAAACATCTAAGGGACCGAAGAGAGATTGGCTTTATTTTGTCAAAAGTAGCAGGGCTAGGGATAAGATACGCAGTTACTTTAAAAGACTTCGTAGAGAAGAAGAGCTGAAAGAGGGTAAACAACTTCTGGAAAAAGTTCTACATAGATTAGGGGTAGATATATCTAAGTTTAAAGATGCTATAGATAAGAGCAGAAAATGGAATCTACAGGATCTTTATATAAAATTGGCTCGTCTTAAAAAAGGAATTATTTCTGGTGTGAAGTCTCCTGACCGTAAAGGACAATCTGTTGATGCTATGGTTTCCTCGTCTATCACAAACTTTGTCAAAGATGTTCTGAAAGATTTAGGGTTATGTGAGTTCGTGCAGAATAAAGATGCTGAGATTAAGATTGTTGATGTGCAGAGGAAAAAGACTAAGACTTCTTTTTATCTCTCAAGGGCATCTTGCTGTCAACCATTACCCGGAGAAGAAATTGTAGGTTGGGTAACGACAGGTAAGGGTATTGTTGTTCATAGAAAAAATTGTTCTGCACTAAAAGGTTTTATGAAAAGTGCTCATCCAGACAGGCTTGTTAAAGTTTCTTGGGATGAGCTAGATTATCTTAAAGACGTTGAAGGAGCTTATCCCACGAAGTTGGTTCTTGAGACATGGGATAGGAAAGGACTACTTCTTGATATTGCCAAAGAGCTTGCATCACTTGACAAAAATATTTCTCGTATAAAAACATATTTTCGTAAACGCGATGGAATGACAATAATCGAGCTTGTTGTATCTCTTAAAGATATCAATGATTATCATTCTGTTAGAAGAAAGCTGCTGAGAATAAGAGGTGTCGAAAAAGTAAAAAGGGGGAAGATGAGACGATGAGGCTAGTTATCCAGAGGGTTTCTAAAGCATCTTTGACTGTTGATGGTGCTGATAAAGGAGCTATAGGTAAAGGACTTGTCGTTTATGTGGGGTTTGCGGATAGTGATGCAGAAAGAAATGACTGGGAGAAAGTGTTTACTAAAGTTATCAATAAGCTTATAGGGTTGAGGGTGTTTCCTGATAGTGAAGGGAAGATGAATTTGTCTATTCAAGATATTAGAGGAGGTATTGTTCTCGTTAGTAATTTTACCCTTTATGCCGATATATCTCGAGGAAAAAGGCCTTCTTTTACCAAAGCCTTAAAGCCAGATATTGCCGAATCGTTGTATAAAAAGCTTGAGCAAATGTTTATGCAGGCTATGGAAGCTGAGGGACTATCTTTTCTTCATGGTACTTTTGGTGCAGACATGGATATTGATGCTGTTTCATGGGGGCCTGTTAATATTGTATGGGACATCTAAGTATCGAGAGGTAGGTTATTCCCTAATCGAATCTGTAGTTGTGATAGTAATCCTTGGAATTCTTCTTGCTGCTGCTGTGCCATATTATTTAGATGCTGTTGAGGAAGCTAAGGATAAGGCCCATCTTACCAATATAGATATGATTGTAAAAACCCTTACTGTTGATAGACCGACCTTGTGGAATGCTAGTGAGTTTGCTATTTGGTTTTATAAGAAGTATCCTGATATGCTTTGTCCATGGTCTGGTAAGCCGTATCAAGTTTTTAATGGAGCTGTTTGGGCCTATGACGAAGGAAATAAATGCACCATTGGTTTTTTAACGAGAAATTTTTATCATCTTATAACCGCTTATCACTACACTGGGGGAAAGCAATTGGTCTTTACAGCTGTTCAGAGGTGGGGTGGTTGTCATAAGGAATATGTAGTGGTTAAGAATATTTCTAATAAGACAATAAGATTAAATGGCTGGAGTATTACCGATGGATACGGAAGGTATTCATATAAATTTATTTTTGGAAACATTGAGCTTACCCCCGGAAGTACATTGAAGATCTATTCTGATACCAATAGGTATGGTACATGGTTTAGGAATGGTAAACGAGGGAAATGTTTTGGAGGTATTAATAATAACTATTTAGGACAATATGATGTGTTATTTTTGCTTACTCCACACAATGTTGTACATGATTTCACAGATGAACAAAATCCGGTCAATGGTCCTGCAACTTACTGATAGGCTGTTCTTGTCAAGTTCATGAAATATGTGGTATCATACAGAATAGGTGGTGCGGGCGTGGTGGAAATGGCAGACACAGCGGACTTAAAATCCGCTGGGGTAAAACCCCGTGCGGGTTCAAATCCCGCCGCCCGCACCAGTGGGTTATTTATTAAGCCTACAAACTGATGTTTGAATATAATATAAACAGGAGGTGTGAAAGGTGCCAAATCTGAAATCGTCCAAAAAGAGGGCTAGACAGGCTATAAAGAGAACTGCCTATAACCGTTATTGGCGTAAGACAATGAAGACTTATATAAAGAAAGCTCGTAAGGCTATTCTTGCAGGTAATCTTGAAGAGGCTCGTAAGCTTGTGTATGATGCACAGCGTATGATTGACAAGGTTGCCTCTAAAGGGGTTATTCACAAAAGAGAGGCAGCTCGCAGGAAGTCTCGTATTATGGGTATGTTGGCAAAGGCCGAAAAATCTATGGCCCAAACGCAAGAATAAAAAGGAGGGGATAGTTATGGCTATTCAGGTAAATGAGGATCTCTGTATCGGATGTGGTGTATGCTCTTCTTTGTGTCCACAGGTATTTGTTCTTGGTGATGATGGTAAGGCAAAGGTTGTTAATCCTGATGCAACCGACGATTGCGTAGATACTGCAATCGCTTCCTGCCCAACAGGAGCAATTTCTAAGTAATTAAAATTTATTCTTATGTATGGCAAAGAAGGGGGACGGCTAGTCCCCCTTCTTGTTTTATTAGTCTTTGAGCTCTTCTATCTTTTGTCTGATTTCCAAGAAGATTTCTGGATACATTTTAAGCAGTATAAGTAAATAAGATGCATCGGCTATGCTAGCTGCTATAAGGAGCAGTCGTGTAGGGTTGTTTATGTCCTTAACATAGGTTTCAATAAATTCTCTTAATTCTCCTTCAGGTAGTTCTTTGCCACTAGATAACGAGGTAATAATTGCTTTAGAGATTTCCATAGACTTATTTTGATATTCTTTTAGCCATTCTATTTCTTCCTCTGGAAAACCTTCAAGCCCTATAACTTGCGGATTGTTAAGTATAAGTCCCCAGAAAAATTCTTCCTCTGCTTTATACACCTCTTTAACTTCTTCTGTGATACCTTTAAACTCATCATGGCTTTTTTCAAGAAGCTCTATGTTACTCATTGCTAATGTGACAGCACTAAGAATAAGTGGATATGCTAGTACAACGTCTTTTATAATTTTATTGAGCCTTTCTTCGTCTTTGGTGTTTAGTTCTTCTTGCAGTCTGTTAGCTATTTTATTGAGTATCAACAATGTGACAGAGACTTCGTTGATGGGGAAAATTTCTACCTTTACTTCATCTGACGATATTTCATCAGGTCTAGAAACCCTTACCTTTTCTTTGCTGAGCATATCATATGTTTCTGTAATAATTTCCAATATCCACTTAGGGATTAGACTTGCTTCTACTTGCGTGATGTTCATACAACATCCTCCTCTCATAAAGTGCTTTCCTATATTCTAACTTATTATTGGTAGAATGAAGTAAAGTTCAGCTTGGGAGGGATAGATCATGAATAGGACAGCGATTTTGGCTATATGGAAGAAGTTGATACTAGTATGGATACTTCCATGGGTGGTCTACACTTCACTTTTGACTCTGGAGGTTGTACCTTTGTGGACAGGACTGTTTCTCCCGTTTCTAATTACTATAGTTTATAGTAGATATACATTTAGCTCGTTTTCATTACCTAAATATTTCGTCACTTCGTTATATATGTTTTCTCTCTATTTGGGAATAACCATTTATTTATTGGGATCAAGACACTCTCAATTACCTGTTCCTTGGCCAGTAATTATTGCCATTGTGGTTGTTGTTTTGCTGGCCTTTAGAGGTATTCGTTCTTGGATTACATACATGGGAACTGGTGAAAGGGTACTAGGCGCTACCACATATATTTATGCTCTCCTATTTGGCCTTTGGATATATTGGCTTCTCTTGTATAAGTTGGTGTCGATAAGAATGTTTATGCTTGTTGTATTGGCTTATTTTATCTTTCACTTTGCTATTTATGTGCTCCAGATTTCTGGTAAGGGATTTCAGTTAAAACTTGAAAAACTGAAGTATAGACCTGGTACTTATCTTGGAACCATAGGAAATCCATTAACCTTCAATCTTAATTTGCTAATGGCTTCTCTGCTTGGCGTATGGGCATTGTATTATTTAAAAACATCTTTGTGGTTTATATGGCTCATTGCAACTGTGTCTGTGCTCTCGGTTTTATATAATACAAAACGCTCTGTTATTGTGGGGGCTATTGTTTA
This sequence comes from Zhurongbacter thermophilus, assembly GCF_026184435.1. Classification (NCBI taxonomy): domain Bacteria; kingdom Pseudomonadati; phylum Zhurongbacterota; genus Zhurongbacter; species Zhurongbacter thermophilus. The sequence continues at coordinate 720,363 of NZ_CP046447.1, forward strand.
CTTTCTTTTTCTTCCCATTTTCCTCTGTTTGGATTTTCACTTCTCTTGGTATTGGGTTTTTATCTATTATGTTTTACTGGGTTTGTTAAGTTGGTTAGTGTTAAATGGTAAAGGTCCTCTTTCTAGACGTATTCGTGGTAACCTTTTCCCTTTATTTTATGCACGACATTTGAGGCAGTTAGGTATCCATCCGCAGATAAAGTTTTTTACTCTTTCCACTGCTACAACGCGTTTGTACCTAGCCTTATCCGGTCTTAAGACATGGCTCAAATCACCGTTATGGGGATTTGGATTTGAATATGTAAGGCGATATCTTATAGAGAACAGGGCTATAGAGACCTATTATGCAGAGCATACTAAAGGGTATGATCGTAGTCATAATATGTATGTAGATATTCTCATTGAAGGTGGTGTTGTTTGGTTTGCCCTTTTGGTATATTTGCTCTATCCTGTATTTAAGCACCTTTTTTCATATCCTGCTACATTACTTTTAGGAATTACTATTGGTGTCATTTTGATGTTTTTGTTTTGGGATATTACTTTTGTTGTTTCTATGGGATATTTATTTGGACCGGTATGGATATTTGAGAGTAAAGCTTATCTTGTTCCGGTATGGGCTTTGTATATTGTCAATGCTGTAATGTTATTGATTGTTACCATAACCCTGTTTAGATACGTCGCAGATATGTATAAGGGACTGGCAAGAGCTGTTATTCCGCGGGGATTAGATATTGCAAGAGAAGAAGCAGATAAGTCTCTTGCAATATGTCCTTTCCCAGACCACAATGTTGTATGGCGTACAGAGATAGTGGTTAAGTATATTCAGGTGTTAGATGCTAAGGGGACATCACCGGCATTGGCTGCCAAACTAGCTACAAGTATTACAGAGTATGAAAACCACATAAAAATTACAAATTATCCTGATTCTTTTCTAGCATATTTGGGATATGCCTATGGCACATTATATAGATTAGGATGCAAGGAATGTCTTGATAAGGCTATATTTTATTTCGAAAAGTCCATGGAACTTAATCCATTCAACGAGGCTACAATAAGTGCATATGCTAATTTTGCGGGAAATATTAAGGATTGGGATAGGACGTGTCGAATATTAGAGACTATACTTTATGCGAAGTATTCAAATGACCCCGATGTGTTTGCTGAACAGATGAAAGAAGTGTTTTATGACGCTGTAAGATCTCATAGAAAATATGTATTGAAGATAGATGAAATGCCTGAAGATTTTAATATAGATGCTCACGCTATGGGTAGAATTTCTTGGCAGCCGGGTAGGATATCTCCTAACCTGATAAAAATGTATATTTTCTGCCTTATAGAAAAACAACGCTATGATGAGGCTAAAAAGTGGTTGAGATTTTATGAGAACTTTTATAAAGATGCGGATCCAGCGTTTGTTGACGAGATGTTTCTCAAAATTAAGCTCGGGCAGTTAAGAAATATATGATCCCTCCGATTATATTAATGAAGAGAATAAAAGGAGGGATGACTATGCCATATGGAGCATATCAGAGAGTAAGAAAAAGATATATCGAAGAGGAAGTAAAAAATGCATCACCTGTAAAATTGGTGCTAATGATATACGATTTAGTAATAGCATCTTTAAAGAAAGGTGATACTGTAAAAGCTCGTGCGGGTATTAGGGAACTTATAGATTCACTGGATTTTGAGAGAGGTGGAACACTGGCTACCAATTTGCTCTCTTTATATGAATATGCATTAAGACAGATACATGAGGGTAATTTAGAAGAAGCACTGAATGTCATTAAACCTCTCAGGGATGCCTGGGAGGAGGCATTTTTCAAGAAAACCTCTGAGGAAAGCACCGAGGAGGTATCGGAGGGGTGATGAACTATGGCAGGTAGAGATTTTATCGAGGGAATCAGTGGGGTAGAGAGAGCAGATTTTGAAACACCATCTCGTGGTGTTGGCGAAGTCATGCAGTTATATTCCTTAGGAGATCGTCTTGTGAAGGAAGCAAGTCGATATAATGCTTATCTTGATGCCAATCAAACCAAACCCCTCACTAAAGAAGATGTAGAAAATATGGTTGATCGTATAAAGAAGATTCTTGAAACTCTCGATGCCTCTGTTGATGTTAAAATTAAGCACTATAAAGAGATACCAGATCTTATACTTGGAATGCAAATAGTTTTCGAGGATAAGCGTACTAAAAAGGTTATTAAGGAAATTCCACCAGAAAAATTACTGAGGCTATATAAAGAGCTTTTAGAAAAAATTGGCTTCTTCCTCCTCGATAAGGAGGTGTGAATGATGATTTCTAATGTGGGAGGTTTTAATCCACTAGCAACACGAGAAATGGTTGATAAATACATTAATGCATTGCTTGCGCCTGCCAGAAAACCTATTGATCTTTTAAATAATCAGAAAACACAGATAGATAGACAGGTAAAGGCTTTAAATGAAATTAAAAGCATTCTTTCTTCTATGAAAGATTTGGCTCACAGTTTAGCAGATCCTGTGCTTGGTGCTTGGCGAGATAAAGAGGTATCTGTTTCTAATGATGATGTTGCTTCTGTCAGTGTTACTTCTAGTGCTACAGAGGGAGTTTGGGATTTAACGGTTAACAGAGTTGCGACAGCACACAGAGTTATCTCTAGTCAGGTAGCAAAGACCGATACCAATCTTGTAAATACTTATGGTGGAAAACTTTTAAAATTGACATTCAATCTCAAGGATGGAACAACTTCAACGGTAAATGTGGATCTAACTGATATTACAACAGATAATGGTTCTACCAACATTGATGTTTTAAATAAAATAGCAGATGCTATTAATTCTGCTTCTGATGCTGGGGTTAAAGCTGTTGTTATTGGGACGGATCCTGATAATGTGAGACTGAGTATATATGCAACCTCTGTTGGATCCGATAAGGCGATCGATAGTATGAGTGCGGAAGAAAGTTCAGATGGGGGGAATACATATAGCGCAAGTAATCTATGGTCAGATCTAGCCCTTGATGACCTTTCAAAGGTTTATGACCCTACGGATCCTACTAGTGGTGGTTCTATTGCTCCTGAAGGAGAAAGTGGCACGACTTTTGATTATGATTGGCTCAATCTAGATGCTGTTCTTAGCGGAGTACCTATAAAAGATACAGACAATACTATATCTGATGGTATATTGGGGGCGACTATCACTGTTAAAAGTACGGGTTCAACAACAATTTCTATTCGCGATAATGTTGATAACGTCGTGAAGAAAATAGAAGATTTTATGAATAAGTTCACTGAACTCAACGCGAAGATACGAGCATATACATTCGCCGGTTCTGATAAGGCTGAGCGAGGAGTACTTGCCAATGATACTAGTATTAGAATGACGCTCTATGCTATACGTGAGGCTATGACTGCAGCTGTTAAAGTTACTGTGGGAAGTGATACGGAAACATTCACCGGGGAAAAACTTGGTATTACATTTGATAAAGAGGGTAATCTAACTTTTGACTCATCAATTATTAGAAATATGCTGAGTGGTTCGGAAGAAGATAGGGAAAAAATAATAAAAGCTTTTACCCAGAGTACGGAAAACGGGGATCCTGAGGATGGAATTTTTGTAAGATTGGAGAAAAAGTTAGAGACCTATGTTGACTCTGTTAGCGGTCTATTTACCACGCGTATTAATAGTCTAAATGAGCGTAAGGATTACATTGACGAACGTATAAAAACACTTGAAAAGATGTTGGATGCGAAAGAGCAGATGTATAGGGAACAGTTGGGTAATCTCATGGCTATGAGTATGGAATTAAAGCAGCAAGTTAGCGAAATGCATGGTATATTTGGTGGTACTATGTAACAATCTCTACAAAATAGATAACTGCCATGTTATAAAGCGGAGGGTATCCTCCGCTTTTGTTGTATAATTCCTATATAGGGAGGGATATATGTGAAGATTGATGAATATCTCACCTCTTATGAAAAGCTACTGGATAGGATTGAGAAATTGTTGGAAGAAGACAAGTATGCCGATGTCATGGGTCTAATTTCCGAAATAGATCACATTATCGCGTTGATTGATGAAGAGGTGAAAGGCTTAACAAAGGAGCAAAAAGACACTATAAAGCCCCGTGCGATGAAGATAATTAAAAGACAGGAGTCCATTTTAGCCAGTATAGACGAAAAAGTTAAATCTATTCAAGGAAATTTAGAAATGATACCTAAGTTGCAAAGGGCGGCGAAGACCTATGGAAAAAACAGTCAGGTTTAAAACAATTGTTCTTCTATTCTTGGTTTTTTTGTCGATCCTTGTTTTTATTGGTTGTTCTCCTACTAAAAAGCCAGATTATGTTACCGATGCTGATATAGCCAAAGCTAAAAAGATGCTTTATAACCTCATTGAGGTATATCTACCTTCTATGGATGTGGATGCTATTGTTAATATGTACCCTCCTGATACAAGAACAGAGATGAGACCTCAGGTTGAATCTTACTTTAACACATGGAAAAATACGGTAATGTCTGCGTCTAATGTTAATAAGCCGCCAGAAATTATTTCAATGAAAATTGTTTCTGTAGATAGGTATGCTGTGTCAGATAAAGATGATCCTACAGCTAAATTTAGGATACCGTTTAAGGTTGTATATGAAGGAGTTTACCGTTTTTGGTTACCCAAGGAGGAAAAGTATGTAAAATATAAGTGCAGACATTCTGCTTGGGTTGAGTTTGTGAAATATAAAGGGGATGTTTATCTACTTAAATTTCAAAGTTTAGATACACCTGCATGTGAAAAGGTGGGTGATGGTAGTGAAAATTAACGATATTAGTAGTGTTTTGGCTAGGGCTATGGATGTGGCATCTAAAAGGCAAGATTTGCTATCTGATAATATTGCCAATGTTGATACCCCCTTCTATAAGAGAAAGGACTTAAACTTTAAAGATATGGTGGATTACATAACTCGTGGTAGAATGGGACAGCCCTTAAAGAGTGATAATCCCAGACATTTTAAATATTCTGATGGGGTCATTTTTCCAAGAACGCAAGAAGACAAAAATCTATCATGGCGAAGTGATAGAAATAATGTTGACATTGATAAAGAGCTTGTAGAACTAATGCAAAACTCTATGTGGTATGGTGGTGTAGCTAAGTTGTTATCACAGAGATTTAGCACATTGCGCTCTGTGTTGACAAGTGTCATTAGATAAGTGTGAAGGTGGTGAGTGGTATGGACTTTGGTTTTTCACCGATTAAAAGTGCTGCCTCGGCACTAACTGCGGAAAGACTCAGAATGGATATTGTTTCTGATAATCTTGCCAATATTGATACAACGAGAACACCTACCGGTGGTCCCTATAGAAGAAGATTTGTGGTATTTGAACCTATTGTAGAAGAGAATGGTAGTGTGGATGGGGTAAGAGTTGCGGCAATTGTAGAAGATAATAGACCTCCTCGCATGGTATATGATCCCAATCATCCAGATGCCAATGCTCAGGGTTATGTTGCTTATCCGAGAATCGATTTTGCTACAGAGATTGTCGACCTTATGGCAGCTCAGAGGGCATATGAGGCTAATACGACAACAATTAGTATTGCAAGGAATATGTATTTGAAAACACTAGAAATAGGTAGGTGATGTATGTGATTGATAAAGTGGGGGGTATTGGTGGAGCTTCTGGTATAACGGGAATTACCAAAACAACGAAGAAGACTCTTCCCGGGGCAAAGGATTTTGCCAAAATACTTGATGAACTTCAGCAGTTTGAGGAGCAGACGAATAGCGTTATGAAGGAAGTGGCTGCAGGTAACTTGGATAAATTACCCGATGCCATTACCATGGCTTCTCAACTCGATTTGGCGGTTCAGATGATTATACAGGTTAGGAATAGATTGATGGAGGGTTTTCAAGAGTTCATGAGAATAGCAATGTAAGGTGATATGACGTGAAAAACTTTATTGAGAGACTCAAAGATATCCAAGTAGTTAAAGATTTTCTGGAGTTTTGGAATTCTCTTGATAGTGCAAGAAGAAAACAAATTGTTGCTGTGTTTGTTATTATCTTTTTGCTTTTAGGAGGATTACTATTTTGGGTTAGTCGTCCTAATTATCAAATATTGTATACTGATTTATCACCTGATACGGCTGCATCTATCACGGCATATCTTGATCAGAAAAATATTCCCTACAAACTGGTGGATGGAGGCCGGACGATTTTAGTTCCAGATAAGTATGTAGACAAATTACGTATTGAGCTAGCAGCACAAGGTATTAGCGGCAAGTTTGGTGATGAATACTCTATATTTGATAAAACTAGAGCAATGTTTTTGTCTCAGGAGCAAGAGCGTATATTTGAACAACGAGTGCTTGAGCAAAAGCTTACTAATATTATCAAGCAGCTCAACAATGTGAAGGATGCTAGGGTATCCATCGTTTTACCTTCAAAAAATATTTTTGCCGAACAGGTTACATCTACCGCTAAGGCATCGGTTATAGTAGAGCCTAAATATGGAGCGAGGCTAACAGATGAAGAGGTTCGAGCAATAGTTAATCTTGTTGCCGGTGCTGTTGATGGGCTTACTCCTGATCAGATAACGGTTGCTGATACTAGTGGTAGAGTTCTTTGGTATCCTAAGATGTATAACAGCGGTATGTCTTTTGATGCTATAGATTATAAATTCCAGATTGAACAGCGACTTGCTTTTTCCATAGAAACTGCATTAAAGGAGCATTTTATTAGTATTGGTATAGATCCATCTTTGTTTGATGTGAGAGTATCTGTTAATGTTGATGTGTCTAAGGTGAAGAAGGTGTCAGAAGATTATGGTGACACCTCAACCTTATCACTTAGTGAGAAGCATGAGAGAGAAGTTAATGGTAATCAGGGAGGAGTTGTTGGTACTGCTGGTAATGTTGCTGGTACTGGTCCAACTTATCCATATGGTACAGGGCAAACTTCTTCTCGTACTTATGATGAAAAAACGGTAAATTACGAGGTGGATAAAACTGTTACAACCTTTGAAGATAATGGGGGACATGTCAAAGATGTTAGTGTTAGTGTTATCTTTGATTCTGATACCTTGAAGAACTTGAAATGGTCTGCTCAAAAGATAGAGGATATTGTTAAAGCTTATATTCAAGGACTTGGTATTGATACTGATGGTGAACATGTTGTTGTAGTTCCTGCTCCCGTTAAGCAACTTAGAGAAGCTTCTGCCCCGAAAGGATTCGATTGGAAAACATTTTTGTTGACTTCTGGAGTACCAATTGGATTATTCCTTTTAACAACGCTGCTGGCTTTTGCATTCCTTGTTATGGGTAAGTCCAGAAAGGAGCCGTTGCCAGAACCACAGGCTATTATTGAAGAACTTCTCAAAGAGAGAGGTCTTATCGAAGAAGAGGAGTTGTCGCCGGAGGAGCAGCGTGAACGTGAAATTATTGATCGTATCCGAGAAATCATTGCATCACAGCCTGAACGTGTGGCGGCTCTTGTTAAGATATGGCTTGAGGAGGAGGTTTAACTGTGCCTGGTCGTGGTAAGGAAATGAAATACAATAAAGCGGCTGTTTTGATGGTGATACTAGGTAAAGATTGGGCAGCCAAAGTTATGAAGTATTTACCTGAACAGGATGCGGAGCTATTGGCTATAGAAATTGCCAAAATCAAAGAAATACCTAAATCTGTGAGACAGAAAGTCATAGAAGAGTTTTATACCCTTCTTATGGCTAAAGAGTATATTGGTAAAGGCGGTTTGGAATATGCGAAGGAAGTTTTAGAAAAAGCATATGGTCCACAGAAAGCCGAAGAGATATTTAAAAAGCTTGTTGGGGCTATGCAAGTTGTACCTTTTGAATTTCTTAGAAAACTTGATCCTCAACAGGTAGCCAACCTTATTCAAAATGAGCATCCCCAGACTATTGCATTGCTTCTTAACTATTTAACTCCTCAACAGGCTACCGCTGTATTTCTTAGCTTGCCTCCTGAACTGGCTCAAGAGGTGGCTTATCGTATGGCTGTTATTGATAGAACATCGCCTGAAGTTATTCGCACCATAGAAGAGGAGCTTAAGCGTAGATTCTCTGCCTTCTCTGCTGGGCAAGATATGACTAAGGTTGATGGTATTGCCACGCTTGTACAAATTCTTAACTCTGTTGACCAGCAGACCCAACAGGCTGTCTTGGAATATTTGGATAGTATCAATCCTGCTTTAGCTGAAGAAGTTAGAAAACAGATGTTCGTTTTTGAAGATATTGTTCTTCTTGACGATAGATCCATTCAAAGGGTTCTTAGAGAAGTTGATGCTAGAGACCTTGCTATAGCACTGAAGGGTGCTAGTGATGCAGTAAAAGAAAAAATATTTAAAAATATGTCACAACGTGCAAGACAGATGCTTCAGGAAGAAATGGAGTATATGGGGCCTGTACGTGTAAAACAAATAGAAGAAGCCCAGCAGAAGATTATTGCTATTATCCGTAGACTCGAAGAGGCAGGGGAAATTGTTATTGTGCGTGGCGGCGAAGATGTTGTTATGTAAAGTGGTGATCTCCGTTGCCAAAGGATAAAAAGTCTGGTATAGAGTCTTTAAAGAGGGTTGCCGTATATCGTAAAGGCGACAAGATTGTTGTAGGGGAATATACGCCTAAGTCAAGCGAAGAAACGGGCCATGATCCTGTAAAGGAGCAAGTGGAACAATATACTCAAAAAATAAGGGAATATTATGAGGGTATATTGGAGAGCGTAAAAGAAAGGGCCTATAAGGAGGCTTATGAAAATGGATACACCGATGGCTATAACAAGGCTTATATCGATGCTGGTGAAAAGGTAAAAGCGACACTAGATGAGTATATAGCCCAGATAGAGATGATACATACTGAAATATCGCGTCTCAGAGATGAGCTTCAGCAAATAAATGTTTCTATTAAACGGGAAATAGAGAATATCTATTCCGATATGGAGAGACAGCTTCTTATGATGTTGCCAGAGGTTATTGCAGAAATTACCAAGGCTATTTCTGGTAAGGCATTGGATGTAGATAATGAGTTTTTGGAAGGATATGTTAAACAGGCTATTTCTAAACTTAAAGGTTCAGAGGTGATAGAGTTAAGGGTTCCTTCCCATCTTTATGAGAAAGTATCTAAAATAGCTGATAAGATCATGGAGACGGATATTAATATTAGAAAGATAGTTGTTAATGAAGATCCTCATGTAGATGTCGGGGTTATTGCTGATTCACAGCTAGGGTTAGTTGATGCTCGTTTGTCTTCTGCTATAGACAATCTTAGAGAGCTTATAAAGGAAGTGATGGGGTACTATGCTCAAACAAGCATTGGAGGATCTCAAAAAAAAGGTTAGTGAATTTTCCCCATTTTCCTCATATGGGAAGGTTATTGATGTTGTTGGTCTATCCATAGAGGCCTATACTCCAGGTGCTTTTGTCGGTGAATTGTGCGAAATTATTACCCCTTCTGGTAATAGCATATGGGCTGAGGTTGTAGGTTTCAAAGAGGGAAAAACTATTCTCATGCCTATTGGTGATCTTATTGGGGTAGGGCCTGGTAGCCTTGTTCGTACAACTGGTAAGCCTGTTTCTGTGAAGGTTAGTGATGCACTTCTTGGTAGAGTTGTTGATGGATTAGGAAGACCTCTTGATGAGTATGGAGAAATATATGGCGAAACCAGACTCATATATGCTTATCCCCCTCATCCGTTAAAGCGTAAGCCCATTGAAGAACCTCTTGAAACGGGAGTAAGGGCTATAGATGGGCTTATTACTATAGGTAAAGGGCAGAGAATAGGACTATTTGCTGGCTCAGGTGTTGGCAAGAGTACGCTAATGGGTATGATTGCAAGAAACTCACTTGCAGAGGTTAATGTTATAGCGTTAATAGGAGAGCGTGGAAGAGAAGTCAAAGACTTTATATACAAATCTCTTGGAGAGGAAGGATTAAAGAAGAGTGTTCTTGTGGTTGCTACATCTGACCAGCCGGCAGTTGTTAGAGTAAGAGCTGCATTTACTGCATTTACTATTGCTGAATATTTTCGTGATAAGGGTGAAGATGTTCTTCTCATGATGGATTCCGTGACACGTTTTGCTATGGCTCAGCGTGAGATCGGCCTTTCGGCTGGCGAACCACCTACAACTAGGGGATATACTCCTTCTGTCTTTGGGCTTTTGCCTCGCCTTCTTGAACGAGGTGGTGCCAGTGAACGTGGTAGTATCACGGTTATTTCTACGGTCCTTGTAGAAGGTGATGACATGAATGAACCAGTCGCGGATACAGTTCGTTCCATTATAGATGGTCATATAGTGCTTTCCAGGAAGCTAGCACACCGTTCTCATTACCCCGCAATAGATGTACTTCAAAGTGTGTCTCGTGTTATGCCAGATGTCGTTACGAGGGAGCATATGGAGCTTGCTATGAAAATAAGAGAGATTTTAGCAATATATCGAGATGCTGAAGACCTTATCAATATCGGGGCCTACTCAATGGGTACAAATCCGAAAATAGATTATGCTCTGAATAAAATAGACCAGATTAACGAATTTTTAAGACAAGATATTTATGAAAAGACATCGCTTCCGGAAACGATTGAATGGATGAAGAGGATACTTAGCGATGAAGAGGTTTAGATTTGCCCGTATAAAAAGAATTAGAGAAGTTGAGGAGAAGCTAGCTGAAGAGGCTTTTTCAGAGGCTGCCGCTCGTGTAAGAGAGTTAGCTGTTAAATCTAAGGAATACACAGGTGTCTATAAGGATTATCGTCAACGTTTTCAAAGGGGAGAAATAGATTGGGTTGAGCTTGCTAACCTGGTAAAGCGTATTGAAAAGGCGAAAAAAGACCTCATAGAGGCTTATAATAATTTACAGGAGAAGCGACAGGAACTTCTCCAAGCTAATGTTCGTTTAAAAATGATGGAGAAACTGGAAGAAATGTGGAAAGAGCAGGTATTTATTGAGGAAATGCAAAGTCTCCAAGAGGTTTTGGATGACTTTGCTTCCTATAAAAGCTATCTGAAAAAATCATAAAGGAAAGGAGGTGAAAAAGTGGAGATAGGGCAGCTACTCATGATTTTAGGCCAATCATTGGGCAATGCGCAAGGTGGTGAAAAAACAGGTGCCTCGATTGATAAAGATGTATTTGCTAAATTACTAACTGAGCTAATGAAAGAAGATTTTTCTTCACTTGCGGATTTGATAGGCAAATTAGCTGAACAAAAGCAGTTTTCTAAAGAAAGTGATATTCTAGATGATCTTGTGAAGAAGATAGAAGAAATGCAGAAAAAGTCCCATAAAGGTAAACAAACAAATTTTTTGGCATCTGCTATTCTTAAGGATATTGCGTTATTGTTTTCGACAGATCCTGAGCTCGTTCAAGCAATTGCAACTATACATATGAACCAAAAAGAAATCCAAAGCGAAAATACTGTTTCTAACGTTGAAAATGTAAAACACACTGGTGAAGGTATTTATACCGATATCCATGCAAGCGATACGAAAATTTCTAAGGATGGAACGGTAGAAAATGTAGAGGATCATTCAAATGTTTTAGTAGTGAATGCAAAGAAATCTGAAGGGGAAAAATCAATTGACATTTCAGCTAAGAACGACAAACACGCTATGTTGGGGCATGAAAAGCATGTAAGGACCTTATTCGCAGATAAAGCTATCAATAATGTTCCCAGCAAGGTTGAGGAAAGAGTTAAGAGTAGGTTAGTAGATGTCGAAGAAAGCCATCAGGATACTGGTAAAGATGCAAAAGGTATTAAAGTGACTGGTAAAGTTATTGAAAACAAGATAACAAAAGACCATAATAATGGCCAAAGTACATTTCCAAATAGTTCGAGTATACATGCGTTTTCTACCAATAAGTCTCATACCAAGACAACGCAAGTAGCTTACCACTCTAAAAACCATGCTGAAGATGGTATATTTCATGAAGTGCATCAGACTAACCAGGTTATTGCCTATGTAAGTGATAATTTTAAGGTAAAGCAGTTACATCAAAGTGTTATTAGCAGCAAGATTCAAGGTGTAAAGATACCTCAAGTTAGTAGTAGAGGTAAGTATGTTATTACTGATCCTATTGAGATTGTTCCTATTACTGCAGATGAATGGGAAAATACAAAGAAAGATATTGTTGCGGATAAAGAGTTTGCCAAAGTAACAATCGAGCACTTCTTGAAGTTGTCTAATAAGAATAGTGAGAATAAAGAACAAGTGGGAACTTCACCTAAGGGGATTGGTGTATCTAAAGGAATCACCACTGCAGTGCATGTAGATATGCATGATGCTAAAGTTGATATGGGGAGTAATTCGAATACCAAGCTATCTGTAAACTTTACTGGCATTAAAAACTCTCTGTTGAGGGATATGCAAGATGGTGAAATAGTTAAGACAGATAATATACCTGAGCATCAAATGGATACCGGGCAAAAGGTCTCAAATGATAAACATGTTAAGGAGGAAAAGATAAGTCATACTGATGAAATCAACTATCACAAGCATGTGGCGACTGATGTGAGCAAGCTATCTGTTAGTGACAATCAAGATAAACAGTTATCTCAGGAAAATCGGATACCTCTTAAAACTTTAAATAATTTGGTCAGAACAGTAGAAATTATGAAGAGTAAGCATAAGTATCCTACATATATGGCTGTTAAGATCGATGATAGTATTGTGAGAATGAAATTATCATTTGATGTGGAAAAAGGGGAGTTTTTACTGGAAATGATGTCAGATAAAGATATGGCCAAGACATTGCATTTGCAGAAACATGTGCTTATTAACGCACTAATAGAGAAAGATATACATGTAAGAGATGTCAAGGTATATGTAACTAATCAGTCGTCTATGATGGGGTTAAGACAGGATGCTCGTCATATGAATTGGTCGTTTATGGGGCATAACGGGACATGGCACAGTTATAAGCAGCAACATGAGTATGTAAGTTGGATTAGAGATATTTATAGTAATGCTTACAATGTCCCTGTTATGTCGAATACGGAGTATAAGGCACCTTCTAGTGCTAACAAAGGTGCAGGTATTAATATTTATGCATAAGGGGGGAGGCATATGCCCTCTGTAGATTCTGTCAATAATCCAATAAAAGCAGGTTTCACAGAAGATGTAACACATAAAGACAGTTGGTCTAATATTGGTCTAGGCAAAGATGATTTTTTAAGGCTCCTTATAGCTAATATTAAATATCAAGATCCTCTATCACCAATGGATAGCGATAAGATGTTGGAGCAATTTACACAGCTTACTTTGATAGAGAAAATCATAGAGGTGAGTGAGAAGCTAGATGATATTAAGAAGGTACTAGAAAGCATAAATGAGGCTGTTGGAGGGAAGCCTACAGATGCATCTTCGAATGCAACAGTTAATCCAACAAGTGCGTATAATATATATAAGAAAACACAAGATATCTCTGGTGGTGCCGTATGATAGGTCGATATAAACAAATACAAAATCTTGGAGGACCAGAATCAACTAGATTAAATATTTCTCGTGCGCAAAAACAGGAGCAGAGAGTATCTGTTGGTTTATCTCCTTTTATGCAGGAGCTTGCTTCTTCTATGGGTATTAAATTTTCCAAACATGCACTTGATAGGATTAGATTCAGAAAAATTGATTTTACCCAAGATCATCTTTTAAGATTGGCTGATGGTATCACCAAATTAAGAAATAAGGGGGTGAAAGAGGGTGTAGTCGTTATGGATGATCTTATAGCGGTTGTGGGTGTTAAAGATGGAACTGTTATTACGGTGAAAACCCCACCGTTTAAAAAAGATGCTGTTTTTTCCCAGATTGATGGGGTAGTGTTTGTATAATTCGCGCGACGGTGGTTTGAGATATTGCCTGGGTAGCTGGACCGCACTGGCGGAGGCTCCCAGGCGCTTTAAAAAGCGCCAAAGGGAGGTGTTTGTGTATGTTGAGATCTTTCTTCACTGCCATTTCTGGCCTTAAGGCCCACAATACTCGTATTGATGTTATTTCAAACAATATTGCCAATGCTAATACTGTGGGCTATAAATCTGCTAAGGCCACTTTTAGAGATGTTTTGTATCTCATGAATCGTGCAGCAAGGGCACCATATGCAGGTAGAGGAGGCACTAATCCTTCGCAGATAGGTTTAGGTGTTCAGGTGTCTAATATCAATAATATTATGACTCAGGGAGCTATCCAAAAAACTGGTAGAATTACCGATCTTGCCATTCAGGGCGGAGGTTTCTTTGTTTTGTCTGATGGTCAGAGATATTTTTATACCCGTGATGGTAGTTTTGACATAGATACTAATGGTGCTCTTGTTAGTTCTGCTACTGGTCTTAAAGTTCAAGGCTGGAGTATTTCTCCTACTGCTAAGGTAAATGTCCATGGTTCAATTGATACATCTACGACAACACAAACCTTAATTCGTGTCTATGATGAATTAGGACAGGAACATGTGCTTACTGTAAAATTCGACTCCACTACCAATGGTGTCATTGCTACTATTTACGACGGAGTTAATGCTTCTGCTCCTGTGGTTTTAAGCAACCATATTATTACGTTTGATGCATCGACCAATAGAGTTATTGGAGGACAGATAGCGAGTTTGAGATGGCATGGGCAGAATATTAGTATAGATTTCAATAATTTACAAAGTGCATCTGTAACAGCGATTTTTGCAGATCCTGATATTACTCCAGATGCTGGTAAAGTTGGTGATATCGTTATTCCTCAAGATATGAGTATGGCGCCTACTCCTACATCTTCTATATCTTTCAGCGGTAACCTTGATGCTGCTGCAACCGCCTCTGATAATATCACATTCAGTGTTAGTGGTATTATAGATTCTCTTGGAAGAGAACATGCCATGGTTGTTACAATGACACCTAAAGATGGAAGCGCTAACACATGGATTGCCACAGTTAGTATTGGATCTAAAGTGTGGAAATTCGGTGTAACTTTTACCAATGATGGTAGGTTTGAGAGTGTTTATTACAACACAGCCGATCCAGCTGGTGATCCTTTTGATCCTGCAAACTCTGCAACAACTTCAGAGCCTACAATACCAATAGATCCTAATGATCCACTACTTTCTGAATTTGCCGGAGCTAATCCTATGGATATTAGGTTGACATTTAATGCTTTAACTCAATATGCGTCACAGTCTACTGTTTCAGGTTCTGCAGATGGTGTTAAAGAGGGGAAACTTGAAAGTTTCTTTATTACCCCAGATGGGCAAGTCGTTGGTACATTTACCAACGGGCTTGTTAAACCATTAGCACAGATAGCCTTAGCTTCTTTCTCTAACCCTGCAGGTTTGCAGAGGGAAGGATCTAACTTGTGGTCTGATTCTGCAAATAGTGGCTTTGAAGGCTTTAAAACAGCTGATGACCTTGGGTCAGAGGTTATCTCCGGAGCTTTGGAGATGTCTAATGTAGATCTAGCAGAAGAATTTACAGATCTTATTATTACCCAGAGAGGTTTCCAGGCCAATAGTAGAGTGATAACAACGGCGGATGAAATCACATTAGAGATACTGAATATTAAGAGATAGTAGCCGATATAAGTAAGGGAAGGGGTTATGCTCCTTCCCTTACACTTTTACATTGGGGGTGGTAACGTGATAAAACTGCATAGGCTTAATGGAACTGTGTTTTACCTTAATCCTGAGCACATTGAACTTATTGAAGAAACCCCCAATACCGTTGTTACATTGACAAATGGTCATAAGTATGTAGTTAAGGAGTCCATAGATGAAATAATAGAACTTATAGTAGAATTTAAAGGGAGATTTCTTATTCGGAGACAGCATGGGGTAGAGGAGGTTAGTGACTAATGGATATAGCACTACTTGCGGGTTTGGGTTTAGCGACTATATTAGTTATATCAGGTATGCTTGGTGGTGTGCCAATTTCTACATTTATTAGTTTGCCTTCTGCTTTACTTACCATTGGTGGTTCACTGGGTGCAACGATTGCCTCCTTACCTTTAAAGACGATAACAGGTATTGGTGGTGTTATTAGTGCTGCTCTAAAAGGGGTTACACTAGATCCTGTTCAACTTGTTACGACGCTGGTAAACCTTGCATACAGGGCAAGAAAAGAAGGACTCTTGTCTTTGGAGGAAGCTATACAAGAAATAGAAGATGACTTCCTAAAGAGAGGGGTTCAGCTTGTTGTAGACGGTGTTGATCCTGAGTCTGTTAGGGGGATTTTAGAAGCAGATATTGAAGCCATGCAAGCCAGGCATGCAATGTATAAAAAGGTTTTTGACTATTGGGGTGAATTGGCACCTGCTTATGGTATGATAGGTACCATTGTTGGTTTGATTAAAATGCTTAAACAGCTTGATGATCCGTCCACCATTGGTCCGTCCATGGCTCTAGCTCTGATTACAACATTGTATGGTTCTATGGTGGCAAATATGTTCATGCTGCCCATAGGTAAAAAGTTGGCTGCAAACGACGAGATAGAGGCTGCTATTAGGCAGATGGTTGTTGAAGGGCTCTTAGCTATACAGGCAGGAGAGAATCCTCGAGTTTTAGAAGAAAGGCTCAAATCGTTTCTTTCTCCAGCAGATCGTAAGGCTGTTGAAGAAGCATTGTCTGGTGGAGGAGGCGGACAGTAAGTGGCAAAAAATAAATGTAAATGTGAAGAAGGTGGAGGGGCACCATTATGGTGTTTGAGTTATGGTGACCTTGTTACTAATACTCTTGTTTTCTTCATTTTGCTATATGCGTTTTCGACAATTAATCCTGTGAAGTTTGAGCAGATAGCATTTTCCTTTATTATTACATTTGGTGGAAGTTTAGGAGTTTTACCGGCTAATCCTATTTTTACCCCACCTATGCCCGTACCTCCGGATGTTATTCAAGTTGGTCCTATGACAGTTATGCAGACTTATGCTAATGCCGAAGGAGCTGCCAAAGAGATACAAAAAGCCGTAGAAGAGGCTCTTAAGGAAAAACTCTCAAAGATGGGAAAAGAGGAACAAAAAATATTATCTGAACTTGCCAAACAGCCTGTTGAGGTTAAGACGGCTAGTGGAGAAATTACTTTAATTTTGCAGGGTGATATTTTCTTCGATTTGGGAAAGGCTACAATAAAACCGGAAATGAAAGCAGCCTTGAAAAAACTCGTTCCAGTATTGGCAAATGCCAACGGAGAGATATGTATTACGGGACATACCGATAATATTCCTATTCATACACCCCAGTTTCCATCAAACTGGGAGCTAGGTGCTGCCCGTGCTTTAGCTGTTTTGCATTTCTTTGAAAAGGAGGGAATTAATCCCGCCAAAATGTGTGCTGCTACATATGGCGAGTATAGACCACGTTATCCTAATGATACGCCAGAACATAGAGCACTTAACAGGAGAGTTGAGATAAATATTAAGATACCAGAGACACCATCGTTAACAGGTACCTCTACTGCTTCGTCTAAGGGGGGACAGAAATGAAGAAATTGCTACCAATATTGATACCTATTATTGCAGCGATTTTGGGTATTGCTATAGGAGGATTTGTAATTGGTCCTATGCTTATTCCTAAACCTCCTACAGTTGAGCCACAAGAAGGAGTATTATATTCTTTGGGAAAGATGCAAATTAATCTAGATGAAATGTCATATATTGTTATTATGTCACCTGTTTTAGAGTTTAGAGATCAGAAAACACTGGATGAGATCATGAAAAAGGATCCAAACTTGTCTGAGATAAAAAATATTATTATTCGAACTTTAGCTAAGTTCAAGCCAGAAGATTTTGTAGGGGATAGAAGAAGAGCAACTATGGCAGCTGTTGTGGAAGCTATTAATAACTTTTATGGAGATAAGGTTGTATTAAGGATATTTGTTACGGAACTACTTATATCTAAACTTCCACAGTAAAGGAGGGTGGGGATGTGAAAAAGCTACTTGTACCGATACTTATTGCAATAGTTGCTATTGCCGTCGGTTTAGCTATAGGTGTATTTTTCATAGGTCCGAAAATGGCTCCCAAAGCCGAGGATAAAACGCAGGAATCGACCAAGGATGAATCTGTACTATATGATATGCCTAAAATGACCATAAATCTATCTGATTATTCGTGGATAGTGCAGATAAAGTTGACATTGAAATTTAAGGATCAAAAAACTCTTGATGAGATAACAGCCAAAGATCCTGACATGGCAGCTATAAAGGATATAATCATAAGTGTTATTAGTAGAAAGAAACCGGGTGATTTCACATCGGAAGGCATGGATCAGATAATGAATGAGATAAAAGAAGCTATCAATGATTTTTATGGAAAGACCGTTGTCGTAGATGTGTTTTATACAGAAAAACTAATAACAAAATTACCCATGTAGGGGGAATTGATATTGGTGCCAGATATTCTCAGTCAGGAAGAAATTGATGCCTTGCTTGCTGCTCTTGAAACCGGTGAGGTTAAAATTGAAGAAGAGACAAAAAAGCAAGATGTAAAGATATATGATTTTCGCCGTCCTGATAAGTTGTCTAAAGATCAGCTTAGAACAATTCAAATGATATTTGAGAACTTTACCCGTTCTGCCGTTACCGGTCTTTCAGGTTATTTGCGTACAGCTATAGAAATTAATCTTGTGTCTGTAGATCAGGTCACATATCAAGAGTATATTCGTTCGTTAACAGAACCAACATTTATGGTTATAGAAGATGTCAGTGAGTCGGCTAACATCATTCTTGAAATGTCTTTACCTCTTGTTTTCATTATTATTGATAAACTTCTTGGTGGTCCAGGAAAGCCGATATCTAATCTTAGAGGTCTGACAACTCTGGAAGAGAAACTTATGCAGCGTATTGTTGATATTATTAACTCTTCTTTATCAGAAGCTTGGCAACCCGTTGCCAATTGGAATTTTCAAGCTGTAAGACTTGAATATTCTCCGAGTTTTGTTCAGCTTGTTCCTCCAAGTGATATTACAGCTGTCACGACTATGGAGGTAAAAATGCAGGAAATGACGGGAATAATGACTGTGGCTATTCCTTATGTTGTCTTAGAGCCTTATGTTCAAAAACTCTCTGCTCAGATGTGGTTTACCAGTATTAGGAAGATTAAGCGTGATAAGAAAAAGGTACTTAATACAATTAAAGACGTTATGTTTGATGTTGCAGCTGTTATTGGGGAAACTGACATTCCCATTAATGATTTACTGCTTCTAGAGGTTGGGGATGTTATAATTTTAGATAGAAAAGTTAACGAACCTATTGATGTAGAGGTTGAAGGCCATAAGCTATATAAGGCCATACCTGGCACCGTAGGCAGAACAAGGGCTGTTAAGGTTGTTAGTTATAGAGAGGATAAGAGCATAGAGGAGTCTATGCGAGAATTAGGATTGGATATTAATACTCTAGATATATTAGCCGAAGAGTCTGAAGAGACTAAGGATACGGGCGAAGAAGAAAAAGAAGGGGGTAAAGAATAGTGCCAACAAGGGAAGAAGTATGGAAACCCCTAATTGATTCACTTGCTGATGTTTTACAAGGAGTTCTTGGAAAGTCGGTCACAATGAATTTGGGAGAAGAGGTAGAGCCTTCTGCTATTGAAAGTGACCTTGGCAAGGTGTTTTACGCGTCTTATAACCTGTCAGGAGATTTATCTGGTAGTGCTGCTATTGTTTTGAGGGGAGAAGATGCCCTTAATATAGCTAATCTTATGCTTCAGGTTTTTGGTATGATGGCAGCTACCCTTGAAGATGATATGGTGGTTAGTACTCTTGCCGAGCTTGCCAATCAAATGATTAGTGCCTTTACCAATACAATGGCTGGAACATACGGCAAAACGTCTGATATAGAGCCTGTAGATAATCAAATACTATCTGTTGATGAAATTCCCGATAACCTTAAATATTTTGCCATATCCACTGAAATTGAAGGTATTGGAAATACTACAATGTATATTGGTCTTAGCCCTGAGGTAGTGGATATCATTGAAAGCTTTGCCAGTGCTCCTCAATCCGAGGAGCCAGTGCCTGAATCCACCGTTTCAGGAGAAGCTACAAGTTCCACGTCTCCTCCTGCGGGCAGTTCTGTTGGTCCAACAGATTTTGTAAGTGGTAAAATTGCTCGAGGTACAGAAGATGTGCAGGAAGTTGATTTTGCTCCTCTTCAACCAGCAGATAGTGTAAAGCCTTACCCTGAGAACTTAGAGCTTTTACTTGATGTGAATGTTACGATTTCAGTAGAAATTGGTCGTACAAAGATGACTTTAAGAGAGCTATTGTCATTGGGTGAAGGGTCTATTATCCAGCTTGATAAACTTGCAGGTGAACCTATGAATGTACTTGTTAATGGTAAAGTGATAGCCCGTGGTGAAGTTGTCGTTATAGATGAGTCATTTGGTGTTAGAATATTAGAGATAGTAGATAAAAGAGAGAGATTAATGAATGTGTAAATTTATAGGAGGTGTTGGCCGTGGGTAAAAAGGTGCTTATTGTAGATGATGCGGCTTTTATGAGAATGATGATTAAAAACATTCTTACCAAGAATGGTTTTGAAGTTGTCGGTGAAGCATCTAATGGTGCTGAAGCCGTTGAGCTGTATAAAAAACTTAAACCAGATCTAGTAACAATGGATATTACCATGCCAGAAATGGATGGTATAGAGGCACTTAAGAAGATAAAAGAGATTGATCCCAATGCCAAGGTTATTATGGTTAGTGCTATGGGGCAGCAGCAACTTGTTATCGAGGCTATTCAGGCAGGTGCTAAAGATTTTATTGTCAAGCCATTCCAGCCTGATAGATTACTCGAAGCTGTCAATAAAGCGCTATCTTCATGATAGA
The DNA here is from genome assembly GCF_026184435.1 of Zhurongbacter thermophilus. Classification (NCBI taxonomy): domain Bacteria; kingdom Pseudomonadati; phylum Zhurongbacterota; genus Zhurongbacter; species Zhurongbacter thermophilus. The sequence continues at coordinate 741,125 of NZ_CP046447.1, forward strand.
GTATGAGTTGGTATTTGTATCTTTATGTCTTTATAACACTACTAATAATTGGTGGTAGTGCGTGGTTTATAATCTGGTTAAAGAAGAAAATAGCCCCCTGGAATAGTAACACAGGGGGCTTTATTATTGTTGATAGGTTTGTGATTGATTTTAAATGGCATATTGTTGTTTTGAAGTATAGAGATAAATATTATATGGTGGCTTTTTCTGATAAAGATTTTCGTTTGCTTGATATCTGGGAGGAAGAAAAACATACTAGCAGTGGTGAGGTCTCGTTTAAGGAGGTACTAGGAGAGTGAATACCTCTACGCTTGTTATATCTTTACCAGGACTCGGAAATGAACCATATATTGTGCAAATTATTGCTTTGCTTACTGTTCTTAGTATTGCCCCTTATATTATTATGTTTTTTACTACCTTTCTTCGCATTTCTATTGTTTTTAGTTTTCTTCGCAATGCTATGGGACTTCAGCAGTTTCCATCTGCCCAAGTATTTGTTACACTATCCCTGATACTCACATTTGTTATTATGAAACCTACATTTACAGACATATATGCTAATGCTTGGGTGCCTTACTCAAATGGTGACATTACATTACAGGAATTTGTGGATAGGAGTTCTGGGTATTTAGAGGACTTTATGCTTAAGCAGACGGATCAGAAGGATTTGGAAATGATGTTTACAATTGCAGGAGAGAAACCACCTGCTAAGGCTAAAGACACACCGTTTGCCATTGCTGCCGGCGCATTTATGGTTTCTGAATTGAAGAAGGCTTTTTTAATGGGTTTTCTTATATATTTACCATTTATAGCTCTTGATATTGTTGTGGCGTCGGTTCTAATGTCATTAGGTATGTTCATGATTCCCCCCATGATGATTTCTTTACCTTTAAAGGTTATGTTGTTTATAATAGCCAATGGGTGGGATCTTGTTATTATGGGTTTAGCGAGGAGTTTTAAATAATGTTGACTGATTTTGTGTTTTTCTGGTTTCAAAAAGTGCTTGTTATGGTTCTTTTATGGGTTATGCCTGTACTGCTTGTTGCTGTTGTTATAGGTCTTCTGATTAGTTTGTTTCAGGTTGTTACGCAAATCCATGATGCTGCGTTGAACTTTGTGCCCAAATTTCTTATTGCTATGCTGATGGTTGTACTTGGTACTCCAATAGTATTCAAAGCACTTGCCAAACTCCTTGCTGAAATTATAGCTACTTGGAATACCTTGTAGCCATGGAGATTGCAACATTTATAACTGTATATCCAAGAATATTTGGGTTTTTTATAGGTCTGATGTTTCTCAATCCTCGCATTTTTCCTTTGCGTATCAAGTCGGCCCTTGCAGCCATATTGGCCGTTATTGTGTCTTTATATCTCTCACATAAGGGTATTGTTGTACCTCATTATTCTCTTCTTGGTATGTTTATTATAGAGTTTCTTGTAGGTGTTTTTTTAGGTTTCGTTACCAGCTTGTTTCTTGTAGGTCTCGAATTAACAGGTGCCATGTATGATATATCTTCTGGTTTTAGTATGGCTAATATGATGGATCCTGTAACTGGTCAGCGTACTGCTATTTTGGGTCAATACATTGGTATGTATTTTGCAACTTTATTCTTTGCCTCTGGTGGATTTGAACTTCTGTTAAAGATGATTATAGAGACCTACCGGGTTTTACCGCTAGGTAGTGCAATGTTTACTTCACTAGGTATAGAACATGTTGTTTGGTTCATTGCTAAAGCCACCATTTGGGGTATGTCTCTAGCATTACCTCTCACTATAGTTGTATTGGTGCTGGAAATTTCGCTAGGACTTATCAATCGTGGTATTGGTAATATTCCTATTTTTATATTATGGCTACCTATCCGCACATTTGTAGCATTGTTTTTATTGGTACTGTTAATGAGACCACTCAATATAGTTATGATCCATGCTATTGGTATACAGGCTGATATACTTCAGAAGTATTTGCCACTTCTGAGGTGATAGGTTGTGGCAGATGAAAAAACTGAAAAGCCAACGCCGCGAAAGTTGAGAAGGGCCCGAGAACAGGGACAGGTTCCACGTTCTAGGGAAATGCAATCAGCTCTTGTGTTCTTGGCTGTTGTAGTTGTGTTAGGCATGGTATATAACAAGACCTTGTACACACTGACAAGGCTTCTTATACTTTGGAGAGACATATCTCCTGAATCCTTATTAAAGCCAGAACAGACAATATATTCAGCTTGGAAACCTGTAATATCACTATGGGTATGGACTGTTGTTTTACTGGGAGCTGTTGTCCTTGTTGTTGTGGTTTTAACCAATATGGTATTCGGAGGTTTTGTTCTCGCATGGAAGCGGCTTATTCCTAGGCTTGATGCACTTAATCCAATTTCTAATTTGAAGAACATGTTTTCCCTCAATAAACTTATGGAAACACTATTCGGTATAGTGAAATTATTTGTTATTAGTGCTGTTGTATATTTGTACCTTAAAGATCACTGGGCTGCACTGATATCTGTTATGGGAGTTAATTTCAAGGCTCAGATGTATGAGTTTATAGAAGTTGTCAATAGCCTTCTCTGGAGGGTAGGATTGATTTATTTATTAATAGCTGTTGTAGATTGGTATTATCAAAAATGGCACTATATGAAAAACATGCGAATGACCAAACAAGAGGTTAAAGAGGAAATGAAAGCTATGGAGGGTAACCCTCAAGTAAAGAGTAAAATTAGGCAAAAAATGTATGCAATGGTCATGAGGCGAATGCTCATTGATACGAAAAATGCCACCGCAGTGATAACAAATCCCACTGAGTTTGCTGTGGCTATTCAATATGAGGAGAATATGGTTGCTCCTAAGATTGTTGCTAAGGGTACAGGGTGGATGGCGAAAAGAATCAAAGATATTGCCCGTAAACATGGTATACCTATATTTAGAAGGCCTCGATTGGCAAGGAGACTATTCTGGGAACATGAGGTAGGCGATTATATTAAGCCAGATTTCTATCTAGAAGTAGCAAAGATTATCAGAGATGTTATTATGAGAAAGAGAAGAGGTAGGAGGTAAAGCCGTTGTTTGGAGACAAAGGTATAGCTATTGTTATATTTTTCATAATTGGTCTTATTCTCATTGTTTATCCTTTACCGCCTATTGTTTTGGATTTGATGTTTGCTATTAATTTGGCATTATCATTCGTTATACTGCTTCTTAGTGTATACGTTGATAATCCTATAAAATTTTCCTCTTATCCATCATTGCTTTTGTTTATGGTTTATTTACATCTTTCACTAATAGTAGCTTCAGTAAGGGCTATACTTTCTACAGGTAGTGCAGGTGCTTTGTCGGATTTATTTGGAAGGCTTATACTTGGAGGCACAGGAAACTTTGTTATAGGTCTTGCAATATTTATTGTTATTATCGTTATCCAGTATATGGTTATAACCAATGGTCAGCAGCGTATTGCCGAGGTTGCAGCTCGTTTTACCCTTGATGCCATGCCCGGTAAGCAGATGTCCATAGATGCTGATGTGTCTGCAGGTTTTATCACACCCGAAGAAGCTCGTAAACGCAGAAAAGAACTGGAAAGAGAAGCAGCATTTTTTGGTGCAATGGATGGTGCTTCGCGATTTGTTAAAGGAGAAGTATTAGCCGCAGTATTGGCAGCTCTTGTCAGCTCTCTTGGTGGAGTTCTTGTTGGTATGATACATGGAATGGAAGCTGCTGCAGCATTTGAGCAGTATTTTTCTATGTCTGTTGGCTTCGTTATTCAGATTACCTTATCCTCACTTCTTATTTCCATGTCTGCCGGCTTACTTGTTACTCGTGTATCCAAAGATGTTGGCATTTCTTCTCTTGTTATCGATGAACTAACATCTTATCCGAAAATTATGGAATATGCTGCATATGCTTTTGCAATATTTGCACTTATTCCCGGTATGGGAGGGTTTTCTACACGTATTGTTTTCATACTTCTTGCCGGTGCTTTATACTGGTTAGCTACATACTTTAGAAAAGAGACAGTGCCAGCTCTAGAGGCTGAAACGGCAGAGGGGACAGAAATTGGGTCTGGTGGTGTTGGAGTAGAAGGCGGTGCTCCTGGAGGAGGTCCAGAAGAGGCCATTGGTGCTATGGAGAGCATGATGGCTCTTGTCGGTGTTGATCCTTTTGAGCTTGAATTCGGTTATGGTCTTCTCCCTCTGTTTGATATAGAGCAGGGTGGCGATCTGCTTAGTCGTATATCTTTACTGAGAAGAAATATTACAAGTGAGATAGGATTTCCTGTTCCTCCTGTGAGGGTTCATGATAGCTATGTTCTAGGAGCTAATGAGTATGTTATTAAGGTTAGAGGAGTCGAAGAAGGAAAAGGGGAAGTGTATACTGATAGATTTTTGGCTATGGGACCTCCAGATGATTTACAGCTGTTACAGGGCATCGAAGTTGTAGAACCGGTATTTGGTTTACCGGCTAAGTGGATACCATCTTCGGCAAAGTTTGAGGCAGAAGCCATGGGCTTGACAATTGTTGATGCATCAACTGTTATACTTACCCATTTGGGAGAGATTATTAGAAGAAAACTTTACGAAGTTGTTACAAGACAACAGGTAAAAGAACTTTTGGATTATCTTGCTGAGAGATATCAGGCTGTTGTAGATGATGTACTTAATACTATGGGAATTGGAGAAGTAGAGAATATTATCCGTAGGTTACTTATGGAACAGGTACCACTCAAGGATATGATTGCTGTTTTAGAAACAGCTGTTGATGCCTATAAAGTCAATAGCTCCATGCCTTTTGTTATAGATTCAATACGAGAGAGGGTAAGAAAGCACATCATTGAGCATATAAAGGCCGATGATGGAAATGTACATATCATAGTTTTGGATCCGAATCTTGAGAAGATGCTTGCCCCTGTGCTTACAAATGAGAATGCTTCTTTTCCACCGGGTACTATTATGCGAGTGGTAAAGAACCTCAAAGATGCCGTTAATGAACAGTTGGAAAATGGCTTTCCTCCGGTGTTTTCTGTATCCCCCAGTATTAGATATTACTTTTTTGATTTTGTTAACACATATGTGTCTCAAAGTGCCTTTGTTGTCTCTTATAATGAAATAAGAGATGCCAAGTTCGTACAAGATAAGGTGGTGAAGCTCTCCTGATTATAAAAGTTTTTAGAGGTACAGATGTGAATAGGGTTTTAGAACGTATCAGACAAGAGTGGGGCAATGATGCTATTGTTATTGATGTTAAGTATAAGAGGAAATACCTATTTTTTGGAGAGAGATATGTTGAGGTAACAGCCGCCAAAGATGAATATGGTATGTTGGGAGAAACTCCTAGAAACCGTGTGTTAGAACGAGAAAAAATCCCTGTTGAAGATTTGCTCAGGGAAATAAAGGAAAACAAGGAGCTTATGCTCAAAGTGTTAAAAACTCTGAGTGAATCCACGCAAGAAAAATCTGAAAATAGTGTTGAAAGGTTTTTTATGAATTTAGGTTTTTCGCGAGAGTTTTCTCTACTTATTAGTGAAAATATGCCTCTACAGGCAGCAGAAGATGAAGAGGCAATGAAGAGTTTTCTCAAACGGTATATCAAAAAACATATTCATGTTAAATCCTTTGATAAATATAGAACAGAGTTGCTTCCCAGGGTTGTATCCTTGGTGGGTTCTACTGGGATTGGTAAAACAACAACTATTGCCAAAATAGCCTCGATTTTACATCTGTATAGGCGGAAGAATGTGGCACTTTTTTCTATAGATACATACCGCATCGGTGCTATAGAACAGCTTGAGGAATATGCTAAGATACTTAGGGTTCCATTTGAGGTGATTCGTAATCCAGAGGAGGTAGCACCTGCTTTATCGCGGCATTCCTCTTCCGATTATATACTTGTGGATACTATAGGAAGAAGTCCGAAGGATAGCTTAGAAATTGTTAAGTTGGCATCTTATTTATCAGCTTTTCCTTCGACTATTGTGTTTTTAACATTGGCTGCGAATATGAAGCTTGTTGATATGTTATCAGCTTATGAGAGATTCTCCTCGCAGATAAAAATATCAGGTGTTATATTGACAAAACTTGACGAAACAGATGATATTGCTCCTGCTCTGGAGTTTTTAATGCGCACAGGAATACCCCTTGTGTACGTAACTACTGGGCAAAATGTACCAAATGATATTATGGAACCCAATGTAGAATATTTAATAGAGAGGTTGAATATCAATGGATCAGGCTAGAGTACTAAAGCAGTTGGCGGAATCTGGACTTACAACAACAGAAGAAAGAAACACTCGATTTATTACCGTTACGTCTGGTAAGGGTGGTGTTGGTAAGACAAACTTTGCCTTAAATCTTTCTATTGCTCTGTCCAAATTTGGTAAAAAGGTTTTGTTAGCCGATGCTGATATAGGTCTTGCAAATGTCAATATTTTACTTGGTACTTCACATCCTCTTACCATATACGATATCATCGTAAAGGGTATAGATTGGCGAGAAGTAGTTTATCCGTTTGACGAAAATTTTTTTATATTACCTGGTTGTTCTGGGATTGAAGAGGTCCTAAATCTCACAGAGACCCAGCTTCAAATGCTGGTAAAAGTACTTGATAATATGAGTAAGATGTTCGATTTTGTTATTGTCGATACTGGCGCAGGTATCACTCGTTCCCTTATAGCTTTTGCTTTAGCTTCTCCGGAACTTATTCTTATTACAACTCCTGAACCTTCTGCGCTAGCAGATGCCTATGCAACTTTAAAGGTGCTTAACCAGAAGGGATATGATGGAAAAATATGGACTGTTGTTAATATGGTAAGAGATATAGCAGAGGGAGATAAGGCATTTATTGCGCTATCGACCTTAGTGAAAAGATTTTTTGATAGAGATATAGCACATCTTGTTAATATTCCTGATGATCCAGATGTTCATGCAGCAGTTTCATTACAGAAACCTATACTCGTATATAAACCTACTTCTAAGTTTTCTACATCGGTGATGACAGCTGCTAGGAAACTTTTAGGTGTATATATACCAGAGAGAAAGAGAGTCTCTTTTTGGGATAAAATTGTGAAAACATTATCTCGTAGGTGGTGATATCATTGCCCAGCAAAATTGTTTTACCTGAGGTTGGATCAAAAGTGTGGATAGAGGTTAAAGAAGGCGGAGACATTCAATCTTACACTTCTCGTGTTGAGGATATTAAAGGAGATCGAATTGTGCTTGCAGCTCCTATGTATAAGGGAACTCTGGTAAAAATCACTAGTGGAAAAGTCAATGTAAGATTTGTTCACAAAGATGCCCTTTATGTGTTCGAGACTGATGTTCTTGAACAGAGGGCTATGCCCATTCCTTCTCTTATTGTTAGGGTTCCCAAAGAAGTAAAGAGAGAACAAAGAAGAGAATATGTTAGGGTTCCATGGCTTATTATGGCAAAGTTTTTGGTGCTAAATGATGATGAAATTAATGTTCCGTATAAAGATTATCCCAAACTGTGGGAAGAAAAACTATTTGATATCTTTGATGGTGTTATTAAAGATATATCTGGTGGCGGGATTAGATTTAATGTATCTATGAATTGGGTGAAGCAATATGATATAAAAGTAGGAAAATACATGTTAGTTAGGTTTTCATTGGAATACGACCTCTTGGGTAATCATTATGAGCGGGAATTTATACAGAAAATAAAAATCGTTAGAGATATTCCTATACTTAGCAAACTCAATGCGGAATTTGGAGCTACCTTTGTAGATATACCGGATAGAGACAGAGATTTTATAATAAAGGCAGTTTTGCAGAGGCAGCGTGAGCTTATAAAGAAGGGGGTGCTTTAAATGCCTATTCGCGTACTTGTAGTAGACGATTCGTTACTAATAAGACGATTTGTCAAAGATATACTTTCTCGTGACCCAGAGTTTGAAATAGTAGGAGAGGCAGCCGATGGTGTAGAGGCAGTAGAAAAAATCATGGAACTGTCTCCCGATGTGGTTATTTTAGATTTAGAGATGCCTAAAAAGAATGGTATCGAGGTTATTAGAGAAGTAATGGCTAAAAAGCCTACCCGAATATTAGTGTTTTCCTCACATACTAAAGAGGGAGCCGAAATTACCACTACGGCACTCACTAGTGGTGCTATAGACTTTGTTTTCAAGCCATCTTGGAGTCATATTGCCAGCAATATATCTGAATTTTCGAAGATGTTTATTGAAAAAGTGAAACTTGTAGCCCGTTCTAAAATTCCTACTCCTAAGGCTGAGATTGCTGAGACACAACCTTCTTCGACGAGTATATCCCGTCCCACATTACGTAAAGAAAAACTTGGCATTGTTGCAATTGCATCCTCTACAGGTGGTCCCAGAGCTCTTACAGCTGTTGTACCTAAATTGCCAGAAGATATGCCTGTTCCTGTTGTTATTGTTCAGCATATGCCTGCAGGTTTTACTAAATCCTTAGCTGAGCGTCTTAACAAGCTGTCTAAATTGACCGTTAAAGAGGGAGAAGATGGAGAACCTGTTAAAGCCGGTTATGTATATATTGCCCCCGGTGGTATTCATATGCGTGTTAGTGGTGGAAGAATAGAGTTATTTGATGGTCCTCAGGTTAAAGGTGTTAAGCCTGCAGCTGATGTACTGTTTGATAGTGTGGGAAGAGAATACAAGAAACAAACATTAGGTGTAATTCTTACTGGTATAGGCGATGATGGCACTGATGGAGCACGAGTTATCAAACAATTTGGAGGTAAAATATTTGCAGAGAGTGAAGAAACGGCACTTATATATGGTATGCCTAAGGCGGTTGTTAAAGCCGGATTGGCTGATAAAGTTGTGCCCCTTCATCAGATGGCAGATGAGATAGTGAAGGAGGTTAGAAAATGGATTTAAAGCAATTCATTGCTGAGGTGGAGAGAAAGCTAAAGATAAATCTTTCAGGATATCGTGAAGATCAGGTGAGAAGGAGATTTGCCTTGTTTATGAAACGGTATGGTATTAGTGATTACAGTGAACTTCTTGATAAGGTACTGCATGATCCTAAAATCCAAAAAGATTTTATTGATAGACTAACTATCAATGTTTCAGAATTTTTCCGTAATCCTGACAAGTGGGAGTACTTAAAACGTACGATTATACCAGAACTTATAAAAGAAACAGGAAAACTAAAGGCGTGGAGCGCAGGTTGCTCTGTTGGGTGTGAGCCTTACACACTGGCTCTTATTATGAAGGTTGACTTTCCACATGTTCCTGTGACAATTATAGCTACAGACATAGATGATGGTGCTTTAGCGAGGGCACGAGAGGGAAGATACTTTAAGAGAGAAATGGTTAATGTGAAGGGAGAATACCTAAAATATTTCACTAAAGTGTCTGATGAAGAATGGGTAATATCTCCTGAGATCAAACGGATGGTGACATTTAGGAAGCACAATCTAATTACTGATCCGCCTATAGATAAGGGATTTGATCTTGTTATGTGCCGTAATGTTGTTATTTACTTTGAGAGAGAACATAAGCAGAAGGTGTGGGAAAAGCTAGCCAGTGCCCTTAGAGTAGGAGGATATCTATTCGTTGGTGGGAGTGAAATTATATTTGGTACTGCTAAGATGGGCTTGAAATTGCATAAGCCTGGATTTTACAAAAAAGTAGAAAATAAAGTATAATTGGTGTCTCGCAGCTTTACCTATTACCTTTATAAACCAAATAGATTTAATAGGTCTATCTTTCTTGTGAATTGAAAAACTTCTTGTGATTTATGTCTATTTCCCTGTTACCTATTTATGGCGTTGTCGTAGCAGTCGTAGAAGTTGTTGTGGTAGATGAGGTACTTGCTGTGCCGACCGGGGATACCTGTCCTGTTGCGGAGATGTTACATACAAATGACATATTTTGTAGTTGTTCATAGGGTACCATTGCTGGTGTCATCATTGAAAATTCATCGCATTCTGGGAAGGTATAGGTTCCAGCTAAAAAGTCTACTCCTACGAGTAGCCAGGAAGAATCTGGTACACAGTTGCCTTCCGGAGCTGCATTGACGAGATATATGTCCTTGTTATTTCCATTATCTCGTTCTCCATAGGGTTTGCAACGAGATAGAGACATAATGTCCGTATTTTCCTCTTTAATTTTAGGTATAGGTGAACCTGGAAATAGCTTTTTTGTTTCTAATTCGCCAAGTAGGGTACCCCATGTGTATGCTGCTATACCTGGTCCCATCATAAAGGTACGCGCCTTGTAGGGAAGTTTCATGTCATACTTATCAAGACCTATGTATACACTTGCGACAAAATCGCCACCAAATCCTATAAACCAAGCATTTTTCTTTTCATCTGTTGTTCCAGTTTTACCTCCTAATTCCCATTTGTCCTTATTAAGCCTTTTCGCATATATCTTATGTTTAAAGACATCCTCGAGTAGGTTTACTGCAAGGTAATGAGCATCAGGTGATAATACCTGAACTGCACTTGGTTTGGATTGCCATATAGTATTGCCTTTATTATCAATTACTTTTAGTAGGTATCGTGGTACAACGGCTTTTCCTCCGTTGGCAAAGGGCGCATATCCGTATGCCATTTCTATTGGGCTTAAATCTGTGGCACCTAAAAATGAGGATAGATATGGTTGAATTTCTGTTTGAATGCCCATAAGCTGTGCTCTGTATCGAAAGGCATTGAGCCCGAGTGCCATACCTATTTGTACTGTTACGGGATTTGATGATTCTATGAGTGCCTCTCGCATAGAAATCCAACCCCAATATTTACCGTTAAATTCTTTAGGAGACCATTGATCTTTCATTCCAGGAACTTTTAGCTCCAGGGGTTTGCTTTCCCAGTAGTCACCGGGCATAGATATTTTATAGTCCAGTGCTGTAGCATAAATAATGGGTTTAATGGCCGAACCTGTTTGTCGTTTTGCGATAGCCCTGTTGAATTTGGTGATGTTAAAATCTTCTCCGCCTATCATTGCAAGAAGATCACCCGTTTTAGGGTCTATAACTACGATAGCTCCCTGAGGTTGTGGGATTTTTTTATCGCCAACTTCATCGTATGGTATTTTTCCGTTGAGCCATTTTTCTCTAAAATATTTCAGAGAATATTTCAGAGAGGTACTTGCTGATTCTTGTATTTTTACATCTAATGTTGTGTATATCTTCAGGCCACCCTTGTATATTGTTTCTTCTCCGAATTTCTTTATAAGTTTCGGGATAATATAGGTAAGAAAATAATTCACAGATGGGTCTTTGTATTCTGCTAATTGACTGTATGGTTGTATCTTAGGAGGGTTTTTCAATGCCTCTTCATATTGCTCTTTAGTTATGTAACCATATTCATACATTTTTTGGAGTACTACCTTTGCCCTTTCCCATGCACCATTATAGTTATAGAGAGGGCATAGAGCAGAAGGACTGTTAATAATACCAGCTAGCATAGCTGCTTCTGAAAGGGTAAGGCTAGCTGTGCTTTTACCGAAATATGTGAGACTGGCACATCCTACCCCATAACAACCAGCACCTAAATATACAGTATTGAGATACATCTCCAAGATCTCGTCTTTCGTGTATCTCTGCTCGAGTCTTACAGCCAGTATAGCTTCTTTAATTTTTCGTGTTATATGCTTTTCCATTCCAAGGTTATATATTGTTCGTGCCAACTGTTGTGTTATGGTGCTAGCTCCTTGCTTGACCCCACCATACCGAATATTGACATAGATGGCTCTAAGAAGGCCTTTTATAGATACACCGGGGTGTTCGTAGAAATAATGATCTTCTACTGCTATAACAGCTTTTTTTAGATATGGTGATATTTCATTAAGTGGAACGTATTTATTCCTACTACCTAATGTGATGAGTTTAGTGCCATTTCTATCGTAAATGACAGAGGGTTTACCAACTTCAATTTGAAGATTTTTAGGATCTGGCAGCTTCATAGAGTACTCGGATATGATATTGATAGCAATAGCAGAGGCTGCGAGTACTAGTGATAAAGATATAATGATAAACACCAAGATAAGTGAATGAGCTATGCTCCACAATACATGCAAAAACTTTTTTAGTGTATGACTTGTCTGTTTGTTTTTTCTTCCCATAACAGTTAAAATTATAGCATATAGTATTACAGGCAATGTTGGAGGTGACTCATATGACAATTGAAGAAAAGGTTGAAAAACTTGTTAGTCGCACCGCCGAGGTAATTTCCCCTGCTGAACTTGTTGAGAAATTCAAAAAGGCAGAGAAAGAAGGTAGGCCTCTTAGGGTGAAGTTGGGTGCAGATCCAACAGCTCCAGATTTACATCTGGGACATGCTGTTGTGCTTAGAAAACTGAGACAGTTTCAAGATTTCGGGGCTAAGGTTTATTTTGTTATTGGTGATTTTACTGCAATGATTGGAGATCCTACAGGTAGAAATAAGACGAGAAAGCCCCTTTCAAGAGATCAGATTCGGGAAAATGCAAAGACATACTTGGAACAGGTATATAAAATACTTATTCCTGAAATGACGGAAGTTGTTTATAATAGCCAATGGCTCGAACCTCTCGGGGCTGCGGATGTTATTACAAAACTGGCATCTAAATATACTGTTGCCCGTATTTTAGAGAGAGACGATTTTGATAAGCGAATGAAGGCAGGTATACCCATATATATACATGAGATTTTGTATCCCCTTTTTCAAGGTTATGACTCAGTAGCCCTTGAAGCAGATGTGGAGATGGGAGGAACCGACCAAATATTTAATTTACTTGTTGGTAGAGATCTTCAGAGAGAATATGGACAGGATCCTCAAGTTGTCTTTACTATGCCTATCATTGAAGGTCTCGATGGTGTTAAGAAGATGTCTAAATCTCTTGGTAACTATGTGGCATTTAACGATGCTCCTAAAGATATGTTTGGAAAGATTATGAGTATCCCTGATGCCTTAATGAAGAAATATTATGAACTCCTGACAGACTTTAGCGATGCAGAGATAGAAGAGATACTAAAAGGACATCCCAGAGATGCAAAAATGAAACTTGCATATACTATTACAGCTTTCTTCCATGGCGAAGATGCTGCTGCAGAGGCGCAAGAACATTTCATAAAAGTCTTTTCTAAAAAAGAAATACCCGATGAGATGCCAGAAATCAAGTTTAGCGATGTTGCTCCTGATGCAGAGGAGATTAGACTTGTTGACTTTTTGGTTAAAGCAGGTCTGCTTGGTTCTAAAGGTGAAGCCAAGAGAATTATCAAGGGAGGCGGAATTAAGCTTGATGGTAATACAATAACTGATATTGCATATGTGTTGTATCATAAAGATGAGCCTCAGGTCTTGAGGATCGGTAAGAAGCGTTTCTATAAAATCGTATAGCTCAGGAGGTGAAGCACATGATTGAAAACATTCTTGAAATTAGATGGCATGGTAGAGCAGGTCAAGGTGTAAAAACCGCCTCTTATCTGCTTGCTGAAGCTGCAATGGACCTCGGAAAGTATATACAGGCTTTCCCAGAATATGGTCCAGAGAGAATGGGTGCCCCTATGGCAGCCTATACAAGAATTAGCGATGAGAAAATTCTTATTCACAGTGGTGTAGAGAATCCTGATATTATTGTTGTTATTGACCCAACACTTGTTGGCACCATTGATATATTGAAAGGTGTTGACTTGGAAAAGGGTATCGTCATTATCAACAGCGCAATGGAGCCTGCTGTATTTAGAGAGAAGCTTCCAGGCTTCAAAGGAAAACTGGCAACTGTTGATGCAACAGGTATTGCTCTCGATACTATTGGCAGACCAATACCTAATGTTCCTATGCTTGGTGCTTTAATTAAGGTTACAAACTTGCTTCCACTTGAATCTGTTGAGGAAAAACTTAAACATAAATTCTCCGAAAAGTTTACAGAGAAAATTGTTGAAGGTAACCTTAAGGCCCTTGAAAGGGGCTATCAGGAGGTGAGAATAGATGGCTAAGGATCTTATGCCCAAGTCTTGGAAAGAGTTTCCTGATGGTATTCATGTAGAAGTAAAAGATCAGCCACAGGGATTTGACTATATTACTGCAGGATGGAGAACATTTAGACCAGAAGTTAATTTAGATAAATGTGTTCACTGTATGATTTGTTGGCTTGTATGTCCTGATAATGCCGTTGTTGTTGAGGACGGAAAGATGACCGGGTTCTTCTATGACCATTGTAAAGGTTGTGGTGTATGTGCCAATGAGTGCCCGGTCAAAGCCATTGAAATGGTACCGGAGGTGAAGTGATATGGGAAAGAAAATAGCAATGGAGACTAACCAGCTGGCAGCGTTTGCCATGGCCCAAATTGATCCTGATGTTGTTGCCGCTTATCCTATTACCCCTTCTACAGAGGTTGTTCAGGAGTTCTCTAAGTATGTTGCCAATGGTGAGGTTACAACAGAGTTTGTACCTGTAGAGAGTGAGCACTCTGCTATTTCTGCATGTCTTGGTGCTGCCACTGCCGGTGCCAGAGTTATGACAGCTACCGCTTCTCAGGGCCTTGCTCTTATGAACGAGATCCTTCATATCGCATCTTCTGCCAGAGCTCCCATATCTGTTGTTGTAGCCTCTCGTGCTCTGTCTGGTCCTATTAATATTCATGGTGACCATATGGATATCTCTTCTATTAGAGATGCAGGTTGGATTATTATGGTTGCAGAAGATGCACAAGAGGCATATGATAATATCATCCAATCTATTCCTATTGCAGAAAGGGCTAAGTTCCCAATTATTACATCTTATGATGGTTTTATTACTTCTCATGCTGTCGAAGTAGCTGAGGTTCTTGAAAAGGAAGAGGTTCAGAAATTTATTGGTCCGAAGAAACCTGATTATTCCGTTTTCGATGAGAAACTAACAATTGGTGTTCTTGCACTGCAGGATTCCTATATTGAGTTTAAGAGAAAGCAAGCTGCAGACTATGATAAGGTCATTGATATTGTAAAAGAAGTTGGTAAGGAGTATGGTGATCTTACTGGCAGATACTACGATACTGTGGAGAAGTATATGACAGATGATGCCGAGGTTATCATGGTTGCTATGGGCTCTACAGCTGGTACAGCCAAAGTTGTTGTAGACCAAATGAGAGCCGAGGGTCACAAAGTAGGTCTTCTTAAAATTCGCCTCTTCAGGCCCGTTCCCAAGGATGATATTATTGGTGTTCTGAGAACGGCCGATGCGGTAATGATAATGGATAGAGCTTATACCTATGGTGGCGTTGGTGGTCCACTGTTTGAAGAGATTTCTGCAGCCATGAATGACTTGCCATGCAGACCATACATGGCCAACTATATCTATGGCCTTGGTGGTAGAGATATTAAACCATCTCATATTAGGCAGGTCTTTGAAGATGGTCTCAAGGCCGTTAAGGGTTGTGGTTTTGACCAGCAGATTAAGTGGATCACAGTGAGAGAGTGAGGTGATGAGGGATGGCAAATAACTTTAATATAACTCTTCCAGAAGTAAAAGAATTGGCAAGTCGTGGTGTGAAAGACCAGCCATTCGTTGGTGGTCATCGTCTGTGTGCTGGTTGTAATGCTGGTACAGTTGTTAGACAGGTTCTGGCTGCTGCTCAGTCTGATGAGTATCAAATAGTTGTGGTTAATGCAACCGGTTGCTTAGAGGTTGCCACTTCCATTTATCCATATACATCTTGGAATGTACCATGGGTTCATGTGGCATTTGAAAACGCCGCAGCTGTTGCATCTGGTATAGAGGCGGCATATAGAGCCCTTTGGAGAAAAGGAAGACTCAATAAGAAATTCAGATTCATCGTGTTTGGTGGAGACGGTGGTACATACGATATCGGTTTCCAGGCTCTTTCTGGTGCCCTTGAAAGAGGCCATCAGCTTCTTTATGTGCTTTACGACAATGAGGCTTACATGAATACTGGTATTCAGAGATCTTCTTCCACACCTTTGGGTGCTAATACAACAACATCTCCTGCCGGTAGCGTAATTCCCGGTAAACCTCAGATGAAGAAGAGGATTGTTGATATTGTGGCATTCCACCGTATTCCATATGTAGCCCAGGCCATACCAGGTCAGCCATTTGACCTTATGAAGAAGGTGAGAAAGGCTCTGTCTTACGATGGTCCAACATTTATGGCTATCTATTCCTCTTGTACAAGGGGACACAGGTTCCCACCAGAAAAATCTGTTGAGGTTACTAAGAAAGCTTGGGAAACATACTACTGGCCACTGTTTGAAATAGAGCAGGGACAGTGGAGAATTACAATGAAGCCACCAAAGAAACTTCCTATTGAAGAGTGGCTCAAGATGGAAGGTCGTTTTGCTCACCTACTGAAACCTGGCAATGAGCATATTGTTAAAATGCTCCAGGAGGCAGTAGATGAATATTGGGATTATCTCGTAAGAATGGAAGAAATGACCAAGGAAAAAGGCCTTTGGACTTGGGTTCCGCCGCTTACAAGACAGCAGGGATAATAGGGTGTTGTGGGGAGCTTCGGCTCCCCACTTCTTATAAGGAGTGAGGTGCATATGTTTCCGCTAATGCATGTCAAAGCGGTTGTTGACATCCACGGTACTATTGATGATAATCTAATTCTTGGATCATTGCTTCCCGATGTTTTAAGACTTACAGGATGTGGATGGTCTCGTAGTCATAGTGCTGCTCACTTTATTAAGAATACACTTGGGAAATGCCATGGTATTACTATTGGTGCTATGCTACATGGAGAGTATCCACCGGGGGTGGATTTTTACTCCGATGTCGGTTTTAAGAATATTCCCTGGGGCTGGGCTTTTTATACGGCTTGGAAATATACTACCAAACATCTTTATTATCCACTACCTAAAGGACTTGTACCTTGGGTTTTTCATAATATGGTAGAGGCATCTGTTGATATATATCTACATGAGCAGTGGGATAAATCTCTTATTGCTCATGTTAAAGACGTATATTCATGGAATGTAAAATGGGATGTTGTGGAGAAGATGATTATAGAATCGGGACTCAATCTTGCCAGAAATCTTAAAGATGCCTATGTAGATTACTTAACCTTATCCTTGGGAAAATACCATGATAGGCGATGCTTTGTTCGATCACTTTACGAAATTGCCAGACGAAAGTTTTATCGGCATGGTATTGTTATGAACTTACCTATAGACCTATTTGAAGAGGTATGGTATGCCATCTATAAAGATAGGGAATTCCTTTATGAGCAATATGTATCTGTTGCCTATGATGGTTTAAAACGAACATATAAGGAGTGGTGTAGTGGTGAAATATAAGTATTTTCTTTTGGATATGGATGGGGTACTCATTAGGGGTAAGGAACCTATCAAAACGTCTATTGAGGCTGTAAATCGTATAAAAAAGGCTGGTTATAATGTTGTTGTCCTTACCAATAATGCTATTCATAGTGAAAAAAATCTTGCGAAAAAGCTACAAGAAATGGGATACAATATTGTTCATGATGAAGTTTTTTCTTCCATATCAGCACTGCGGGAATACATAAGAGAAAATCCATTTAATACTGCGTTTCCAGTTGCATCATTTGGTGTTATAGAAGCTCTTGTAGAGTCAGGAGTTTCGCCTTTTGATTCGGAAGATGTAGATGCTGTTGTTGTTTCATTTGACAAATATGTGACATATTCAAAACTGGAAAGAGCAACTAAGGCAATACTGAAAGGGGCTAAATTTATAGCCACCAATCCCGATCCATCTATAGTAACTGAAGATGGTCTGGCAAGACCTGGGGCAGGAGCCATCGTTGGAAGTATTGAGATAGCTACAGGGGTTAAGCCGATAATCTTAGGTAAACCTTCAGGTTGGATGATACAACTTGCCTCTCATCACTACGGTTTTTCTGTAGATGAAGCTGTTATGGTGGGCGATAGGATATCTACAGATATCATGGCAGCCGAGAATGCTGGTGCAAACGCTGTTTTAGTCCTTACAGGAGCTACAAAAAAGGAAGAGATACCAAAGGATTTTAAATATCCTGTCTATAAGGATCTTCTGTCGTTTGTAAAAGACATAGGTCTTTAAGAAGACAGCCCTCGCATAGAGGGCTTTTTTTCTTACATCTACGTTTAGCGTGTTCTACTATGAGAGCATGATATTCCTTGTACAGTTCTGCATCTTGGGGTAGCGCAGACATAAACGTCTGGGCTATATTATCGTATGGTTCCTTTTCATTTACGAGTGATAACCTGCTAAATATCCTTCTTGTGTATGCATCTACAACGAAGTATGGCATATCAAGAGCATATAATAGTATAGAATCGGCTGTTTCCTTCCCAATCCCCTTAACAGACAACAGCGCTTCTCTTGGGTGGGAAAGCTTCTTAAGGTTTCTTATACAGCAATCGAGGTGTTCACATGTAAATATAGCTAAGTTTTTCAGATAGCCTGCTTTCTGGTTCATGAATCCGGCCGGTTTGATGAGTGATTTGATATTCTCTATGTCTGTGTTATATAGGGCTTGAGGAGTGTCAAGATTTTGACATATTAAGTTCTGAAGTGCTTTATATGCTGATGTCCATGTTGTATTTTGTGTAAGAATTGCTCCTATAGCAATATGAAATGGAGTTTCTCCCGGCCACCAAGCTTTTTGCGCTCCGTACATTTGCTTTAGCTGTTTATATATGTGCATAAATCTATTCATAGTAGTGATATTATAAATATCGTGCAGCGTTATTTCAAGGAAGGGAGGGGTAGTATATGGCAGAAGAGAAGAAAAAGCTACCTTATGTACTAGAAAAGAAAAATGGGTGGGAGGTTATTACCTCCGAGGAGAGAGAGAAAGCTTATCAATTATCTGACAAGTACATTTCATTTATGAGCAAGGTAAAAACAGAGAGGGAGTTTGTGAAGGAATCAATTCGTATTCTTGAAGAAGAGGGCTTCGTCTCTATTGACAAAAAAGAATCCTTAAAGCCCGGTGATAAGGTTTACTGGAACTTCAGGAATAAGTTTTTGACTGCTGCCGTAGTGGGGAAGGATCCTGTATCCAAGGGTGTGAATATTGTTGCATCTCATGTTGATGTACCACATATTGATATTAAGCCGTATCCTATTTATGAAGACAGTGAGCTTGCATACATCAATAGTCACTACTATGGTGGAATTAAGAAATTTACATGGCCTGCTATTCCACTGGCACTTCATGGTGTTGTTGTCAAATCTGATGGTGAAGTTGTAGAAGTTGTTATAGGTGAAGACGAAAGTGATCCTGTGTTAACCATTACAGATATTGCCATTCATATAGCCCGTAAGATTCAGTTGGGTAAGAATATTAGCGAGGCTGTTCCTGGTGAAAATCTTGATCCACTGGTTGGTAGTGTGCCTGATACAGAACTCGATGAAAAGGAGAAGGACAAGGTTAAGAAGTATATTCTTAAGCTTCTTTACAACAAATACGGTATTACAGAAGAGGATCTTGTGGGTGCGGAACTTCAGCTTGTTCCTGCTTGGTCTGCCCGTTATGTAGGTCTTGATAAAGGTGCTATTGGTGCCTTTGGTCATGATGATCGTGTTTGCGGTTATACATCTCTTGCGGCTCTTCTTGATATTGAGGGTGTACCTCAGAGAACAGCAATAGCTATGTTCTTCGATAAAGAGGAGATTGGTAGCGTTGGTAACACATCTTCTGCAAGTTACTTTGTTGATAGAACTTTGGCAGATCTTCTTTATCTGACAGGGGAATCCACTGATGCACGTACACTTATGCTAGCATGGGACAGTACTGCGGTACTTTCTGCAGATGTTGATGCTGCGTATGATCCTCTGTGGAAAGGGGCATATGATCCTTCTAACTCCCCATATTTGGGGTACGGTGTTACTTTAACGAAATATACAGGTTCTGGTGGTAAGTATCATGCTAATGATGCCCATGCGGAGTTTTATGCAAAGATGAAGAAGCTCTTTAAAGATAACAGTGTTGTGTGGCAGACTGGAGAACTTGGGAAAGTTGATGAAGGTGGAGGTGGCACTGTCGCAGGTGACTTCGCCAATAGAGGTGCCGATGTTGTAGATATAGGTCCTGCCGTTCTCGGATTGCATACACCATTTGAAGTTGTTTCTGTTATCGATACCTATTATTCCTATAAGGCATTCAAAGTCTTTTACGAGAAGTATACAAAGTAAGTTGCATAAACTGGTATATATAGGGGGCGGGCATGTGTCCGCCCCTTAACTTTTGGAGTAGAATGTAAAAGGAGGTGATGTATATGTCTAAAAAGATATTATTCGTCATATTAGATGGAGTAGGAGATCGTGTGCTAAACGGTAGAACCCCTCTGGAAGTAGCAGTTAAACCTAACATGGATTTCATTGCAAAAAATGGTGTTCAAGGTATTGTAGATGTTATATCACCCGGTGTTATTCCGGGATCAGATACAGCCCATCTTAGTCTGATGGGATATGATCCGTATAAATCTTATACAGGTCGTGGTCCATTGGAAGCCATGGGGGCAGGTATAGAGGTAAAGCCTGGCGATATTGGTTTTAGGGTAAATTTTGCCACGGTGGATGAGAATTGGATTATTAAAGATAGAAGAGCTGGCCGTATAAAAGATGCCCGTCCACTTGCTGAGGCTTTGGATGGCATGGAAATAGATGGAGTGAAAATTATTTTAAAGGCAACGGTTGAGCATAGGGGGGCTCTTGTGCTCCGTGGTGAAGGCCTTTCTGACAAAATTACAGATGCCGATCCCCACGAGGTAGGTAAGCCTGTTTTGGAAGTTAAACCCTTAGATGATACACCTGAAGCTAAACGTACTGCAGAGATTGTCAATAAATTTATTAGAAAATCCTATGAGATTTTGAAAGATCATCCCCTAAATAAAGAAAGGGAAAAACAAGGATTACCTCCTGCCAACATAGTACTTCCTCGAGGCCCAGGTAAGGTTCCACATCTCCAATCTTTTGAAGATAAATGGGGTATCAAGGGGATCTTTATTGCAGGGGTAGCTCTATTGAAAGGACTTGGCCGTTTTGCAGGTCTTCCAGCTCCTGACCTTGAGGGTGCTACTGGTGGCTACGATACTAATCCGATGGTAAAGATAGAGCGTGCATTAAAATTCCTTTATGAAGAAGATGGTGATATTGCGTTTATCAACTTTAAGGCAACAGATGTAGCTGGCCATGATATGAACTTTGAGAAGAAAGTGGAAATGATAGAGAAGGCCGATAAAATGTTTGAAATGGTGCTTGATAAGAAAGACCTTGTTATAGCAATTACAGGAGATCATAGCACACCTGTTACCAAAGGAGATCACTCTGGTGATCCTGTACCACTGGTTCTTTATGCTCCCAATATCCGTACAGATGGTACTCTTCACTTTTCCGAGAGAGAAGCGGCTATGGGAGGACTTGGTCGTATAAGGGGATTTGATATAATGCCTATGCTAATGGATCTTTCTGACAAAGCTCACAAATTTGGAGCGTAAATATTTGAAATAAGGGGGGAACTGCTGTGAGTAAGTTTCTGAAGGTGCTGGCTATTTTCACACTGATAGGAGTCATTATTTTATCGGCGCTGATTGGAATGGAATATTATAAAGCCAAAGTTAGCAAGCAGCTCCCCCAGATTTATATTAAGCAGATAACCATTAGTGCAGGAACCCCCTACGCATTTACGCGTAGGGGGCTTTATTATAAAATTTACCCTCCCGAGATTATAGATGGTGTTTTATATATGCGTATTGATGATATGCCTATTGTGTTTGGAGGTTATGGAAATGTTAGCTATGGTGTAATGCTTGACAATCCTAGAGACATTATTCTTTCTGTTGCTGGCAAGAAATTAATGTTCCAAGAGGACAGTAAAAATGTCGTACTGTCGTTTGGTTCTACTTATCTGCTTCACAAGGTCCTGTGCAAGAATTATGTATGCATGGCTCCTGTCAGGGAAGTAGCCGAAATATTGGGGCGTAAGGTTGATATGTACCAGAACGGTAAGGTGCTTGTTATTCATAATGAATAGTTAGTTAGGGTTTCATATATAGCCTTGTCATACATATATGTACGTCTAAAAGCCTTTAGTGCGAGCTGTTTTCTTATTTCTATTGGTATCTCTTTGTTTTGTTGGATATATTTCACAATAACCTCGTAGTCAGAAGGGTCTATAAGAACAATAACATCTTGGTAGTTTTTAGCAGCAGCCCTGATAAGGGATACTCCACCAATATCAATGTACTCAAGCAACCTATCTTCAGGAATCTTCTCTTCAGACATTTTTTCAAACGGGTATAAATTTACAACCACGATGTCTATTGGTTGACCACCTATGGCTTCAAGATCTTTCATATCTCCCGGCAGATGCCTTCGTGCCAATATTCCACCAAATACCTTAGGGTGAAGCGTCTTCACTCTACCTCCCATAATCTCCGGAAATCCTGTGTAGCTACTTATAGGCAATACTGGTATGTTGTTTTGGCACAATAGCTCTGCTGTTCCTCCCGTGGAAATGATTTTTATGCCATGTGTATGAAGAACTTTAGCAAATGGAACAATCCCTGATTTGTTAGATACAGATAACAAAGCTGTGTGGTACATATCCTTTCCCCCTTTCATAGTTTGTATAATGATAACAAGAAAGGTGCTGTGGAGGGGAGAGATGTGTTAAAACATAATATGCTTTCTGAGATTGTTGATGCGATGGTACCATACATTGAACCTGATATTGTTGAGGAAAGTGTCAAGACTATTCTTGAAAAGAATGGATATATGCTGAAGCATGCCCTTCACGATGACGGCTTGGTTTTTCCTAGTGGAATATATCATATTTATTATGAAGATGAAAGACAATATGATTGGGAGCATGTTATCAGTAAACTTTTTAGTATCTATGGAATGTCTCACGAATTATACGATGATTTAGCAGCGAAGCTTACCGTTCTCCGAACATTAACTCATACCTTGTCTGTTCTCGCTGCAGCATCTACTGATAGAGAAGGTATAAAGAAAGTTATAGATGTTATTACATCTGAGACACAACTGACAGATTTAATACTTGCTGTATACGATGAAAAAGTTCATCGCATATACGCTCCGGATTATGTGAGCGAGGAAAAACTTAACGATATTGTTGAGAGAAGTATATATAAACCATTTACTAAGGAGCGTCTTAACGGGCATTATGTATATCCTCATACATATACTACTGACAACGGTATATTCTTTATAGGATTTCTTGCTGAAAAGGATATACATGTGAGAGTTGAACCTGAGCTTTTAGCTCTTCTTCTTTATATTCTTATTCCTTTTCTTCGCTCTGTATACTTGTCTGAGATTGCATTTTACGATGCGCTAACCAATGTATTAACTCGGGGGAAACTTATGGAATCTTTATCAATGCTTTGGGATTTGTCAAAGTATACGGATTCTTCGGTTGGTGTGCTGATGTGTGATATAGACCATTTTAAGCATGTTAATGATACATATGGCCATGATGTTGGGGATATTGTTTTGAAGGAAATAGCCTTGCGTATCAAAAAAGCCGCTCCTAAAGGTGCCATTATCGGACGCTATGGTGGAGAAGAGTTTGTGGTAGCCTTTCATGCTGGCAGTAGAGAACAGGTAAGAAAGTATGCAGAGGCTATTAGACTGTTTGTAGCTGAACAGCCTGTAAATTACTATGGGGGAAGTTTGCATATAACAATTTCTATCGGGGGGACACTTGGATCTCCCCAATCTGGAGAGTCTGTTACTGAAGCTCTGAAAAGAGCGGATAATAACTTATATAAAGCCAAAGAAGATGGCCGTAATAGAGTGTTTGTTAAATAAATTCTATTGCCGTTTTAGTTATTAGTTGCTATAATATCCACATCAAAGCGGGGGACAATTGGGGGGAATGCGGTGTGTGCGGTATTGCTGGTGCTTTTGATGTTGAAAGAGCTTTTTTTGTGCTTCATGACCTTTTGTTGCATCTTCAGCATAGAGGACAAGAATCTGTTGGTATTGTAATGGATAACTTTACCAGTGTAAAAGGGCATGGGCTTGTCAAAGAAGTGCTTACAGAAAAAAGTTTTATTGAAGGACATACAGGTATAGGGCATGTCAGATACTCCACAGTAGGAGGACCTGAGGAAATACAACCCCTTGTTGGATATACAGGTAAGGGTAAGCTTGCGATAGCTCATAATGGTACAATACCTGATGCATCTCATAGAAGGGAAACATTTTTAGAAAGAGGAGCAGTTTTTTCTACAACAGTAGATTCTGAACTTTTTCTTCACTATGTATCTATAGCTCCATTTGAAGATTCTCTTGAAAGTGTATTGTGGGCATTGCAAACTGTTCCTGCGGCATATAGCCTTTTGGTGCTTAACGAAGATTTTATGATAGGTGCCAGAGATCCTTATGGATATAGACCGTTATTTTGGGGGAAATACGACGGGGGATATGTTTTGGCATCTGAGGATTCTGCCCTTGTAGTCTTAGGGGCTTCCGATATTACAGAAGTAGAAAGAGGTCAGGTTATTATATTGGAGAAAGGTAAGTCCCCTAAAATACAAAAACTATCTGTAGATAGGCCAGGAAGATTTTGTGTGTTCGAGTATATCTATTTTGCCCGACCAGACTCTAATCTTGGAGGTATTAATGTTCACAAGGCCCGATTTGAAATGGGAAGATGGCTTTATAAAGAGCACAAGATACAGGCCGATATCGTTATACCGGTGCTTGATTCAGGCTTGTCTGGGGCTTTAGGCTTTTCATCTGAATCTGGTATCCCCATGGACTTTGGCCTCATGAGAAACAGATATATGGGACGCACATTTATTATGCCCACGGATAGAGAGTCTTCTGTTAGGAAAAAGCTTATACCTATACCTGAAGTTGTTAAGGATAAAGATGTTCTTCTTATAGATGATTCTATTGTAAGGGGAAGTACGATGGGGGTTATTGTTTCTATGCTCAGAGAGGCTGGTGCACGAAAGGTCATTGTTGGTATACATTCACCACCTGTGAAATATCCATGCTTTTATGGAATAGATACGGCTACACGCAGAGAACTTATAGCCTCTGACCATACTGTCGAGGAGATACGAGAAACTATAGGAGCAGATGAGCTGTTTTACCTTTCAATAGAAGGACTTATCAAAGCTGTGGGTAGAGAGGATGTATGCCTTGCATGTCTAAACGGACACTACGATACATGGGTACCCGAGGTGGATAGTGGTGTATAACATTGTGGTGCTTGCCTCAGGTAGTGGTTCAAATTTTGAGGCGATAGTCAAGCAGACACGCCTTTATTTCACAGATATTACTGTGTCAATGTTGATAACCGACAAAAAGAATGCGTTTGCCATTAAACGGTCAGAGTATCTGGGTATACCGTATACTCTTTTACCTAAACATCGTCGGTTTCGTGTGCTTGATGAGATTATAGATACTATAAAACCTCATTTGATAGTTCTGGCTGGTTTTATGAGGATAATACCCAGATGGTTTGTAGAAGAACACTTCGGCAAGATTGTCAATATTCATCCATCACTTCTTCCTTCATTTCCTGGTATGCATGCTATCAGGCAGGCTTATGACTATGGCGTCAGGGTTACCGGTATCACTATTCATTTCGTTGACAGTGGAGTAGATACTGGACCTATTATCTTTCAGTATCCACTGATGGTGAACCCTGAGTGGGATATAGAGAAGTTGGAAGAGTATATCCACAGGTTAGAACATCGTTTCTATACACCGGTGATAAATGGGCTGCTTCATTGTCCTTATGAAATACGGGGGAGAAAGGTTATTTTTACAGATAACAGGGGGGATGCATGTGATATTTTCAGAGTTGAAAGAGGGGAGCATATCCCTTAGGTATGGTGAGAATCCTCATGAAAAGGCATGGGTGTATGGTGAACCGGCATTCCAGCTTCTTCATGAGGGACGACGGATTTCTTACAACAACCTACTTGATGCCGATGCGGCGTGGGCTGTTGCACAACATCTAAAAGACATAGCACCGTTTGGAGCTGTAGCACTAAAACACCAGACACCGTGTGGAGTGGCTGTGGCCGATACACCAGAAGAAGCGGTAAGAAAGGCTATAGATGCCGATGCAGAATCTGCCTATGGGGGAATACTAGCAGTGAACTTTCCATTCACTTTGTCTGTTGCCAAATCTTACAAGAAATATCTGGAGGTTATTGTAGCCCCAGAGTTTACCGAAGAAGCCCTGGCATATCTTAGAAAAAAGAAAGTGCGTCTCATAGTTCCCAGTAGATACGATGCCTTTGTAGGAAAACCTGCCTTTGGGGCCTTAGTTGTTTCTGAAAGAATACTTCCACCGCTAGAGTTTCAGCTACAGGTCGGAAAGCCTATATCCGATGATGTTGTAATGGATATGAAGCTTGCGTATGTTGCCGTAGAAGGTGCAAAGTCCAATGCCATTGTCATTGTAAAAAATAGTGTCACTGTTGGCATAGGTACAGGGCAACCCTCTCGGAAACGGGCGGCGTGGATTGCCACAACGCTTGCAGGTGATAAAGCACGTGGGGCTGTTGCCGCCTCTGATGCCTTCTTTCCATTCCCCGATGGGTTAGAGATATTGGCAGAAGCAGGGGTTAGTGTTGTTGTAGCCCCCTTGGGTTCTAAAAGAGATAATGAAGTTTTAAAGAGGGCCGAAGAGCTTGGTATTACTTTCTACTCTGCATCGTCTCGTGTATTTAGACACTAAGGAGGGGTTAATATGAAGATTGTTATAGTAGGCAGTGGTGGGAGAGAACATGCTATGGGATGGGCTTTTTACAGAGAGGGCTATGATGTTTATTATGTGCCCGGTAATCCTGGCACTGCACGACATGGCACCAATATTGCTCAAATACCAGATGAAGAAGATATCTTAGTCATTCCCGGATCTGAGACATATATTGCCGGTGGTATAGCCGATGGCAAAGACAATGTCTTTGCACCAGATAGCAGGGGGGCTCGTCTTGAGTCTTCTAAGATATGGGCAAAAGAGTTTATGAAAAAACACGGTATCCCTACAGCCCCGTTTATTGTGGTAAACACTCCTAAGGAGCTGAAAACTGCTCTAAAATCATTTTCACCTCCTTATGTAATCAAGGCGGATGGACTGGCCGGTGGTAAAGGTGTAATCATAGAAGATGACTTTGAAAAAGCTGTAGAAAAAGGCTCCATGCTTATAGAGGGAACTTTTCTGAAAGGTGTCAAGGGACCGGTAGTTGTTGAAGAGTATTTGCCAGGTATTGAGCTTTCTGCTATGGCTGTTGCCTCAGGAGAACATTTTGCACTGTTTCCTTTTACACGCGACTATAAACGGGCATATGATGGTGGAAAGGGACCTAACACAGGTGGTATGGGGGCTGTTGGACCGATTAATGTTGACAAGGGCATTGTAGATCAGATAGAGGATATATATCGCTTGACACTTGATGGCCTGAAGTCTGAAGGTATTTCTTATAAGGGCTTTTTATATATAGGACTGATGATAAAAGATGACAAGGTTTATGTGCTTGAATACAATGTTCGCATGGGGGATCCTGAAACAGAAGTTATTGTGATGATGAATCCCTCTGGCTTTGTAAGTAGTGTGTTAAGTGCATACAGAGGAGAATCCATTCAGCCGATTGTTCCTAAGTGTTTTGCTGTAGATGTTGTTATTGCCTCAGAGGGGTATCCACTATCGCCTCGTAAGGGTCAGGTTATTGAAAAAGAGCCAACGGGATTTGCATTTTATGCAGGTGTAAAGGAAGAAAGCGGTAAATTGGTTGTTTCTGGTGGCAGGGTTTTCCACTGTATGGGGACAGGTATGACACCAGAAGAGGCACGCACATCGGCCTACAGGTGTGCAGAGTCTGTGTCTTTCCCTGGTGCATTTTTTAGAAGGGATATCGGAGAGCTTATTGAGAGGTGAGAACATTGAAAACATATACATATAGGCAAGCTGGTGTAGATGTGAAAAAGGGTGATGAATTTGCCAGCTACATTAAGGAAAAGGTAAGTGTTCCCGACTGGCTTATAAAGGAGCCAACGGGGTATGCTTCTATATTGTCATTTGTCAATCCGCCTATTGTTGTGACAGCCGATGGTATAGGCACGAAGATTTTGCTTCATACGAAATATGAGCGTTTTAAAGATGCAGCTATGGACCTTGTGGCCATGAATTACAACGATATTGTTTCCGTAGGCGGTAGACCATTGGCCTTTTTAGACTATCTTGGGGTTTCTGAGATAGGTGAGTTTTTAAAGAAATTTATAGAGGCACTTGCTGGAGTACTTGAAGAGGTTGATATGTACCTTGTTGCCGGTGAAACGGCAGAGATGCCAGACATATACGACAGAGGGCATTGGGATGCCGCTGGATTTGCCATTGGTATATGGGAGAAAAAACTACCTATAGATGATGTTCAAATAGGCGATGTCATCATGGGTATTCCTTCGTCAGGTTTTCATTCCAATGGTTGGAGTCTTATTAGAAAGATTATTGGTGAAGAAAATATAGACATTGAAAAACTTCCATTTGACCTCCTTGCAGGTACCCGTATCTACAAAGAGGCCATACAGCTATTTCCATATGTTAAGGCCATAGCCCATGTTACCGGCGGGGGTATTAAGAGGGCGCTGAGAAGGGTGCTAAGGGATAAGGGCTATCGCATAGGACTGCCACAGCGTGATTTTATAAACTGGATACTCGGTTATGTGGGTTTTGAAGAAGCCCTAAACACATTTAATATGGGTGTTGGCCTCATAGTCGTGGTATCACCTGAGAATATAGACCATGTGCTTCGTATATATGAAGATGCCCTCATTATAGGCAAGGTTTCACCATTTATTGAAGTGAAATATGGCTTATAGCCTAAATATACCTAAGGGGGGATGTATGTGTTTGTATCTATTATCATGGGGAGTACATCAGATTTTGATGTTGTGCGTCCAGCAGTTTTGCTTTTAAAGGAATTTGGTGTTGAGGTGGATGTAAAAGTGCTTTCTGCCCACAGAACACCCAAAGAGCTTGTGGACTATGTAGAATCTGTGTCTGACAAGGTAGATGTATTCATCACCGCTGCTGGCCTTGCCGCTGCACTACCCGGTGTTGTTGCTGCCCATACACTAAAACCTGTCATTGGTTTGCCTGTAAAGGCAGGGGCTTTACAGGGTGTAGATGCCCTTTTGTCTATTGTCCAGATGCCACCAGGGGTACCAGTGGCCACTGTTGGTATTGGTAGGGCCAAGAATGCTGCACTTCTTGCCATAGAGATTATGGCACTGAAGTATCCGGAGATTGAAGAGAAACTAAGAGAGTATAGACAAAATCAGAGAGAAAAAGTACTTAATGCGGAGGTGAACCTGTGATGGTATACGAGGGAAAGACAAAGATTGTAGAGATAAAAGACGGATATGCGTATCTGCATTTTAAAGATGATATTACTGCTGGTGATGGCGAAAAGCACGATGTAATGTCTGGAAAGGGTTCTATGTGTGCCGAGATTACTGCAAGGCTAATGAGGGCTTTGAAAGACAGAGGTATAGATAACCAGTTTGTGGAGTTTACAGCCCCTAATGTTATTAAGGCTATACCCTTAAAGATGTATCCCCTTGAGGTTGTTGTCAGGTTTAAAAAGGCCGGCTCTTTTATCAGAAGATATGGCGGTGTGGAGGGAGAGGAATTTGCCGAGCCTCTTGTTGAGTTTTTTGTCAAAGACGATGAGAGACATGATCCTATGGTATGCAAAAAGCATTTACCTATTCTCGGTATTGCATCACTTGATGATGCAGAAGAGATGGAAAGGCAGGCCAAAGAGATAGCCCTTGCCCTTAGGGATATATTCAAAGAAATGGGATATGACCTGTGGGATATGAAGTTTGAGTTTGGTAAGGCAGAAGATGGAAAAATACTCTTGGGCGATGAAATTTCTCCAGATACTTTAAGACTTCGTCGTAGTGGTGAGATATTTGACAAGGATGTATACAGAAGAAATCTTGGCGATCCCATGGCCAAGTATAAGGAGGTGCTTGAGCAGTGCCGCAAACATATCACTTTATGATAGATATTCAGTATAAAGGGAATGTTAGAGATCCCCGTGGTGAGACCATAAGAAAGGTTCTTGTAGGGGAATATAACCTGCCTGTTACATCTCTTCGCATAGGTAAATCGGTCAATATTGAGGTTGAAGCAGATTCCCCAGAAGAGGCAGAGGCTATTGTAAGAAAGGCATGTGAAGAGCTGCTTGTTAATCCTGTTGTGGAACAGTATGAGGTGAGGATGATATGAATCCCAAGGCTGCCGTTGTTGTATATCCCGGAACAAACTGTGATAGGGATACCTACTATGCCTTAGAGCTTGCCGGGTTTACCCCTGAATATGTAGACTGGCATGGTGATGTTAAGGGATATGACCTTGTCGTGCTTCCAGGAGGTTTTTCATATGGTGATTATCTCAGGGCTGGTGCTGTTGCGGCAAGGGAGCCTGTTTCCAAGAGTGTTAGAGCATATGCGGAAAAAGGTGGATTAGTGCTTGGTATATGTAACGGCTTTCAGGTTCTTATGGAGATGGGACTTTTACCCGGTGGACTTCTTGAAAATACCAGTGGCACTTTTATCTGCAAATGGGTAGATCTGGAGATAACAGATACAGATAATCCTTTCCTATCTCGCTTCAAGCAGGGTGAAAAAATTAAGCTTCCCATAGCCCATGCCTTTGGGAGGTATGTGAAGGTAGGAGATCCCAAGGTGGCACTGAGATATGTAGAAGATGTCAATGGCTCAGATGAAAAGATAGCTGGCATACTGTCGGAGGATAAGAACATCTTTGGCCTTATGCCACATCCCGAGCGTGCCATGGAGAAGCTTCTGGGGTGGGACTATGGTAAAAATGTGTTCCTTTCTATTCTTGACTGGATAAGGGGTGGTAATCGTGTCGTTTAAATACTACGATGAGTTGAAAAAGAGGCTTGGTAGGGAGCCGACCCCTGTAGAGATAGAGGCATTTATCGTTATGTGGAGTGAGCATTGTGGTTATAGTCATACGAAGAAATACATAAAGATGCTTCCCAAAGCTGAGAATGCCATTCAGGGGAATGCCGGTGTGTTACCCATAGATGATAAGTGGGCGGTGGCATTTAAGATTGAAAGCCATAATCACCCCAGTGCTGTTGAACCATACAACGGTGCTGCCACCGGTGTTGGTGGCATTATTAGGGATATTCTTGCCATGGGGGCAAGACCTCATGTCTCTCTTGATTCTCTACATATGGGAGATGTAACAGAGGGGATTATCCGGGGCATCTCCGACTATGGCAACTCTATTGGTGTACCCACTGTTGGTGGTGAACTTCGTATATCTGAGTTTTATAAACACAATCCCCTCGTCAATGCCATGGCCGTTGGTATAGTTGAGAGGGACAAGGTTATACCATCTAAGGCCTCTTATCCGGGACAGGTTATCGTCTTGTTTGGCGGTGCTACCGGTAGAGATGGAATACACGGGGCATCATTTGCATCTGAAGATTTAGAGGGTGAAAAGGCCACAAAGTTGTCTATCCAGGTTGGCGATCCTTTTATGGAAAAACAGCTCATAGAAGCTTTTCTCAAGATGAAAGAAGAGGGGCTTATTGAGGGGGCCCAAGACCTTGGTGCCGGTGGTGTGCTATCTGCCACATCGGAACTGGCATCTGCTGGTGACTTGGGTGCCGTTGTCTATCTTGACAGGGTCCCCCTTAGAGAGCCTGACATGGAGCCTTGGGAGATTCTTATCAGCGAATCTCAGGAGCGTATGGCAGTGCTTACATCACCTGAAAAGGCAGAGCGGATAATGGAGATAGCCCGTTATTATCTTCTTGAGACAGCTGTATTGGGCGAGATTATACAGGAGCCAGTTTATAGGGCTATGTATAAAGACGAAGTGGTTATGGAAGTGCCTGTTTCTGTTATTACCAATCCCCCACTTGAAGATGTATATCCGTATACTCCCGGAGAGATACCAGAGTTTAAGCATATTCCATTTAAAGAAGTAGAACCTTCTAATGTTTACTTTCAATACGATTATATGGTAGGAACAGATACTGTACTTCCACCAGGATTTGGACCGGCTATTATGAGAATTAAAGGTAGCGAATATGGTTATAGTGTTGTTACCCACAGCAGGGGAGATCTCGGTTATCAAGATGCATATTGGGGAACATACATTGCTACACTGGAGGCTGTCAGAAAAACGTTTGCTGTTGGTGGTGAGCCCTTGGGTATTACCGACTGCATCAACTACGGAGATCCCGATGAAGATCCAGAGGGCCTATCTGCTATGATGCATGGCTTAAAAGATGCATGCGAGTTTGCTGGTGTCCCTGTTGTGTCAGGAAATGCTTCTCTTTACAATACTACAGGTGGTAAACCTATTCCTCCCACAATGGTTATAGGGCTTGTTGGAAGGGTAAAACTTGCAGAGGTTGTAAAACCTCATGAGGGTGATGTCTATGCTATTGGATGGGATAGATTTTCGCCTGCGTATGAGCGTATTCTTTGGGACGTCATAAGAAAACTTCATAGTTGTGGATGTTTTATTATGGCACCGTCGCATATGAATAGTTTAGAAGGTTATAAAAATTCTCTTGCTGAGTATGGATATGCTTTGAATGTTACCGATTTACCAGATGTTAATCCAGTTCATTCTACGGTGCTTGCTGTATGTGAAAATAATTATTGCATAGACGAGATATCGAAAACTATACCGGTGCACCGAGTAGGGGCTGTTGTGAAGGTCTAAATATTAAGTGACACTTGAGTGAACTTTTATTGCATATATATGTATAGTTGTATACATCATACCATGGGTTCTACAATAGTTATAGGATGGTGTATACAGAGCATG
Organism: Zhurongbacter thermophilus; assembly: GCF_026184435.1. Classification (NCBI taxonomy): domain Bacteria; kingdom Pseudomonadati; phylum Zhurongbacterota; genus Zhurongbacter; species Zhurongbacter thermophilus. Next base: position 773,871 of record NZ_CP046447.1, read on the forward strand.
TTCCAGTACTTGCTAATGAGGTTGTAGAGTATTTGATAAAAAGACCATCTGGTGTGTATATTGATGGCACTGCGGGAAGTGGTGGACATTCCCGTTATATCTTGCATAAACTTGCACCAGATGGTCTCTTAATTATGCTTGATGTTGATGAAGATGCCATTGCGTTTTTGAAACAACAGTTCTCCCATGAACCCAGAGCTGAGATTATTCATGCATCTTATGCAGAAATCCCCCATATTGTAAATGATATGAAATTATCATCTGTGGATGGTGTTTTACTTGATTTGGGTGTCTCTACTCATCAGGTTTATGAGGGAAGTCGTGGATTTTCATTCATGCGTGAAGGACCTCTTGATATGAGATTTTCCAAAGATATTTCTCCTATCTCCGCATATGATGTTGTTAATTCATATGATAGAGATAAGCTTGTCAATATATTTACAGCATATGGTGAAGAACCGTATGCAGATGAAATTGCAGATGCAATTATTCACTATCGCAAGGCTAAACCTATAGAGACAACATTAGAGCTTGCTGACATTGTGGCTGATATAGTTCCATATAAAGATAAGAAGCATCCAGCCACAAGGGTGTTCCAGGCTTTACGTATCTATGTTAATAATGAGTTTGACAACATAGAAAAAGGTATAAGGGGAGCTATTAGTGTATTGAATAGTGGTGGCAGGCTTGGTGTTATCACCTATCATTCCCTTGAGGATAAGCTGGTGAAAAGAATATTTTCTGAACTGAAGCATCAAGGGTTGGGAAGAGTTGTAAAGAAGAATGGTATTAGACCAAAGTGGAGTGAAATTCAGAATAATAGAAAGGCGCGTAGCGCCATAATGCGAATATTCGAAAAGAGGTGAGTTGGGTTGGCAGGGCCAGGGACGGCGAGGAAGTTTAATTATGAAGAATTGCAGGAAATAGAGCCACTAAGAAAAGGATCCTCGCTTATTATTGTAGAGGAGAAAGAAGAAATCTCTCATGTTGGTTATGAAGGGAGCCATATTAGGAGTTTGCTGGCGGTGATGCGTTTATTGGTTATGGTTGTATTACTTGTAGTAGGTCTTGTTCTTATTGTGACTTTATCATCATATCTCATGGTATTCCATTCCGTTAAAGCAGAAGGTATTGGTAGTGGTTCTGTTATAGGTGAAATATCGCGTATAAAACAGTACTCTGATGATATCAATATTTACGATATAGGTAACTCTTATTATCCTGTTGCTGTTAAGGTGGAGAGGTAGTGGAAAGACAGTTAAAAACTCTAATTGAAGGAGCACCTGCATATAAAATTTGGGGTAAGCATGAAAATGGCATTCTAGGTGTTAGATTTGATTCTCGCCGTATAGAGCCTGGTTATATTTTTACTGCCGTGAAGGGTACCCATGTTGACGGGGTGCGCTTCTGGAAACAAGCCTTAGAAAGAGGGGCTGTTGGTGTTATTTCTTATATGGCACCACCAGATGACTTCCCTCTAGATACTCACTTTTGGATAGAAACTAAAGATCCTATTGTGTTTTCCGCATATATTCTTAGTCGTATTAGAGATGTCTCTGATATTACTTTTATCGGAGTTACAGGCACAAATGGAAAGTCATCCACGACGTTTTGGTCACATTATATTGATCCAGATGGTGGTTCTATAGGAACAACAGGATTGTGGGCTAAGGGTAAGGTTTTAAAAGAGTCGCTTGGTAATACTACACCATTTCCCGATGTCTTATGGGAAAGCATATGGACATTACAAGATAAAGGTGTTAAGCGTATTTATATAGAAGTATCTTCGCATGGTATTATGACAGGTCGTGTAGCCTATGTGCCTTTTCAGTGGACGCTATTTACCAATCTAGAACCAGAGCATCAAGATGCCCATCCCGTATTAGAAGGATACTTTAGAATAAAATATAGCTTTATGTTTACTGTTCCAGAAGAAAGACGCATTATTGGTTTGCAGAATCATTGGGGAAGAAGGCTGTTCAGGATGTCTGGAGAGGGTTCCATTACATATGGTATGGTTCCCGATGCCGATTATACTGTTTGGAGATGGCGGAGACACAATGGGAAAATACATGTAGAGTGGCTGCTAAAAGATTTCGTTCTTAAGGCACAGATACCAGCTATGCCTTCGTTTTTTATATACAATTTGACCGGAGTTTTGGGACTTGCCCATCAGTTAGGATTTGGTATAGATGCTGGTGTTTTATCCTCTTTGCCTAAACCTTCTGGTAGGTTTGCAACGTACCAATGTGAGGGACGAACAGTTATTGTAGATTATGCTCACACACCAAGGGCTGTACAGGGATTAATAGAGGATGTGAAACATCTATATCCTGGTAGGAGAATTATGATAGTTGTCGGAGCTGTTGGTAGTGGTGACAGGGTAAAACGTTGGAAAATCGGAGCTATAGCCAGTAGAATGGCCGATGCCCTTTTTATATCTCCACATAACCCGAAGGGAGAAGATGAAGAAACTATATGTATGGATGTATATAGTGGGGTTTCAAGAGGGTATTCTCACAAGGTATTATATGTAGGTGGAAGAAGATCTGCTGTAGCAGAAGCATGGAAGAGAAGTAAACCTGGCGATGTTCTTGTTCTGGCAGGGCGAGGAGATGAAAAAGCCTATATTACTAAAGAGGGTGTTAACTTAGACTTTTCAGATCTTAATGTCTTAAAGGAGATGGGCATATCGTGTGGCGTTTTAGAACCATAGGGCGTGTTGTAAGTATAACTGGTGGTCACTTGGGTAATGTTTCACCTTATAGTGCATACAAGCGTATTAGATTCGATAGTCGTATGATTAAAGAAGGAGATCTATTTGTGGCTCTCAAAGGTGAGCATGCAGATGGTCACGAATATGTGAATGATGCCTTAAAGCGCGGTGCTGTTGCCGCTTTAGTTGGGGAGGAATATTTCTTTAAATACTATCATACACAACCTCTAATTGGTGTTTCTAATACCTTAAAAGCCCTATGGGAAATTGCAAGTGCCCGTATGCAGATGGAAGTAGATAATGATACTATTGCTGTTATAGGTAGTGTAGGTAAAACAACTACAAAAGAGTTGATATCACATATACTATCTGGGATTTATACGCTTTATCGCACTCCCGGTAATTTCAATACCCTTATTTCCGTGCCATCTGAAATAATTAATATGCCCTTGGGTATTCCTATGTCGGTTTTTGAACTTGCACTGCATGAGGTAGGAGATGTAGATATTTTAGCTAGTATAGTAAAACCCAAGATTCTTGTTGTTACAGCTATTGCAGCTGAGCATCTAGAGTATCTTGGTAGCTTATCTACTGTCAAGAAGGAAAATCTTAAAGCTCTTAGACACGTCCGCACCAATGGATGGGTTATTATACCGGGTTCTTTATATAAGGATGTTAAGGATTATGCATACATTCATTCCGATCAAGTTATTACCTTTGGTAGAAAAGGACATGTAGATATATCAGCTCGAGGTATTACCGTTGACTGGAGTGGTACAACTTTTACTATAAATGCATTTGGCGAAAGTAAAAAAATACATATCCCACTTCATGGCATTCACTATGTATTTGATGTTATGGCTGCTATAGCCGTTGGCTTTATATATGATATGACATTATCTTATATTGCCTCAAGACTTGAAGAATTTTCTCCTGTATGGGGCCGTATGCAGGTATACGATATAGGGGACAAGAAGATCGTCTTTGATGCTTATAATGCATCACCAGCCAGTATGAAGTATTTTATTCAAACACTGGATAAGCTTGTCCAAGATAAAGAATCTCTGCTTGTATTTATTGGAGATATGAAGGAGCTTGGAAAGCACTCTCGTAAGTATCATGAGGAGCTTGCAGATCTTTTGGCTTCTTTATCTCCAGCTAAGATTGTGCTTGTTGGTAGCGAGGTCAAGGCCACATATGATAAACTGGTAGACGGTGGTTTTCACTCTGTTGAGCTATACGATAATGTGGATAGTATCGTTGACGAGGTGAATGATTTGATGGATAGATACTCTGTTGTGGCTTTTAAAGGATCGAGAAGTATTCATCTTGAAAAACTCTTAAAAGTAGTGGGGCTGGTGGAAGATGAACCCGCTTGAAATGAGTAAATGGCTTCTTCCGGGTTTGCTCGCAGGCTTAGGAGGATGTGGACTAATAGTAGAGCTTGCTAGTGAAAGGCGACTGTGGCAGAAAAACAGTCGCGATTTTTATGAAGAAACTAAGAGAAAAGTTCCCCCTCTGGGTGGTATACCTCTGCTTATTTTGATGATTGTATTGATGTTCTGGGCAAAAACATGGTATATGCTTCCTGCTGTATTAATAGGGCTTGTTGGTACTATAGACGATATTATGAAACTTGGTATCAAAGGTGTCAATAGACCACTAAAAGCCCGAGAGAAAATTGTGCTTCAGGTCCTTATAGGTATACTTGGGGCATATTTATGGGGGCGATTTTCTTCTATATGGGAAATCGCATGGGTTGTTGTTGTGTTTATGGCAGTTGTCAATGCTACCAATATGACAGATGGTATTGATAGCCTCCTTGCTATGACATCTATAGTGGCTGTCTTGTTTTCAATGTTACTTTTACCGGGATATGGTGCCGTGTTCTTTATGCTTATAGGTTTCTTGATAGGATTTTTATGGTTCAATGCCCATCCTGCAGATATATTTATGGGTGATACAGGTGCCTTTGCCATTGGTGGTATTCTTGCCACTATTTTTTTAAGAAGCAAAATGGAAATGTATCTGTTGCTTATTGGTATTGTTTTTGTTGTTGAAACATTATCAGTTATAATACAAGTACTCCATTTTAAGAGGACAGGTAACAGAATTTTTCTTATGTCTCCTATTCATCATCATTTTCAGAAGCTAGGTTGGAGTGAACCACAAATAGTCTTTCGTTTTACATTTTTTCAAACTTTAGGTGGTATGATTGCGACGGTGATAGCATATGTATTGGCAAAATAAAAAAATACTTGTACTGGGGTATGGTATAACTGGTAAATCTATGATTTCATACCTTAGGAAAAAAAGGGCTATTGTGTATATCTATGACGATAATTTAGGTTTATCGTATCCTGAAAGTTCTACATGGGAAGAAAAGGAATCAGTTTTCTACTTAGAAGGAATAGACATATTGGCTGTTTCTCCGGGATTTGCTCCCAACCATCCCGTTGTTTCCTACTTTACCCAGAAGGGTATTCCAGCCATCGGGGATATAGAAATTGCCTATACTGACAGGGAAAAAAATGACTGGATAGCCATAACAGGGACCAATGGTAAGACGACAACGACAATGCTTGTTGACCATCTTCTTCGCAAATTAGGGGTCAATTCTCAAACATTTGGCAATATTGGTGTTCCTGTACTTGATGCTGTGGAATTTAACGGTATTCCCGTTGTAGAGGTAAGTTCTTTTCAGCTTGAATATGCTCCAACATTTAAACCGCATATTGGCGTATTTCTAAACTTAACTCCTGATCATTTAAATAGACATGGTGATATGCAAGGATATTTCATGGCCAAGATGAGAATGTTTCTCAATCAAGATAGAGAGGATTTTGCCATATTTAATGCCGATGATATATGGACTAGTAAAGGGGCATCTATGGTTCCATCTTTTGTAATGTTGTTTTCTCCCTCTGGTCAAGATGCCGATGTAATGGTCCGCGATCATAAGGTATATGTCCATGATCGTTTACTCTGGGATTTAACTGGAAACCCAAGATTCTTGTATCCTCCATACCTTGAAGATTTACTAGGTGCTCTTAGTGCTTTGATAGCACTGGGCTATGAGAAAGAACTTAGAGAAATAACATCGGAATCTCTTAGTGATTTTGTCTTTGCCAGGCATAGGATGGAAGAGGTTGCCACTATAGGCGGAGTTATCTTTATCAATGATTCAAAAGCCACCAATGTAGCATCTACTATTGCTGCTATCAAAGGATTTGAAGGCTCTAAATTGCTTTTAATTCTTGGGGGTAGTAAAAAGGATACGTCGTATGATGAACTTGCAGAAGAGATAAAGAGATTAGGGGTTAAATATATTGCCCTTATAGGCGAAACCTCTTCTGATATTAAATCTAGTTTGGATAAGATAGGCTACTCTCAATATGAATTGGTGGATAGTCTAGAAGATGCTGTTACCCTTTTATGGAAGAAAGCCCAACCAGGTGATACTGTGCTTTTATCTCCAGCGTGTGCCAGCTTTGATATGTTTAACAACTACAAACACAGAGGAGACACATTTGTAGAGATTGTAAACAGGCTGGCGAAGGAGTATGACTAAGCTGGGAAAGGAAAGTCAAGATATACCGATAAAATTACAACTTTTTGTGGCATTGCTTGTTATGATCATGTTTTCCCAGCTTATAGCTTATATCGCTTACACACTTGATCCTGGAGCTCTTGTCATATATCAACCCCATTTCTGGTTGCGAGGCCTTTATGGACTTTTAGCGTCAATTGCAACGGCAACGTTTATATTTCTTATTTCTCCTAAATTGCTTGATAAGTTTTTCCGCTCTATATTGAATCCTATCAAGTATATATTGATGATTGTGACCATTGGTTTATTGATGTTTCTGCTCACGCCAGTAGCACCATCTATATATGGTGCTAAACGGTGGTTATTCGGTTTTCAGATATCAGATATCGCGAAGCTGATAGTTCTTATATTTATTTCCTTTGTTATTGAAGAGATATGGGCGGATTGGTATAAACAAAAACATAATCCTGAACTTGTGCCCGTTTCAGAAAAGATTTTTTCAGTCATTACCCTAGGTATATTTGTGGGTTCGCTATTTCTATCTAATGTCTTAGGCTTAGCATTGGCATTTACCACGCTACTTATATACGTAGTTACTGTTGTATATGTCGAGACAAGAATTACTGGGAAGAATTTCTTCATAATGGCTATATTATTTGGTTTAACATATGTTCTTATATTACTCGAGCCAGATATAAGCACCTCTTCACTATTTGCCTTATGGTTCTTATTCATGCTTATGCTTTGGTATGGTAGAAGAGGAAGACATATAGCATCGGTAGTTCTTGTAGGTATATTTATATCAGCTTATCACTTAAGAAGTGTTCCACTTGAGGGAACCATTCCTCACCAATTTGCTCACGCTATAAGTCGTTTACTTGTTTGGAAAGATCCATTTATAGATCCCAATGGTATTAGTTATCATGTTGTCAAAAACTTTCTTGCTGTTTTTAAGGGTGGTCTATGGGGTAGTTATCCTGCTAATATGAACTACATTCCTCCAGTGCCATGGTCTGATGCTATACTACCATTTACAGCTGTTACGCTCGGAATGGTGTTTGAACTATTACTTGTAGGATTATGGTTGTCTTGGGGAATGTTTTTTCTGATATCTGGTCTTCGAATGAAATCTTATAAAGGACTATTTGTATCGGGATTTGCTTTGTGGTTTCTTTTACAGATGGTTTTTAATATGCTTTCTACTTATGATGTATTTCCACCTACAGGTATATCTGTTCCATTTCTCTCGTGGGGGAGAACCGGACTTATAATATTTACAATAATGAATAGTATTGCCGCAGTATTTGTTGCAGAAGATTGGAAACACAATATGAAAGACAAAGAGGGGGCAGTGCAGTGATTTTACTGATAGCAGGGACAGCGTCAGGTGGACATTTTTTTCCTGCATTTAGTCTCGGACAAGCATTACGTTTTAGAGGACAAGAAGTAAAACTCACCGTCTTTGGGGAAAAACACTTTGAAGTTGCCGATAGCTGGATTGTACATATGGATAGTCTAAAGTCATTCACCCGTTTTATAGCCAAACACAAAGGTGATATAGATGCAGTGATATCTTTTGGTAGTCGCCATGTTGTACTACCTTCAATTATGGCTAAGAGAAAAATTGGAACCCTTTGGGTTCATGAGCAAAATGTTGTACCAGGTAGAGCAAACAAGGTGCTTTTTCATTTTGCCGACAAGATATTGCTCACTTTTCATCAGTGTGAACCGTTTATCCCTTCTATGTTTTATAAGAAACTTCTTGTTGTTGGATATCCTGTTAGAGAGATATACGAAGACTTGTCAGGTGAGCAGCTGCGTAAGCGGTGGAATATTCCCAGTGATGCTAAGGTTGTTGTCTTTTCGGGAGGCAGTAAAGGGGCAGTAGAGATTAATGTAATAGCCTCGTCTTTTATTAGGCAGTTAAAAGATAAAGGAATTAACAATGTATTTGTTATATGGCAAAGAGGGAAAGATGATATGCGGATGTTTGATTCTCATGGTGTAGCTGTTGGTTTTACAAGTGATTTGATGCATCTGTTTTCTATAGCAGACCTCATTGTTAGCAGAGCTGGAGCTGGTACCATCGCTGAAATTCTTTCTTTGAATAAAAAGGCTTTGTTAGTCCCTCTTCGAGGTGTTGCTGGTGATCATCAGTATTTTAATGCAATATACAGTGGTTTTCCTGTGCATCGTATAGATGACCTAACATTTGATACAATATACGATGCTTTGTCCAGTGAAGAAAACTTGAATGAAAGCAAGATAAGCATTATGGATTACGATAGTTTACTCAATCTAATAGGTGGGAGGGAGTAGATGTGAAGGTGGATACACAGCTGGCTGAAGATATATCTTTGGCTGAGCATGAAAACTTGAATATAGAGATGTGGGGTGCTTTGTCAAAATATACAACATTTAAAATAGGCGGAAAAGCCAAATATATTGTTAAAACTGAAAATAGACTACAGTTTATAGAGGCAGTAAGACTATTTTCTTCTCATGATATACCATTTTACATATTGGGAGGAGCCTCAAATGTTTTGATTGATGACAAGGATTGGAATGGAGGGGTTATTATCACGAAAACCCCCCCAACAGATTTTAAATATGAAAACGGTATCGTCGAAGTGTTTGCCGGGGACTATTTACCAGCTCTTATTCACAAACTTGCTTCATGGGATTTGGGTGGCTTTGAATTCCTGGTGGGAGTGCCGGGGACTGTAGGGGGAGCCATTATTATGAACGCTGGCACCTCTACAAAAGGTATATGTGACTATGTAGAAAAGATAGAAGTTATCGGTAAAGATGGTAAACTTTATCTTATTAATAACAAGGAACTGGAGTGGGGATACAGACACTGTAATTTGCCAGTAGAAGGCTATATTGTTAGGGCATGGTTAAAAGTAGTGGATAAGAGTGCTACCGAAGTTTTAGGATTTGTTCGTGAACATATGGCGTGGCGGAGAGAACATCAACCTATAGATATGCCTTGTGCCGGCAGTTTCTTTAAAAACCCGGAAAATACGGCTGCAGGTTACCTTATTGATATGGCAGGACTTAAAGGATATAGAGTAGGCGATGCACAGGTCTCCACCAAGCATGCCAATTTCATTGTGAATTTGGGCAATGCTACTGCTTCTGATGTTCTGGCTGTAGTATCCCATGTTAAGAAGGTTGTGGAAGATAAGTTTGGGATAGTACTTGAAGAGGAAGTCAAGTATATTTCTCATGATAGATAAGGAGTGGTAGTGATGCCTAAAGTTGTTATCATAGGACGACCTAATGTAGGAAAGTCAACATTATTTAACAGATTAATTGGAAAGAGAAGAGCTATTGTTGATGAAACTCCCGGTGTAACTCGTGATGCAATAAGGGATATCTCTGAGTGGAGTGGGCGAACATTTGATCTTGTAGACACCGGTGGTATTGTAGCTGATGTAGAAGATCCTTTACTTGATGCTGTGTATAAAAAAGCGGTATCTGAGGCAGAGGATGCCGATGTCATACTTTTCATGGTAGATGGAAAGGATGGTATTACAGCTGTAGATGAGCGTATCGCAGAACTATTAAGACCTTATGCTGATAAGGTTATTGTCGTTGTTAATAAGATTGATAAAGCCGGTGAGGATTCTCAGTACGAATTTTATTCCCTTGGTTTTGACGATGTTATAGGGATTTCGTCTATGCATGGTACTCGCACAGGAGACTTGCTTGATAAGATTGTAAGCAGATTTCCTGAAGAAACAGGTGAAGCGGAATCATATGATGAACTGTATCCTAAAGTTGGCATTGTGGGAAGACCTAATGTAGGTAAATCCACGCTACTAAATGCCCTTCTCGGCAAAGAAAGGGCTGTTGTCAGTGATATTCCAGGTACGACAAGAGATGCTGTTGATGATATTTTGGAAACTCCTCAAGGAACTATCTATTTTGTAGATACTGCAGGTTTACGCAGAAGAAAAAATAAGCTCGACAAGCTTGAATACTATGCTCACACAAGGTCAGATAGAGCTATTAAAAACGCCAATATCATACTTCATGTGGTAGATGCTACAGAAGGTTTTACCCATAAAGATGCCGAGATTGCAGGTGATATGCTTGATAGGGGCAAAGGTTATATACTGCTCCTTAATAAGCTTGATGAAATTGTCGAGAAACCCGCAGATGTAGCTAAAAAATTTAGAGAGATTAAGAGGGAAATCATAGGTGAAAGGCCGTATCTCAGAGGTATCAATATCCCTATTATGGGTATATCTGCTAAAGAAGGTTGGAATGTAGATCGCATTGTAGATGAGATATGGAAAGTAGCTGAATCCCATTCCATGCGCATACCAACTTCTGAATTAAATCGCTACATTGAAGAATTTACAGATTACTATACTCCACCAACTAAGATCAACAAGCCATTTAAGGTTTACTACACAACTCAGCCGAGTATTAGACCTCCTATTATCGTTATGTTCGTCAATCATGATGAAGTTGCCGATAACTACATTACTTTTTTGCGTCGCCGTATTCATAAAGACTTTGGATTTTATGGTGTGCTTCCTGTTATTAAGCTGAAACCGAAGGAGCGGGAAAAGAAATGAGATTTCCTATAGAGAAGAAACTTCATGTCCACTTTATTGGTATTGGCGGTATAGGAATGAGTGCACTTGCCTATGCCCTTGCGGAAATGGGACATGACGTGAGTGGTTCTGACATTAGGGAGGATTTTTATACGCGTTCTTTCCTTGAAAGTGTTGGTGTGAAAATCTACACAGGTCATAGTCCATCTCATGTTGCTGGTAGTATAGACTTAGGTGTTGTTAGCACTGCAATATCTCCTGCAAACCCAGAGTTTAGGGAGTTTCTTAGAAAGAATATTCCTATTGTGCACCGCTCCCAAATACTCGGTGCTTTTACAAAGGCCAATACTACTATCGGTATTACTGGTGCTCACGGTAAGACGACGCTGACATACTATATTGCTAAAATCTTGTTAGATGCCTTTATTGACCCTTCTATAATTATTGGTTCCACGATGTCGGAACTCAGTGGTAATAATGTTCGCGTAGGGGGGGAATTACTTGTTGCAGAAATAGATGAGAGCGATAAATCGTTACTTAACACATATCCCGATTATCCTGTAATTCATAGTATTGATATTGAACACATGGATCATTATTCATCTTACGAAGATATTTATGATACTTTTTTACAATACGGAGCAAAAACGCCGTGGTGGGGATATACATTTATCAATGTGAATTATGATGATTTATATAACATGGCAGTTTCCTTGGACAACAAAGGTGTTCATGTAATTAAATATGGTTTTGCTGATTCGGGGAAAGAAGCCGATTATGTTGGTTTCTTGGGAGATGGAAAGCTAACCGTTGTTAAGGGTGGTAGTAGGCTTACGTCGTTTACATTAAGGTATCCTACCAAATATAACTTTGAAAATGCCCTCGCGGCGTTTGTCGTTACCCATATGCTAGGTGTGGCACCGGCCGTTATTGCATCCGCCCTTGAAGATGCGGGTATGCCTGGAAGACGTCTTGAATATAAGGGGGCATGGCATGGAGCTACAGTACTCGAAGATTATGCCCATCATCCAAGGGAGATAAAAGCGCTCCTTGATGGTGTTAGGCAGATGTATCCAGGTGCCCAGGTATGGGGGGTTATCCAGCCCCATAGGTATTCCCGTGTCAAAGCCCTATGGGACGACTTTAGAGATGTTATATCTCAGTTTGACAAGGCCTTTGTCATGCCTATATACCCTGCCAGTGAAAAACCCATAGAGGGTATTACAACGGAAAATCTTATCGAAGGAATAGATAGTGCATTTTATTCTACTTGGGATAATATTGTCAGTAATCTCATGCAAGCAAAGCATGATACAAATGGTAAGGTTGTTATCGTGCTTATAGGTGCTGGCGATGTCTATAAAGTGTGGAAACTTCTCAGCAACGAGTGATAAAGATGTTTGATGGTACGTCTCTTGGTAGGATGTACCCAGTGCGGTGCTATCTGACACGCAGGCTCTAATACAAAGATTCTTTCTGTCATATAAGGGTGTGGCACCTTTAGCTGGGGGTGCTCTATAACATAATCTTCTATCAGCAATATATCTAAATCTATGGTTCGTGGTCCCCATTTGTATGGCCGTTCTCTACCATGAAGTTCATATTCAATTTTTTGCATGTGTTGAAGTAGCTCTAGGGGATGAAGGAAAGTTTCTAACACGGCCGTGGCATTGAGAAAGGTTGCTATTGCTGGCCCCCATGCTTCATATGGCATAATGCGAGATATCGTTGCAACACGTGTCTTTTCTAAATTATCAATAGCATATATGGCTTTTTTAATAAATGCACGGCGATCCCCTTTATTACTTCCTAGTGCTATTAATACCCTCATGCTCGTATTATACTAAATACAAACTGCTCTAAAGAGGTGATGTATATGTCATATGTTCTCTCTCTTGATGAAGGCACAACAAGTGTGAGAGCTATTATTTTCAATGAAAAAGCCGAGATTGTCGGAGTAGGCCAACATGAATTTCGTCAGATATATCCCCAGCCCGGATGGGTGGAGCATGATCCCGAAGATATTTGGAATGCACAACTGGCATCAATTAACGATGCACTAAATATGGCGTCTTTAAGTATTAGCGATATCAGTGCCATCGGTATCACCAACCAGAGAGAGACAACCATATTATGGGATGCCAAAACAGGTAAACCTGTATACAACGCCATTGTGTGGCAATGTCGAAGAACAGCAGAAATGGCACAACAATATGCTGAAAAGTATAAAGAGCTTATCAAGAAAAAGACAGGACTTATTCCTGATTCATACTTTTCCGCCTTTAAAATTAAGTGGATTTGGGATAATGTGCCAGAGGCGAGGAATCTTGCCAATCAGGGACGCTTAAGATTTGGCACTATAGATTCCTTCCTTGTGTGGAAACTGACAGAGGGTAAGGTACATGTAACTGATGTTAGTAATGCATCACGCACAATGCTTATGAATATACACACACTACAGTGGGATGAAGAGCTTCTTGAGCTGTTTGGTGTTCCCAAAGACATCCTTCCGTCTATTGTGCCATCTTCTGAGATTTATGGCTATGCCACGGCACTGGGAGGTAAGGTGCCCATATCCGGTATGGCCGGTGACCAACAGTCGGCATTGTTTGGACAGGCCTGCTTTGAAAAAGGCATGGTTAAAACAACATATGGAACGGGGACATTTATATTGGTCAATACAGGAACAAAGCCGAGATATGCTGATGGGCTGTTGACCACTGTTGCCTGGAAAATTGGGGAAGATACATTTTATGCTTTGGAAGGTAGTGTTTTTGTATCGGGCTCAGCCGTGCAGTGGCTTCGTGATGGGCTTGGCATCATTGAAAAATCTGCCGATATTGAACCTTTAGCCACATCGGTACCTGATAACGGTGGAGTATACTTTGTTCCTGCACTGGCTGGACTGGGGGCTCCATATTGGGACCAGTACGCAAGAGGACTTCTTATAGGTATCACAAGGGCTACAACAAGGGCTCATATTGCAAGGGCTGTCTCAGAGGCAATAGCATATAGCACAAGAGATGTCATAGAGGTAATGAAAGATAGTGGTGTAGATATTAAACAGATAAGGGTAGATGGCGGTGTGTCCCGCAATAATTTCATTATGCAGTTCCAATCAGATATGTTGGGAGTACCTGTTGTAAGACCCGAGATTACAGAGACAACGGCACTTGGTGCTGCTTTTCTTGCAGGACTCAGTGTAAATGTATGGAAAAGTATAGAGGAAATACAACAGATATGGAAAGAAGAGAAAGTTTTTACCCCTTCTATGAATAAAGAGGAAAGTGATAAACTATACTTTGCTTGGAAACAGGCTGTTAAACGCTCACTAAATTGGGTAAAAGATATAGAGAGGTGATACACATTGTCAGAGGTATATGATGTTGTTGTTATTGGTGCTGGTATTAGCGGTTCTACAATTTTCTATCTGCTTAATAAGTACCAGATAAAAACTTTACTCGTTGAGAAGTCCGCAGATATTGCTGGTGGTGGTGCCACCAAGGCCAACAGTGCCATTATTCACTCAGGTCATGACCCTAAACCGGGTACACTAAAGGCCAAACTCAATGTTAGGGGTAATTATCTGTGGCATAAGTGGGTTGAAAAGTTAAATATTCCTTTTTACCCTACAGGTGCAATGATTGTTGCCACCGAAGAAGACAGACAGGAGACTATTTATGAGCTGAAAGAAAGGGCCAAAAAGAACGGTGTAGAGGCCTATATTATCAGCGGTGAAGAGGCAAGAAAAAGAGAGCCGCATCTGACAGAGAAGACAACTATGGCACTGGTTACTCCCACTGCCGGTATTATTCATCCCATGAGGGCCGCTATAGCCCCTGTTGCCAATGGTATCAAAAACGGAGGAGAGCTAAAACTTCTTACTGAGGTAACAAATATCACCCGTGATGAGGAAACGGGGCTTCTAAATGTCCATACCAACAGAGGTATTTTCAAGACCAGAATTGTTATCAATGCCGCAGGTCTTTTTGCCGATAAGATTATGGCTATGGTAGGCGAAGACTGGTTCAAGATTACCCCTCGTAGAGGAGAATACCTCATCATAGATGACGATGCCCCTCTGCATGTTAGTACTGTGCTATTTCCAACACCAACCCCGATTTCTAAGGGTATACTGGTGCTTCCCACAGTTGGTATGGAGGTTATGATTGGTCCCAATGCCGAAAACCTTGATAAGCCTGATACGGCTACAACACTGCATGGCCTTCAGACGGTTATCAAAGGTGCTAAGAAACTGGTTCCGTTTGAATACGAAAAGTGGGCATTTGCATCGTTTGCTGGACTGCGTCCAACAGGGAATACCGGCGATTTTTACATAGCCCATAGTGAAACTGTGAAAGGTGTTATTCATGTGGCCGGTATAGAATCCCCAGGTCTTGCTTCAGCACCGGCCATTGCCGAGATGGTTGTTGATATGGTAGGAGAACTTATAGACCTCAAAGAGAAGTCAGAGTGGGATGATACATACGAGTTTCCACCGTATATCAAGTTCTTGCCAGAGCAGATGAGAAGAGAATTGACAAAGGCCCGCGAAGATTATGGAAAGATTGTTTGTAGGTGTAGACAGGTTAGTGAAGGAGAGATTGTTGATGTTATTAGACTGACTCCTGGTGTTAACGATGTCGATGCCATCAAGAGAAGACTTGGTGTAACAGGTGGCCATTGTGGTGGCACTTACTGTCTGCCTAAGATTATGGAGATATTGGCTAGAGAAAAAGGTATTCTTCCCCAATATGTAAAGAAATCTGCCGATAAAGAAAAGGCCTTTTTTGTTTCTGTAAAAGGTGGTGATGTCAGGTGAAAGTTGCCGTTATAGGTGCAGGTAGTGCCGGTATGGAGGCTGCCAAGACACTTGCCAGTAATGGTGTTAAAACAGTTCTTGTTGATGTAGAGGAGCGTATGGGAGGCATACTTAACCAGTGTATTCATCCGGGCTTTGGGCTTCATATGTTTGGTGAAGAGCTAACCGGCCCTGAATTTGCTCAACGTCTGGAAGATACTATAAAAGATTTAAATATTGATGTTAGAACAAATACCTATGTCAAAGCTTTACAGGTAAAAGATGGTAAGAAATCGTTGGTGCTTCAGGCTCCGAAACTTGGAGAATACGAAGAGGAGTTTGACAAAATTATTATTGCCACAGGTGCAAGAGAGCGCACACCGGCCGGTATACTGACACCAGGTCACCGAGTTGCCGGTATTTATACAGCTGGATTGGCACAGACATTTACCAATATAAAGGGGTGGCTTCCAGGAAATAAAGTGCTTATAGTCGGTTCAGGCGATGTGGGACTTATTATGGCAAGAAGACTGACCCTTGAAGGAGCAGAAGTTGTTGGTGTTATTGAAATCAATCCATTTCCCGGAGGTCTTCCCCGTAATGTGAAGGCCTGTCTTGAAGATTTTGGTATACCTCTTTATTTATCAAGAAAAGTTATTCATATAGAGGGTAAAGATGGAAGAGTGCATAAGGTTTATGTGGCAAAGGTAGATGGACAGTGGAATATTATCTCTGACGATTATGAAGTGTTTGAGGTGGATACCGTTCTTTTCTCTATAGGCCTTATACCAAACACCGGTCTTCTCAAACACTATGTTCCTATCAAGAAGGGGTTTTATGTAGACTTCGACCAAAACTTTATGACAGATATACCGGGTGTACATATCATAGGCAATAGTGCGATGATATTCGACCTTGCTGATCATGCGTCACTGTCAGGTAAAATGGCGGCCAATGCTATTTTGTCGGAAATAGTAATAGATAAGAAAATTCCTGTTGTATCCGAAGGTCTTACTGTATATCCTTCTCATATTACTTTGCCACTTTTAGAGAACTGTGTAAAGATATTTATTCGTGTAAGAAGACCTGTTGCTTCTGCCACTATACATGTGTCCACTGATCACGGCCAGATAAAACACGAGATAAAAGATATTGTGCCAGCCCAGATGCTTGAAGTGTGTGTGCCCGGTGATATGTTAAAAACGGCCTTTGCATTGAATGTGGCATTGGAGGTGCATGAATAATGAGGCGTCAATGTAAGTGCATAATGTGTCCTGTAGGGTGTGAAATAGAGATTGTTCTTGATGACAGTGGGAATGTTGTTGAAGTTATTGGAGGTCTATGTGAAAGGGGAAGAAACTTTGCCAAAGAGACAGCTGGTCAGAATATGCAGATTGTAACAACAACAATAAAGCTAGCGAAACCTGTAGGAGAGGTTAGGGTAGTGCCCGTAAAAACACTTACTCCTGTGCCTGTATCCCAGATGAAGGAGGTTGTTTCTTATCTTAAAACACTTGTTGTGCAACCACCTGTAAAAGTGGGAGATGTTATAGCTGATAATATCGGAGGTAAGCATATAATAGTTGTAGCCACTCGTTCCGTTGGAACCTCTTGACATACTGGAAGCTTCCTTGTATAATTTATTTGCTTGGTCGGTCGGGGCGTAGCGCAGCCAGGTAGCGCACTCGTTTGGGGTGCGAGTGGTCGGCGGTTCAAATCCGCCCGCCCCGACCATTTTTGTTTTTGAAACTTAAATATTCCACAATATGCGATTTTCCCTCCTTTTATTCGATAATAAATGCAAGGTCTTGCTGGTACATACTTATTGATGTATACTTATTTCCTTAAGGGTGATAAAATTGATAAGGATATAAAACATATGCAAAAGGAGGGATCGGTATGGTAAGAGTTGCCATAAACGGTTTTGGAAGAATTGGAAGACAGGTTTTCAAGGTCCTGTTTGAGAAGTATCGTGATCAGGTGGAGGTTGTTGCTGTAAACGACCTAACGGATGTTAAAACCTTGGCTCACTTGCTAAAATATGATTCTAACTATGGAAAGTTTGAGGCAGATATTCGCACCGAGGGAGATTATATTCTTGTCGACGATGTAAAAATTAAAGTCTTGGCAGAGCCAGATCCTGCCAAGCTTCCTTGGAAAGATTTGAATATAGACATTGTTGTTGAGTCTACTGGTAGATTCCGCGAAAGGGATAAGGCAGCCAAGCATCTTGAGGCTGGAGCTAAGAAGGTTATTATCTCTGCACCAGCAAAGGGTGAAGATATTACTATCGTGCTTGGTGTTAACCACGAAAAATACGATCCTGAAAAGCATCATATCATTTCTAATGCTTCTTGTACAACAAACTGTCTTGCTCCTGTAGCCAAAGTTCTACAGGACAGTTTCGGTATTAAGCGTGGTCTTATGACAACAGTTCACTCTTACACCAACGACCAGCGTATTCTCGACCTGCCACACAAAGACCTACGTCGTGCAAGAGCAGCTGCTATTAATATCATTCCTACCACCACAGGTGCTGCTGCAGCAATTGGTAAAGTTATTCCTGAGCTTAACGGTAAGCTTGATGGTATGGCCATGAGAGTGCCTACATCTACTGTTTCTATTGTTGACCTTACTGTGGAGCTTGAAAAGCCTGCAACTGCTGAGGAAATCAATGCCGCTATGAAGAAAGCCGCCGAGGGCGAGCTTAAAGGTATTCTTGGATATTCCGAGGAACCACTGGTATCCTCTGACTATAAGGGTGATCCAAGATCTTCTATCTTTGATGCTCTTGAGACCAGAGTTATCGATGGTAACTTTGTGAAAGTTCTTTCTTGGTACGACAACGAGTGGGGTTACTCCAATAGAGTTGCAGACCTTATTGTATACATAGCCTCCAAGGGGCTGTGATAGCCATGGAGCTGCACAAACTTGATGAAGTTAAGGTTAAAGGTAAAAGAGTGCTGGTAAGGGTGGACTTTAATGTCCCCCTTACCAGCGATGGTGAAGTTGCCGATGATACACGTATAAATGCAGCAATACCTACCATTACCCATCTAATGAAGAATGGAGCAAAAATTATTCTTGTATCCCATTTGGGAAGACCTAAGGGACAAAGAAAACCTGAGCTGTCCTTAGTACCTGTTGCAAAGAGATTGGCTAATATTCTTCGTAAAGAGGTATTGTTCGTTCCTGATGTTATAGGAGAAGAGGTTGAAATGGCTGTTTCTTCACTTGAAGAAGGCGATGTTCTCATGCTTGAGAATGTGCGTTTCTATCCAGAGGAAGAGAAAAATGATCCTGAATTTGCCAGGAAACTTGCGTCTTTGGGAGATATATTTGTTTCCGATGCTTTTTCTGTCGCACATAGAGCCCATGCCTCTAATGTTGGTGTAGCTCAATATCTTAAGGCATATGCTGGTTTTCTTATGATAAAAGAGATAGAAAATCTTGGTATGCTACTTGATCCATCGGATGAGCTAAGACCATACTATGTCATTATGGGAGGGGCCAAGGTTTCCGATAAAATTGGTGTTATTGACAATATCCTTGACAAAGTAGACGGGCTCTTTATTGGTGGGGGCATGGTCTTTACATTCCTCAAGGCTAAGGGGTATGAAATCGGTAGATCTTTGCTAGAAGAAGATTATATTGAATACGCCAAAGAGGTTATGAAAAAAGCCGAAGAGACAGGCAAGAAAATTGTTTTGCCTACTGATATTGTGGTAGCCGATAGCATTGATGCAGACACCGGTGAGGTTGTTCCCGTAGATGCTATTCCTGCCGATAAGATGGGCCTTGATATTGGTCCTGAGAGCATAGAGCTTTTCAAGAAAGAGCTTGCCGATGGAAAACTTGTATTCTGGAATGGACCTATGGGTGTATTTGAAAAAGACGCATTTGCCGAGGGTACCAAGGCTATTGCAGAGTACCTTGCCCAGAAGTGTGAAAAGGGTGAGATGAAAGTTGTGCTTGGTGGAGGCGATTCTGCAGCAGCAGCACATAAGTTTGGGGTAGCTGATAAGTATACCCATGTATCTACTGGCGGAGGTGCTTCCCTGAAATTCTTAGAGGGTAAGACGCTTCCTGGTATACAGGTTCTTTATTGGTGAGGGGGTGTTTCTGTGAGAAAGACTATTGTTGCCGGCAATTGGAAAATGAATGGTTCTACACTAATGACAAAGAAAATTATTATAGGTACAATGGCTCGTCTATGGGATGTAGACTTTAATGAAAACCTTGAGGTGGTATTTATTCCGCCGTTTATATATATTCCTATAGCTTCTGATCTTGTTAAAGATAGCAGATATGAGATTGGTGCCCAGAATATGTACTTTGAAGACAAGGGAGCATTTACTGGTGAAATTGCACCTGATATGCTCAAGGATTTTGATGTCAAGTATGTTGTGTTAGGTCACTCCGAGCGCCGTCATATCTTTGGAGAATCCAATGAGATGATAGCCAAAAAGGTAAAGAAGGCTGTAGAAAAAGAGCTTGTGCCTATACTGTGTGTTGGCGAGACACTGGAAGAGCGCGAAGAGGGTAAAACATGGGATGTAATTCGTGAGCAACTGGAGACAGCTCTTAGTCAGTTTGACACTTTGCCAGAGATTGTGATTGCCTATGAGCCTGTCTGGGCTATAGGTACTGGTAAGGCTGCAACTAAAGAAGATGCCGAAGAGGTTATCTCTAAGATTAGAAGCTGGATCAAAGAAAAATTTGGAACCGATGAGGTGTCAATACTCTATGGTGGTAGTGTGAAACCTGCCAATGTAGAAAACTTTGCCTCTTCCCAAGAAATAGATGGGGCACTTGTTGGAGGGGCTTCCCTAAAACCCGAAGATTTTGCTATAATTGTTAAAACATTTGTTGGAAGGGGTTGAAGTGGGATGAAGGAAGCAATAATGATTGGTGTTGCTATTGTCTCTGCAATACTTCTTATACTTATTGGTATACAGGAGCCCAAAGGAGAAGGACTGGGTGCTATTGGTGGTACAGCGTCTATTTTTCACGGTTCGTCTCCTAGACAAAAGTTACTAGACAAACTCATTATTGTGTTTGCTGTATTATTTGCCGTTGGTGTGTTTGTTGCTGGTCTTATGTAAGACTGGCTAAAACAATAAAAACAAAAAAAACCTAGTTCTGGGAAGGACCGTAGAGTCCTATCTCGGGCTATGGAGGAGGTGCGATTATGTTTAACAAGGAGATTAAACAGCAGATTATTAAGGAGTTTGGTAAACACGAGGGAGACACAGGTTCTACAGAGGTGCAGGTGGCTATTTTGACAGCCAGAATCAAGCATCTTACAGAGCACCTGAAACAGCATCCCCACGATTACCACTCCAAGAGGGGCTTGCTGAAGCTTGTTGGTCGTAGAAAAAAGCTTCTCAAGTACCTCAAGAGGAAGGACATGGAAGCCTACCTATCTCTTATTAACCGTCTCGGCTTGAAGAGATAAATTGGGTTGGGCTCCGTGGAAAGGAAGTGAACAAGGTATGGAGAGAAAAAAGATTATAGAAGTAGTAGAACTAGAAGAGGGTAAACAGATAGTCTTTGAAACAGGCTATGTGGGTTTACAGGCAAATGGTTCTGTATTCGCTAAAATAGGAGATACAGTGGCCTTTGTTGCATCTGTTATGAGTAAGGAGCCCAGATTGGACATTGATTTCTTCCCTCTACTAGTTGAGTACGAAGAAAAACAGTATGCCGTTGGTAAAATACCTGGCGGTTTCTTTAAGAGGGAAGGAAAACCTTCCGAAGCTGAGATTTTGAGGGCGAGATTGATTGACAGATCAATCCGCCCTCTTTTCCCTGAAGAGATGCGCAATGATGTAGAAGTTATTGCTATGATTCTTGCCAGTGATAGTACTAATCCACCAGAAATCGCAGCTATGAATGGTGCTTCGGCAGCACTGTATATCTCTGATATCCCGTTTAATCATCCATTTGGTGCTGTAAGGGTTGGACTTATTGATGGTAAATTCGTAATAAACCCAACATTTGAAGAGTTAGAGAAGTCTGATTTGGACTTAGTTGTTGCCGGTATCGAAGATGGTATCGTAATGGTTGAGGCAGGCGCACGAGAGGTTTCCGAAGACACAATGATAGAGGCAATGAAATTTGCCCACGAGTATATCAAGAAGATTATTGCTGGTATTAAGAGACTTCGCGAAAAAGCTGGAAAAGAGAAGGCTGAGGTGCCACTTGTAGAAATACCAGAAGACCTTAGAGAGTTCATTATGTCTTACAAAGACGAGATACTTGCTGCACTACTTGAGGTTGAAAAGAAAGAAAGAGAAAAGAAAGTTTCCGAGGTAAAGACCAAGATAAAAGAAGCAGTAGAGGAAAAGTGGGCCGAAAACGAAGACTATATAAAGGTGTTTGATCTAGCCTTCAAAGAAGTAGAAAAGAAAATTGTTCGCCAGTATATGAAAGAAACAGGTAAGCGCGTGGATGGTAGAACATTTAAAGAGATTAGACCTCTCAGTGCTGAAAAGGGTGTTTTACCTGTTGTTCACGGTAGTGGCCTGTTTACAAGGGGGCAAACTCAGGTACTTAGCATTGCAACATTGGGTAGTTTCTCTGATGTTCAAATTATTGATAGTATTAGCGTTCAGGAGGAGTTCAAGAGATTTATTCACCATTACGATTTTACACCGTTCTCTACCGGAGATATTAAACCAAGAAGAGGTCCCAGTCGCCGTGAAATTGGTCATGGTGCGTTGGCAGAAAGAGCGCTTAAGTATCTTATTCCTTCTGAAGAAGAGTTCCCATATACTATTCGTGTAGTCAGTGAGGTTATGGAATCTAACGGTTCTACCTCAATGGCCAGTGTGTGTGCAAGTTCCATCGCACTGATGGATGC
This sequence comes from Zhurongbacter thermophilus, assembly GCF_026184435.1. Classification (NCBI taxonomy): domain Bacteria; kingdom Pseudomonadati; phylum Zhurongbacterota; genus Zhurongbacter; species Zhurongbacter thermophilus. Next base: position 796,374 of record NZ_CP046447.1, read on the forward strand.
TGGTGTACCTATGCCCAAACATGTCGGTGGTATTGCTATGGGTCTTATCAAGGAAGATGACACCTTTATTATTCTTACAGATATCCAAGGACTTGAAGACCATCTTGGTGATATGGACTTTAAGGTGGCTGGTACCCGAGATGGTATTACAGCTCTCCAGCTCGATATTAAGGTCAAGGGTATCACATTTGAAATCATGAGACAGGCGCTGTATCAGGCTAAAGAGGCAAGGTACCAGATACTTGATGTCCTTTATCAGGCTATTCCTGCTCCAGATGAGATTCCTGAAACAGCTGATAAGATTTTCTATATGCAAGTTCCCGTTGAAAAGATTGGGGAAATCATTGGACCCGGTGGAAGGGTTATTAAAAAGATTATTGCCGACGCGGGTGTAGAAATAGATATCAATGATGAAGATGGAAAAGTTTTCATCAAGGGCAAACATATGAGCAACATAGAAAGAGCTAAACAGATTATCGAAGCTATTGTTAGAGAACTGCATGAAGGTGATGTTATAGATGGTAAAGTTACACGTATTGATCCCAAACTTGGTATTTTCCTCGAAATAGCACCTGGCAAAGAGGGATTACTCAGAGTAGATGATCTCAGCCCAAATAGACTTGTTTCCGTCAATGACTTTGCTAAGATAGGAGATACGATCCGAGTGATTGTCAAAAGTATAGATGCTATGGGCCGTATAAACTTCACCCGCAGAGGTCTCGAAGAATGGAAGAAGGAAGAAGAAGAAGCTCGCAAGACAGGTAATCTCCGTGTTCCAAGACCCCCAAGGCAATCACATGGTCGTAGACATGATAATAGAAGAGATAATAGGGGACATGGAGGCAGAAGAGACGGAGGCAGGCGAGACGGATAGTATGAACGTTATTTATAGCGGGGGAGAGATTATCTCCCCCTTTTTTATTTAGAGCTGGGTATAATATTCACATGAGAGGTGATAGTGTGCAACGAATAGAAGTTAAAGTAAAGTTGAAACCCGGTGCCAAATTGCCATTTTATGCAACAGATGGTTCTGTTGGCGCTGATTTATATGCATATCTTGAAGAACCTTTAGAACTCAAGCCTATGGAGCGATACATGGTTCCGACGGGGGTGTCTATCGAATTGCCACCAGGCTATGAGGCACAAATTAGACCTCGGAGTGGACTTGCTGCCAAATATGGTATAACAACTCTTAACTCCCCAGGTACCATTGACTGGGATTATCGTGGTGAAATAAAAGTTATACTCATTAACCTTGGTAACGAATCTTTTACCATTGAACATGGAATGAGAATAGCTCAAATGATTGTCGCTCCTGTTGTTATAGCAGAGTTTACAGTTGTAGACTCTCTATCAGATACCAGGCGTGGTGAAGGAGGTTTTGGACATAGTGGTACACGCTAAATGGGAATCTTATCTTGCAGAGGCTATAAAACGATGCAATAGATGCCCTTTACATGAAAGCAGAACAAATCCTGTTCCTGGAGAAGGCAATCCCAACGCCTCCCTTATGTTTGTTGGAGAAGGTCCTGGAGCTGATGAGGATAGAATGGGAAGACCGTTTGTTGGGAGAGCAGGTAAAAGATTGGATTTATGGATAACAGACTATCTGGGTATGAAACGTTCAGATGTTTATATAGCCAATACGGTAAAATGTCGTCCGCCTGGTAATCGAGTACCTACAGATAGTGAGATGGCTATGTGCTTCCCATATTTATTAGCCCAGATATCGTTTATAAAACCTAAAGTTATAGTGGCACTTGGAAAAACAGCCGCTCAAGATTTACTAGGCTTTCCCAAGGCAACCTCTCTTAAGCTTCTCCGGGCTGATAATCCCTATAGAAGGAACGGATATTATGTTGTTGTTACATATCACCCTGCAGCAATACTAAGAAACGCATCCTATGAATCCGCAGTTAGAGAAGATTTAATAATAGCAAAGAAACTGTTAGAGGTGGGCTGATTATGGTTAGATGGATTGTGATTAGTGGTATAGATGAAGTAGGTAGAAATTGCCATTTGCTAGAGACAGATGATGAATTGTATATTGTTGATTGTGGTGTGAGATTTGGCACACTAAAAGAACCAGGTATAGAATATATCATTCCTGATTTTTCCTATATTGTAGAGAATGCCGATAAGTTAAAAGGGGCATTTTTCTCTCACGCTCACGAAGACCATATAGGAGCTGTCCCATATCTTTTAGAATCTTTGAAAGGAAAACTAAATCGTCTAGATATATACAGCGCTCCACTGACTTTAGAGATGCTTAAAGACTATGTGGGTGGGCATCATGGCATAGCTGTGAATATGCGAGCTATACATCCTCGAGAGGAAATTCGTATATCACATAACTTAAGTGTTTTACCGATACACGTCAATCATAGTATTCCCCATGCCTTGTCTTTGGCTTTTTATACGAAAGAGGGAAAAATCATATATACCGGTGATTTTAAAATAGATCAAAATCATCCTACAATGGAAACAACTGATCTTCATACCTTCGCACGACTTGGGGAAGAAGGAGTAAAACTACTTCTTTCTGATAGTACCAATGCCGATGAACCGGGCTTTGGTACTTCTGAGATGAAGGTCAGAGAAGGATTAGAAAAGGTTTTTGCTACATATACAGATAGAAGAATTATCATTAGTGTATTTGCTTCTCATGTTAGTCGAATTGAACTTATTATGAGTCTCGCTAAGAAATATGGTAGGGTAGTAGCAGTTGATGGTAGGGGAATTGTAAAGATTACCCAACTGTCACGAAAATTAGGTTTTCTCGCCGACTATGACGATATTATTGTCTCTGTATCTGATGCCCTAGCATTGCCACCTGAATCTCAGGTTATATTAAGCACGGGCACTCAGGGAGAACCCTTATCTGCCCTAACTCGTATGGCATATGATAAACATAGATTTATCAAACTTCAACCGGAAGATGTTGTTGTTATATCTGCTGACCCGATTCCCGGCAATGAAAGAGCTATATTTGACGTTATCAATCGTCTGTTTAAGAAAGGAGTAGAGGTTGTATACTCGGAATATTTTCTTGTACATGCTTCGGGTCACGCTTCTATGGAGGAACTGAGATTGATGCTTAATTTAGTAAGACCTGAATACTTTGTACCCATACATGGTGAAAGAAGACAATTGGTATCTCATAAAAAACTTGCAATAGAAACGAGGGCAGTTAAGGAAGATAACGTATATCTTTTAGAGCGAGGAGATGCTATAAGGTTCGAAGACGGTAAGGCTACTATAGAGAAAGAAGTGGCTTCAGCTAGAGAAATTCTCGTTGATGGCGGGGTTGTTGATATTTCTACTCAAGTTGTAAGTCAGCGTATGGAGCTTGCAAAGGATGGTATTATCATAGCTATCTTTACACTTGACAGGAGAAATAAAGCCAAACTCCAAGATCTTGTTGTTAAAGGGGCCTATGTAGGTGATGAAAAAGAACTTCAGAGTCTTAAACAGTACATATCATCGGCAGCAGGTGAAATTGTTTCTCGACCTGATCTAACAATTAAGCAGAAAGAGGATATGATGAAAGAAAAAATAGCATCCAAGCTGGCATCTAAATGGAGGCAAAAGCCTCATATAGAAGTCAGAGTTATACCTGTTCATTAGAGAGCAGAGAGCGTATACGCTCTCTGCTCTCTATAAAGTCTTCAATATCGTTGAATTCTCTAATCTCCAGTAGTATGATTCTCCCTTTTAGAAATGGAATAAGTTTATTCCAATCTACAGTGCCATGTCCTATAGGTTTGTGCTCATCGTATTTCCCATTATTATCGTGAGCATGAATGTACTTAATACGTTCAACAACATCATAGGCATTTCTCATACCGTCAAAGTTCCATCTCATTGTATTGGCATGTCCTACATCGAGGCATATACCGGCGCTGGGAAATTTTCTTACAAATGCTATGAAGCTATCAAGTCGTGAAAACAACTCTCTTTTTACCCCATTTTCTATAAGAAGAGTGGTACCTGTTATTGAGGCCACTTGAAGTAAACGATAAATAGAATCTTCTGAAGATGACATGTTAATGTGTGAAAAATCTACAGATTTTGTACCAGTAGGTTTGCCTGTATGTACCACGGCGAGGCGTGCTCCTATTCGCCTCGCCGTGATTAGTGCTCGTGTTGATAGCTCCAGTGATACCCGTCGAATATCTGGGTTTGCACTAGCAATGTTCATATCAAGATATGGTAGATGCACTGAAAGTTTTAGATGAGTATCCTTGAAAAATCGATAAGTTTCTTCTATCCCATTTTCTGATAGTAAAACAAGCCCATCTCCCCATAGCTCAACCCCATCAAAGCCATATTCGAGTGCCAGTTTAGCCGTTTCTATCCCTTGTTTGTCACCAAATGATGAAGCGGGGAGAAAGAACATGCTTTTAATCCTTCCTCTTAGGAATGATACAGATGAAATTCATAGGCTCATCGCCTACATTAATAAACTGATGCATAATATTTGGTGGAACATATGCGGCAGTTCCTGGTGTAAGCTCATAATCTCCAAATTCAGTATGAAGCTTACCTTTACCCTTTACAAAGAAAATTTCATGCTCCCATTCGTGTTTGTGGTAAGGTGTAGCTTTTCCAGGTTCCACCGTGAAGTATCTCATTTCAAATGTGGGAACCCCGATATCCTTTGATAAAAGCCACTGAATCCATACTCCCTCCAAACCATAAACCTCTTCTTTGGGATGAGTATCAATGTGTGTAATGAATGGCTTTTGCATATTTTCCCCCTCCTTTGTTATAATCTAAATGTAGTATATCAAATATCCTTCAGAAAGGGGGAATCCGTAAATGGATAGAAAGAAAGTCATCATCATGGGGGCGGCAGGTCGCGACTTCCACAACTTTAACACTTATTTTAGAGACAGAGAAGAATATGAGGTGGTCGCCTTTACCGCCACACAGATTCCAGACATCGAGGGAAGGGTATATCCCGCAGAGCTTGCAGGAAAACTTTATCCTGAGGGTATTCCCATATATCCTGAGGAGCAGCTTCCCGAGCTTATTAAGAAACATAACGTTGACTTTGTAGTATTTTCCTATTCAGATGTATCTCATGAATATGTAATGCATAAAGCTAGCCTTGTTCATGCTGCTGGTGCATCCTACATGCTTCTTGGTCCCGGCCATACAATGTTAAAATCCTCTAAGCCAGTTATTGCTATCGTTGCCGGTCGTACTGGTTCTGGTAAATCTCAGACAACAAGAAGAGTTGTTGAGATTCTCAGAAATATGGGTAAAAAAGTCGTTGTTGTCAGACACCCAATGCCTTATGGTGACCTTGTAAAGCAGAAGGTACAGAGATTTGCTACCTATGAGGATTTGGATAAACATAATTGTACCATTGAAGAAAGGGAAGAGTATGAGCCACATATTGACCGTGGTGCTGTTGTCTATGCCGGTGTAGACTATGAAGCTATTCTCAGAGAGGCAGAGAAAGAAGCAGATGTTGTTCTTTGGGATGGTGGAAACAATGACTTCCCATTCTATGTTCCAGATTTAACTATCACTGTTGTTGACCCACACAGGCCGGGACATGAGGTCACATATCACCCCGGTGAGACTAATGTTCGTATCGCCGATGTTATTGTTATCAACAAAGTTGATACTGCTGATCTTGAAAATATCGAGTTCGTAAGAGAAAATGTCAGAGCAGTTAATCCAGATGCTGTTATTATTGAGGCAGCATCTCCACTGTTTGTTGAAGATCCTGATGCCATTCGCGGTAAGAGAGTATTGGTTGTTGAGGATGGTCCAACTCTGACACACGGAGAGATGTCTTATGGTGCCGGTTACATTGCAGCAATCAAGTATGGTGCTGCTGAAATTGTCAGAGCAAAGGAATTTGCTGTGGGAACCATCAAAGCTGCTTACGAAAAATATACTCAGATTGAAGAGGTCCTTCCGGCTGTTGGTTATAGTGAACAGCAGCTTAAAGACCTTGAGGAGACTATCAATGCCACAGATGCTGATGTTGTTGTTTCCGCAACACCTATCAATCTACAGCGTGTTATCAAGGTTAACAAACCAATGGTTAGAGTTAGATACGAGCTTCAGGAGATTGGCAAGCCAACCCTTGAAGACATCATCAAAAAGCAGTTTGCTTAATATTATAAATTTATCACCATTGGGGGCACTACCGGTGCCCCCTTAACACATTAGAGGGAGGGATGAAATATGGCTATTAATATGAAAGGGAAAAGTATTACCTCTATGCTTGATCTTTCTAGAGAGGAAATTTGGCAGATTCTTGAATTTGCTAAACAGATGAAGCATGAACGCCTTGCAGGTAAAAGACATGATTACCTTAAAGGTAGAACTCTTGCCATGATTTTCCAGAAACCATCTACCCGTACAAGGGTATCCTTTGAGGTTGGCATATATCAGCTTGGGGGTTATGCACTCTATCTTGGAGCAAACGATCTGCAGCTCAGAAGAGGAGAAACTATTGCAGATACAGCCAGAGTTCTTTCTAGATATGTAGATGGTATCATGGCTCGTGTCTTTGACCACAAAGATATAGTAGATCTAGCAACATATTCTAGTGTTCCCGTAATCAACGGTTTGTCAGACTTTGAGCATCCTATGCAGATTTTGGCCGACTTTCTAACAATTTGGGAAAAGAAAGGGACACTTGAAGGTCTAAAATTTGCATATGTTGGTGACGGAAACAATGTGGCAAATTCTCTTATATTTGGTGCCGCTACCATCGGTATGGATATATATGTTGCATCTCCTAAGGGATATGAACCTCTGCCAGAAGTAGTTGGTAAGGCTCAGGAAATTGCTAAGAAATCTGGTTCTAAGGTTGTTATTACTAATGATCCCATTGAGGCAGTAAAAGATGCAGATGTTATTTACACAGATGTATGGGCATCTATGGGACAGGAAGCAGAGGCCGAACAGAGAAGAAGGATTTTTGAGCCATATCAGGTAAATCCAGAACTTGTAAAACATGCCAAAGAGGATTATCTGTTTATGCACTGTTTGCCAGCACACAGAGGAGAAGAGGTTGTAGATGAAATTGTTGACGGACCAAATTCTGTCGTATTTGATGAAGCAGAAAATAGACTTCATGCCCAGAAAGCCGTAATGGCCCTTATTATGAGGTAGGTGATATTTTATGAAGGTTGTCATAGCCCTAGGGGGAAATGCCATACAACTGCCGGGTAGTAAGGGGGATGCTTTTTCTCAACTTAAGGCATGTAACCAAACAGCAGAAAGCCTATTTAAAGTGCTTTCCGATCCTGGGGTAAAGGTGGCATTGACACACGGTAACGGTCCACAGGTTGGTATGGAACTACTTAGACATGATATTGCCAAAGACAAACTGCCACCATTTCCCATGGATTTTCTCGGGGCTATGACCCAGGGATATATTGGTTATATGCTCTCTCAGTCTATTAGAAATATCTTTGATAAGCATGGTGTGAATAGAGGAGTGGCCACTATTGTTACCCAGGTTATTGTTGACCCTTCCGATCCTGCATTCGAAAACCCTACTAAGCCAGTTGGGCCGTTTTATAGCAAAGAAGAGGCAGAAGAACTTATGGCTTCCAAAGGCTGGGTTATTAAAGAAGATGCCGGCAGAGGATATAGAAGGGTTGTTCCATCTCCGGAACCACTTGATATTGTGGAGCTAGAGGAAATTAGAGATATATATGAGGATGGCAAGATTCCTATATCTGTTGGTGGTGGAGGTATACCTGTTATCAAGACAGAAGAGGGACTTCGTGGTGTAGAGGCCGTTATAGATAAGGATCTTGCTTCAGCACTTCTCGCTAACAAACTGGGAGCCGAAAAGCTTATAATACTTACGCAAGTAGATAAGGTATATATTAACTTTGGCAAACCTGAACAGAAGGGGCTCGATAGAGTATCTCTTGAGGAAATAAAAAGATACTATGAAGAGGGACATTTCCCTGCTGGTTCAATGGGACCTAAGGTTAAGGCAGCAATTAAGTTCTTGGAAAGAGGCGGCAGCGAAGTTATTATCGCATCTCTCGAAGATGCAGCTCTGGCTATTCAGGGTAAAGCAGGAACAACAATTTTCAAGTAAGCATGAGGTGAGATAACATGTTGGGAAGTTCCTCTACACTGATAATGCTGTTGGATATACTTATTGTTACATTATTTATATATAATTTGCTTAAGATACTACAAAGTGTAGGGGGGCTTCCCCTTGCTATTAGATTTGTAACAGTTGCTTTTATACTGTCTGTCATTTCTTGGGTTTCCAAGCACTTTCATATCCTCATATTTACAGGATGGGTTGCCGACAAGGTGCTAGCCATTCTGTTGATTTCTGTTCCTATTATTTTTCAGCCCGAGTTTCGAAGAGCTCTTCAAAGATTTCAGCTTCTTCGTTTTCCCTCAAGTAAGTCAATAAGTTTTCGTGTCATTGATGAAGTTTTACTTGCATCTGAATGGTTAAGAAAAAATGGATATGGAGCGTTAATTATCATCGAAAGAGATGATGTGATAGGTGATGTGGAGGCAGGAAGAGGTACTATAATAGATGCTCTTCCCAAAGCTAAGCTTATAGAAACAATCTTTTATCCGGGATCTCCACTTCATGATGGTGCAGTTATTATTAATCAAAAAGGAAAAATATGGGCGGCTGGCTATGTGGTACCTATTCCAGAGGACATCAACATAGACACCAGTTTATATTCTCATTTCGGAACAAGACATACAGCTGCCCTTGCTATAACCCGTGAAAAAGATGTTGTGGCCATCATTGTATCAGAAGAGAAAAAGTGGATAAAAATCGCATATAAAGGCAAAATATTAGACGATACTTTTAATGCTTCTCCTCGTGAGATATTAACCAAATTACTTATAAGAGAAAAGGAAGAAGAAAAGAGAAAAAAATCTTCTAATGTGAAATCTAGAAATAGACGGCAGAGAAAGAAGGGCGATCGAGATGCAACAGAATAGAGGTATACTAATTACTCTGTCTCTATTATTTACATTAGCACTTTGGTTCGCGATGTCGCAGACTATCACTCCTTATACAGAAAGAGTATTCACTGGGGTAAAGATTCAAATAAGGGGCTTAGGTGATGATAGAGTTATATTAAGTGATGTACCTCTGGTCAATATTCGCGTTAGAGGACCCGAAGATATTGTTTCAACTATGCCACAACCCGTTGCATGGGTAATGATTCCAGCAGGTGCTGTAGGAGATGTTGTCCTCAGTGTCAATGTTGACTTACCATCAAGTGTTAACTTAATAGATATAAGTCCTTCATCTGTAGCATTGCGAATAGATGTTATAAAATACAAAAATGTAAAAATTGAAGTGTTAACTGCTAGTCGCACAGATATAACCAGTCAGTTTGAAATACTGCCACCTCGTGTATCTATAAAGGGTCCTTCAAGCATTGTTAATTCTATTGCGAAGGCTGTGATTGTTCTTGACAAAATGCCCAAAGAGGCTATCAAAGTTTCGGCTTCTGACCTCATGCTTATAGATGTTTCTGGCAAACCTAAGGATAAAAAACTTATCTCAATAGAGCCATCCGAAATAAAACTTTCACCATTTACTATAAAGCAAGATTATTTACAGCTACCTGTTATTCCTGTTATCAAAGGTTATGTCCAAGGAGAATATGTACTTGCCGGAATGAAAATTGATCCCAGCTTTGCTGTAGTAAAAACCTCTACAGATAACTTGCCTGTATCTTTTATCAAGACCGCTACTATAGATTTACATGGTGAGTATCCTTCATCTATTGAAGTTTCTCTAAATGACAAGCCTTTACAAGGATTGGCATCCATCATTTATCCACCTCACAAAAAAGTTACTATTCGATTTTTATGGCAGAAAACCAAAGTATATAAGATAAAGACAACGGTTAATGGTACTCCGTGGATTGTTATGATTAGGTGTCCCGATAACATTGAGCCACCTCCAGATATAGTAGATGATCACGGGAATGTAAAAACAAATAAATTACCCGATACCTGTGTGGTAATCTATTCAGGTGTTTATTGAAGGGAGGGATTTCTATTGAAATGGTTTGGTACTGATGGAATTCGTGGTATTTTTGGTGAAGACCTAACCCCAGACATAGCCTTTAAGCTAGGTGTAGGAGTAGCAAGATATTTCTCCAAAGGAAGCAAGCCCACAATTATGATTGCCAAAGATCCCAGACTTTCCTCTGATGCCCTTGAAGCATCGCTAATATCAGGTATTCTCAGTGCTGGTGGAGATACAATAACCCTTGGAATTCTTCCCACTCCTGGACTTGCTCTTTTGGCATCCCTTAATAAGGAAGTAAATGGTGCAGTGATGATATCTGCTTCCCATAATCCCATAGAATACAATGGTCTTAAAGTATTTAATGGTAAAGGAGAAAAACTCGAACCTACAGCAGAAGAAGAAATAGAGCATCTTATGGAAATCCCCTTATCTGCATCGTGGGATAAGGTTGGTAGCAATATTTTATATCCTGAGGCCACAAAGAGTTATATAGATATCCTGTTTGATAGAATAGGGGATATTGACTTAAAGGAAGAATTTATACTTGTAGATACTGCCCATGGTGCAACATGTAATGCAGCTGTTTACGCCCTTCAAAAAGGGGGGGCAAGGGTAAACGCCCTATTCGGGTATCCTGATGGATGGTGGATAAACAACAAATGTGGTGCTACCCATCCAGAAGTAGTGGCCAAGGAAACAGTTAATCTTGGAGCTGCATATGGTTTTACTTTCGACGGTGATGGAGATAGAGTCTTTATGGTGATGTCAGATGGCATGGTACTAACAGGTGATCACCTACTTGCTGTATTGGCATATTACCTTAAGGAAAAGGGCCTTTTGGGGCAGTATGTTGTATCTACAATAATGGCCAACCTTGGTTTGGAAGCCTTTTTACGTGATATGGGTATCACTCTAATAAGAACACCAGTAGGCGATAAGTACGTGTATGACGAGATGAAAAAAACAGGTGCAATACTAGGTGGTGAATCGTCAGGACACATTATTCTTATGCCTGTTAACAACACTGGAGATGGCATTGGCATAATGCTTTATATACTGCATGCTATATACAGTGATGGTCTGGATATCGAGGAAGTTTTGCGAAACTTTACCCTTTATCCTTCAAGGATGTATAACCTTAAAACTAAATACAAACATGAATTGGCCAATCATCCTAAAGTCAAGGAAATAGTGAATAAATATACAACAGAATATGACGGTATAGCCCGTATTATCGTTAGGCCATCTGGTACCGAGCATGTTTTAAGAATATCAGTAGAAGCACAAAATAACGAATTAGTGGTAAAATTATTAGAAGCTATAGTTAGTGAAATACAAGATGTGGAAAATTCACTAAGGAGTTGATAATATGTGCGGAATAGTTGGATATATAGGCACAGATAAAAAGGTTCCTGTTATTATCGACGCATTAAAAAGATTAGAATATCGTGGTTATGATTCCAGTGGTATAGCTCTACTTATGGAAGATGGTAGTGTAGTTATTGAAAAGAAAAAAGGTCCGATATCTGTCTTAGAATCGGAGCTGACAGATATCTGGAATAGCGATAAGGTATTACTAGGAATAGCACATACAAGATGGGCTACCCACGGTGAACCTAATGACACAAATGCCCACCCACATACTGACTGTACTGGAAGGGTCGCTGTCGTACACAATGGTATAATAGAAAATTTCCAACATCTTAAGGATATGCTTATTAAAGAAGGGCATATATTTAAGTCTGATACAGATACCGAGGTCATTGCCCATCTTATAGAAAAATATCTAAAAGAAACAGGAAACCCATTTGAGGCATTTAAAAAGACCATAGATACTCTTGAGGGGGCTTATGCACTTGCTGTGATCATTGCCGATGAAAAAGATAAGATCTTCTTCGTTAGACAACAAAGCCCTATGGTAATAGGTAAATCTGATAAGGGTACTTATATAGCATCTGACATTCCAGCTATTCTGCCATATACCCGCGATATTATGCCACTTGAAGATGGTACATATGGTTATATCGATGGCAAAGAAGTCGTCTTATTCGACAAGGAAGGTAACCGCATACCATTTACTCCTATCAAGATAGACTGGGATATAGAATCAGCAGAGAAAAAAGGCTATCCACACTTCATGCTTAAAGAGATTCATGAGCAACCTCAAACAATACAAGATGCTTTGCGTGGTCGTATAGATATAGCTAAAAGTGAAATAGTAATGCCAGAACTTGATAGTCTTGTTGATAAATTAAAGACTGCGAAGAAAGTATATATTACAGCATGCGGAACAGCATTTCATGCCGGTCTTATCCTGAAATATTTGCTAAAAACATATACTGACCTTTCTGTAGAAGCAGATGTTGGTAGCGAGTTCAGATATATGCCATGGGATCTATCTCGAGACAAAGATGACAGTATTGCTGTTGTTATAAGTCAGTCCGGAGAAACTGCAGATACTATTGCTGCTATGAGACTTATTAAATCTTATGATATTCCCGTTATTGGTATCGTCAATGTAGTCGGATCGACTATATACCGTGAAAGTGATGTTCCTTTGGTTATCAATGCTGGCCCTGAAATAGCAGTTGCCTCTACTAAGGCTTATACCAACCAACTTATTGTTGGTTATCTACTTGCAATGTATGTAGCCAAATTGAGAGGTTTCATAGACAAACAGTTTGAACACCAATTTGTATCTGATATGCTGGCACTACCTAACCTTATATCTACGGTTCTCGGTGTTGAAGAAACTGTTAAAGATATAGCACTAAATATCAAAGATTCTAGTAATATCTTCTTTATCGGTAGACTTCTTGACCATCTTATTAATATGGAAGGTTCATTAAAACTAAAAGAGATATCCTATATCCATTCTGAGGCTATTCAAGCAGGTGAACTAAAACACGGACCACTGGCCCTTATATCAGAGGGTACTCCAGTAATAGCTACTGTGCTTCAAGATAGGGTAAAGGAAAAACAAATTTCCAACATCATAGAGGTTAGAGCACGAAAGGCAAAAACCATAGTTCTAGGATACAGAGACGATATAGAAGCTCAATCTGTAGCCGATATGTTTATAGGGCTACCTCGCATTGACTCTCTTTTTGCTCCTATTGCTGGAATTATTCCACTACAACTTCTTGCATATCATGTAGCTGTTATGCGTGGTAACAATGTTGATAAACCACGAAATCTTGCAAAGTCTGTAACTGTTGAATAGGAGGTGATAGTATGGGTACTTATTATGTAACAACGCCAATTTATTATGTAAACAGTAAACCGCACATTGGCAGTGCCTACACGACCATTCTTGCTGATACACTGGCAAGATATCACAGGCTCATCGGCGATGATACACTGTTTCTAACAGGAACCGATGAGCACGGTGTTAACATAATGCGCACAGCAGAAAAATTAGGTAAACACCCTAAGGAATTCTGCGATGAGGTATCCGCCGTCTTCCGCAAGGTCTTTGATACATACAACATTAGTTATGATAGGTTTATTCGTACAACCGATGAAGATCATGAAAAAGTTGTGCAGCATGTTTTTAAGACCATGTATGAAAAGGGTGACATATACAAGGGAGAATATAGAGGTTTTTACTGTCCGAAATGTGAAACATTCTATAGCCCCGATGAACTGGTAGATGGTAAATATTGCCCCATACATGGCATAGAGGTAGAAGAAGTTGCAGAGGAAACCTATTTCTTCAAATGGAGCAAGTATCAAGATGCACTCATAAAGTGGTATGAGGAGAAAAAGGCCATTGTACCAGAAAGTAGGTATAACGAGATTTATACCTTCGTAAAAAATGGCCTAAAAGATGTCTCCGTAACCCGTATAACTGTACCTTGGGGTATTACAGTACCTATCGATCCTAAGCATACCGTATATGTATGGTTTGATGCTCTTATTAACTATATTACCGGTGCAGGATATCCATTTGATATGGATAAATTCAACAAGTATTGGCCTCATGTAAGACATATATTAGGTAAGGATATTCTCAGGCATCATGCCGCCATGTGGCCTGCAATGCTTATGTCTCTTGGAATAGAACCTCCCCATAAACTGATAGTCCATGGTTGGTGGATGATGGGTGGCAAGAAGATGTCTAAGAGTGGAGGCAACATTGCAGATCCTCTAGAGCTCGTTAAGGAGGTATCTCAGGTTGCCGGTATATCTGAGCCATTTGCCGTCGATGTTATCAGGTACTTCGTTATTATTGACGGTCCACAGAAAGATGACAAGGAGTTTTCTATGGAACTCTTATTCAAGAGATACAACTCAGATCTTGTTAACGACTATGGTAATCTCATCTACCGTATTGTTGGGTTTGCCAAAAAGAAAGGCATAAGTGAGGTATCACCTGTATTTGATGGAGAATATAAAGATAAACTGGTTGATATATTCAACGATTACTTCGACAGGTATAGAAAGGCTTTCGACGAGGATGATTCTGCCGAAGCTCTAAGACAAGCATCGGAATTTGTTAAAGCCCTCAATAAATATGTAGATGAAACAAAACCTTGGAGTGCTGAGCCCGATGTTAGAGATACAATTATCTATTATGTGCTTGATGGTATCAGATTGGCTTCTTTGATGCTCATGCCATTTATTCCTACGGTTGCAATTCATGTACTCGAGTTAATCGGTGCTTCTGAAGCAGGCGACTGGCTAGATGCCCTCCAAGTTGGCAAACTTCCAAGACCTGTATCTATTCCAGTAGATATGAAGCCCTTATTCCCTCGCGTCGATGTAAATAAATATCTCAATGAAATAGAAAAGGCAGAGAAGAAAGAGGAAAAGAAAAAGGAGGAGAAAAAAGTGGAAGAAAATAAGGTGGACATTATAGAATACGATGACTTTGCTAAAATAGACCTCAGAGTGGGTAAGATTGTTGAGGCAGACAAACATCCCAATGCAGATAAGCTTCTTCTTCTTAAAGTTGATCTTGGTGAGGGGCAACCTCGTACTATACTTGCGGGCATAGCCGCATGGTATAAACCAGAGGAGCTTGTAGGTAAGGAAATTATTGTTGTTGCAAACCTGAAACCTCGCAAAATGAGGGGGATTTTCTCTGAAGGTATGCTTCTTGCGGCTACTGATAGTAGTGGCAAGCCTGTACTTCTGACCCCAAGTGAATACGTGGAGCCGGGTGCAAAGGTGAAATAAAGATGAAACTATACGATACCCATGCCCATCTTCAAGATGATATTTTCAATAATGATAGGGCAGAGGTAATAAAACGAGCTAAGAGTGCCCTCTCAGGTATAGTGATTCCCTCATACGACAGGGAATCATCTGAGAGGGCACTTGCCTTTTTAGAGGATCCCTTCTTCAAGGTAACTGTAGGAGTACATCCTCATTATGCTGCAGAGCATAAAGATCTGAGTTTCCTAGATGCTCTATATGAAAAAGCTCATGGCATCGGTGAAATAGGACTTGATTATTACAGAAATATATCACCTAAAAAAGATCAAAAAGATGTATTTTATAATCAATTGTTATTCGCTGTGGAACACAAAAAATTTATTATCATTCATGAAAGAGAGGCGTTTGACGACCTATGGGATATTATTCAAGGAGTAAGACCCCAAGTTCCCGTAATATTCCATTGTTTCTCACATGGTGAAGAAGAGATAGAAAAAATACTAAAAGTTGACAACTACATTCCTGCATTTTGCGGGAATTTGACATATAAGAAAGCAGATAATCTTAGAAAGGCTTTAAAGATTGCCTACAGATACAGTAAGTTTTTCTTAGAAACAGATTCTCCGTGGTTATCTCCCATTCCACTAAGAGGCAAACGAAATGAGCCGCGTAATGTATTTTATATATACGAATTTGCCTCAAAGTTTCTTGGTATAGGCATGGATAAAATCTCCCAAATCACCACACGGTGGTGGGAGTTTATATTTGGAGGTGATAGCAGTGCCAGGCAAGAAAACTTATGATGTTGTTGTGGATTTCGACAGGTGTAAAGCCTGTGGAATCTGCATCAATGTGTGTCCAACAAAGGTCTTTGATAAAAGAAATGATTTTAAGGCTTATCCCGCACATCCTGAAAAGTGCGTGGGATGTCTCATGTGCGTTTACTCTTGCCCTGATTTTGCCATAAAAATCTATGAAGTTGTAGAAGAGGAGGCGGTATAAATGGAACTTGTATTTGGTAATCATGCAGCTGCTAAAGGTGCTATTGACGCAGGATTAAAATTTTATGCCGGTTATCCTATCACACCCTCCTCTGAAATAGCAGAAGAGCTATCTGTTGAACTACCCAAAGTTGGTGGCATTTTCATTCAAATGGAGGATGAAATAGGTAGTATTAATGCCTGTATAGGTGCCGCATATGCTGATAAAGTGTCACTTACTGCAACATCTGGTCCAGGATTTGCACTAATGCAGGAAGGTCTTGGCCTAGCATCTATGGCAGAGCTTCCTGTTGTTATAATCGATGTTATGCGTGGTGGTCCAAGCACAGGTTTAGCCACACTGGTTGGTGAAGGTGATCTTCTCATGGCAATATGGGGAACACATGGCGACCATCCTGTTATCGTGGTATCACCAGGAAATGTTAAAGAATTTTACATCTATACTCAGAAGGCTTTAGTATGGGCTGAAACACATAGAATACCCGTTGTAGTACTTGCTGATGAGGTTATAGGCCACTCATATCAATGGATTGATGAGTGGCCTGAACCTATTAAGATACCAGAGCGAACTAAAGAAAGAGTACTGGAAATCTTCGAAAATCCTGATGATTATCTGCCATTTGCTACAGACGAAGAGGGACATATTGTACCTTTACCCCCTATTGACTCAGGGATTAAATGGCACATGACAGGTTCTGCCCATGATGTTGACGGATTCCCAACCATCATGCCTGAAAAGGTTAAAAGACTTATCGAGAGATTATGGAACAAAGTAGGAGATATTCGCGATGAACTTATTGACTACGAATACCTTGGTGACGGTGATGCAGATATCCTTCTTATGTCGTTTGCATCTATGGGAATGTCTGCTAAACAAGCATACCTTGAGCTAAAAGAGGAAGGCTATAAAGTTGCCTTGTTTAGACCAAGAGTTCTCTGGCCATTTCCTGGAGATGAACTGGCAGAGATTATCAAGAAAAACGGCATTAAGAAAATTATTATTCCTGAACTCAACGCAGGTCAGTTAATGTTGCTTACCAAAGCATTCCTTGCCGATAAAGGCGTTAATGTAAAGTATGTTGGTATTAACCATCAATACGGAGAAATGATTTCTCCCGATGAAATCAAGGAGGCGGTCTACAATGGTTAAAAAGCCCCTACCTTATACCTATACTGAAGAAAAGTGGATTAGAGATAGATATCTACCCCACCAGTGGTGCCCAGGTTGTGGCATAGGAACCATCTTAAAAGCAGTTATCGATGCTATGGATGATTTGGGATGGGAGCCTGAAGATGTAGCGTTTGTCAGCGGTATTGGTTGTACTGGTCGTTCTTCAGGTTATGTTAACGCCCATACCTTTCATACAATTCATGGACGTGCAATACCTGTAGCTACAGGTATCAAACTATCCCATCCAGAGCTTCATGTAGTTACTATGCTTGGTGATGGTGATGGAATAGCCATAGGTGGTAACCACTTTATTCATGCAGCCAAGAGGAATATTGGTATTACAGCTATTATAGTAGATAATTCTATTTATGGTATGACAGGCGGTCAAGTATCTCCTACAACACCAGAAAACATGAAGAGTACAACATCGATATACGGTGCACTCGAACCGCCCATGGATCCTATTTCACTGGCACTTGGTGCAGGTGCCACGTTTGTAGCCAGAGCTGCAACATGGAACCCAGTTCACATGCGCCAAATTGTAAAGAAAGCCCTCGAACATGATGGGTTTGCCGTTGTAGACATTAAATCTCAGTGTCCAACGTATTTCGGAAGATATAACGGAATCTCTGATCCCGTTGAACTTCTCAATTGGTATAAAGAACATACATATATTATGAAAGATCCCTCTGATATTCGAGAAGGTAAATTACCTCTTGGTATATTCCGTGATAATAAAAGCAAAGTAGAACTTTCCAAGAAATACAGACAACTATTCGAGCACCTTAGGAAAGAAGGTGAAAACAATGGATAAGATCAGAAGGGAACTATTCATTGTCGGTATTGGTGGGCAGGGAGTAAAACTTCTCTCTATTTTGCTTGCTAAAGCCTATATGAAGAAGGGATGGTATGCCCTCCAGTCTTCAGTATATGATTCAGCTCCAAGAGGAGGACTTACCCGCTCTGAGGTTGTCGTTACCAACTATGAATATTGGTACCCTAAAACACGTAAACCTGATATAAGCATTTTCTTTGAAGGAAAATATTTTGAATGGTACCTACGAAACATAAAAGGGTCTATCATAGTAATAGACAGCACTCAAAAAGATAAAGTTGAAGCCGTACTATCAAAACTTGACAATAGGGAAGATTATGATGTAAGATATCATCCTTTCATAGAAATAACAAGGGACGAACTAGGACATCCTAAAGGACTCAACATATACACGCTAGGCTATGTGGCAGCATTTATCGGTGATTTGGATAGGGAAACACTTATAAGAACGATTGATGAGAGATTGGGAAATAGAAGTAGAGAGGCCAATATGCAGGCCCTAGAACAGGGCTATCAGGCAGGTCTAAAACTAAGAATGGAGGTGAAGGGGATATGATTCTCTTCAAAGCAGATTTAGCAATTGTAGATGTTAGAGGCAGAGAGGTTATAGATTCCCGTGGCAACCCTACTGTGGAAGCAGAGGTTGTACTTGAAGATGGAACAATTGGTGTTGGTATTGTTCCATCTGGTGCATCTACAGGTAAAAACGAGGCACTTGAGCTTCGTGATGGTGATGAACGCTTTGGTGGTAAGGGCGTGCTTCGCGCTGTCAGGCATATCAATGAAGATATTGCCGAACACATTATTGGCATGAATGTCTTTAATCAGCGTGCCATAGATCTTGCCATGCTGGAACTCGATGGAACCAAACAGAAGAGCAAACTTGGAGCCAATGCGATTCTCGCCGTATCCTTGGCTGTAGCACATGCTGCAGCTAATGCACTGGGTATACCACTGTATAAGTATCTTGGTGGTGTCAATGCCTTTGTACTACCTGTTCCATTTATGAATGTTATCAATGGTGGTAAGCACGCCGATAACAACCTAGACATGCAAGAGTTCATGATTGTTCCCGCTGGGGCTCCATCATTCAGAGAAGCTCTCAGATGGGGTGTTGAGGTTTATCAGTCTTTGAAGTCCCTTCTCAAGTCTAAAGGACTTTCTGTGGCAGTGGGAGACGAGGGCGGATTTGCACCTAACCTTGAAACCCACGAAGAGGCCCTTGATTTGCTCGTAGAGGCTATTGAGAAAGCTGGCTATCGTCCCGGTGAAGATGTATTCCTTGCCATGGACCCAGCAGCCAGTGAATTCTATAAAGATGGTATCTATACTGTTGGGGGAGAAAAGTTAACAGCTAGAGATCTCGTAGGCCTTTACAAAGAGTTTGTTGATAAGTATCCTATCATATCCATTGAAGATGGTATGGCAGAAGATGACCTTGAAGGTTGGAAGATACTTACAGAAGAACTAGGTTGGAAGATTCAACTTGTTGGAGATGACATCTTTGTTACTAACAAAGATATTTTCTATGAAAAGGGTATATCTCAGGATATAGCCAACGCTATTCTGATTAAGGTTAATCAGATAGGTTCTCTTACAGAGACACTCGATGTTATGCATATGGCAAAGAGAAATGGTTACAAAGCACAGGTTTCTCACCGTAGTGGAGAAACTGAGGATACTACCATTGCACACCTTGCAGTAGCTACAGGTTGCGGTCAGATTAAGACCGGTGCACCAGCTAGATCTGAACGTGTCGCCAAATACAATGAGCTTCTTCGTATAGAAGAAGACCTTGGTGAAGGAGCTGTATTCTTAGGTTTGAAGGGTATCCTCGGAGACAAGTAAATTAGTTTTGCGCTAATAATGGGGGTGGGGTAGACCCCACCCCTTATTTATACGAAGGGAGGGTTTACCGTGGGAAAGTTTCTCATGAATGAAGAAGTAGATATATTATCTGGTCTCTCAACAGATGCCTATTTTCTTAGAACAGAAGAGGTTCTTGATGGTTTAAAACACTATCCACAAGTGGCAATGGAGTTACATACTAAATCATTTCCATCTAAAGATTACGGCTTTGGTATTGTTGCAGGTTTATGGGAGATTGTTAAGCTTCTTGAGGGATTTCCTGTGGATATATATATGATTCCAGAGGGTAGTGTGTTTTTCCCCGGTGAACCCGTGATGTATATCGTTGGAAATTATAGGAACTTCTTGAGGTATGAAACAGCTATCATCGGTTTTGTATCTTCCATGAGTGCCATAGCCACTAAAGCTGCCCGTATCAAGCTTGCTGCAGAAAACAAACCTGTTTTTTCCTTTGGAACAAGAAGGGTACATCCCGCTATTGCACCAGCAGTGGAATATGCATCCTATATAGGTGGAGTTGATGGAGTTAGCAATGTTTCGGGAGCTAGAAAAATTGGTATTAAAGCTATAGGAACAATGCCACATGCACTTATACTCGTCATGTCTGATCCTATAGAAGCTTTTATAGCATTTGATAAGTTTGTAGATCCTTCTGTACCCCGTATAGCTCTTGTAGATACATATGGTTATCCATTGAAAGAAACAGTAGAGGCCGCTAAAGTACTAAAAGATAAGCTGTATGGTGTTCGTATTGATACAAAAGACTTTATACACATTATTGATATCATTCGCTGGGAATTAAAAAGATTAGGCTATGACAATGTAAAGATCACGCTTAGTGGTGGGCTAGACGAGTTTACTGTAAACAAATACAAAGATTTAATTGATTCTTTTGGTGTAGGTACCCGTCTTGCTTCTGCCCGGGTGTTTGATTTTGCATTAAAAATAGTTGAAGTCAATGGTCAACCCAAGGCAAAGGTTAGCAATTACCCAGGGCAAAAAAGAATATATAGGAGAGTAGGGGCAGGACATATTGAAGACATTGTAAAATTGGCATCTTCCCAACCACCTCAGGAATATAAACCCCTTATGAAGCAAGTCATGAAAAAGGGTATTATTATAGAAAATATACCAACACCCCAAGACATTAGAGAGCATGTTAAAAAGGAACTTGAGAATCTTCCCTTTACGTATAAGGCCCTTGAGTTCTCAGAAAAATATCCCGTGATATTTGAACCCTAAGCTCCGATATGTGCTTTATATTCTTCAAGATGTTCTCGGGCTCCCATAATAAGCAGCCTGTCTCCTTGTTTAAAAGTCTCATCAGGTGATGGAACCGGTATAAAATTGTTGTTTCGTATGATACCTACTAAGGTTAATCTATGAAACTCTCTTAAGCCGGATTCTCTTACTTTCTTACCTATAAGGGACTTCGGTACATATATGATAGACAGATACACACCTTCAAGCCCCATCACTTTCCCCTCAAGCACCTGAAGAGCACTGCTACTACCTGATTCCTCTTCAGGTAGAACTATCTGTTTTTCACGGGTTTTAGCCTGAGTATACCTCAGACCTATTTTCATAAGAACCTTCATATGAGGAGCATTCAGCGCTTTAACAGCAAAATCCATAGCTCCAACATCCATACTATGGAATACAGCCATCAGGGAAGAGGCGAGGTCATCTCCTGTTGCTATCGTAGCAAGCATAGGCGGTCTACTAACTAAAGAGCGCAAAGCTTCTAAGCCAGTTTCATCAACAATATTCATGCTAGCGGCAAGTTTAGCATAATTCTTGGCAGCATTGACTTTAGTCTCATCTCTATCAATAGCAATAACATCATATCCCAAATCATATGCCTTTTTTACAAAGTTAAACCCAAATCGTCCCAGTCCGATACTAAGAACAGTACCTGATGTATCAAGGTCAACAAACTTTCTAACAAATGCATCGATAGCTGTGCTAGATGCGGCGAGTAGAAGCTTATCTCCTTCCTGAATTTCTTCATCGGCGGATGGAATAACAATGAGTTGTCCTTGACGTCTAATACCAATAAGGGTCATTTGAAAATCTTCTCGAAGTCGCGAATGCCTAACAGCAACATTCCACAGTTTAGGTGGGGCATCTATTTCCAGTATAAACATGTCTATATATGTGCCTTGGAGGTCATGAATAATGGCCTTTCCACCAAGCAGCTTAACATACGCCATAGCAACACCGGCATCTTTTTCTGGAGATATGATATTGTCAACTCCCATCTTCTCAAGTATTCGGATGTGTTCTTCATCGGAAGCCTTAGCAATAATAGTGGATACACCAACTTCTTCAAGTTCCAGTACAGATATAGCAGAGGCTGATATATCTGTACCTATAGCAACAACACCCACATCAGCATTTTCTGCACCAAGCTTTCTCAAAATCTGTTTGCCATCTGTCTTTATATCTGCAACAGCATATACACTAAGAAAATCTTGTATATTTTCAATATTTTTAGGATTGTGGTCTATAGCTATAACATCGTGACCAAGATTAGCGGCCTTTTTAGCAAACATAGATCCAAATCGTCCGAGACCAATAACAACAACTGTTTTCTTTGCCATATCATATACCTCCTTTATAACAATGACATTATATAAAATTACAAGGTAAGTTCAAGGGGTAGATGGCTCATATAGACAAATGTCACAATAGGCACATTTTGTGACATTTTATGATATGATACTACTGCCACGGAAATAATCTTATTGGGGAGGCAATGCCTATGAAGATTACAGAGGATATTTTGAAAGAACCTGACGCCCTGATTGATGCATTTGCCGATTGGCTATATTTACATAAGGCAAACTCGCCATCATCCGTTCAATGGAAACGCTATATCATTCGCAAAATGCTAATAGATATTATGGACGGAGACCCAAGAAACTACACAAGACTACTTCCTTTTATAAGGTCTCTTGAGGTTGATACCCAAAAAACATATATGTATGTTATTAGACAGTTTTATCAGTGGCTTGCCAGTGCATTTCGTGAAGCTGGTAATCTACAGCTGTACGATGAGTTTACAGAGTTTGCCGAAGATATACGAGTACCCCGTGGAAGTAAGCGTCCACAGTGGTTAACTATCGAGGAAGCACAAAAACTATTAGAAACTGCCAAGGAAGAAAGAGATCCAAGAAAATATGCTGTCATTAAGTTTATGCTCTCTACCGGTCTCCGTGTATCAGAATTTGTATCTATGGAACTGACAGATTTTAAGAAAGATGGTCACTCCTATCTACTGAGAATACGGGGAAAAGGTAATAAAGAACGTATCCTCCGAATATCGGAGGATTTGTATAAACTCCTTGTAGACAGTGGCTGGTTTAATAAAAAGGTTCATAGGCGAACTATTCATCGATGGATATCCGACATTGGCAAAAAAATTGGCATAGATGTGCATCCCCACACACTTAGACATACGTTTGCCCATACACTCCTTGAACGAGGTGAATCATTGGCGATGATTCAAGCACTGCTGGGACACTCCTCTATTTCTACCACAGGAAGGTACGTGAGGGAAAGTTCTGCAGAGGTTATGTTAGGGAGAGATTGGTAAAAATAAAGGCCCCCATGAATATGGGGGCTCCTTGTTTGATTTATAAAAGATTAGATTATGGGCAGGTAGAAGTTACAGGTGCGTCAGGACCAACTTTAAAATACAATGTATAAGCCTGGCTTCCTGTTTCAAGTTCATATGCAATAACATTTGTATTATCAATAGATGTAGAAGAATTCACTACTTCAAAAGGCAAACCACTAAAAGGATCTTTGGGTTCAGAATCGAAATACTTATTAAAATCCGCTCCCCAATCAGTTGTTATCCAATCTTTTAACGGCTTTTTGGAGTCAGGGGCCGGTGGATATGTATAGCTTGGCCCATTAGTTGTTCTATAAACCTCCAATGCCATTTTCAAGTTAGCAATTGTAGAGCAATAAGCCTTTACCTTAGCCTGCTCAATCCCCTCAAAGTATCTGGGAATAGCTACAGCAAGTAGAATACCCAAGATAATGATAACTACTAAGAGTTCAATGAGTGTAAAACCTCTTTCTCTTCTCATAATGCAAGACCTCCTTTCATATTTATGCAATGTGGTAATATTCTACCACTTTTAGAACCATTCTATCAAAACCATTTAGAAACCCGTACTTGTTTTTTACCTGTACCCTTAGCCGCTGCTCTCTCGGGCCACAGGTTGACATAATGTTTAAGCCCATTTGCGAGCTGCTTAATAAATTCATTTTCGGGCTTCCATTTCTTTATACTATCATCGGTTTCCTCTTCTACAATTTTACGTCCCTCTGGTGTCAGTGGTGCCCTACGCAGGGTTAACAGCCCTGCAACAATAGGAGCGCCGAAAATCCACGACCACATAAGATACGGATATACTGATGTACCCTTCAGTGCTAAAAATGGTATCCAACCCACAAGAACAACAACCCATGCTATAGCCGAAATAACATTTATTCTTCTCTCGGCTTCAAGGTCATAATAGTCTTTAACAGCACTTCGGAGGATGCTGAAAAACTTTGCCTCTATTTCTTTGAGGTCTTCTACTAACACTTTTATTTCTTTCTTATCCTTTGCCCGCTCCATACCAAAAGCTTGAAGGAGAATTCGGTCATACACTGGGATATCTTCCATAAGTCTCTCATGATCCACAACAATTTTATCGCCTCGGTCCTGTAATATGCCTCGTTTCATCATATCTTCAAGAGCAAACGCCATAAGCGTTATATCATCTTCTCTTACGACAAGATAACGTTTTTCCGTATTAGAAACATGACTTTTCTCCATTAACATCCCCCCTACTTTATGTCCCATACATTATCGGCAATATCTGTAACATACGGCAATGTAATACCAAATGAAACTGAATAGCCCTGGCCAGAATATTTTATCGAAGGAGCATTAGATATCTCACTCCACTTTTCTTGAGATTCTACTGTGTTAATGATGCTTAATATACGAGAATATTTATCGGTGGAAAATGATATATCCAGCCTAACAATCTCATACTTGTCTGTTACCTTTTCAACATTAGATACCTTAAGAGAATAGGCAATAGAATTAGTATCTAGGGCACCTGTTATGTCATCAATGTATTGTTTGGCTTCCTTTTGGAGAAGAAGTTTTTCGTTCAATCTTTCGAAGAAAGCTTGCAATTTAGGAATAGAAGCCTTTTTTGATTGAAGTTCACCAATTCGTGTTGTTAACGTGGTAATCTGCTTGTCTTTAGCTTGAATATCCTTCTCTACCTCTCTAATCTGCCAATATAAATACCCTTGTACAGATAGAACAGCAACCACTACCAAAATAACAAGTATCCATAATATTCTTTCAACTTTTCTCATTTTAAACTCACTCCTATATTTAAGAGAAAGACATTGGTCTTTTTATCAGCTGTTTTGCTAGTAGAGTATACAATAACCCTTTGAAATAAATTGGAAGATTTAAAGGCGGAAAGAGCTCTAAGCATATCTTCCTCCTGATAAAACTTTACTGTTACCTGTAGCATAGAAGATGTACCATTTATCGAAATTAATGTTCCCCTATTTCCAAAGATAAGTCTACCTAGTTCTACATAATATTGCCAGTATCGATGTGGGTTATTTTCTATGAAGGCCAATTTGCCTAATGCTTCTCTTTGTTTTAGCAAGCGATTGTATTCTTCTTCATAAGGTAGAAGCTTAGAGATCTCCTCATTCAGAATCATTAACTGCCTCTGCTTTGTTTCTTGCTCCAATTTCAAAGCTAACAGATTTTGATAGGTTAAATTTATACTACCTAAGCCAAATAGTATAGTAGCAATTAAGACTATTGTAGTATAAAACACCCTTCTAGCAACCCTCTGCTCTTCTTTGTAGAGCTCAGGAACAAACACATACATAGGATGGCCTGACACACCAAGATTCCATGCCGCCCTAAGAACAGCTTCATGAGTGTCCTCAGCAGCGATAGACATAAGACTGCTAAAAGACTCGATTTCATAGGAGGAATATCGTCTAAGGGCTTCAATGATGGTAGGATCATCTCTAGTTATAGATGCTACAAACACTTTAACAGGGTTGGGAAAGTTTCGAATAATCGCTTCATCAATGTTAGATAGAAAATCTGTAATGTCTCTTTCAGAAAATCCAACATCGGTTATCATATCCCTATGGCCTATATTGATGTTTCTTCCATATATAGGCTTACCATTCTTATAAAATATTAGGTCAGACTGATTGTCACCAACAAATACCACTCCAAAATCCTTTTCCTCTGATAAGTCTTTTACAAGCTCTGCAACCACACCAACAAGTACTACAGCTGCAAACAGTTTGACCCCAGATTCTTTTTTTACCTCCGTGTAAATCTCATTGAGATGCTCCTT
The DNA here is from genome assembly GCF_026184435.1 of Zhurongbacter thermophilus. Taxonomy (NCBI): domain Bacteria; kingdom Pseudomonadati; phylum Zhurongbacterota; genus Zhurongbacter; species Zhurongbacter thermophilus. Next base: position 822,844 of record NZ_CP046447.1, read on the forward strand.
TTTTATTCCTATAGCCAGTACACGAACATAGTCATTTGTTTCGTCTATGATTTCCCAATTAATATCTGGTGTACCTCCAGCTATTGCAGCATAACTAAGGTATTCTGTTACTATAGCCTCTTCTAATTCTTTCCTTTTCATCTTTGGGAAAGACATATAGCGAATAATCGTGTCCTGAGGCTTTAGCAGATATACTCCCTGTTTACGAAAAGAGTATATATATGAATGCCTGTCTGATATAGAAATACGATTGTTTCTACCCTTCACTGTCTATCAACTCCTATTAAACAACCTGGATAAACTTCGTTTTTAACAGTTTGACTAACACCTAGCTTATATGAAAACACTTTACCATTTGTCCTAATAGGACAATATCTAATAATGTCTGTGCTAACATTGCCACTACAGTTACTTGTAGTTTCTATATAGATTTCATGGCTTGTATATGGGTCAGTCAAATGAATATCAAGTAGAGTTTCTATAGAAGCGGTAGAAATATTATCTGGATAGGCTCTACTAACAATATCTTTTTCCTTTTCTATTTCAAGATATGTTCTGATAGCGCGTAAAAATCCACAGTATGTTGACGGTTTACTTTCATGAAATATAGGAGTAAATCTTGGAACAATAGCAAGCAACAAAACACCTAAAATAACTAACACTACTAATAACTCAATAAGTGTATAACCTTGTTGCATAACCTATTTCCCCTTTACGATTGATGTCATGCTGAATATTGGTAGATACATTGCAAGCAAGATTACAAGCACTATCGATCCAACTATTATTGTTGATAGTGGCTCAATAGCTGCAACCATTCTGTCTATTTTTATATTAAGTTCCTCTTCGGCCATATCAAGATATGTCTTTATCATTGTATCAAGGTTTCCCGATTGTTCCCCTACCCTAATCATAACCTTTAAAACACCTGGCAAATCTGATTTCTCTAATGCCTTAGAGAAAGAAACCCCTTTTTCCAGCTGTTCTTTTGCCTCAATAAAAAATTGTTTGATATATTCATTGGTAATAACCTCAGTAGACAGTTCTAAAGATTGGACAATGGGAACACCATTTGAAAAAAGTGTATAAAACGCTCTGAATGCCTGAACTATTTCACCTAGCATAAGGACATTTCCCACAAGTGGAATACGGAGAAGAAACCTATGCCAGAATAAACGAGCTTTATAAAATGTTTTAATGACAAACCTAAACAGCAAGTAGATAGCTATAACACCAAGCACCAACCACAGCCAATTATGGTATATAAAGTCACTAATATTAATGACAAACTGTGTAATTGACGGTAAAGATTTGCCAAATCCAGAATAAACAGTCTTTAACTTGGGAACAACGATAAGCATAAAAACAAGGATAGCGGCGATGGACATGATACCAACCATAATAGGATAAATCATAGCACTTTTCAGTTTTTCTTTTATAGCCGCTCTTCTTTCATAAAAAGTTGCAAGAACAATAAGCGTACTATCAAGAGTTCCCGTTTCCTCTGCAACCCTGACGAGGTTGATATAGATAATAGGAAAGCTGTTTGTCTTCTTCAAGGCTGAAGCAAAACGCATGTTCATATTAACAATATAATCATACACTTCCTGTAAAACGTGTCCAATACGAGAGGATTTATACTCATCGGCAAGTGTGCTAATAGCATCCACAAGGGAAATACCAGCAAGCAGTAAACTGCCTAATTGGCGAGACAAGACAGCTATCTCCCTATCTTTAAGTTTTATCCTCCGAGGGGCAAAGAGTTTGCTCATAATAGAAGATCTCAAAGACTCTTCTTTCTTAAGATGGATCTTTACAACAACAAGCCCCCTAGTCTTCAGCATGTTAACGGCTTGTGCTTTATTAGATGCTTCAATTTCGCCTGAAACTTTATCCTTTCCATTAAATGCTTCGTAATAAAAAACAGGCACAGTTAGTCACTCCTGGATATTTCTATAGGGGATTTAATAACTCTCTGCAGTTCTTCAACAGTGGTTATACCGGCTTTTACCTTTTCGAGACCAGCAGTCCACATATCTATCATACCTTCAGCTTTAGCTATTTTCTTAATTTCTTCAAGAGAAGCTCCTCTGAGAATGGCATTTTGTATGTCTTCAGAGACAGGCATAATTTCAAAGACAGCTGTTCGACCAGAATATCCTGTAAAGTTGCAAACAGGACAACCTTTAGGTACATATACATTAGGACTCGTGGGATCCTCGTTTCTTACTTTACAATTCGAACATAGTTTTCTTACCAATCTTTGGGCTACGATACCCACAAGAGAGGCAGATAGTAGGTATTTTTCTACTCCCATCTCCTGAAGGCGGATAATAGCAGAAGGTGCATCATTGGTATGAAGTGTTGAAAGCACGAGGTGACCCGTTAAGGCTGCTTCAATAGCAGTCTTAGCCGTATCCTCATCTCGAATTTCACCTACGAGAATTATATCTGGATCAAGTCTAAGAATAGATCGAAGTACTGATGCAAATGTAATTCCAGCCTTTGTATTGACATTGATTTGATTAATACCCTCTAACTCATACTCAACAGGATCTTCAACGGTGATAATCTCCTTAGACTCATTATTTAATACCGAAAGCGCAGCATATAAAGTGGTTGTTTTTCCAGAGCCTGTTGGTCCTGTAACGAGTATCATACCGTATGGCACAGATATAAGTTTATGAAATATCTCTTCCTGCTCGGGTAAAAGCCCCAATCTACTAATATCCACAAAGATATTTTTCTTATCAAGAAGGCGAATAACCATCATTTCGCCATATATAGAGCCTACAGTAGCAATACGGAAATCAAATTCTCTACCAGAAACTCTTGCTGTAAAGTGTCCGTCCTGTGGTCTTCGTCTTTCCGCTATATCCATATCAGCCATAACCTTCAAGCGGGTTATAAGCTGTTCGGCAATCCATTTGGGTAGTTTAATTTTATCCATTAAAACGCCATCTATCCTATACCTAACTCTGTAGTCATAGCGGGTAGGTTCTATATGGATATCCGTAGCCCTATCGGAAACAGCATCGACCAGAATAGTATTGACAACAACATTTATACTTGCCTCTTGACCTAAAAGGTCGTTGATATCAATTTTTTCAACGCTTATCTCCATAACATTATCTTCGTCAGAGGCTTCCTCTGCGAGTTTCTCGATAACATCTTTAGCACGTTGAGTGATATCGTAAACTTGGTCAAGTAGGGCCCTATATTCAGATTCTGTAATGATAATAGGTCTTACTTTAAGACCCGTCAGCAAACTAATTTTTTCTAAGATATCTGAATTGAATGGAGGTACTACCCCAACAACAAGAGTATTTCCTTCCTTTCTAAGTGGAAATACCCTATACTGCCTAACAATATCTTCGGGAATGGTATCTTTTACCGAGGGATCGAATTTTAATCTCTCAAGAGATTCATATGTAACATTAAATTGCTTCTGAAGAACACGTCCCAAGTCTTTCGGTGTAATATACCCCAAATCAATAAGAACCTGACCAAGGGGTTCTCCTGTTCTTTTAGCCTCTTCAAGAGCTTCTTTGAGTTGCTCTTCTGTTATAAGTCCCTCTTCTAAAAGTATTTCGCCTAATCGTTTCTTGGGCATACCAACCTCACGTTACGTCTTTTGTTTTAGTATAGCATCAATAAGCCCAAGAAATAGTGGATGAGGAGACAAAGGTTTTGAATTAAATTCCGGATGAAATTGACTACCTATATAAAACGGATGATTTTCTAACTCGACAACCTCTACAAGATTCATCGGCAGATATACACCTGCCACTTTCAGTCCATGCTCCTCGATGATTTCTCTATAGTCATTATTAAATTCATATCTATGGCGATGTCTTTCTACAACACTATCTGTACCATATAATTCCTTTACCTTGGTACCTTCAACAAGGTTACAGGTGTAACCTCCAAGTCTCATGGTACCTCCCTTATCTGAAATACCTCTCTGCTCCGGAATCAGGTCTATAACGGGATGAGGGGTTTTTTCATCAAATTCTGAAGAATTAGCTCCTTCTAACCCACAAACGTTACGAGCAAATTCTATAACCATACACTGCATACCAAGGCACAATCCTAGTGTGGGTATACCATGCTCGCGGGTATATGTTAACGCATTGATTTTGCCTTCGATACCACGTGTACCAAACCCTCCCGGAATAATAACCCCATCAACATCACCAAGATATCGGGCAGGGTCTTCTGTCTCCAATTTTTCAGCTTGCACCCATATAATTTCAGGTTTCACCCCATGGTGGATAGAGGCATGCTTAATTGCCTCCACAACACTAAGATATGCGTCAGGAAGCTCTACATATTTACCAACAATGGCTATCTTCACAGTGCCAGATGCATTATCTTCTCGTTCCACTAATGCTTGCCAATCAGAAAGGTTGGCATGTCTATCTTCTCCATATAGATATTTCATGATAAGTCTTCCAACACCTTTTTTCTCCAACATGAGTGGAACATGGTATATTGAAGGTGCATCAACAACATCAAATACCGCTTCCGGCCTGACATCACAGAAGAGAGCTACCTTCTCTTTGATTTCTGCTGGCAATGCAATATGACTTCTCAGCATAATAACATCAGGTTGTATACCAAGAGAGCGAAGTTCTTTAACAGAGTGCTGTGTAGGCTTGGTTTTTGCTTCACCTGTGGTAGATAAAAACGGAACAAGAGTTAGGTGTATAGAAATAGTATTATTTCTGGGCTCTTCTCTTCGGAATTGTCTTATTGCCTCAAGAAATGGTAGCCCTTCGATATCACCAACGGTACCACCCACTTCAACAATAAGGACATCCAGATTGCCAACAGTTGCTACTTTTCTAATAGAGTTTTTAATGGTATCGGTAATATGAGGTATAACCTGAACAGTCGCCCCCAAAAATTCCCCCGCACGTTCTTTACGAATGACCTCAGAATATATTTTACCTGTCGTAACATTATTAAGACCTGAGAGATCCACCCCTATAAATCTCTCATAGTGTCCAAGATCAAGATCAGTCTCTGCACCGTCCATAGTAACAAACACTTCGCCATGCTGGTAAGGGTTCATTGTGCCGGCATCAACATTGATATATGGGTCGAATTTCATAATACCAACATTTAGACCTCTAGCCTTCAGCAGTCTACCAATAGATGCAGCAACTATACCCTTACCGAGTGATGAGACAACTCCCCCTGTGATAAAAATGTACTTTGTGCTTTTCATCCCCCGCACTCTCCTTCCTTACATATGCTCTTTTTTCTCTATCCCCATAAGGTCATGTAAAAGCCCCATAACCTCAACAAACCTATCAATTAGTGCCATTCTAAATACTCTAGCACTATCGCTCTCCGCATCAAGTACCCTTTTTGATTGATAAAATGAGTGAAGCATACCTGCAAGGTCCTTGGCATAATTAACAATATAATGTGGAGACAAATTCTTCGCAGAAAGCATTAGCTGGTATCTGATATCCGCAAGGTTGATGAGTAGTAGCTTTTCTTCTTCTGAAGGTGTATACATTTCAAGTGCTTTTTTTACTTCATCTAATGTAGGTACAGTCACACTAGCTTCTTCAGCCTTACGTTTCAAAGACAGCGCCCTTGTATAGGAATATTGCACATAGTAAACAGGGTTGTCCATAGACTTTTTCACCGCAAGGTCAAGGTCAAAATCCATGCTATTGTCTGGTGAGTACATCAAGAAATAAAATCTGGCAGCATCAACACCTACGAGGTCTATTAGTTCAGAAAGCAGCGTAAATGTTCCCGCCCTCTTAGACATCTTAATAGGTTCTCCATCTTTAAGAAATCTCACAATCTGTATGACAATAACCTGCAAGAAATCATCGGGTAAACCTAATCCTTTCATTGCAGCTTTCATGCGCCCAATATGACCGTAATGGTCAGAACCCCATATATCGTAAACAATATCAAAACCGCGGCTGTGTTTCTCAAAATGATAGGCTACATCAACGGCAAAGTAGGTGTATTCCCCATTTTTCTTAATAAGAACCCTGTCTTTGTCGTCTCCAAATACTGTTGTTTTAAGCCACAGTGCCCCATCAGATTCATAGGTTAAACCTCTTTCTTTCAGGAGATTTATGGTTTTCTCAACCCAACCTTCTCTTCTAATATCCTTTTCAGAACGCCATACGTCAAACTCAACCTTATAAGTTTTTAGGACCTCTTTTTGATCTTGAAGCATAAGGGCAATACCAAATTCTGCGGCAGTATCCAATGCCTTACTCTGTGGCATATCGAGTATGTTAGGATACCTTTCAAGAAGTTTCTCAGCAATATCCTTTAGATATTCTCCTTTATATCCTCCATCGATAGATTCTATATCAAAAGGTAACCCTTTTATTTCCTTGACCCTCTCCAATATGGATAGGGCAAATTTCTTTATCTGCTCACCACCATCGTTTATATAGAACTCGGCAGTCGTATCAAGACCAATATGCTTAAAAATATTGACAAGGGTACTACCAACTGCAGCACCTCTACCATGGGCAACATGAAGTGGTCCCGTCGGATTGGCACTAACATACTCTACCTGTATTCTTTTCTTATACTGGGGTGTAAACTGTGCTATCTCCTCATATTTGCCTTTTGATAATCCATAAAGGTGCTGTAAAAGGAAAAACGGAGAGAGATATATATTGAGAAATCCACCTTTGTGCTCTATTCTTTCAGTCCAAGATCTACTTGAAAGTGCTTCTGCCAATTCTTTGGTGATTTCATCAGGTCTTTTCTTCAGTTTACGAGCCATCATAAAACCAACAGGAGAAGAGAGTTCTCCTTTTCCTTTTTCGGTAGAGGTATTTCTTATCTCAGGAATATCCTCTACTCCTAATATATTTGCCATTTCCTTTCCAATAATAAAACGCATAGCTATCCCCCCACTCTACTTGGAATAATTATAAAACAATTGGAGCCGGCGAGAGGATTCGAACCTCCGACCTGCTGATTACGAATCAGCTGCTCTGCCACTGAGCTACGCCGGCTCCTAATAAAAATAATGGTGGGCGGTGCAGGATTCGAACCTGCGACCTCTTGTGTGTGAGACAAGCGCTCTCCCACTGAGCTAACCGCCCATCCAAAAAGATTGGCGGAGAGGGAGGGATTCGAACCCTCGACACGGCCTTTCAACCGTGTATCCGCTTAGCAGGCGGACGCCTTCGGCCACTCGGCCACCTCTCCGCTATATTGCATTTGTTATTTTACACTGTATAATTTACTTTGTCAATATTGTGTCGGAGGGGGTACTCTGTGGATATAAAAACACGTATTTGTCTACCACTACTGTGGAAACTAGAGAAATATATGAAAAAGCCATATCATCCATTTAACGAAAAAGGTGATATATGGGAAAATCTTTATCTTTGGCAATACAAGACAACAGAAAAGACACTAAAACACTTTAATGTGGAGTTTTCAGGTAAAGTTGTCATGGATATCGGATGTGGCACAGGTGGAAAATCGGCATATCTGGCACAGTTTGCAGATAAAGTTATAGGTATAGATATTAACCCCCACGCTATCAACAAAGGGAAACAACTTGTTAAAAAACATAATGCTGATGTAGCTGATAGGGTTATATTGAGGGTTGACAATGCATACAACATGGACCAGCCAGATAGTTCCGTTGATATTATTTTTATGGATGATGTATGGGAACACATAGAAAAACCATCAAAAGCCTTAAGAGAAGCTATTCGGGTTGTCAAACCAGGTGGATATATTCTCATTGCTTTCCCTCCACTAAATCATCCATGGGCTGCCCATGTTAATGATCTTATTTCTATTCCATGGATACACTATTGTTTGTGGGAAAAATACATTGTTAGATGGTATATACACGAAGCGTTAAGAATAGAAAACGGTATAGAAAGATTAAAGTTTAAGGGAATCAAACCAACAGATAAACGAATAACATATATCAATCATATGACGCTAGAACGTACATTGGCTATTCTGTACAAGTACAGAAGCAACATAGATATTTATGATTTCTCCTATGATTTATTGAAGATACCACTTGCTAAGTTTTTTAGCAAACTTGAGCGCATAGGGCTTTTCTTTTTCTCTAAATATTATTTCACTCTGAGAAAGAGGGAAAGATGATGAGGCTTTGCATTGGACGTATACCTGTAGACATATTAGATAACAATGAACAGGCTAAAAAGCGTATTATCGAACTCGCGAATCGAACTAATACCCCATCATTTGTGGTTACATTGAATCCAGAGATAGCGTACCGTGCAGAAATAGACAGACGTATAAGATACATTGTTAGGCATTCTTCCCTCAACATCATTGATGGTATTGGTATAGCAAAGATTATCAAATGGAAAACGGGAATAACTCCCACAAGAATTACTGGAGTGGATACTATATGGCAAGTTCTTATGAATGTCGATGATGATATTCCCGTATTCTTATATGGTGCCAAACCAGATGTTTTGAATACAGTCGTGGAAAAGCTTGTATCATCTAATCCTAACATAAACATTGTAGGTATATCTCATGGATATAGACCTTGGGATAGGGTTGCAGAAGAGATTATAAAAGCTCGTCCTCGTTTGCTACTAGTAGCATTGGGAGCTGGAAGGCAAGAAACTTTTATGTATCATTATATTAGCCCCCTAACAATTCCTATTCTCAGCATAGGCGTTGGTGGCAGTTTTGATGTATGGAGCGGAAAAGTAGAAAGAGCTCCTAAGCAGGTACAGGATTTGGGACTCGAGTGGTTATGGCGTAATATTAAGCAACCTTCTCGGATAGGCAGACTTATGTACAGCATGATGTATATGATTACAGCTTTAAAAAAAGAGGTGCGTGAGTGTGAGAAATAAATACATATGTGGTATAAGGGTTGATGAGATCGATAGAAAATCTGCTCTAAAATTTGCTAAACAGCTACTTTTAAACGATACATACAATTTTAAATGGATAACATCTATAAATCCGGAAAAGTGTGGCAGAGCTATGGAAAATGAGGCACTAAGAAATACCATCAACGGCTCTATAATGACTATCCCAGATGGTATTGGTATTGTCTGGGCTGGCCGTATGAACGGACTTTTATTAAAACATCGCATACCGGGTATAGACTTCGCATGGAATATGATCCGGCTAGTACATAAATACAACCTCAAACTTTATCTATACGGTGCTAAACCTGAAAGCAACCAAGGTGCTGTAGCACGTATAGAGGCAACAATGCCTGGCATTAATATCGTAGGTGCTATAGACGGCTATAGAGAGTGGAACGAAGTAGCAGCGGATATAGCAGATAAAAAGCCTGATCTCCTCCTCATAGCTATGGGAGGAGGCAAACAGGAAGAGTTTATCTGGAAATACAAAGACATCTTACCTGTTAAAGTTGCCATGGGTGTGGGCGGTAGCTTTGATGTGTGGGCTGGTAAGGTAGAAAGGGCACCTCGTCTATGGCAGGCGATAGGAATGGAATGGTTCTATAGAATAGCCAAGGAGCCATTCAGAATACCAAGGCTCAAATACGGCTTAAGATTCATGATGTGTAGCATGTATCAGATGCTGTATAATATGTAAGAAATTATTATGTGGAGGTGACTATTATGCATATTAAAAAGACTGTGCTAAAGGTAAAGATAGAGAATGATCTTGACAAAGCTTATCACATGGCATGTCAGACTGCTTGTAAAACCTCTGCCACTGTGAGCAACATTTCCTATGACGAGGAGTAATAATAGACTATACGCCTTCTCACGTTTAGGAAAATACTTTGTTATCGATACCTACACGGGCTCGTCGTTTGAAGTAGACGAGCCCGTGTATCGTTATATACACGACTCCATCCCATCAAATGAAGGTAGAGAGGGCGTAGAAGAAATATATAGCGTTCTTGATAATCCACCTAGCAGAGAAGAAATTCTTGCTATTGTAGAAAATTTAGAAAAACGTACTCACAGGGCACTATGTCTTAATGTAACTCATACATGCAATCTGGCATGCCGATATTGTTTTGCCGCTCAGGGAACATATGGCGGACCCAGAAACATTATGTCAGAAGATGTTGCCAAAGCTGCAATAGATTGGCTCATGGCAACCGATGCTAAAACTGTTGATATAGATATCTTCGGCGGAGAACCACTCCTTGCATGGGATTTGGTGCTATTTATACTTGAGTATGGCACAAAGAGAGCTGAAGAAGAAGGTAAACGCATACGCTTTTCGCTAACCACAAACGGTGTACTCCTTACCAAGGATAAACTTGATGTTCTCAATGCATACGATGTCAATCTCACTCTTAGTATAGACGGAGATAAGTGGCACAACGACATGTTTAGGATCACCCCAGATCGAAAAGGAACATTTGACACCATCATTGAAAACTTTCTTGAAGTAGAACGCACAAGAAAAGGATATAACTACTATGTCAGAGGTACATACACAAAGTGGACTATAGACTTCGCATCAACAGTACAGTATCTAGCTGATTTAGGTTTTAAAGAAATCTCTATGGAGCCTGTCACAGGCAGTGGTATGCCATGGCATATAACAATGGATGACATACCTCGTATAGAAGAGGAATATAAGAAACTGGCACATATTTTCCTTGACTATGCTCGCAAAGGTAAACCGTTTATCTTTTATCATTTTGATCTTCACAGGGTAAATCCTCCATCACTGGTAAGACGATTCACCGCCTGTGGAGCAGGCCTTGAATATATGGCTGTTGCCCCCGATGGTACTATTTATCCTTGTCATCAGTTTGATGGAGTTAAGGAATTTGCTATGGGCAATGTTAAAAATCTGAAACCATATGAAGAACCCAGGCAAAATATACGAAAGATATTTGTTCATGCCAATGCCTTAAGAAAATCTCCATGCACAACCTGTCCTTTTAGAACACTGTGTGGTGGAGGATGTCATGCTGTAGGTTACTTTACCACTGGAGATGTTATGAAACCAGACCCGGTACAATGCGAAATTATAAAGCTCAGACTCCAATATGCTATAGCCGTTAATGCATTTGATGAATACCCTACTTCCGTTTAAATAGTTTTTCAAGGAGAGGAGTATCCAGCACGATAACAGCCGGCCTTCCATGAGGGTCATATCTATATTCTGGATACTCCTCTCCTATTTTTACAAGTGTTTGCAAAAATTGCTGTGAAGGTTTATCTCCTGCCTTGATAGACAATTTACAAGCAACATCAGCTATCTTATCTTTACTAAGAGTACTTGTATCTATATCTGCTATCAATTGACCCATAAGTTCTCTATTCCATATACGAAGAGATAGCACAGAAGGCACAGCTCTAACAGCAACGGTATTTTCTGATAAAACAGTAGATTCGAACCCCAACATAGATAATTTTTCTACAACTTCTTCAGGATTTCTTACTTCATAGTGCCACGGTATAGTAAGGGATTGGATGTACTTATCTTTATGTTCCCACAATATAGAGAACAGTATACCTTCCATAAGAGCATGTTGATCGGCTATCTTAATCTGACCTTTGTACCGATAAACCACAAAGGTATTATCGATAACATCTATAATCTGTGGAATTTCTTGATAATCACCTTTCTCTACCTGCTTTTGTTCCTCAGATGGAGAGAACATCTTTATAACAGAAGAGATTCTACTTGGTGATGTCTTTTTGCCATCGATGGCAGTATTATCATTTGAAATGTTACCAGTAGGGTTTTTCACGCCATCTTTTGTCTGATAAGAAATATCATTGAAAGATACAGATACTGTTCTTTCTTCTCTCAGCATAGACAGAAGTAGATGCTTAACAAGTGTCTTATCTTTAATATCCACTTCAAGTTTGGCAGGATGAATATTAGGATCAATAACATGAGGAGGAAGCCATAACCATAGCACAACAGATGGCGGAATCTCTGCCCCAAATCGATCTCTAATAATAGCCTTGACAAGGGCGTATATACTTCCGGAAACTACCGGTCTGCCATTGATACTAATAAATGTAAATGGCTGATAATTCATACTATCAAAAAACAACCACATATTACCGGAGATGTTTGCATCGTTTTCTGCAGAGAGTATATTAACATCTTCAGGTTTTCTCTTAGTATAGGCATAGTAAAAATCTTTGGGCTCTTTACCAAGTATCTTTATCTTGGGCTTACCATCTACATATAATGAAAATGTTTTCTCTGGATAGGCAAAGACATATCTAAACAAGACATCGACAATCTTTCGCGTTTCGTAACCTATAGATTTTAGAAACTTTCTTCTAGCTGGAAGCCGCTGGAACAGGTCAAATACCTCAATAGTAGTACCGTCTGTCCTAGATACCATGGAGATGTCTTTAAGTTTGCCATCTTCTACCACCGCTCTACTGCCAACATCTTCATCTGCATGTTTTGTTGTTAGCACAACACGACGAGCAGCATATGCAATAGCATGTAAAGCCTCTCCTCTAAATCCCAGCGTGATGATAGAGTGTAAATCCTCAGGTTCATAAATCTTACTTGTTGTATGCTTTTCGAATATCAGTGGCACATCATCTCTGAGAATACCACTACCATCATCTACAACTTTTATATACTCTTTACCACCAGATTTGATGTATACCTGTATGTCTGTAGCACCAGCATCAATAGCATTTTCAATCAGCTCCTTTACAGCAGAAGCTGGTCGCTCTATAACCTCCCCTGCTGCTATCTGCTTAATAATATCCGGTGAGAGCTTGCGAACACTACCCATCACTTTCATCTCCAAACAAAGGAAGAGGTTTTATCTGAACAACTTTCCGCTTTGGTACTTTGTTCTCAGTTTCAGATGTTTCTGTTCTTTCAAGCAGCTTGTTAAAGACTTTTTCGGCATTACGTATGACATGCTCGGGAATACCGGCTAGTCGTGCAACTTCAAGACCATAAGAATTATCGCTAACACCAGAAACAACCTTATGTAAAAACACCACTTCTCCATCTCGTTCAATAACATCTACCTTAAGAAGTTGTATTCTCTCATTATCTCTCGCAAAGTCGGCAAGCTCTAGATAGTGGGTGGACATAATTGTAAAAGGGGTATTCTCTCCACGACTTATCAATTCTTCGATGGTAGCCCATGCAACAGAAATACCATCATATGTTGATGTGCCCCTACCTATTTCGTCAAGAAGCACAAGGGAACTGCCATCTGCCTCTTTCAGTATCTTGGCAACCTCACTCATCTCAACCATAAATGTGGATTTGCCAAATGCTATATCATCTGTGGCACCAACTCTGGCAAACATCTTAGTAATAATGGGAATGGAAGCATCTTTAGCTGGAACAAATGACCCCATATGAGCAAGTAGAACAATAATACCTACTTGCCTAAGATATGTAGATTTTCCAGCCATGTTGGGTCCTGTCAATAGAGCAAGAGGGCGAGTTTTTGTCAGATAGGTATCATTGGGAATAAAGTTTTCTCTTCCAATAAAATACTCTACCACAGGATGTCTACCATCTCTGATAAGGATATGGTCTTTATTGCCCAATCGTGGGCGCACCCAACCACCATGTAGAGCCACCAATGCAAGAGACACTGTAACATCAAGGGAAGCAATTTCCTCGGCTATTGTGTCAATATCATGGGACATCTCCTTTAATTTCTCTAAGAATTCACTGTATATCTGCTTCTGCCTTTCTTCAAGTCGTTGCCATACTTCTTTAATTTTCGTTTCAAATTGTGCTAGCTTTTCATTGGTAAATCGCTCATAATTGACAAGTGTTTGCTTGCGAATAAAGCCTTCTATTTTCATTTTCTTTGCCTGAGCCCTTGGCACTTCTATATAATAACCGAAGGCATCGTTATATTTAATACGAAGTTTATGTATACCTGTCTCATCACGAAGTCGAGACTCATATGCCACAAGCCATTTATTAGCCTCTTTGATAAAGTCTCTTAATTTGTCTACCTCTTCATCAACCCCATCAGCTATAATAAAGCCACCCTTGACATCCTCCGAAGGCTCATCGGGAAGATACCGAGCTATAAACTCCAGTACGGTCTGCGCTTTTTCCATAGACCATTCTCCAACCAATGGGCTATTTTCAAGAAGAGAATTAATATCTACAACTTTTTCCAAAGAAACACGGAGAACTTGCAAATCAGAAAGCTTAATACTACCTGTTGATAGCTTCTTAGAGATACGCTTGAGGTCTTTTATACCCTTAAGATTACTATGTATGTTTTCCAACAAAATAGGTTCGTTGATAAATTTCTCAATTCTATCCAAAGACTTATTAATCTTTTCTAAATTAGTGTATGGTCTTAATATTCGATGGAAAAGGCTTCTCCTGCCCATTGGCGTCTGGGTCTTATCGAGCACCTCAAGAAGGGTACCACTTCTTCCGCCATCACGGGAATTAATAACCAACTCCAATGCCTTTATAGCAGAAGAATCCACCATCATGTAATCTATATCTTCTTTATTTTCAAATACGATTTCTTCCTTTTCTGTTCTATTAACATACGCAATATAGCTGCGTGCTCTTTCAAGAGCATTATCACCTTCGTCCCATCTTGTAACAGTTGCCTTCAGATGATTTGCCAATGCACTAACAAGCGGAAGTCCCACTTCCTTAGATGATATAAGAATTTCCTTGGGCTGATAAGGCATTATATAACCTACAATATCTTGTAATGGAATAGAAACCGGTAAAACGAAACTAATAAAATCCAGTGTGGTTGCATCAATGAGGTAATATGCTATATCATTACCTCTATCCTCTATAGAAAGAAGCCATGTATGCTCTATTTGCTCATCGTCGGCATATGTACCTGGTGTGTAAATCTTCACAATATCCCTTTGGACAAGCCCCTTTGCCTTTTTAGGGTCCTCTACCTGTTCACATATAGCTACCTTGTAACCTCTATCTATAAGGGTTTTGAGCCTGCTATCCAATGCATGATGGGGTATACCAGCCATGGGTACCCTATTACCTTTACCAAACTCTCTACTTGTCAATACAATCCCCAAAGCATCAGATACCTTATATGCATCCTCAAAGAAAAACTCATAGAAATCACCCAACCTAAATGCCAGAAGAATATCATCCCCAACCATATTCTTTAGTTTCCAATACTGTCTTGCCATAGGTGTACTCATGACTATACCTCCTCTATAACAACCATTGCAACGGCAACCCCTCCATCATGAGCAATTGATACATGCACCTTCCAACTGTCCTTAACAAGGTCACCATAGATATATGGCTTACCATATTTATCATATCCTATACATATCTTAGATAATGGTGTCTTATCCATCCCCATACCAACAGCTTTAATAAAGGCTTCCTTAGCTGCAAATAGACCTGCCACTTTCGTAGGTGTAATAGATATGGCAGAAAACTCGCAAGGAAAATATTTTTTCACAAATGTATCAGCCCGTTTTTGCAGTATCTCTTCTATACGAGAAATATCAACAACATCTATCCCTATACCTATTATCATAATTTATCACCTTACATATGCTATCATAGATAAGGTATTCTAAACAAAGAGTGCTTATTTTTTGTTGTATAATGGATTTCAGTCTATGCGACATACATTATGAAAGGAGGGTGAAAGATGAGGAAGGAAAGAACTATTTATTTTATTCTCAGAACGCTGCTTCAAGGTAAGACCAGTTATTGGAACCTCATCAGGGAAAACGACACTGTTCTTCCAGAGTTTATTTCTACTCTGAAAGAACTCGTTGATGGCGGATATGTAGCCGCTGACGAGGAGGGACTCCTCTATCTGACAGAAAAAGGTAAGGAATATGCAGAGAAACTTGGTATCAGAGCATATGTAGATCCTGTTTGTGATCACTGTAAAGGTAAAACTGTTGTTATTAAAGAAGAGTATAAACCACTATACGAGGAGTTTCTGAAAATTGCCAAAGATAGACCAAAGGCTATTACCGCTTTTGACCAAGGTTATGTTACACCAGAAGATACTATAAGAAGAGTACTCCTTATGCACCGCTTTGGTGATGTAGAAAATAAGAGAATTCTTATACTAGGTGATGATGACCTAACATCTATCGCTCTTGCTCTTACAGGACTTCCTAAAGAGATTCTTGTGCTTGAGATAGATGAAAGACTTATTAACTTCATTAATAAAGTTGCGGAGGAAAGAGGTTGGACCAATGTTAAGGCTATGACATACGATGCCAGGTATCCATTCTCCGATGATATCCAACGTCAGTATGACACATTTGTCACAGATCCTGTTGAAACAGTAAAAGGTATTAGCCTATTCCTATCTAGATGTATTCAGGGACTTAAAGGAGAAGGTTCTGCAGGATATTTTGGTCTTACACACATTGAGGCATCTCGTAAGAAGTGGCACCAGATTCAAAGAAACCTGCTTGATATGAATTTGGTTATCACAGATATTATCAGAAGATTTAGTGACTATGCCCTTGAAAACGAGGATATTGTCAAAGAAGACCTCAACTTCAGAGTATATACTGAGGCACCAGTTAAAGTTAACTTCCCTGATGCCTATTTCTATACATCTAACATGTACCGTGTTGAGCTTATAGGTGATCCCAAACCCATTTTTGACGGAAAAGTTGAGTGGGAAAGAGATCTATACCTTGACGATGAGGCATATGTTACAGCAGAAAAGGAAAGTCACGAGTAATAAAAGCAAATTGATAGAAAAAGGGAGCCTTGGAAGGCTCCCTTTTTTTAATTGGAGCAAATAGACCATTCTTATGCTATCAGAGAAAAAAAACCAGCTATGTCACTTGAACTCCCAAAATTACATACTGCTACCAACATGGCTATTTTACAACCATACCAGAAACAGCATAGAAAAAGATACTTTGCTTACAGAAAGGGAAGAGTATCCATCCCTAAAAGGAGATATTAGTATATCCACAATAAAAATTGAAAAAGGCGGGACACTTGCCCCGCCGATAACCATCCAAGATATTCAAGCTAATTTCTTATAGCTCTTCTATACCGTTGATAAGGAGAAACTCGTAAAGGGCCTCTTTACGAGCCTTCTCTTCAAGAGACAACTCCTCTTTCTCCTTAAGTTCTGCATAAGCCTTCTTAGCTTCTTCAACAATATCAACAAGAGGTTCATCACCCTGCTCCAACCTGTCTACCCAATCAGAATACATCTTGTGACGAATCTTAGCTGCTTGATACTCATCAGAACCCTCAGGATACTTTAACGTATCCTGCTTAGCCAGTGCTTTAAGTCTCTTCGTGGAAGCAATAACATCTTCTAAACTAAGCACTACGCACCCCTCCTTCTTTTTTTGCAAGAGTTTCTTTTATCTTCATAAGCCTTACAATATGGCTCCTTTCCATCTCATCGAGACGGAGTTCTATCATCTTGATGGCCTCTTCTGTTTGGGGAATAATCGTGTATTCCAAGGCATTAACCCTTCTTTTTGTCTTTTCCATTTCTTCAGCTAAAATGTGAAGTGCCTTCTCCACAACGGCTAATCTAATGATATCTTCTAAAAGTTTTACATACTCACTAAGAGCAAGGTCCATGTCACTCGATACAAATAGTGTTGGATACACGAGCTTAATCTCCTTAGTCGTTAATTTATAAGATGGGATAGGTATAGACAAGACATAGCGTACAGAAGCCTCAACGGTCTGTGAAACTTTACTCTCCGTACGCATTCTCTCTATAGCCCTATCAGAAGACGCTGCATCGGCCATAGCCATATACGTTTCAATGGTATCCATCTGCTTAGTAACATGGTCCTTCAAAGATTTGTATTCATCGATCAAGGTCATAAATTCCTTACGGAGACCTTCCAACTTATCTTTTAAAAGCTTGTGTCCCCTCTTGGCCATCTTCAAGCGCCTTTTCAGGCGCAGAAGTGTCATTCGATTTGGAGTCACATTTGTTAGTGCCATGGCTTACTCCTCCGCCTTCTTTGGCATATATTTTTCAATCATTTCAAGCTTAATACGCTTGAGCTCACTCCTTGGAAGCATGGAAAGGAGCCTCCAACCTATATCCAGGGTCTCCTCAATGGTTCTGTTTTCAAACTGTCCCTGTCTGATAAATTCCTCCTCGAACCTGTCGGCAAACTCCATGTACTTTCTATCCAGCTCACTGATAGATGATTCACCAAGAACAACTGCCAGCTCTCTGACTTCTTTACCCTTAGCATATGCAGCATACAGCTGGTTTGCTACACCAGAATGATCTTCTCTTGTCTTACCTTTACCAATACCCTTTTGCATCAAACGGGACAAAGATTGCAGAACATCTATTGGAGGATAAATCCCTCTTCTGTGAAGGTCACGGCTAAGGAATATCTGACCTTCGGTAATATAACCAGTAAGGTCAGGAACAGGGTGCGTTCTATCGTCTTCTGGCATGGTAAGAATTGGAATCTGGGTAACAGAACCCTTCTTACCTTTGATACGACCTGCACGTTCATATATAGTAGCAAGGTCTGTATACATGTAGCCTGGATAACCACGACGGCCGGGAACCTCTTTACGAGCAGCAGAAATTTCACGCAGAGCCTCACAATAGTTGGTCATATCTGTAAGAATAACAAGAACGTGCATACCAAGGTCAAATGCCAGATACTCAGCAGCGGTGAGAGCCACACGAGGTGTAGCTATACGTTCAATAGCTGGGTCATTAGCAAGGTTGAGGAATACAACTGTTCTATCAAGAGTTCCTCTCTTTCTAAAGTCTTCGAGGAAGAAGTTAGCCTCTTCAAAGGTAATACCCATTGCAGCAAAGACAACAGCGAAATCTTCACCGGTACCTCTAACCCTTGCCTGTCTGGCAATCTGGGCTGCCAGCTCTGGGTGAGGAAGACCAGAACCAGAGAATATTGGCAGTTTCTGACCACGAACAAGTGTGTTCATACCATCAATTGCAGAGACACCTGTCTGAATAAACTCATTAGGATAATCTCTCGCTGTTGGGTTGATAGGACTACCGGTAATATCCAGTTCTTTTTCTGGAACAGGAGCAGGGCTGCCATCTATTGGTCTACCAATACCATCAAATACACGACCTAGAATTTCAGGAGACACACCAAATGTTAGACCTTTTCCCAAAAATCTGACTTTTGTATCTGTAAGGTTGATACCATGGGTACCCTCAAACACCTGTACAACAGCATAGCCTTCCGAAGTTTCCAAAACCTGACCGTATCTTGTATGACCACCAACTTCTATCTCAACAAGCTCACCATAGGCGGCATCAGAAACACCTTGCACAACCACTAGTGGACCAGATATCTCCGATATGGTGGTGTATTCCCTAATCATACCTGCTCACCACCTTTCTTCATCAATGTCTCAAAGGCTGCATCTATCTCATCGTGAATAGCCTTAATTTCATCTAACCTATCTGGTGGGATAAATCTCATACGAGAAATCTTTTCTCGTATAGGCAGGGCAATAATGTCTTTAACATCTACACCTGCCTCTAGGGCCTCAAGGGCCTTGTGATGGAAATGCAGAACATTACGAAGCATGTGATATTGTTTCTCCAGTGGACAGTATGTATCTATATCATCAAACGCGTCCTGCTGCAGGAAGTCTTCTCTCAGAGATCTTGCAGTTTCCAAAAGAAGCTGGTCATGAGGAGATAAAGCGTCATAACCAACAAGACGTACCAATTCCTGAAGTTCTGACTCCTGTTGAAGAATCCTCATTGCTTCATGTCTATTATCCACCCAGTCAAGAGCAACATGTTCTTTGGCCCACTCACCTACTCTGTCAACATATAGAGAATAACTTCTTAACCAGTGAATGGCTGGAAAGTGACGGGCAAATGCCAGTTGTTGGTCAAGAGACCAGAACACACGAACCTCACGTAGAGTTGCCTGAACAACTGGGTCAGAAAGGTCACCACCAGGTGGAGAAACAGCACCTATGACAGATACGGAGCCAGTTCTTTCAGGGCTACCTAATGCCTCAATCATACCTGCTCTCTCGTAAAATGAGGAAATTCTGGAAGCTAGATAAGCTGGATAACCTTCCTCACCAGGCATCTCTTCAAGACGACCAGAAATTTCACGCATAGCCTCAGCCCATCTAGAAGTAGAATCAGCCATCAAGGCTACATTGTAACCCATGTCTCTGAAATACTCTGCTATAGCAATACCCGTAAAGACTGATGCCTCACGAGCTGCAACAGGCATGTTAGATGTATTAGCAATTAATACTGTTCTATCCATAAGAGGACCGCCTGTTCTTGGGTCTTTTAGCTCAGGAAACTCAATAAGAACATCTGTCATCTCATTACCACGCTCACCACAACCGATATACACAACAACATCGGCATCGGACCAACGGGCAAGCTGATGCTGAATAACTGTCTTACCACTACCAAATGGACCAGGAACAGCTGCCGTACCACCTTTAACAATGGGGAAGAATGTATCAATTGTTCTCTGTCCGGTTATCATAGGCTCAGAAGCAGCAATTTTCTTGCGATATGGTCTTCCCATACGGACAGGCCATTTCTGATACATCTTAATCTCTTTTTTCTCTTTGCCAGTATCAATAACAGCTACAACCTCTTCTATGGTAAAGTCGCCACTTTTAATATCAACGACTTTACCACGAATGCCCGGGGGAACCATGATTTTGTGTATAACAGTAGATGTTTCAGGCACTTCACCAAGTATATCACCTTCGGATACCTCATCGCCTATTTTTACCTTGGGTTCAAAATGCCATTTGGCATTTCTATCAAGGGAAGGTGCCTCAACACCTCTAACAAGGAAAGATCCTCCCATTTTCCAGAGAACTTCAAGAGGTCTCTGGATACCATCGTAAATATTCTTAACAAGACCTGGACCTAGCTCAACACTGAGAAGCTCACCAGTACCAACAACTTCTTCACCAGGTCTAACGCCACCGGTTTCTTCGTAAACCTGTATATAAGCCCTGTCTCCCTCAATACGTATAACCTCACCAAATAGGCCAAGAGAACCAACTCGTACAACCTCAAACATCTTAACACCTTGCATCTCTTTGGCCACGACGAGGGGACCGGCCACTCGTGCTACTTTTCCTCGTACAACTTGTGCCATATGCTATCCACCCCTTCCCTATTCAAAGATCCTTATACCAAGGGCACGTTCTATCTTCTTTTCAAGAACCTTAGATGCCTTCTCCTCGTCTTTACCGAGAATAACCACAGAAAACTCTGGTCTACTGACATTATCTAAGAGTTCTTGGTACCGAGTATATACATCTTCAGATACGATCAATATGGCATACTCCTTATTAGAGATAATATCCTTTATCTTTTGAGTAATATCTTCATTCTCATCAAACCACTCTACCCCTATAAGGGCAAGAGCTCTAATATGTGGTAAGTTGCCTATAGCTGCTATTTTATACATAGACCTCACGCACCCTCTTTACAATTTCTTCCCTTGACAAATGTCCCCATATTCCTGTTGCAACAATGCGAACGTTCCTATATGCTATATCCAAAGCCCTGTAATAAAATACTATTTCGTATAAAGGATTGCTTGTCATTGAAAGACCACTAAGTTTTAGCAACAGATACTCATCAACAAGCACCTCTAAATCCAAAATAGGCATATCACCTAAGTCCGATGCAAGTCCCAAAATAGAAGCCACTTGTTTGGGATCAGCTTCTCCTCTTTCCAGAAGAACAGAAATCTTATCTCCCATATACATCGGGGCGAACAAGTGTCTCATTGTAGTAAGATCCCATCCATAAGCGTGGGCACGCTTATAGAGAAACAGAAGCAAATATCTATACCACTCATCATATTCTGCTTCCAAATACCTATCATCAAATGAACGAACTGTCGCCCATAGCTTGTCCGTAGCATCAATCATATCCTCAAGGGTTAATGTTTCTTTATCTTTGACAAACCAATCAGGAAATAAAGCCAAAGCAATAGGTCTTTCATCATCTACAACAGTAAAGTAGTCTGTTACTTCTTCTTCTATATGCTGTTTAGCAAGGATAACAATATCACTTAGTGAAACATTACCTTCAATAGCTGAAAATCCTTTTATCCCATTAAGCATGGAAACAAATTCTGACCATGAAGTAGCATCAGCCATACGAACAACCTGGGACTTTGTTGGAATTTCACCTAAACGGGCTGCAATCGTCCCTCCAAGAAGCCTCTCGTAGTGCTTCCACACGATCATGATACTACCCCCTTCAGAACAGCATCTCTGATCGCAGCCAAATTACTTCGAACAAGGTCTTCTACTATAACCGATGGTGATACATCTATCTTGGCATTACCAGTATCAACAAGCACAATCATGTTTTCATCTTTGATAGTTACAAACTTTACCTCTTGACCAAACTCTCTTTGAAGTTCCTTAACAACAGACATGGGTAATTTATCGGAAACAATAACAGATTTTACTTCTTTTGATCCTATAAGCTGGGATACATAAGAAGCATACAAATCAGCAGCATCCCCGGTAAGCACTTTTAGCATTTCATTCTTTATATCATCTATGACACGGGTAAAGACCTCATTTATAAACTTTCTCTTCTCCACAGCAAAGATACTTTCTATAACAGCCTTTTCTTCTTTAAGTTTTGCCTCAAGATGTTTAATTGTTTGCTGCCACTCGAAATCAATATCAGCTACAATATCTCTGATTACCTTCAATGTTTCAGCTACAACCTCTTCGATAGCTCTATCCAGTTCTACAGACAGCTCTTTATATATATTGTCAACAAATTGCCTGTTTACAATATGTTTTTCTTCTTTATCTTCAGTAGTTGATTCCTGAAGGTCTTGAACAATGTCATACCACAACTCTTTGGCATACTCCGTTGCTTCTTCTCTTATTATGGCAGGAAGCGTATTCTCAACTGCACTTTTGATACCATCAATATCAAGTCCATCATTGGTATACGCACCGAGAGCCTCAAGCCATCTGGTCTTTACCCTTTCTTGTAAGCCAGCCACACTCCCCACCTCTATATCTTAACCTGGTTAAGCATGATGATTGTGGCAAGCAGACCAACAAGGGCATATGTCTCAACGATAGCAGGAATGATAATAGCACGACCAGCAAGCTCCTGTCTGCGGGCTACCATCTGAAGAGCAGCGGCAGAAGCCTTACCCTGCCAAACACCAGACATTAGCTCGGCAACCATAACAGGGATAAAGGCTGCAAAAATAGCCAATCCTGTAGCAAGATCCATTTTGTCTATATTATTGGCTATTTTGGCAATACCAAGGAACATAGCGACAAAACCATAGAAACCCTGTGTACCAGGAAGAGCCTGCATGATTAGTGCAAGAGCACCAAGTTCTGGTTTTTCTCTTTGAACTCCTGCTGCTGCCTCACCAGCGATACCAACACCAATTGCAGAACCAACAGAAGCTAAACCTGCACCAATACCTGCACCTACTAAAGCAATTGCTGCACCCCAAGATACGATCATTTAGCATCAACCTCCTTCACAAATTTGTGATATTTCCCATCAAGTGTTATAGGTTTAAACTCACACCCCGTCCCTTCGAAGAATCGGCCATACATCTCAAGGAATATAAGACGGGATGAGTGTACAAACGAACCAAGAAGCCCCAATGCCAAGTTAAGGGCATGGGCAAGAATAAGTAATATGATACCTATGACTATCTTAAACATAGGAGCAAGCATGGTATTAAGCACATGGGCAACAATACCAGTAGAAAGGTTTAGAGCAAGCAAACGAGAATAAGACAAAGTATCGGCCAAGAAACTAGCCACACCATACCCACCAGCGATACCATACAGTGAAATCAGACCGAAGGCAATTCTACCAATAGGATTTTTAATATGCCTACCTTGTGTCAGCACAATTAATAGGGCTGAGCCCATAGCAATATATTTAGCGTACATTAGTGTTGTGGCACTAACTCCTACACCAATAATAGGAAGCACAAGTACTACAAGGGATAGTAAGAATACCTGCCACGCAAACACATCAAATACGGCTGTTTGCCAATCACCTTGCTTAAATGACCACCATGCCTTAATACTCATAGCATACATCTGCATCACAATACCTATAATCAAAACCGTGCCAAGTCCCAAATTGGTATTGTGGACAACATCAAAGAAACTGAAGAACCCAAATACTTTTCCATTGTATACAAAAGGATTTTCTCCAAACCAAGTCCATGTAACTATACCGAATATAAGAGACGTTAAACCCAAATAGAAAATAAATAGAAGTGTATTCTTTGTGCCTTCTTCGGCTTTTTTATAGCGAATTAAGAAATAAAGTGCTGTAAGCATTAACAATGCACCATATCCCGCATCGCCAAGTGCTATACCAAAGAAGATAAAGAATGCAGGAGCTGTAAACTTCGTAGGATCAAAGAATCTATAATGAGGAACACCATATAGCTTGGTAACAATTTCAAATGGTCTCAGCCACCATGGATTTTCTATCTTAACAGGTGGATCTTCTTCCTCACTCGGATCACTCATCAGCACTCTAACAGGATAGTTATGTTCAAGATTATATTTAACCCTATCTGCTTTATCTTTATCTATCCAGCCCCAAAGGTAAACAAACTTTTTTCCCTTAAGAACATTATCAGAAACAACTTGCCACTTTTCTTTTTCAACTTCTAAGTAGTCAACCAAAACTTTATATGTATCTTGCTGATCATTTAGCCATCTGAGAACCTCTTCTATCTGTTTCCGCCTTTTATCCTCTAATTCAGCCCGTCTTGTCTCAAGCTCTTTAATATACTCTGCAGGTTCGATATCTACTGCTGGCAGAGATACAGCATATTCCTTCCATCTTTCAACAACTTGGGCAGCCTTATCAGAATAATACACGATAAGTACATACCATTGCTTTCCCGTCTTCTTAGCCCACATCCAATAGTAACCATCAATGGTCTTTAAATCTTCCCATAATGGAGCAACATATCTTTCTGAAATTTCAATGGGTAAATATCTCAAATGCTTGAGATTATGAAGAACAGACAGCTGAATAGTTATAAACTGCCAAGGTTTTAACATCTCTATTTGATAAGAAATATGTTCTATTTCTTTATCAATATGATGGATATCATCAAGCATCTTTTGGAGCTCGTTAAACAACATCTCACCCTTAGTTTCCCATAGAGATCTTGCCTCATCTATGCTCATGACCTTACGAGGTTCAAACATGCTCTTTTTAAACGGAGTATCACCATGCAGGGAAACAAACTCTTCAGCGTTTCTCCATATAGAGAGATATGTACTAATCTTCTGGAGAGTTTGCCTGACAGTCTCTTTGATATTACCACCTGTTTCTTGTAATTCCTCTATATGTTCCAC
This sequence comes from Zhurongbacter thermophilus, assembly GCF_026184435.1. Classification (NCBI taxonomy): domain Bacteria; kingdom Pseudomonadati; phylum Zhurongbacterota; genus Zhurongbacter; species Zhurongbacter thermophilus. The sequence continues at coordinate 848,143 of NZ_CP046447.1, forward strand.
ATGGAAATCTCTAATACTGGCAATATATTCTAAAATCTCTGGAACTTTATTCCCCCACGCATATATTTCAAGCTTCTTTAGCGGTTTAACAGCCATGATCAGATCCCCCCGTGAAGCCTATGAATGAGATCTGTGATAATAGAAGTTTTCTTCTCCTGATATGTCTCCCATATTTTCTTTTCCAGATTCTTCAACTCAGCATTCGTCTTTTCAGATACTTGTTTATGATAAGCATCTATTTCCTGTTGAATCTTTGCTTCTTCGGATTTTCTATAATTTTCTATAGCCTCCTCAAGAACCTGTTTGGTTTCTTTAGAAAGTAACTGAGGTGTTGTTTTCAAATTTGTCTCTACACTCTTCCACTGTTCTACAGCCTTATCCAACATTTCTATCTGCCTCATCAGTTCTGCCACCGTTATCTACCCCCTTATTTAATAACTTTTATATAGTTCAGTTCGGGATCAATCGGGCCCTGAACCTCTGCACCTTGGGTAATTCTCTCTTTTATAAACTCATATATTTCACGATCTATCCGCTCACCAGGTGCCACAATAGGTATACCTGGTGGGTATAAGCTAACAACTTCCGCGCAAACACGACCAATCACATTTTCATCAAAGGCAACCATCTCAGACTTTGCAAAGAATGCCTCTCTAGGTGTTAAAACAACTTCTGGTATATGCGGAAGAATATGATAATCAACCCCCCTTGTTTCCTCACCTTTATAATACTTCTTACTCATATCCTTAATGGCATCTACAAGCACCTTAGCATCATCCATATAGTGACCCACAGTAATAAAAGCCAAAACATTGTGTGGATCTGACAGTTCCACTTCAATGTTATATTCATGATTAAGAATCTTCTCCGCTATATATCCATACATCCTACCTTTATTATATTCCCATTTACCCTCAAAACTAATTACTATCTTAGTTTCATCATAAACAGAAACAAAAGGATCCGTTTCCTCGACTTCCTTACTTATAACGAATATTCCTGGAATTTCATTTAATGTTTTACGAAGATAACGAGCAACATCAAGCACTCTGTCATAGATTATCTTACCTTCCGTTGCCAACTGCATTCTCGCAACATCAAGAGAAGACAGCAAAACATAGTTAGGAGATGTAGACTGAAGCACCTGCAAAGCCATTTTCAACCGAGCCAAATCGATGAAACCATTATCGTTATAATGAATCCAAGAAGTCTGAGTCATGGATGCAAGTGTCTTATGGGCACTTTGAACAACAAGATCTGCCCCTTGCCTGACAGCCGTCTCCGGAAGCTCTGGATGCATCCCATAGTGAGCACCATGAGCCTCATCAACAAGAAGAGGCATATTGTATTTATGAGCAATATCAGCATAGAGCTTAACATTACCAGTCATACCATAGTAGTTGGGCGTAGTAATAAACACAGCCTTGGCATCTGTATTGTTCTTTATAGTTTCTTCCAGTTTTCCCGGATCAAGATTTGTCGTAACACCTATGCGACTATTAACCTCAACAGGCACATAGACAGGGACAGCACCAGAAACAATAAGCCCACCTAATGCAGATCTATGAGAATTGCGTCCGAGAATAATCTTTTCACCGTCACCAACAGTAGAAAAAATCATTGCATGGTTACCGCCAGTACTTCCATTGATAAGGAAAAAAGATTCGGTACTACCATACAAGTCTGATAATAAATCCTGGGCTTCTTTCAGAATACCAGTAGCCTTATGAAGATAGTCTACACCCTCAACCTCTGTCAAATCAAGAAGAAAAACATTTTCACCAAGAAAATCTTTTAGAAGAGGATGCACACCTTTACCTCTATTATGACCAGGCATATGAAATGCCGTACGACCCTTATTAATATACTTTAATAGGCCTTCAAAATAAGGTGCTCTTCTCTGGTCCAATCATCTTCCCTCCTATAGTTTAGTTTTATAATTTTTCCTATATAAAAATGGTCGGGGCGGGCGGGCTCGAACCGCCGACCCCCTGGTCCCGAACCAGGTGCGCTACCTTACTGCGCTACGCCCCGACCGTTGCCTTAACCCATCACATATGCGTTTGCTATTATATCACAAATATCTATCTTAACTTATACTATCTCAATAGTATGCTCAGGTGCTGGACCTGTGGAAATATATCTAACTCTAACCTCTAAATGGTCTTCTATAAACTCGACATATCGTCTTGCCTGAATTGGCAACTTTCTCCACTCAGTAACACCAAATATATCTTCTTCCCAACCTTCAAGTTCCTCATACACAGGTATTATATTCAAATCAAGCACATTTTCAGGCCAAAAATCGTACTTCTCACCGTCTATTTCGTAAGCCACCGCTGCTCTAATTTTTTCCAACCCAGAAAGAACATCAAGCTTTGTAATAGCCAGTTCATTGATACCATTCATAAACACAGCAAAACGTGTCTGCACCAAATCAAGCCAACCACATCTACGAGGTCTACCCGTCGTAGCACCATACTCATGCCCCTTTTCTCTGATAAACTCCCCTATATCGTCTGTTAATTCTGTAGGAAAGATACCTTCACCAACACGGGTAGCATATGCCTTGACTACTCCTATTCGTCTATCAATAAGATACGGGGGAAATCCACTATCAACAATGCCAGCAAGACCTGGGTGTGACGATGTCACATAAGGGTAGGTGCCCATATCTATATCAAGCATGTACCCCTGTGCCCCCTCAAACAAGATTTTCTTCTCACGATTTTTCCATAGTAGCATCTCTACATCCGCAACCATTGGAGCAACAAATTGGGCAAGGAATTTCAACTCTTCTAAATCGTCATCCATATCAAGTCCCCATGTTTTCATAAATCGGGCTATTTCATTGTAGTGAGTCTCCAACTTTCTGTTATCAATAAAATCACCTACACGAATTCCAAGTCTATACATCTTCATAGCATATGCAGGTCCTATTCCTCTTTTGGTAGTACCTATCTTATTGTCCCGCATATCCTCAATCAGAACATCAAGATGGCGATATGTTTTGAAGACTATGTGGGCTCTTCTACTAATAAGAAGCTTCCCATGATCTGCAGGTAAACGATCATATTCTTCCTTTAAAACATAAGGGTTGATAACTGTACCCGCTCCAATAACAGACACTGTTGTGGGTTCAAGTATAGAGGAAGGTAATATATGAAATTTATAGGTAGTACCATCTCTAACGACAGTGTGTCCGGCATTATCGCCCCCACTATAGCGAACAACAAAGTCAAACTTATCCCTCAACATATCAACGATTTTACCTTTTCCCTCGTCACCCCAACTTAGTCCTATTACACTAGCCTTCATGTTCCTTCAGCCCTTTCCTTTATGGCATTAAGCATGGAAACACAGTTGTCTTTAATAAGCTTGGTTGCCAGAGGACCAAGCAGTGTTCTAAACATGGGTACACCTATTTCAAAATCTACAGTCAGCCTTACTTTTATTGTTTCCTCATCTAATTTCTCTATAGTCCACTCACCTTCAAACTTGCTAAATACTCCCTGTTTAGCTTTGTAATAAATTCGATATTCGTCAGGATAATAAAAATCTTCTTCATCCCATTCAACAGTCATGTTTTTCGCCTTGGCAACCCAATGGGTTTTCGTTGTATTTTCCCCACGTTCAAGCACCTTAACATCTATAAGATCATCCATAAACTCAGGATATTTCTCCATATCAGAAATAATCTCCCATACATCTTGAGGATTTCCCTTAATAGTAATCTCAGTTTCCACCTTAGGCATAACCTTCCCCTCCCTTATAAACTATCTACAAACGACTTCATCTTTTTGAGAGCCTTATTCCAAGCATCAAGCACTTTATCAATCTCTTCATAAGAAATAATTAGTGGTGGCTCTAACCTGATAACTTTTGGATTATTAAGGGCATATGCAACAATAATCCCTTCTTCCATGAGAAAACTCATCATAGGTATACCGTAGCCCTCATCGGCCATCTCAACACCAATCATGAGCCCTTTGCCTCTGACATTAGCCACGAACCCATCATATGCCTCCACAAGCTCTTTTAATCCATCAAGAAGCTTTTTACCCTTTTCTTTAGCTTGTGCTGGTAAATCTTCCTCCTTCATCACATCTATTGTTGCCACTGCGGCAACAGTAGCCAGTGGATTACCACCAAATGTAGATTCATGAATAATGGGGAATGGATCAAACGCAGACCAAATCTCAGGAGTAGAACTAAATGCTCCTATAGGCATTACACCACCACCAAGAGCTTTACCAAGGGCGATAATATCAGGCTCTACACCATATAGTTCAGAGGCAAACATGGCTCCAGTACGCCCCATACCTGTTTGAACCTCATCAAGAATAAGAAGAATACCTTTTTCTTTAGTAATATCTCTAACTTTCTTGAGATAATCGTCAGGTGGCAGCACAATACCACCTTCACCTTGAATAGGCTCTATGATAACTGCAGCTGTATCCTCATCAATAGTATGGGCTATGGCATCGGCATCTCCAAATGGTACCTTAATAAACCCTGGAACCAATGGCTCAAACGGTTGCCTGTATACATCTCTACCTGTTGCAGACAGAGCCCCCATTGTTACACCATGATAGGCTCCATCAGTATAGATAATCTTTTTCTTGCCAGTATACATTCGAGCCAATTTAAGAGCTCCTTCAACGGCCTCAGAACCAGAATTACCAAAGAACGAATATTGGATATCACCAGGCAGAATTTCAGCCAGCTTTTCACCAAGTAATGTTTCAGGATAGTTCAGAAAGAGCTTAGAAGATAGCGGTATCTTATCCAGCCACGACTTGACAGCCTCCACAACCTTAGGATGTCTGTGTCCCAACGCAAAGACACCGTAACCACCAAGACAGTCTATGTACTTATTACCCTGATCATCCCACACATAAACACCCTCTGCCCTTGTCTCAACAGATACAAGTCCACCATATCTCATTAGATCAGCAAGTGCAGGATTGATATAGTCATGGTATTTCTGCCACACCTCGTCGGCAGGTGGAATATTTGTATACATAACCATACCCCCTTTTAATAGCAACTTACAAACACAAAGGATATTATATATCGTCTGTGTCTTTATCGTCTGCTATCTTCTCAAGTTTCTTCAAACCTCTACTAACCTTGGCCTTTGTCCACCCTAACCGCTCAGCAATTTCTCTATATGATAAAAGTCTACCTTCTGGTGAGATACGCAACCGCCATAATGGAACCAACTTGGAGGGAACATCGTCTACAGTTAACCTTGACAACTTTTTTATCTGCCTGCTGGATGCATAACTTACCCTTTTAAGATTAGCCATTTCAATATTAGTGATTCGGGTAATACTCTTTTTTATCTCTCTCGTCTCGTAAATGTTCTGCAATTTTTCAATATCTTTTTTAAGGCCGAATAGTTTTAGAAGAGATATAATCTCGTCAAACTTCATAACATGAAGAAACCATATGTCTTTACCCTGTCTCTTTTGCATGGCAAACGATATATGAAGTTCACTAAGTAGATCAGAGGCGTATGAGAGGGCGAACTTATAACGAGAGGCAAATGTCAAGCGATATCCACCCCTTGTTGATATATATATATTGCCTCTCGCCAGAAATAATCCCCTAAGAAAATAAACAGGTAATAGTTCCATATCATAAATATAATCGTGGTCTAGAAGAACTTTATAAATATCTCCTTGATGAAAAATAACTTCATATTTGTGTCCAGAGACACCACCAAATCTATCAGGTACATACGAAGAGAGTGTGTGCTGAATACCTAGAACATCTAAAATACGAATCATTCGCCGTGCAGCAGGGGCGTTTTCAAATGAAGCTATAATTCCTCCCTTAAAGTTGACAAAGGAATTGGCTAGAGATAACCCTACCAGTTCAGAGTATGCTCTCTCATTATCCTCAATAGGTAATAATGATAAGTTAGTTCTGATTGTCGCAAGGAGGTTTCTTGACTTCACTTATCGCCTCATCCTCCCTATCTCTATCTCTATGAACGACAATAACACTATGTCCCCCTTCTCTCAACCTCTTTCCAATTTCATCAGCAACATATACACTACGATGTTTGCCTCCTGAGCATCCAATTCCAATAAGTACTACCTTTTTTCCCATATCAAGATAGCGGGACATAGAAATGGTAATATGCCTGCAAACATGCTTTATAAACCAAGAGGTATATTCATCTCTCTGTAAAAATTCCCTAACAGGTTCATCGGTTCCAACAAGATGACGAAGCTTTTCATCATAAAAAGGATTATTCAGTATTCTTGCATCAAATATCATATCCACATCTCTAGGTACACCATACTTAAAACCAAATGATTCAATGATAAACGTAAGACCTTCAGTACTAAACAGTTGAAGGATATATGTCCGTAATTTTCTTGTAGAAAAATTCGTTGTGTCTATAACTCTGGCAATCTCACGAATAGCAGACAATATCTCCTCTTCTTTCCTAAGCAACTCTTCTATAGAAAAAGCATCAGAAGAAGATAGTGGATGTGGTCTTCTTGTTAGGGCAAACCTGTCTATTAATACTTTCCTATCTGCTGTTAAAAACAAAACATCAACATCGTATTTGTTCTTAATGGACTCTAGCTCCTTGAGAAACTTCTCTACTAGAAATTCGTCTCCTCTGACACTGCGTATATCAATAACAAGGGCTACCCTATCGACACCTTCACTGTCAAGTTTTTCAACAATAGGTAAAAAGAACTCTACAGGCACATTTTCCACTGTAAAGTAACCCATATCCTCAAATGTAGATGCTACTGTGCTCTTACCAGCTCCTGACAGTCCACTAATAATAACAACTTTCATATATTTACACCCTCCAATTGTAATAGGTATCTTTTCCATTGTAACCCAGCAGAGAATCCCCCTATACCATTTTTCGCAACAACCCTATGACATGGCAAAACGATTGGTAGATTGTTATACTTCAGTGCTGTAGCAACACCACGGGGAGACGAATGTAAATATCCTGCCAGCTGACCATAGGTTATTACAGTACCGTAAGGTGCATAATCAGACAAAGCCACAAACATCTTTCTCTGGAAATCTGTAAGTGACCTTTCATGTGTTTCATCTAAACTCCAAACAACCTTTTCACCTTTAAAGTACCATTGAAGTTTCTCAATCAGTATATGGGGACAGCTATGCGACATTACCGTATACATAGGATACCTTCTCAGGGCAATGTCAAAATATTTGTCATCCCTAATAACGATATTGACAAACCCAATCTCAACAGGAAAGCTAACGGTGAAGTTTTTCGTACAATGCTTTGGCAACATCTTCTGGAAGTCCCCCTTTTTCGATAAGCTCATCTAATGAAGCATTGTATATTCCATAAAAACTTCCAAACACATTCATGAGTTTTTCCATACGCTTAGGGCCAAGACCTTTAACAGAATCAAAAATGCCCACAATGCTATCCCTTCTCTCTCTATGGTTCTTATTGATAAACCTATGTGCTTCTGCCATTACCCATCTCAGAAAGCGTTTAGCGGGATGTGTCTCGTCAAGATATATGGCTCTACCATCGTCAAAGTGAATAAGACCGGTATCTTTATCAAGAGAAATAACACGCCACATCTTTTCTATACCCACATCTTCATGAGCCTTCATAACAAAATCAAGCTGAGGCTTTGAACCGTCTATAACCATAAGCGATGGATACCCCCACTCAGGATGGGCTAACCTACGCGTGATCACTTCATACATCATGTCCACATCTGCCATACGCTTTGGACTAAGATGAAACAACCTATAGTGCCTTGGTGATGGTTTACCACCAATGAAGGTAATCATGCCACCCATTGGATAACTCCCTTGAAAATGGGCATTGTCGTATCCCTCTATACGGCTAGGTAGTGTTGGCAAATTAAGAATATCTGCAAGCTGAAGATATCCTTCCTCCAATTCACTTTTGTATGCAAGATGACTATAAGCTGTTGTAGCCATCTCCATTGCCAGTCTTTCAGGTCTGACATTGGATACAGAACATCCAAGAACCTCAAGGACATCTTTTACCTTGGGAGTGAAAACTATTGTCTGCATACCATCTTTGCATATACGGGTATATATATCAAGAGCTACCCTTTCATAAAATTCAGAAGCACTATCTCCCCTGTAATGCCACACTAAAACATCTCTAACTTCACTATCAATGAAGTAGACAATAGCCACACCTTTTCCATCTTTGAAAGCCGCAATAATCCCAATACCTGAAAAACCCTCGACAACCGCCTGACTCACAGATATCTGTGAAAATTCTTTCAAGGCATCTCTAAAGACTATAGCCTTTTCAAACTGCATAGACTGTGACGCCTCTTTCATAGATTTTTCTAAGTACTCTTTAACTTTAGAAGGTGAAGAGGTGGCGACTTTAACAAACTCTTCTACATTTTTACGATACTCCTCTTCACTAATACGCCCCACACATGGCATAGAACACTTGCCTATTTCACCAAGATTACATACTCTTGACAAGAGTTTCTTTTCATTCCACTTGCAGTTTCTTATACCGAATACCTTCTGGGCCAGTTCATATAAAGCCCGTGCCATAGCACGAGATGTAAATGGTCCAATGACACGGTATCCCAATCTTTCAGATGTCATCTTACGCGAACGACGAAATTCCAGTTTTATTGTCGGAAAGCGGAACGATTCATTGATGACAAGATATGAATACGTAATATCACTTGTCATAAGCACATTAAAGCGAGGTGTATATTTATAGATAAGAGACTCTTCTAAGATAAGAGCTTCTCGCTCTGTAGGAACTGTAAAAAATTCTAGATCTCTGGCATAATCCATAATAAGAGAGGCTTTAAAATCCCGCCTTTTCAGATAGTTGTCAAGACGTTTCCTAAGATCCTTGGCCTTGCCAACATATATAACCTCTTCACCAGATCCCTTAAAGAGATAAACCCCAGGTTCATGGGGTGCTGTTAGTATCTTTTCATCTATAGGCACTATAATCTACCCCTTGTTTCCAAGTATCTTTTGAGATACTGACCTGTATATGTTTCCGTCATAGCCACCTCTTCAGGTGTACCTGTAGCAATAACCTGACCTCCGCCCTCTCCACCCTCAGGCCCCATATCTATGATGTAGTCGGCATTGGCTATGACATCAAGGTTGTGCTCTATGATAACAACAGTATTCCCAGCATCAACAAGTCTATGCAGAACTCCTATGAGTTTATTAACATCATCCATGTGAAGTCCTGTTGTCGGTTCATCGAGAATAAAAAGGTAACCCTTCTTATTACCTTTGAGATAAGTTGCCAGTTTAACCCTCTGCGATTCGCCACCTGAAAGCGTCGGAGACTGCTGTCCCAATTTGATATAGCCTAGTCCAACCTCATGCAATATTTTCAAGTCGTTATAAATACTTGGTATATTCTTAAAGACATCCATAGCCTGCCTCACTGTCATATCAAGAACATCGGCAATACTATAACCCTTGTATTTAATTTCCAATGTTTCACTACCATACCGTTTTCCACCACATACATCACAGGTAACATATACATCTGGTAAAAACTGCATTTCCACTTTGATAATACCTACACCTTTACAGGCCTCACACCGTCCTCCTTTGGGAGGTGGTACATTAAAACTAAACCTACCAGCTGTATATCCTCGTGCCTTTGCCTCTGGCAATGATGCAAAAAGCTTTCTAATCTTATCAAAAACACCAACATATGTAGCAGGAATACTTCTGGGGGTTTTTCCAATAGGAGACTGGTCTATGAGGTCAACATACTTTAAATCTTCATAGCCCTCAATCTTTCCAATACCTGATACAGAAATATGAGCACCATTAAGATGTCTAGCAAGGTACTTGTACAGCACTTCTACAGCCAATGTACTTTTCCCTGAACCACTTACACCAGTAATGACTGTCATTACTCCTTTAGGTATAGCAACATCAATATGTTTCAAATTAAACTTATAGGCATCTTTAACATACAGAAAACCACTTGGAATACGTCTAACCATTGGAAGTGGGATGGATTTCTTACCCGACAGATATTGTCCTGTAACAGATTGCGGTGTTTTGATAATATCGTCTACAGTACCACGGGCAACAACCTTCCCACCAAGCTCACCGGCACCGGGTCCCATATCTATGATATGGTCGGCATTTCTTATAACACTTTCATCATGCTCAACCACAATAACACTATTATCTTTATCTCTTAACATCTTGAGAAGTTTTATAAGTCTATCGGTGTCTCGTGGATGGAGACCTATTGTTGGCTCATCAAGAACATACATGATACCTGTAAGCACATTGCCCAGTTGACCTGCCAACCTCAGTCTCTGAGCCTCACCGCCAGAGAGGGTGTTGGTCTTTCGTATAAGACTGAGATATCCCAGACCCACATCAACCATAAAATCTACACGCTTCTTGATCTCTGCAGATATAGAACGCCATACCTTTGCCTTTGTTCCTCCCACCTTGATACTATATATCCACTCCTTTAGCTGGGATACAGGCATCTTTACAACATCTTCTACAGTCTTACCATCCACTTCAACCCATAATGCCTCTTGTCTTAGTCCCGTTCCATGACATGCATGGCATTCCTCCAGGACCATAAAGTTACGTATTTTTTCTCTAACAATCTCTGAATCGGTTGTTTTATACCTATGTTCTAAGTAATCAACAATACCTTTAAATTCCCACCACCACGGTTCATCTCCAAGATCAACCTTAATAGGCACCTTAGAACCTTTAAATAAAAACCTATACTTTGCCCGTGTTGGAAGGTCTTTCCATGGCACATGAGGATCTATACCACAAGCCTTAGCAGCTAGTATCTCCATATCTTTCGATAGCATAGTAAAAATAGCACCTTCAGCAATAGATTTGTTTTCATCAAGTATCAATAAATCCGGATCTATCTTTTCATGCATACCAATACCACCACAGACAGGGCAAGCACCAACAGGACTATTAAATGAAAAAAGTCGTGGGGAAAGTTCTGGCAGACTACGGCCACAGATGGGACATGCATGTTTGTTTGTATAGTATGCAATATCATTACCCACTTTAATAGCAACCACTCCATCTGCCTTTTTCCAAGCAAGCTCAATGCCATCAAGAATTCTACTGCGATTTTCAGGTTTCACTCTCACCCTATCTACAACAAGATAAATATCATGATGTTTGTTCTTGTCCACTTCCGGTAATTCATCGAGGTAGTGAATATCTCCATCAATGTAGACTCGCATAAAACCTTCTTTAAGAAGAGAGGCAAAGAGATTCTTGAAATCCCCCTTTTTATTAATAGCAATAGGAGCTAAAATCTCAACCCTTTCTCCTTTGTATCTCGTAAGAATCGTCCTAAGGATAATATCGGGAGTGGTGGCCTTCATCGGCAAATGATGTTCTGGACAATAAGGAGTACCGATATGGGCAAACATAAGACGGATATAATCGTAAATTTCGCTCATCGTTCCCACCGTAGAGCGGGGGGTAAACGAAGAAGTTGTATGCTGCTCTATAGATATGGCAGGAGTTAAACCTTCCATGCTGTCAACATCTGGTCGCTTCAACATTCCCAGAAACTGTCTGGCATACGCAGATAGTGACTCAAGAAACCTCCTATGGGCTTCAGCATAAAGGGTATCAAATACAAGGGATGTCTTACCCGAACCACTGACCCCAGTGACAACCACAAACTGTCCTTTGGGTATATCAACGTCAATATTTTTCAGATTATGCTCTCTGGCACCGCGTATTTTTATATACTTCACATCGTTCACCTCTACTGATAGGTTATCATTAGAATATACAACATGAAAGTGAGGTTTATATATGGCTCATATTGGTATCTTATACGGTGATGAACAAAAAAAAGGGGGAATCAGGGCATATTCTCATATGCTTGGAGATGTATTGAAATCTCAAGGACATCAGATAACCTATCTTTCTTTTGCATCACTTCACAGCCCTTTTTACAAGAGTCCAACATCCAGTTGGAGAGAACTTCTTTTAACCTATCAGCTAGGCACAATGGCAGATTATATATCTCCCCAATATGACCTCATCATTGGCAATGGGTATTATGGTGCTTTTTGCAAACACTCACCACTGACGATATATCATTTTGTTTATCCATCATATGTTAAACATCTTGGCGAAAATCCATTCAAAGGAATCATTGGTGGTTATCTTGAAAAGAAAGCAGGCAAAGACAAGTTACGGCTATCTGTATCGCAGTTTCTGGCCTCTGAAGTAAAAAAGTATTATGGTTACAATACTATTGTTATATCCAATGGCGTTGATACAGGCATATTTCATAAATTATCTACAAATGATAAAAAGTTTCTCTATGCAAAGTGGAATGTGCAGGCAGATAAACCAACCATAGTGTTTGTAGGCAGATGGAATAAACGGAAAGGTGCCGATGTCGTAGAATATATTGCCGAGCACCTACCTCATGTGCAGGTTATTGCAGTGCTGGGATACGGAGAAGTAAAAGAAAACATGGCTTCCAACATTACCGTATTTAGCCAGCTTAACCACACAGAGATAAATGAGATATACAATCTTGCCGACATTGTGCTGTATCCATCAAGATACGAGCCTTTTGGCTATGTCACCGCCGAAGGCTGGTCGGCTGGTACTCCTGTGATTACTACCCCTATGGGACTTGGATATGAGATAAAGAACCACCCTATACTGGGCAAATTCGTCATATCAGACATGGAGTACATAAAAGATGAGACGCTAAATATAGTGAAGTGGTATTTAAATCTTGATGAAGATGAAAGGCACGATATAGCTACTGAGGGCATGACATATATCAGAAAACACTACAGCATAGATACATGGGCAAACAATATGAATGAAGTCATAAACTACCTATTAAGCACACGTTGACGCCACAACCGTCTAATTGTTTCCGCAAATATGTCCTTAGAATATTTATTGCAGATAACAATATCTGCGTAGCGCTTATACTCATCATCTGTCATCTGATATTTTCTACGGGGTCGGTAAAACAGAAAAAACCTTTCGGAACCCAACCTTTTATACACAGTTTTAGGAGGGCTAACAACAGTCCAAATCTCATTGCACAAGTGATCCCAACCGGCATCGTGGAGTATAGCAGCCTCTAATACTGCTGACTGAAATCCCCTTCTTGCAAAGAAATCGATAATATCTTCTGCCTGCTTTGACATAATTGGATGTAGAAGCCTGTTATACTCTATCAGAAGAGACTTGTTAGAAAACACCTTCTGGGCTATTTTTTTTCTACTTAGGCGACCAAATTCTATAACATCTGCCCCTAAAAGGTTTATAACCTCTTCGACAACATCTGACCTTGTTAATACATAATGACCAATGAAATCCATTTTTATCATAGGAACATGAAAGGTATTGTGAATAATGTGGGTGGCAAGAGTTTTACCTGAGGCTATAGGACCAGTAATACAAATGACTTTCATGGTTCCGGCTGGCATTTCGGGCAAATATACGACGTACGACCACCGACTTTAATCTTTTTCAGAGGAGTACCACAAACTGGACATACCTTCTTACCATGAACGGAAGCAGACCATTTGCCAGGGTTGCCATAAATGTCGGTATAATGCTCATCTCCACCCTGACTATAAGCCTCATCAAGCACTTCTTTCATTGTGACAAATATTTTATGTATCTCATCATCGGTAAGGTCTTTTCCCTTCTTTGTTGGGTGAATATGCGATCTCCAAAGAATTTCGTCCACATACCTATTACCCAAACCCAATATCTTTTCTTGATTCATAAGTGTGGATTTTATAGCTCCGGAAGAGGATACAATACTCTTGAATGTGGTTTCATCTATTTGTACAGCATCAGGAGATGTTTTAAAGTCTTCATCTGTCACTAGTTTAGCTTCTGCCAGTTTTCGTGTATCACCAAGAACAAGATATTTATCTCCCATATTGAAGGCAACAATCCAACCTTTCTCTGGAGAAGATATATCATCTGTAACTCTTACAAATCCATGTAGCCTAAGATGAAACATCAACTTAATATCATCGAAGTCAAGAATGATAGCTTTTCCATGCCTATAGGCATCTTTTAATGTGAGTCCAACGATTTTATCAATGTCTTCATCTACTCTTCTACCATCAAATATGGTAACATCTCCTACCTCTTTACCAACAACCTCATCCTTAATGCCATCAACAATTACCTGGACTTCAGGTATCTCTGGCATTATCCCATCACCTCAACATCTTCACCATAAGCTGCTCTATACCAATCACGGGCCATCTCAAGATCATCAAAATCGGCCCATATACACTCATCATCGTATGCATAGACTTTACCACCTGTTTCGAATATAGCAAGAGCGACCCGCGGCACAAGGTCTTTGTCACCTACAGCTATTTTAATGCCCTTCTCCTCTTCCACTACTACAGGACCACCATCAAAGAGTCTCTGTTCCAGATCACCATATATCATAATGCCAAAGTGATTAATAAAGTGCCAGAACAGAGAAATACGAGTAAAATCACTGGCATATTCATAAATAGCCATACCAGGCATCACATAACTCCAAGGCTGGGGAATAATATCACGGCTAATAATTCTCTTCCAACCATCTTTTCCACCGTTAACAATTTTCCATGGAGGCTTTTCCAGAGAACCCTTTAACCATCTCATTTCCTCTTCTGTATCAAACAGTGATGCCATACCAGTAGAACTTTGCCACATAAAAACTTCTCCATTATTATTGACCATTTTAAAGGGCTCGATCCACTTGCGAGGCATAAAACGTTTTCTTAGCTCATCACGAAAGCGTTTGATACTTAACTTATCCAATAAATTACTTGCTTTCTCCCAATCAGAAAGATTTTCCCTTAGAGATACAATGTCACCTACTGGAACATCTCGAACAACCCTCACAAGTCGCAAATTCTCCTCAAAGATATTGATATACGGAGCTATCTTTTTGTCTGATAATAGGCCTTCTATATCATCGTATTTCTGCAATAGTGCAGTAGCACGCTTGACACCTATATTAGGTATCCCCTTGATATTGTCTGAAGCATCACCGGCAAGAGCCTTCCATATGGGAAAACGGTCAGGAGAAAAACCATACTTTTCAATAAACTTATTTTTATCATATGTTTCCGTATTGGAAACACCTTTTCTAAACACAACAACCCTTACTCTATCGGTGATAAGTTGAAATAAATCTTTATCTCCTGTATAAATATCAACCTCCGCACCAATTAACTCTGCTCTTGTAGCTATTGTGGCAATAATATCATCGGCCTCATAACCCGGCGCCTCGAGAACAGGGATACCAAGAAATCGACACAATTCTTTGCAAATTTCTACCTGCCTATGAAAATCTTCAGGTACTTCAGGTCTACCTGCTTTATAAGCTTCATAACTTTCATGTCTAAAAGTTGGGGACTTGGTATCTAGTGCAACAGCCATATGCGTATGAGGCATACCGAGAATTTTCAGAAGGATTGAAATAAAACCCCTAATGGCTCCAGTTGTAATATCCATACTCCCTGCTTTCAGAGCAGGAAGGGCATAATACGAACGAAATAGCAAGCTATGACCATCAACAAGTATATACTTCATCTAACCCAACCCTTTCCCACCAAATATTGCCGTACTTTGCTATACACATTAGTCGCCTGCTCTTTTATTCTGCCAACTTCCGTAATATTTATATTAGCATATCCCATATTATAAGACGAGATAAAACAGTAATCACTCATTAACAAACGCATCTTCGCATCGTAAACAATCGGATAAAATGGCTTTCCTAACAAACACGATAGAATCATACCATGAAGTCTTCCCGTAATCCAACAACAAGAACTTTCCAATATATCCCACAGTTCACCAACAGCTAAGGCATCTATGCCACTTACAACTTTCCAATCACTAGGGTATAACTGTCTCCATTTGCTATCTTGTCTGGGTAAAAATTCTACAACTGTTACCTTGTATCCTCGGGTCAATGTAGATAATGCATCCCAATGCATTCCAATAGCAGGACCCGGAATAACTATAATATTATCCTCTTCATGATAAATACGAGAGTCTGAAATCACATCGAGGGTAAACACCATATCTGGAGCCATAATAACAGGCTCATAACCTACATACTGTGTTAGAAACTTATAAGACAGCCTGTCTCTAACAACAGCTAATGATAATCCCTTCATTATGTTGGAAAGGACATGCCAAGATAGCCGTTTACGCAAAGGTCCAATACCAACACCAAGTAAAACGCTGCTACTACCAACAAGAATTGGATATAGGTAATAAAGCATGTTATAGAAGCTTGTAGAATCTTGAAAAAGCCCACCTCCCCCAACAATGTGCCTATGAAATGGGACTTCGGTAATAGCCTGTTCGTATGTTATAACTTCAACATCGTGTACTTTAGAAATATATGAAGCATTACCCCGTGCAACAACAACAACATTCTGAGAACCAAGAAGCTTAAGCTCGGCACTCAGAATAAGTTCATCTCCAACATTAAAACCTCCGAAATATCCCCACAGAAATGTTTTCATTGTTAGAAGACAACGACTTTCAACTTCTTATTATTTACAGGAGTTAAAATCCCTTTAGTGTCTAATACAAGCATACCATCAGAGATATACTTCTCAACAGTTTCTGCGGTAATACCTTCTTGGAGGGCAGTAATAATAACAACCTTAGCATCACTTAGCACAGCATCTATGTCATCTATATGGGTATCGAATCTCTTTGGAACCATGGGATCATATGCCCAGATATTATTCCAACCCTTTTCCTCTAGATATTTTTTTAAGAACAAAGCAGGGCTATAACGATCATCGTATGAAAAATCTTTCATAGCGAGTCCCAATATGGCAACCTTATTGCTTTTATCAATACCTAGAGCCTTGGCATTTTGATCAATATAAGACGCCAAAAATAGTGGCATTTCATCATTAACTTGCCTAGCAGAGGCAAATACCAGGGATTTCCCTGTTCTGTCGTCAAAGAGAGGTTTTAGATAATAAAAGGCATTAGGTATACAATGTCCCCCAACTCCCGCACCCGGTCTAAGGAGTTTAACCCTTGGATGGGTATTGGCAGCCTCGATAACTTCAAGAGGTCTCAAGCCCCTTGCTATAGCAAGCTTTGCCATTTCATTAACAACTGCAATATAAACATCACGAGAGGCATTTTCCAGCACTTTACTCATCTCTGCAATCCATGGGTCAGAAACCTCTACAAAGTAAGACTCTAAAATCGTTGATAAAACCTCTTTGGCTTTCTCACGTGACTTTTCGTTAATACCACCCACAAGCGTGGGCATCTTTCTAAACTCTTCATATGCTCTACCCTCCGCAATTCTTTCCGGGGCATATGCAAGATAGAAATCTTTTCCTGCCTTTAGTCCGCTTTCTTTTTCAAGTATTTCTCTGGCAAGACCCGTTGTTGTGCCAGGTACAACAGTTGCTCTTAGCACAACTGTATCCCCTTCTTTCAAAATCTTCCCAAGATTATGAAGCGCAGACTCCAGTGGAGTCCATATAAGATTCATATTATCGTCAAGAGGTATACCAACAGTAACAAGATGATAGTTTGCATCTTCGGCTTTCTTATAATCTGTAGTAGGAAAGAATTTCTTACCAACAACTTCCTTCAAAACACCATTGGTATCAGTATTACCAAACGGCTCATATATATGAGTATTGCCATTTCTGATGTTTTCCACATGCTCTTCATTAACATCTATTCCTATAACATCGGCCCCTTTAAGAGTAAATGTTAGTGCAAGGGGTAACCCTACCGAACCCAGTCCCCAAATTGAAACTTTCATAGTATCCCTCCTTTATATAGCATTTACCTCTTTCAGTGTGAAGAGATAACTGTATACATTAATAAGTATTTCAAGGGTCTGAACGAAATCTTCCTCGGCTCCGCTGCTATGGAAAGATAAAGGTACATAAAATATACGCCATGGTTCTATTCCTAACAGTCTTAACCGAGTATATGAGTGTTCTCCAGAAGCTGTATAAAAGGCATTTTTATAAACAGAAACCTTCCTACCTGGAGTATAAATCCAAATAATATTATCCCCTTCGGGCCGTTTTTCTGCAAACCATACATGCACAAGAGTGATTCTATCAGAATGAATGGTCTCCCCTTGAGATATAAGTTCCCAAGCAAATATTTCTTCCCAAGGTTTATATTTACCCATTTCCTCAAACAAAAAGGATATGCTCTGCCCAATATTAGAGAGCCTTCCAGCTGCTTTAGTCGTATTACCAATTATCCATTTAATAGGTCTTTTATGATTCATCGACTATCACCTGAACATGAGCTCCTAGTGTTTGTAGTTTACCAACAATATCTTCATATCCTCTGTATACATGATACATGTCTTTAACATGAGTTGTACCATTGGCAAGTAGTCCTGCAAGAATAAGTGCCGCCCCAGCTCTTAGATTTTCAGCTTTAACTTCTGTTCCAAATAAAGGAGTCTTTCCTCTAATAATGGCTGTACTCTGTCCTAGAGTTGTGATATCGGCTCCCATACGAAGGAGATAATTAACATATCCCAGTCGTCTATCATGAACAAGTTCTTGAACCACCGATTCCCCATTAGCTTGAGTAAGTAATGTGCCAATAATGGGCTGTAAATCTGTGGGGAAACCAGGAAATGGAAGTGTTTTTATCCTCACAGGGGAAAGATTTTCATTACCATAGACAGTAACTCCACCATTCTCTCGAACAACATTAATTCCCATATCTTCAAGTTTGGCAATCAAAGGTATGAGAAACCCCCTATAGGCAGGGGTTATATGTACTTTACTACCCGTGATACCAGCAGCATAGAGCATAAAAGTACCTGCTTCTAGGTAATCACCAGGAATAGTCCACTCTACTGTGCCAACTTCGTAAGGTTTCTGTCTACCTTCTATAACAAGTTTACGTGTACCAATCCCAGATATTTTTACCCCTATTCTATTAAGGAATGCAGACAGAGAAACAACCTGTGGGTCTATAGCCGCATTCTCAATAACGGTATAACCCGTTGTTAGAGCCGCAGCCATAAGCAAATTTTCTGTCGCTCCTACACTAGGAAAATCAAAGTATATAAGATCTCCTTTAGTATCTCTTGTTTTTCTGCCATATATATATCCACTAGTAGTCTCTATATCATATCCAAGAATACGTAATCCTTTTTCGTGAAGATCTATAGGCCTTGTACCTATATTACATCCTCCAGGATAAGGTAGAGCAATACGTCCCATACGGGCCAAAATAGGACCAAGTAGAAATAGAGAACCACGAATGGATGAGGCCTTAATAGATTTTATATTCCACTCTACATCGTCATACATAGTAAATTTTACAACGTGTTTATCTAAATACTCCACTTCTACTCCAACATCGCGAATCAGAGCTACCATGGTTTGAACATCTACGATATCCGGAACATTTTTCAGTATAATTGTTCCCTTTGTAAGCAACACAGCAGGCAAAACAGCAAGAGCTGTGTTTTTACAACCAGATACCACAACTTTACCTTTCAGTGGATATCTACCCTCTATCTGTAAGCTATTCATAAGATATCACCCATTCATCTGGCTTTTCTGTAGACAACTTAAGAAAATACCTTATGTAATCAGCAATTCGCCGAGCTGCTAGTCCGTCACCAAAGGGATTATAAGCCGGAAGCTTTTTATTCAGCATCTGTAAAGTTTTCTCTACTATGGTATCTGTATCCGTACCGGCAAGAACAATATGCCCCGTTCTCACACCTTCAGGACGCTCTGTTACTCTCCTTAACAAAACGACAGGTACGCCGAATGAAGGGGCTTCTTCTTGCACACCTCCAGAATCACTCAGTACTATACGTGCTTCCGACATATGTTTCAAAAAAGACATATAGTCCATGGGCTCTGTGAGAATAACCCCATCCACATTTCCCAGTTCATCGTAGGCTATATTTTTCACTCGGGGATTAGGATGTACTGGATAAACGACCTTAAGACCAGTTTCTCTTACAATATGCTTTACTGCCTTATATATGTTCCTAAGAGGTTCTCCCCAGTTTTCGCGTCTATGTGCCGTAAGCAATATATATTCTTTAGGCTTGAGTTCTTTATGAAGAGGTATAGCTTCTAATTTATTTTCCTTAACCCACATAAGCGCATCCACAACAGTATTACCGGTTGTAAAAATATCAACAACTTCAGGCTTTTCTTCATATATACGAGCCTTAGCCATAGGAGTAGGTGGAAACAGAACATCGGCCATTTGGTCAACAAGCCTTCTGTTAATCTCTTCAGGGAATGGTTCAAATCGATTATCACTTCTTAGACCAGCTTCAACATGCATCACGGGAATGCGCATATAGAATGCCATAAGCGCCCCCATCAGTGTTGTCGTCGTATCACCATGAACAAGCACCGTATCCGGGGCAATTTCACTATATAGTCTACCTAATCCTTCCGCCAGTGCTGAAGTAAGATAGGCCAGAGTTTGTGCTTCTTTCATAATGTCAAGGCGAAAATCGGCCTTTAGCCCAAATGTGGAAAGGGCCTCATCAAGAAGCTCTATGTGTTGACCTGTAGATAGTATGTAGGGCTGTAAATCTTCGGCCTCTTTAAGCTCCAAATATACAGGTGCCATCTTAATCGCTTCAGGACGAGTACCTATAACAATTAAAATTTTTTTCATAAAACTACCTCCTTACCAGATAAATAGCAAGTATTGCCATAAGTGCAGATATAGCATATGCCACCACAACTACACCTTTTTCACTCAAGCCAATCTTCAACATCATATGATGAAGGTGTGATTTATCAGGATAAAAAGGATGCTTGCCTTTCAGAATTCTTCTGATAGAACTCCATGTAAGATCGGTAATAGGAAAGATAAACAACATGATATAAACAAGAAATAAAAGCCCACCAATAGTTTTAATGCTACCCCACAGTGTTAAAACTCCAGTATAAAATCCCAGTAACTGGGCTCCAACATCACCCATGAATGTCTTGGCTTTAGGAAAATTATATGGCCAAAATCCTAATGTAGCACCCGCTAAAAGCAGTGACAAAATAGATACAATAACATAACCTCTCATAAGAAGAATAACGGAAAAAGCCAAAGACGAGATAAATATAACTCCGCTGGCAAGCCCATTGAGCCCATCTATAAAGTTTACAGCATTGGTAAGTGCAACAATCCATAACAGAGAAAAAAATATACTACCCACAGGTGAAAGCACAAAGGTACCAAATGGCTCTATATTGAGAAAATCAAAACGGATACCACCCCATAGAATAACAATAAGTGCAGAGGAAATCTGCACTATAAGCTTTATGTACGGAGAAAGCCCCTTGTAATCATCTATAAACATAAAAATATATAAAAGTAATGCTCCAACAAACAAGGACTTTATCCGCACATCTGTTGGGAACAACACAATTGGAGCAAGAATGAGGGCAAAGAAAAAAGCCAATCCCCCGCTTCGGGGAATTGGCTCCTTATGAACTTTTCTCTCGTTAGGATAATCTAAAACACCCAGTTTGTACCCTAAATATATCGCTATTGGCTCCGCAAACCATGTAGTAATAAACGACCATAGAAAAATTGCCAGTAGCCAAACTGCCCTACTTTGTTCCATAGAGTCTATCACCTGCATCACCAAGCCCAGGAACAATATATCCCTGGTCGTTAAGATATTGATCCATCGCAGCAACATAAACATCTATATCAGGATGAGATTTTTCAAGACGAGAAGCCCCCTCAGGAGCAGATATAATGGCAAGTACTTTAATGTTTTTGCCACCAATATCTTTAAGGTAATCCACAACATAATCAAGAGAACCACCAGTTGCCAACATCGGATCCATCACAAAGATATTCATATCACCTATATTGCTGGGAAACTTGGCGAAATACTGTACAGGACGCAAGGAGGCATGATCTCTATAAACACCAAAGTGGGCTACCTTAGCATTAGGTATAAGCTTTAATGCTCCCTCCACCATAGCTAGACCTGCACGAAGTACAGGAACAAATAGGATATCCCCATCAATAAGATATCCCTTAGCTGTAGCTATAGGGGTCTCAACCTCTGTCTCCTTCAGAGGAAGTCCTCTTGTCGCCTCATATAAAAGAAGCAGGGTAATTTCAGATACAAGCTCTCTAAACTCTTTGGCCCCCGTCTCCACATCTCTCAACATAGTAATCTTATACTTAATGAGCGGATGATCTACAATATGCACCCCCACGATTTATCACTCCCCCAATTCAGGATATAGTGGGAACTGACTGGTCAATTCCTTGACCTCTTCCCTAACAGATGTGATAATCCTCTCATCGCCACCTGACTTCAGAACTCTAACAATGAGCTCGGCAATCTTTTTCATTTCATCTGCTCCCATACCCCTTGTTGTTAAAGCTGGTGTACCTATACGAATACCAGAAGTTACTTTGGGTGGCTGTGGATCAAAGGGTATGGCATTTTTATTAACAGTAATGCCAGCTTCCTCGAGCATATTTTCGGCGTCTTTTCCTGTTACACCAATAGGTCTAAGGTCGACAAGCATTAGATGATTATCTGTACCACCAGAAACAATTCTTAGTCCATGTTTCACCAACTCATCAGCAAGCACCTTGGCATTTTCTACTATCTGCTTGGCATATTGCTTGAACTCTTCTGTTGCAGCCTCCTTTAGGGCAATAGCCTTGGCGGCAATAACATGCTCCAGTGGACCACCCTGAAGACCCGGAAATACGGCCTTGTCTATCTTCTTAGCCAGTTTCTTTGTGGTAAGAATCATACCACTACGTGGTCCCCTTAAGGTTTTATGAGTGGTAGTGGTTACAACATGAGCATAAGGCACTGGAGATGGATGCACACCTGCAGCAACAAGCCCAGCTATATGAGCCATGTCTACCATCAGATATGCTCCCACCTCATCGGCTATTTCTCTAAACTTGGCAAAGTCTATAAACCTTGGATAAGAGCTAGCACCGGCGATAATGAGCTTAGGTTTAACCTCCAAGGCTATTTCTCTAACTTTATCGTAATTGATGGTCTCTGTATCAGGATCAACACCATAGTGGTAAACATCAAACCATTTACCAGTTAAAGACACCTTGGCACCATGGGTAAGGTGTCCACCGTGAGCAAGGTCCATAGACAAGATCTTATCACCAGGCTTTAAAAGTGCCAGATATACAGCTTGATTAGCCTGACTACCAGAATGAGGTTGCACATTAGCATGATCAGCACCAAACAATTTCTTAGCACGCTCCCTGGCAATATCCTCAACAATGTCTACATATTTGCATCCGCCATAGTAGCGAGCACCAGGATAGCCCTCAGCATATTTGTTATTCAAAACAGTAGACATAGCCTCTAAAACTGCCAAGGATGGAAAGTTTTCCGATGCAATCAGCTCAAGTGTTGTACGCTCTCTTTCCAGCTCCCCCCTAATGGCCTCCCATACCTCAGGATCTGTTTTTTTCACAAATTCCCACACAATATCAGTCCTCCCCCTCTTGAAATTTCAGATTATTATTTCTTGCAAAATTCTTCTTCAATATGCTCTATCTTTCTCAGTCTTCTTTCATGTCTTCCACCCTCATACTGAGTAAGCAAGAAGGTCTTTACGATTTCAAATGACAACTCTTTACCTATCAGTCTCCCGCCCATACACAAAACATTGGCGTTATTGTGGGCACGAGCAAGTTTGGCAGCAATGATATCATTGGAAAGGGCAGCTCTAATACCCGGCACCTTATTTGCAGCAATACTCATGCCGATACCCGTTCCACATATGAGAATACCAAAAGAATCTTTATCTTCCAGTACTTTGGTTGCTACCTCTTTTGCATAATCTGGATAATCACAAGACTCCTTAGAATGTGTTCCTACATCTATAACATCAAACCCCTGTTCCACCAAAAACTCTCTAACAGCCATCTTCAGATCGTAACCAGCATGGTCAGAACCAATATAAATCTTGTGGGTTTTTGCAAGCTCACTCAACATAAAACAGCACCTCCCTAAAGTTTTTTCATTTTTATTTTACTCTACTTTTCCACTTTAATGTCCAGTAGTGAAACATCCCAAGGACACTGACATGTCTTCTCTTCCGGGAAACCCTTTATAGTTTCAAGTATAATTTTGCCAACCACTGGAGTAATCTTTGACATCATCTCTAAAACTTCGTCATGGGTAAGTACATCAGGCGATATTCCTGCAGCAAAATTAGTTACAATAGAAATACTGGCATAACACATACCAGCCTCTCTAGCAAGAACAACTTCAGGTACAGATGTCATACCTACAAGATCGCCTCCAAGCATACGATATGCCTTTATCTCTGCAGATGTTTCAAAACGCGGACCTTCTGTGGTAACATATGTACCACCATTGTAAATATCCTTAAAGCCAATTTCATCGGCAGCCTTCATAATTTCGCTACGAATCTGAGGACAATATGGAACAGTCATATCTGTATGAGCAACCTTACCTGGCTCATCGTAAAAAGTAGAAGGCCTTGCCTTGGTAAAATCAAGAAACTGGTCAGGAAGAACAAGATATCCTGGAGGAAAATCGGTATTAAGACTACCACATGCGTTGGTAGCTATAATACGCTTAACTCCTAAAGATGCGAGAGCCCAAATATTCCCCCTATAGTTGACCCTATGAGGTGGCAAGGAGTGGTTTTTACCATGGCGAGGCATAAAGAACACTTCTCTACCGTCAATCTCTGAAGCCCCTACTTCTACCTCCCCATATGGAGTAACAACAGTAATCCATTCAATATCTACCCCTTCAAGGGTATAAATACCACTACCTCCAATAACACCAAATTTTGTCATCTCACTCACCTCCAAATATTCTCTTTACACTAGCCTTAAATCCTTCAAGATATGGTATGTCAGTCATTAAATGTCCCTCTCTGTATACCTCTTTACCGGATACCCACACTCTTTTCACAGAGGATTTTGACTGTACTGAATAGATAAGGTGGGCATACATACCCTCCTCTGTATCCCAGAAAGGTAACCACTCAACATTGTCTACACTCCAAACAACAAGGTCAGCCTTATTGCCTTCGGCTAGCACACCAATATCGTCACGCTTAACAGCTTTAGCACCATATTTAGTGAGCATATAAAAGAGCTCTTTAGACGGAAGAGCCTCGGGATCCTCCGCTTTGTATTTTCCTAGCATACCTGCTGTACGAATCTCCTCAATAAGGTCAAGATTGTTATTGCTTGCTGCACCATCTGTACCAATAGACACCGTCATACCAGCTTGGAGATATTTCCAAATGGGAGCAATACCAGAAACAAGTTTTAGGTTGCTCTGAGGATTATGGGCGAGTGCAAAGTTTGCATTAGCAAGTATTTCTAATTCATCATCTGATATCCATACACCATGAGCAGCAATAACATGGATATCGCTAAACAGACCTTTATCATAGTATTTCTTAATAAAATCCTTCCCATGCTTCGCTTCAATAGCCCCACGCTCCCATGGTGCCTCAAGTAGATGTATATGAACAAAAGCACCAGTTTCTTTAGCTTTCTCTATTACATACTCAACAACATCTGGACCACATGTATAAAAACCGTGCAAACTAAGATGAATCTCAACATAATCACTTCTCAGAGCACTACGAAGGGCAACAATTTGGTCTACTCTATCTTTCCATCCTTCTTTTTCAATAATCCCCGGGGTAATAAATGCCCTGATACCAACATCATGAACAGCATCAATGGTAGCCTGTTCAAAGAAATACATATCTACAAATGCCGTTGTTCCCGTGGAGAGCATCTCTTTAATACCAACAATAGAGCCGTAGTACACATCTTCGTCAGTCAGTTTTGCCTCATAGGGCCATATCTTTTCATTGAGCCATTTACCTAGCTCCATGTCCTCACCCCAACCCCTAAACAACGTCATAGCAAGGTGAGTATGGGTATTAATAAAACCCGGAGTAATAAGATAACCATAGAGATACTGTATCCTATCAACAAACTCGTGTTCCTTTCTATCACCTATATATACAATACTGTTATCTTCCATGAGAATATCGGCATCCTTAATAAAGGGTTTGTTCTCATCGGCAGTTAGCACATAAGCCCCTCTTAGTAATGTTCTCACTATTTGCTCACCTCCATTTTCATTTTTTCTATCTGCTGCCTATATTGAAGCCACGCATCAATAGCCCTCTTTACTTGCCACTGCCGCCTTTGCTTTTTCTTCATCTTCTTATCGGGAAGAGGGAGAAGTCCAAAATTTGATCCCATCGGTTGGAATTCACGAACCGTTTCATCATGAAGATACCTCTGTATACCTCCCCACATAGAAAACTTGGGCAACTCAGGCAACTTTATACCATGCATATCAAAAAAGATACTCAGAGCAGACCAGAAACCTCCCATAATAGCCTCAAGATAACCTTCTGTTCCCGATAGCTGACCGGCAACATACACCTTAGGACAACATCTTAGCGACATAGAATCCCCCAAGACTTTAGGGGCATTAATGAATGTATTTCGGTGAATTTGACCAAGACGGGCAAACTCTGCATGCCTCAAGGCTGGTATCTTTCTAAAAATTTTCACCTGATCTGTGTGTGAAATACCTGTTTGAAAACCCACCATATTAAGCAAAGTACCTTCTTTGTTTTCTTTGCGAAGCTGAATGACGGCAAATGGACGCTTGCCTGTGCGTGGGTCAACAAGTCCTACCGGTCTCATAGGTCCATAAGCGAGTGCTAATTTACCTCTCCTAGCTATCTCCTCAATAGGAAGACATCTGTCAAAGAATTTTTCTATTTCTTCAAAGTCATGATGGACATATTTTCGAGCAGCAAGTATATCTTCAACAAACTGATAATACTCTTCTTCTGTCAGTGGAATGTTGAGATAATCTCCACCATCTGAATCATCATATCTGTTAGCCCAAAATGCATATTCCATATCTATGGTATCTGCTACAACAGTTGGCGATATGGCATCATAAAAGTGCAAAAAATCTGTACCTAACAAAGATGACAGATAATTTGACAGGTTATCTGAAAGCAGTGGACCAGCAGCAACAATAGTATAACGATCTGTATCAAAAGAAGATACCTCTTGTCTAACAATCTCAATCATAGGATGCTCCTGTATAGCCTTGCCGACAAGGTCAGAAAAGATTTGTCTATCAACAGCCAATGCTCCTCCAGCCGGCACACTGGCACTCAGGGCCAGTCGTGGCAAAGAGGCACCAGCTGTAAGAGCTTCCCACAAAAGTAAACCCTTAGGTTTATCTACTCTTCTGCTCCCCAGGGAATTAGAACATACAAGCTCCGCAGGTTTATCAGTCCTGTGAGCTGGTGTCATCTTCCAGGGCCTCATCTCATACAACTTCACAGATACCCCTAATGATGCCAATGTTAGCGCCGCCTCAGAACCTGCCAGTCCTGCACCTATGACAATAACACTATTCAATAAGTATCACCACACTTCCCTCCATCTTTACAATCTGTTTCATTTCCAGATATGCAATATCCTTCATCAAACTACCTGTACTATCATAATACCCTCTGAGAACCGATATATTCATAATTCCACCATGCTCTCTCAGTATATCTACAAGACCATGCTTATCATTAGTATATGCAACAACATTAATCATAGACAACACATCTTCTGGTTTGGTAATAATCATTGCACCATCGGCAATAAGGGCATTTGTACCTCTTGATGTTATGCGAAATATATCACCGGGCACTGCAGCAACGGGTACCCCCAGTTCCATAGCAAATTCTGCAGTATGAATGGAACCTCCACGTTCTGGAGATTCAACAACAATAACAAGAGAAGAAAGCGCCGCAATAATCCTGTTACGGGCAACATAAGACCACTTAGTACCACGCACCTCACCAGGATACTCAGAAATAAGTAAGCCCTTTTCAGCTATAGTATCTTGAATGACTTTGTTTTTATACGGATAGTAGATATCTAACCCATTACCCAAAACAGCAATAGCTAAACCTCTATCCGCAGCATAGCGCTGCGATGCTACATCAATACCACGAGCAAGTCCCGACACAACGGGAACACCAGCATTTACCAGTGTATACCCCAACTTTTCTGCTACAGACATACCATAAGATGTAGCCTTTCTTGTCCCAACAATGGCAACTTTGGGCATTTTGTTCAGGAGCAAAATATTTCCCTCATAAAAGAGAACAACAGGAGGCTTATTTAAATGCCTTAAGCTATCTGGATATATACTATCCGCTATAGTGATAGCACCATGGCAACCATCGCAAACACTTTCGTGCTTTTTGCCCGATTCCATCTGCCATATATGGTAAGTTGTGGCAAGATCTTTATAAGAAGCTCCCTCTTGGGCAAGCATTATAAGTTTTTCTCGTATATTCACCAAAACCTCACCAACATATCCATGGCTTTGCGAAAACTAAGAGCCATCCAAATATGCTCTTCACTTACATAGTCTTCTTCATTTATATCGGCTATTGTTCTTGCCAATCTCTTAATCTTTGACAGTTCTCTTCCACTGTCTTTGCCCATAATTCTAATATCTTCAATGGCACTGCTGGCACCAGTAGACATATTGACATGTTGTAAAAACACATTATCGGGAGCCGTACCATTGAAATATCTTCCCTTATACCGTTTCATCTGCATGTTGCGAGCGATAATAACCTTTTCTCTCATGTATTCTGTTGTGAGTTCATCCCTTGTCATATTCTCAGGTGGAGTCATCCACATTTGTATATCTATTCTCTGCATGAGAGGACCTGAGAATTTTCTCTGATACCTTTTAATATCGGACACGCTACACCTACACTGCTTATGGGGATGTCCTAGATAACCACAGGGACACGGATTAGATGCCATAACAAGGAGAAAATCCGCAGGAAAATTAACCTTGATATCTGCTTTGGACAGGAACACCTGTCTTGTTTCCACAACAGTTCTTAAACCCTCAAGCACATCCCGGCGAAATTCTGGAAATTCATCTACAAATAATACTCCTCTATGGGCAAGTGTTGCCTCACCTGGTTGGACATATCTGCCTCCACCAAACATAGCTGAAACCGATGTATTACTATGAGGCGAGCGAAAAGGCCTATCTGTTACCAGCGTTTCTTTTCCTAATGTGGCACTGTATATTTTCGTGACTTCGATAATCTCATCTTCTGTCATTGAAGGCAAAATCCCTGTCATCCGCTCCGCTATCATCGTCTTTCCAACCCCAGGAGAACCCACCATTACCATATTATGAATTCCAGCAGCGGCAAGCATAGCTCCATACTTTGCCATATACTGTCCTTTGATATCTCCAAAGTCTTTGACTATGTTCTGAGTTTTCACCCTAATAAATCCTTCTGTTTGTTGCCAAGACAGGTTACCTGAAAGGAACTCACTAAGATTTGATACAGGTATGTAAGCAACATTGCTAAATACATTAATAAGATATGACGCTTCATCAGGGATGATAAACTGCTTATACCCTAGCGATATGCCTTGTGCAATAAGGGCAAACATAGATGAAGACATCCTTACCCTGCCATTAAGAGACAACTCCCCTAAAATCAAAGCACCCGAAAAGTCATCTTGTATAACATTCATTGCCTTGAGAAGTGCTATGGCAATAGGCAAATCTGCATGTGAGCCTTTTTTAGGCACTTCAGCAGGGGAGAGATTGATAACTACTTTGCGAGCTCCAATATCAACACCTATATTCTTAACAGCAGATAGTACACGTTCACGAGATTCTTCTACAACGCTTGATGGTAATCCTACAACTTTAAAAGATGGCATTCCTCGCCTCACATCAACTTCAACAACGGTCTTAACCCCCTCAAGACCGATAAGAAATACTGTACTGACAAATGCAACCCCCATCATAGTTCCTCCTTAAATATAGATATAGAAAAGTTGTCTT
Source organism: Zhurongbacter thermophilus (assembly GCF_026184435.1). Lineage (NCBI taxonomy): Bacteria > Pseudomonadati > Zhurongbacterota > Zhurongbacter > Zhurongbacter thermophilus. The sequence goes on from NZ_CP046447.1 coordinate 878,123, forward strand.
TTTCACCAACAACGGCACATACATGAAACTCTATAGGAAAGTGATAGTATTTATCTGCTTTCTGATACCATACTCTGAGGATACGCCGTTTCTTACTAGGAGAAACAGCAAGTAGGGCATCTTCTAATGAATGTTTTCTTTGCTTTACCTCTACAAGAACAACCTTACCATTTTTTTCAAATGCCAAATCGATCTCGCCACCATATGCCCTAATATTTCTGCCAATTAGTCTATAGCCGTGCTCTTTATAAAAATAAAGGGCCGCATCCTCGGCCCATTTCCCCTTATGAAGAGGCATCATTGTAATGAATACGATGGAAAACGGTAAAATTCGAAAACGGATAAATCCTCATAACAACCCGCCCAACCACACTCTTCTCGTCTATAGCTCCAAAGAATCGGGAATCTCTACTTGCTGGGCGATTATCGCCCAGCACAAACAACTTCCCTTGAGGCACAGTATATGGTCCAAAGCTGGATGTGTCCTTATGAACAACATATGGTTCTTTAAGGGCATGCCCATTAATGTAAACAACACCATCATGAATCTCAACAGTTTCACCAGGCAAACCTATAATGCGTTTAACAAGATATTCTCCCTCATGATCTTTCTTATCTCCCAGATAAAAAACTATGATATCGCCCCTTTGGAAATCCCTATGAACCGCATACATCCGGGAAACAACAACAACATCACCACTGTGAAGTGTTTCAAGCATAGATGTCTGTCTTACCGTAAACCAAGGATAAAGGTAAAACCTGAACACCAAAAAGATAATAAGGAATAACGCAAGGAGTATGATATCCCACCACTTTTTCAAAAAACTAACCATAGCCTCCACCTTCTTCCCGTAGTTTCTTTAAAAAACTTTTTCTATGCCATCGCGACATACCAAGCTCTTTTATTTTACCCATATGGGCCTTTGTTCCATAGCCCTTATTAGAAACCACCCCATAATCCAGAAGTTCTCCTATAGACGCCACATAAATATCCCTGATAACTTTTGCAACAATAGAAGCTGCAGCAATAGAAGGAGATTTCCTATCCCCTTTGATGAGTGTCCTCTGGGGTATAGCAATCCCGGGAAACGGCACCTTTCCATCTGTTAACAGAAGCGTAGGCCTATAAGTTTCATGCAACTTATCTAATGCACGATTCAAAGCCTCTCCAAGAGCCCACATAATACCCTTTTCATCTATCTCCCACGCATCTACCCATCCAACAGTCCATAAAAAACCAGGAATATTTATCAGTCTCATAAATATCTGTCTTCGTTTCTTTTCAGAAGAAAACATTTTAGAATCTGTCCAAAAGATATCCATCATATCATACGGTTTAGTAAATATTGCTAAACCAACAAAAAGGGGGCCTGCTACGGCCCCCCTCCCTACCTCATCAACCCCACCGACAAGGCGAAAACCTTTTTCAAGGTATCTCCTTTCAATGGAAAAATCCATTATTTCTTCTTCTTACGAGACATACCAAATTTATCTCTCTTTTTAACCTCGAGTTTTCTCTTATCACGCAGATAGTAAAGTTTAGCGTGTCTGACCTTACCCCTCTGAACAAGCTCAATCTTAACGAGTTTAGGGCTGTGAACGGGGAATATTCTCTCCACACCGACACCATGAGAAATCTTTCTTACGGTTATTGTCCTACGAACACCGGAACCTTTATCGGCAAGAAGAATACCCTCGAACCTCTGAATCTTCTCCTTTCTACCATCAACAACTTTCCAGTAGACACGAATTGTGTCACCTGGACGAAATTCTGGTAGGTCATCTCTCATTTGCTGCTCTTCAATTCTCCTAATTATGTCCATGCTCATTTATCATCCCTCCTTTTTCCTTCTATATCTTAATACGACCACTCTTCTCCTACAAGCCTATCAACAAGTATAGAGGCTGCAGAGCGAACAGATAAATGATTAAACGACGTGTTTGGTCTAATAGGCTTTAGGAAATAATCCATCTTTCTTATCTCATCATAGACAATACCATGACCTGTGCCCAGCACAAGCACATATTGGGCATCATCTTCACGAAGGAGTCTTCTTGCCTCCTCGTAATCTATCATATTGGGATAAGGACGGGCATCGGTTGCAAAGAGTTTAACAGGACCGCCAAACTCTTCCTCTATACCCTTTACCATCTCTTCAACATTGGCACCAATTCTTACAAGGGAAAGGGCCTCTTTACGATGAGGATTATACCCTCCTCCCGGACCTTTGACCCAATAATCAACAACACGCTGTACCATAGCACGCTGGGGTTCTATAGGTGTAATAACCCAATAAGATGCCAAGTTGTAAGTACGAGCAAGCCGTGCTATGTCGTGTATATCAAGATTGGTAACGGATGTTGCTATAGTCTGATAATTTTTTCCGTACATTGGATAATGAAGCAATGCTATGTGTAGTCTCAACTTTTCCACTATTTACACCCCCAGCATGCTTAATGTCTCTAATATTTCTTTTTTTACTTCAGCAAGCAATTCTTTTTCTTCTTGAGACAAATGTATATCCTTCAGCATATCGGGTCTTTTAACAAGTGTTCTTTTTAAACGCTCCTTGAGTCTCCACCTGGCGACATTGCCATGGTGTCCACTAAGAAGCACATCAGGCACATCCATACCATCAACATGCGATGGTCGGGTATATTGAGGATATTCAAGTAAATTATGTTCAAAGGACTCCTCACTAAGTGAATTTTCATCACCCAATACTCCGGGAATGAGTCTAACCACAGCATCAAGAACAACTGCCGCTGCAGGTTCTCCTCCCGACAGAACATAATCACCTATGGATATCTCTTCATCAACGATAGACATCAACCGCTCATCTATACCCTCATACCTGCCACACACGAGGATAAAGCCTTCTTCTTTAGCCAAATCTTTGGCATAGGCCTGATGGAAAGGTGTTCCCTGTGGAGACATGTATATAACAGGGCCCGATACCTTAGCCCTGGCATTTTCTATAGCCTGCTTAAGTGTATCGTATTTCATAACCATACCACTGCCACCGCCGTAAGGGTAATCATCAACAGACTTATACCTGTCGGTTGCATAGTTCCTTGGATTTTCAAAAACAATATCAAGAAGATTGTTTTCTATGGCCTTTCGTATCATGCCTGTTTTCACTACACCTTCAAAGTATTCGGGAAATATTGTTATGATACCTACATTCATAGCAAGTCCTCCAACTGAGATGTATCTATGACAACCTTTTTATCCTTTACGCTGATATCCTTGACAAATTCTTTGGCAAATGGCACCAACAACTCTTTTTTCTCTTCTACACGAGAGATTCGCAACACATCAATACCACCTGTTTGCAAAAGGTCTTTGACGGTTCCCAGCAGATTACCCGATAGATCATAAACGGCCATACCAACAAGCTGGAAAATATAAAACTCGTCTTCCTCAAGTTCGGGAAGCTCACTCTCGCGGACATAGACATTCTGGCCCACCAATGCTTCGGCATCGTTTCTCGTGTCTACATCCTTCAGATGAACCCTATAGAGATTTTTTGTAGCATGTTTAGAAGAGCGTGTAATCTCAACACGAGAGCCATCGGCCAGCTCAAGAGAGCCTCCCGCAGAAAATCTATCGGGATTATCACTAAAAGGATGGATATAAACATCACCTTTTATACCGTGTGCGCGGACAATCTTGCCCACAAGCACACGCCCGTCAAGACCTTTCTTCTCACTCATTGCGAATCTCTATCACCTCTCCATCTTTGATAACAATCTCTCCACCTTCGACCTTCTTAAAGAGATCGTCGCCGACCTTCACATCGGCAAAGCCTTCAATGATAGAATAGATAACTTCTTCACCTTCGGCTTTTTCTTCAATTTCCTTTCTCTGTTTTTCAAGTTCTCTAAGAACTTTTTCTTTCTCCCTCTTTTCGGCTTCCATCAGTGCCTTCAAACGAAGTCCCTCTGCCCCAAGCTGAGATTCTGGAAGAAACAGTATTTTTCTCAGCTCCTTCTCAATAAGTTCTACCTCTTTTTTTGTCTGGGCTATAAGGGCATCAACATTGGCAAGCATCTCAGCCCTAAGCGTGGGAGTCATAATTGCTTTAACGGTAATCTTTCTTCTAATAAGCATAATCTCTCCCCCTACTCAGCTTTTTTGGCTTGTTTAGCCGCCTGAAACTCATCCCATACGCCAGTCCACTTGAGAATTCTTACAACAGGTTCAGTGGGCTGGACACCTTTCTGAAGCCAGTTAAGTGCCTTCTCCTTGTCAATTGTCACCCCAGCTGCTCCGTCTTTGTGAGGATCGTATGTACCGACGATCTCGATAAACTTACCATCTCTTGGAGCTCTTGCGTCCGCGACAACAATACGATAAAAAGCTCTCTTCTTTGCACCCATTCTCATGAGTCTCATTCTAACTGCCACTTATACCTCACCTCCGATAAGTTTTTCTCGTTATTTTATGCCACCGCCACCGAGAAACGACGGTGGTATGACAGAGGGAAATCTACCCCTCTTCATCATCTTAGATAGTGTCTTCATAGCTTTCTTCATCTGCTTATATTGTTTAAGTAACTGGTTAACCTCCTGCACGCTCGTTCCACTACCGGCTGCAATACGACGCTTACGGGATGCATCAAGCACCTCTGGGTGCTTTCTTTCATAAGGCGTCATAGACTGGAGTATAGCCTTGAAATGTTTCAGTCTTGTATTCATCTCTTCTTCGTCTACACCTTGCATCATTTGTCTACCACCAGGCAGTGAAGATAACAGTCCACCAACAAAATCACCATCAGATATAGCTTCAAATTGCACAAGCAAATCTTCAAGGGTAAAATCTTCTATCTTCTCAGCCTTAACCTTTTTACCCTTTCTCTCAAGTTCTTTCAGCTTTTTCTCAAGCTCTTTTATACGCTCCATAAAGGCCTTTGCACTGCCAAGGTCAAGAATACGGGCAGATATCTCATCGGGATCAAAAGGCTCTAAAGCATCAACCTTTTCTCCCATACCCATAAAGTAGATAGGCACACCTGTAACATATCTGAGGGATAGTGCTGCACCACCTCTAGTATCACCATCAACCTTGGTAAGAATAACACCGGAAATAGGCAGTGCCTTATGAAATGCATCGGCAATATCAACAGCCTCCTGACCAAGCATAGCATCGGCAACCAAGAACACATAATCGGGCTGAAGGGCCTCATGAAGTTGTTTAATCTCTTCCATGAGCTCTTCATCAACATGCATACGACCAGCACTGTCTATAATGGCTACATCATAAAGGGTTCCCCGGATAAATTTCTTATAACCATCTATATCAAGGGTACCGTCTTCTTTCACCATAGAATAGAAACCGGCATCAACTTCATTGGCTAGTGTTCTTAACTGCTGAGCAGCCGCTGGACGGTATGTATCTGCGGCAACAAGTATAGGAGATTTGCGAAGTTTTTTCTTGACGTAATAAGCCAGCTTACCAGCAGTTGTTGTTTTACCACTACCTTGCAAACCCACAAGGAGTATCTGTGTGAGTTTACCGGGTTTCAGTTTTAGAGGTACTGGCTGCCCCAGTATTTCTCTCATCTCATCATAAACAATTTTTGTCAGCTGGTCTACGGGAGATATGCTCTTTTCAATATTGGCCTCTTCCAGCTTTTTACGCACATCTTTAATAAACACACGAACAACATCAAAACCAACATCGGAGGCCAAAAGAACCATCTTCAAATTCTTGAGAAACTTATCTATATCTTCCTTCGTCAGCTTACCCTTTTTGCGCAAGGAGTTAAGCATGTTAACAAGTTTATCACTAAGGTCGGCAAACACTAAGCCTCACCCCTTCCCTTTGTCTTCGTCCACATTTCTACCACATCAGGGCATCTCTTATCTACCATGTCAAGTAGAGACAACATGCCTAATACTTCTTCATATCTCTCTAAATTTCTCAAAGCCCTACGAATGGTGGTGCTAACCGATTGCTTAGATATGTTGCGTGCATCGGCTATTTCTGTAATAGAAAGTCCATATGTTATGTAATCTGTCAAAACATCACGAGCTTTATCGGAAAGTAGACCTCCATATACCTCTAACAGCCGATTATATCTCTCTATATCTGCAATACTCATACTGTCAACCATATCGTTTGACAGTATAACACTTTTTCAGTGCCATGTCAATAGGCCTCATAAATACATTGTTTGTTGTATAATTTTTTTACACAATATTGATAATTACCCAGAAAGGGGGCAAACATATGCCACTGGAAGGCTCTCTAAAAGAGTTCAACCTGTTTGAGGTACTATCACTCTTAAAAGTCGCCGGAAAAACAGGTAAACTTGTTGTGAACCTTAGCAACGGAAAATCAGGGGAGATATACATCTTAGACGGGAAACCCATTCATGCTGTTTTCGGCAATAACATGGGCGAAGATGCCCTGTTAAAGATGGTAAAAGAAAGAGATGGAACATTCCTATTTACCTTAGGTGCTGTGACCACAGAAAAAACTATTATGACCGATACCGAAGAACTTATTTCCCGTATTGAAGAAAAGGAAAAGGAACTCCAAACACTTATTGACCAAATTGGAGATATTCACAAGTACCTTGCATTCAACACAAACATCAACGATGACATGCTTCTTACAATGGAAGAATGGTTATTCTTACCCAAAGCCTTTAGCGGAAAACCTATCTACCAGATTGCAGAAACATTTGAAAAAGGTGAACTGGCAGCTTATGAAATAATTGTTGAACTGCTAAAGAAAAATGCTGTAGTCGTTAGCTCAAAACCCACAATATTGTCCATAGAGGGAGAACCTATAAAAGTTACTCCTTCGACAAGAACTACTTCCACACCAAGTCAAACAGCTTCCGTCAAAACCCAACCTGCTCAGGTTACGGATAGCAAAAAATCAACACCGGCAGCTACTCAAACTCCATCAACATCCCAAACCACAACAGGCGCCACGAGTGGTCAACTAACCAGACCACTAAAGGCAAAGGTAAAACTAAAAGCATACATGTCCACTACTGGAACAGAAGTATGTTGGGTAGACTCTACTCTTCTTGAGGAATGGCAAAGTATACTTGGTGCTCCCGTCACAATGGTGGAAATACAAGCACCATCTGGCAAAAAGAGTAAAGTACCTGTAAAAACAGAAGAGGGCATTGGTGATACAATCTATCTGCTACCTATTACCAGCTTTAGACTTCGTCTCAGTGATGACGATGTCGTTCAGGTAACTCCTATTAAGGGATGAATCAAACCACCAAAAACATATAAGGGGAGCCTTTTAAGAGCTCCCCTTATATTTTATTTTTAAGTCAACTCTTCGCTACTTTTACTCTATTACCTCCATACCATGCATATATGGTCTCAAAACCTCTGGCACAATAACCTTACCATCAGGAGTCTGGTAATTTTCAAGAATAGCAGCCATAGCTCTACCAACAGCTACACCAGAACCATTGAGCATATGCACATAGTCCTTTGTGCCATCTTTTCTAATAAACTTAACATTAGCCCTCCGAGCCTGAAAGTCCGCGGTATTACTGCAGGAAGAAATTTCTACATATCTACCATAAGATGGCATCCATACTTCAATATCATACGTCTTTGCCGCAGAAAAACCCATATCACCAGTCGAGAGAACAATAACCCTATATGGCAAACCGAGGAGTTGCAGCACCTCTTCAGCATTGGCAACAAGCTTTTCTAACTCCTCAAAAGATGTTTCAGGGGTTGTCAGCTTCACCATCTCAACCTTGTCAAACTGGTGCCTACGAATAAGCCCCCTTGTATCTTTACCAGCGGAACCTGCTTCTCTTCTAAAACATGGCGTATATGCCGTGTAATATAAAGGCAAATCTTCTTCTCTTAAAGTTTCACCGGCATGGAGGCCTACTAAGACAAGCTCTGCCGTTGGTACAAGGAATAGATCATCTTTCTCACAGTGATACATATCCTCCTCAAACTTTGGAAGATGCCCTGTGGCAGTTGCTATATCGCGCTTAACAAGATATGGTGGCCATATTTCCTTGTAGCCATGCTTCTGAACATGAAGATCGAGCATGAAATTGATAAGGGCCCTCTCCATCAAAGAGCCTGCCCCACGAAGCAATGCAAACCTAGAACCAGAAAGCTTAGCCGAACGCTCAAAGTCAAGAATACCCAGCTTCTCACCAATTTCCCAGTGAGGAAGCACATCGTCTTTGCCCTTTTCCGGAGTGCCCCATTTTCTTACCTCTACATTATCTTTATCGCTTTCACCCAGTGGCACAGATTCATGTGGGATATTTGGTATTTCATAGCGAATAAGATTAATCTCCTCTTCAATAGTATCAAGCTCTTTCTCCAAAGATTTTATTTCCTGTTTGACACGAGACATCTCTTCTAAAATACTAGAAATATCCTCACCTGCACGCTTCTTTTCCCCAATCTCTTTACTTTTAGCATTGACATAAGTACGCAACTCCTGCAGTCTTGTTGTAAGTTTTCTTCTCTTTTCATCGAGCTCAAAAAATTTGTCAAGAACATCTGTAGGATAATAACGTTTCTTCAAAGCTTCATAAAGCTCATCCTTATGTTCTCTAATAAATTTAATGGTATACATCTACCTCACCTCCAGTCTCTTCCAAGCCTCTAACAGGTCCTCTGGAAGAGGCTCCATAAAAGCAAGCTTTTCTCCTGTGAATGGATGTATAAATTTTAGCACAATTGAATGCAAAAATACACGAGGCGCAAGGATTGCAGATACTTTATTACCATAAACAGAATCTCCCAAAGGATATAGGTTCATATGTCGCAAATGCACACGTATTTGATGAGTTCTACCTGTAGATAAAATTGCACGTATTATAGATATATATCCATATTCTGTGTTTACTGTTCTCAGAACATGAAAAGTTGTCTGTGCATGTTTACCCCATGGCACAACGGACATACGCATTGGCACATGGGGATCTCGGAATATGGGAGCTGATACAGAAAAGGTCTCTCCCGGTACTGTTCCCAATGCGGCAACACGATATTCCCTATAAACATCTTTATTCTTTATCATTTCTACCAGCACTTGATAGGCTCTCTTACTTCGTGCTACTATCATGAGCCCACTAGTCTCTTTATCAAGACGGTGAACAATACCAGGTCGTCCCTCTCCGCCAACTCCGATAATTTCTGGATATCGATTAATAAGTCCGTTAACAAGGGTTTTATCAGGATTACCACTACCGGGATGAACAACAATACCTGCAGGCTTTGAAATAATAATAATATCGTTATCTTCCCATACTACCTTAAAGGGAACATCTTGCGGTTCCAACGATGTAGTATCAACAATCCGCCACTTCACAGAAATATTACTACCAGCATGGACTTTAAAAGATGGCTTAGTAATATGCTTATCATCAACAGTTACTCCCTGCTGTTTTATGAGGTCACTAATCATACTCCGAGAGAAACCTTCTTCTTTCAATTGAAAGTGCAATACCTTATCAAGTCTTTCTGATGAATCAGCAGAAAAAGATAGATTTATGTCTTTATAATTTGCCATGCCAGTAGAATCACCCCTACATCAATCATAACATCGGCTAGATTGAAATATGTATGTCCAACTATTGGCAAAAAGGGTATATGAAGATAATCAATAACATAGCCATAAACAAGGCGGTCAAGAACATTGGAAAAGCCACCAAGAAGGATAAGAGATAGCCCACACGAAGGATATTTGTAGGCATAAATAGATAATAACAAAAGAACAATAAGAGAAATTATATCTATATAGGGAACACTAACACCAAATGTAGCTCCCCTATTGGCAAGGAAACGGAAGGTTATCCCCCCAATAATCTTGAGTGAATAACCTTCCAATGCTATCCATTTAAGCACACGGTCTAAAAAGAAGACCGAAAGTGCTACTATTCCGAATGTTTTAGATCCAGTGCACATTCCAGACATAGGTCAGGATAATCAGGATCTGCTCCAATATCAGTCTTCACCTTCCAACATCTGGGGCATTTTTGTCCTTCGGCCTTGGAAACCTCAACCTTCAAATCATCTCCTTCGTAAACCTCTACGTGTGAAACAATGAGAAGTTCTTCCAGGTCAATGCCAGATTCCTCAAGAACAACTTTATCGGTAGGTTTTAGCCATACTCTCACAGAAGCATCAAGATTGTGACCAAGCACCTTTTCAGCCCTGAGCTTTTCTATCTGCTCGTTGGACAGCTCTCTTATAGACAAGGCTATTTCCATTGCACGCTTCTCTTCATTGGATATATCAAAGTTATGAATATCAAACTTAGACAGGAAGATACTCTCTTCAGAGACAAAGCCCCTTTCCTTCAGTGCATCCCACATGTCTTCGGCGGTAAACGGAATAATAGGAGCAAGAATCTGAGCAAATGTCTTGGCAATATAGTAAAGGGCTGTCTGTGCACTGCGACGTTTTAGGCTCTTCTTAGGTCTCAAATAGAGTCTGGACTTTACAGCATCAAGATACACTGCAGAAAGAACACGAGATACAAAAGGAAGGAGTATTCCATGCACACTATAGTAATCAAATTCATCATATGCCTTCATAATTCTTCCAACCTGGTCGTAGAATTTCCATAGAATCCATCGGTCTAGTGGAAGCATTTCATCAAATGGAACCAAATCTTTTTCGGGCTCAAAGTCAAAAAGATTGCCCTCAATAAATCTAAATGTATTTCTGAGCTTTCTATATGCATCAACTGCCCCTTTTATGACTGTTTCACCAAACATAATGTCTGCTGTATAGTCCAGCATAGCAAGGGCATATCGCAGGATGTCCGCACCATACTTTTCACTAACCTCAATGGGATCAACACCATTGCCCAGAGATTTTGACATAGGTCTCCCCTTCTCATCAAGGGTAAAACCATGTGAAACAACCGCTCTATATGGAGGATGCCCTTTATATGGAATAGAAGTAAGAAGACTTGTCTGGAACCAACCTCTGTGCTGGTCATATCCCTCAAGATACAAATCAGCAGGATGATGATGTTCAGGCCACTGTTCAAGAACAGCTGCATGAGACACACCACTATCAAACCAGACATCAAGAACCTCATTAGTTTTTTCAAAGTGGGTACCACCACATTTAGGACATCTAAATCCTTCTGGTAAGAAATCCTCTACATCATGGGTAAACCAAGCATCAGAGCCCTCTTCCCTCACATAAGAAATAAACTTACGCATAACTTCAGGATCGAGGAATGTATGTCCACATTCCTTACACCTCAGTGCCGGAATGGGCACACCCCAAAGTCTCTGACGGGATAGACACCAATTAGGTCTAACTTCTATCATAGAACGGATACGGTTGACAGATTGTGGAGGATACCACTTTACATCACCCAGTGCCTCTATTGCCTTCTGACGATACTTATCTACATCAATAAACCACTGCTCAATGGCACGGAAAATGATAGGGTTGTGACACCTCCAACAATGAGGATAAGAGTGTCTTATGGTACCACTATACAGAAGTCTTCCCTTGCGATTAAGCAGGTCAAGCACAATATCATTGGCATCTTTATAAAACACACCCTCAAGGAAACCGGCTTCTTTTGTATATTTACCCTCGTCATCAATAAACATAACAATAGGAAGGTTCTTTTCCATGGCAACCTGATGATCTTCTGCACCATGACCAGGTGCCATATGAACAAGACCAGTACCATCTTCCATAGATACAAAATCTGCGGTGACAATAATAGATGTCTTGTCATCATATATCGGATGTTTAACTGTAATTCCCTCAAGTTCGCTACCCAACACTTTTCCAATAATTTCGTACTCTTCCCAACCTATTGCCTTAGCTACTTCCTCTATCCTCTTCTCAGCTATAAGAAATACTCTATCACCAACTTTTACCTTTACATAATGTTCAGCCGGATGAACAGCAATCGCTACATTGGCAGGCAGTGTCCAAGGAGTTGTTGTCCAAATAACAGGTGAAAAATCAGTATCTATAGGATCAAATGCCACAAAAATAGAATGGGAAGTTTTTTCCTTATACTCAATCTCTGCCTCAGCAAGGGCTGTTTTACAATGAGGACACCAATAAACAGGTTTATGTTCTCTGATAATATAACCATCTTCGACCATCTTGGTAAGCACTTCTAGCTCTTTTGCCTCATAGTGAGGTTGGAATGTAGCATAGAAGTTATCCCAATCACCAAATACACCTAAACGTTTAAAACTCTCCATTTGAACACCAATAAAGTGCTCTGCTATTTTTTTACACTCTGCTCTCCACTGAACAGGATCCATCTCCTCATGGGTCTTGCCAGTTTTCTTTTTTACAGCATTTTCTATAGGCAGACCATGAGTATCCCATCCGGGAACATAAAGAACTTTTTCTCCTTTAAGAAAGTGATATTTATTGGTAATGTCCTTCAGAACCTTATTGAGAGCATGTCCCAAATGAATATTACCGTTGGCATAAGGAGGACCATCGTGAAGAACAAATACTTTTGCATCCTTTCTAGCCTCTTTCATTCTGTTATATATATCCATTTCAATCCACTTTTTCAGTCTCTCAGGTTCTCTTTTCGTTAAACCTGCACGCATTGGGAGAAATGGCTTAGGCAAATTAATTGTATGATCGTATTTTCCCTTTCCCACATTCAACACCTCCCGGAGTATATATGAGTATTCTACTATATCAAATACTATTATGATATATTATGCGTGAAGGGAGGGAGAACAATTGCTGCTAAAAAAACAATTCCATTTTCATAGTGCCCATTATCTACCCTCATACAAGGGTAAGTGTGAAAAATTACATGGACACACCTATAGACTTGAGGTTACCGTCGAAGGTGATCCTGACGAAGAAGGTATGATTATAGATTTTGGAGACCTGAAACGCATTGTCAACGAAGAGGTTATATCCAAACTTGACCATGCCCTCATAAATGACATTATCAAAGTGCCATCTGCAGAGTATATAGGTGTTTGGATATTTGGCAAGATTTTCTCTAGATTGCAAAGAGAATTTCCCCACATAAAACTCGTATCTGTTGAAGTATGGGAAACAGATACATCATCGGTGGTGGTATTTTATGAAGACTTTGAGAGATATTCAGAGCGAATTTGACGATAGAAATATCCCCCTCCGCAGGGTAGGTATACGAGATATTAAGTATCCACTGAAGGTCATGCGTAAAGATGGGGGTATCGTTGATACCATAGCCACATTCAATCTATATGTTAATCTACCACATCATTTTAGGGGCACACACATGAGCAGATTTGTTGAAGCCCTTGAAGAGTTCAATGAAATGCTTTCATGGGAAGATTTAAAGGCCTTTGCCATAAAGCTCAAAGACAAACTCAGTGCTGAGGCCTCTCACATTGAAATATTCTTTCCTTTTCTCATACGCAAAAAGGCCCCAGTCTCTGGAAAACCATCTTACATGAATTACGATGCCCACATAGAGGCTATCTTGAAAGGCAACACATTCTCCATACTTACTGGGGTAAAGGTACCGGTCCATACGCTTTGCCCTTGCTCTAAGGCCATAAGCAAGTATGGAGCTCATAATCAAAGGGCATTTGTAGATATCACTGTAAAAAGCACAAAGATTGTATGGTTAGAAGAACTTATTGAAATAGCCGAAAAAGGATCAAGCCATGGATTATATGCCCTACTCAAAAGGGTTGATGAAAAACACCTGACAGAATATGCTTATGACAATCCCAAGTTTGTAGAAGATGTGGCCCGAGATGTTGCCACTATGCTTATCAATGATGAGCGTATTAAATGGTTTAGTGTAGAAGTAGAAAGTATGGAAAGCATCCACAACCATCAGGCGTACGCATCAGTGATATGGGAAAGGGGGAATGGATTTTGGACAGCATAAAGAGTAAAGTGCAAATGTTATCTTCTATCACCGACATTGCCAGAGAGGTAAAAAATGTCGGTGCCGATCTATCAACGATCTCTATTTTTACAGCCAAAGGGAAAATCGTGCCTATAAAACTGTATGATCTCGTCCCAGCCGCTGCCAACATCATTAAACAAGAAATGTTAGCACTGGGCGGAGATGCCATAGTTCACAGAAACGCTATCAATTGTAAGATTGAAGCTTCTGATGTTCTTCTACTTGGAACACCAAGACACTATAGATACCTAAAGGAAAAACTGGCCTACATGCCCTATTGGGGATTGAAAGAGATAGGCGAAGAGATTGTAACTATTTTGGAAAAACCTGCCATACCAGACCCCATGACTACACCACATGGCATTCTGTCGTTTAACAAACCACTTATTATGGGTATTATTAATACAACTCCTGATTCCTTCTTCTCAGGTAGCAGAAAGCAAGCTCTTGAAGAAATAGTAACCGCTGCCAAACAAATGATAGAAAATGGAGCCGATATTTTGGACATAGGTGGCGAATCAACAAGACCGGGAGCAGATCCCGTATCTTTGGAAGAAGAACTGAACAGGGTTATTCCTGCCATAAGAGCAATTAGAGAAGAAGTTAGCAAAGATATTATTATCTCAATAGATACATATAAGGCTAAGGTAGCAGAAGAAGCACTAAAGGCTGGAGCTGATATTATCAATGACATTAGTGGGCTAAGATTTGATGAGAACATGGTAAAGGTAGCTACTGAGTGGAATGTACCCGTTATTATCATGCACATTAAAGGCACTCCAAGAAATATGCAGAAAAACCCACACTATGACAACTTTATCAAGGAATTACACGAATACTTTATAGAGCGGATTGATTACGCTATCACACATAGTATAGACGAGAAAAACATTATATTAGACCCTGGTATTGGTTTCGGAAAGAGACTCCAGGATAATGTCAATATATTTAATCAGATAGAGGGTATGCTCATGTACGGTAGACCTATACTAATAGGAGCATCTCGCAAATCAATGATCGGCATGATACTTGATGGCATTCCACCAGAGGAAAGACTGGAAGGCACTTTAGCACTAACAACATTGGCTGTAGACAGAGGAGCACACATTATTAGAGTCCACGATGTCAAGGAAAACAGAAGAGTCGCCGACATCGCATACTATTTAAAAACGCATAGATGATAAAAAGAGGGGGATAAATCCCCCTCTTTAATTTTTAGATGATTCCTCTTTACAGTATTTACATACACCGTAGATAATCAGCTGGCCTGTAATTGCCTCATGTCCATCGGCAGTAGCTGTAGCCTTTAGCACAGGCATGATATCAACATCAATATCGTATACCCTACCACACTTAATACACTTGAAGTGGGCATGAGGTGAAGTATTGATATCATATCTCACGCTTCCATCTTCAATGAGGAGCTCCTGCACAATACCTCTCTCAACAAAGGAATTAAGAATGTTGTACACAGAAGATAGAGATATACGATAACCTTGTTTATCCATTGCCTTTTTGATATCATCAGCTGTTGGGTGTATGCGATTTTCCATAAGAAACTTGAGAATATAAAGACGGTGACTAGATACCCTCAGTCCTTTTTCCCTCAGTATCCTCTCAAGATCTTTCTCACTCACAGCATTCATATCACATCACTCCATTTCGGTGTTCTCGCCAAGGTTATAGTATATAGTTTTTTTATACCATAACCAACAGCAAGATTTTTCAGGCTCTTTAGAGTACTACCTGTTGTAACAATATCATCCACAATTAAAACAGGTCCTCCAACTTTTGGAACCTTTCTATTTATATTATACACGTTTTTTAAATTGTTTCTTCTCTTATCCGCAGACAGTATGTGCTGTGAATGAGTTTTTGTCTTAACAAACAGATGAATAATAGGTTTTTCCATAATATCGGATATCCCCATAGCAATCAAGAAAGGCATGGAAAACATTGTTTGTTTAAACTCTTTACTATGGTGGGGAACATATGTAATGTGCTGAAAATATTGGCTAGCCTCTGTATTTTTCAGATAAAGACCCATATACTGTCCCAGTCTGTAAGCCACACGAAATTGTTTATGCTTTTTTATATCTAAAATAATCTCACGAGCTCTACTTGAATAATACCAAAACCACCAGTGCTTATCAGATGAAAAATCTGTATTTTCCTGAAAAAACAGAAAATGCGACTGGCAAAAAACATCCCCAGCCGCACCGCAAACCACACAACGATTGTTTCCCACAACATCGGCAATAGAAATAACACTACGAAAATATAAAGGCACTAAATCCATACATTACTATCCTCATGTTCATACACAATATGTTCTCCTTTAAAGACAGCCTTTACAGGAGACACACCAAACAGATATCCCAGGTATTCTAAGTTATCGACTTCAAGGGCTATAAGATACGCCTTTTTACCTGCATTTACCTGTCCTCTATCGCTCAGTCCCAGTGCCCTGGCAGCCATGATAGTAATAGCAGGGATAATACGCTCAAGCGGAATACCAAATCTCGTGATAGCTATATCTACCATCGTCCAAGTAGAAATAACAGGACTACTACCAGGATTGAAATCGGTTGCCATGGCGAATGGCATGCCTATCTCATCAAGTAATCTTAGTGTACGAGTTAAATCTTCTTTCAAAAGATAGACAGTTGGAGGTAAAAGTGTAGGAATAGTGCCATGCTCTTTCATCACCGTAAGGTCTTCTCTCTCAACCTTGATAAGATGGTCGGCAGACAATGCCCCAAGCTTAGCAGCCTCTTTAGATATTCCAGTATGTTTTAGCTCTTCGGCATGAACTTTAATGGCGAATCCCAGTTCTTTAGCTCTGGTAAATATTTTCAATGCTTCAGACACATTATAAGCTGTCTCATCACAAAAAACATCTACAAAATCGGCAAGTTCCTTCTCTCTTATCTCTGGAAGTGTTCTACCTACAATCTCTTCTATATAATCGTTTCTATCCCTGTCTTTGGGAACAGCATGAGCACCAAGATATGTGGCATACACATCTACATCATGCCAAGCACCCGTATTGCGTATAATCTTTAGGAGGCGAATCTCACCTTCATGGGTTAGGTCATAACCAGACTTGACCTCTACAGTTAGGGCACCATTTTTCAAGAAAATATCCAGACGCTTTTTTAAAAGTGAAGCAAGTTCCTCATCTGATGCCTGCCTTGTCTTTGACATGGTAGACAGTATACCACCACCTGCCTTGGCAATTTCCACATAGGATGCTCCTTGCATACGCATGTGAAACTCTGATGCCCTGTCACCGCCAAATATAGCATGGGTGTGGGGCTCTACAATAGCAGGCATAATAATGCTTTTACCAAAGTCATATACCTTGCCATCAAAGCTATCAGGCAAAGAGGGGAGAACATCTTTGATGTTCTCCCCTTCAATAACGATATATCCACTGAGTATGTCATAGCCAATACCACTATCTTTAGGCGATACAACATGATCTGAGTGTATGGCTATCACTTTGTGTCATCCTCCTCAGAACTAAGCAGTGTTCGGTATACCATTTCATCAAGTATCTGCTCTCTCTTAAACCCATGTGCTTGTAAATAATATTTAAAGACTCCCACTAATGCATCAAGAGGCACGAGCCCTATAATCTCACTCTCTACAGGTAGTACCCCATATCTGAGGGCCTCTCTTTTAACAAGCTCAAATACCTTGGGAATAGGGGTTTTCTTGAAATTGAGAATATTCATAGTAACTTGTGCAAGACCTCTTTCCTCGATAAACACACCTTTAGCTTGGACATTTTTCAATCCACCAGAAGATTCTCTTACAGCCTTAGCTATCTTCTTTGCGATTTTCACATCTGAGGTATTTAAATATACATTGTATGCAATGAGGAATTGCCTTGCACCAGTAACAGTAGCACCAGCAGAAGGATGAGGTTGAGGTTCACCAACATCGGGATGCCATTTAGGATCTTTCATCTTCTCTGCCAGTCCCTCAAATTCACCCTTGCGTATATCGGGAAGTCTATATTTATGTGGCTCTTTAGCAGCCTCGGCATAAAAGTATACAGGCACTTTCAATGTCTCCCACAATTTCTGTCCAAATTCGTACGCAAGTTCTACACAATCTTTCATAGAAACTCCCATAAGAGGTACAAAAGGTACCACATCAACAGCCCCTAACCGAGGATGTTCACCTTGATGATGTCTAAGGTCTATGTGTTTTACAGCAACCTCGGCTCCCCTCAGCATAGCCTCAACTGCCTTTTCTGGAGGTGCAATACAGGTAACAACACTACGATTATGATCAGCATCCATAGACCAGTCTATAACCTTAACACCATCAACGCTTTCAATAGCCTTTACAATTTCCTCAACGACCTCTTTTCTACGTCCTTCTGAATAGTTAGGCACACATTCGACAAGCTTCATATATTATTTCTCCTCCTCCCTCTCAAGCATTGGCATCCATATACGATTCTTCTTTGCAGTTTCTTTGGCTATATCATATCCAGCATCAGCATGGCGCACAACACCCAAACCTGGGTCGTTCCACAACACCCTTCTCAATTTCTTGGCTGCAAGGTCACTACCATCTGCAACAATGACAACACCTGCATGTATACTATATCCAATACCAACACCACCACCATGATGGACAGACACCCATGTGGCACCACTGGAAGTGTTAAGCAGGGCATTAAGGATAGGCCAGTCCGCAATGGCATCAGAGCCATCAAGCATAGCCTCTGTCTCTCGATATGGGCTGGCGACAGAACCGGTATCGTGATGATCCCTTCCTATAACAATGGGAGCAGAAACCTTTCCGTTTTTCACTAGCCAATTAAAGATCTGACCAGCCTTATCTCTCTGTCCGTGGTTGAGCCAACATATACGAGCTGGCAGTCCCTGCCAATGAACTTTCTTCTGGGCCATCTTAATCCATGTGTGAAGATGCTCATCTTCAGGGAACAGCTCCAATATCGCCCTATCTGTCTCGTAAATATCTCTGGGATCACCAGACAGTGCTACCCATCTAAATGGACCACTACCCTCTGCAAATAGTGGGCGAATAATCTCCGGCACATACCCCTTAACATCAAATGCATTTTCAACACCATTGTCATATGCAAATCTTCTAATATTGTTTCCATATTCAAAGGCTATAGCTCCCTGTCTCTTCATCTCAAGGACAGCTTCCCAATGCTTCACAACAGTTTCTGCAGCTTTTTTCATATATGTCTCTGGATCCTTCCTTCTTAGTTCAGCAGCCTCTTCTATGGTCATGCCAGCAGGAATATAACCATTCAGTGGATCGTGGGCTGCTGTCTGGTCTGTAACAATATCGGGAATCCAGCCTCTCTTGATAAGCTCTGGATACACATCACCGGCATTGGCAAGCAAACCAACAGACAACGGCTTCTTGTCTTTTTTGGCCTCTTCAACAAGTCTTAAAGCTTCATCAAGATTATCGGTCCAGGTGTCAAGATAACCAGTATCTATTCTTCTCTTAATCATTCGTGGGTCAATCTCCACAGCAAGCATAACAGCACCATTCATAGTTGCTGCCAGTGGCTGGGCTCCACCCATCTCACCAAGACCTGCCGTAAGAATAACTTTACCAGTCAAATCACCACCAAAGTACTTCTTGGCAGCACCATAGAATGTTTCATATGTTCCCTGCAATATACCCTGTGTGCCGATGTAGATCCAGCTTCCAGCTGTCATCTGACCATACATAATAAGTCCTCTTTCTTCTAGCTCACGGAAATATTCCCAGTTTGCCCATTTAGGCACAAGCATTGAGTTTACAATGAGTACACGAGGTGCCCACTCGTGTGTTTTGAAAACGGCAACAGGTTTACCAGACTGAACAAGCAATGTGTCATCTTCATTCATGTTCTTCAAAGTTTCAACAATAGCATAGAAAGATTCCCAATTTCTAGCAGCTTTACCTGTTCCACCATAAACAATAAGATTAGCGGGATCCTTTGCCACTTCTGGATCTAAATTGTTCATAATCATTCTCAGCGGAGCCTCAAGCTGCCAACTCTTCGCATGCAGTTTTACCCCTCGTGGGGCACGGATAATAGGTGCCATACAATCATCCCCCTCCATTTATGATGTCAAAACTATTTTATAACAAAGTATGAATATGCAAAGAGGCATAGAGCGCACTTAATAAAAACGCAAATGTTATGCATAAGCCATAGTATATTTACTAACTTTTTCCAGTATCATTTAATTAGCGGAGGTGGATACAGTGGAAGATATTATTTTTACCATAGATGTTGGCACAAGAAAAATGGCCGCAATAGTAGCTCAAAAAGAAGAAAATGGAAAACTTAAAGTCTTAGGTAGTTCCTATAGAGTACATCATGATAGGGCACTTATCGACGGTCAAGTTGAGGATATAGAAGAAACTAGCAAACACATAAAACTTATTAAAGAAAAATTGGAAGAACGATTGGGAATAAAACTCAATAAAGTCAATTTAGCTGTAGCTGGTCGTGGTCTTAAAAGCATAAAAGTCAAAGATGGTATTGACATTGTGGGAGAAGAAGTCACAGCCGACGACATGAAACAAGCTGTTCTGCAGGCACTTTCCACAGCTCAGAAACAGTTCCCCTCCGCAGGACTTGTGGGATATAGTATTAACAATTATCTTATTGATGGATACATAACCCACAACCCCAAATACAGGATAGGAAGAAAACTTGAGGTTGAAATCATAGCAACTTTTTTACCGGAACAACCTGTTTACGCACTGATGAAATCAGCAGAACTCGCTGGACTAGAGGTTTCTTTTATTACTTTAGAACCCATTGCCGCAATTACATCTACTATCCCACCCGAAATACGATATTTTCATTTAGCGCTTGTAGATATTGGAGGCGGTACAAGTGATATCTCTATAAGCAAAGATGGAAAAATTGTAGGATACGATGTTATTCCTATTGCGGGAGATGAGATAACGGAAGCTTTATCAAATAGATATCTTCTCCCTTTTACAACTGCCGAGAGAATAAAAATAAAACTCTCAACAGAAAAAGAGATATCAACAAGAGATATATTAGGCAACAAAGTTTACATAACAAAAGAAGAATATATCGACACAATTAAACCTGTTGTGGATGAGCTAACCTCTCAGATAGCTGAAAAGATTTTATCTCTTGGCGGTAATGCACCTAGAGCTGTCATTCTTGTCGGCGGAGGCTCTCGAACACCTATTATAAGAGAAATGCTTGCAGAAAAACTATCACTTCCCCTTGAGCGGGTAGGGATACGTTTCCCTATGGGAAGAGGATTTAAGATTCTTCCTAGAAGACTAGCAGATCCAGCATGGGCTGTAGCTGTAGGAACAACTCTTCTGGCATCAGAACACCAAGGAGTTCCTTTAATAAAAGTAACGCTCAACGGAATTCCCATCAGCCTATTTAGCCTAACATCACCTACTGTTAAAGAGGCTATGGCAAGACTAGGACTATCATTAAAAACTTTTTACGGAAAACCTTCCCCTGGAACTGTTATTACCGTCGATGAAAAACTTGTGTCATTTCCCGGTATGATGGGAAAACCTCCACAGATTACGGTGTCAGGCCAAAAAGCATCTTTGGATACATATCTCTCAAATGGAGATGAAATATTGATTATCAAGGGAGAAGATGCTCCTATATATACCCCTCCTATCGAAGAAGTTTTATCGAAAGCTACCCCAAAAGTATATATTGATGAAAAACAAATAGATATACCATTTCAACTAAGAAATAGAGAACACCTTCCTGTATCAGAAATAGCTGATGGAGAAAATTATCTTCTTTATCCAAGTACTGTAGAAGAACTTATTTTGTTCCTAGAAAAGGAATACGGCAAACTAATACCCGCGAAAGATATCTCACCAGATTCCAAACTTGTCAATCTAAAAGAAGTATATCTGAAATCTATAAAAGACAATTTGCCAGATTCTACCGAAAAACCACAAGAAAGATTTTCAAATGTTGTTCATATCATAAGTCCCGTAGGCAATAAAGACATTCCATACACACCTGGTGACATTGTTGCATCCATACTATCTAAAGTACCCGATATAATTTCATCTCTAATGTCCGAAGGTAAAAAAATCACCATATACATCAACGGCACAAAGGCAGGATATTCCGCTCCGCTTCAGTCAGGAGACACAATAGAGTTGAAGCTAGAATAGTTACCATGTATCCCTACGCTTCCATACAGACCAAGCCCAGGCCATAATCACAGTTGGAGCAAAGAAGCTCATCCACAAATTGGCTGTCTGTTTACCAAAAAACACATCAAAGAAAGCATATATTATTACCAAAGCTATTAGAATCCACAACAAAACTCGTATATGTTCCCGAAGCATTACTATCACCTCACCAAGGGGGCCCCCGTCGGGGGCCCAAAAGATTAAGTTAAGCGTAAGTATCAAATCTATAAGGAGATTTCTGGGGCGTTTTAACTTGACTTTCTACAATAAGTTTCTGAATGAGCTCTTCTTGAGCAGCTGCTTGGTCTTTTACAATTTTCATAGCAATCTGTCTTTGCACGTCACCTGTAGCGGAAGCCTTAGACATCATTGCATAGGTATTTCCGACACCACCTATTTCCATAGCTACCACCTCCTCTATTAGGATAATCGGAAAAACCACAGAAAAGATTAGTTGAATTTGCCTACTAAAAATAAAAGGGGCAGAGATCTCTGCCCCTCATTTAAGGTATACAAAAATTTACTTCTTTGATACTTTTTCTCTTGCTGCTTTAATAGCCTCATCAAGGATTTCCACAGCCACATCAATATGGTCTTTGGTAATAATAAGAGGAGGAGACACACGAATAACACTATATCCACATGGCAGCATAATAAGTCCTCTATGGAATGCCTCATGCAAAACAGCATCTCTAAACTCAGAGTAATATTCTTTCGTCTCACGATCCTTAACAAAGTCTATACCGATCATAAGTCCCTTGCCTCTTACATCACCAATCTCCTCGTATTTATCCTGAAGTTCTCTAAGTCTTTTCAGAGTATATTCTCCAACTTCTGCAATCTGAGGCAGAAGTGGTTCAAGAACATCGATTGTAGCTAAAGCAGCTGCAACAGATACAGGATTACCACCAAATGTATTACCGTGTGCACCTGGTGGCCAATCCATAATCTCATCACTGGCAACAAATGCAGATATAGGCATACCTGAGGCAATACCCTTTGCCGTTGTCAAGATGTCAGGTTTAACGCCCCAATGCTCAATAGCATACCATTTACCAGTACGGGCTACACCACTCTGCACTTCATCGGTAATAAGAAGAATACCATACTGCTCCAACATCTTTTTTAATCTGGGGAAGAAATCCTCTGGTGGAACAATGTATCCACCTTCACCTTGAATAGGCTCCACAACAACAGCTGCAACATCTTCAGGGGGAGCTACAGTATGGAAAACCTTATCAAGGTATTCAAGTACAACATCTGTAACCTTCTCTTTGGGAACCCC
This sequence comes from Zhurongbacter thermophilus, assembly GCF_026184435.1. Taxonomy (NCBI): domain Bacteria; kingdom Pseudomonadati; phylum Zhurongbacterota; genus Zhurongbacter; species Zhurongbacter thermophilus. The sequence continues at coordinate 901,519 of NZ_CP046447.1, forward strand.
AAATGGTGTACGATATGGATCAGGATATGGAATATGTACGACCTGAGGCATCATTGGAGCAAAATATCTTCTTTGAATAGCTTTAGAAGCAGTCAAAGCAAGGGTACCCATTGTACGACCATGAAAACCACCAAGGAAACCTATAACAATAGGTCTTCTTGTTTTATGTCTAGCAAGTTTTATAGCACCTTCAACAGCTTCTGTACCAGAATTTCCAAAAAATACTTTCTTCCTCTCACCGGCAACGGGAACAATTTCAGCAAGTTTCTTTGCCAGTTTTACCTGGATCTCATAGTAAAAATCCGTGCCACCAACATGAATAAGCTTTTGCGCTTGCTCCACAATAGCATCTCTGACTTTAGGGTGAACATGCCCTGTAGAGTTAACAGCAATACCAGCTGCAAGATCAAGGAATTTATTTCCATCGATGTCCCATAACCATACTCCCTCTCCCTTTTCTATCACAGCAGGATAATCTCTTGTGTAAGACGGAGAGATGTACAGCTTATCCTCCTCAACAACACGTTTAGCATTAGGTCCTGGAAGTGGCATTTTTATTTCTGGTCTTTCCATATAAATACCCCCTTTTTCAAAATTTACACGAATATTGTATCACAAACTGGGTATTTTTTAGAATATTCATTAAAATTTATGAGAAATATGCAACAACAAATGCATATCTACAGAATATTTGTTGCATCTATGGAGATCTCTTTTATGCCATAAAATGGTTCTGCATATTGCATATAAACATAGTTGTCAAATAAAACGCGGGGGTGCTTGCCATGTAAAAAGACAGCAGGTCTTTTTGTGCCCTTGATTTTCTCAATAAACGTATGCTTTAAAGATTCTCCAACATCACGAAGTATCCGGCCTCGCTCTTTAAGTACATAGGACGGTAATGGGTTTAAATGATAAGCAGGAGTACCTACTCGAGGGGAATATGGAAACACATGAAGTTTGTTAAACATATGTCTTCTTACAAATTCTACTGTTTTATGAAAATCTTCTTCTGTCTCCGTAGGAAATCCTACAATAAAATCACCACTAAGTCCAAACCCGGGGTCCATCTCTCTAACCGTTGAAAGATATTCATCAAGGATAGGTATATAATTCATCCTATTCATATCATTTAACACTTTACCACTACCACTTTGCACAGATATATGCATGTGATTGGCAACGCCGGGATGACTCCATAACGGGGTCAGAGAAAAAATTTTCTTATCAGGATATACACTAGAGATGCGTATACGCCCTCCAAAACGATAAGCCTCATCGGCAAGCTTTAAAAGCAAATATGATATGTCATGTACCCCATCAGTCCATAGCATAAGATTGATACCTGTAACAACCACCTCTGCGACTCCATCAAGCATAATCTTTCGCAACTCTTCTACTTTCTCTTCAAGGTTGTATGACACTACAGAGATACGGGTATCCCGTGAAAGACAGAATGCACACTGATAAGTGCAACCATCTTGAACTTTTAAAAATGCCCTACTGTGTTCCATAAGGTTAACCTTATGAGGTAAAGAAAGAGACACATCAAGCAATGTGGATAAAGTATCCTTTAATCTTATTACCTCATCATCTCTTGTAAAAAACATGTCATCAATAAGACCTTCCTCCAATAGTTCTCTACCCTTATGAACTGCTAAGCATCCCATAAGGAATATCTTGGCATTGGGATTTTCCCTTTTTATCTTTCTAATGAGTCTTAAACCTTCCCTTTCAGCTTTATGGGTTACCACACATCCTGCTATAATGTTAATGTCACCTATCTCACCTACGCTCACATTGATATTTGCATTCGCAAGAGCCGTTGTTATACGGGCAAGATCATATTGGTTAACCTTACACCCGAAATAAAAAACACCTACAGTCATCAAAGAACTCCTCCTATGTATGCAAGTATTGAAACACCAACAATGGCTGCTGTTTCGGCACGCAAAGTGCTCTTGCCCAAAGAGATTGGCATTGCTCCACTTTCCATCAAACCAGACTTCTCCTGAAGACTTAGACCTCCTTCAGGCCCCACAAGCACGGATACAGGGAAACGAACAGTTTGAGGTGATTGTCCTTCTATATCGAAAAATATATCTATATCATCATAGATGTCTTCCAGCTTTTGTGCTTCACGACATTGCGTTAGCCAGAAACGCCTGCGAACCTCTAGAGAAGAAGCCAATATAGATATGCATCGTTCCTTTTTATTATCAGACCATTTTCTTACTATGGTTCTCTCAGTAAATACAGGGGTTATACTTCTAACCCCTAACTCCCCTAACTTAGCAATAGCCCAATCCATACGTTCACCCTTAATAATAGGTAGATATACATCTATAGGAATCCTATCATCTTCATGATAAGAAACCTCTGTCAGCACAATGCGATGTCCCTGACTGCGAAGTACTCCCTCCGCATATCTGCCATCACCATCAGTCAAAGCTATCACGTTACCATCTTTCATACGCATAACCTTTAAAAATCTACGATAAAGAAACTTATCAAGTTCCACATAATTTTCATGCCACAGATTAGAAGGCACAAAGTATATATCAGCCACGCATTAGCACACCTACCCATTCACCCATCTGTTTATGGGTTATATAGCGGAATCCTGCCTTTTCATAGAGATGTAGAAAATCAGTAAATTGTTCCTTCAAAATACCAGATGCTATAAACAGTCCTGAGCCAACTGTTTCCTTCATGGGTACAGATATCTCAGATAAAATACTCCACACAAGATTAGCCATTACTACATCATATCCTTGCCCTCTGTATTTAAGAGCATCTTTTTGGAAAACCTGTATATTATCCAGTCCATTGATTGCTATATTATCCTGAGCCACCTCAACGGCAACAGGGTCAAGATCAAAGGCAAACACTTGTTTCGCTCCCAACCTTGAAGCAGCTATAGCAAGGATGCCACTACCCGTACCTATATCAAGTACTGTCTTATTTTTTACATTCACATCTGCTAATAACCGAAGGCATAATTGGGTAGTCTCATGCTCCCCAGTGCCAAAAGCAATGCCACTGTTAATATAAATGGGAAGAAAACCTTCTGCAAGTTCACTATCCTTTAGCCATGCAGGAATAATTTTAAAAGGTGGCACCTTAATAGGTCTATAATTATCTCTCCATGATTTCAACCAACCATTTTCTTCAACAGACGAACCTATCTTGATATCGGCAATCCATACATACGACCGCAATGTATCCTTAATAGCCTCCACCATCTCATCTTCAACAAATAATACAAAACGATGAGCACCATCTGTTCGTTCGATAAACCCTTCTGGGGCAATGGAATACAGGTATTCATATACATCTACCGGTAATTTATCATTGATAACATCAATTTCTATTTGCTTCATCATCTGTCTCCTCCAACGCCTTTTTAGCAGCCCACAATGTTTCAAATATTCGTTCAGGACTATATCGTCTGGGCCCAACAAGACCGATAATACCTTCAAGTCCTCTATGGGAATACCTTACAACCATTATCATCCAATCTTTAACAGCCCCATCGGTAAACTCCTCACTAAACATAATTGTCGGTTCACTTGTAGCAATCATAATACGCTCGTACCAATCATCCTTTTTCAGCTTTGTAATAAGATGCCTAATACGACCAGAAACATCTCCTTTATCAACAAGGTATTCTATACCGCTTTCCATAACTCTTACCTGCATTGCCCTATCAACAAGTTCGGCAAACCATGATGGATAAAGGTGTCTACTTTCATAGATATCCTTAAGATATCGCCCAATAACACTATTCTTTATATCATCCAAAGTTTGTGAAGATATCTGAGATTCATCTACAAATACTTTTACAAATTCCCCTGTTGAGAGTAACAATCCAACGATATATTTCTTATCAACCTTAGGAAACACCATATCAACGATAACAGCTTCGCTAGGCACGTATGTTCCCATACTCATTTCCCGCACAGAAGATGCTATCTCATCCACTACAGATCTAATTGCCTGAGCTGCCTCTCTAGCACTTAGTATGAGATTCTTGAATAGATGAACACTACTTTCATCCCACAAGGGAGCATAGATAAGATTATTGAAAAACCACCTATACGCCTTTACAGTAGGATATCTACCTGCCACCTTATAAGGATGCTCTAAAAAGCCCATATCCTCAAGAGCCTTAAGCTCCTTTCTGATCGTGGCACTACTCCACTTACCACCAATAGCATCAGCAATATCAGCTGACGCTACCGGTTCTCCCCAGTCCAGATACAATCTAATTAGCGTTGTGAGTATTTCACGCTGTCTCTGTGTTAAACTTTGCATAGGCATCACCTATTTAGATGATACCAAAAGGGGGAATGATATATGCCATTGGGTATAGATGTCGGAGGCACTAAAATAGCATACGGAGAAGTCGAAAACGGCACAATCATATGGAAAGAACAAATATCAACACCGGCATCTCAAGGAGAAATAATACAGACTCTAAAAACCATCATATTATCCTACAAAGGAAATCGTATTGGTATAGGTATACCCGGTCAGGTCAAAGACGGAGAAGTGCTATTTACCCCAAACATCCCTTTGTCTGGCATAAAATTAGCAAAGATCCTCCATCAAGAAACAGGAAAAGATATCTTTGTAGAAAATGACGCTAATGCATTTTTAATTGCAGAGGCACAATGGGGAGTAGCCCAAGGATATAAGAATATTATTGGTATTACATTGGGAACAGGGATTGGTGGAGCTATAATGATAAACGGCAAGATATGGCAAGGGATTCACGGTGCTGGCGCTGAATTCGGGCACATGTCTGTAATGGAAGATGGTCCCATATGTGGATGTGGAAGTAGAGGCTGCGTTGAGGCTATTGCCTCACCAAGAAGCATTGAAAAATGGGCTGAAATTGAAAAGCAATATGGGATGCCAACAATAATGGACAATATATCTATGGTAGAAATTATGGAACTAAAGGACAACGATACGCTGGCTAAAATAGCCTATGATAGATTTATAAGGTACATTGGAATGGCTGTAGCTAATCTCGCTAATATATTAGATCCGGAGGCAATAGTCTTTGGCGGAAGTGGGGTACTATCTTGGGACATATGGCAACAAGATGCACACGCTGTATATGAAAGAAGGGTGCTTCCCAGCCTAAAAGGCCAAATACCATGGCTAAAAGCCCGCTTCAGCAATAACGCCGGCATCATTGGTGCTGCGGCATTAGCTATATAATCAGCTACCGATAGTTATAGACATAAGCTGGATCTTTTATAAACACAAAGTCCTCTTTAGGGCTAAAGTAAATATCTTTGTAGAATCTGTCTTTATCGTCATTGGGCATTTTCATCCATAAGTATCCTTCTATCATTGTCAAAATGCGATCCACTACAATGTTATCCCTACCCTCTTCTGGCAATGAAATATACACTTCATGCTCTTCACGAAGACCTGTTAGTATATCTCTTATGTATTTGTTAATAAGTTCTCTTTGTGAAACATTTTCATCAAGTTCTATTGTTATGCTATACAAGAGAATCACCCCTTTCAACAAGTGATTTTACCATACAAGAGCCACAGTCTCCTTTACAACCTATAGGGTACTTACCCTGCAAATAACGAGCATATTCCACATCTAAGATAGCAGATGGATCAATATGCTTTAGACTTTTCCATGCCTTCATATCATTAGCCTCTTCCACCAGGTCCTTAAGAGATTCCCCCCTTACAACATATCTATACGCCAAATCACCCGAAAAACGAGATAATGCATACTCTTCAAATGCCTCTTTATACGATGGAAGAATAAGCTGCACAGGTAACTTATTCTTTCTAACTAACCTCTTCCATGCCAATATTTCTTTTTTTATAAATGATCTTTTAGGAAACTCAAGTTTTTCAAATGGTGTCCATGGTTTAGGCACAAGCACCGAAAACGAAATAGTCACCTTTAAACCTGAAACACCATCGATTGCCCTTTTTACAAATTCTACACCAGCAGCGGCATTATACTCTGGATCATCTCCAAGTCCCATAATAAAATACAACTTTATACTCTTTAAACCATTTTCCACTCCAGCTTTTAATAGAACATTGAGATGTTCCGGATCAACATCTTTGCCTAGTCTTTTCTGAAATTCCCTATCACCATGTTCTACAGCAAATGTCATACTTCGATTACCAGAGCTAGCAAGCAACGAAATAAGTTCGGGAGAAGACTCATTGACATGAAGAGAAGAGGGCACAGGTCTATATCCCATATTCAACACAGACTTTGCAACATCTATAGGCTGCTTATGAAGAGACAAACTGGCAGATACTAGTCCCACAGTATCTGTATCTATTTGCTTTGTTTGTAATATAGATACAATTTCGTCTGGAGAAAAGTGGCGAATGGGCCTATATGTGTATCCATAGACACAAAACCGACATCCTACATGACAACCTCTACCTATTTCAATAAGAAAAAAGTTTTCAAACACACTCTCTTTAGGAACAATAAGTGAATATGCGGGTTCACGAAGGTTTAATACTTTGTGAACAACAGCAGATCTATCACCAGGTCTTATAATCCATGGTGGCAACGGTTTATTAGATGAAATATGTTCAACAAGAGCATGTATAGCCTCTTCTCCATCTCCTACAATAACATAGTCAACATAATCATTTACAATAAAGGGATTGAAATATGTTGTAGCACCACCTAATACGATAAGTGGATTTGAAGGCAATTGCCTTACTTTTTTAAGAAATGGGATAAGACGGATAAGCCCACCCTCAAAAGGAAAAGATATAGCAATAATATCAAAGCTATCAAGTGGATACTCCTTTTCAAATGACCAGTCTTCCTCAAGAGACGAATCAAGAAATAATCTGTCAACCTCGAACCCTTCTCGCTGCCACAATCTCATAACATGTTGATAGCCAAGATTGGCCATACCAACACCATAATCACCTGGAAATACCATAAGAACTTTACCAACAAAAGAAGAGGGAGAAGTATGCTCTACATACTTCTCCCCCGCCAGTAATTCTTCCCGCCTTGCTCGTTTATTCCACTCTACATAGCTCTGTTTCGCCACAAACTATCCCTCAGGGAAAAACACATCTTCATCGCCCATATCTCGTGATCTACGTGAAGATGATCCTCTAGTATACCTCGATTTTCTTCTTGTGCGGCTAATAGGTTCAAGGCCTGCTGCAACAACAGTAATCTCCACTTCCTCTTCATCCATGGATGGATCCTCAACAACACCATACTTAAAGAGCTCCTCTTCTTCAATGGTAACCATATTGAGTGCATCCTTGATATAGTCCATAACACCATAAAACTCATCAAGGTCTATAACATCCATGTGTTTGACACGAACATTGACAAGCACAGACTTAGGCTTCATCGTGCTAAGGTCAATATCTAGAAGTGGCGAGTTAATGGCCTTTTCAGCAGCCTCTTTAACCCTATCTCCTCCCTGTTCACCTCTGGACTGCCCAAGACCGATGTAGCCACGACCTGCTTCGCTAAGAACAGACCTTACATCGGCAAAATCTACATTAATCGTACCAGTAGTAAAAATAATATCTGTAATACCCCTAACTCCTCTTATAACAACTTCATCAACAAGTCTGAATGCCTGTCCTAAAGAAATTCCCTTTCTATGATCTCTATATGCAACTTTAACCTTTTCATTGTCTATAACAATAAGAGCATCAACAAAACGAGCAAGTTCTTCCATGCCTTTAAGGGCAAGGGCGCGCTTTTTTCTGCCCTCAAACAAAAATGGTAGCGTGACAATACCAACAACAAGTGCTCCCTCATTTTTTGCAACTTCGGCTATTACAGGGGCTGCTCCTGTTCCTGTACCACCTCCCATACCGGCAACAACAATGACCATATCGGCTTTGTCTATAGCACGAGAGATATCTTCCTTACTCTCCTCTGCAGCTTTTTTACCTGTTTCAGGATCACTACCAGCACCGAGGCCACCTGTAATAGCTTCACCTAATCTTATGCGAACAGGAACCTTTTTAAGTTTACTAAGAACTTGACTATCTGTATTCATGGCAACAATGTTAATATAAGAAATATTCTGAGAAGCAAGAGTATTAACAATGTTACCTCCAGCTCCTCCAACCCCAACAATAGTTATCTGAGCCCCTCTACTCTCCTCTGCATTAGGAAAAGAACCAAATGAAGAGGACTGGGGCACTTTCTCTTCTCCCGTTTGAATTTTTTCTGCCTCGGCACCCAACACCACAGCCCCATACCTCCTTTATCGTTACATAAATACAACTTTCTAAGTTCTATTCTACTTGATATGATACCACAAAATACAATTTCGTTAAGTGTTTATGGGGTATCTTTAACGACTATAATTCTCCTATGTGTAAAGTCAACATATTTTCCTTCACTTTGCCATATTTTATCCCAGTATTTATCAACTCTCTCACAAGCCTCCAAATCATAAAGTGGAATAATAACAACTTTTTCAGTATTAGAAGAAGTGTAAGTCAACCGCGCATAGTTACCAATAATGTATACCTGCCCGGGTGTGCCTCTATGTTTAAAAAGCTGCTTACATAAAATAGACGAAGATATAAGATGTAAACCTTTTATTTCTATATCTGTTAACGCACCTGTTTTTGGTATATAAAATGTTTCAAGTCCCTGAGGGACATTGTCAAATGCGTCTATACGAAATGCCCTGTTATCATTTGACACATAATATACAGTGTCATCAGTTTTTACAGCAAATAACATGCTCGGTTCTGTTACCGAAACAGTTAAGACCCCCTTCCAGTAAGCAAATGATACTTTATCTATGAGAACATTTTTAGATTTAATACACTCAGCTACCTGTTTAGAGGGAATCTTCCATATAGCATCACTGCTAATACCACATATCGTTAAATATGTTTGCACCTTGCTTTGGGCAATATAATCTTTATTTAAATGCAACTCTATCCTGGAAACACTGGCAAAGGTTGGCATATATACCGGAAGAAATAATAAGCCACACAAAAAAACAACAATAATAAAAAGCACTAATATACCTCGTATCAATTTATTTTTATTATCTCGACTTTTTCCCCTTGAGGAACCCTTTTTATTTGCTTTATCGAACTTATGCCTTGCCATAACTTGCCGTTTTTAGAACCTCCTCAACAAGTTCTTCAAAAGCAAGTCCCATATGCCTAGCAGCATCAGGAACAAGAGAAACACTAGTCATACCTGGTATTGTATTGACCTCTAACACATACAAGATACCGTCTTCAGAAAACATAAAATCAAATCTTACAATACCATCTAAACTCATGGTTTCAAAAAGCAAGGGTATCTTCCTTTCAAGTTCATCATAAACAGATTCAGGAACAGGAGCAGGTATAAGATGCTTGGCAGCACCCGCAGTATACTTTGTTTCATAATCAAAAATCTCTGCCCCATACACAATTTCTATAAGAGGTAATAAAACGACTTTTCCATCAATATTTTTATATGCTCCTAAGGTTAGTTCTCTTCCTTTAATAAACTCTTCTATAACTGGTACATCCCCCATCTCTAAAATATCATTGATGGCCTTAACAAGATCTGTATCATTCTCTACAATATGTAACCCTATAGTAGACCCCCCATATCTGGGCTTCACAACTACAGGATATCCAACGCCAGTTTCCCTAATCTCATTTGGAGAAAAGTGAGACGTATAAGTAACATACTTAGGTACATGAAATCCGGCATTCTCGAAGAAATATTTACTAAGCAGCTTGTCCATAGCAATAACACTGCCTCTGACACCACTACCAGTATACGGTATTTTTAACGATTCAAGAACACCTTGTACCTTCCCATCCTCACCAAATCGACCATGTAAAGCAACAAATACAGCATCAGGACTTATTGTTGCAAGAGTATAAACCCAATCATCATCTGCAGTATCAATAAGATGCACCTGATAACCTTTTTGGGTTAAAGCATTAGCTATTGACAAACCTGTTTTTTGAGATATTTCTCTCTCCTCTGAAACTCCACCATATAGCACAACAATTTTTTTCATAACCATCACCGCCTATATTATAAACGACAAAAGGGGGCAGACATCTGCCCCCTCAACAGGTACCACCCCTTAAATTACTTCTTTGCAACGGCGTCTTTGAGCTTCTTACCGGGTCTGAATACAGGAACATCCTTAGCTGGGATGTCAATAGGTTCACCAGTCTGAGGATTAACACCCTTACGGGCCTTACGATGAGAAACGGCAAACTTACCAAAACCAACGATGCTAACCTCTTCTCCATTTCTTAGAGAATCAGTAACAACATTGATAAAAGCATCGAGGAATCTCTCTGTGTCTTTCTTAGTAAACCCGGTAATCTCGGCTATCTTGTTTATAAGTTCTGCCTTGGTCACTACTCTCACCTCCACATTTATCGTTTGCAGTGAGATTATACCACAAATATGCGACTTTTAAGTCTAGGAGTAGAATAAATATAGAATATTATGAAAGGGGGACATACGATGATAGAAAGAACCCTTGCCATTATTAAACCCGACGCGGTAGAAAGGGGGTTTATTGGCAACATTATTAGTCGCATTGAGCGCAAAGGTTTCCGAATTGTAAAAATGAAAAGTATGGTGTTCTCAAGAGAATGTGCAGAACGATTTTACGAGGAACATAAAGGAAAACCCTTCTATGAAGGGCTCATAAACTTTATGAGTGGAAGACAGGTTATTGTCATGATACTAGAAAGAGAAAATGCTGTAAAAATACTAAGAAAACTTGTTGGTAGCACAGATCCTGCCGAAGCAGCCCCTGGCACCATTAGGGGAGATATCGGGCTAGGCTTACCTGCAAATTCTATTCATGCCTCTGACAGTGTCCATTCCGCATCCAGAGAAATCTCTATTCTGTTTGGAGAAGAGGAGGCCAAACACACATAAAAATAAAGGGGGCTATAAAGCCCCCTTTTATTACTCAATATCCAGTTTTCTACCTCTACGTGTTTCTTTATATTTGGGCAGTGTGATAACAAGCACACCATCATCAAATTTAGCCTTGGCCTCTTCCGCTTTTACCATCTCAGGCAGAGGAATAACTCTCTCAAAAGCACCATAGGAAATCTCACTGTAGATTATATTGCTGTCTTCAGATTTCTTCTCCTGCTTATACTCACCTCTAAGAATAACCCTATCCTCATCAACAATAACTTCTACATTATCCTTATCAAGTCCAGGAATCATAGCCTTTATGATAAACTCATCACCAGTGTCCTCCATCTCAATAGCTGGCATAGCAAAGCCAGCGCGGTGAGCTATAACATCTTCTTCAAACAGTCTGTTCATTTCTTTCATCATTCTCTCAAACTCGCTGAAGATGTCTCCCCATCTTCTGATCATATACATCCCCCTCCTTCCTGTATGTTATTTTCCATTTCAATTTAAAATTACCAAGTATAAGAACTATTTATTCACCCTCAGGGCACATACAATTTCACCTTTGATTTCCTTTTTATCCAAAAGAACCTCTAGTATCTCTCCAGGAGTACCCACAATAAACTCTTCATATTTTTTTGTTATCTCTCTACCTAAACACATTTGTGTATCCGGCATAACATCACTAAGTATTTCTAAAGTCTCAACGATCTTATATGGCGTTTCATAGAAAACAATATTGACTTTTATGTTGTAAAACAACTCCAAAACCTTTTTACGTTTGCCCTTTTTCTTAGGCAAAAATCCTAAAAACACCCACGGGTCCCTAACCGGAAAAACTGACAAGAGAGCGGTAATAGCAGAAGGACCAGGCACAGGCACAACCTCATATCCCTCGGCAAGTAAAGTATCTACTATACCATTACCGGGATCAGATATACCAGGAGTTCCAGCATCAGAAATGATAGCTATATCATAGCCTTCATCAAGGAGGCTTTTGATGTACTCATACGTTTTTTCTCTACCAACTTCTCTGACTGTAATAATCTTCTTACCGGAAATACCATAAGCAGATAGCAACTTACGAGCTATAGAAGCAGTTTCTGCTCCTATGATGTCTACGCTCTTCAAAACTTCAAGAGCCCTGAGCGTAATATCGCCCAGATTACCAATAGGAGTAGCAACAACATACAATGTAGACAATGTCTATACACCTCCATCATAGTAAAACGATTTAACCCTGCGAGAGTTTATATCTATATATTCCACAAAAGGTACACCAATCAATTGTTTAGTAAGCACCTTCACAACCCGCTCTCTTCCCCTACTAGATACATAATGCCCTTCATACACGGTATACAAACCCAAACGTCTTTGTGTCTTTTCCATCAGGTGAAGTGTATAAGCATCTATTATGTAGACGATAACACCATGCGAAGACACAATATCAAAACCTACATTGAGAAACAAATCCGGTTCTCCTACAAGGGCAACAGAACCCCTACCAGAACCTTGTCGATAAAAAGGAGGATTAAATATAACAACATCGGCAAAATCGTTCATAGAAGATAGATTTGTTATATCTTCACATACTGGCACAAACACTCTCTCAAGCTCATTCAAAGATATAGTCATGGATAACGATTCACACATAACGGGATCTTTTTCTACAAGATAATATTTCTTACCGATGCCATGGCTGTACATAGACAGAGAAACAATACCGCTACCAGCCCCGAGTTCTACAACATCAAGTGCATTTACACTACGCACAATATGTCCCAATATCACACTGTCAACGGCAAAACGAAAACCTTTCTGGGGCTGAACTATAAAACGATACTTATGAAAAGTAGGCTCGAGTGTAAAACTATTCACTGGCTTTAAGCCTCCTATATCGATTGATAACTACCGCCAAATCAAGATGACGAACAGCAGCAAACGAGTATGCCTTCTTCAACCCAATATGAGAGAGAATTTCATTCCACAAACCTTCATCCCATACCTTTTTCAAAATATCCTTAAGTTCTAAGGGGTCAACCAATGTGCCAAACTTTCCATTCCCTATAGCCTGCATCAACCCACCTATAAACTGTAGTTGGGAATAGGTATTAAACATATCATAGCCATAAAATGTAATTTCTTCCTTACCATAAATAACTTTATCTAGAGAAGGCACTTTGACTTTGGGGTTTGAAACAGATAAAGACTTTGAAATCCAAAACCTTTTAAGAGGTTCCTTTGCCGGTGGAACCTCTTCTTTTATACGTTGTGAAGGATATTCTTTCACAATCTGGCGAGCTTTATCCGTAAAATCATAAGGCTCATAGTACTCCATCACAATAACGGTATCGGCAATATCGAGAAAATCTCCAAGACCCCCAACAACCATAATAGTAGAAACTAGAAATTTATCATATAACTCTTGTATTCTGTCTATAAGAGGTGTAATAGGTTCATATTTTTTGGGTATTAGTCTCTGCATACGATAATCACGCACCATAAAGTTGGTGGCACATGTATCTTCATCCATTAAAAGCAACTTAGCCCCAGCTTGTATGGCCTCAATAATAGATGCTGCTTGTGATGTAGAACCACTGGCATTATCTGTAGAAAAGTGTACTGTATCCTTACCACCAGGCAAACCATTGATAAACATAGATATATCAACTTTTTCTACTTTTCTACCATCTTCAGCTCTTACCCGTAATGTATCATAAGTCGTTACTACATATTCTCTGCCATCCCCTGGTATATGATAAAAAATACCTTTAGCTATGGCACTAAGGAGAGTAGATTTACCGTGAAAACCTCCTCCAGTTATCAGAGTAATCCCCTTTTTGATAGCCATCCCGCTTACCGATTCTCCATGTGGTACCGGTATAGTAATACGCAAAGATTCAGGAGACTGGAATGGTATACCAGAAACCAAGGGTTTATCGCTAACACCACTTTCCCGGGGAAGCAAACTACCATCCGCCACAAAGGCAACATATCCATGTTCCTCAAGATATTTTCTTATAGCATAAGCGTTCTCGACTACATAGATGTGCTCCCAAAGTTCTCTAACATCTGTTTTAGTCAAAGCAAGTTCTCTAACAATAGAAGGAATAGCCTCATTAAACATGAATACAGCACCTTTACCATTGATTCGCCTACCAAAAGCTGGTAACCCCATATAAAATCTTAGTTGGATATAATCACTTTTCACTACCGAATTTGAGCGAAATATTATCTCCTGACCAGGCACATCTGTTGAAAATCGCCCACTACCCCCCGTACCAAGATTCTTAGAATATTGCTTCAGTAACTTAGCAAACTTGCGAAGCATAAAATCCTCAAGTGCAAGTTTTCTTCTTGGGTTTTCGTTCATATCTTCGTTAATATTTAGCATTGCTAAAGGTATCTGAACGGTAACCTTAGAAGGAGATGCAAAGGGATCTCCTTGAACATGGTCTATAAATAACATAAAGCCCTGCTCGTGTTTATATTCTCCTCTAATATCCTTATACGCTTTATAACTCTTCCCATCCATGCTTTTTAGCATTCTAATAAGCTGTGTGTATTTTGACACACTACCACCTCCTACTTTCTATGCCTATGTTATAATCCTACCGTATAAAAGATAAAACATAACAAGCAGGTAGCGGACCCTTCGGGGACGGGTGAAATTCCCTACCGGCGGTAAAAGCCCGCGAGCCCCTTACGGGGTTGACACGGTGAAATTCCGTGGCCGACGGTAAAAGTCCGGATGGGAGAAGGGTCAATGAAGGGTCCCCCTGCAGTAAAAGGGGGTTATTTTTATGCACAAAGAAACTCTGCGGTTAAAAAATTTACTTATTCTCTCTGTTCTTATTGCCATTTCCTTCGTACTTGCCAAATGGCAAATTCCACTTATGCCACCGTACAATTTTCTAAAATTTGATCTATCAGAAACACCTATGATCATGGCTGTACTTCTATATCCAGAATTTACTCTTCTTACCGCACTGGCATATACAGCACTTGCATACATGGTCTATGATCCTATCGGTGCAACCTTCAAAGTTATAGCCGTACTCTCAATGATTTTACCTATCGGTATAGGGAACTTTTTTGCCCCAACTTACAGAAAACACAAAGGATTCCAAATCGGGCTCCTCATAATGGGAATAGCAACTAGAGTGGGTATCATGGTAGGAGTGAACTACTATCTTATAGAGATTGCACATTTCTGGGGCAACATATCCATGCCTATTAGTTACTATATTGTCATCATTCCCCTATTTAATTTAGGACAGGCAACACTCAATGCCATTCTTGGATATATAACAACAACACAGATAGAAAAAATACTGACAGGAGAGGCTTAGGCTTCTCCTGCCTTACTCGATGAAGAAGGAACAATGTCAATAGGCGGTGGATCCTGCCATGGTTTTACCCTAAGATTTCTACTTTCATCACATGTAAGAACACAGTTTTCATAGATTCTATCGATATCAAACGTTGTATCGTAAAAAGTAGCATGAACCTTAGGATACACTCTATCTTTGACATATATTTTCTTACCCGATCTCAATGATTTAATCTCTGCAAGAAGATACTCATATTCTTCTTTCAACTGCTGATACTGTTTCCTCAGTTGTTCTTCCTCTTCTTCTAAAGATGCCACCTTTTTAATAAGTCCGAGATTACGAGCTTTTGTAAGATCTTTCTCAACATCCATTAGCTTTTTCTTGAGCTCGACAACCTCTGAAGATAATGTTTCAAAATGCTCTTTAACAATAGGGTCTATACCAACTCCGACATGTGTATTGGTGCCACGATCATTACCAAGAATAGGTGTAACAATATCATCACGAGCCATAACTTCCCCACCAACAATTCTTCCTCTAGCACGGGAAAGTATATAAACAGCCCCCCCAGCATGAACCGTACTTTGCATGAGAACATCCTCTACAACAACGTGGCCATTTGCCTCAACTTTAGCTGAAACAATCTCTTTTGCCAGTACATTACCACCAGCTTTAACGTAACCACCTGTTTTACATGTGATGCGACCTTGAACCTCGATATTTCCACCGGCCTCAATAGTAGCATCGGTAACAGAACCTTGAATATATACATCACCATTAGCTATAACCTTGAAACCGGGAAGCACATCACCATAAATACGAACATTCTGTACATTAGTAATATTTCCAACCTCATAATTCACATCACCATTGACAACAAATGTGTCTTCAACAACATATTTACCATATACTTTGCGTAGAATACCACTTTTCTTAGCAACAACACGCAAACCATCAGGAGTTACTTCTGTGCCTTCCCCAGCATATATCTGAAGATTAACGTCCTTTCCAGGGCGAGGAGGTATTGGCTCTCCAAAAACATCTTCTCCGGGAATACCAGGTGTTGGTGGTACCTTTTCAATGATAACGTCACCTTCCGATACAAAGACATGAGACGATATAGAATGCCAATCAACATTTTCCGTAGCAGAAATCTCTACAGGCTTGTCGGGATCGATTCTCACTATAACCTCCGCATCTTTTCCCCTTTCAGGAGGTTTACCCATACCCACAAGTGTTTTCTTGCGAGGACGTGAAAGGGCTTCTTCTATAAGAGACAAATCATATTTCTTTATACCTTTAGCTTCCAACTCCTCAACAACATCCTTAACCGTAAGTGGTTTACCATTTCCAAGCGGAGGATGATAAACGATATGAACCTCTTGCTTATTTGGAGAAACATGGATCTCTATATGGCCATCACGATTAACAGGTGGGCCTAATAAAACCCATTGCCCCAAATTACGTATAGCCATTCCTATAGCCTCTAAACTGCTAACAGGTATATGTTCTTCCGAAAGTACTCTTCTTACAACGGGAGGTGCGATTTTCTTTTTTAAACGGAGATAAGTACCCTGTTCATTAACATACAACTCTATACCATCAGCAATTTCCACACCCCTCCAAGCATTACTTGCAATAGTGCCCACTAGGCATCTCCCCTATATTTTTTAACAGACTGTACCTTACCCTCCATAGTAAGCTGTTTATCGGTTCTCTCATCTACTTTCAGTGTATAAACAACTCTCTTTATCCCCATATCAAACATATGACGCTTGATATCTAAAATAGCCTGAAAAATAATTTCTTCCTCTCCCTCAATAATCGTGCACATAGGTGTAAGTTGATATTTTAGATTATATTTATCTAGAATCTCCAGAACATGGGCAACATATTTACTGACAGATGGAGTATCTGTTCCCAAAGGTGTAACAACTAATGATGCTATCACGTGAGACATAGGTATCACCTCCCTTTTATGTTATTATAGAACAAATGGTTATCAATTCTAAAATACCGAATTTGTCAGTAGACGAAGAGGAAAAGTGGGCCTATCAGTTCTGGAAATACTTAATGGCTAGCCTATGGATTGTTGGTTTTATTTTAATTACCACAATAAAAATCACAATGTTTCATTCTTATATGATATTTGCACTATATCCCATATTAATTGCCATGTTCTTTCTCGATAGATACGGCACCATGTTTGTAGCAGGAATATCGGTAGCAATAGCAATGTGGTTCTTAGAAAACTATTATCTTATGCCATGGTATTTTATAATTTATGGCATCGCTTCGTTTATAGCGTATAAATATGCATATGGAGACACTCCAACAAAAAATATGTCTTCGCAAATGCCACATCTTATTCACCAACCTAAAGCAAAAGATGAAAAGAACACCATATATGTTATGTACGCTATGATTATCGTTGCCCTTGGAAGTACTTTAGTAGATATATTTTCCCTCGGTAAAACCATATTCATACTGAGATTTCCTATCCACATTATTGAGGCAACAGTATCGGGTATCGCCGCTATGCTTACCATTATGCTCTACGAACGGATAAAGAAAAAGAGG
The DNA here is from genome assembly GCF_026184435.1 of Zhurongbacter thermophilus. NCBI lineage: Bacteria > Pseudomonadati > Zhurongbacterota > Zhurongbacter > Zhurongbacter thermophilus. Next base: position 919,357 of record NZ_CP046447.1, read on the forward strand.
AGCGAACGCTCCCCTTACAAACCAATATAGAATATAATTCTAACCTAACTCTATTTGCCCAGCTTTTGTTGCAAAGCCTGCCAATCACTCTTAAAACGTTCTATACCCTCATCTGTAAGTGGATGATTAAACATTTGCTTTAAGACTTTAAATGGCATTGTAACGATGTCAACACCAAGTAAAGCCACCTCTTTTACATGTCTGACACTACGAGTACTTGCAGCAATAATCTCCGTATCAAAATCATAATTCCAGAAAATATCGACAATTTCTTCAACAAGCTTTACGCCATCCCATCCTCTATCATCGAGTCTGCCCATAAATGGAGAAACATAAGTGGCACCAGCCTTGGCTGCGAGAAGTGCCTGCATCGGGGTGAATATCAGAGTAACATTGGTTTTAATACCCTCATTAGATAAAATAGTAACAGCTTTTATACCATCGGGGGTCATAGGTATTTTTACTACAACATTATCGGATAGATTAGATAGTTCTCTCGCCTCTTTAATCATCCCCTCTGCATCCTCACTAACAACTTCCAAACTCACAGGACGAGGATAAACGAGTTTTAGAATATCCTTGAAATGTATGTCCGGATCACGTCCCTCACGGGCAATGAGTGTGGGATTAGTAGTTACCCCATCAAGTACTCCCCATTTTAAAGCAGCCTCTATCTCCTGTAAATTAGCAGTATCGAGATATATCTTCATAAAACCACCCCCTTAATGGTATGTTTTACTTCTCTATGAGTTCTATCTCTACTTTTCCCTCATAAATTTCCCTGATAGCCTGTTCAACAGGTCTAATATAAGGTGTCTGTGCTGCAAGAAGCTCGGAATTTGCTCTTTCAAGCGCAATAGTATAAGCACGCAAACCTACACCCTTTACCACAGCATATCTAGGTAGCTTGGTTATTCTCATAAGATCATCAATAGATATCTGTCTTTCTACCATTATCGTTCTCCCTCCTTAAATTTATTGAAATCAAAATCTTCGTAGTCTATAACACCACCATTTTTCAATTTATTAATTAGATAGCGAGCACGACCACGAGTAACAACCCACTTACTCATATTTATTATATTCTTTATAGACTGAACGGCCACATCGAGATCCTCATTGAGCACCATAAAATCATAGTCTACTATATAATCAAGCTCCTGCAAACTCCTTAAAACTCTAAGTTTTCTTATTTCTTCGTCTTCAGTACCACGTTTATCAAGTCTGTTGGCCAACTCTTTTATACTTGGTGGAAGAAGAAAGATAAGGACGACATCATCTACACTTCTTTGGACTTGCATTGCACCCTGCATGTCAATTTCCAAGATAACCGTTTTCCCTTCAGCCAGTTTATCAAACACCTGTCTTTTAGGGGTACCATAATAATGCCCATGAACATAGGCCCATTCAAGCAGCTGGTTATTTACAACCATCTCTTCAAATTGTTTATCATCAATGAAAATATAATCTTTACCCGGTATTTCGCCGGGACGAGGCTTTCTTGTTGTAACAGAAACGGAAATATACAAATCGGGCATCTCTGCAAGAAGCCTTTTCACCACTGTACCTTTTCCTACCCCAGAAGGTCCAGAGATAACAATCAAACTACCTCCCATCAGTCTTCCTCCTCATCTTCATCTTCTTCATCCCACTCACCACGGGATACTAGTGTTTCAGGAAGCACAGCAGAAAGAACAACGATACCTCCATCCATAATAATAACCGCCCTTGTTCGCCTGCCATAAGTAGCATCTACAAGCATACCAGACTCTCTGGCTTGTTTAATAAGTCTGCGAATAGGATTTGAATCTGGATGAACAATGGCTACAATTTTATTGATAGCTACATGTGAACCATATCCAATATTAAGAAACTGAACTTCTGCCACTTTTATCACTCCACATTCATTGCATGCTCTTTCATTGCCTCTACCCTGCTACGCATGTCAACAATAATATCGCCTACAGCATGATGTCTAATCTTCTGTGACATTGTATTTATCTCTCTCTGCAGCTCCTGAAGAAGTATATTTAAATTATAACCTACAGCATCATCTTTGCCAAACAGGGCTTTTATGCGCTGTATATGCATGCTAGCTCTCTGTATCTCTTCATCAACAAGAAGAGGGCTAATGGCCTGGGCAATATCTTTAACTGTTAACCCCTCAAGGGTATAGGCGGAAAGAATTTCTTCCACCTTCTTTTGAAGCTCTTCATAAATCTTGGGGAGCATACCTTTAATCTGGGCAAGTCCTTTTTCAATATACTCCAAATGCTCTTTTAGCACCTGTTCAATATATGCACCTTCTTCTTTTTTCACAGACACAAATTTGTCGAGAGCATCTCTGGCAACACTGAGAACAATATCCCTTAATCCTTCTTTATCGGCTATATCCCAAAAGTTTGAGGTGTGATATACATCATCGAATGAAATAACACCCTGCAGTGTAGGATGCATAGCAAGGACTTCTTCTATAGTTTTCATATAAGAATGAATAGTGTCCCAATGTATCTCCAGCGCTTCGTCAGATGTCCACCTGATGGAAACATAGATGTCAACCTTACCGCGCCTCACAAAATCTTTTACAAGAGAACGAATATCATATTCTACAAAATAGGCAAAACCCGGCACCCTAACATTGATATCAAGGTGCCGGGAATTTACTCCCTTTACACTAACAGAAACACTATAAACATCATTTTGGCCGGTTGCTTCGGCAAATCCGGTCATACTCTTCACGGTTTCATAACCACCTTTCCAGCTTTACCTTCAAATAAGGCTTTAAAACCTTCTTCATATTTTTCTAGAGGAATAACGTGGGTAATAATGGGAGACAAATCAACTACACCTTTCTCCAACAAAGAAACAGCTTGATACCATGTTTCATACATCTTACGGCCAATAATTCCTCTCACGGTAATTCCTTTCATAACAATACCATTAGCCACATCAAGAGATACATCATCTGATGGAATACCAAGAATCGTCACTTGTCCTTCTGGAACAACTATTTTTAATGCATCTTTTAGAGCTGCAGGAGCTCCTGACATTTCAAGAACAGTATCTACACCTCTACCCTTCGTTAGTTCCATAACCTTGTCATACAGATTTTCTTCTGCCACATTAATAGTAACATCGGCACCCATCTTCTTGGCAAGTTCCAGTCTAAAAGGTTTAATATCAGTGGCAATAACCATAGAGGCACCAAAAGCCTTGGCAAGGGCTATAGCCATATTACCAATTGGGCCGCTTCCAAGAACAGCAACAGTTTTTGCCCTAATAGGGGACTCCATAACCGTATGTATGGCATTGCCAAATGGCTCCATAATAGAGGCCATCTCTAGAGGAATACCCTCTGCATGTACAAGATTCTCTTCAGGAAGAACAACATATTCAGCATATGTACCATTTATATCAACACCAAGTATACGGGTATTTTTACATACATGTGCCTTACCAGTACGACAGAACTCGCATACACCACATACGACATGAGTTTCTGCTGTAACAATATCACCTGGTTTTATACGAAATACACCCTCACCTACCTCAACAACTTCTCCAACAAATTCATGTCCTATGGTTAGTGGTGGTTTAATACGATTCTGAGACCAATGGTCCCATTTATATATATGAAGGTCTGTTCCACATATAGATGTGCGAAGGACTTTAATAAGAACCCATCCCGGCTTGACCTCCGGAATTTCCACTTCCTCAAGCCACAGCCCAGGCTCTGGCCTCGACTTTCTAATAGCCTTCATTGTAGCCATAAAAACACCTCCTCAAAATATATAAAGGGCCCAGGTTTTACCTGAGCCCTTGTATGAAACCTACTTACTTGTTGTAGTTGTAGTGGTACTATTCAAGTTTAGGCCTCCTTCAGAAGTTTATGGAATGCCTCTTCCATACGATCCATACCAATCTTGATGTTCTCCATAGATGTTGCATAAGAGATTCTGATATAGCCTTCACCACCATCACCAAAAGAAGTGCCACCAAGCAGTGCTACACCAGCCTGTTCAAGGAGATAACTGGCTATCTCTGCGGCTGGTTTGCCAAACTTCTTAACATTGGGGAATGCATAGAATGCACCATGTGGCATAAGTGCATGCACACCAGGCATGTTATTAAGACGCTCAATAATATAGTCTCTTCTCCTATTAAACTCGGCCACCATTTCCTTAGGCTGATCCTGTGGTCCCTCATATGCTGCCTTACCAGCCAGCTGAATAAATGTTGGAGCATGAGAATATACATTGACCTGAATCTGAGAGAAAACCTCAGCAACAGGCTTGGGGGCAACAGCGTAACCAAGACGCCAACCTGTCATGGCATATATCTTGGAGAATCCTTCCATAAGAATTATATTCTTATGGAACTCATCAAACTCATAGAAAGATGGAGCCATTTCTCCTTCAAAGTAAATACGATGATAAAGCTCATCAGCAAGAATCATAATATCTGTACCATCAACAAGTTCAAGAATTCTCTTAATATCTTCTCTCGTAAGAACAGAACCTGTTGGGTTGTGTGGCGTATTGATGATAATAACCTTGGTCTTAGGGGTAATCATACTCTTAAGTTCATCAATATCCAATCTAAATTCGTTTTCTTCTCTCAAAATAATGGGCTTGGGTACACCACCAGCAAACTGGATAGCAGAAGAATATATAGGATATCCGGGGTCTGGATATATAACTTCGTCTCCGGGATTAACAAATGCCAACATGGTGTAAAGAATAATCGGTTTTGCACCAACAGTAATAACAATCTGCTCTGGATCAACCTTTGTGTTTCTTGTGCTTGCCACATAGTTAGCAAAAGCAGTTCTTACCTCTGGCAGACCTGGAGCGGGTCCATAATGGGTATAACCCTGTTCAAGAGCTTCAAATGCTGCCTTCTTAATGTGGGCTGGTGTGTCAAAATCTGGCTCACCAATTTCAAAGTGAACCACCTTCTTGCCTGTGGCCTCAATAGCACGGGCTTTGGCAAGAACTTCAAATGCACCTTCTCCCCCCATCCTCTTTGTCAATTCTGCAAATTTATAATCCACAAGTCATCCCTCCTTGCATAAACACATGCATATTTCATGACATATTTATTGTATCACTTTTTTAAAATGCAGGTACACCTCTATCAGATGTTCCACTGGAGTAGAAGCCCCACCAACTATAAGAATATTCCGATAATCTTTGATGCTTTCGTCATCTATATCATCTGCTTTCTCGATCCAAATAGCAGCTGTATAACTCTTAGCCTTTTCGTATAACCGTTTTGTATTGGCACTATTTTTGCCACCTACCACAACAATGAAATCATATTTACTCCCTACCCTGTCAATAACTCCTTGTCTTCCTCTGGTAGCAGGACAAATGGTATTGACAATGCGTATATCATCACTAATGGTATAAATATCCTTCAAAACATCTGGTACTTTAGCATATTCATAGGTCGTCTGGAATACTACACCAATAGGTATCCCTCTGGGAGCTTTGTCTAAATCCTTGTAGAAAACATATTTACCGTTAGGAAGATGAGACACAAGGGCTAAAGTCTCTTGATGATGGGGATCGGCAACAATGATAAGAAACCTTCCTTCATCTATCAGCTCTTTGGCTTTTCGATGTAAATGCTCAACAAGAGGACAAACGGCATCTATAATATTGGCTCTCTTTTTTCCTAAGATATTTTTTATCTCAAGAGGAGTACCATGGGCCGATAAGATAACAGTACCACCTTCAGGAATATCCTCCGGAGGAGAAATCACTACCCCTTGCTGCTGTAACTCTCTGACCACTCGGGGATTATGGATAAGTGGATGGAGCATATACACAGGTCTTTTTCTTTTCAGAACTTCTTTTGTCACATCCAAGGCCCTACCTACTCCAAAGCAGGGACCTGTAGGAAATGCAATAGCTATCTTAGAGGCTGTCATACAACATCTGTACCCTCTCTTTTAAAAGCTCTAATGCACTCTCCATATCTCGATGAGGGTATAAATCTCTGGGGTAAACCGGTTCTCCAACTCCAACCTTGACCTTTCTCATACCGGGAATGATGTCTCTCCACTTGACTCCACCCTCAAGTCCTTTAATGGCTACAGGTAAAACAGGAGTAATACCCTTAACGACAAAATATGAAACACCAGGGTACCAAGGAAGCATTTTTCCATCATAACTACGATGAGCTTCTGGCGCAAGGCCAACAATACGTTCCTGTCGGAGTCTTCTAATTGCCTCCCTAACAGCTCTCACATCTTTCCCTTCCCTATCAACAGGGAATGCACCTAGTTTGTAGAGAAGAGAACCCAGTATGGGATATTGAAACAACTCTTTCTTAGCCATATACTCTATCTGTCTTGGCATAGATACCATGGCAATAAGTGGAGGATCCCAACCACTAATATGATTGAATATCATAAGCCAACGACCAGCCTTAGGAAAACGACCATGAAGAGACATACGAAACCAACCACGGAGTATAGGACCAATAGTTTTCTGAGCAAATGCCTGAAGAGGTACACGAGGAACGTGCTTCATAACATGCTTCTCCATAATATCTACAGCCTCTTCAGGAGTCATGCCGGTAGTGTCAATGATAATGGCATCATCTGCCGGTTTTAAAGGGGCTATTTCTCTTTCTTTATCAGCCCTATCTCTAGCTGCAATTTTTTCTGCAAATTCTCTCAGTATCTCTTCAGTGGGCTCAAGGCCTAGTTGTAGTACCCTACGACGGGCTCTTTCCATAACATCGGCATCAATGTAAAACTTTACTTTGGCATTGGGAAAAACCACTGTGCCCATGTCCCTACCATCAACTACGAAATTACCTCCTTCGGCAAGTAGCTTTAGGGTAGCATTGACCTCATCTCTCACACTAGGGTCTTTAGCAACCTTAGCAGCCCATTTACCTACTTCTTCACTCTGTAACACATCATCTATCTTTTCACCATCAAGATAGACCCCATCTTTTTTGATGCGAAATCGCCCCTTCTTTACAAGGTCTTCAAGAGCAATATTTTCCCCACGGGATGCCATTAACCCCTTTAATCTATACAAAAGACCAGAACTAAAGAAGGTAAGTCCTAACCTATCTGCAAGCATACGTCCTAGTGTACTCTTTCCACTACCGGCAACACCATCTATTGTTATAATCATCGCTCTCCCCCCTAAATATGAAACCACCTCATAGCATCTTCGACTTCCCTGATAACCTTAGATGCCTCCGCTTTCGCCTTTTCCATACCAGAGGCTATAACTTCATCTATCTTACTCTTGTCTGCCATATACTCCTTATACTTCTCTCTTATAGGGGATACAGCTTTATTAATCTTTTCTGCAAGGTGCATCTTACATGCCACACAACCACGGGTACCAGCACGGCATTCTCTTTCTATCTGCTCTATTTCCTCATCAGATTCCTTAAATACTTTATGAAGAGTAAAAACAGAACACACCTCGGGATGCCCTGGGTCATTTTTGCGTATTTTCTGAGGATCAGTAATCATTTGTCTTACTTTACCCCTTATAGTTTCCTCATCTTCTACTATAGAGATATAATTACCTCTACTCTTACTCATTCTGATCCCATCAGTGCCGGGTACAGCAGGAAACTCTCTCAATAAAGGTTTGGGCATAGGAAATATATCACCATAAAATCTATTAAAACGACCAGCAATATCCCTTGTTAATTCAAGATGTGGAATCTGGTCTTTACCAACAGGCACCAATTCACCTTTATACACCAATATATCAGCAGCCTGCAAAACAGGATATCCTAACAAACCGTAGTTAACCGTTGGATCATCAGCACGTACCATCTCTTTTAAAGTCGGATTTCTCTCTAACCAACCAACAGGGGTCAGAGCACCAAATATCATAGCCAACCTGAGATGTTCATCAACTGTAGACTGCACAAAGACCGTGGATTTCTCTGGGTCTATTCCAGATGCAAGCCATATGGCAACAAGCTCATATGTATGTTCTTTAACTTCCCAAGCACTATCATACTTACTAAATAAAGCGTGCCAGTCAGCAACAAAATAAAATGTTTCGTACTGCTCTTGAAGTTCTACCCAAGACTCAATAACACCTTTTAAATGACCAATGTGTAGAAGTCCAGTAGGTCTCATTCCACTAACAACTCTCTTCACTGTGCAACACCTCCAACAGTTTCTTCATATACACAAGTGTATGATAACGACTAACCCCTGGCTGCATATATATTTCATACGGTTCTGCAAACCGTCCATCGGCACTGAGCTCTAAACTAGCTCCGGACACAAATGACGGTGCTGCCATTATTATATCGTGATCGTATCCAGGAAGTCGCTCTGGAACTGGTGCAAAATGGGCATTTACAGGTCCAGAACCTTGGATAATTTCCACAAATCTCTGCATAAGTTTATCACTACCCAACCGTATTCTTACAATGATATCACTATACGGATACATCTCTTCCAGTACTTCAATACCATGTTCTTTGAAAAGCCCAAGAATATATGATTTACTCCACAATGCTTCGGCAACAAATGATGGTGCGAAGAACAGACCTTGATATGCTCTCCACAGAAACTCACCTGTCGGACCTACCTCTTTACCCAGGGCCGGTGAAAAGGCAAAGTCTGCAATAGCCTCTATGAGGGTCTTCTTGCCCACAATATAGCCACCAGTTGGAGCGAGTGTCCCACCGGGATTTTTAATGAGCGAACCAATGACAATATCTGTCCCCACATGAAGAGGCTCTCTATCTTCTACAAATTCTCCATAACAGTTATCAACGATAATAATAGCCTGCTCATTTAACAACCTGATTCTCTTTATACGCTCAGCCAAGGTGTCTATGTTATGCCCCGAAAAGAACGCATAACCACCAGAGCGTTGCATCATGATAACATTGGCATGTTTTATATCATCATCGGTAGGCTCTTTTCGTATCTTGACCGACGCAACATTACTTTTCAGAGAATGAGGATTATCACCAGTGAGAATAGGCTTTACCGTATCATATGGAGTACCCCAAAACAGCACACGACTATCTTTAGAAACAACTCCCCTTAAAGCCAGATATATAGCATGGGTGGCACTGGTAATCTGAGGTCTGACAATAGCATCTTCACCACCAAACACATATGCATACACCTCTTCTAGCTTATCACGGCCCATATCATCATAGCCATAACCTGTTGAACCTATGAGGTCCGCCTCTGTAAGCCTTACATTATGAAAAGCATCAAGGACCTTGGCAACATTGCGACTACCTATTTCTTGTATAATTGCGGATATATCCGATAATCTCATCTCTGGCATGTTCTTGATCCTCCTGTGTAATGATAAAATGTGCTTTTTTATCGTTTTTAAACCATGTACGCTGTCTTCGGGAAAAACGCCATGTATCAGTAAACACCTCGTTTATAGCCTCATCTTCTGTAATATGTCCCCTGTATGCATCGTATGCATGTTTATAGCCTAACACTTCTAGCCATGGAGCAGGTGGAGGGCACATGTCCGCTACCCTACCCGCTTCTTCAACAAATCCCATCTGAAACATTATATGCGTTCTTTTATAAATACGCCCTCTAAGAACATCTGGAGGTGGAAGTAAAATATACCTCAGCTCGGTAAAGTGCCTCTGAAAAGATGTGTAATATTCGGTAGCATATGTTCGCATCTTTCCTGTAGAAAGGTTAATCTCTATGGTGCGGATAATACGTTTAACATCATTTGGATGTATCTTCTCAGCAGATATAGGATCCAGGGCCTTCATAAGATTGTAAATGTACTCACTTCCACGCTCACTGACAAGCTGTCTTAAATGATTTCTTATAGCACTGTCAGGTTGAACAGGCACATAGCCACTTTCCCCAACAAGGGTATAAAAGTACAAAGGTGTGCCTCCAATAAGAAATACGACATCGGTATCTACATGTCGCAAAACCTCATCGGTATCTTTAATAAATCTTGCCAAAGAATACCTCTCACAAGGAGAAACGACATCTACAAGGCGATAATTGTATCTCTCTATCTCCTCCGCTGAGGGTTTAGCTGTTCCAATGTCAAGGTGCTTATATACTGCACCACTATCCACAGAGATAGTGGTAAACGATACACCCTCCGCAATGAGCAAATCAAGGATATTATGTAGAAAAGAGGTCTTACCTGAAGCGGTAAGACCTACTATACTAATAGCCAATTTCCTTTGCTTCTCTTTATACTTCTCTTCCATACAAGACCCAAGATTTTGCTTTTTCTATCTTAACATCAACCATATCTCCGGGCTTGTAGCCCTCTTTTGCCGTAAAAACTACAGTTTTATTAATATCATCCCTACCAATATATGCCCCTTTAGACTCATCATAGTTATCTACCATTACCCTATCTATTGTGCCTACATACTGCTGATTCTTCTCCCATGCAATCTTTTCCTGTAGAGAATATAAAGCGTCAAAGCGTCTTTTTTTCTCCTCTTCAGAAACGAATTTATCTGTTAGAAGAGCTGCCGCCGTATGGGGACGGGGAGAATACATGGCTATGTAGGCCACATCAAAACGTATCTTCTCAAAGACCTTTAGTGTATTCTCAAATGCTTCGGGTGTTTCACCGGGAAAACCAACAATAACATCTGTGCCTATGGCATACCTATCAGCAGCTTTTTCTTTTATATAGTCTATAAGATCTATAAATTCCTCTACCGTATAACCACGATTCATGAGCCTTAAAACTTCATTATCACCAGCCTGGATAGGAAGGTGAAAATATCTTGTCACCTTAGGTAGTTCAACAATAGTATCTACAAGGTCTTTACCAAAGTACTTGGGATGGGGTGTTGTATACCTGATAATCTCGATACCATCAACCTTAGAAACTTCTCTCAAGAGGTCACCAAAGCTAGGATCTTTGTAACCCCACTCTTTACCCCACTCATTGACATTTTGACCCAGCAGGTGTATTTCCTTGGCACCGGCTTCCACTGCCATCTTAACTTCTCTTATAATATCTCCCATCCGCCTGCTCTGTATGTGTCCTCTCGTATAAGGAACAATACAGTATGTACAAAAGTTTTCACACCCTTTAACAATAGTTATGTAAGCTCTATAAGGTTCAAATCTTACAGCATTTTTATACAGTTCAAACGTGATATCTCTATCACCTACATATACACCCTTTTTATTCTCCCTAATAATCTCCGGGATATATTCAAGATAATTGGGCCCAACAACTGCCAGAAGATAGGGAAACTTTTCCATAAGTGCTTGTCCCATATTTTCTGCCATACAACCCATAACAATGACTTTTGTCCCCTTCTCTCTGACATACTTCTTCAAAGCACCAATGGTACCTTGTGCCCTATCTTCAGCATGTTGTCTTACAGAACATGTGTTGATAAGCACAATATCGGCATCTTTCATATCAGTAACCATACGGCCTCCCATGAGGCGAAGATTACCTGCAACCATTTCACTATCATTTTTGTTCATCTGACATCCATATGTTTGGACATAAAATGTAAAATTATCCTTCATACACTACCCTCCTCATAGAGGTTGTTTTGCCCTCTTTATCGATTTCTATTAAAACTCCGTAGGCACGGAGTTTTCCACATTTCTTTGGAGGCTCTATTCTTTCGGGAATACCCGTGGTAAATCTTTTCACAGCAGCCTCTTTATCCATACCAATAACAGTATCCATACAGCCACACATACCTACATCGGTAATATACCCTGTACCACCAGGTAGTATTCTTTCATCGGCTGTAGGCACATGGGTATGAGTACCCACGATTGCCGACACTCTACCATCAACATACCACCCCATAGCCATCTTCTCCGACGTTGCTTCTCCATGAAAGTCGAATAGTATAGGAATATCACCGGCTTCCGTTCTTATATGCTCAATAAGCTTATCAGCTGTATGAAACGGATGATTGAATATGATATTAACAAACACCTGACCGTGTACATTCATTACTGCAATACCCTTACTTGATATGTAATACCCTCTATCAAACCGTTCCGGATAATTTGCCGGTACAACAACCTGAGGATAATGCTCCAGCACGTCTCTCCACTCTTTACGATCGTAGAAATGCCCTCCTGTTGTTATGATATCTACACCGGCATCCAACATTTCCTCAACAACCTTAGGAGTAAGTCCGTAACCATGGGCGGCATTTTCACCATTGGCAACTATCACATCAACCTCTGAATGAAAATAAGCTATAGCCTCTTTCAAAATCTTTCTACCAGGTGATCCGACAACGTCGCCAAAAAACAAAATCTTCATTTAGCGTATTCCACCGCCCTTGTTTCTCGTATAACTGTCACCTTTATCTGTCCTGGATATGTCAGCTCATCCTCAACACGCTGGGCAACATCGCGTGCAATCTTATATGCCTCGGCATCGGTAACAACCTCCGGATCAACAATAATTCTCAACTCTCTACCAGCTTGGATGGCGAAGCTATCTTTCACACCATTGACAGTTTTTGCGATTTCCTCCAGTGCCCTTAGCCTCTTTATAAAGAATTCATAGTTTTCATAGCGGGCCCCTGGTCTCGCGGCAGACACAGCATCAGCAAGTTGCGTAATAACGGCATATGGTGTCAGCTGTGGCTCCTCACCGTGGTGAGAGGCTATTGCATTGACAACAATATCAGACTCTTTGTATTTACGGGCATATTCTGCACCCACAAGGGCGTGAGAACCTTCTTGCTCTACAATACCCTTACCAATATCATGGAGGAATGCTGCCCTCTTGGCAAGGTCAACATCAAGCCCCAACTCCGCGGCAATATAACCGGCTATCTGTGCTACCTCAATGCTGTGATAGAGAATATTTTGGCCATAGGAATATCTGAAATAAAGTCTTCCAACAATCTTTTTTAGCTCCGGATGAATATTTCTGATACCCACTTTGGTAAGAGCCTCTTCAGCACGCTTTTTCATCTCCTGCTCTACCTCTTCTTTGCTCTTTTCATAGAACTCTTCTATCTTAGCTGGATGTATACGACCATCTTTAACAAGCTTCTCCAAAGTTCTACGGGCAATCTCCCTTCTAACCGGGTCAAAAGAAGAGATAACAACAACATCTGGAGTATCATCAATAAGCAAATCTACACCTGTAAGACTCTCAAAGGCCCTAATATTTCTACCCTCTCTACCTATAATACGACCCTTCATCTCTTCATTAGGTATAGCAACAGTAGATATTGTTGCCTCTGGTACAGTATCGGTAACAATACGGCCCATCACGGTAAGTAGTATCTTTCTAGCTATATCCTCGGCCCTATCTTTGTAATCCTCTTCAAATTCCTGAATTTTCTTACCAATCTCATAAGAAAGTTCTTCTTCCAGATTCTTAAACAAGATATCTCTTGCCTCTTCAGGTGTCATACCGGCAAGTTCCTGAAGCTTTCTATCCACTTCGGCGAATGCTTCATCGAGCATACGTTCTCTCTCTTCTAGGGCCTTTTCCCTCTCTTCTAGCTCTGCCTTTATCTTTTCTATTTCTGCTAAACGCTTCTCTATATCTGCAAGGCGTTTTTCATAGTCTCTTTCTAAAGCCTCTGCACGCTTCTGAAGCTCCCTCTCTTGCTTCTCTAGATACCTTTTTTCCTGCTGTAGTGAGCGTTCTTCTGCCTCCAATCTTGCCTTAAGTCTCTCTATCTCCAATTTCTTCTCATTAATGTCCTCTAGAATCTTCTCCCTAATACGCATAGCCTCTTCGCGAGCCTTAGACTTTATCTGTTCGGCTTTTGACTTAGCCTCTTCAACAATTGAAGTAGCCTCTGTGCGGGCTGCACCAAGCACCTCTTCCACCTTTCTCTTTAGTGTTTGATTAACCACATAGTATCCAAAGGCAACACCGGCTGTGCCACCTACTACAAACGAAGAAGCCATTACTATCCAAGCATTACCAGCCACAACTTATCCCTCCTTTAGCATTTCCATAGCCATGTCCCAAAAGGATTCATTAAAGCCATTTCTGTATAAAAACCCTTTTATTTTATAAAAGTCACTGTCATACTTTCTCTTTGCTTTTTCTACACAGACTCGCAACGAATCCTTCCAATTGGCAGTATCTATATACGAGTTTACCATGTATTCAGGTACTCCAGACATTAGTGCCCTCTGGCGAAACCATATAGGACCTTTCCCTTTTCTACATGCACCCATATATAGTGCCTCTAAGTATTCTTCATTAAGTAACTCCTCAGGAGCCACTTCTTTTAATTTTACCATTACTTCTTCCACAACATCGGGATTACATCCTTTTCTAAGAAGCTTTTTACGGAGAGCAGATATAGGATAAGGCCTTCTTTGCAGAAGGCCTTTCACATATCGTAGCATATACTCTTTATCGTTAGGATCACATTGCTTTTTTTTACGACGCATCTGAGGGCTCACCTTGCCCCTTTTGTTCTCCTGAAGCAGTTGCAAGCACAGCTTCACGAATCTTCTCTCTAAGATCTTCTTCCGCCATAAGCACTTTTCTAAGACTCTCTTTACCCTGTGCCAATCTTTCACCACGGAAACTATAATAACTTCCATTCCTTTCGATAACACCAGTCCATATAGCAGCTTCCATAAGGGCATGTATAGTATCTATACCCTTACCATAGATGATACGCACAATAGCCTCTTTGTAAGGAGGATACAGTTTATTCTTTGTAATCTTTACACGCATATCATGACCTATAATGTCAGTACCCTGTTTAATGCTTTCCTTTCTCCGTACCTCCATGCGTACCGAGGAGTAGAACTTAAGAGCACGGCCACCTGGAGTTACTTCTGGGTTTCCGTACATAACACCGACTTTTTCACGAATCTGGTTAAGAAATACAAGTGCTGTTTCGCGCTCCTTGATAGTACGGGCAAGCCTTCTAAGAGACTGAGACATCAGTCTAGCCAATACGGCCACATTACTATCACCAATATCACCTTGTAACTCCTGCCTGGGCACAAGTGCGGCAACAGAGTCTACAACAATAAGGCCCTCTCCAACAACATTGGCAAAATCTTCAATAAGGCCAAGTGCCGTCTCCGCATCATCAGGCTGGGAAAGAATAAAATTACCACTTTCAGTGTCAAGACCTATAGTCATAGCATATTGAGGGTCAAGGGCATTTTCTGCATCGATATATAGTACGGGAAGCCCTTTTTTCATAGCTTCAGCACCAATATGAAGCGCCAATGTAGTCTTACCACTGCCCTCATTACCGTATATCTCTATAACCCTTCCCTGAGGAATACCACCTATACCAAGGGCTAAATCAAGATTTAGCGCTCCAGTAGAAATAACCTTAGTCTTTTCAAGCGCTCCTTCGTTAAGCCTCATAACAACATCTTTACCCCTTCTCTTACGGGCATATTCTATAAATTTGCTAACCTTCTTATCTGTAAGGTCTCCCATAACTCACACCTCCAAAGTATTTTGTGTACAAAAGTATTATATCATTTCAATGCGTATGTTTTTATAGGGGTATAAACAGAACCATTAGGAGATAGGGTACTTTTAAACAATACAAACCTATCAACATCCCATGTGGCCTTACGTACTTTAGTGGTATTCAACGTATCCCTAAAGTTGCGTGGCACTCCAGATTTAATACGAGCCAGTGTAATATGAGGATGAAATCTACTTGTATCACCACCAAGCAATTTGTTAACCTGGTCAGCCAAATTTCTTAATGTATCGTTCTCTTCCACCCCCAGCCATAGTACACGATGTGGCTTACCAAATGAACCTAAAACATTAAGTGTAATGGAAAACTTGGAAGCATCTATAGTGCTAAGTTTTTCATCGATAATATCAACCTCATTTTCAGGCACTTCTCCTATAAACATCAAGGTAATATGGTAATTTTCTTCTCTAACCCACGATGCTCTCATGCGTCCTAACTTTGCCTTCAGTGCCATAGACACATCATAAATATACCTTTTAACAGCATCATCTACTTCAATACCAACAAAAAGTCTCATCGGGCTATCACCTCGCTCAAGACAAGCATAGATTTTAAGGCAACAAGTTTCTTCATATCAATACGGGACATCCGAACAACTGTCATGTGTTTAACAACCACATCATCGTTATAGGCAATACCAATATATGTAGTACCAACAGAGTGTCCTTTTTCATCGGGTCTCGGACCTAAAACACACACAACAGACAAACCAATATCAGAAGAAGACAAGTGTCTAATGCGCCGAGCCAGTTCATAAGCTGTTTCATATGAAACTGTTCCATAAGTTTCGACAACTTCTTCTGGTACACCTACAACATGGGTTTTATAAAAGGGCCAGTATACAATTACACCGCCTACAAGAAATTGCGAAGCACCAGGTATCTTTGTTAGAGTAGAGGTTATTTCTCCACCAGTACACGATTCAGCAAGACTGAGTGTCAGAGAATTTGATGTTAACAGTCCTTTCAGAGACAAAGCCTCTCTATACAATCTCCTATCTAATCCTTGCCACATAAACATCATCTCGATAATCTTCTATGTACACATCTACAACTTGGCCTATATCCCCAACATCGCCATTGGTTATTTCAATAATCTTATCAATCTCAGGAGCACAAAACATAGGATAGCCTATATCCAATACCTCACCTGAATCGCGGGATATCACTTCAGTAACTATAGCCTGGGAGTTCTTTCCTACCCAGCGCATAGCTCTTTTATCAACATACTTTGAAACGACATCTACCAGCTCATCGTGTCGCCTTTGCTTAATATCATCTGATATCTGGGGCATATCATACGCAGTAGTTCCCTCTTCGGGTACAAACTGAAACACACCTATCCAATCAAAGGGTAAAGTGGTAATTCTCTCTTTCATAAAGTAAAAATGTTCTTCTGTCTCCCCTGGAAAACCCACCATCAGTGTTGTTCGGATAGCAGGATCTTTCCAATATTGATAAACAGAGTCTAATATACTCTCAATCTCGTGATAGCCATATCCCCTATTCATAAGTTTTAGGACATCGGTATGTAGATGTTGAACAGGAACATCAAAGTAAGGTACAAGTCTATCAAACACAGATATTTGTTTCATTAAATCATTACGAAAGTATTTCGGATTAAGGTATAGCAACCTAAACAGTACTTCCTTCGTGTTATCATGCAGCGCCTTCAGTAGCTCGGGCAGTTTTTTCTTACCAGTCTCTATGCCATATGCAGCAACATCTTGCGCTACAAGAACAACTTCTTTATAGCCTGCATTCTCCAATTTCTTAACCTTATTGACAATAACATCAATATCTATACTCCGCTGGGGTCCTTTAAATGATGGAATAGTGCAGTAGGAACAAGAAGACGAGCATCCTTTAGCAATATATACATAAGCATATGGAAATGTCAAAGTGAATGGTATACGGGGATACTCATCAGCATCCAATTCTTCACCACGAGGAAACTGCAAAAAAATGTCATTCCATTCCTCTAGATTGTCAGGATCAAGGATAATATCCACTTCTGGAATCTCTTTATGTATTGCCTCTTTTCCATAGCGTTGAACAACACACCCAGTGAATACAACCTTCAGATGAGGATACTGCTCTTTCAGTGAAACTGTTGTTTCAACAGACTCCACAGTGGCAGGAGCAATAAATGTGCATGTATTGACAATAGCAACATCGGCTATAGCAGGATCGGACACTATCTCATGCCCCATATTACGAAGCATGTCTAGTCTTTCTTCAAGAACACTCTGATTCTTTGGACAACCTAAACTAACGGGGTAAATTTTCACCATGTTCCCCCCTTTGGTATATAAACTTCAATAGTACTCGCTCCTCATCAGGAACGATAAAGACCTTTTCTCCATCGTAGATGGTGTACTGAACATTTTTATGTACAGCAACAACCACACACTTTGGTTGAATAGTAGCATGAACTTTATCTATGAGATGGGGAATATCTTCCTCTTTGTTATAGATAGCAAGATATAACCAACCTTCCTTAAAAGAAATACTTCTTAATACACCCAGTAAATCTGTTTCATCCTTAGGCACAATAGCAGCACAGACAGGTCCCCTAAAATCAGCAACAGAAACAATATAGGGTTTTAATAAAAAAAGGAGTAGCAACATTAGTGCTACTCCTATTATCGAAAACAATAATCGTTTTTTACTTACTGGATTTCTTTCCTCCACCAGCAAACACCTCTTTTATCACCTCATCGATGTGGGTTACAGGAACGATTTGCAAATCTTTCTTAACCCTATCGGGTATTTTCACAAGATCCTTTGCATTATCCTTAGGAATAATAACTTTTTTAATACCACCTCTATGAGCTGCAAGTAATTTCTCTTTTAGCCCACCAATAGGCAAAACTTTGCCCCTCAGTGTAATTTCTCCAGTCATAGCGATATCCTGGGGTACCGGTAAATTTTTGAATATAGAGTACATAACTGTTGCTAGTGTAATACCCGCAGAAGGCCCATCCTTAGGAATAGCACCTTCTGGGACATGTATATGGATATCTTTCTCCTTGAAAATGCTCTCATCTATACCATACTTAGAAGCACGGGAGCGAAGATAAGAAAGTGCTGCATGCCCCGATTCTTTCATGACTTCTCCCAATCTTCCCGTAAGGATAAGCTTACCTTCACCATTGTACATAGTAGCCTCAATGTTGAGAATATCGCCACCGTACGGAGTCCATGCAAGCCCATTGACAAGTCCTACTTCAGGCTTCTTTTCAGCCTTGGTATAATCAAACTTAGGAACACCAAGGTATTTGGGAATATCTTTTACACCTATACGGAATTTTTTCTTTTTACCACCACTCTCAACAATCTCACGGGCTATCTTCCTAAATATTTTAGAAAGCTGCCTCTCAAGATTTCTTACACCAGCCTCACGGGTATACTCTCTAATAACCCTGAGTATGGCATTATCAGTAATACTAACATCTTTACCACTAAGTCCCATATCCGCAAGTAACTTAGGTATAAGATACTTCTTACTAATTTGCAGCTTTTCCCAATCAATATAACCAGGAATGTATATAACATCCATTCGGTCCAAAAGTGGCTCGGGTATTGTATGTGTAACATTAGCCGTAGTAACAAACAGCACTTCAGAAAGATCAAATGGTACCTCAAGATAATGATCCACAAAGTTTCTATTCTGCTCAGGATCAAGCGCCTCAAGAAGCGCAGCTGCTGGATCTCCACGGAAGTCTCTTCCCAGCTTGTCTATTTCATCAAGGAGAAATACGGGATTCTTAGTACCAGCCTTGCGTATACCTTGAATAATGCGTCCGGGCATAGCCCCAACATAAGTCCTTCTATGTCCTCTAATTTCTGCTTCATCATGAACACCACCAAGAGACATTCTTACAAATTTACGTCCCATAGCCCTTGCAATAGAACGTCCAAGAGAAGTTTTTCCAACACCAGGAGGTCCAACAAAACACAGGATAGGAGCTCTTGATGTCGGAGATAGTTTCTTTACTGCAAGAAATTCTAGTATCCTCTCTTTGGGTTCTTCAAGTCCGAAGTGATCTTCATCGAGTATGCGCTTAGCATTCTTTAAATCAAGATTGTCTTCTGTGCGTTTATTCCATGGCAGCTCTACAAGCCAGTCAAGATATGTACGTACAACATTGGCTTCTGGTGAGAAAGGATGCATTTTTTCTAGTCTTTTTAGTTCCCTAAGAGCTTTCTCCTTAACCTCATCTGGCATACCAGACTCTTCTATTTTTTTCTTATATTCCTCAATAGTACTATCAATATCAGACATCTCACCGAGTTCTTCTTTAATAGCTTTAAGTTGTTCCCTCAGATACATTTCACGTTGACTTTTGGCAATACTACTCTTGACCTTTTCCTCTATCTCCTCTGCAGCCTGTAGCACGGCAAGCTCCGTTTGCAGTATCTTTAAAAGAACTTCAAGTCTCTGTATTGGGTCATCCATTTCCAGGATTTCTTGCTTCTTATCAACATCCATTTTGATGTACGGTGCAACAACAAATGATAAAAAGGCTGGATCGTTATATTCTTTTAAAAGCATATCTGCATCAATTTTGACATCTCCCACTTGCTTATTAAAATATTCAACAAAATTCCTAACAACAGCTCTCATAAGGGCTATTACCCTGGAATTAATTTCAACAGGCTTATCTGGATATTCCTCTATATCAACAGCAAAGTATGGCTCAGTCTGAATAAACTCTGTTATCCTTATTCTTTCAAGTGGTCTGACAATAACCCTAACAGTGCCATCAGGTAGAGCCATGTGATGTTCTATAGCAGCAACAACTCCAACCTTATAAATTCCCTCAGGGGTAACATCTTCAACTTCTGCCACTTTCTGGGCTGCAAGCACCAGTCGTCCATCGGGACTATCTAGTGCCACTTTTAATGCTTCAAGCGATTTCTTTCGTCCGATAGCAAGAGGGAGCGGTTGACCATTAGGAAACGGCACAATATTTCTCAGCGGAATTAAAGGATATCCCACACGTCCTTCTTGTTTTTCCATAACCTCTTCAGGTTTGGTTTTGATTTCTGCATTAGTCATATGTACCTGTATCACTCCCCATTCCCATATTTACAAGATCAAATCTCGTAAGGTATATGGGTTTTTTCTTACCAAGGACAACATCTTCATCAATAACAACCTTGGCAATATCTTCTTTACCACCCTTTTTAAGAGATGGTACTTCGAACATAACATCCATAAGTATACCCTCAACAATAGATTTAAGACCTCTTGCCCCCATACCACGCTGACGAGCCATACGAGCTATAGCCCTAAGGGCATCAGGAGTTACCTCAAGCGATACCCCATCCATCTCCAAAAGCTTCTTATACTGTCTGATAATGGCATCTTTGGGCTCTGTAAGAATACGAATTAGATCGTCCTCTGTAAGCTCATTAAGTGTAACGATAACAGGGAACCTACCTACAAATTCAGGAATAAGTCCATATTTAATAAGATCCTGTGGTTCCACCATTTTCAAAAGCTTTGACTTATCGCCATCGGATATATCTACAACCTTATCGGTTGAATCAGCTTTAAACCCAACAACAGCCTTTCCTAACCTTTGGGCAATGATCTTCTCAAGACCATCAAACGCACCACCAACAATAAAGAGCACATTGCTGGTATCAAATTGAATAAAAGGCTGCATAGGATGTTTTCTACCCCCTTGGGGTGGTACATTAGCAACAGTACCTTCAACAATTTTCAAGAGAGCCTGTTGCACACCTTCACCAGAAACATCTCTGGTAATAGACGGATTTTCACTCTTTCGAGATATCTTATCAATCTCATCTATATAGATGATACCGTATTGAGCCCTTTCCACATCAAAATCAGCTGCCTGAATAAGGCGAAGCAACACATTTTCAACATCTTCACCGACATAACCGGCTTCTGTAAGCGTTGTTGCATCAGCTATGGCAAACGGCACATTAAGAAAGCGTGCAAGCACCTGGGCCATATATGTTTTACCAGAACCGGTTGGACCAATAAACATAACATTGGACTTTGTAATATGCACATCATCTTCGTCAGCAGTTGCAAGGTGAAGAAGCCTCTTATAGTGATTATAAACAGCCACTGCAAGAGCTTTTTTGGCTTCTTCCTGCCCTATAACATATTCATCAAGATGGGCTTTAATTTCTGCAGGGGTAGGAAGACTATTTTCATCAAATGGCAATGGCGTATTTGCCGAACCATCCGTGGACTTGATAAGTTTATAGGCTTCTTCTACACATATATTGCAAATATAAACGCCCCCCGGTCCTGCTATAAGCTTATCCACTTCATCTGCCGTTCTGCCACAAAATGAACAACGCTTTACACTAGACACGGTTATACCTCCTTACGTATAAGGATCTCGTCAATCACACCATACTCTTTTGCCTCTTCGGCAGTTAAAATAAAGTCTCTATCAATATCCTTTTCTATCTTATCGGCAGACTGGCCTGTATGTTTTGCCATGATATCAATAAGAAGTTTCTTTATACGCAACATTTCCTTGGCCTGTATCTCTACATCGCTAACCTGGCCTTGAGCACCACCCATAGGTTGATGCAAAAGTACACGTGCATTGGGAAGGGCGTATCTCTTCCCTTTAGCACCAGCCAGGAGAAGCACAGCAGCCATGGATGCCGCTTGACCTATAGCTATAGTAACCACATCAGGCTTGACATACTGCATCGTATCATAAATAGCCAACCCGTCAGTTACACTACCACCCGGCGAATTGATATATAGATAGATATCTCTTTTAGGGTCTTCTGCTTCTAAAAACAACAGCTGGGCCACAATAACATTGGCCACATGCTCGTCTATAGGTTCTCCTAAGAAAATAATCCTATCTTTTAAGAGGCGAGAGTAGATATCATACATCCTCTCGCCTCTACCTGTTTGCTCTATAACATATGGAATAGGCATTACTCTTCACCTCCGACCTGCTCGGAGTCTCCCTCCTTCTTAGAGACAACCTCTGCAAGTTTCTCTATAACCTTCTCTTCCATTTGCTCATCATTTGTATCTATACCAAAATACTTTGCCAGAGATAACAGAACGAGATAAAGTCTCAGTGTTTGTTCCGCAATTTCTTTAAGTTTTTCAATGAGCTGTTCTTCGTCTTCAAATCCTAGTCTGGCAACATACTCTTCCCACTCCATACCAGTCTTACTTGCCTCTTTTCTCAGTCCTTTATATCTGGCATTAACTTCATCAATAATCATAGTTTGTGGTACCTCAAGTTTTACAAGCTCGGAAACCTTCTGAAGTGCCTCATCTCTCCACTGTTCCCACTTTTGACGGCGAATACTCTCCTTCACAGCATCACGGAGGGCATCTACACTGTCGTAGCCTACCTTCTTGGCAACTTCATCGGTAAGTTCAAGCTCTTTTGTCCTAATATCCTTCAACGTTACCTCTACTACATAGACATCGTCGCCTTCTGCTTCCTCTGGAGAATCAATAATCTTGGCTTCGTTTGTCTCACTGTTTACAAGAATATACCTCTTTTCATCTCTCTTCATACCAACAAGGTGTGGCTCTACTTCCTCTATGAAATCTCCCTCACCCACAACAAATGTTGTCTCTCTGGCAGGAGTTTCTTTGCCACCCACTATCATCTTCCATTCTACAAAGGCTATATCACCCTCTTCGAGCTCTTCTTTGTCAGCAGATTTCTCTATAGCAAAGTAAGGCTCCAAACTCTCTCGAATAGCCTTTTCCACTTCCTCATCAGACACCTCGGTAGCCTTTTCGAGAGGCTCTATGTCAATAGAAGATAAGTCTACATCGTCAAAGGATATCTCCGGATATGTCTCTATCACCATAGAAACAATTTTCTTGCCATCTTCATCTTTCCAATCAGCAGAAAGCACACCAACAATCTTATAACCCTCTTCCATAAGCTGCTTAACTATGGCATCAAGTTCATCCTTTCGAATCTCTTCCTCAACATACTCTACAGGAATATACATCTTCAAAACATTAAGAGGTGCTTTACCCTTACGGAAACCTTTCAATTGAACACTTTTACCAATCTTCTTATACATTGCATCCATCTTTTCCTGCCACTCTTCTGGGCTGTAAGTGGCCTCTACTTTCAGGTTTGTTCCGGAAACCTTTTCTACAATTTTATCCATATTACTTCCTCCTCCTCACTTTTATAGTCTCATGTAAGTTTACATTTAATTATACCGTAGACATGCGAGGTTCAAAAACAAAATTGGTGCGGGCGGTGGGATTCGAACCCACACGGCTTTTTGGGCCACTGGATTCTAAGTCCAGCGCGTCTTCCAATTCCGCCACGCCCGCACCTAAACTTTTTAAATAAAAATGGTGGGCCGTGCAGGACTCGAACCTGCAACCCTCGGATTAAGAGTCCGATGCTCTGCCGGTTGAGCTAACGGCCCACACACTGGTGAGCCGTGCAGGGCTCGAACCTGCGACACCCGGCTTAAAAGGCCGGTGCTCTACCGACTGAGCTAACGGCTCACCAGACGATTTTAATTATAAGCCCCCTGGATACTTTTGTCAAGGGGTTTGGTGAGCCCGGAGGGATTCGAACCCCCGACCTGCAGCTTAGGAGGCTGCCGCTCTATCCTGCTGAGCTACGGGCCCACCAAAAAGAAAAGTTGGGGTGAGCGAGGGGACTTGAACCCCCGACCACCGGATCCACAGTCCGGCGCTCTTCCAGCTGAGCTACGCTCACCACCATAGAAAAGTGGTGAGCCCGGAGGGATTCGAACCCCCGACCCTGGGATTAGAAGTCCCATGCTCTATCCTGCTGAGCTACGGGCCCACCACACTTGGTCGGGGCGGGCGGGCTCGAACCGCCGACCTCGTGCTCCCAAGGCACGCGCGCTCCCATACTGCGCTACGCCCCGACCTTCCGCTTATGCAAAACTAAGTATACAATAAATCACCTGAGGTGTCAAGACTCATCTAAAAGTTGTGTACCCTCTTGTTCCTTTATGCCCTCATACCAGCAACGGAGACAGCGGGGTTCATATATATCTGCTCCACCAACTTCTATGATAAGAGAATCTCTCTTCTTCTTAAATGAATGTGTAGCATCAGCACCGCATACAACACAAACAGCTTTTAGCTTGTAAACATCATCAGCTATGGCGAGGAGATATGGCATAACACCAAACGGTCTTCCCATAAAATCCATATCAAGTCCAGAAACAAATACATCATAACCTCGAAAAACCAAGTCTTTAATAACCTCTACAATATCATCATCTAAAAACTGAACCTCATCAATACCAACCGCACTAATATCCTCCACCTTTTCCATATACTCTGCAATTTCCGAAGAACTGGATACCTCTATAGCCTCCATTTCTTTTCCATCATGGGATTTTACTCTGCCTTCGGGAGATCGCACGTCAATAGTAGGTTTAAACAATATAACTTTTTTACCAGCATACTGATAGCGCTTAAGTCTACGTATAAGTTCAGTTGTTTTGCCGGCAAACATAGGACCGGTTATAACAGTTAAGTGCATAAGCATCCCTCCTATAAACAGGGTATCATCTATCATAATTTCTTTGAAAGTATATAATTGTCGTTGTATAATTTTATAGTAAACAATAATATAGGAGGGATATTTATGCCAAGAAGAAAAACCAAAGGACTAACGCCCAAGCAGCGTGAAGTCCTCAAGTTTATACAAGATTACATACTAAAAAATGGTGTTGCACCAACATATAGAGAAATACTCGCATTTCTTGGAGCCAGTTCCATAGGTACAGTACAAAGATACATTCAGACACTAGAGGAAAAAGGCTACATTGAAAGAGATCCAGGCAAACACCGCTATATGGAAATAAAAAAACCTCCAATCATGCTAGAAGGATCTGTTTCAGCCGGTACTGGTGTTATGGAAGAAATACGTAGTCCTCTCGACGTCATCAGCATAATCAAAGATACGAGTCCTGACTTCGCCCTTAGGGTTAGAGGCAATTCAATGACAGCAGCAGGGATTAAACCAGGAGATTTTGTGTTTGCCAAAGAAATCCAAGGTAGCCCCATGTCTGGAGATATTGTTATAGCTTATAACCGAAAAGACGGTACATATCTTATAAAACGATATAAAGTTGTTGATGGTATGCCCTACCTCGTATCTGAAAGTTTAGAGGAAGAATATCCGCCTATTCCAATAGATGACAACATTGATATTGTGGCCATTGCCACAGGTCTATTTAGAACAAGGCTATAAAAAAGAGGGGCATTAACGCCCCTCTTTTTATCCGAGGATGTATGCTATAAGCTTTTTATTATCGCCTCTGTCAATAGAATAATTATCCCAAAAGACACATGTTCCACCAACAATGAGTTTTCCACCATCTATTTCTTTCTCGGCAAAAAATATTAGGTCTTTACCCTGATTGGATTTGCTTGTCTGCTTGCCAATAACAATAGGCTTGCCACCTTCAACGGTAGATGTGCACGCAAGTACAACCTCTCCACCATCTACCATGTCAGCTTTAATCATCAGGTTATCACCCTCATCATTGTTAACATCATCGGTAACAATATCACCATTGTGCTTCATTCCAAACTGCTGAATAAGGGTGTTTATAGTATCGGCAATGCGATCTTCGTTCTTGTAATAACCGAAAACACCAACTTTTCCACCCTTAGCGAGAAACTTTCGCACAATATCAATATCCCTTTCTTCAAATGGAATCTCCGGATAATTGAATATAAGGGTATCATAGTCTCCCTCAAGTACCTTTTCAAGATTGTCTACTTCTTCTACTTCCTTACCAAGCTCTTCTTTGATAAACTTCTCCAACTTCCAGAAGTAATAATGGTCGGAGATTATAAACTCCTGATGTGCTGTAGACCATGCAATTTTTCCCATAACCTTACCCCTCCTTTTCTACAGCGTTATACATATTCTCGAATACCTCCGTTATCTCAGGCATCTCATCAAGAACCTTATATAGGATACCACGATCGGCATACTCGGAAAACTTGGAGTCGATGGGAAGCCTACCCATAAACGGTATATTCCACTGGCTACAAACCTCTTCTGTCTTGCCTTTTCCAAATGGATACACAATATCACCGTTTGGACACTTATAGTAACCATAATTTTCTACGACACCCAATACCTTTTTATTCAGCATCTTAGCCATATTCATGGTCTTTGCAACAATAGTCTTAACAAGATCCTGTGGAGAGGTAACAAGGAAAAATCCTGTCACAGGTATCTTCTGCATCAAAGATAGTGGAATATCAGATGTGCCTGGTGGCAGGTCTACAACAAGCCACTGTACATCATCCCACAGAGTGTCTTCAAAAAACTGTGTGAGGGCTTTATTCATAATGGGAGCTCTCCAAATAACAGGCTTCTCAGGATCATCAAGAAGCAACGAAAGGGTCATAACCTTAACCCCAGATTCGGAATCTTTGGGAACAAGCTTATTGCCATCAGCAACTTCGATAGGTGGCTCAACATGAAATATCTTACCCTGTGAAGAACCTGTAAAGTCTACATCTACCATGCCTGTAGGAATACCTTTAATTCTCTGGAGATACATGGCAAAGAGTGCAGAAACAGTAGATTTACCTACTCCTCCCTTACCACTCATAACACCAACAATTTTTTTTCCTTTAAATAAGGCATCATTACCTATCTTAAAATTTAACTCCATAAACTCCACCTCCCAGCGGTTATTAATAAAATAATTTCACCATCAGATTCCATAGTGGCGATACGACGATCTCCACCCATTTATTGAGAACAGATGGAAACAAAAAGATAATCAGCATAAGGAACATAGAACCATACATCTCTATCATATGATTGGCGAATAAATCTTCTGGATTTTCGAATGCCAATGAAGCAAATATTCTATATCCATCCAATGGTGGTAAGAAAAATAGATTAAATGCTGCAAGAAATAAATTAATCATAGAAACCTGCAAAAAGATGTTGGCCCAAAATGGCGAAAATGTAAAAATCTTCACAAGGAAGAAAAATATAAAAGACAATATGATATTGGCTACAGGTCCAGCCAGAGCAACAAGTATGATACTAATACGCCTTGGCTCTTTTAAACCATACATATTGATAGGTACAGGTTTCATCCACCCAATCTTTCTTGTAAGAAGCAGAACAAGTAAACCAATGGGATCAATATGATTAATAGGATTTAGGGTTAATCTACCTGCCAATTTAGGCGTCATATCACCTCTAAGATACGCTACATAGGCATGAGCAAACTCATGAAACGACAATGACATGATAAGAAAGCCTATGATGATAGCATAATTTAGTATCGTCATAGCATCCATGCTATATCCCCTCCCTTTTCAAACACTCTACAAATTCATCGGTCTCTTTGCACTTTTCAAATATTTTTCTTTCTTTTCTTGTTATCCCGAGCACACTATAACCAGCACTTATTTCCTGTTTGTCATATACCAGCATAAGCACCATCTTCAGTAATTCGTAAGAATCAATGTAGTTAATATACCTTAAAATTGTATCATACATCTTTCCTGTCAGGTTCTTTAAAACATTCCATTGACTATCAATTTCTAAAAAACGCTTTATGCCAACAGTATCTACAAGATTCTCCAACTCCCTAAAATATCGTCTAGAAACAATAAACGTCGTCTGACTCTTTAGTGCCTCCATAGAGTGCCATCGGGTATATTCGTCAAATGATAAGCCCATTTTTTCACTGTAACGAAGTCCTCTAAGCACACGGGAGGGATCTTCGTATGGGGCATACAAACGAATATAACGTAAAATTGAGTGTTCGAGGTCATTCAGTCCACGAAATGCATCTATTAATCCTTCGTAAGGATAGATAAGATATGAAATAGCTCCAATAGTAAAATCCCGCCTTTCTAAATCAGCGGAAACAGAGGCAGGAACAACAACTGGCATCTTACCGGGTGATGGATAATAATCATAGCGACTAAACGTAAAATCAAATTTATATTCATTTAGAGCAAGCTTAACTCCCAAGGGAAACTTCTGCAAATTGTGGTGGGTTTCCAATATGTAAACGAAGTGTTGAAAATCCCCATAAATAGAAATATCAATATCATAAGTAGCATTACCTATAATGGTATCTCTTACATAGCCTCCTACAATATAGACATATCCCTTAAACCCATGTGCCTCTAGAAGATTGATAATATATTTAACCTCATATGGCATAGGTAAATGCATAGCTTGTACGGAAGGCATACTCTTTAGAACAATGCGATTAGTATCAACTCTTACCGTAGAGTACCATGAAGGATAAGGAAATATTCCTGCTTTCTGAAAACCAATAATCTTCTGTCTAACAAGATCCCTATATACTGCAAGCCCATCTATATCTAAAAAAGCCCCTACCCCGCAAGGGGCAAGGGCTTTCAAAGCCATTTCTGTACTTGTATTCCTACCAATCCATACAATCATTCTATATGTTCGTATATAACTGGTGGCTTCTGGACAGGTGTATCGACAATTTCATAAACACCTTCCAGTCTCTTCAGTGCATCTTCTAATTTTTTCTCATCGGTGTAATGTATGCGCATGAGAACATCACCTTTAACAACCTTGTCTCCAATCTTTCCATCAACATAGATACCAACACTATGATCAATAGGATCACTTTTCTTAACTCGACCACCGCCAAGGTCAACCACAGCCATGCCTACTTTGTAGGCATCTACACCGGCTATATACCCATCTCTATCAGCTTTATACTCATAAACATTCTCTGCCCTCTTCATAACAGCCCAGGGATCTTCTATAACCTTTCTATCTCCACCCTGTGCTTCTATCATGGCTCCAAATATTTCAAGGGCTTTTCCACTACGTATAACTTCCCATACTTTTCCTTCGGCTTCTTCATAAGAAGATGCATGTCCTAAGTGATGCATGGTAGATGCGGCTAGTCCAACACAAAGGGCCGTAAAATCCTCTGGCCCATGACCCTTTAGTGTATCTATAGCCTCTGCTACTTCTATACTGTTGCCAACAGCAACCCCAAGAGGCTGATCCATATTGGTGAGATGAGCTATAGTGTCCCTACCAAGAGCCTTACCCAGTTCAACCATGGTCTTGGCCAGCTCTCTGGCATCATCAAGGGTCTTCATAAATGCCCCTTTCCCTACTTTGACATCAAGGGATACAAGGTCCGTACCGACAGCCAGCTTCTTACTCATAATACTACTGGCAATGAGCGGAATACTATCCACAGTAGCTGTAACATCACGAAGAGCATATAACTTACCATCAGCAGGCACTAGATTGGCAGTTTGGCCAACCACAGCTATGCCAACCCTGCGCACAATATCTTTAAATTGTTCCATAGGAAGATATACATTTAGGCCCGGAATAGATTCCAGTTTGTCAAGGGTGCCACCTGTATGGCCAAGTCCTCTGCCGCTCATCTTAGCAACCTTATAACCCAATGCCGCCAATATAGGACCAACAACAAACGTTGTTTTATCACCAACACCACCACTGGAATGCTTATCTACCTTAATACCTTCAATATCTGACAAATCTACAAGCTCACCAGAATGCATCATGACATATGTCAAATCAGCTGTTTCCTGATAAGTCATACCATTAAACCATACTGCCATGAGCCATGCCGAAACCTGATAATCGGGAATTTCACCAGACACGTATCCATTAATAAACCACTGTATTTCTTCCCTTGTATGGGCACCACCATACTTTTTCTTTGCTATAAAATCCTGAGGTAGCATTACAGGTCTACCTCCTTAATAACTTTTTCTACAATTTTCACCAGTTTATCACCAGCCTCAGATGCTACTTTAAGTACTTCTTCATGAGTTAGTTCATTGATAAAACCTGGAATGGCGATATCGGTGATAACAGAAAATCCAAGCACAGGAATTTTCATGTGAGCAGCAACAATAGCCTCAGGAACAGTACTCATACCAACAGCATCTGCTCCCCAACCACGAAGAAGTTTCAATTCCGCCTTTGTCTCATATGTGGGACCGGTAACAGCAACATATACACCTTTTTCCAGTCTGATACCCATCTCATCGGCTATTCTCATAGCAAGCTTCCAAAACTTTTCAGGATACACATGGTTGACATCGGGGAATCTTACACCCCACTCCTCAATGTTGGGTCCAATAAGAGGATTAGGCATAAGGAAGCTAATGTGATCCTCAATAATCATAATATCACCAGTACGGAATGTGGGATTCATACCACCGGCTGCATTGGTTACAACAAGAAGTTTAATACCAAGCAACCCAAATACTCTTACTGGGAATGTAACAACTTCCATGGGATATCCTTCGTAATAGTGAAAACGCCCTGAAAGCATAACAACCTTTTTGTCACCTATCTTACCAATAACAAGCTTACCACTATGACCTTTAACTGTTGAACGGGGGAAATTGGGAATCTCCTCATATGGAATTTCAACGGGATTTTCGACAGCCTCTACCAGTCCACCAAGACCCGAACCCAGTATAACACCAATATCAAATGAATCAAATCCGGATTTCTCCTTAATGTAAGATGCAGCCTGCTCTACCTTTTCTTTGTACTCCTTTACATCTGTTATCACTGCGGTTCACCTCCTACATTATTTTTCAAATATTTCTTTGATAACTTCTCCATATTTCATAGGGCCAACGCCAAAGTTTTTCGCTATGGTTTGCCCCAAGTCAGCATAGGTTTTTCTAACACCAACATATATAGGCCTCTCATAAACAGGAGAATACGCAATTATAGGTACATATTCTCGAGTATGATCTGTATGAACCATATGTGTAGGATCGCAACCATGGTCAGCGGTAATAACAAGGAGATCATCCTTATCCAGATGTGGAAGCAACTCCTTCAAATACTGATCAAACTCCATAATAGCCTGATAATAACCATCTCTGTTTCTTCTGTGCCCATACAGAGTATCAAAATCCACAAGGTTTGTAAACAATAGACCCTTCCAATCCTTCTTTTTTACAAACTCTATAGTAATTTCCATGCCCTCCGCATTACTATGGGTATGGGTTTCATATGTAAGCCCTCGATGGGCAAAGATATCACCAATCTTACCTATACCAATGACATCATAGCCTGCTGCCTTTAAATAATCCAGGACTGTATCACCAAGGGGTGACAATGAAAAATCTCTACGGTTAGCAGTCCTCTTAAACTCTCCTTTTTTCTTTCCAATAAATGGCCTTGCAATAACCCTGGCCACTGCATGCTCACCTTGAAGTATTTCCCTAGCGACTTCACATATCTTGTACAATTCTTCTGGTGGAATTAGTTCTTCATGGGCTGCAATCTGGAAGACAGAATCGGCAGATGTGTATACAATAGGATAACCTGTCTCCAAATGAAGTTCTCCAAGCTCATCAAGAATAACAGTACCTGACGCCGGTCTATTACCAAGCACTTTTCTGCCTATGCGTTTTTCAAATTCTTCAATAATCTCCTTGGGAAAACCATTGGGATAAGTAGGGAATGGCTTCTGAAGAACGAGCCCCATCATCTCCCAGTGACCGGTTGTTGTATCTTTACCAGGAGACATTTCAGCCATTTTACCGTAGCGAGTATTCATTGTAGGCTCCCAACCCCACAGAAGATAACCTAGCCCCATAGATATATATGTCTCAGGAAGTTTATCTCTCCCTTCAAGAACATGAAGCATGGTATTGGTGCCTACATCGTTAAACTTATATGCATCGGGCAATTCTCCAACACCACCACTATCTATAACAATTACAGTTATTCGCTTGAAGTTCAGCATGATTAACACCTCCTATAATTCAGTATATCACCATGAGGGCTGATACAAGTGTTTTACTATCATGAAACTCCAGTCGCTTGCATTTTTCTATAAACTCTTTAATAGGCATGAAAATCACTTCTGATATAGTTTCCCCTTCATCCAGGTCTTGTCCAATATAGTTCTCTGTATTCACTTCGACCTTCACAAAATGAAGAACTTCATTTGCATAACCAACAGTAGGATACATATATCCCAAATATTCCTCTGTTCCCTCAACATGTGTGTACCCCGTCTCCTCCCTCAGCTCTCGTAGTGCCGTCTGCAAAGGATCTTCGCCAGGATCAATAAGTCCAGCAGGTATCTCCACAGTCCATCTACCTACAGCAGGACGATACTGTTTGACAAGAACAATATTGCCCCTTCCATCAAGGGCAATAATACCAACAGCCTCCGGTCTTTTTACAACCTCATAGCGACCATCGACTAGAAAAATCTGCAGGAAACGACCGCTCCACAGGAGCTGTTCCTCTTTCATGTACTATTCATCTCCTTTTTCCATAAGATATGGTACAGCATGCAGGAAATAAGTATATCCAGAATAGATAGCAATGGCGGCAGTAAGATAAACTAGTACATATATAAACCACTTTACAGGTATATAAGGGGATAGATATACAGTAGAGACAAGTATTGTCTGAAGTAAGGTTTTTATTTTACCCCATTTGTTGGCAGGAACCACAACACCTTTAGAAGCTAAAAACATCCGAACTCCACCTACAAGAATATCCCTAAGTATGATAATAGCAACAAACCAAAGGGGCAATTCTCTTGCCCAAAGAAAGATAAGTAAAATAGCATTTATTAGAAGTTTGTCGGTAATTTGATCCATAAACTTGCCTAGGTTAGTAATCATCTTATATTTACGAGCAACCATACCATCGAACATGTCTGTTAACATGGCAAACCAAAATAAAATCAGAGCTAACCAATAATACTCTCTGTGCATAGACAACGGGAACAGGGGAATTATCATCAGTAATCTAATTAATGTTAGTATATTAGCCGCATTTAGTATCTTCATAAGCTCACTCTCCACATATTACTTTTATAGTATTCTACAATGAAAAAAGGGGGCCATGAGCCCCCTCACGTATACACTACTTTTTAATTAATTTATTATTTTGCCTGCTCTTTAGCAAGCTCAAAGCCTTTACGTAACGCCTGCTCGTTAAGATCGGCAAGTTCTGGTTTTTTCTTTCCAAGCTTTTCTCTCATGGCAGCAATAACATCATCAAGAGATACAACATCCTGCAAGAAATATGTCAAGGCACCAAGGAGAATCATATTGGTAGCCTTAACACTACCCATCTCTTCGGCAAGTTCCGTAGCAGCAATACCGATATAGGTTAAGTCATCTCTCTTAGGTTTCTCGGTAATCATAGAAGTATTGAATATGAAGATACCTCCCTTTCGGGCCATAGGCTCAAACTTCTGGAAAGAAGGATTGTTGAAGATAACGCAATAAGTGGGTTCGTGGGTAAGAGGAGATGCAATTGGCTCATCAGATATCATAACAGTACAATTTGCGGTACCACCTCTTTGTTCGGGACCATAGGAAGGAAGCCAAGTTGTATAGTATCCCTTTTCCATGGCTGCCTTAGACAAAATCTGGCCGGCAACCATTACACCCTGTCCACCAAATCCGGCAAAGATAACATCCTTTAGCATGGCTTATCCCTCCTTCTTCTCGTCGCCTACATCCTTGTAGACGCCCAGTGGATAGACTTTTATCATTTCGTTCTTGACAAATTCTGCAGCTTTTACTGGATCCATACGCCAGTTAGTAGGACATGTAGAAACAACCTCTATAAAGGTATACCCCTTACCCTCCATCTGATACTGGAATGCCTTTCTAATCCATTTCTTCATATCCAAAACATGCTGAGGATCAAAGGCAGAGACTCTAACAGACAAAGCGGTTCCTTCAAACTGGGCAATATGCTCTGCCATCTTCAGAGGATAACCTGCATATTTGGGATCTCTACCATAGGGAGAGGTTGTTGTTTTCATGCCAACCAGTGTTGTAGGTGCCATCTGACCACCGGTCATGCCGTAAACAGCATTGTTGACCATAATGGTGGTGATATTGACACCACGGATGGCGGCATAAGATGTCTCGGCAAAACCAATAGATGCGGCATCGCCATCACCCTGATATGTGAAGACTAGTCTATCTGGCCATGCCCATTTTATACCTGTTGCATTTGCACATGCTCTACCGTGTGGAGCTTCAAACCAGTCTATATCAATATAGTCATATGCCAAAACAGCACAACCAACCGGAGCTATACCGATAGAAATATCATCCCAGCCTTCTTCTTGTAGAATCTCAGCAATTACCCTATGAATAATACCGTGGAAACATCCTGGACAATAATGGTTTGGTCCGGTATATATTTTAGGAACTTCGTATACAACTTGAAGGTTACCCATCACTTGGCACCCCCTTTCAAGATTTCAATAACTTTATCCTCTACCTCTTTGGGGGTAGGAACAATACCACCAGGATATGGCATAAGATGATACTTCTTATTAGGATCAAATATAGATAGTTTGACATCCTCAATAAGCTGTCCCATGCTCATCTCAACAGTAAGAACATGCTCTGTCTTCTGAGCATACTCCTTTAGTTCCTTATCCGGGAATGGCCACAATGTAATAGGCCTGAATAAACCAACCTTATAGCCTTTTGCCCTAAGATTCTTCACTGCTGTTTTAATGATACGGGCTGCGGTACCATATGCAACAATCATGACATCAATATCTGGCTCTTCTAGTTCAAATGCCTCAAACATTCTCTCGTTTTCATATACTTTCTGATACTTCTCAAAGAGTTTAAAATTGTGAGCAGCCAGTTTATTAGGATCAAGCTCAAGAGATGTATTAACATTCTTCGTACCGCCGTGCATCTTCTTACCAGAAAGAGCCCAATCTGGTACAGGAATGGAATCAGGATCTATATCATATTTAAACTCAACAGCCTCCATCATCTGACCAACAAGACCATCAACAACCATCATAGCCAGCATGCGATACTTAAAGGCATTTTGGAACAGAAGAGGCATGATATCCACAGCTTCCTGCAGTGTAGAAGGAGCATAGACAAGATTACGATAATCACCGTGTCCGCCACCCTTAACAGCCTGGAAATAGTCAGACTGTGCAGGCTGAATATCACCAAGACCAGGACCTCCACGAATAAGATTAATAATAACTGCTGGCACCTCAGCACCAGCCATGTAGGAAATAGCCTCCTGCATAAGAGAAATACCTGGTGAAGATGATGCTGTCATAGCATATTTACCAGCAGCACCGGCACCATAAATCATATTAGAAGCGGCCACTTCACTTTCTGCCTGGATGAAAACGCCACCAACCTGGGGTAGCCTATATGCCATATACTCGGCAAGTTCACTGGCAGGGGTAATTGGATAGCCAAAAAATAGACGGCATCCAGACCTAACCGCTGCCTCTCCAAGGGCCTCATTACCCTTCATAAATACCTTTTCGCCCATACTTATCCCCCTCCTTATTCTGCTACTTCTACAATCTCACGATAAACATCAATAACACCTTCGGGGCACATCATGGCACAGAAGGCACAACCAACACATTTATCGGGATCTGTTAGTTCAATGGGGCGATATCCCTTTGAATTAATTTTGGTCTTTGAAAAATCCAGAATGTGAACTGGACAAACAGCAACGCATAAGCCACATTGCTTACATAGGTCTTCGCGAATCTTCAATACACCTCTTACTTTTTTGGGCACAACCCGTCCCCTCCTTTCTTAAACAAAAATATGCCTCTGGATAGGTAATACTGGATACTCAACTTTGTCTGCTACCACTGGGGCTATCTCGGCCTCAGTAGCAATAAATGGTATGGCAAGCTGTCTTTCCAGCTTTGCCACCGTCTCTTTAAATTTATTATACCCCGTAAAGAAATCATCGGCTGTAAGGGAACCTGCCAAATTGATATTCGGTATAACCTCAGATATGGAAAAATCTTCCTCAAGCTTGTTATTAAATGTGTTCATATACGCAAGCAATCCCTCATACGTGAAATTAGCCCTAAAGGGATTAACAATAAGCACAGTCTTGAACGGCACCTTCCGTATATCATCTCTATATATACCTATAGGGCACGTGCCAGTTTCTTCCCCAGCAAGGTCGAATATAATCTTTTTTCCCTCTTCTAAAAGGTCTGATATACCACCAGGTATTACAGGACTATCCATATATTTAAGGTCACCTTCGGGATATCGTGCAGGATATCCATAAACAGGTGCAATATCCCTCGTGCGAATATACGGTTTATATACATCAAGATCAATGACAACAACTTCACCCTTGCCATTAATAGCAATATTGGCTGCTATTTCCGTTTTACCGTTACCACGAGGACCAATAAAAAGTACAACTTGTGCATTATCAAACAAAATCAGACCATCGGTAATATTAGACATATTCCTTGGCTTCCTCCTCTCCCTTTAGCACACGAAGAGCACCAAGAGCAAGGGCTTCCATCTCCATCTCACCAGGATACACATAAATAGGAGCAATCCACTCTGCATGCTCCTTTATCTTATCTACAAACCACTTGAAGTAGGCAAGACCACCGGTCAGCAGAATGGCATCAACCTTTCCCTCCAACGCAGCTGCCATATGCCCTATCCACTTAGCTACCTGATAGGCCGTTGCACCAACTACCAATTGTGCCTTTTCATCTCCAGCTTCCACATCTTTTTCTATTTCAATAGCATTAGAAGTACCAAGATGAGCTACCCAACCACCTTGCCCCTTGATTTTTTTAAGCATAGTTTTCTTATCATATTTACCCTCAAAGCACAATTTGGCAAGAGAATATACAGGCAAAGTACCAGAACGCTCAGGAGACATAGGACCTTCACCATCAAGGGCATTATTAACATCTATTACTCTACCTTGTTTGTGAGCACCAATGGAAATGCCACCTCCCATATGTGCTACAACAACATTGACATCTTTATAGTCTTTTCCTTGCTCACGAGCCCACTTACGGGCAATAGCACGCTGATTAAGTGCATGGAAAATACTCTTTCTCTGAAATTCTGGCCACCCTGTAGGACGGGCTATATCTACCATCTCGTCAACAACAACAGGATCAACTATGAATGCAGGCTTACCGCCAGCCTCCTGAGCAAGCTCATAGGCAATGAGAGCACCAAGATTAGAGGCATGCTCTCCCATTGGTCTATTTCGCAGGTCATCAAGCATCTTTTCATTAACCCTATAAGTACCACCTTCCATGGGTTTGAGAAGACCTCCACGACCAACAAATGCATCAATTTCTTGTAATGAAACTCCCTTTTCTTCTAACAACCTAAGAATAGTATTCTTTCTAAACTCGTATTGATCGGCAATTCTATCAAACTTCTGGATCTCAGCAGGATCATGACGAACAGTCTCCTGCCATAATTTTTTTTCATCCTCAAATAAGGCAACCTTTGTAGAAGTAGAACCAGGGTTTATAACAAGTATCTTATATCCCATATATCATCCCTCCTTCATGGCTATACCAGCCAAGAGTGAGTAATATTTGCTTTCATATGTATCTGCACGAGATGGCACAATAACAGGTACTGTAGCACCCACAACAATACCGGCCATCTTTCCACCAGCAGCATATGTAAAGGACTTACCAAGAAGATTACCCGCCTCTATATCAGGCACAAGGAATATATCAGCATCTTCTATAACAGGAGACTCTATTCCTTTATGTTCTGCTGCAACACGAGAAAGCACATTGTCAAGGGCAAGTGGTCCATCAACTATAGCCTTTATCTGCTTTCTCCAAGACATAACAGTCAGTGCAGCGGCATCCATTGTTGCAGGCATTTTGGGATTAACCGTCTCTACTGCTGCCAAAACGGCAACTTTAGGCATTTCATACCCTAATCGAGATGTTACCCACAGGGCATTTTGAAGAATCTGTACCTTTTCGTCGAGAGTAGGATAAGGAACCATACCCCCATCTGTTAAGAATATCACCTTAGGGTACGTGGGAACCTCAAACAATGCCACATGGCTAAGTAGTTTTGCCCTTCTAATACCCCACTCCTTATTCAAAACAGCTTTAAGAAATGTGGCCGTTTTGACAAGCCCTTTCATAATAGCATGGGCTTTACCTTCTCTTACAATCTTCACGGCCTTCTCGGCCATCTCCGCCTCATCGGAAGCATAGACAATATCAAACTGAGAGATATCTATACCTTCTTCTCCCGCAGTTTTCTCAAGTTTCTCTTTATCGGCCACCAATATAATCTCGGCAACTCCGTCTTTTACGGCCATATTGGCAGCTTTCAGTGCCTCACTATCATGACCGCCGGCTATAACTACTTTAACTCCCTTACGAGACTTCGCCAGTTCTTTTAGTGCTGAAAAATCTTTTAATGCCATATACATCCCCCTCCCTACTGATAAACCTTAGGCTGTTCAATCCCCTTAATAACACGCCATGCTCCTTCTGCAAGAGCCTCCATTTCAAAACCACCTGGGTATGTCTTAAATGGAGCAATCCACCCAACATAGTGCTTGAAGAAGTTGATAACATAATCGTTATAGGCAAGGCCACCAGTTACGATAATAATTTCAACATTACCCTTTAAAACACTGGCCATAGCTGCGATTTCCTTGGAAACCTGATAAAGCATAGCATCGATAATGAGTTTGGCCTTTTCATCAGTCTCAGCCATCTTAAGAGCTTCA
The DNA here is from genome assembly GCF_026184435.1 of Zhurongbacter thermophilus. NCBI lineage: Bacteria > Pseudomonadati > Zhurongbacterota > Zhurongbacter > Zhurongbacter thermophilus. The sequence continues at coordinate 958,403 of NZ_CP046447.1, forward strand.
CGAAAATCTTTGGTTCCAAGGTGAGCATACATTCCACCTTTTCCGGCAATTCTCTTTAGTGTCTCCACCTTATCAGGCTTTTTATCGTAAATGTATCTGACAAGGTCTCCAACAGGTAGTGAACCAGCACGCTCTACCTGGAATGGTCCTCCCTCATTGGCATTGTTGATATCAACAATGCGACCATTCTTTATGGCGGCAATAGAAAATCCTCCACCAAGGTGAACGGCAACAGCATTGACATCCTTAATATCTTTTCCAACTTCAGAAGCATACTTGCGAACAACCGCTCTTAAATTTAGCATATGTCCATGGCTTCTACGGGGTAATTCTGGCAAACCAGAGAGCCTTGCATAATCCTCAAACTCGTCGACAGAAACAGGGTCGGTAAAATAGGCTTTTACACCAAATTCCTTAGCAAGTTCGTAACCGATAACAATACCAACAAGAGAAATATGATGGGCTTCAACACGCCAGTTGAGAATATCATCTACGATTTTTTCATTAACCTCATAAGTACCACCTTCCATAGCTTTTACAGGTCCTCCACGAACGGCGAAAGCAAGAAGATTCTCCTTTGTAACACCATGTTTGGCCATAAAATCTAGAACAGCCTTCTTTCTCATGTCTTTCTCCTCAAGAACATTCTGAAATTTATCCAGCTCCTCTTGAGGATGATCTATTGTTTCAACAACAATCTTCTCTACACCGGTATCTGTAGCCCTAAACAGACCCAGTTTAGTAGATGTAGAACCAGGATTTACAACAACAATTCTGTCTTTATCCATTCATATCACCTCTCTTATAAGAGTTTATGAGCTCAAGGGCTACATCATAAGCCCTTTCAGAACCACCATCAATTAAACGAGCAATTTCTTTAACACGGTGGTCCCCCTCTAACATTTTAACCTCTTTTCTTATACCTAGGTCCCTCACAACAAAATGGGTGTCCGAAGCAGCTGCTACAAATTGAGAATGAGTAGAAGTAATTACCTGTACATGTTTAGAAAGTTTTTTCAAAAACCAGGCTATATGGAAAGCAACATTACCACTAGTACCTGCGTCAATTTCGTCAAACACCATCACATATTGCGTAGGAGGAACAAGTGTGTAAAGCAACAGTAGGATACGGGATAATTCACCTGAAGAGGCTATTTCATAAACAGGAATTTCTCTATCTCCTACTTTAAACACAAAGTCCACGATGTCATTGCCATAAGGGTATATACCTTCTTTCCTATTAATCACTATATCTAAAATGCCACCCAGAATGTCCTTTGAATGCTTACGAAAATAAGCTCTTATAGTACTCGCTGCTTCCAATCTATCTTCAGTAAGCTTTTCAGAAAGACTTTCATATCGTTTTAGAAGATTTTCCCTTTTCTTTTTCAATTGAATTAAATCTGCTTCTCTCTGTCTCAATATAACATCAATATCCCGGGTTTCCTCAATAAGGCGTTTCAGTCCATCAATGTCTTCATCATATTTTCTCATTAACCTTTGAATCTTCCATATGATATGCTCCAGCTCATCGAGTGACATCTCGGGATACTCAAGGTCAGCAATTATAACATCAATTTGCTCATCTATATCCGATATAACATCGTAGACACAACCTATATCAATGTTTATATTTAAATCTGATAACAAGGGCTCTATTACTCCCAAGATATGCCATACAGACATATCATCGGCTTTCAAAAGTTTCCTTAGATACTTAGCTTTTTCCAATACCTTCCCTGCCTGCCTAAGCTTCTCGGATAAAACAAGAAGCTCATCATACCTATCTATATAATCCAATACATCTCTAAATTCTTCTTGAAGTTCTTTTAAGCTTTCACAATGTTCTTTAAATAGTGTCAGATTCACTTCCGCAGCCGCAATAGACTCTTCCAACTCAAGATAACTGTTGTATACAACCTCTAACTCTTTTAGCAACGAGACATCTACGAAGCGATCAATCAGCTGACGACGAAAGGCTTCTTTTCTCAGCTGCTGCCTTTCATCAACTGACACAAGAGAAAACAGGCTACCTAACAATGAACTAACAGAATTCCAGGTAATAAGAACTCCATTGATACGGTAAGTCGTTCTCTCCTTTTTACTAATAAAAATAGATGCCTCTCCAGCATCTATTTCATAGCCTAAATTGTACAGACGAGATGCAACTTCATCGGAAATATCAATAATGGCACTAATGGTATATCGATCTAACTTAGAAAATCGAGGTGTCTTTTTTCCAAAGACATGAGAAATTGCTTCAAGTATTAAAGATTTACCACTACCTGATTCTCCTGTAATTACATTAAGACCACTCGAAAACTCTAAATCCCCATGAAAATTCAAAGAAGGAATATCAACTGTTATCGCTTTCAACATAGCGACTACCCCAGTGAAATTTCTCTCTAATATTGTCTACCCATGAATAGAAACCGGTTACATGTAAATAAGACAAAACCACATCTTCCATCCTTGAAATATCAAAACACGCTTTCTTCGTATATAATATGTCGGATAACCCATCTATAAGCAAATGCCACGGTTTATCTCCAATACATATATTCGTTGTCTTCTCATCAGATACAACTATAGGTCTAATAGTAATATGATGAGGATTAAGAGCAGTCAGTACATATACAGGAGCATTACTATCAATTATTGGTCCACCGGCTGACAAGGAATAAGCTGTAGAACCGGCAGATGTAGCAATTACAAGTCCATCCCCTTTAATGGAACCTATATGCTCGTTCTCAATAAATACCGATATATCCAGAATATCAAGAGGTCTATCTTTTACAAAGACAACATCATTTATGAACAACTTTTTATTACTTGTAGAATTCATAACCTGCATAACAGGGCGATTCCACAAAAAATAATCACCACTAATTAAGCGAGAAACTGCTTTGTGGATATCTCGAGGATTAACACGATCTGGCATAAAATTAAACTCACCAGCAGCTATTGGCCAAATAGGTATCCTACAGTTGGCATCAAGTATCAGGTGAGAGACCCGGATAACGGTTCCATCTCCTCCAACGGATACAACTAAATCTACAGAGGAAAATGCTTGTAAGTTCACTGAACGCCAATCTTCAAGAGCTATAGAATAAGCAATAGCTACACCGGCCTTTTCAAATTCCGAATGAAGGGACTTTACTATATCAAGAGCCTTTCTCCTAGTAGGATGGTGAATTATACCAACCTTCTTTATCACAAGTATCCCCCTCGTTAGTATTCTATCCGAAACACATATTCACCTTTCGGTGCAATATCTTCTATCTCTAGAGACTCCACAACAGCATGAGAAGGTCCAACTTTTAACTTCTCAATGAGAGCCTCCACAGCAAAAGGATCTCCCTCAGCTTCAACAAGTACTGAACCATCGGGTAAGTTTCTTACAAATCCACCTATACCCAAAAGATTGGCATATTTTCTGGTAAACCAGCGAAATCCAACACCTTGTACAATACCTTTAACTCTTATTCTCTTTCTGACTCGCATGACTACCTGTTACCTCTTCGGCAATCCCTTTTAATGTTGCATTGACCAAAGAGGCAAATTTATCATCAACATAGAGCTTAGCCAAATTAACAGCCTCATTTACAGCAACAGCAATGGGTACAAGATGCCTATAAAATAATATCTCTGCAGCTCCTATACGGAGAATCGTCTTTTCTAAATCTCCCATTCTATCAAAAAGGGTGGATTTTATATGATTTCTTAAGATATTATCTATAATATCCCTCTTATCAATAACTGTTGCAATAATACGTTTAGCATGCCTTTTCAACTTACTAGATGGTTTTAAATCTGCCATGACCTGTGCAAGAACCTCTTTGCGAGAAGGTTTAACCTCTGCAACTTCATAAGCATATAACGCCGTTAGTAAGTTTTTTCTTAGTTTGCGAAAATACTTATTACTCAGAGACATCCTCTACAAGCACCACCACTCGCACAATATAGTTCATACCAAGTGTACCAGCAACAACCTTCTCCACAAATGAAGAAACTTTGTTAACAATTTTTTCCACCTTAGCATTTGGAAAAACAGATATAGGTACAACAATTTCGATAATATCTTTATCCAATTCCTCTATAGTAATAGCATCCATTCCACCTACTACACCGGAAACACCATCAATATCTGGAACGAGGGCAACAAGCGTTGCCCTCAACACATCATATGCACTTGTAGAAGCCTGGGGCCTCTTTATCATTTGGAACGCACCCTCTCTACATATTCTCCAGTACGAGTATCAATTTTCAGTACATCACCTATCTTGATAAAAAGTGGTACCTGAACAACAGCACCTGTTTCCAATGTTGCTGGCTTGCTTCCACCAGCCGCAGTATCACCCCTAAGACCAGGATCGGTATCTACAACCTCAAGTTCAACAAAAGTAGGAAGTTCTACAGAAAGAGGCTGACCCTCGTAGTAAAAGATGCGGACTGTGGTATCCTCTTTCATAAATTTAGCGGCATCCCCAACAATTTCTGCAGGGATACCTACCTGGTCATAAGTATATGTATCCATGAAATAATAGGTATCACCATCATTATAGAGGTACTGCATATCCTTACCTTCAAGATACGCCTGTTTAACTTTCTCACCAGCTCTAAATGTTGTCTCAATAGATGCCCCATCGCTAAGTCTTCTCATTTTTACTCTAACAAATGCAGAACCTTTGCCAGGTTTAACATGCTGTGCCTCAAGGATTCTATACAGCACTCCATCGATATCTATAACAACACCCGAACGCAGATCGTTTGTAGATATCACTATACATCCCTCCTATTTATGTTTTATGACTACTCTTATTATATCAGAGCCTAAATATCTTATCCAATGAAGACAAAACAATAACCCCGTTTTCCGTCATCATAACATCGTCTTCAATTCTAACCCCAAACTCGCCTGGCAGATAAACACCAGGTTCAATAGTAAAGATAATATTCTTATCTATTATCTCATCAGACATATAAGAAACACGGGGCATCTCATGTATTTCTATACCGATACCATGACCAAGTGAATGGGTAAAGTACTCAGCAAGCCCCTTATCTTTAAGATAATTCCTTGCAAGAGCATCAATTTCTTTAGCAGTCATACAACATTTAGCTCCACGAATAGCAGTTTCTTGAGCACCTTTAACGGCCTGCAAAACCTCTTCGGCCTTTTCAGAAATTTTTCCTACAACAACCATACGGGTAAGGTCAGATACATACCCCTTATAAAAGGCACCCCAATCTATAACAATAACTTCTCCCTCCTTAACCTTTTTGTCGGATGCTACCCCATGTGGAAGTGCCCCTCTATAACCAGAGGCAACAATAATGTCAAAGCTCTCTTTATCTCCTCCTAATCTACGCATATGGTAACACAGTTCAGATGCTATATCTCTTTCCGTTACCCCCGGTCTTATAATCTCTAACGTTTTCAAAAATGCATTTTGAGCTATATCTATAGCCTTTTCTATAAGAGTTCTTTCATATTCATCCTTAACCATACGCATTTTGTAAAGATACTCGTCAGCACCTGAGAAAGTTTCAATCCAAGGAACAATCTCCCTAAGCTTATTAATGAATTTTACTGTAATTACATTTTCTTCAATCCACAATTTCTTAATTTCCTTGAGATAGCTTGGAAGTTCTTCCCAAATCTTGGTAAACAAGATAACTTCTACACCATCCCAAACTTCATCAGCTGCCTGAGTCGTGTAGCGACCATCAACGAGAAGCTTAATGCTTTCACCGGTAATAATAAGATAGCCTTCTCCTCCAGTAAATCCTGTCAGGTAATACAAGTGATGAGAGGTTGTTGTTAGATAAGCTTCCCCCTCCACAAGATTGAGCCTTTGTCTAAGAGTTTCGACCCTCTCCCTCACAAACATCCCTCACTTTCCTTTAAATGGATCCACTACTCCCACATCTGTAGGATCCTGTTCTTTTACTTGTATATGATAACGCTGAGCAACAACATTTTCTATTTCTTTTATCTTATCTTCTGGTATCTGAAGCTTTTCAATTGCATATCGTTTTTGCAAAACTTTTATCTGGGCATCTGGGGTCTCATATTTACTAACCATGCGTAATATGTAAGAATTATACCCTCCTGTAAAGATAATCGATGTGGAAAATAGAAGACTAATAATTGTCAATACTATCAATAATAACACCCAACTTTTTTCAGTCATTTCCCTTCACCTCCCATTACTACAACGGGAAATTGCATTTTAAATGATAAAGTGTATGGATAATTTTCTCCTTGGGAATATTTAATGCTAACATTGGATAACATGATCATCTTATCCGCATTTTCTATACGCTTAAGCATATTTATAACGCCGTTGTATGTTTTGGGGCCCTTAACACCATCAACGCTAACAATAACTATACCCCACATAGGATTCTTTTTGTCTTTAGCAATTTTACTAACTTTTACACTTTTAAATTCAGAAGCACCAACATTTTCCATAAGAGATTTCACATACTTAAACAAGAATGAATCAATCTCATACTCTGGCCTGCTACCATCAATAAAAAGTACAGAAGCCTTATCGGCTATCTCTTGAAGTTTTTCCACTTCTTCTGCCAACTTCTTCTCATCTATTTGACTAATAAGACGATTTTTTTCTGTGAGAACATCAACTGTTGTCATATTCGTACGATACGTGTCTAGTTCAGAAGACATATATTTGTAGAGAACAAAAATAGCTACCAATAAAAGCAACATGACAATAACATGTTTATTTTCTTCAAACCACTTCATTTGTTCTCACCTTCTTTCACATTCTGTTTCCAGCCCAATAGTAGATTTACGCTATAAGTCCACTCGTTTTCTTGAGACTGGGAGATAGAAGACAGATTTATGGGCAAAACCTTAGCATTTTTCACATAGAGATATGGCGATGCAGCAAATGCATCGATAAGCTGAGGAGCATCCAAATAGCTATCGGATACAATTTTCAGGGAAAGCCTTACACTATCTCCATTAACCGAGAGATTTATACCACCTTGAACTGTAGATCCCTTCGGCAAACGCTTTCTTATTTCATCTAGCACAATAGATAATTTAGGTTGCATATCAATAATGGTATAAGTATTATCAATAAACTTCATAATAGTTTCCTTCTGCTTAATTACCTGATTAAATTTGACTTCCTTGGGCTTCAATGAGGCATAAGTGCTGTTTAGAGAGTCGATTTTTTTAGCAAGAGATTTATTTACCATCTTCATAGTAATAATAGGAGCCAGTGTCATAACAATAATTAAAATAACGGATACCCAGAAAGTAGTCCAACTTATGCCAACTTGTCTTCTTATAAACTTAGGACCATCTAATAAATTAAGACGAATAACAGTAAAGTTACTACTACCTTTCTTCTTCATATTCATCGAGAATCCCCTCCTCCTGCCAAGCTTGGCAGCATATCAACATATTCCCACAAAGCAAGACCAAAGGCCGTAGATACAAGCGGGGATATTTCATACAAAACATCCGAATGAAGTCTTTCGGCATCCATTGGTTCAAGATATGAAAGAGTTCTATTTTTTGTAATAGGAAATCCTAACTCTTCGGAAAGCAATGTATCAAATCCTTTTAGAAGGGCTCCTCCACCAGAAATAATACCTGTAAATTTACCCCCACCAGAGGAAATGTTAGATTGGTAATATGCAATTACCCTATGAATCTCCCTAATAAGACTTTTCATAGCTCCGGCAATAATATTTTTCAGTTGCTGATTTTCTTCCTCTTCCAGAATATTTCTTTGATTAAGAAGATACTCTGCTTCTCTTTCGCTGATACCTTTAAACTCACTAACCTGTCTAACAAACATACTTGCTCCCATATCGATAAGACGAGTATATGCAAGCGTACCGTTCTCGAAAAAGCTGATCGTAGTTGTCTTACTACTAATATTAAGAAGCACGTACGTTAGCTCAAGGTCTTCTTCGTTGGTAAGAAGATATAGTGTACGAGCTTCAGCCAATAACTCCGCATCAGCCGCAATAACACTGAGTCCTAAGGACTTAAACACTTCAATATAAGGATCTACATGTTCTTTCTTAACAGCAGCAAATAATACATCATAAACATTACCTTTTTCGGACATTCGCGTACCCAACACCTGAAAGTCGAAATATAATTTTTCTACTGGGGTGGATAACTCTGACTGGATATCATCTCTAATAAATTCAAACATAACAGGTTTTTTCTGAGATATGTTTGCCGGCACCTGAATAATCTTTATAATTGTCTGTTCTCCCGGCACACCCATAACAACATTCTTCCCTTGAAACACATAGGCTTCAAGCACCTGGGAAATTGCTCTCTTAAACACTTCTGGATTTACCAGAAGTCCATTGGCAATAGCCCCTTTAGGAACAGGAAAATGAGCAACCTCAGATACAAGCAGCTTTTTCCCTTTTTTCACCAATTCCACCGCCTTGATGAAATGATCACCAAGGTCTAATCCAATCACACTTGATCTCATACACTAGCCCCCCTTTATATAAAGAACAAACGTCTATACCACAAAATAATGGGTATACCATAAAACCATGCCAAAACAGCACCCCAGAGCATAAAAGGACCAAAGGGAACAACATGTTTTGATTCACCTTTAAATATTTTCGTCATGAGCATAAAAACAATACCAACCAAAGCACCTAAACCAAAGGCTATAAAAAACCATGGTACGATTTTAGGAAAACCTAAAAACCAACCAATGATAGGGGATAATTTAACATCTCCCTCTCCCATACCATCGGGTACAAGATAATAAATAATAAGGAAAAACACAAGTAAAACAAGAGAGCCAATAACACGATTTCTAATATCTAGCAGAGTTTCCCAGCCTAAAGCAAAAGCAAACAAAGTCCATGCAACTTCAAACACAGCCATAGGCAAGAGAATCTTATTTGGAAGTATATAAAGTTGCATATCTATAACGCTGAGCACTATAGCAAAATAACCAAACACCAGCACCTCAACAAAGGCATCAATACCTTGTGGAAATACAAGAACAAAAACTATTACCGTCCACAAGCCTGTGATAAATTCAATAGCAGGATACAAAGGTGAAATTCTCTTACCACAATAACGACATTTTCCACCTAACATAATATAACTAAGAATTGGAATCATGTCATACCAAGCAAGTTTATGACCACAATAAGGACATTTACTCGGTGGATAAACAATACTTTCTCCTCTAGGAATACGATAAATAACAACATTAAGAAAACTACCAATTGAAGCACCTATTAAAAATATAAGTAGCAAAATTATGTAATACACGGGTTACCCTCCTTATAGATTCATCTGACTTATCATGCTGAATATTGGCAAATATATAGAAACAATAGCAGTACCAACCATTAAAGCAAGAACAAGGACAGTAATTGGCTCCATAGCAGAAGCTAACGCCTCTACAGCTGCATCAACCTCCTCTTCATAATACGAAGCCATCTTTTCTAGCATCTTGTCAAGAGAACCAGATGCTTCACCTATTCTTACCATATTGATAAACATAGGGGGAAATAGATCGGGATATTGACTCATTGCTGCCGATATACGGCTACCACCTTTAACCTTAGAAATGATATCGGCAATAGCCTCCTCGTATACTTTATTACCCATAACATCTTTCAAATTGTCAAGTGCTTCTGTAGGCGAAATACCACTTCTTACCATTGTGGCAAAGTTCGATGCAAATTGAGCTAAAATAGACGTACGGGTTAATCTTCCAAACAATGGCATCTTCAATTTTAACCTGTGCCAATATTTCCCTCCAAGTTTGAAGCCCAACATACCAAAATAGTTAAGGACAAATATAAGAACTATTACTCCAACCATCCATGGCCAATATTTAATAATAAATCTTGCCAAACCTATCATAAATGTCGTAAGAGCTGGCATCTTCTTAATACCAAAATCCTTAAACATCTGTTCGAATTTAGGAATAATGAAGATTACAATACCTAAAAATATAGCAAGAGAAATACTGAGAACAACTATGGGATACGTCATAGCACCTTTAATCTTACGCCTAATAGTCATATTTTTCTCCAGCAAAGTAGCAACGTCATTTAAAGCTTTTTCCAGATGGCCTGTCACCTGGGCTGCTTTAATAATGTTAGGGTACATAGGCGGAAAAACTCCAGAATACATAGCAAGAGCATCACCAAAGGTAGTATCGCCTCTACGGACCATGTTAGCAATTTCAGTAAATACCTGTCTCAAATACGGATCTTGTATCTGTTGTGCAACAATATCAAGAGATTCTACAAGCTGCATACCTGATTCAATCATTGTAGCCAGCTGTCGAGTAGCGAGAGTCAAAGCCTTGAGAGAAACCTTTTTCCTGAATACCTTTCCAGACGAAGATGTTTGAACTGTTTCTTTTAGGGATAGAACCTGCGTTATTCCCATATCCATAAGTTTTTCCAAAGCTACCCTACGAGAAGGGGCTTCAATAACCCCTTTAACTGTTCCAAATGCCCCTTTTTTCGCAACATACTTGTAATATGGCATGAATCATCATCTCCTTACATGCCAAGATAACGGTTAAAGTCGTTAAGAGAATGCACATAATGAAGGGCCTCATCATAATCAACAAGTCCTCTCTTAACAAGCATAGCAAGAGCCTTATCCATGGGCTGCATGCCTTCAGAAGCACCCATCTGGATATGGCTAAGTATTTGATGTGTTTTTCCTTCCCTAATAAGAGACCTAATGGCAGAGTTGGCAATCATAATCTCGGCAGCCAAAACTCTTCCTCTACCATCTGCTCTCTTAAGCAATCTCTGTGAAATAACCGCCAAAAGAACAGATGCCAACTGTATTCTTACCTGAGGTTGCTGGTGAGGTGGAAATACATCTACAATTCTGTCGATCGTTTGAGCAGCAGAATTCGTATGAACTGTAGCAAACACAAGATGACCGGTCTCCGCTAATGTCAAAACCGTTTGAATGGTCTCCAAATCTCTCATCTCACCAACCATAACAACATCGGGATCCTCACGAAGAGCGGCCCTAAGGGCATTGGCAAAACTTAAAGTATCAGCCCCAACCTCTCTTTGATTAACCATAGACTTACCATGTCTAAACACATATTCTATAGGATCTTCAATAGTCAGAATATGATAAGGATATGTGATATTAATCTGCTGAATCATCGCGGCGAGGGTAGTAGATTTACCTGATCCCGTAGGCCCCGTAACAAGAATGAGACCTTGTCTTTTGTGGATTAAATCTTTAACGACATCTGGCAGCCCCAAATCGTCTATATGCGGAACTTCAAATGGTATACGACGGAGTGCCGCCGCCACAGTTGCCCTCTGTCTATATGCATTAACCCTATAACGACCTAGACCGGGAATTCCGAACGAAAAGTCTATTTCTCCTTGAGATTCGAATTTCTGTATTTGAACTTCATTCATAATCTGATACACAATATTTCTCGTATCTTCAGGTGTTAATCTGTCTTCGCCATATGTCACTAATTCACCATTGACACGATATACAGGAGCCCTACCAACAGTAATATGCAAATCTGAAGCTCCCAACTCTTGCATCTCTCGGAGCAGTTCTACAATGTCATATTTCATAATATCCCCCCTTTACACCTCAAGTGAAGAAACCACTCTTGTAACTTCATCAACGGTAGTAAGTCCTTTGAACACTTTTAGCATACCATCTTGTAGAAGTGTACGAGCTCCCTTAGCTGTTGCCACTCGCTTTATTTCAGCTCCTGAAGCACGGTCAAGTATTAGCCTTCGAATATCCTCATCTACAACCAACAGTTCATGTATAGCCAACCTCCCTTTATATCCTGTTCCACTACATTTAGGACAACCTCTACCCTTAAAATATCGTGGTTCATAACCAAGCTGGACTAAACTCTGTTCTGCTTCTTCCAGAGCCAGTGGCATCTCTGGTTTACCTATAGGTGCTTTACAACTATCGCATATCCTTTTAACAAGTCGCTGAGCTAAAACACCTATTAAAGATGATGCTATAAGAAAGGGCTCTATACCCATATCAATAAGTCTCATGGGAGCAGAAAACGAATCATTGGTATGAATCGTAGAAAGCACAAGGTGACCTGTCAAAGCAGCGTGCATAGCAATTTCAGCTGTCTCCTTGTCACGAATCTCACCTACAAGAATGATGTCTGGATCTTGTCTTAGAAAAGATCGCAATGCAGTAGCAAATGTTAAACCAGCCTTGGGATTAACTTGAACCTGATTAATTCCTGGCATTTCATACTCTACAGGATCTTCGGCTGTCATAATATTAACAGAGATATCGTTAAGCTCATTGAGAGCGGCATATAGTGTTGTAGATTTACCTGAACCTGTCGGACCGGAAACAAGTATCATACCGTATGGTTGATGGATAAGCGTTCTAAAACTCTGGAGGACATCAGGTTCAAAACCAATATTATCAAGATTAAGAAGTGAAGGATCTTTTCGAAGCAACCTCAGCACAACCTTCTCTCCATGAACAGTAGGAAGTGTGGAGACACGAACATCAACATTAATGCTACTACCTGGTAATTTTGTAGTGAAACGGCCATCGAGTGGCTTTCTATGTTCGGTGACATCCATGTTTGCCATAACCTTAATACGAGCAACTATACTCCTTTTATAGTAAGCAACATTTTCATTAAATGTTATATGCTCTTTCAGAGTACCATCTACCCTAAAACGAATACGAAGCGAATTTTTTAAGGGTTCAATATGTATATCACTGGCTCCCTCAAGAAGAGCTGTTCTGAGCATGTTATTAACAAACTCTACAATAGGTCCAGAAACTTCCTCTTCCGCTCTGCGTTCCTCTTCTGAAATATCAATATCTCCTATATCTGCTAATCTGGCTCCGTAAACAATTTGAATAATATAGTCAAAATCTTTTTCCGGTATATAGTAAGCTCGTATAGTATCAAACTGACCTTCAAAGGCTCTCTTAATATAGTCTTCTGCCTCAAGATTCCATGGATCGGCAAAGGCAACTTCTAGTTCTCTAATAACAGAACCACTAGGGGTTGGATTTTCTAGTATACGTATGGGCAATACTCCATAATCTTCGGCTTTCTCTCGAGGTATCTTATTCAGCAGTAGTTCCTCTCCCATGGATTCAACTTCTTCTTTAATCTCTAATATCTTTTCTTTAGAAATTAAATCATAACCGAAATAGTCAGCAATCATTTGAGCCAAACTTTCTTCGGTAATACCAAATATCTCCATGAATACTTCGAGCGGTGACTTCTGCAATTTTTCATCTTCTACATCTTCCATAGCACGGGCTATCTCGGACTTTATGATATCGGGAGTCATCAAACTAATAAGAGAGGGATTTTTTCTTATTGCCTCAGAATATTTGGCAGCATTTTCTCCAAAGTATAGCAGCATACTAATAATAGGATCGATATAACGATCAAGACGCGACATCTTAAGACCTCCCCACTAACACTTGATATATATCTATTTTACACTTGAAAGTATTTTTTTGGCTATAAAACTTCGTTCAAGAATTCTAAACAATTTGGTATGGGGACCATCGCGTCTCGAAAGTGGTTTTACAAGTACAAAAGAAGTACCAGCCAGCCTTGCCATAAGAACATCTGTAAAAATTTGATCACCTATAACACATGTTTCATCAGGCGAATAACCATAGCGAATAAGCACTTTCCATAATGCTAATGGAGAAGGCTTTAAAGCCATATAGTAAACAGGAACGTTAACAATAAATCTCGAGATAAGGGCCCTTAAAAACCATGTGTTTGATAGCACAACAATATCCATATTCATCTTTTTAGCTTTTACAATCCATTCCTTTACCTCAAGTTCCACATTAAAATCTCCATAAGGAGATAGCGTATTATCCAAATCCAAAACAACAAATCGAATGCCCTTTTCGTAAAGCAAATCCGGAGAGATATCACTCAGTTTGTCTATAACCATCCCAATCCTCTTCATAAGGCTTTATCACCACCGATTTTATTTTGCCATCAACAATAAGATCTCCCACCATGGCAAGTAAAACATTGAGTCTATAACCTGTCAAACCATAAACAATAACTGTATGCCTATGTCCCTTATGTGTTTGAAGCATCACTCCAGCATTGTCTTCAGCTTCAAGCAAGGATTGAATATCACCAACATGCGGTAAATCAACTTCTATATACATTACCCAATACTCATTTTTCACCACGAACCCTCCTTATATTAGCCAAATGTTCTGCATAAGTTTTAGCAAATAAATGTCCACCCTTACCATCCGCAACGAAATACAAATAATCTGTCTTGGCATAATTAATCACAGCCTTTATAGCATCAAGCGAAGGATTACCTATAGGGGTAGGAGGTAATCCATAATATTTATATGTATTATAAGGCGAATCTATTTGTATATCCTCAAACGACAATACAGCCTTGTGATAACCAAGCGCATACTCTACAGTAGGGCACGATTCCAGTTTCATGCCCCGACGAAGCCTATTAATAAAAACACCGGCTATTATAGGAGCCTCTTCTTTCTTAACAGCCTCCTTCTCAACAATAGATGCAAGGGTAATAATTCCATACTTGTCTAGCCCCGTCCTCTTTTCAGCTTCTGTCCAATTGATACCAGATACTTTCTTCAAAAAGTTGTTAAACATCATATGCACCAATCTTGTTGTACTCCCAGTAAAGGCATATGTATCTGGATACAGAAAACCCTCAGGATATCTTATGTGTTTACCGGCAAAAGCCGATACACTCTCAAGTAGAGGTGTCGATGTAGTAGCATCGATAAAACTATGTGTAGGTGTTTGTGTTTTTTTATATAAAATATCTGCCATCTCCTTAATAGTAATACCCTCGGGAAAAGTGACCATAACAAAAGCTTTGTCGCACCAATCTTGAAATGACATTACAATATCAAGATACGTACCCTTTTGCGGAATACAATAAACATAATCAGCTTTAAGTATCTTAGCAATATTATATTTCTCCATTAGAAGCAGAAGAATATCTTTATCTAAATTTGGGTACTGTGATGTTATCTCCTCAACAATTTTATAAGGGGTATCTCCACTTCTAACCGTAATCTTCAACGGTTTATTAAATGTGTATGTCAAGCTTTCCGGAGATGAAACAAAACCAGATAAAAACCACCATATACTATACAGTCCCATTAAGGCAGCTACTATATAAATGAAATATTTAATCTTTACCTTCACTAGATAAGTACCCCCTCAGAAGCTCTAAGGCGGCTAAAGAATCTACAGAATACTTATTGCCATACATGTCAAGTAACATATCTTTTGCAATTTTACTGGTAAACCGTTCATCCAAAAGAATAACTTCAACATCTTTAGGAAGCTGGGTCTTTAAAGTATCAACAAACTCATCAACAAGTGTTGCTACCCTACCATGAAGCCCCTTGAGGGTTATAGGATAACCTACAATAACTTTATCTACTTTTTCTTTTTTAATTAAGTCAATAAGATCTTTCCAAAAAGAAGAACTTTTTCTATCGAGATGAGGACGAGGAAAAGTAAAACCACCCTTGGCAATAGCAATGCCAACCCTTTTTTCTCCATAGTCAATCGCCAATATGTTTGCCATGTCCTTCCTCCCACTCTTTGAAATATAGAACAATAATCTTAGAAAATGCTGCGAATACAGGAACTCCGATAATAATACCAACAACACCACCTATCTTTCCACCAACAAGAAGGGCTAACATAACAATCCAAAATGGCACAGACAGATTAGCAGAGTATATAAGAGGTGCAGAAACATTTTCAACAACCTGCCCAACAATATAAATAAGGGTTAGTACCAGAAAAACTTTCCAAGAGGGCATAGAAGGAATAACAGCAACAATACCAAATAACCAGCCCAAAACAGGTCCAATGTACGGAATAAGGTCAGTAATAATTGCAACAAGTCCAGCTATTCCCGCATTGGGAAAACCGGCAATAGCAAATCCTAACCATATAACAAAACCTACCATGAAAGAAATTATCAGCCTATTACCTGTAAACCCCACCATATAGAAATGGATAATTTTTAGGTCTCTGGCAAGATTACGCAGCATCTTCTTTTGCGAGTTTGAAAAATGATTGATTAGGGATTTTATCTTTTTAGCCTCCATGCCGATTAAAATGGAAACAAATGCACCGGCACTAATATCAAAGAAGAAACCCAGAGAAGATACAAAATTCATCATTTTTTCTGTAATTGTGGACAGGAAATTTGTATGTACAAATAAATTATTAATAATACCTTGGGTAATCTGAATCGCCTGCTCCTGAGTAAGGCCTAGCCTATATAAAAGTATTTCCAATTCCTTTTGTAAAGAGTTGCTATTTTCTAAAAACTTTGAAACAAAATCAATAGCAGCAAATATGGCACTAACCGTTTGGGCTATAAGTTTGATTGTAACTCCGAAGAAAACCAGCAAGACAATAACATAGGATATCCACATTGTCCACGCCGGGATCTCTTCTATACCAATAGGATAACCAAATCTCCATTTACCTTCCTTTACTGAACGGACAGCATACAATATAAGTTTAGCTACCTGAAGGGCAATATAATAAAAGAAAATACCCCAAGAAAGCCAAGAAAGTAAAAAAGCCATTTTGGTATTAAGCTGCCAAACAAAATAAAAAACAATAAGGAGAAAGAAAAACATAACCTCTAACTTAACGCCTACAACAAAAAGCATATTGGTATATTGCTTAATGTTTCTAATATCTCCCGTATCCTTCACCGGGCATCAACCTTCATCAGACGTTTAAACTTATCCGTTATTCGTCTAATAACCCTAGACACCTGAGGTTGGGATATACCGAGTTCCTTTGCAATTTCTGACTGAGAATATCCTTCTTTATATAAATTCCATATCTTTCTTTCCGTAGTGGTCAGCATGTTATCTTCTATCCATTGCAAATCTCTCTTCAGATTTTCCTTTTCCTCATCGTAATCGCTTATAACATCATACAAAGACATTTCATCATCTTCACCAGCAATCGGTACATCCATGGAAGCAGGAGAACCTGCCATAGATATCCACATCTGTTTGATAATATCTTCCACATGAATACCCGCCTCTTTCATTTCACCAAGGGTGGGTTCCCTTCCCAGTTTTCTACGAAGTTCGTCTATCTTTTTCTTAATGGCCCTGTCTTCTTTGGACATAGTAGCGGGCACACCAATAAGCTGAATACCTCTTTCAAGATACTTCTTCATATAACCATCTATAGTAGATCGGGCAAAATCAGAAAATCTGCCCTTCTCTGGATTATATCTATCAAGTGCGTGCAAGAGACCCATGAACCCTTCACTAACAAGGTCATCATGTTCATTACGACGGGAACGAGAATATCTTCTAGCCATTTTTTCTATCTCTGGCATGAGCTTTTCAGATATCTTAGCTTTAATTTCCTCAGCCTTATCACTATCCCCACGACTTTGAGCCTCGTACATCTCCTTAGCTAATTCGTTAACCTCATTCCACACACTATACACGGGAAACACCCTTTCTAATCGTAATAGTCATAGAGAATTTCCCAGAACCATCTGTCTCGATATTCCCTCCAGCAATAAATACCTTTTTTATTACCATCATTTCATATTTTCTGTTCGTTGTGTTCATCATGCCCTCAGCCATCAATACAATATCATTATTCTTTTTAGCAAGCTCCATCTCTATTTCCTTAAGAAGTCCTCCCATCATTAGCTCCTCTATCTTATGCATAACAGAAACAATGCTATAGAGCTCTTCTAAGCTGAGCATATTACCAACATCAGATGCTACAATATCTCTGATGGCTTCCTCGATATCAGCTGGTTTGCGTACCAGTCCTGTGCCCATAGGCATCACCCTCCTAACGATCAAATCTAACCACTACCCCTCTGGAAGACCAATTTCTCTTCTTCCTATTTTTTGTTACCAGGGTGATACCTACAGTTATACCTGTAAGAAATACAAGACTAGTGATGCCAATTATGAGATATAGCTTCTCTTTTTTACTCATCAGATTTGCCACCTCTCCTCTTCTTTCGGCTAATATAATCCTTTACCGGATCGACATCTACTTTCTTAAATCCTTTCTTTATAAGAGGCATTGCTAATCCTAGTATAGTCTTAAAGTTAGTCTTACCCGCAACAACTGTCATAGTTAGAACATCAACAGTGTCCTTGAGAGACCTCACAAGCTCCGCAACTTCATCTGTTGTTTTAGTAAGATTACCGGCCATTTTGGGACTCTCATGTTCAAATGCCTCCACAATGCGATCAACACGCTTCAGTATCTCGTTCAATGTGCCGAAGTTCTTAGCAAGTGCTATAGCTACTACCAGCCCTACAAAGAATAAAAGCCATAATGGTAATCCTACCGCAAAGAATAATGTCCAGCCGCTCACTCTTCATCCCCCTCTTTCATTTTACTCATTTTATAATTTTCATAAACCTCTTTTGCCGCCTTTGCAATCTCCATAAAATCTTTATATTGATCATCATATAGTGGTGCAGGCGCTCCTGTAAGGGGACATGCACCGCCTTTTGACTTCGGAAATGCTATAACCTCTCTAATAGATGGTTTGCCAAGCATAACCATGAGTATTCTATCAAGACCAAGAGCAATGCCACCATGCGGCGGTGCTCCATAATTAAATGCTCTCAGGAAAAACTCAAACCTACCATCAATATCACTGAACTGAAGAATCTCAAAAATTCTCTTCTGAAGGTCTCTATCATGAATTCTTATACTACCACCACCTATTTCATAGCCATTGAGTACAATATCATAAGCTTTTGCTCTAACTTTAAGAGGTTCTTTATCAAGCAATGGTATATCTTCCTCTATTGGCATAGTAAATGGGTGATGAGCTGCTTTAATAGAACCATCGTCATTAACCTCAAACAGTGGAAATTCAACAACCCATAGAAATTCGTAACCATCTTTAACAAGTCCTAATTCATTTGCCATACGATTACGTAGACGACCAACAATTTCGTTAGCTTTAGGATACTCACCAACAACACCAAGATATGTATGCCCCTCGGGAATCACTTCCAGTAGTTTCTGTTTTTCTTCATCGCTCAGGAATTTTGTAATAGTACTAACCAGTTCTCCATCCTTGTGCATAAACCACAGGAGTCCTCCTGCGCCCTCCGCCTTTAGCTCTTTCTCCAAATTCTTTAAAAAGCTCTTTGAATAAATAGCGGGAACAATGATACCAACAACATTATCACCTTTTTCCAGTGCTGAAGCGATAAACTTAACACCAGTATTTCCAAACACATCGTTGAGATATACAAGTTTTAGCGGATTTCTAAGGTCAGGTTTATCACTACCATAATCGTGCATAGCCTCTTCGTATGTCATAACCCTAAAAGGTGTCTCCACTTGATATCCTGTAAGTTTTTCTAAAAGACCAGCCAGCATAGGCTCAATAAGATGACGTATATCCTCTTCATCAATAAAAGACATTTCTATATCAATTTGAGTAAATTCTGGTTGTCTATCAGCTCTAAGCTCCTCATCTCTAAAACACCTAGCTATTTGAAAATATTTCTCTACTCCTCCTATCATAAGCAATTGCTTGAATATTTGAGGAGATTCTGCCAAAGCGTAAAAAGTGCCTATGGGATTATGGGAAGGAACCATGAAGTTCCTTGCACCGCCGGGTGTGTACTTCGTAAGATACGGGGTCTCTATTTCCCAGAAACCATTATCAGATAAATAATTTCTGATAAACATAGTTGCCTCATGCCTTTTCCGAAGCATATCCCTCATAGTGGGTCTCCGTAGATCTATGTAACGGTACTGTAGTCTCTGCATTTCAGAAAGTTTATCTTCCGGAGCAGTAAGAGGAAATGGAGGAACATCAGACTTAGCAAGAATCTTAACTTCACTGGGTTCTACCTCTATTTCACCTGTCGGAATATTAGGGTTAACAGTAGATTCTTCCCTTGCTTTAACAACACCTTTTACATATATGACACTTTCCTTCGTCATCTCATCAAGCACATCTATAAGCTTTCCGTGTTTACTTCTATCAAACACAATTTGTACTTCTCCAGAACGATCACGCAGCATAACAAAAGTCAAACTACCCAAATCGCGTATCGTATGTACCCAACCGGCAAGCTTAACCTCTTTACCAACATCTGTTTTTCGTAGTGTTCCAGCATAAGTATCCTTAATCATCATGAGCTCCCCCTTTCAAGAATGATATCAGCTATATCTTCCTGTTTAAACATCTCCTGCTTACCCGTCTCCATATCTCTTAGTGTTACCATACCTTTCTCAATTTCATCGTCACCCAGTATAAGAACATATTTGTAGTTTCTTTTAGCTGCAGCCTTCATCTGTGATTTCAGTGATGTCCCTCTAAGGTCGACCTCTGCAGCAATAAATCTATCCCTCAAAGTTTCTGCTAATACAAAAGCATCATCCATAAAATCCTTTTTTGTATATACCACCATTACCTCGGCATAAGGTTCATACACGACTTTTTCTGGCACCTGAGCAACCATAAGAAGTCTCTCTATACCAAGGCCAAATCCGACACCGGGCACAGATGGGCCACCATAACTTTCCATAAGATAATCATATCGTCCACCACCTGCCACAGCAGACTTAGCACCAAGCCCTTCTCCAATATATTCAAATACCGTTCTTGTATAGTAATCGAATCCCCTAACAAGTCTAATATTCTTCTCATACGGCATACCCAACTTGGCAAGGAGCGTTTCTAACCCCTCTTTGTGTGCTTGACACTCTTCGCACAGAAAATCTTCTATAGTAGGCATCTTATCAAATAATGAAACAACCTTCTCATCTTTAATATCAAAAAACCTCATAGGATTTCGATTGATTTTCTCATGATACTCTTTGGGAATATCATCCCAGTATTTCTCTATCTCGCTGCGGAGAGCTTTTATATATTTAGGTCTACACACTGGACATCCTATATTGTTATAAGACATATAGCCATTAACTCCAAATATTCTCATAACGCGGTATAACATAACCATTGCCTCAGCATCACCATGGGGACCACTGACACCAAATAACTCTATACCAAACTGGTGAAACTGACGATATCTACCCTTCTGGGGTTTTTCCCTTCTAAACATAGGTCCGATATAAAATACCCTAACCCATGGAAGACTCTTCATACCATGTTCTATATAAGACCGAACAACGGGAGCTGTACCTTCTGGTCTAAGGGTCAGATATGAACCGTCTTTATCCTCAAACTCATACATCTCTTTCTCAACAACATCACTACTATCACCAAGCCCCTTCCTAAATAAGAAAGAATATTCCAGTATAGGTGTACGAATTTCTTTGTATCCATAAAGCCTTGCTATAAGTGCAAGGATATTTTCTGTTCTTCTCCACAACTCTCCATCAGGAGGAAGAATATCACGCATGCCTTTAGGCGTCTTCATCTGCACAGTAATCACCCCACATACTAAAGATTATTAGATATTATAACCCCAAATACCTCGGGAACACTGCCCCCAACTTCTATTTTCTTCTGTGCAGATGTAATAGAAACCTTATCCTTAGATATCTCTAAAATAATACGCCCTGTGTAGGAATTTTTCAGTATATCAACAAGGGCAAAATAGTCATCCCATGACTCTTCAAGCTCTATATCATAAGTTGACTGAACAAATAACCTGAACTTTTCCCATAAATCCCAATCAGCCTTAATAAGGACATTCATAGCCATTACCCTATCATCCCCAGTGAGGAAATCAAATGGAACATAGTTCCAGCGAATGGTAACATTGCTTGTCTCTCCCTTGGTAATGCGGGCAATCACATCGGCCACAAGTGACTTTATAAGCTCAAAGCCAAATGTGTCTGTATCAAAGAAACCACTTTGACGAATACCAAACACATCACCAATACCTCTTAGCTCCATGTCAAGATTAGAAACAACAAACCCATAACCCAATGTGCCAAATTCGGCTAATGTTTCTAAGAAACGGGGATCCTTTGTACGAGGAGTTTCCGTATAAAAGAAGTAAACCCTCCCCCTTCCATCCCCACTTCTTCCCACACGACCTTTTATCTGATACAGAGAGGCAAGGCCCAAATACTTAATATCATTGACAACAAGCACATTAAAGTCCAGAAGATTAAGTCCTACACCAACAATAGATGTGGCAACAAGAACATCAACCTTCCCTTCAAACACATCGGAAAGTACATTTTCAATCTCTCTATCTGGCATACGACCATGTAATACCTCCACCCTCGCACCGGGAATAGCACTGGCAATAAGACCGGCATATTTTGCAAGGTCTTTTATGCGGTTGTGAACAAAAATAACCTTTTCTCCAGCAGCTAGTTCATCTTTGATAACTTCGAGAACGTTCTCATCTCCGCTACGTCGGGCAACAACAACATCCACCGGCTGTCTACCTTTAGGAGGTGTTTCTATAAGAGATATGCTTTTAAGCCCAGACATACCATGAAACAGTGTACGGGGAATAGGGGTTGCCGACATAAACAGATGATGCACATGAGGATATCTCAGTCTATAAAATTCTTTCTTTTCCACCCCGAACAAGTGCTCATCGTCAACAATAACAAGTCCCAATTTATCTGCTGTAATTTTATCGGTAAACACAGAATGCGTGCCAACAAGAATATCTACCTTACCTTCTATAAACTTCCTAAGATTGTCTTTACCTTTACCCTTGGCATAGAAACCAACATTGATACCAGCAGGTTCAAATCGCTTAGAAAAATCGCCATATAGCTGATGAGCTAATACTCCTGTGGGTGCAGCAACAATGACTTTATAACCAGAAGAAACCACCCTTGCCGCAGCCCTTATGGCAACCTCTGTTTTACCAAACCCCGTATCACCACAGATAATACGGTCCATTGGCTTGCCAGATGAAAGATCAGCATACACATCTTCTATGGCCTTTTTTTGATCTTTGGTAAGTGTGTAAGGAAATCCTTTTTCTACAATTTCTTCTATTTCCGGGTCACCGGTCATTACCGGTGCCTCTATATGCCTACGAGTCCTTTCCAGCTCTATAAATCGCTCTACTGCTTGCTGTATAATCTCTTCAAGTTTCTTGATCTTTCTCTTCCAACCCCGCCTTTCCACTTCGGTGATTTCAATAACACCACTGGCATTGGAATAAGGGTAAAGCATGCTAAGCATTGTTATTGGGGTGCGAATACGTACATCTCCTTTATATTTAATAACAATATGGGGTGTAGGCTTCTCCTCTATGGCTTCAACAACACCAATGCCACCATAGAGACGATGTATTACATAACTGCCAACTTCTATAGAACCACTAACATTTCTCCGTCTAACCCCAACAATTTCAGGCCATAAATCGTAATCCGTTAGGAGTGATATGTCTTGCGACTGATAACCATCTTCAAAAAAGCCTGGAACAACCTCAACGTCATCAGAAAATGAAAGCTTTTCGGCCTTTTTGACAGAAAAACCCAACCCATTCAAATAATTTACCGTCCTATCAACAAATGCCGTGATTACCTTAATAGTAGAAGATTGCTTAAAATCATAAACAGAAGGTTCTATTGTCTCAACATACTGCATATCATATTTAAAGGGCATAGAACCCACTTCATAATTCCAAATACGAGGGGCAATCCAAATTCGTCTCTTATAGCCTGCAAATTCTAAGTTATCGTCTGTTAAAGGTATTTCTTCTATAGCTATAGGCAATGATACAGATGGTATAGACGCTATAGGTATCTGGTCATCGGGCGAAAAGATGCGCAAGCTTTCTACTATATCCTCATCAAATAGCACTCTCACAGGCTGGCCAAAATAAAAATCGACAACTTCTCCCCTTCTCGAATACTCTCCTTTGCCCCGCACATATGAAACTTTTTCATAGCCAGCGTTTTTCAAGATATCGACGAGCTCTTCTGGAGTCAGTTCATCGCCAATTTTCAGGGTAGAAATTCCCTTAGAATAGGCTATCTTTTTCTTTCTAACACTCCGAGGAGAAACAAGCCCTATAGGAAAAGTACCCATATCAACAGGTCCTATAGGAGGAATATCAAAATAAGGTGCAAGTTTCAAAATAGCAGATTCTATATAAGAAGGAACATATAAAAGTGTTCCTTTATTCAGCAATCCTTCCCTACCAAGCTGCCACCATAGGTGGGGAATACTCTTAAAGATCTTCTGGGTTTCTTGTGTTGTAGTATTGCATTGCCTTGTCTTTGCCATCTGTAATAAACAACCTCACCATCTCATAGGTCCTCTCAAGAGCTTTTCTAAACATGGGAAGTTCTATCTCAGGAGGAGGTGATAACACATATTCTGGGATAGGAGTACCATCAAGAGGCCTACCTATCCCAATCTTGGCACGCCAAAAATCAGGGGTTCCCAAATGGTTTACAATAGATTTAATCCCATTATGTCCACCACTTCCCCCATCAAACTTCAGACGAGTAACAGCCACAGGTAAATCAAGGTCATCGTGAACAACTATAAGCTCTTCCAGAGGAATATGCTTATCTCTGACTAGCGGAGCAACACCTTCGCCGCTAAGATTCATAAAAGTAAGGGGCTTATACAACATAAGCCCCTTACCTTCTATTTCTACTTCTGATAACTCCCCTTTATAAGAGAACGTCCATTTCTTTTTTACCCTATTGGCATGCTTATAGATGTAATCTACAGCCCAAAAGCCAACATTGTGCCGCGTGGGATAATACTTATCACCGGGATTTCCCAGCCCCACAATAAGCACTGATTATTCTTCCTCCTCTGTTTTACCCCTACCACCAATAAGCTCGGGCTCCTCCATCTCTTCAACCTCTTCCTCAAGAGCTGCTTCTTCCTCAGGTGCAGTAACGGTAACAACAACCTCTTCTGGATCATGGGTTGTTCTAACACCCTCCGGAAGCTGAAGGTCTTCAACATGAATTGTGTCATCTATGCCAAGGTCAGACAGGTCAACGACAATTTTTTCAGGAATCTTATTGGCTGGAGCCTCAATCTCAAGCTCGTGAAGAACAATCTCAAGGATACCGCCTTCTTTAACACCTTTAGGCTCACCAACAAATTCAATAGGAATATCAACGGTAATTTCTTCATCCTCAGCAATTTTGTGAAGGTCAAAATGGATAACCTCACGGGTAACATTATCTCTCTGGATATCCTGAAGAACAGCAAGAAATGGTTCTTTGCCATCAATAGATACTTTGAAAAACACAACACCACCGTGGGCCTCTTTAACAGTTTTTCTAAAATCCTTCATATTAACCTTTATAGGAATAGGGTCTATATCCTTTCCATAGACAACACCGGGCATATATCCGGCTTGGCGAAGTCTCCTCACAGGCCTTGTGCCCTGCTCCTGACGAAGCTCGGCCTTAAGCTCTATCTGTTTTATCATGATATACCTCCTCCTTTCCAGTCTACTATAGCACAGTCAAGTTAGCATTATACCAGAAACAACACAAAATTTTACGGATTAAATAATACACTCACCGATTCGTTATTTCTGATTCTTCTAATTGCCTCACCAACAAGCCCTGCTACACTGACAATCTCTATTTTATCAAATAAAACATCTTCTGGTATCCTAATTGTATCTGTAAATACTATTTTCTCTACTGGAGCCTCTCGCAGTCTCTCAGGAGCAGGTCCCGAAAGGAGTGCATGTGTTGCATAGATATAAACCTCTTTTGCCCCCCTATCCTTTAGAGCCTTAGCTGCAGATGTAATGCTACCTGCAGTATCAACAATGTCATCTACAAGGATAACCCTCTTACCGTCAACTTCACCTATAATGTTCATAACTTCTGAAACATTAGGTCTGGGACGTCTTTTATCTATGATAACCAAGGGTAAATCCCCCAGTTTAGAGGCAAGGTCCCTAGCACGTTTCACACCACCAATATCTGGTGATGCTATAACAACATCCTCGAGCTCCCCAAGGTTAGCCTTAATATGGTCTACAAATAGCGGAATAGCTGTAAGATTATCGACAGGTATATCAAAGAAACCCTGTATCTGTGAAGCATGCAGATCTATAGCAACAACCCTGTCGGCTCCAGCAGATTGAAGTAATGAAGAAACAAGTTTGGCTGTAATAGGCTCTCTAGGCTTAGCCTTTCTATCCTGTCTCGCATAACCAAAGTAAGGAATAACTACAGATATCTCGGCAGCTGAGGCTCTTCTCAGTGCATCTATCATAATAAGCAGTTCCATCAAATGCTCATTGACCGGTGGTGATGTTGATTGAATAACAAATACCTCTGCCCCCCTAACAGAACGAAGAATATGAATACCTATCTCACCATCGGCAAACCTAAATATCTCCCTTGGACACAGACGATACCCAATATAACTGGCTATTTTTTCCGCCAGTGGTTCATTGGCAGAACCACTAAGCAAAATAAGTGGTCTACTTGGAAGACCCACCATGCATGCCCCCTTCCTGTTTCTTTCTCGCTACATATTTGCTAACCCATCCTTCTTTATTTACCTGTCTGGAACGGCCTATACCGAGTGCCCCCGGTGGTATATCCTTTGTAATAACAGAACCAGCAGCAGTATAAGCCCCCTTACCTATTCTAACAGGTGCAACAAGAATACTATCAGAACCAATGAATACATCATCTTCAATAAATGTAGGATTCTTGCTAAAACCATCATAGTTGCATGTAATAGTTCCCGCTCCAATATTGACATTTTTACCAACTGTGGCATCACCAATATATGAAAGATGAGATGCTTTAGTGCCCTCACCTAGTGTAGATTTCTTTACCTCAACAAAATTACCTATCTTCACCTTTCTCTCAAGGTGAGCCCCAGGTCTCAGTCTGCCAAAGGGGCCAACAACAGAATCCGGGCCAACATATGCCTCTGTTAGATGGGAATACTGTATATGACAGTTTTCCTCGATAGTAGAATCTTCAATATAGGTAGAAGGACCAATAATACTACCTGTCTTTATAACCGTATTACCCTTCAAAACGGTGTATGGAAGTATCTCCACATCATTGTCGATGACAACAGTTTCCTCAATATACACCGTTTCCGGCATGCGAATTGTTACCCCATCCATCATGAGTTTTTTCAGGTACCTCTTTCTTGCTATATCCTCGGCAACAGATAACATGTACCTATTATTGACACCAATATATTGCTTCGCATCATCTGTAATAAACACTCCCACACTATACCCATCGGCTATCATCATGGGAAACACATCGGTTAAATAATATTCACCTTGGGCATTGGCTGGTGTCAATTTATCGAGATACTTCTTGAGACTTTCCCCTTTAAACACATATACACCTGTGTTGACAAGTTTTATTTTCTTTTCTTCGTCTGTGGCATCGGTATACTCAACGATGGACTTTAGATTGCCCTTGTCATCAAGAACAATACGACCATAATAACCTGGTTCATCAAGTTCCATAGCCACTACCATGGCATCGTAATTCTTACCCTTCTCCAAAACACGTCTTATTTCGTCAGCCGTTATAAGGGGCATATCGCCGGGTAAAACAATGACTACACTATCAAGATAATCATATGCCCTCTTTAGTGCATCACCTGTTCCCAAAGGGGTATCTTGCACCACAACAATATCAGGTTTATAACGGAGTGAAGATACTAGTTCCTTACCCCGAGGGGAAAACACACCGATAACCTCATCTACTTCGGCATCCCTTAGAGACTTAAAGATTCTCTCTACCATTGCAAATCCTAAAACTTTATGAAATACCTTCTCAAGAGATGATTTCATACGCTTTCCTTTACCTGCAGCAAGCACAACAGCCTTCATATCCATTACCTCCTATCCCACTTCAGTCTACTAACAGTGGGGCCCCTCTGGCCCTGATATTTGCTTCCCGTTTTAATTCCATACGGTCTTTCAGCAGGGCTTTGCATAGCTTCAAATGATATCTGACATATTCTCATACCCGGATATAACGCAACGGGCATAACATTGATATTAGTAATCTCCAGTGTTATTGTGCCCTCAAACCCCGGATCAATAAAACCAGCTGTGGCATGGATAATAATACCCAGCCTACCAAGGGAAGAACGCCCATCTACACGTGCAACAAGGTCAGCTGGAACTTTAACATATTCCTCCGTTGACGCCAGAACAAATTCACCAGGATGAATAATAAAGGGTTCATCTTCTGATAATACAACCTTTTCGGTAAACAAAGTAGGATCATCAGCAAATGGGTCAATAAATGGCTTTTTTTCCCTCCTAAAAACAATAAATTCTTTTCCCAGTCTTAAATCAACTGATGAAGGTCCTACCTGTATATCTCTATCTGGCTCCGGATCAATAATAATATCTCCTGTAGCCAACCTCTGCAATATCTCCCCGTCACTAAGTATCACAAAAACACCCCCTAAATCAATTTACTTGTATATCATATCAAAGGAGGTGATGTCATTGTGAAGGCATTAATGATCATCGATATGATACATGACTTTGTAGACGGAAAGTTTGGAAGTGACGGGGCTAAGGCCATTATTCCCAATATCAAAACACTCATAAACTACGCCCACGAAAAGAAAATCCCTGTTATATATCTAAAAGATAGCCATACAGAAGGAGATGTAGAACTCAAAGTGTGGGGCCCCCATGCCATGGAAGGTGAAGAAGGCAGTGAAATAATACCAGAGCTAACTCCCGACAGAGGAGATATTGTTATACCTAAACACACTTACTCTGGATTTTTTGAAACACATCTTGAGAGCATTCTCAGGGAACTAGAAGTTAGTGAAGTTATACTTACAGGAGTTAGCACCAACATATGTGTTCAACATACAGCAGCAGATGCATTCTTTAGAGGATTTAGTGTTACTGTTGTTGCAGATGGAACAGCTTCTATTGATCCACAAACACATGAATACGCACTCCAGTACATGAAAAACATCTATGGTGCTAACATTGTAAAAACAGAAGAGCTGGTAGGTTAATCCCACCAGCTCTTTTTCACAATAGGATATCTTCTATCTGTATAAAAGGACATTCTTTGTAATTTAGGGGAAGGTGGTAGCTGTTTGCGTTTATATTCCACTCGTTCTATTTTCTTCACAAGCTCAAGTGTAAATTTCTTACCATAAGTATCAACAAGGTAAGAAATAGGCATACGTCTATCAATATAATCTTTCAAAAATTCATCAAGCCTCGTATAAGATGGTAACGACTCTTCATCGTACTGTCCTTCTCTTAGCTCCGCAGATGGTTTTCTCTCAATAATTGACTGAGGGATAATTTCCTTTTCTCTGTTAATATATTCTGCAATGGCATATACATCTGTCTTATAAGCATCACCCAAGGGTGCAAATGCTCCTGCTGTATCACCATAAAGGGTATTGTAACCCACAGCTATCTCACTCTTATTACCCATAGATAAGGCAAGTGCACCAAGTTTATTAGACAAGTACATCGTAATGACTCCCCTAATGCGAGACTGAATATTCTCATCCGCCACATCAAATTTTTCTGACACATCGGTAGAAGATAAAATAACATCTCTCATAATGCTATAAGTTTCTTTAATGGGAATTTCGTATATTTTAACACCAAGATTATCAGCAAGTCTGTGAGCATCGTTTAAGGTTTCTGATGATGTAATATGGGAAGGCATTGTAAGCGCTATGACATTATCTTTCCCCAAAGCTTCCGTTGCCAGAACAAGTCCAACGGCAGAATCTATACCACCAGAAACGGGAACAATAACCTTCTGAAACCCACTCTTCTTTACGTAGTCCTTTATGCCAAGAATGATGGCTTTATACATATCCTCAGGATATGAGGGGTATTCCTCTATCTTGGCATCGGCAACAAAGTCATCTGACAAATTCACATCTATCTCTATAGGTGGAATATAAGACAACCCATCATAAGGCTTAGCCTTAACAACAGGTAGATAAGGAGAAAATATCTCGCTATCTTCTTCAAATGATCTAAGGAGCATCTGTACATCACCACTGGGGTCTAAAACAAATGAAGCTCCATCGAATACTATACCATCCTGTCCTCCGACAAGATTTGCGTACACAACATAACTGCCTTTTGATGCCCATACACGGGCAAAGTCTAGTCTTCTAGAAAACTTACCTGTTTCAAAGGGAGAAGCATTGACAAAAATATACATGGAAACCGCAGTACGATTAAATATTTCTTCAGGCATGGTCCACATATCTTCACATACCCCAACGGCAAATGTCATATTTCCAACACTAAACACCCCATGATAAGGTTCAATAACTGTAAAGTGTCTTTTCTCATCAAATGGGCCATATGTAGGAAGACTAAGCTTAGGAACGAAATGGCAATCACCATCCACACATACATAGGCCCCATTTTGAACATGTCCTCCTTCACATTTGATTCCACCAAATATGAGTACACCTTGCCCAGTAAATGCTTTAACAAGTTCATTTTGATAATAAACAAGTTTATATACAAAATCGGGATTGGTTAGCAAATCTCCAGGATAATAGCCTGATATAGCCAATTCGGGAAGTACAATAATGTCGGCCTCAGATTGGTGAAGTTTTTTGACTTTTTCTATATTTCCCTGAAAATCCCCAATCACCGGATTATGCTGAATAACTTCTACTTTCACTTTAAACATGCCTCCTTCTGTGATATGCTATCTGTGCTAACTAATTTTATTGTAAACCATGGGAGGAGAGGAGCATGTGGATAATATTAAGCATAATAGGATTACTTATAGCAACATACCTTCTACTATTTCTAGGTTGGCATATACCCAATCATCTAACCGAAAAGGGTAAACCACCATATTACATGGTTGTATTATCTATTCTATACGCTGTCGTAGGTTTTATGGCACTCTGGGACCTCATACAACGAAGAAATACCTTGAATATTTATTATCTCATATTTGAAGGTGGCAGCATTATGCTCAGTGTGGTTTATACATATGCCATGCGTACACGATACGAAGGTGGTACTGTAGGTGTTTGGGCTAGAATCCTATACGCCTTAGGCTTTGGAGCATTCATATTCGGTATTATGTACGCCATCACCTATCACCTCACGGTAAGTATTATCAACGGTATATTTTCAGGTTTACTATGTCTACTACCTATACCAAAATGGCTCGACAAATATCTAACACCACCCTCTAAGGAATCCACAGCATGGTATGCGGTGCTTCACAAATTTAGGTATCCTCGGAAAGAAGATTAATATCTACACCATATGCATCCAGTGCATCCTCTACATATGGCACAGCGTTATATAACTCTTTCTCCATTTTGATCTCAACAAGAACATAATCTCCTGCCTCTGCTAGTTCTATAGCCCGGAGAACCTCCCTAACAGGGGTCGTCTTCTTTGCCGATATATTCCATCTCATAACAATCTTTCCATCTTCAACCAAGATACCCTCTATACCCTGTCCCCTTTGAAGTTTAGCAATTACCTCATGATGCATGTATATCACCACCTGTTATAATACAGACTATGGATATTATAGACATAAAAACTTGGTTGTTATCAATAAGTGGAAAATACGATAAAAGACAGGTTACCGGTGTTTTTTATTGTAAAGAATTACATAGTTATATTGTTGGCCTGAAAAACACAAATCTGTGGATATCAGTCCATCCAAAGTATCCATATATCGATATAGCCGACAGCGATAGGAATTGCCCCCGGCATAACCTTTCTGACCATCTAAAAGACATGTACATATCAGGATTTACAATTCTAAACTTAGACGTTGTACTTGAAATTACATTAACGCACAAATATCTACCATCCCAACAGAAATATCTCTATTTTGAAATGCAGAGAAACAAGACAAATCTTATATTAACCGACAAAGACAAACGTATCTTATATGTTCATAGGGAAGTAGAAGACAAACGGTATGGTCGCATGCTCTGGGGGGGTAGTATATACACACCACCACCTATAGAGGGGACTTATAGCATAGAAGACATTCCTCTTCTTTCTTCCCAGGAACACTTCATACTAAGAGGAATAGCCAAAGAAAGGCGAAAGTACTTCTCACTTGATGAGATATATACCCTATGGCAAAGTATAAGGTACGGTGGAGACACAAAGGAACTGGATAGTTATCTTCATGTGGTAAAACCCTCTGAACAAAGTGTTATAGGACTATTTTACGAACATTACATAACATCATTGGAAATAGAACACCAAAAAGCTATACAGAGAGAAAAGGATAAAAAACTAAGGCGAGAACGAAAACGATTGGAAAAACTCCTCTCAAAACTAGAAAAAGAATTACAATCTACTGAAGATTTCGAGAAATACAAAAAGTACGGTGACGGCATACTAACCTATTTGCATCATCCTATTTATGAAAAAACATTCACATTTACCGACTGGGAAACAGGAGAAAATGTTACTGTACCCATAGAACCAGGTAAAGACCCCAAAGAAATGGCCACCCACTATTACAAGAAATATAAACACCTAAAAAAGAAACGAGAAAATGTCATCAGACGTATTGAAGAAGTGAAGAGACAAATAGAACATTTAGAACTTAAAACAGATGAGGATGAGGAAGCAACACAGCACGTAGGCAAACCATATATGAAATTTGAAGATGAGTATGGGAATATTTACCTTGTTGGGAAAAACCAGATAGGCAATCATATTGTTTCATTTCATCTCGCATCGAAAAAACATCTGTGGTTTCATGTTAAAGATTTCCCCGGCAGTCATGTCATATTAAAACCCAAAGATGGTGTAATAACGGAATACGCTATCATAACAGCAGCCAAACTTGCATCTTACTTTTCCAAAATGAAAGATTCTTCCAAGGTTGAGGTCATATATACAGAGCGTAAGAACATTAAACCTGTAAAGGGTGAAATAGGATTAGCTATATACAGAGGAGAAAAATCCATTCTCGTTGCCCCTGAATCACCTGAGGAGATGGAAATGAAAAGACTACTTTGAAAAGGAGAAACCGGGATCACTTACCCAGTTTCTCCTGAAGATAATCTTCTGCTGTCTTCAAAATGACATCTGTTGCAGTGCTAGCCGTCTTCATATCCACCTTAATATCAGGCTCTACTCCTTTTCCTTCTACATGATATCCACCGGCGGTAATGTACTCCGCAATGGTAAGTTTCACAGCACCAGCATCACCAAGCGGTTCTAATTCCTGAACTGTTCCCTTACCATAGGTGCGTGTACCAACCAAGATAGCTTTCTTATAATACTTTAAATTGGCAGAAAATATCTCAGAGGCAGAAGCGCTAAAACCATTAACAAGAAGTACCACAGGTACAGATACAACCCACTCATGCTTTTTGGCATTATATTCCTCTTTTTTATCTCTCGCTTGAATAGTCAAAACATGTTTACCAGGAACAAAATAACCTAAAAGGTCTACCACCTCAGACACTAACCCACCAGGATTATTTCTAATATCAAGAATAATAGCCTCTGCACCGGCATCTTGATATTGTTTTAGCACTTTTGCGACATCTTCTGCACTACCTCTAAAAAACATCGTAGAAAAATCAACATAGGCAACCTTATGCCCATTGATATCAAGCCACTCATCCTTAAGTACTGCGGGAATATGTATTGTCTGCCTCTCCACCTCAAAGTCTAGCAGATCCTCACCACGAAGGACAGTCAATTTAACTTTTGTACCTGCGGGCCCCTTAATCTTAGGGGTAACAGCCTCTATAGGAAGCCCCGTAATATCTTCCCCATTTACCTTGACAATAATATCCCCATTCTTCAAGCCTGCTTTTTCGGCAGGGGAACCGGGGAATACCTTGACAATGATAATTCCCTGTTTATCTTTATTTTCTTTAACAAGAACACCTATGCCACTATAGTTGCCAGCAGTAGACTGTAAAAACTCTTTGTACTCTTGTGGATCAAGATAAGCACTATAAGGGTCAGGTAACGCATCAACCATACCATGGGCAGCACCAATATTTAGCAATGTAGCCGTTACAGCCTCAGGCTTATAATACTTCTGTTTGATTATATCCCTGATAGCGTTAAGAAGCTCCCAATCATCAGAAGACAAATTGGGACCAACAAACGTACGCACTATTTTGTCAAGGATAGTCGGCTTTCCTGTGGCAACTTTCTTTGCTGTTTCATATTGACCTAATAAAAAACCAGAGGCAAACACAATAGATAAAATAAGCACATAAATTAGAAGATTTGTGAAACTAAAACCTCTCTGTCTCTTCAACAAAAACACCTCCCTATGGCATAGGCGGCAAATACTTCAGAGGATCGACAAATTCCTTCTTACCACCTATTTTTCTGTATATAGCAAAGTGCAAATGTGGTCCTGTAGACCAACCTGTACTACCTTCATATGCTATAACCTGTCCTTGATAGACCTTTTGTCCTTCTCTCACAATATACTTTGACAGGTGAGCATACAATGTATAAAAACCGTTAGGATGTGCAAGGATAACCGTGTATCCATATCCGCCAAACCAACCGGCATATGCCACTATTCCAGATGCCGCAGCCTTGATGGGGGTACCAAATGGTGCGGCAATATCTATGCCATAGTGGAACATCTTTGTATGGTATATCGGGTGAATGCGCCATCCAAATTTGGCAGTAAGTACTCCTGTCATAGGCCATATAAAACCGGTAAATTTGCCATCACCTTTATATGCTTCAAGAAGAGCCAATAGCTGATAGAGCACTTGTTCCTCTTTCTCTTTATAAGCTATAAGTTTTCTCTTCTTTGCAAGATTCTTGGAATACTCAGCACTCAGAGAAGTATATATACGGCTATATTCCTTGTACTGGGGTTCTAACTCTGCCACAATTTTATTGAGTTCATCAATCTTTTTCTGCCTTTCCTCTCTTAACGCTACTATCTGACTTTCTATCTCCTTCAATTTCTGCACCTTGAGAGTATACTCTGCAAGAATATTTCTATCCATATCTACTACAAGCATCATTTCATAGTTATCCCTCATAAATTCAGTAAAATTGCGGATGTTTCCAAGATATGTAGTCCAGCCATATTTAGAATATTTATACCAAGCAAGAACACGAATAGCCATATCTTTTTGCTTTTCATCAACCTTCTTCAGGTAAAGGTTCTTATCAACCTCCAACCTTTTCAGCCTTGCATCGAGCTCATCCACCTCACTGGCCAGCTGTTCCTGTTTGGCTTCTAATTCCTTAATTTGCTGTTGAACTGAATACAGTTTAGAATATATGCCACCCTTCTGAGCAGCCAAACGATTAAGCTCCCTTGTCAGCTCTTCCAGTTCTCTATTAAGTTGTTCTATTTTCTTCTTCTGCTCCTCTATCTTTTTCTTTACATCATCTGCAGATGATACCTTATTAGATGCAAAGACCACAGAACCTGATGCAAGAATAAATGACAGAGACAGCAGAATAGCAATAAGGATAGTCCATTTTTTTCTCATAAGCCCTTGACCTCCATCTCAACAAGAAATCTTCTTATAGAGAACATAGCGGCAATAAGCGCCAACATCAACCCTACAGCTATAGATACCATATAGACAGGCAACATATTACCTACGGAGATATTACCTATACCTATGATAGCCTGCCCAAGGGCTTGTATTCCAGGGGTAAGTGCTTTTATAGCAAATGCAGCTCCAATAGTACCTATAAATGCCCCAGCTATACCATATAGCACTCCCAACAACACAAACGGAAAATAAATAAATACGTAGCTGCCACCTAGAAGCCTATACAATACAATTTCCTCATGATGAGATAATATTGCAGACGATATCGTAAGAAATATCATTACGAAGGTAATAAACAGAAACAGCACCATAACAGACATCACAACCGTTCGCGACACACTGACAATCCGCATAATTTTATTGGCAAAATCGGTGGGTACAAGAATATCGTCAAACACCCCCATCTTCTTTAAAGCTGCAGCAACCTTTTCCAAATCTTCAGGATTCTTAACATATACCTCTATAGACGGAGGAATAGGATTGTACGGAAGACTCTCTATTAGCGCCGAATAATCGGCAAGAGATTTCTCCAAATTCTTCAAAGCCTCTTCAGGAGGAACATATTTTACTGATGTGACACCGGGTATTTTTTTTACATCGGCAATAATGTCGGAAACTCCAGCATCAGTAACACTATCATTGAAAAATGCTACAATACCCAAATTGCCATAAATTGCTCCGGCAAAGTTTTGAGTAAAAATCAGTAAATAAGACACGGTAATCCATACAAATACAGCAAATGCTACAGATAGCACAGCACTGAGTGTGGCTATACCACCACCCCAGAATATAGAAAGAGCCCTACTAAAATATCTATCTAAATTAGTCTTGCGGTATCTTGCCTTTACCATAAGCATCAACCCTCAACTTTCCACCTTCTATTCTAATAATTCGTGTTGCCCTACGTGCCGCTATATCCACATTGTGTGTGGCGATTAGCATAGTAATATTGTATTCATCTCTAATATGCTCAAGGGCCTTTAATACTCTTTCTGAGGTAATATTGTCAAGCCCCGCTGTGGGTTCATCGGCAAGAAGAAGTTTGGGCCTAAAAGAAATAGCTCTTGCCAGTGATACAAGCTGTTGCTCACCACCTGAGAGCATAGAGGGAAAGTCCTTATCACGATCCTTCATGCCTACAACTTCCAATGCTTTATAAGCAAAAGATAAAACATCCTCCCGGGCAAATCCCCTTAAAACAAGGGGAATGGTAACATTCTCTATAACCGTACGATCCATAAGCAGCTTATAATCCTGAAATGCAAATCCTATATCTCGTCTCCACTTCTCAAGTGGAGGTCTTTTACGAGGAGTGATCTCCATGCTATCAAAGTGAACAGAACCTGATGTAGGCTTCCAAACGCCGTATATGGTATAAAGAAGAGTTGTCTTTCCTGCACCAGTAGGTCCTAGTACATATACCCTTTCTCCCTGATATACATCGAAAGAAATATCTGAAAGCACCCTCCGCTTACTGTACCCAAGGTGTACAGTAATATTGCGGAGGGCCAATATAACATCACTTGCCACTTCCATCATCCTTTCCAGCAGACCACTTAAGATAAGCTATGATGAATTCGTCAATATCACCATCTAAAACAGCACCCACATTACCTACCTCATAACCTGTACGGTGGTCTTTCACCATCTGATAGGGTTGCATCACATAACTGCGTATCTGATTACCCCATTCTGCAGATTTGTGTTCTCCCTTTAGTTTTCGCAGTTCTTCTTCCCTCTGCTTCTCATAATGTTGCAAAAGGCGAGCCTTGAGAATCTTCATTGCCTTTGCCCTGTTCTGATGTTGCGAACGTTCAGATGTAACAATAACAGAAATACCTGTTGGAATATGGGTCAATCTTACACCACTTTCCCTCTTATTCTGATGCTGACCTCCCTTACCACCAGAGCGAAATGTATCCATACGAATATCTTCAGGATTGATATCAATATCTACATCTTCATCAAAATATGGAACAACTTCCACTTGGGCAAATGAAGTATGTCTCCTCTTATTGGCATCAAATGGAGAAATACGTACAAGACGGTGAACACCTTTTTCTGCCTTCAGTTTTCCATATGCATAAGGGCCTTTGATAACCATAGTGGCACTTTTAACCCCTGCCTCTTCACCTTCAGAAACATCAAGCACCTCTACACTATAGCCATTTTCTTCGGCCCACCTCATATACATGCGCATAAGCATGGAGGTCCAGTCCATAGCCTCTACTCCACCTGCACCGGCATGAAGAGATAGCACAGCATCTTTATCATCATATTTACCAGTAAACAAAGTCTTTACCCAAAAACTCTCTACAGCTCTTTCCAAATCTTCTACGGCCTGCGAAAGTTCCTGAAGTAGTTCTTCATCACCTGTCTCTTCATGAAGCTCAAAGTAAGCCTCTATATCGGCAAACTGATTTTCCAAGTCTTCTATTTCCTTCAAAATATTTTCTTTCTCCTGCAAAGTCTTCATTAAAGAAGAAGCCCTCTGGGGATCATCCCAGAGGTCAGGGGCAGAAGTTTGTTTTTTTAACTCTTCAATATCAGATTTTACTTTAGCAAGGTCAAAGACGATCCCTCGCTTCCCTGTATTTTTTTTCTATCTCTGACACCCTTTCTTTCAGCTGTACGATATTTTCTATCATTATCCTTTCCTCCCTTCCCTGTCAGGGGCGTTAACCGTAATATTTAGATTCAAAACAGACAGCGTTCTTATTGTATCTCTTCTAATATTATTGAGCATCATCTCAAACATATTCCTTGCCTCATATTGATATTCGACCAGTGGATCTTTCTGGCCAAATGCCCTCAATCCTATTCCCTGCCTTAGTTGTTCCATTGTTTGAAGATGATCTATCCAGTTTCTATCAATAGTACTAAGAAGCACCTGTTTCACCACCTGCTTCCAAACATCTTCACCCCACAACTCCTTCTTCAACTGAAGGACTTTTCTAATACTCTCTTCAAACCATTTCTCTAAATCTTCTTTATCTTCTGGAAGATATCCTTCCCACTCAACTTGTTTGCCAGTAAGAAGATATAGTTCCTGTTGTGCTTTTTTTACAATCTCTTCAGGAGTCAGCTCATCAGACCACACAACATCTGCCAAATACTTGGCATAGTTTCTAATAATAGAATCAAGTATATCTTCCACGTTATCTGAAAAGAGAATCTTCCTTCTCTGGTCATAAATAATATCCCTCTGCATATCCAAAACATTGTCATATTCAAGAAGTCTCTTTCTAATATCAAAGTGGTAATTCTCTACCCTCTTCTGTGCTTTTTCAACTGCCCTTGTAATCATAGGATGTTCTATAGGTTCATCGTCAGGAATATTAAGTTTATTCATAAGATTTTTAATGCTTTCTCCACCAAAGAGTCTCATAAGTTCATCCTCAAGAGAAAGATAAAACCGTGTAGAACCGGGATCTCCTTGACGACCGGAACGACCTCTCAGCTGGTCGTCTATACGACGGGCTTCGTGTCTCTCTGTGCCTATAATGTGGAGTCCCCCTAATTCTTTTACTCCGGGGCCCAGTTTGATATCTACACCTCTACCGGCCATGTTTGTAGCAATAGTGACCATACCCTTCTCACCGGCATGGGCAATAATTTCCGCTTCCTTTTCATGATATTTAGCATTAAGTACCTGATGGGGAATTCCCTTTTTCTTAAGAAGATTGGACAAATACTCAGATTTTTCAATAGACCTTGTACCTACAAGCACAGGTCTACCAATCTTATACATTTCTTCTATCTCTCTAACAACAGCATCAAATTTGGCCTTTTCTGTCTTATAGATAACATCAGGGTAATCTTTTCTAATAACAGGCTTATTGGTGGGTATGACAATTACTTTCAAGCCGTATATCCGTTCAAATTCTTCAGCAGATGACTCAGCTGTACCAGTCATACCAGCAAGCTTTTTGTACATTCTAAAGAAGTTCTGGTAAGAAATCGTAGCATATACCACAGATTCTCCTTTTACCATAACACCTTCTTTGGCCTCTATAGCCTGATGGAGCCCATCAGAATATCGTCTACCATACATAAGACGACCTGTAAATTCATCTACAATAACAACTTCTCCGTCTTTGACTATATAATCAACCTCATTTTTAAATAGATATTCGGCCCTAATAGCCTGTATAACTTTATGAAGAAGAGCTGTGTTCTCCAAGCTATAGAGATTATCGACATGCAAAAAGCGCTCTGCTTTTTTAATACCTTTTTCGGTTAGTGTTACCCACTTATCTTTTTCGTCCATTTCAAAGTCAACACCGGGAACCATGCGACGGGCCAATTTGGCAACCTTGTAGTAAATACGGGTATCTTCCTCAGCAGGACCAGAAATAATAAGTGGAGTTCGGGCCTCATCAATAAGAATAGAATCCGCTTCGTCAACTATGGCATAGTTTAGACCTCTCTGGACAATCTCATCGGGAGAACGTGCCATATTGTCTCTTAGATAATCAAAGCCCAGCTCGTAGTTAGTAGCATAAAGTACATCAGCTTTATATGCCCGCTTCTTACGATCTTTATCCATATCACTCTTGAGGTAATCAACAGTAATACCAAGAAACTCATAAACAGGTCTCATCCAATCGGCATCTCTCTTGGCAAGATATTCATTTACAGTAACAATGTGTACTCCCTCACCTGTAAGGGCATTGAGATATGCAGGCAAAGTGGCAACAAGTGTCTTACCCTCACCGGTTTTCATCTCTGCTACTTTGCCTTCATGAATAACCATGCCACCTATAAGTTGCACATCAAAGTGCCTCATACCCAAGGTACGCTTGGCTACTTCTCTAACAACGGCAAAAGCCTCAAAAAGGAGGGAATCCAGAGATTCCCCCCTTTCTAGCCTGTTTTTAAATTCGGCCGTTTTGGCCTTTAGTTCATCATCTGACAGTTTTTCTATCTCAGGTTCCAGTGCATTAATTCGCTCTACCTTTTTCCAATACTTCTGAAGTTCTCTTTTCTTCAGGTAGTCTGTAATCAACTTTAACAATCTACATCACTCCACTATCGATTCAATCATGCCAAGCGTACCATCATCTCTCCTATAAAGAAGGCACACATGACCTGTCTCGCCATCAAGGAACATGAAAATCCTATGATCTCCCAGTTTCATCTCCTCAAGGGCTTCTGCCACTGTCATAGGTCTTAAAACAACAGTGCGATACCATTCTATTTCTTCGGGCAATTCTTCGCCCTCTTCTTCTGCATAAGTTTCCATACTCTCTTCTTTGATATGGGAAGCATGAATTTTATGTCTCTTGACAAGTTTCTCTTTATACCTTCTAACACTTCTTTCCAAAACATCTGAGATAGTATCTATAGCCTCACTTATCATGGCAGTTGTCTTCTCAGCATGGAAGGTCTTTCCAGCGGCATAAAGTGTAACTTCCACCTTGTATAGCTCACCATCCTTATGTGGCTGTCTATTAATAACCACATGGGCACGCTGGATATTGTCGTAGAAACGTTCAAGACGGCCAATCTTCTCTTCAACATAGTCTTTAATGTGCTCAGAAACATTGTAGCCTCTACCTACGACCTCTATCTCCATAGTTAACACCTCCAAATATTTGTCTTACACTATATATTGTAAAGCATAAAGCCACCAATGCTTTAGTGGCAAGAAATATGCCTTACCGTCACGGGAAACAAGAACAACGAGGGTTCCACTTTCATCCGTCTTATATATTCTAACACCGTGAACCTTTAATATTCTAATTGTAGCAGGTCTTGGATGTCCATACGGATTTTTACCTACAGATATTATGGCATATTGTGGTACTATAAACTTTACCAAGTCTCCTGTA
Source organism: Zhurongbacter thermophilus (assembly GCF_026184435.1). Classification (NCBI taxonomy): domain Bacteria; kingdom Pseudomonadati; phylum Zhurongbacterota; genus Zhurongbacter; species Zhurongbacter thermophilus. The sequence goes on from NZ_CP046447.1 coordinate 999,775, forward strand.
TGTTTATCATAAGCTCCATGGTGAGGCATCTTTACAATATCTGCATGTCGTGGGGTAACTTCTAAGAAGTAAGACAATCCTCTTTTTTCCAAATCCGCAAGAAGCCATTGATTATGAAAATACACTACAGCTGACCGCTCGTTATCAGACCAACCTCTTCTGCATGGAGCAAATTGTATAAAGAAATCCTTCGAAAATGAAACTCTTTTATTACATATATTCTCACCGCGCAAAACTGCTGTATATCGCATTTTCAAGATATCTTTCAGATACTTATCAAATCCTCCAGTGTGGTCTCTATCGGAGTGTGTAAGAAGCACAACATCCACAGTATTCACACCCAATGATTTTAAGGATTTTAGTATATTCGACAACACCCACGGATATGGTCTGCCACTATCCACGAGCATACGCGCCTCAGGAGACGATAAAATAAGACTATCTCCTTCTCCTACATTAACATACACGCTTCTATAGGGAAACATATACATCAGCGTCAGATGCAAAACGAGAACCAAAGCAATGATAACTCCTCCAACCATCTTAATTTTCTTCGAACCTGTTCTTATTAAAACAAGACCTACAAAAGCAAATGCAACATAAGAAGGCACATATACGTACATGGGAAAAGGTAAATAAGGAACCCCGATAATCCAAGATAATCCTTTATCAATGGCATGGCCTATGATTTTCAGTGGTAATACTAGCCACATAAGGGAAACTCCCATAAAACCAGTAAATAGAACACTAAACAAGGGAAAAGCCAGTGTAAATATAGAAATACCAGAAAAGTACCAAGCAGAAAGCCCCCATATAGTCCATAACATAACATCATATTTGTGGGTTTGAAAACTATAGATAATACCAACTGCAATAAGCAATGACAAAATATAAGACACAGAAAACACATATGCTGGAACAAAGATAGCAACAGTAAGAGTTGTAATAATAACAAGTGAGCCAATATCTACCTGTTTCTCTCCCGTAAATTTAACAAGTAAAAGAACAACAAGAAATACAATGGCACGAATGATAGAAGGAGCAAAGCCAACCATAAAACCATATAAAAGCATAACTACCAAAAGACCCCATATAGGTATACCTAAAACATAAAGGAATGCTCCCGCAGCATCAATATGTGTACCCGAAACAGCAAACAAATGTGCCATACCGTATGATGCAAATTTCTCACGAATTTCAAAGGGTACTTTAAAACCACCAAGCATGCCAAAGAGAACCTTTGCAGATGTGCCCGACATTTGTAGCGATGCCGTCTTCATGCGGTCCTTCCAGAAAACATGTCTCACATCTCTATACAAACGAGTTGCAGTTTTTATATAGGCTGTATCTGTAGCTGTTAAAAGGACATCACCGGGGAAATACTCATCGGATACATAGGTAATATGAAAGGGATTACTTAGCTGTGCAGCTTTTGAGGCTCCGAGCACCACATAAACATGATCGGGGTAGAGATGTGACATCAACACACGCATCAACAATATCAATATAAGCAGTCCGTAGAACATTAATCTGACAGCAATAACCCTCTCTCTATGGCACTTGAATATATGGTTTAATTTTGGCAAGTGTCTTTTCTCCTATACCTTGCACCTTTAGGAGGTCTTCATATGTAGTAAACGGTCCATATTGCTCTCTATATTCAACAATCCGAGATGCTAATACAGGCCCAATACCTGGAACCTTCTCAAGCTCAGAAGCTGAGGACATATTAACATTGATAAGACCATCCTCACTTCCTGATGTTTTTACTACCCCCTCATACATCCTTGGTGGTATATATATCTTCATACCATCTACCAGTTTCATAGCAAGATTAACGGCAATCATATCTGCCGATGCTGTAAAGCCTCCTGCAGCCTCAACCGCCTGTTGAAGCCTACTACCAGTAGGTAACGTATAAACACCGGGGTTTATAACCTCACCTACAACATAAACGGCTATCTGCCTATTAGAATGAGAAGATGTGTTGTTTCCCGAAGAGGTTAATGATGACAGAGCACACGAAACAGATGCTTTTCTATATCCCATATGATAGCCAACAAAAAATAATAAGGTGGCCACAACAACCGTTATGGCCACCCACTTCATCCACACACTAATATAATCTTTCATCCTATTTCACAACAAAGTTCACCAGTTTACCCTTAACATATATCTCTTTGACGATTTGCTTACCATCCAAGAACTTTTTAACATTGGGAATCTCTTTGGCAAGCTTCAATATCTCATCCTTAGATATCTCCGCATCAACATCAAGCTTACCTCTGACCTTTCCGTTGACTTGGACAACAACTGTAATAGTATCTGCTTTGAGATACTTCTCATCATATTTGGGCCATGGAGACATATGTATAGAATATGGTTGTTTCATCCTCTCCCACAGTTCCTCCGTAATATGAGGAGCAAACGGTGCCATTACCTGTATAAATGTTTTAGCACCGAATACGGCAACCTCAGGTCTAACATCCTTATATATCTTCTGGAACAGGTTCATATATTCCATCATTGCAGCAATAGCCGTGTTGAATCTGAAATTGTCTTTCATATCGTATTCAACTCTGTAGATAAGCCAATGTGTTTTGCGAATAAGTTCCTTTTCCTTATCGGTCCATGTGTCCTCCGGTGGAAGCTCCTTATCAAAGTCATCTACACTGTCTATAAGGTCGTTAATAGTATTCCATACCCTCTTAAGAAATCTGAATACACCTTCAATGCCCTCTTCTTTCCAGTCAAAATCCCTTTCTGGGGGAGCGGCAAACAGGGTATACATACGGGTGGTATCGGCACCATACTTCTGCATCATCTCATCAGGATCGACAATATTACCCAAAGATTTAGACATCTTGGCACCGTCTTTCAGAACCATACCCTGGGTAAACAGATGCTGGAATGGTTCATCTACAGGGCTATATCCAATATCATAGAGGAACTTGTTGATAAATCTTGCATACAACAGGTGAAGCACTGCATGTTCGGCCCCACCAATATACTCATCAACGGGCATCCAGTATTTTACATCTTCTTCCTCAAAGGGTTTATCTTCACTGTGAGGACTGGGATATCTCAGATAGTACCAAGAAGAGTCAACAAATGTATCCATTGTATCGGTCTCTCTTCTGGCAGGACCACCACATATAGGACATGTTGTCTCCACAAATTCCTTAGATGTAGCCAGTGGGGAAATAGCACCTTTCGGCTCAAAATCCACAACCTCGGGGAGCTTCACAGGAAGCTGATCCTCAGGAACAGGTACAATACCGCACTTTTCACAATAGACAACAGGAATAGGTGCTCCCCAATATCTCTGACGAGATATAAGCCAGTCTCTAATACGGTACATGTAGGAACGTTCACCAAATCCATGTTCTTCGGCATATTTTGTAAGGGCCTCTTTGGCCTCTTCTGATTTCATACCGCTAAATGGACCACTATTGACAAGGATACCAGGCTCTGTGTAAGCCCCTTTATCAAAGTCCCACTCACCCTCTTCAGGAACAATAACAACCTTTATAGGCAAGTTGTATTTCTTGGCAAAGTCGTAGTCCCTTTCATCGTGGGCTGGAACAGCCATAATAGCACCGGTACCATAGTCTACAAGAACATAGTTACCCACCCATATGGGAACTCTTTCACCATTGTAGGGGTTAATAGCATATTTACCAGTAAATATACCCTCTCTCTCAAGTGTAGTAGACATACGCTCGATATCAGACATATTCATAACTTTTTCCTTAAAAGCCATAACTTCTTCCTCATATGGGGTACCCCTCACAAGTTTCTCTACAAGAGGATGCTCTGGAGCAATAGCCATAAATGTCACGCCATAGATAGTATCAATACGGGTGGTAAAAATCTCAACATAGTCATCAAAGTCTTCCAATTTAAACCTCACCTTTGTACCCTTACTCTTACCAATCCAGTTTTTCTGCTGAACAACAACCCTTTCAGGCCAATCGAGTTTATCAAGGTCTTCAAGAAGTCTATCGGCATAAGCAGTAATCTTAAAAAACCACTGTTCAATTTCCTTTTTCACAACAGGTGTACCACACCTATAACATTTACCATCAACAACCTGTTCATTGGCAAGCACTGTCTTACAGTTGGGACACCAATTAACTTTAGCCTTTTTCTTGTATGCCAGTCCCTTCTCATATAGTTTTAGGAATATCCATTGGGTCCATTTATAGTATTCTGGGTCACATGTGGTGACTTCTCTATTCCAATCGTAAGAAATACCCATACGCTTAAGCTGTTTTCTCATGTTAGCAATATTGTCATAGGTCCATTTTTTAGGATGAATACCATGCTTAATAGCGGCATTTTCAGCAGGCAACCCAAAGGCATCCCATCCCATAGGATGAAGAACATTATATCCCAGCCTCCAATAATAACGGGCAACAACATCACCAAGTGTATAGTTCCTCACATGGCCCATGTGAAGCCTACCAGACGGATAAGGAAACATCTCAAGTACATACTTCTTAGGCTTTGATTCATCGCGCTCTACCTCGTAGATATGGGTGTCTTCCCACTTTTGCTGCCACTTTTTCTCTATCTCTGTAAAGTTGTATTCATACTGTTTTGCCACAATTGTCACCTCCCAGGTGTATGGGCTTCTACAGTGTAGAAGTGCATAGCGTTTCTATCAAATTTTAACTTAATTTCGCCAGTTCTACCATGCCTATTTTTCGCTATATCTAGAGAAATATCAGACACATTACTATGTGCGATCTCTTCATCACGCTCATAATAATCCTCACGATACAGTAGAATAACGACATCGGCATCTTGCTCAATACTACCAGATTCGCGAAGATCAGAAAGCATAGGTCTTTTATCTTGTCTCTTTTCTACCTCACGAGATAACTGGGAAACAACAATAACAGGTATATCCAGCTCACGGGCTAGTTGTTTGAGCTCCATTGTCATCTGACCTATCTCCTGTACACGGTTAGACCTATTTCCCCTTGTACCCTTGATAAGCTGAAGATAATCTACTACAACAAGTCCTAACTTCTTGTCATCGGGGAGTTTCGTATTAAGCTTTCGTGCACGGCTCTTAATATCAAACACTGTCAAAGCACTGGTATCATCTATATAAAATTCAAGCTTCTCCAGCTGAGATAATGCAATGCCAAGCCTTCTTGCTTCATCATCATTTCTAAAACCACGGCGCATAACAGCCATAGCATTAAAACCACCAACATTGGATATAGCCCTCGCAGCAATCTGCACTGCCGGCATTTCGAGTGAGAAAAAAAGCACTCCATAATGCCGTGCCACTGTTAGAGCTATATGAAGTGCAAGTGCAGTTTTACCAACAGATGGACGGGCAGCCACAATAATTAGGTCAGAGCGCCCCAATCCACCATTAAGAATATCATCTAGTTCGGGAATCTCTGTGGGAATAACAAGACTATGGGCATGATCGGCATTGTCAAATTGCTCAACATAAGAAACAAATTCATTGACAGCCTCCATAATATGAACAGCACTACCCAGTTCCCTGTCACCAAGATGCTCGAAGAGTTTCCTCTCTGCTTCATCTATGATTTTTTTCATTGTACGATCAGGCATGTTGTCATACTGCTTGGCTAACTCTATTAGAGAACGACCTGCCTCAGCAATACGGCGGAGCATAGCCTTCTCAACAACAATATCTAGGTATCCATCCCACAACATTGGCACATCGGCAAGAGTATACCTCACAGACATGTTAAGCAATACCTCTTCGATCTCCTGGGTATACTTTCCTTCTCGGGATAAGTATTCCTTTATACGAGGCAGAGATAAGCTTTGCTTGTTTTCGTGTATTTTCTTAAAAACACGAAATATCTCTCTGTGTATAGGTTCATAAAATGCGTCCTCATCAAGACGAGATACCAGCTCCTCCAGTCTCTGAGGATCTGTAAGTGTAAGTGCAAGAATTGCCCACTCTGCCTCACTATCATGAGGAAGCCCTTGAACAGGCACATCAGCCATATAGATACACTCCCCTTATGCCTTAGTTGCCCTGACAACAATCTCTGCCGAAATATCCTTGAATATTTTAACCTTTACCGGAGTATCTCCCAACAGTTTGATAGGTCTTTTCAACTCTATCTGCTTTTTCTCAATGTCAAATCCTCTATTTTTTAGTTCAGAAGCAATGTCTTTACTGGTAATTGCAGAAAATAATTTTCCACTATCACCGGCTTCTCTTCTAATTTCCAGAATCATGCCATCAAGCTTTTCTTTAATCTCAAGGGCAGCCTGTCTCTTCTTCTCTTCTTTAGCCTTCTTTGCCTTTTGTTTCTTCTCTACTTCCTTAATAATGCCCTCATTGGCAGGCACAGCCAATTTTCTTCGAAACAAGTAGTTAACAGCATAACCCTCAGATACATTTACAATTTGTCCTCTTGAACCCAGTCCTGCAACATCTTTGGTCAGTAATACCTTCATAAGCAAAGAGGACACCCATATGGGTGCCCTCCCTCACCTCCCTATATCAGTTTTTTTGTTTTTATTTTACACTATTACACAATGAGGTATGGCAGAAGAGCCATCTCTCTGGCACGCTTAATAGCGCGAGAAAGACTCCTCTGATGGAAAGCACAAACACCAGTTACTCTTCTGGGAATGATCTTACCTCTATCGTTTAGATACTTCTTCAGTCTACCCACATCCTTATAATCTATCTCTCTTATACCCTCCATGCAGAATGGGCATGTTTTCATCTTTCTTCTTTTTCTTCTATATGCCATATAAATCCCTCCTTTCTTTCTTATGGAAGAACATCTGGATCAAACGAGTCATCGTCAAATGAATCATCGGGAAAATCTGGAATATCATCATCAAATGAATCAACCTCTTTGCGAGGTGATACTGACTCCTCAAATGAATCCAGAGCATCGATGTCCTTATCTATATCACCAAGCTCTTTGATGATATCTTCTTCCTCTTCTATCACTTCTGGTCTAGCAGCATTACCAGATGTTGAAAGAATCTGAACACTATCGGCTGCTACTTCTATACTCTTACGGCGTATACCACTACGGTCTTCATAGGAATCCACCCTCAGCTCACCAACAACAGACACGAGTGTTCCTTTTTGGAATACCCCACTGGCAATGAGCTTTTCAAGACCGTCAGCCCTTCCTCCCCATACAGCAATGGGAATAAAATAGGCATCTACATCGTCATTTTGCCTCTTAAAAGATTTTTTCACAGCAATACGAAAAGTCAATTTCTTGGTAGTACCCACATATCTGATATCGGGCTGACTGGCTACCCTACCAACAAGAACCACTGTGTTGTTGGCATTCATAACGCTCCACCTTACTCCGCAGACTCTTCTGTAGTCTCAGCAGAAGGAACAAGCTTATCTTTATACTTCTTTTCCAGTTTCTCTTTTCTCAGAAGCATAAAGCGGAGAATATCCTCATTAATCTTAAGAAGATGTTTGAACTCCTCAAGGTTTTCTGGTGGAAGTGCAAACAGAAAAACAGTGTAATAGCCCTCTTTAAATTTCTCCACTGGATAAGCAAGCTTACGCTTACCCCACTCATCAACTGGCTCAACAAGTTCTCCACCAAACTCTTTAATTCTCTCAAGTACCCAATCGTTAATCTCTTTGTACCTACCCTCTTCTACGGGCTTGACCAAAATCATAAGCTCATAAATACGTCTCACTCAACATACCTCCCTTCGGACGAGTTTTTTTCTTCCTCGGCTTCGCCCTGCGGCGAAGCAGGGAATGGTGGAGATGACGGGAGTCGAACCCGCGACCTCCTGCTTGCGAAGCAGGCGCTCTCCCACTGAGCTACATCCCCACACCATAACAAAATGGAGGCGGCGGCGGGATTCGAACCCGCGAATAAGGGATTTGCAGTCCCCCGCCTTTGTCCACTTGGCTACGCCGCCTCACTAAACCTTGCCCATGGAGCGGGTGACGGGATTCGAACCCGCGGCCCTCAGCTTGGGAAGCTGATGCTCTACCCCTGAGCTACACCCGCTCCATACCATGTTTCAGTATAAATAACATACTGCTTTAATAGGATACCACAGAGATATATTGTTGTCAACGGGAGGGTTTTCCCTCTACTGGGAAACTAAATCTTCCTCATTTTTCTTTCGAAGTTCTTCTATAAAACCAGATGCGAGAATACCAGCAGGTAAACCGAAGAGACCAATACCCAATATAGCCAAAATAGAACCAACAATCTTACCCAATGCCGTCTGCGGATAAACATCTCCATAACCTACAGTAGAAAGTGTTACTATCCCCCACCACATAGCTTCAGGAATACTATGAAAAGTTTCCGGTTCTATGTAATACATGAGACTGGCAACGATGATAAGGAGTATACCTATAGCAATCATTGATGAAACAAGCTCATCCATAGTTTTCTTAAGTACCCTTACAATAAGAGACATAGCCCTAAAATATCTTTCAAGTTTTAAGATACGCAATATACGAAAAATTCGCAGAATCCTCAAAATACGCAAATCGACAGACAAAAGGGGTAAATAAAACGGAAGAATAGAAAGCAGATCAACAATAACAAGAGGTTTTAAAGCATACCTTATACGGCCCCATATGTGGTGAGAGTAATCTGGATGCACAGTACACGACCACAAACGGAGGATATATTCCGCAGTAAAAACAAAAACAGAAAATGTCTCAAATGAGTCAAAGAACATACGATAGCTATAGTAAATGGAATCAACAGTACTAATAATAACAGCTATAACATTTGTAATAATAAGAACGGCAAAGAACTTATCTACCGGCTCGTCAGTACTTATTTCTAAGTAGTAAAATATTTTCTCTTTGCTCACAACCATCACCACCCAACCGGAAATGGAACATGAGCAAGCAAAGTTTAAGAGGTTCAAAAATAAAAGTGGCGGGGACGACGGGATTTGAACCCGCGATCTCCGGCTTGACAGGCCGGCGTGTTAGGCCCCTACACCACGTCCCCACCTATATATCGCACATATATTATACACAAAAAAGGTCCCAGTGAGAAGTAAGCCGGGTTCTGTACCTTCCCATAGGGAAGGTGGTGCTCATGTATCTGGGCTATCCTTTACAGGATAGCTCATGCAGCCTACCCGGGGGCATTGGTCGGGCCAACCTGCCCCCATATTTGGCCTTGCTCCGGACAGGGTTTACCATGCCTTCTTCCTCGCGGAAGAAGCGGTGGGCTCTTACCCCACCTTTTCACCCTTACCCCACCACAAGGGTGAGGCGGTATATTTTCTGTGGCACTTTCCCTCGGCTCGCGCCGGCCGGGTGTTACCCGGTGTCCTGCCCTGTGGAGCCCGGACTTTCCTCAGCAGGTTATACCTGCTGCGAGCACCTTTCTCACTGGGACCTCTTATATATACCTTACTCAGACTGTTTATATTCAGCCAGCCTAAGCATCTTATCCCAAAACTCTTCAAGTTTATAGTACTCTCTTGCCTCCGGAGTAAAGATGTGTACAATAATAGGTCCTATATCTATAAGCTTCCAAGATGTGGGGTCTCCCTCAGAGTGATATTCAATGTCCCTAACATCAAGCCAATCTTCAAGTTCAGAGATTAATGCATCGGCATGTATAGGAGAATTAGCGCTGCAGACAACAAAGTAATCGGCAATATTAGTAGCCGGTGCTACATGCATGATATTAATATCCTCTGCCTTCTTGTCATCAAGAACTTTGACAACATTGTCAAGAAGCTCCTTTAGTTCCAAAACATTCACCTCCTGTATAAGTTATGTTTATGTATATAGTCTATAACAGTATCGGGCAAAAGCCCCTTTAATGGAAGTCCCATTAGTAACTTTCTTCTAATATCGGTAGAAGATATTCCAATATAACATGGCATCGTTATAGTAAATGCCTTTACAATAGACAGAAGGTCTCTTCTAATAGGCACACAGAGTCTCGGAACAATCATAAAGCGCATATCCCTAACAATGTCATCAAAGTGATACCATGACAGAATAGTGTTAAAGCTATCGCTACCCAGAAGGTACCAATCCCTATCAGTGGCGTGGCGGTGCCATGTATTAATAGCATACCGTTCGTCTCTCTCCCAATCGGCCACAGAAAATCCTTCTATACCTTCAATAGCAAGCTTTACCATTTCAAATCGGTGACTGTAGGAAACTTCAACAGACTTATGTGGGGGATCAGCCGTTGGAACAAAAACCACCTCATCGACAAGACCTGTAGATAGGGCTATATATGCCATTTCAATATGCCCCATATGAATAGGATCAAATCTACCTCCCAATATAGCCCTGCGTTTAGAAGAGGTCAAAGGCTTTACCCTCCAACCAAATGGTATCTCCTTCTTTAGCACCTCGTTTGCGAAGTTCCTGCTCTATTCTCAGTTTCTTGAGCCAGTGCATAACATAGTTGAAGCTAGCTGTGTTGTTGAGGTCATATGACATGAGATATCTAATAATAGGCCCTGTAACCTTCCATTCACCTTCACCAATTTTCTCAATCTCATAAGTGTAAAAGGGAACAGGTGGTAGCTTGATAAGCTCGTATTCCTCAGGCTTCTTACCATAATGTTTAAATACATGTCCCTCAACCTTAGAACGAATCAGTCTTCTCAAGTCATCAAGACCTTCGCCTGTGACAGCTGATACAAAAACAACATCTTCATCTTTAAAACCATGCTTTCTCGCTATATCCAGAAGCCTTTCTTTGGCATTTTCGTCGTATGCTAATACATCCATCTTATTAAACGCAAGTATAGACGGTCTTTTTACAAGTTCGGGGTTATATTCTTCAAGTTCTTTTTTGACAATCTCCAATGCCTCCTCTGGAGGTGTATCGAAGCCAGAGGCATCTATAACATATGTTAACAGTCCTGTACGCTCAATGTGCTTAAGAAATTCAAGTCCCAAACCTTTACCCTCATGGGCATCCTCAATAATACCGGGCATATCGGCAATCACCACAGACCTGCCATCTCCAAGGTCCATAATACCAAGCACCGGGGCAAGGGTTGTAAAAGGATAGTCGGCTATCTTAGGATGAGCCGCAGTTAGGCGCGATATTAGCGTAGATTTACCGGCATTGGGAAGACCCACGAGGCCAACATCGGCGACGAGCTTCAATTCCAAAATAAGATCTCTCTCTTCACCGGGATAACCTTTCTCTGCAAACTTAGGAGCTCTCCGCGTAGGGGTGGCAAAGTGAACATTACCCCTACCTCCTTTGCCACCACGGGCAACAAGGAGTCTCAGCCCCGGTCGGTTAAGGTCAGCTAGAACCTCTCCCGTGTCTGCATCTTTTACAATAGTACCCACAGGCACTTTAATGATAATGTCCTTACCTTTCTTTCCATAAAGCTTTTTACTTCTACCAGGTTGGCCGTCCTCGGCCTCAAATTCATCTTCATAGTGAAAATCAAGGAGAGTTAGCAAAGAAGGGTCGGTTTCTAGGTAAACCGACCCTCCATCTCCGCCGTCTCCACCATCAGGACCACCACGGGGAACAAACTTTTCCCTTCTGAAGGTAGCCGCCCCGTCGCCGCCCTTTCCACCTTTTACATGTATCTGTGCCTGATCTGCAAACCTCATATCCTATTAGTCAGCTAGAGGAATAACATCTACATACTTGCGACCACGTCTACGGGTAAACTTTACAATGCCATCAACTGCTGCATGAAGTGTATAATCAGAACCAAGATACGTATTCTTGCCGGGATAGAAACGTGTGCCTCTCTGTCTAACGATAATATTGCCAGCTCTAACAATCTGTCCATCGTGTCTCTTCACACCAAGATACTTAGGATTGGAGTCACGACCGTTTTTGGTGGAAGAACCACCTTTATGGTGAGCGAACAATTGAAGATTCCACTTAATTACCATTTCACCCTTACCTCCTTCCTAAATCTCACATAGGGTCTGTACTGCAGAGATATACCCTCTGCAGCCTCAATAAGCCCCTTAATAATTGTCTTCTCTACAGCATCAAGCTGTAAATCTTTTACATAGAGCCTAAAAAAACCTTCTTCTAATTCTATTTCTACTCGCTTAGACCTATAAATATTCACGAGTGTATTAGCAACATACTGTGCCAGTGTTGAATACGCGGCACATACAATGTCCTTGCCCGTACCAGCCATACCAGCATGACCCTTAAATGTTATTTCTCTAATATGGCCATTTCTGTCTGTTAGGACAAGGACCTCTATCAAGATTATTCAGCTCCCAAAGATGTAATCTTTATCAGAGTGTATCTAGGTTTGATATTCTTGCGCTTTCTGTAGTTGCTTTTTGCACGATACTTAAATACCCTAATCTTCTTACCTCTAAACTGCTTCAATACATCAAAATCAACTTTAACAGATGGCAGATAAGGATCACCCATATATACCTGACCATTGTCATCTTTGTAAAAGAGCACCTTAATGTCATTCTTCAAATCGTCCTTCTCCCACCAGCCAGGAACGACAACAGGCTTACCCTCTTTTATCTTAAACTGTTTGCCAGCCATTTCCACTATTGCGTACATACTCGCCCTTCCTCCTTTCACCTATCTCACAGTGTATACATCGCCTGCTATTTTACCAGAAAAGTATAACATATCAAAGCCCAAAGACACCTATATACTCAGTAAAAGGTATACCAAATACCTTCTCAAACGCCGATTGTAAAAACATATCTGTCTTACCCGTGTATATTATTTTACCATCTTTTATACCTACTGCAAAGTGGCTCACAGCCTTCACAAATTCTATATCGTGGGAGGTAAAAATAACTTGATGTTTTTCACTAAGAAGACGAATAATATCCACAAGCATATATCGATGATACGGGTCAAGAAATGATGTAGGCTCATCAAGAAGAATAACCTTGGGGCTTTGAAGCATAACCATCGCTGTTAAAACAAGCTGTCTCTCTCCTGAAGACAGAGTAGAAAACAATCTATCCTTAAGGTGGGTAATACCTAACGTATTCATTACATCGTAGGCCTGTCGAATGATATTTCGAGGGTACCCACCTATAGGTTTCATATATCTGTACATACCGGCCATAATAACATCTATTACTGGAACAGACGCAGCATATGCCCTATCGGGAAAAAGCACACCGACAAGAGAGGCTCTTTCTTTGGCCGACAGGCGATGAATATTTTTTCCATCAATAAGCACTTTTCCAGTATGAGGTCTATAAATGCCAACAATTGTCTTTAACAAGGTTGTTTTTCCAGAACCATTTGGCCCCACAATGGCAAGAGGATACATATCACCCTCAAGATTTAAGGAAATATCGTGAAGCACCTGCTTATCTTTTTTGTATCCAAATGATACATTTTTCAGGATAAGACTCACAACCATTCACCACGCACAACAAGGTATAAGAAAAACACACCACCAACAACAGAGGTGAATACACCAATAGGGATCTCCATAGGGTACATAACACCTCTGCTTAAGAAATCCCCCACTACAAGTAAAATGGCACCTATCTCCATGGACAAAAGCAGTTTAGATAAGTGTTTGTCTCCTACCATTAAACGGGCAAGGTGTGGAGCCATGAGTCCAACAAAAGACACAATACCATAGAATGCAGCAACAAAGGCTGCAGCAAGGGATGCTAATACAAGATATATAAGTCTATAAACAAAGACATTAACACCTACACCATGTGCTACTTCATCACCTATAAGCATAATATCCAGAACCCTATGGGTCGATACAATAACTATGAAAACGAAGATAAGAACAATGCTTTGAAGCAATACCTTTTTTCCATCGGCCATGGCAAAGCTTCCCATAAGCCACGCCAAGATATTATGTAATGAATCATTCCACATAATAAGAACAAGTGTAATACCTGCAGATACCAATGATGAAATGACAACACCTGAAAGAACAATCTTTAACCGATTGCCCCTACCTAAGACATACGAAAATGCAAATGACAAGATAGCAAACACAAATGCATAAAGCCATACGGGACCAGAAAGATGAAAACGATAGGCTATCACGGCTCCTAAAGATGCACCGGCGGAAACACCAAGAAGATAAGGGTCAACAAGGGGATTCATGAGTGTAGTTTGATAGAGTGTTCCACCTATGGCAAGAAGCATACCAGAAATGGCAGCAGCAAATACCCTTTGAAGGCGAAATATAGCTATTTTATCGGTGATATTAAAGGAAGCACCAGATAACCATTTAATAAATACATCAATGGCAGCATACGGAGAGATATAAATAGCCTGCCCAGGCTTTATGCTACTATAAGAAACAGCCAGTAGCATGGTAAAAAGGAGGAGGACAAAGCCTCCTCCTATCAGTGCTATTTGCCTATAATTTTTCATGGTAGCAGGAGGTAGATTTCTCTATAATCTCCATTCCATACAACATCTTTAATACCCATGCAGTTTAAAACATCTCTTAGACGGATATATATACCCGTATTATCAGTCTTTACTTTGCATGTTTTACCCTTATAAACAACAAAATCAGAACCTATCTCTACTCCTAATATCTTTTCCGCACCATCTTTGGAAATATATGTGCGTCCTTCCTCGGCATTAAGATACACGGCGACAGCCCCGTTATCATCTCCCAGCTCATGCTTGTAATACGCCTTGGCATAGACTCTATCGTTAAGACCTATAGCAACAACTTCCTTGTTAAATGTTGTCGGTTGAACAATATGGGCCAGCTGAACAAGACCATAAACAATGCGAGGTCCTGGTCTGAACACCCAATCATCATTGACATAATAGACATTTCCATTTTTTACGGCCTTTAGGTCTTTCCAAGGAAATTCATTAAGAAATGCAGGTCTTCCTGCATATGCCATGGAATTTTTCGGCATGATGATAATATCTGGATCGTTCTGCAAAAGATATTCCGGGTTTACCATAGGCCAAGGGCTCTGAAGATCGGAAGCAATATTATTAACCTTGATATCCTCTAACATTTGACCAATAAATGTTGTCTTGTTTGTGGACATAATAGGGTTATACCATAACACAAAGAATACCTTTTTGTCCTGATGATTACCGGTGAATGCCCTAACGGCCCTTTCTATAGCTTCCACCTTAAATGCAACACCCTGAGCATTTCTGTATAGACCTGTTACAATACCTACCTTACGGATATCATTGGCTATATCTTTCAGAGAGTGAGGATCAAGCACCATCACAGGAAGCTGGGCAGCAAGCTTGTCAAACAGTTGTTTAGGGAAAGATTTAGCAGAGATAACAAGGTCAGGTCTAAGACTAATAATCTTCTCATAACTCGGTGTAGAAAAGCCACCTATGCTTGGTATTTTCTTCACCTCAGGCGGATAGTTATCAAAGTCTGTACGACCGACAACACGATCACCCGCGCCAATGGCAAACAAAATCTCAGTGATAGATGGAGCTGTAGACACAATACGCTTAGGGGTTTTGTAGAGTCTCACCACTCTACCTACATCATCAACAACCACTGCAGAGTACACATTGGTGATAAATAGAGAAGAAACAAGAAGCAAAGATAACAAGAAAATAGCCAGCTTTCTCTTCATAGCTAGCACCTCCTTTTAAAATTTGGTGGAGGTCCCCGGTTTACCCCCACGCGAGGCTTCCGCGGCATGGCAAGGCAGGTCTCCTGACTCAGGGCATACCCTTGTCGCCTTCCCGGGTTTCCCCAGTGGCATATTGACAAGGGCTTTTAACCCCTCACAGTTGCGGGGCAGTGCCGGATTTTCACCGGCTTCCCTATTAAGCCTCACGGCACCTTGCCATGGCTTGGTTATACAAAACATATATTAACCTAAATTGTGCCTAACAACAAATTTATCTCCAACAGTATCCTTAATATGTCTCATGAGACTCATAAGTGATTTGGTTCTAAATGGAGAAGACAGTGGGTCAAGCTTCATAAGAAATACATCTTCTCCCTCTTTGTCTTCTGGACGAATCCATATATAGAATGATTGGAAAAACCCCTTATCTATAGTGTAACTACGAAGCAATATTTCTCTATCTCTATAAAATACTTCTCTAACACCATAGCCTTTATCGGCAGCAGGTCTATAATTGAAACCTTCTAAAGACTTCATATCACCAAGAAGCTCTTTCCACGGCTTTTTTATTAGAGCATGTGGCATATAGTCAGCCCCCTTTATAAACAATCTTTCATAATCATCTGCATAATCCTTATCCTTGACAACTCTTACCAAGAATATATCTCTACCCTCTGCAAGCCATTTCTGTTCATACTTTGTCTGAACTCTACGGCTGGGATTTTTTTCTAGCTTTATAGAAAAAACACCAATTTTTTCAGCATTTTCCCGTGCTTCTTCAGCATACCAGTCAACATCTGTCATAAGTTCAAAATATCCCCCAACCTTTAGCACACGGGCAAGTACATGCCAAAAATCTTCCCTAACAACCCTTCGTTTGGCATGCTTTTTTTTAGGCCAAGGCACAGGAAAGTTCATATACACACCATCTACTGAGTTTGGTGCAAAAAATTCTGCAAGACCTAAAACACCATCAAAGAGGAGCATTTTCACATTATTTCTTTGCTCTCTTTGAAGCCGATATGCAGATTTTAGAAGTGATGTCATTGACACCTCAAATCCTACAATAAGAGCATTGGGGAAAGCTTTAGATAGTGTCAGCAAATATTCTCCCCTACCAAATCCCAACTCAACAAATAATGATGTAGCATCAGGCTTCATCATATGCCAAGGAATAGGCATGGGCATGTACTGAGGCTTTAGATACAGATGGTGTGGTGGAAAGTTCATAACATCCCCTCCTACAACTATCAAATGTTAGTAATAGTAGTAAATTCTATCAGAATAAAATTTATACCTAATAGGCCTATGATTTCTCACAACCAGACCTATCCACAAGCCTGCTACAAATCCTCCAACATGTGCCCAGTATGCAACAGGACTCATAACGTCTACAATACCACTAACAAGCTGAAGAAGTATCCAGTAGAAAAGATACCAATAAGCAGAAATATAAACAATAACAGGGAAAATACCAATAATCAACAGAGTTTCAATAGGCGATGCTGGGAAAAATATCATATAAGCCCCAAGCACACCAGAAATAGCAGCGGAACCGCCAATAAGAGGCATTGTGCTTGTGGGAAACACCAATGCATGCATTAACATACCAACTGCCGATGCAAAAAGGTAAAATAAAAGATATATATGATGTCCCATAACATCTTCTACATTATCCCCAAATACATATAAAAACCACATATTTCCAATAATGTGCATCCACCCACCATGAAGGAATGTTGAGATAAGTATCATTGATAATATTCCCCATATATCAAATACCTTCACCATATACCAAAATTTAGCAGGCACAAACGCGTGTGTTTGTATGAATGCCTGAAGGGCATCAGCAGGCATGGATAGTTCAAAGAAAAAAGCAAGAAAGGACACCAGTATTATGACATAAGTCATAACTGGTGCCCTGCGGGTGGGGTTAATATCCCTCAGCGGTAGCAGAAACATTATTTATTCCTCCAATCTCCTGTAGAATGGGGAATGTAACTAACACTGGGTCGACGGCTAGAAGGCTGAGGATAAAACTTCATCAGCATGTATACCTCAGTAGGTACATCGGTGCTAATCTTGATTCCATCTCCTCCATGCTGGGGTTTCAATATCTCGTTAAGAGTTTCCTTAAACAGTGGATAATCGTGAGTCCAAGTACCCTGAGAAAGGATGTCAGCTATTCTCTCTGCATCATCCTCCGTATAATGCTCGAGGAGCATTTCTTTGACAAACTCTTTGACCTGCTTTAAGGCTTTTCTTGACATATCAGCCTTAATCAGCGTGGCATCGTCTACTTTATCTGCCCCTTTCTCCTCTACTGCTTTGACAATAGATGCAGCAGGTTCAGTTCCAAGCTGAGGATCTACTGGACCCAAGACGGCATTTTCATCCATAATAATTTCATCTGCAGCAAGGGCTATTAGGGTTCCACCAGACATAGCATAGTGTGGAACAATAACCCTGGTAGGGGCCTTATGTCTCTTTAGGGCCTTAGCAATCTGCTCTGCAGCAAGCACAAGGCCTCCCGGGGTATGAATAATAAGGTCTATAGGAACATCATCGGGTGTAGAACGAATGGCGGAAAGTACAGCCTCGGAATCGTCAATATTGATGAAACGGGAAATAGGTAAACCAAAGAAGGAAATAGTCTCTTGTCGATGAATAAGGGTAATAACCCTACTCTTCCTTTTTTTCTCAAGTCTTGCCAACAGTATATTGCGCATATTCTGCAAATGCCACTGTTGCATAGCGGGCTCCATGAGCATAAAGATAAATAGAAGCCACCACAACATACTCATAAAATCCATTTTCATCACCTCCACAAGTATTCTATCTGTCTACTACCAGATTAATATCGTGATTTATAATTTAAGCGAGAGGAGGTGCTTGTATGGCATTTTTATATTTGGTTTCGCCTTCTGAAAGGCTAACCCCTGCTTATCATAGGTTTGCACGTATAAAAGAAACAGAAGACATTAGTATTTTCCAAGCCAAGGGCAGAGTACTAGCCAAAGATATTTACAGCTCAGAAAACATTCCACCATTACCCCGTTCCACAGTAGATGGATATGCTGTCAAATCAGAAGACACAATGGGGGCTTCACCTGAAACACCTGCAATGCTCCTTAAGATAGGAGAAATCCACATTAGTGAACTCCCCAAAGAGAAAATAGCACCAGGCCAGACGATGTACATTCCCACAGGTGGAATACTGCCTGAAGGGGCAGACGCAGTAGAAATGATTGAATACACTGAAGAAATACCACCATATGTAGAAATGTATCGCAGTGTAGCACCCGGTGAAAATACCGTACAACCGGGTGAGGATATAAAGGAAGGTATGCTTCTTATCTCTAAGGGAACAAAACTTCACGCCAGACACATAGGGCTTCTCGCGTATGCCGGTAT
Organism: Zhurongbacter thermophilus; assembly: GCF_026184435.1. Lineage (NCBI taxonomy): Bacteria > Pseudomonadati > Zhurongbacterota > Zhurongbacter > Zhurongbacter thermophilus. Next base: position 1,018,730 of record NZ_CP046447.1, read on the forward strand.
TACAACAGTTACAGTGTATAGAAAACCCAAAATAGCCATCTTCTCAACAGGAGATGAGATTGTTCCACCAGATACCAAGCCCGGGCCTGGCAAAATGCGTGATGCCAACAGACCTATGCTCAAGTCCTTGTTTGCAGATATGGGAGAAATCCTCAATGTCTCCCCGACCATTATTCCCGACGAACGAGAAGCAATGGAAAAAGCCTTAAAAGAAGCTTTGGAGACAGCCGACATTGTCATGCTATCGGGTGGTTCTTCGGCCGGCACAAGAGACCTTGTTGTTTCTGTCATAGAAAGTATGTCTAAAAGTGAAATACTGTTTCATGGTCTGCGTATTAGTCCCGGGAAACCTACCATAGTGGCTGTTGCTGGCGGAAAACCGATATTGGGACTTCCCGGGCACCCTGCCTCATGCTTTGTATCGGCCAAACTCATAGGTACAAACATTGTAGAATATATATCAGGCAGCGATAGACAAACACCCTTTGTCTTTATACGAGGGGTTATGAAAACAGAGGTTTACAGCAAACCCGGTATAGAAGAATATCTCAGGGTAAAATTAGATTTCTCAACATCACCACCTACTGTTGAACCAATGATTACCCAATCAGGAATAACATATACGCTTGCAATGGCAGATGGTCTTGCAAGAATACCACCAGAAAAAGAAGGGCTATCTGCTGGTGAGGAAGTTGAGGTGATGTTACTGTGAAAAAATTTCATAATACGACCCCATGGGATAATGTGCTATCTCTTGTAGAAAACACGTTAAAGTCTATGCTTAAGCCCCAAATAGAAGAAATACCAGTAAAAGAGGCTATTGGTAGAGTATCTGCACGAGAAGTATGGGCAAAGCGTAACGTACCTCACTTCCTTGCAGCTGCAGTGGATGGCTATGCTGTGAAAAGTGACAGATTTAAAGAGGCACATACGGCAAACCCCATAAGGGTTGCCAAAGATAGTGTCCGGTATGTCAATACAGGAGATCCTGTCTACTTTCCCGAAGAAGATGCCGTATATATGCAAGAAGATGTTTTAGAAGATGGAGAGTTCTTAGTATTCCACAAGAGTATATCTGTCGGCAAGGGAATTCGCTTCCTTGGGGAAGATGTCATCAAAAACGATCTTATTGTGTGGAGAAACACATATCTTCTCCCAGAGCACATAGCCCTTATGAGAGCAGCTGGTGTAAAGACAGTAGAAGTCTACAAACCTATAAGCGTCACTATCATACCCACGGGTGAGGAAATGAAGGCCCCAGAAGGGGATCTCAAAGAGGGAGATTTACCAGAGACAAGTAGTCTCATGGTAGCCCAGTATGTTGAAAGGTTTGGAGGAACAGTATCCAAGATATACTCCCCTGTTCCCAATGATATAGATAAGCTATCTCAGGCACTAAAAGATGGTTTGCAAAATGCAGATATCGTATTATTTATTGGTGGCTCTTCAAGGGGAAAACATGACCTTATAGCTCCACTGATAGAAAATATGGGCACTCTACTTGTTCACGGCATACGTATAAGACCATCAAAACCCACAATAATAGGTATAGTAGAAAACAAACCTGTTATAGGACTGCCAGGATATCCAACAGCTACATACTATATACTTCAACATATAGTGAAACCTTTAATAGAAGTATTTATGCCCAAAGACAAAGAAATACCTCATCAAACTGAAAAGGCAACTCTCAGCGTGCATGTGCCATCACCTGGCGGTGTAGCAGAACTACTCCGTATTGTCGTAGGCAAAGCTCACGATGAAAAAAACCATGCTATTACACTAGGTAGTGGCTCCAGTAAGCTATTTCCCATTACCATGGCCAATGCACATTTGTTTATACCAGAGGGCAGTGAAGGATATAAAGCAGGTGAAGAAGTTGAGATTATTAAGGTCAAAGGTGGACATCCTCTTCTGGCAATGGCAAGTGATGATATGGCATTTAAATTGCTTCTATCTCTGCTAAGGGAGAAAAACATACTCGTATCCTACGCCAAAAAAGGTTCACTTGGCTCTATTGGAGCATTTAATAAAGGACAGGTGTACTTGGCAGGTGCCCATCTGCTTGATCCACAAACGGGTCAGTACAATAAACCCTTTATAAAGAAACCTGCCAAACTTATACTGATGGCAAAGCGAGAGCAAGGATTTATTGTCCAAAAAGGCAATCCGAAAAATATATCGTCCTTTGAAGATATACGGCGAATAAAATTTGTAAACAGAGAAAAAGGTTCGGGCACACGTATGTTACTTGATTATCTTCTGGCGAAATATGGTATTTCGCCCAGCGAGATTGATGGCTACATGCTTGAACGATTCTCGCACTTACAAGTAGCCATGACCGTTGCCATAGGTATGGCAGATGCAGGACTTGGAATAAAAGCAGCTGCCGATGCTCTCGACCTTGACTTTGTACCTGTGCATACTGAGGAGTATCATATAATCATACCCGAAGGTGATGAAGCACTTGCCCAAAATATCATAGACGTGCTAAGAAGCACAAAATGGCAGGCCAAAGTGCAAGAAATTGGTGGCTATGATGTGTCTGCCAGTGGAAAGGTGGTTAAATAAATGGTAGACCCTTTAGGAAGAAAAATAGAGTATATTCGCATATCGGTTATAGACCACTGTAATTTTATGTGCAAATACTGCACAACAGGCACTCATGGATTTGAAAAGGTACCTAAAGAAGACATACTTTCGTTTGAAGACATTGCCCGCATAGCAGAAGCTGGTAAACACTTAGGTATTAACAAGATAAGACTAACAGGCGGAGAGCCTCTTGTTAGACATCCGCTTCCAAAACTTGTTTCCATGATAAAAGATGTCGGTATAGATGACATAGCCATTACCACAAATGGTTATTACCTGTCAATTTATGCAAGAGAGCTAAAAGATGCCGGTTTAACTTCAGCCAATATCAGCATAGACGCCGTAAATCCAGAAACATTTAAAAACATCACCGGCGTAGACGCTGTTCACCTTGTACTAAAGGGTATAGATGATGCCATAGATGCAGGTATTAAGGTTAAACTCAATACTGTTGTCATGAAAGACATTACCATCAAAGAGCTACCAGCCCTACTGGATCTGGCTCGTTCCCGCAATGTTCCTCTAAGATTTATAGAGCTAATGCCCAAGATAGATACGGAAACATGGAATGATATGTTCTTTAAAATCACAGACTTAAAAAAGTACATTGAAGAAAATATATCTCCTTTAACCCCTGTTGATGCCCAACTCGGTAAAGGACCAAGCACATACTACCAACTGGAGGATGGCACTATTGTAGGTTTTATAGCCTTTTTCTCTATGAACTACTGTCAGAGGTGCAATCGTATTAGAATAGACAGTAGAGGTAATATATATCCGTGCTTGTTTGCTCCGATAAAATTACCAGGACTGGACAAAATAAGAGCAGGACTGGAAGAAACAATAGAGTTTCTCAAAGAAGGGATAAAGGCAAAACCAGAACATGGTGATCCCAACGCAGCATGGAGTGTTGAAATGAGAAACATAGGAGGGTAAAAGTGTGAAGCCAACGCACATTAAAGCTGGATTACCACACATGGTAGATGTCACAGATAAGAATGTTACAGCCCGCAAGGCTACGGTATTTACAGAAGTTATACACACAGGCAGAACCATAAAAGATGTTAAAGAATCACTTGTCAAGGCTTCTTTGACTAGCACAACGGCAACGAAGCTGCTACCCCAGTTTATCCCAATGACCCACCCTATTCCATTTACATACATAGGTTCTGAGACACAAGGATTAGAAAGCGATGCATTTGAAATATATACAACTGTTAGAGCTAACTGGTACACAGGTATGGAAGTTGAAGGTTATTTAGGTAGCTTACTATATGCGCTGACATTTGCAGCACATCAAGATAGAGCATTCTACCACTTTATAATCAGGCGGAGTATGCTCCTTTATAAATCGGGCGGGAAATCAGGAACACTAAAACGACAAATAGGTAAAGTAGAAAACATTATGTTGTCTGGAACAAAAACCAAGCCATTTGTCAGCATAGGAAAGCTAGACCCTCTCTTTATTACCAATTATCCACAAATGGCAGAAAAAGATAATTCGTATCCACTTATTATTACTAATACCAATCTATATTGTGCCAAAGGATATATAGAAATAGGACCTCATGTTATGACAATAACCTACAGAGAAATAGATGATAACGGTCATTACCTTTTAATGATAGCCCCCAGATGTGACAGAGCCGTCATTAGAACAGGACATAATATCACTAGTCTGTTAATGGAGGAATAGATATGAATGGGATGGCAAGACTAAAAGCAGGTGAAAGCTTGGGCAAGCTGGTATGGCCAGATGTTGAGGATGTCATCAGCACAACACCAAAGGGTGATTTGGATACCATCCTTTCAACGGCAAAGTTCGCCGCTGAAAATGCCATTAAAAATAGATATATGCTGGCACCTTGGCTTGATGACGCCATCATCAATAGATACGATATTACATATGAACCCAAACCACATTACATCGTTTCTCATGTAAGGATTGAGGCAACACGATGTCCAGGAGTTATTGCTATATTGGCAAATATTGTATCCTTGACAACTCTTCTTGATATGTTTAAAAGTGTTACCAAGAATGTTTATATATCGGACATTATTATGTCAGGAGAAAACTATAATATCAAAGAAATTTCTGTGCTCTCACTGCCAGAAGAAGGTGTATATATCGAAGCAAAAGAGGGAGATACTTTTCCACTTACTATCAATGCAGAAGTACCAGGTGCCATTGGGCTACAATCTGTCATTGTTAAAGAATATGATATGCTTCTTATAGGTGATCTATGGCTAGAAATAGTACCTGATCCAATAGGTATGCATATGGCCAAAGCCCTTAACAATGCTTCAGGAACCATTACCGATCATGCTTTTCTCATAAGGGGGATTAGGAAATGAGTCATCACCATCATCACATACCCAGAATAGATGTAAAGGCTGGCGTTGTTGTCTGCTCTGATAGGGCTTCAAGAGGAGAATATGAGGACAAAGTCATTCCTACAGTGAAAGAAATTTTTGCAGAACTTGGATGGCAACTGATATTTACGTCTATCGTACCAGACAATATAGAAGATATAAGAAAAGCAGCAGAAGAAGGCATTAAAGCAGGTGTCCATGTGATTTTTACAGCAGGTGGTACAGGGGTATCACCTAGAGACGTTACACCAGAGGCCATAAAGCCCCTTATTGCAAAAGAACTACCCGGTATAGCCGAGTATATGCGATATATTTCGTGGTCTAAGACCCCACATGCCTTACTTTCTCGGGCGGTAGCCGGTATAAGCCAAGAAGGGGTTATCATTATCACACTACCCGGTTCACCTAAAGCATCACGGGAAATCATACCTGCCTTAAAAAATGCCATCATGCATGCTATACCTATTATTCAGGGATACAAAATTGAGTGAGGTGAGGGAAGTGAAAGAAGATATTATGCGTAAACCTGATTGGATTAAATTCCATATGCATATCACCAAGGACTATGGACATGTAAGAAATGTGCTTGGTAGATACAATCTATCAACTGTTTGTGCTGAGGCCAAATGCCCTAATAGAGGAAAATGCTATTCCGATGGCACTGCCACATTTCTTATCCTCGGCGATATCTGTACTAGGGCATGTAGATACTGTAGCGTTAAAAAGGGGAAACCAGACCCTCTTGACCCAAACGAGCCTTTGAGAGTAGCCCTCGCTTCTAAGGAGTTAGAATTATCCTTTGTTGTCATAACATCAGTTACCCGTGATGATCTACCCGATGGTGGAGCACACCACTATGCGGAGACTGTAAGAAAGGTTAAAGAGTTAACAGGTGCAAAGGTGGAAGTGCTTATTCCAGATTTTAAGGGTAATATGGAACTTGTAGATATTGTGATGAAAGCCGAACCAGATGTAATGAACCATAATATAGAGGTTGTACCAAGATTATTTAGAAGGATTAGACCCGGAGCCAATTATCAGCAATCTCTGGATATACTGAGATATGTTAAAGACCACTACCCCAATGCCGTTATAAAATCTGGCTTTATGGTAGGTCTTGGTGAGAATAAAGATGAAGTATTTAAGGTATTAAAAGATCTGTACTATGCAGGTGTTGATATCGTAACCATAGGCCAATATCTCAGACCATCTAAACATCAAATGCCTGTGCATAGATACGTTACACCAGAAGAATTTAAAGAATATGAAGAATATGGTATGTCTATAGGTATCCCCGTAGTTGTTTCTGGTCCACTAGTAAGATCATCTTACAAAGCTAAGGAGAGTTATGAGATAATAATGATGAAAAGGGGGGATACGCATGAAACTAGAAAAATATATGCCGCTGCTAATTGAGGTAAAAGACCTGCTTATGGATGAACCAGATACAGCAGGCAGAAAGGCGCTCGGTATCATCGAAAACCTACTGAGAGATTTTGCACCAGATTATGGTATTGAATATACTGGGGATATTGAAGGGGAAACACTTGTAGAAATGCTTGCTGAAAAAGGTTTTATTCGAGATGAATATTTGAAAAAATCCTTATTGGAAATATGCGACATTAAATCCTGTCTACATACATCCAAAGGCTTTTTCCTAAAACCACAGACAGCTCGATTTATCATTACTACACTTGAAATGCTTATTAAGCACAACGCCAAGGAAGCAAGACATCTTATTAGCAACCGACCAGTTATTGCCGATGTATCAGACACATTGGGTTATGCCAAGGAAGTAATGATGGAAAGGGGATTTTCTCAACTTCCTGTCATGGACGGTATTCGTATCATAGGAATGTTATCACTAAAAGGCCTTATAGGTAGGTTAGCAAACACTAATGTAGAAAGATGGGAGAACTTAAAAATTGGAGATATCAAAGAATATCTTGAAGAGGCACACATCATAAATAAGGAAACATCTGTAGATGATATTCTACAGTTCTTTAAGGAAAATCCCACAGGTATGCTCATTGTTACCGAAACAGGTCAAGAAACCAGTAGAGTTATAGGTGTTATCACAGCTTCTGACCTCATTCCACTCCTATAGCCAAAATTTGCGATAACGAACACCGTCTTTATTCTGAAAAATCTCATTAAGGGTGGGAGAGACAACTTCCACCCTTTTTTCTTTACCTACAAACCATTTTCTATTTGCGTTAAATACATCCTCTGACACGCGAAAAGACATATTGGGAATATCATTTACAAGCATGGTCTCGTAAGGAACAAGCCATACCACCCCATCTACCTCTCTGTAAAACTCTGTTAGAAAATTATAGTCATAGGCAAAAAGCCATATGTGGGAATATATATCCAACAAAGTAGATAGATCATCTGATACATTTCCTTTTATAAATAGCACTAAAGCATCGGGAGAATATTTCTTCAGAGTATATCGCAGTTTCTTCTCAGACAAAGGCCTAAACATGGGAACATCACCTATAAAGGCTACTGTAGTCATTCTGCCTATCAAAGCTGTCATTGATATATCAATCAGTCCATTTATAACCATGGCTCAAGCATCTCCTCAATAACGCTATTTGAAAGCATAATACACTCAGGACTGTCTTTTACAAATAATCTATCATCAGTAATCTGTACACACTCCATATCTATTGCCCTACTTATAAGAATGCTCCAGTTCCCTCCCAGTCTCTCCCAGCGAAAACGGCTAATACCCTCACCTATCAGTCTGAGTGCCATAAGTCCATACTCCGTCAGAAGGTCTTTTCCCTTTACCACTTCGTGTTTTCTCTGGATACTACCCTGAAGATAATCTTTTATTGTAGGCACATTTTCATATCTTACAAAGTTGACAAAACCCCATGCAGATACTCCAACTCCAACATAGAAATCCTGATACCAATACACAATATTATGTTTGCTCTCATATCCAGATAGTGCAAAGTTTGATATCTCGTAATGGTGATATCCCATATCTCCCATAAAGTTATACAACCATACCATATCTTCATATAAAATATCTTCCTCTACAGGCCCCCACTTACCACCACGAATAAGGGCATGTGCCAGCGTGCCCTCGTGTATATCCATCATATACACAGACATATGGTTTGGTTTCATTGCCACAATAGTCTTAATGTCTTTTCTAAACGACATAGATATGCCATAGGGCAGATAAGTAGGATAAATCATATCCACATTGAAATTAATACCACTACTAGCAAGATACTCGATTGCCCTGATAGAATCTTTAGCCGTATGTTTCCTGTTCCAAGCAGACAAGAGTTCATCACTGAGTGTTTGCACACCAACAGATACACGGTTGATACCCATAGATACGATATGGGAGAGCCAATCACGGGATATATCTTCAGGATTGGCCTCAACAGTAAACTCTACAGGACCTCCCCACTTGCGCACCTTTACAACAATCTTCTCAAGAAGAGAAAGGGGTAAGGCTGATGGAGTTCCTCCACCAATATATGCTGTATATAAGGTGGCATCAGGCAATGCCTGATGCCACCAGTCTATTTCTTCAAGTAGTCTATCTACATACTGCTTTTCAATATCCTCCTTAAGCAAAGGATATGAAACAAAGTCGCAATATGCACATTTGTAACGACAAAATGGAATATGAATATACAAAGATAGCCTCAATCTTTGTTGCCCCCACTATCAACTTTTAGAACCTCGAGGAATGCTTCCTGAGGTATGCTAATGCGCCCAAATTTCTTCATACGCTTCTTACCTTCTTTTTGCTTCTGGAGCAGCTTTTTCTTTCTACTAACATCTCCACCATAACATTTAGCAAGCACATCTTTTTTAAGTGGTCTGATATTCTCACGGGCAACAATACGACCGCCAACTTTCGCCTGAAGTGCTATCTCAAATAGCTGTCTGGGTATCACTTTCTTCAATCTAAGGAGCACTTCTCTCGCCCTTCGTGTTGCATAGTCCTTGGGGGCAACAAACGACAAAGCATCAACAGGTTTTCCGTTGACAAGTATTTCTACCTTGACAACATCAGCAGGTCTATAGCCAAGAAAGTCATAGTCAAAGGAAGCAAAACCACGTGAAACAGATTTTAGCTGGTCAAAGAAGTCAAGAATAATCTCTGAATACGGAAGGTCAAATGTCAGATGCACCCTATTTTCAGATGGATACTCCATATGCACCATAATACCTCTACGGTTATGGGCCAGCTGCATAACAGGTCCAACATAGTCATTGGGAACAATAATCTCTCCTCTAACATAAGGTTCTTCTATGAGTTCTATCTCAGCAGGATCAGGAAAATCCGCCGGACTGTGTGCTTCTATAACCTCACCATTTTTCTTGGTAATACGATAAATAACATTAGGCGTTGTAATAACAAGCTCAAGGTCAAATTCTCTCTCAAGCCTTTCCCTAACAATTTCCATATGAAGAAGTCCCAAGAAACCACACCTGAATCCAGGACCCAGTGCCGGTGAGTTTTCTGGTTGGAAAAACAGAGCGGCATCATTCAATGCCAGTTTCTGAAGGGCATCTCTAAGCTTTTCAAAATCCTCGCTCTCCACAGGATACAAACCAGCAAACACCATGGGCTTAACTTTTCTAAAACCAGGAATCGGCTCACTGGCAGGATTCTGGGCCGATGTTACCGTATCACCAACCTGGGCATCGCGAATATTCTTAATTGTGGCAGCAACCCATCCAACCTCACCGGGGCCGAGTTCATCTGTCTGAACCATCTCAGGTCTAAAAATACCAAGTTCGTTAACTTCATACTCACTACCTGTTGCCATGAGCTTTATCTTCATGCCTTTGCGTATCACTCCGTCAAAGACACGAACATAGATAATAACACCACGGTAGTTATCATATTTACTATCAAAGATAAGAGCCCTCAGAGGTTTTTCTGTATCACCGCTGGGAGCAGGTATTCTCTCCTTTATAGCCTCTATCAGTTCATCAATACCCCACCCCATCTTAGCAGACACTAAGATAGCATCTGATGTATCTATACCGATAAGGTCTTCTATCTCCTGTTTAACCCTATCGGGGTCAGCTGCTGGGAGGTCTATCTTATTGATAACGGGTATAATCTCAAGATCGTTTTCTATTGCCTTGTATGCATGGGCCAGTGTCTGAGCCTCTACTCCCTGGGTGGCATCCACAACAAGAAGGGCGCCCTCACATGAGGCAAGGGCACGGGACACCTCATAAGAAAAATCTACATGGCCAGGGGTATCAATGATATTGAATCGAAAACCATCTATATCAAGCGATACAGGGTGAGATTTAATTGTTATTCCCCTTTCCCTTTCAAGGTCCATTTGGTCAAGATACTGCTCTATATTCTTTGCCTTTTTATTTCCTGCCCTTTCCAAAAATCTATCTGCAAGCGTGGATTTTCCATGGTCTATATGGGCAATTATAGAAAAGGTTCTTATCTTATCCATCGGAAACATGTTTTATCACCTCTTGCCATATACTTCTACTTATATCTCGCTTAGTACCATATGGTATATGTCTCTTTGCACCATCTTTAAATATAACATAGACCTCGTTATAATCACTACCAAAGCCTATTTCTTTTCGAGAAACATCATTATAAACAATAGCATCTATACCCTTATCATTCATCTTCTGTACAGCCCGCTCAACACCCGATGCTGTCTCTGCAGAGAACCCTATAGTATACACATGTGGATATAGAGATTTAACCGTCTTCACAACATCGGGAGCAGGAGAAAGATGTATAACCATATCACCTTCACGCCTGTTGAGCTTACCTTCATGATATTCAGGAATAAAATCACCCACGGCAGCGGACATGATAAGCATATCGGCATGTTGCAGGTGCTTCTTTAATAAGTCTACAAGGTCGTAGGCTGTATCAAAATACTCTACCCTCGCAAAATGAGGTGCATCTACACGGCTACCTTTACCCAGAAGCAATATGACATTTGCCCCAAGAATCCATGCTTCCCTTGCAAGCTCATACCCCATTTTCCCAGAAGATGGGTTGGATATAAATCTTACATTATCAATAAAGTGTCGTGTAGGTCCTGCCGTTATCACCACTGTTTTACCCTGAAGAGGTTTGTGCTCCACCATGGCATACTCAACATAATCAATAATCTTATCTATTTCAGGAAAACGACCTTTACCTGTATCACCACATGCAAGATACCCGCTATCTGGAGGCACCATTATATGTTTGGGATAAGCCAATACCATCTCTAAATTTCGCTGGGTTGAGGGATGTTCATACATAGCCGTATTCATAGCAGGGACAAGCACAACTGGTCCTGTAAAGGCAAGGTACGTATCAAGAACAATATTGTCGGCTATACCAGACACCATTTTGGCAAGAGTATTGGCAGTAAGTGGTGCCATAACCATTACATCGCCCCACTTTGCTGCTTCAACATGAGAGGCCCGTCTCCACTCTGGATGGTCATCACCACGCATAACGAAGTTTCCACTAAGAGATTCCACCGTTCTAAAACCAATAAATTCCTCTGCCTTAGGCGTCATAAGCACCTGCACTGATGCACCAAGTTTATGCATAGTACTTGTTAGATATGCCCCTTTATAGGCAGCTATGCCACCTGTTATAGCATGAAGTATATGTCTACCTTCCCACCTTTTATCCACCTTTAACGCCCCCTTTTTCATATGATACACTACAGAAAAAGGAGGGATAGCAGTGCCAGGAAGAAGAGGCGTTGGACGAGGAATGCGATGGGGAGGATATGGAGGCTGGTTTTTAAAACTTTTACTTCTCTTGCTTATAAGAAACGAACCATCCCATGGATATGACCTTGCGGCTAAACTGGCCCCCTTTGGCTACACAATACAAGGCCGTGGAGGAATGGGACCTATTTACCGTGTACTACGAGAACTAGAGATGGAAGGGCTTATTGTATCTTCTTGGGAAACACCCGGTCCCATGGGAGGTCCCGCACGAAGGATATATACTATCACCCCATTAGGTGAACAGACCCTTCGCCTGTGGATAGAAGAGCTAAGAAGTCAAAGAAAGATGATAGATAATATCTTAAAGTTATATGAGGGAATGTAAGTGGCGGAGGGAGCGGGACTCGAACCCGCATGGCCGGAAGGCCACCCTCGGCTTTCGAGGCCGGGCCCTTAGCCAATTCGGGCATCCCTCCACCGAGTATGTATTATAACACATGACTATTTAAAGCCCACTGGTAAGCAGCTCTGAAGTAGCTTTCCCCTTTTTGTTTTATAGAAGCTTTCATGTTCTCATCTGACATGGCCGCCATAAGGAACATAGATAATGCCATAACCTTCCTTGCTTTAATGGCCCTTATATAACCTATATCATTCCTCTGAGCCATATATGAATCCTTGTATATATTCAATCTATCAAGCCACCAAGTATCTTCTGACATATTGGGAAGCTCATCGTTCTTTTTATAATAGGCAAATAACACTTGAAATAATTCATCTGAAGTAGGCATAACTACGCTAGCCTCTTCATCATAGGTAATACTAACCTCTCTCTGTACAATATCATCTTCTCGAGATTGAGGCATATAGCGACGAATATAAGATACCGGTGTAAATAATCCAGCTATTGGTATCAGTGAAAAATCAAAGTATATGTCAACATTTTCTAAAAGCTTATCACGAATGCGTTCTACATCATGAGAAGAGGCATACAAGAGAAGATAACTTTTCCTTCTTAAATGTCTTATCTCTTCAAGGTGCTCTCTAATAAATGTCAGCTCGGTATCAATAATACCCGCTAATGCTGTTAGTGCTTTGGTAAAGTCTTCATCATCAGACATCCTTGATGCCAACGATTTAATAGACTCATACTCTTCCACCAGTCTTTCATATAGGTCCTCTCCACCACTATCCAAAACAAACTTAGCACTTTTCCTAATATTACTTAAGGCTGTTGTCAACAAACCTATATTTTCAGCAACAAGTCCCTCTGATTCATATACCCTTAGCATAGAGAGAATACGCAAAATATGTGCTATTTCCCTTTTGGTAGGAGGAGTTTTATAAAATGTAGCTATTTCCACCAAAATATCAGATATCAGGAACAAAAATAGCCTGCCATGGAGTGTTAGCTCATAGATACCACGAGTCTTCTTCAACAAACCTTCTTTGACAGCCAATAGCAATATTTTTTCCACATCATCTCCTGAACTACCATATCGCTTTTCAAATTCTGTATAGATATAATGATTATCAACAAGTGTAGAAGATATATTACCCATGAGCACTATATGTAAAAGTCTAACTATGTCTATAAATTGGGGACTTCTTATGAGCTTGCCCCAATTATGAAGCTGCTGCCAACTTTCACCATACGCTTGAAGAAGCTGGGTAAATGCAACCTTATTCAACCTTGATAACCTCCGATGCCATATTAAATACATTGCGTGTAATGTGATAAATAAGAGTATCGTCTCTATCGGCTACAACCTTAGGAGGTTCTACCATTGTAAAAACATGTATCTGGCCGGGCACCTTTTCTAAAAGAAGTCTCAACAACTTCCCAAAATTGACTTTATCAAGATTGGTCTGTGCCTCATCAATCATAAGAAAATGCACATTGCCTGTTTTAACCATCCAGGCAGCTAAATATAGACTAAATGCCACTAATATGCCTTCACCACCAGACAAACGCATTACATCATAATCATTCCAAACTCCATCTCTTGAACGAATAGAAACCACAACATCACCGACAGTCTTGGGAGCATCTGTATCTATATGTATCTCAATTTTTCCATCAAATCCAAAGGTTGAAAGAAAATCGGAAAAAATATCAGTTATCTGAGACTGTATTTGTCTAATAGAATTGATGAGATTCTGCTTCAACTGCATAAGGTCACCCAGTGCCTCAGCTTGCCATTTTTCTACTTCCTCAAAACGTCTTTTCATATTCTCTACGGTTTGTTTCATTTCTTCATATCTAAGGGTAACATCTTCTACCTGTCCCATACCCTGCAATTTAGCCTCCAGTAGGGCGATTTGCCTATCAATAGAAAGGGTAGACATATCTCCTTGATATAAGGAGGCATCCGCTAATAAATCTTTGTCATAGACACTGAGTTTTGCAGACAATGAAAGCATTTTATCTTTCAAAGAAAGCATTTCTCTTTTCTCTTTGGATACAAGAGAACGTAGCTTAGAAATATCTTTCTCTAGATAATTCTTATCGGTAGTGGCTGAAGATAACCTAGCAACAATATCTTCTATCTTTTTCTTATCGGGTGCATCTCCCTTTATCTCTTCCAGTTGCCTGTACAATCTGTCTCTACGCGTTGTTAAAGACAAATACCGCTGATATCTTAGTGTATCTTCTGCCAGCTGCTTGTCATCTTTCAACGATTCTATTTGCCTGTCTATCTCACGAATTTCTTCTAAAATACGAGAGACATCAGGCATCGTAGACAATTTTTGTTCCAGAGACTGGATATCCGTTTTAACAAACCTTATTCTATCTTGATGTCTCAAGTAGGCTTTATGAGCCTTTTGAAGCTTTTTATATTCTTCTTCCAAATGCTGCAACTTCTCTTCCAGTTCATCTGTCTGAACATCTTCCACTTGTTCTGACGATATAGCCAGATGAAAGTTTCCCTGTTTTTCTTCCCATATGCCCCACCAATCCCACATCTCTTCATGGATAATAGCAAGGGCACCAGCAGAACGCACCTCATCGGCAGACTCCTTATCTGGAACAATAAATATACGGCTCAATAACCGTCGAAGTGTTTCGTCATTTGTCTCAATATAATCTTGCAGTGATGGATATGGTAGAGGAGCAGGTTTTCCCAGTGGCGCCAGATCTTTTTCTAAAAATACTGCTAAAACTTTGGCCACTATGTCGGCGTATCTTGCATCCTTAACTATAACGGGACTTTTCGATAGCTTTTCCTTCCAACGTCTCTGTCTCTCTTTGATATCACGTATGTGCCTCTTAAGAGTAGATATTTCGTCGGCAAGCCCGCCAAGATAGACTTCATCTACAGGCTCGGGGATATTCTTAAGCAAATCTTCTAATTCTTTCTTTCTGTCTTCCAGTAAACGTGCAATAGACTCTCTCTGTCCCTTCATAGTCTCCTGTTTACTTTTCAAAGCATTTTTCTTCCGAATAAGTGCCTTGATTTCGCTGTCTATCTTGGCTATTACTGACTCAAGCTGTGGGATAGTTAGCATCATATATCTGTCACTGTGGGGTTCTTTAACATCACCCAAGCTCTTTAATTGGCCTTCTACTTTTCCTATATCTGCAAGAATACGATTCTTCTTTACTTCAAAAGTCTCTATAGCCTTTGTAAGTTTTTTATAGTCATCGGAGAGGCGGTGTTCCATTTTTTCAATATCCTTCAGCAAATTCCGTTTTTCTTCTAGCTCCTCTAAGAGAGTTTTCCGATGTCTACATAGCTCACCATATTTTCTGGCAAGTTCCCGAAGCTCAGTAAGTAGTTGCGCTGCCTGAACAACTTTTCGCAATTTCTTTAATTTTTCTATCTCTTCTTGAACCGCCTTATATTCCAGAAATCTTTCATATTGGGTTTTGACAAGCTCAAAGTTACGTGTTACATCTATAAGATCTAGTTTTGCCTCCTTATATATTTCCATAACCCTATCGTAGTCAAGTTTTTTCTCTTCCAGAACACCTATAAAATCCCGTATACCCATCAAGTCCATAAGAGCTGAAAAACGCCTTCTCCGATGCTCGGCCAGTCCCCTTTTCTTTATATGTTCCTCAACTGCAGAGCGAAAAGGCAAAGGAATAGACCCCATTTGTATAAACACCTGGGTAGGGGAGGCTCCTATAGAAGAAAAATATTCACTGAGCCTGGCATGAGAGATTCTCTTCCTTTCTTCCCCAATACGATAATGAACCCTCTTTCCTATCTGTTTTTCAAGATACACATGTAAAATATCCGACCTCGGAACCAGAGAGGAAGATACATCAGAAACATCAAAAATCCCCTCAACCTCGAGCAAATCCTCTCCCATGCGGATATCACCATCTTCTGGCTCCATCCCTATGAGAAATAAAAGAGCTCTGGCAATCGTCGTCTTACCTGAACCATTAAGTCCATAGTAGTAAATTAACTTGGCATTTTCATAATCTAAAATTGCTTCTTTATAAGAACGCACGTTTTTAATTTTCAGTAATTGGGGCTTCACTATCATCCCTCCCAATAATCTTCTTAACATCCTCCTCGGTAGCATTCTGCCACACATCCTTCATATTAGCTGCCACCTTAGATGTATCTATCAATCTTCTTAGTAATGCTGTAGGTCTAATAAAAATAAAATCTGTATCATCATCTCTTACCTGTATAAGCCCATAATCTTCTAATTTGGCAATAATTTTTTTTAACATCAAATTTTCCTTGCTTATTCCTCTTTCTTTCAACATATGAATAATATCTTCAGCAGGTACATAAGTATGTCCCTGTATTTCCTCAAATAGAACATACAATAAAAATGCCATGGTAAACCTATCTATACCTAGCATACGCCTAATATCGCCCTCAGGCACACTTTTCATACGCATAACAATCATGGCATATATTTCACCTGTTTCAGGATTACGGTCATACAAAACTTCAAAAAGTCCTCCACTTTCCTTCCTCACAAATTCGGCAAACTCCACAGTTTCATTCTGTTCCAGACCTAACCTATCTATTGATAACCATTTACGAGAAGATATAGCCATTTTCTCCATAATCTTTCTATATGACATTGTTTCATGCCTCCTCACAAACATCTGAGATTTATTATAACCATGTAATTTATGGGATAATATACGACGATGAAAGGTAATATACGAAAAGCATCGATATACACAATAATAGGCAAGTTTCTTAGCAAAATCTTGGGGCTCATAAGAGAGCGTATTACCAAGACTATGTTTGGTCTTTCTCCAGAAATGTCTATTTTTTCATTTGTAATAACACTCATAGGTCTTATAAGAAGTACAACAATCAAAAGCATCAACAAAGTATCGGTACCTCATATTCTCAAACACCAAGAAGATGAGGCTTCCATATCCAGTAGCTTTAGTGTGGTTATACTATTTAACATCCTTATTGGTATCATACTCATGATATTCAGTTATCCCCTTGCCAAATATACTTTAGGCAATTTGACATATTCGCCGTCTCTTATCCGATTTGGCCAAATCATGTACATAATGGCTGGAACCATCATCATCATCCTGTCTATTTCAGATACAGCGGAAAGTATTCTTAGTGGATTTCGCATATTTACCTACCAAATCATCAGGGAACCGTTAATAAACACTATCTATATTGCCAGTATACTTATATTTCCTTCAACTACTATGCTTATGGGAGGCAGACTCATCGGGGAATTGGTGTTTGCCGTCATAATTGCAGTAGCACTGCTCATCAATAAATATTTCATTTGGACAAAACCACATATTTCTCACATAAAGACAATCATTTGGCTTAGCATACCTGTTGTGCTTGGGACAAGCATCAACTTCATTAATACATTTGTAGATAGATACATGGCAACATTACTACCAGATACCAGAAGTGTTTCTGCTCTGGCCGCAGCAACAACTATAGCAATACTTCCATATGCCCTATTTGGTGAAGCTATTGCCAAAAGTGTATACACTGGATTTTCGGAAGCCAGCACAAACAAAGATATGTCTGAGTTCTCTTCGTATATAGGTAAGGTTTTATACTTAGGAGGTTGGTTAATTATACCGTCGGCAATTGGAATAGCCTCTTTATCAGATAACATTACATTTTTTCTTTACTATGGCGGTAAATTCCAAATGAATGATGTCACCCTTGTCTCTCTAGCAACGATGTTCTATGCTTTTCGCTATCTGTTTACATCTCTATACATTCCCCTCAATAATAGTCTTGTTGCATTGGAAAAGGGATATATTTCAATGTGGCTTGCCTTGATATTTGTTCCAATCAACATCATTCTTAATTGGCTACTAGGATTTCAATTCCACATGGGAGCTCCCGGATTTGCCTTAGCAACAGCTATTACATCAGGATTAATGCTTATATCTGTTATCATAATCCTTCTTCATATAACCCAAAGCAGGTTAGCCAGGAAACATACCTATGGTCTTCTAAAAGTTACTATTGCCTCTACTATTATGGCACTATCTCTACTATTTCTTAAAAGACTTACTGGTATGAGCAGAATATATACTATACTGCTTACCGTAATCGGTGCAATGATATACATTGTCATACTAGGAATGCTAAAAGATGAAGAGCTGTACCATATTATAAGGAAACTGGCAAGGAGGAAGACACAGTGAAACAACTCATTAAACCCAGATCTGTAAAAGTCAATAGCATTATCTCTTTCCTCGGCATATTTATTAGTCGTATACTGGGCTTTATAAGAGACATGCTTATAGGATATTTCTTTGGAACTTCTCCTGTTACAGACGCATTCAATATAACAATGAAGGTTATTTTCTACCTTGCCAATCAAATATCATCTGCATTCAATATCGGTTTCCTTAGCCTCTTCATACACGAAAAAGAAAAAGAAGGAGAAGAAAAGGCCAAACAACTTGCCAGCAGTCTCATATCGTTTGTTGCAGCATTAGGACTTGTAGTATCCATACTTATCTTTCTGCTTGCCCCATGGATTGGTAAATTATACCCGGGTATAAACGAAATTACATATAGCTATCTGGTAAGTTTTCTGAGATGGACATCGTTTGCCTTTTTCTTCATAATTACCAGTGGCATACTTTGGAGCTTATTTCAGTCTTATCACATCTTTACTATACCTTATCTTGCTGTGTTCATCCAAAATGCAACAATAGTTATCGTTATATACGTTTTTCACACATCTCATGCTTTGCCTTTATCTGTACTTATAGCAACAACGCTTATGTTCATTTTCACAACCATACCCGTCAAACATGTTCTTCGCATAAATATACGCAAACCATCAAGTGATATCGTAGCCAAGTTTCTGGCCATATCAAGTCCTACCTTGATAAGCACTGGTATTATCTACTTCAGCGTCCTGGCTGACCAGATAATGGCATCATTTATGCCTACAGGTTCTATTACACGACTAGAATATGCCAACAAAATAGCATCGTTACCACCAGCTATGTTTGGTATAGCCATAGCAGGAGCATTTTTCCCTAGATTGTCAGAACTCGTTAGCAGAAAACAATGGAAAGATTTTCAGACATTGTTGGAAAACGGTATATCTGCTATATGGTTTTTAACAATCCCTTCGGCTGTGGGACTCATTTTCTTAGCGGATAAGATAGTTCACTTACTTTTCTACTTTCCTGGCGGTAAGTTTTCATTGGAAGATGTACACCTAACAGCTATGGCCATGGCAATGTATGCCATAGGTATCCCTTTTCAGAGCGCTATCATAGCATTCAATAGAGGACATTATGCATTTAAAGATACCATGACCCCTCTAAAAACCTCTTCTTTTGCACTATTTATCAATGTTATCTTTAACTATCTGTTTGGAATTATTTTAAATATGGGAATAATGGGTTTGGCATTAGGAACATCCCTAGCTAGCATTGTCAATTTCTATATGTTAGGGCATACATTAGAAAAGAAAATATCAGGCAAGTTAATAAACATGTTATTAAAAGATTTTATGAGAATTACAGCTTATTCTATCCCAATGAGCATAGTTTTAATATGCAGCAACCTATATTTAGGACAGATGCATAAAATAACAACTATACTTATTATATTTACAGCTGTGTTTACTTATGGTATCACCGTTATACTCGTGAAACCTAAAGAATTAAACATCCTTCGCAAGAGAAACAAGGTATAATAATTTATGCAGAGACACATGTCTCAACAATACCCTATAGAAGGAGGGACTATGCATGAAGAAAGTTTTTACAATCATTACAGTCCTTGCCCTGGTACTTACACTGGGGCTCATGGGTTGCGGTCAGTCTCAGACCAGTAACCAGAATTCAGGAGGCCAAGCAAGTGGTGAGCCCAAGCTTAAAGTCGGTGTCGTCTTTGACATCGGTGGAAGAGGAGACAAGTCTTTTAACGACTCTGCTTACAGAGGCCTCGTAAAGGCAGCTAAAGAGTTAGGCGGTTACATCAAAGATGATCCCGACAATGTCAATTATGGAACTAACATCGAAATGAAGTATCTCGAGCCCAAGCAGGGTGGAAGCGACAGAGAGCAGCTTCTGCGTAAACTCGCCGAGAACGGCTACGATCTGGTTATCGGTGTAGGCTTCGCTTTCACAGATGCCATTAAGAATGTTGCCAAGGACTTCCCCAATGTTCACTTTGCTATTATTGACTCTTGTTATAGCCCAGATGAGCATCCAGCCAATGTTACCTGCCTGCTATTCAAAGAGCAGGAAGGTTCTTTCCTTGTTGGTGCTATCGCAGGATATAAGACAGAAACAAACAAGATTGGTTTCATAGGTGGTATGGATATTCCTCTGATTCGTAAGTTCATGGTTGGATACGAAGCAGGCGCTATGTATGTCAACCCAGAACTCCGCAAAGATGGTGCTATTATGACCGCTTTTGTATCTGACGACCCTGGACAGGCTTGGAATAACCCACCAAAGGGTAAAGAGATAGCTATCTCTCAGTATGACCAGGGTGCTGATATTATTTATCACGCAGCAGGCGGAACAGGTATGGGTGTCTTTGAGGCAGCACTTGAAAAGAACAAATGGGCAATTGGCGTTGACTCTGATCAGGGTCTCATACTTGCCACATCTGACCAGGAAAAGGACAGAGAAATGGCAAAGCATATCATCACATCCATGCTTAAGCGTGTAGACACCGCAGTCTACACCATTATCAAGGAAATGTACGATAATGGCAAAGTAGATGCCAAGGTCATGGAGTTTGGTCTTAAAGAGAATGGTGTTGGCTACGCCTACAATGATTACAACAAGGATCTTCTCGATCCTATTAAGCCACAGGTAGACGAGCTGAAGCAGAAAATCATCAACGGTGAAATTAAAGTTCCAGCTACAGATGACGAACTTCAGCAGTTCAAAGCTAGCTTAGGTCAGTAATCTTAAATGCAAAAGGGGGAGCATACGCTCCCCCTTTTATTTTTGTGGGAGGTGAAACAACTTGCCCGGAGATATCATCCTCAAGATGGAAAACATCACGAAACGCTTTCCTGGAGTACTTGCAAACGACCATATTAACTTTGACCTAAGAGAGGGAGAAGTTCATGCCCTTGTAGGTGAAAATGGTGCAGGTAAATCGACTTTAATGAAGATTCTGTACGGACTTTATCATCCCGATGAAGGAACTATCTACATTAAGGTAGACGGTGAACTGAAACCTGTAAAATTTAAAAACCCTCAAGATGCTATCAAACATGGAATAGGAATGGTGCATCAGCATTTCATGCTTGTATACGGTCTTACCACAATTGAAAATATTATTTTAGGTTATGAACCATCAGCTGTCATAGATTTCGATACTGCAAAAAAGGAGATTCAAAAAATAATGGATGAAAGTGGATTACATGTTCCACTCGATGTAGATGTAGAAGTACTTTCTGTGGGCCAGCAACAAAGAGTAGAAATACTTAAAGTGTTATACAGAAAAGCCAAAATCCTCATCCTTGATGAACCAACGGCAGTATTAACTCCACAAGAAACAGATGAGCTCTTCAACATTATTAATAGATTGAAAGAACAGGGGCATAGTATCATTTTCATCAGCCATAAGCTTCACGAGGTTATGGCTATAGCAGACCGCATAAGTGTAATGCGTAAGGGTCGCCTTGTCCATACAATGCCTAAAAGCGAAGCAACAAAAGAAAAAATTGCAGAGCTCATGGTTGGTCATCCAGTGCTTCTGGATGTTCCAAGGCCCAATGTAACTCCTGGTGAGACAATATTAGAGGTTGAAAACCTCACGGTAGAGTCGGATACCAAAGGTGTCATGGCCGTTGATAATGTTAGTTTTTATATACGAGCAGGTGAAATATACGGGATTGCCGGCGTTGAAGGAAACGGGCAGGCTGAACTTATAGAGGCCATTTATGGACTTAGGCCTCCGAAAGGTGGAAAAATCACCATAAAAGGTGAAGATATTACAGGTAAGCCTACCCATGTTATAAGAAAAAAAGGTGTCTCCCACATACCGGGAGATAGGCATAAGTTTGGTGTATTTTTGCCTTTTACACTTGCAGATAACAGTATTCTTGGCCACCATAGAGAAGAAAACTTTGCCAAATACGGCATATTTAGAAAATTCTCCAACATAGCTCAATGGGCCAGAGAGATTATTAAGAAGTTCGATGTTAGAACCCCATCGGAAAAAGTTCCTATGAGTGCTCTTTCCGGTGGAAATCAACAGAAATTTGTTGTGGGAAGAGAGATTAGCTTTGAACATGAACTCATGATTGCAGCACACCCTACAAGAGGTGTAGATATAGGAGCTATGGAATTCATCTATAGACAACTATTTGAGGAGAAAAAACAGAAAAAAGCAATATTACTTGTGTCGGCAGACCTGGATGAGCTGCTGCTCCTTTCTGATAGGATAGGTGTTATGTTCAAAGGGAAGATCATCAAAGAACTTGATAACACGAGCAGACAAGTCACTCCAAAGGAAGTAGGATACTACATGCTCGGTGGAGATGTAGAAATACATGAAGATAGTGACATAGCAGGGGGTGAACAAAGTGCCTAAAAAGAAAACAAACAATATAAAATATTTCCTCTTGTCTCTCGTCGCCCCTGTTGTAGGTATTTTGATATCGGCTATTTTACTATTTTTCTTGATACTACTTATCAGAAAAGGCTCCATCAGTGATACCATTCATGCCTTTTACATCATGGGGCAAACACTAACATCTACCCAAGACTTAGGGTACATTATTGCAAGAGCTGAGCCTCTTGTTATATCTGGTATTGCCGCAGCAATAGCATTTAGAGCAGGTGTCTTTAACATTGGTACGGAAGGTCAATATTATATAGGCGGTCTTGTAGCATCTATATATGCGATTTATTTCTCATTTAAATCTCCTTCACTCCACTGGCTCAATGTCATATTCGTCGTGATTTTTGCCATGCTTGGTGGTGCATTATGGGCACTTATACCAGCTATTTTGAAGGTAAAAAAGGGAGTACACGAAGTTATCACAACCATCATGATGAATCAAATCGCATACACAACAGCCAAATATTTTGTAAATGGACCTCTAAGTGGTGTCAAAGGTGGAGAAAGTTTGGAACCCAAAACAATGAATTTCCCTGCAGCTGTGGATTTCCATAGACTATACGATATATTCCATGGACATTTTCCATTCCCCAAATATATTCCACTATATGAAAGTCTCTTTATCGCAGCTATAATAGTTTTCGTAGCATATATCATTATCTTCTACACCAATTGGGGATTTGAAATAGAGATGCTTGGAACAAATCCCAATGCCACAAAATACAGTGGTGTGCCTCCTAAAGTAGTGGTTTTTAATGCCATGCTGTGGAGTGGTGCCATTGCAGGACTGATTAACATCCAAGAAATATTTGGTATTAAAGGCTACTATACTCACCATATGACAAGCGGACTAGGCTTTGATGGTATTGCTGTAGCACTTATTGGATACAACAATCCTATTGGTGTGGTTTTAGCCGCATTTCTCTTTGGTTTCCTCAGAACAGCGGGTTATAATCTACAATTTGAGCTCGGTATACCAAACTCTACAATGGACCTCATTACAGGTTTTATTATCATTGTCATGGTAATAGCAAGTGTGGCAATGAATAGATATATATCCAAGCTCCGTAGAAAAGAAGTCCTCTCTGAGGCAGGTGATAGATAATGTGGCAAACAATTTGGTTTATTATTAGAAGTACCATAATATCTTCAGCTCCAATCGGATATGCTGCACTTGGCGGTGTATTTAATGAACGATCTGGTGTTGTTAATATAGCTCTTGAAGGCATACTGCTTGTGTCATCCTTTGGTTATGTTGCCGGTGCCTTCTTTGGTCACAGTGCTTGGTGGGGATTATTTTGGGGTATTATGGCAGGTCTACTGCTATCACTAATTCATGCCGTGGCAACTGTAACATTCAAAATTAACCATATCGTCAGTGGTGTTGCACTAAATACCATAGCTATAGGTGTAACTCGTATGCTATCGCTTGTCATGTTTGGACAAGAAACACAGAGTAAAACAAACTCTTACACCCAAATATTTGGCATGGACATTCAATGGCTTGTAGCTCTTATGCTATTCCTGGTAATTGCCCCACTATCATATTGGCTTTTGTTTAAAACATCTCTTGGACTTAGACTACGCTCTGTTGGTGAAAACCCAGAAGCTGCAGATAGCTTGGGTATCAGTGTTGAGAAAATGAGATATACAGGTGTCCTTATAGGTGGTGTCATTGCCTCATTAGGAGGTATAGCATTATATCCTACAATATGGCAGAGTGGTATTTCCGGTGGAAGAGGTTTTATCGGTTTGGCATCAATGATTCTAGGAAATTGGATGCCTATCCGTTCGGTACTCGCCTCTACCATGTTCGGTTTTGCCGATGCTATAAGGTTACTTGATTTCGTTAAAGCCTACATACCTGATGAATTCTTAACCGCACTACCCTATGTGCTCGTTCTTGTCGTACTTGCAGGACTTATAGGAAAGGCCAGACCACCAAGAGCCGATGGTGTTCCCTATGTCAGAGGCGAATAATATTACATAAGGCAAATAATGTCAAATATATAAGGGGGACCGAGTGGTCCCCCTATCTTTTTAGCTACAATTTCCTACAAAGTCATTTTCTGTAAATCATTACTGTATTTACTTCGTAAGTAAATAGGCACGATAAAGCATAACAATAACTTCTAATCTTGTAACATTATCAAAGGGTCTAAAAGTACCATCATCATATCCTTTTACTATTCCCTGCTTATACGCTATCTCAAGCCACGGTGCATACCACTTATCTGGTGAAACATCTTTGAATATACCTTCAGGTTGAGTATTCGATACCATTTCATATACAGAATTACCATATATATACTTTAATAAGAATATAGTTGCCTCTAACCTTGATAAAGAAACTGTAGGTCTATAAGTTCCATCTGGGTATCCACTGACCCTATGCATATAAAACAAATTGCCTAACAATCCAAACACTGGCTCTCCAATAGATACATCGGTAAATATTACCCCCTTAAAAAGATAGAATCTCCGATATAAACCACCTATAAGTATCGCCATATCCTTCCTTGTTGCAGGTACTGAAAGATTACTCCATGGAATAACACCGATGTTTTCAAACGATAACACATAATCTGTAGCCCAGTCAGGAACATCATTGGGTAAACCTTTTTCAAATATGGGAATATTCAGATAACTTCCCAAAAAGGGGCTACCAGTTGCCACAACAGATAAAGAAAATTGCCCTTTATGAGTCTTTCTATCTTTAACGGGAATATTGATAATAGCTATCTTTCTACTATCACCAGAGGGAATGGTTATATACTTTCCCGGTCTTATAGCATACTTGACATACTTCTCGTCAATATCATACAAACTGCTATATATAAGGTATTTCCCCGAATACAGAAGAACATTGAGGTTGATATCATCTCTGGAGAGTGTAATGGTAGCATCTTCCTTATTTTCAACAAACACATCAAAACTAACAACGCCTGACGAAGCTGTCAATACACCTTGAAGAAATAACGGTGAAAAAGCAACATCATCTTCGAAATACTTGACACGACTACTATGAACAAAAACCGTATAAAGCCCGCGTACATGATCATTGATACTAACCTCTACTTTGTAAGTTCCATCCTTACACTTTCCTATAACCTGCGTTCCACGATATAAACCAGAAGTTGCATCACCGATAACAGACAGGGGTATATGAAAATATCGTCTTCCCCACGGTGATATCACCTCAATATGAGATAAATAACTAGACTTTTGCTCCATAAAAGATATATCTCTAAGAAACAAATCTATATTGGCAACAAGATTATCACCGTGGCAAGTAAAGTATGTATTCAGTGATACTGAAGGGTTATTACTACCATAGACATATACAGCAGGAACAGTATATAAAAGGATCAAGGATAACAACAATCCTCCAATTACAAATTTAAACATTATTAGTTTTAAACGCATTTTTCACCCACCTATTTATATCTATACCAGATAATACCCTTTTTCGCTCATTTATTGACACATGACTTTGTCTCAGTATATCAGCTATTTCCTTTGGCACATACTGTTCTACCCATTTCTCATATATAACTTTGGCTACGACAGAAGCTGCAGCAACATGAAAATACTTTTCAGCACCAGTTTCCAAGACAACATTTTTGATAAACTGGTCCACCAAAGCACCTTTACTATAACGATCAATAATAATTTGATTTGACAGAGGTAATTTCAACAATGTTCCAATGTACATATAATCTAGCATTCTAGCAATATTTCCCATCCTTGCATATATTCTGTCGAACTGCTCCGGTGTATAAAGCATATATGACACTTTAAGACCATGACCATCAGTTTCTTTGAGCCACTTATAGAGGTCAAACAACCGTTTTTTACTAATATCCTTACTATCCATAAATCCACGACCTTGCAAATCACCATAAACCTGCCTATCCTTTACCCATACACATGACACTACTAGAGGCCCAAGATATTCTCCTTTCCCTGCCTCATCACATCCTACCCCTGGAAAAACTAGACTATTTTCATCCTCAAATATTGTTGTCAGCTGTAAAATCTTTTCTAATCCTGCTTCCTCACCTTGGTAAACCATTTTCCCCGAGGTATAAATATTAACTATCCCATTTTCTGTCCTAAACTGGATACCATATGGGATAGTTTTACTAGGATATTTATCTTTGAGTACTTCCAGAACTTTATCTAGATGTCTTTTAACATTGATTGTTCGGGTTATATTAGCCATCGTCACCCTCCAGATGAAATTGCACTAGCTTAGGTCTACAAATAAAGTGAATAGGCCTTATTGTCCAAATATTACGGGTATGAGCAGGATTGATAATCAAAGCAGTATCTACCCCCCTAGCGGTCCCGCCAAGAGATACAACCACATCTTTTGTGGTTACAAGTCCAGCATCTGCAGCCATTGCGGCAAGTTCTACTGCAACCTTAGTACCCTCTCCCATTGTTCTTAGTGCTAGTGCGAATATCTCAGTAGGATATATTCCCTTAAAGATCTTTCTCATTCCTCTATCAATACCGGCAAATGCATGTGTCATTGTTACCACTTCTATACCCCTATCACGAAGCCACTGCCTAAGTCCCGGTTCAAACTCATCCTCATCATCGTGAAAATATCCTATATGATGGGTAAACACAATCATCCGAACACCTTTAGGCTTCATTTCATACGCCTTCTTGGCAACAATCCCCCTACTTGAAGGCACAAGTACCGTCTTAGACGGTAGTTTCAAAGCATACTCAAAGGCAAGCTCCAAGGTCTTCTCTGTATTAATCTCTCCCGGCATATCGTAAAGTACAGTTTTCAGCTCCACAGCAATCCCTCCTCAATTTCTATCTCTCTATTCCGATTATACATATTGAGGTGGGAAGATATGGCATGGGATATCAACTACGAGCATACAATAGGAACAATCGGACAAGGTGAAAAAAAATCTGATGATAAGTGGGAATTATATCGAATGTTTGTATCTACCCAAATCAAGCAACAAACCCAGCGTCACAAGTTACCCGGCCAACTTGACAACAAGGAGAAAAAAGAAGTAGAAAAGCTTAGGGAAATAGATAGAAAGGTAAGGGCTCATGAGATGGCCCATCTAGTAGCAGGTGGGCCTTATGTCAGAGGTGGCCCATACTATAAATATGTAACAGGGCCAGATGGCAAACGATATGCCGTAGCAGGAGAAGTAAAAATTGACACATCTGAAGAAAAGGATCCGGAAAAAACTATTCAGAAAATGGAGATTGTTAAAAAAGCAGCTCTTGCACCAGCCGACCCATCACCAACAGATAGACGTGTTGCTGCTGAAGCTGCTGCTAAGGAAGCCAAAGCACGGGCTAAACTTATGGAAGAGAAGATGAAGAAATTCCGCGAATCTATGAAAAAACATACATCTATATCTGCAGGCGAAAAGTCTTATGTTTATAATAACCTACTTGCTTCACATAATATGGTATCTTCTATCAATGCCTCCAATAATCCCCCCTTCGTGGGGGGAATAGATATTACTCTTTAAACCTCATTTTTTCCTCTTGTTCTCAAGCATCCTTTTTGTTATAATCTCTCATATTTATCCAAGGGGGGATATGTCATGACAAGAGAAGAAGTTCTTGGTATTGTGAAGGAGAAAAACATTTCGTTCATTAGGCTAATGTTCACAGACCTGGCAGGTATTCCTAAGAATGTAGAAATTCCTGCAGAAGAGCTGGAAAATGCCCTGGAAAATGGCGTGTATTTTGATGGCTCATCAGTTGACGGATTTGTTGGCATCGAAGAATCTGATCTCATCTTGAAACCGGATCTGGATACATTTACTATACTTCCATGGACATTTGAAGAAAACAGACATACCGCAAGATTTATTTGCGATGTATATACCCCGAGCGGCGAACCATTCAGAGGAGATCCTCGTTATGTACTGAGAAAAACACTAAAGAAAGCAAGGGATATGGGCTTTACAGATTTCAAAGTTGGACCTGAGATGGAATTTTTCATCTTCAAAGAAAAAGCCAATGAACCCACAACAGAAATAATAGATACAGGTGGATACTTCGACCTACTTCCTGTAGACAAAGGAGAAAGAGTTAGACAAGACATTGTCATAGCCCTCAAAGAAATGGGCTTCAATATTGAGGCAGCCCATCACGAGGTTGCCCCATCTCAACATGAAATAGACTTCAGATACGGGCCTGCCCTATCTGTTGCAGACAATGTTATTACACTAAAACTTGTTGCTAAGACCATAGCTATTGCAAACGGACTTGTTGCAAACTTTATGCCCAAACCCATTTTCGGTGTCAATGGTTCTGGTATGCATGTACATATGTCTCTCTTCAAAGGAGAAGAAAATGCCTTCTACGAAGAAGGTGGCATATACGGTGGTATTAGTCAGACCATGCTCTATTTTATTGGAGGTATACTGAAACACATTAGAGCACTTACAGCTATCACCAACCCTACGGTAAATTCCTATAAGAGACTTGTACCCCACTATGAGGCTCCAACCAATGCATGCTGGGCCACAAACAATCGTTCAGCTCTTATAAGGGTACCTGCAGCAAGAGGTAAGGGGACCCGTATCGAGCTGAGAAATCCCGATCCTTCTGCCAATCCATATCTTGCATTTGCCGCTATATTGGCAGCAGGTCTCGATGGTATAGAAAACAAGATAACCCCACCTAACCCTGTAAACAAGGTCAACACATACGACCTCAGCGATGAAGAAATGAAAGAGCTTGGCATCATTCCACTACCTGCAACACTGGAAGAAGCACTACTGGAACTTGAAAAAGACGATGTTATCAAGGAAACATTGGGAGAACATGTATACAATATGTTCACCACTATTAAATGGGCTGAATGGAGAGAATACAACATGATTGTGCATGACTGGGAGATTGCTAAATACTGCAGAATATAACCATAAAAAGAAGGGGGACTGCGCGTCCCCCTCTTTCATGGTGGGCGGTGTAGGTTTCGAACCTACGACCTCCTGCTTGTAAGGCAGGCGCTCTCCCGCTGAGCTAACCGCCCATCTATCTCCTCTCCCGTGGCTGGGGGAGGAGGACTCGAACCTCCACGCCGGGATCCAAAGTCCCGTGTCCTGCCACTTAGACGATCCCCCAACCGAGGATCGCTAATGCGATATGTATTATAACACAAAAGCGATCCTCATTCAAGAGGGAAATGACAAGCCACTTTGCGCCCCCCAACCTCTTTTAACTGAGGTTTTTCCTTAAAACATATATCCTTTGCATAAGGACATCTTGTGGAAAATGGGCAACCGGGAGGCGGATTCAGTGGACTTGGCACTTCACCTTGCAATATAATTCTCTTACGCTGCCTCGCTATCTTCGGATCGGGTATGGGTACAGCAGAAAGAAGTGCCTCTGTGTATGGATGAAGTGGCTTTCTAAAAAGCTCTCTAGACGGAGCTTCCTCTACAACATTACCCAAATACATGACAATAACTCTATCAGATATGTATCTAACCATTGATAAATCGTGGGCAATGAACAGATATGTCAAGCCATATTTCTCCTGTAAATCAATAAGCACATTAACAACCTGAGCTTGAATAGACACATCAAGGGCAGAGATGGGCTCATCAAGCACAATTAGCTCTGGTTGCACAGCCAATGCCCTCGCAATTCCTATACGTTGTCTCTGACCACCAGAAAATTCATGTGGAAAACGATTGGCATGCTCCCTAACAAGGCCTACCGTTTCAAGAAGCTGGTATATGCGTTCTTGCCTTTCTTCCTTGGTTTTATACAGCTTATGGATATCTAAGGCCTCGCCAATAATTTCAGCAACTGTCATACGGGGATTGAGTGATGCATATGGGTCTTGAAATACCATCTGTATTTTTCTACGATAGGGGAGAAGCTCTTTATCACTTAGATGGGTAAGCTCTTCATTCTTAAACCAAATCTTACCATCGGTAGGTTTATAAAGCCTTACAATCGTTCTTCCAAGTGTTGTCTTTCCACATCCAGACTCACCAACAATACCAAGCGTCTCTCCTTCGTACACCTCAAAGGAAACCCCATCTACAGCCTTGACATATCCAACAACCTTTTTAGGAAAACCACCTGTAACAGGAAACCATGTCTTAAGATTTTCTATCTTCAATATGACGTTTTTAGACACTTTCCACCACTCCCATCTCCTTAAAAACTTTCCAGCAGTACACTTCTCTATCATCTGTACTGACAGCTACAGGCATTTTCTTAGCACAAATACGCATAGCATAAGGGCACCTGGGATGGAATCGACATCCGGGAGGTGGAGCAATCATATTAGGTGGGCTACCAGGAATAGCATACAACCTTTGACTTCTATCCATATCAAGCTTTGGTACAGCAGAAAGAAGAGCCTCTGTATAAGGATGTAAGGGCTTCTCAAACATGCTATATACATCACCTTCTTCTACCTTCTTACCAGCATACATTACCATGACCCTATCGGCAAACCCTGCAATAACACCAAGATCATGGGTAATAAAGATAACTGCCATATGATATCTTTCCTGTATCTCTTTAACAAGCTCCATAATCTGTGCCTGAACTGTCACATCAAGAGCTGTAGTAGGCTCATCCATGATGAGTAGATCAGGATTAAGGGCAATAGCCAATGCTATCATAACTCTCTGCCTCATACCACCAGAAAATTGATATGGATACTGAGAAAGCCTTTTTTCTGGTTCAGAGATACCAACGGCTCTCAATAATTCTATAGCCCTATCTATCTTTTGTTTTTTTGTTTTAAGATTCGGATCCCTACTAAGAAGCTCCATCATATGATAACCAACCGTCAGCGTAGGATTAAGGGAAGTCATAGGATCCTGAAATACCATGGCAATACGCTTGCCACGATAAGAATTCATTTCCCTATCAGATAATTTCAATAGGTCTATCCCATCAAAGATAATTTCACCACCAACTGTTTTTCCTGGCTGCTGCACCAGTCTCATGATAGACATTGCTGTAACCGATTTACCAGAACCTGATTCTCCAACAATACCTAGAACCTCTCCTCTATCAACAGAGAAGGATACTCCATCGACAGCTTTTACCACTCCAGCATACGTGTAGAAATATGTCTGAAGATTTCTTACTTCCAATAGTGCCATTATCGTCACCTCCTCAGTCTCGGGTCAAGAGAATCTCTTAAACCATCGCCAACAAAGTTGAATGCAAGGGCTATCAGGGCAATTGTCAGAGCGGGAAATAGCATCAACCATGGAGCTGTGCGAATGTACTCAACACCATCAGATGCCAAGCTACCAAGAGAAGCCATTGGGGCAGAAACACCGAGTCCTATATAGCTGAGAAACGCCTCGGTAAAAATAGCATTGGGAATATTCAGTGTAACGGTAACAATAACAGGACCCATAGCATTGGGTATAAGATGCCTAAGTAAAAGTCTTTTGGTGCTTGCACCAAGCACTCGTGCAGCAAGTACAAACTCTTCTTCTTTTAATGTTAAAATTTGACTTCGAACAATTCGGGCCATACCAAGCCAGTAGAAGAAACCCAACGCCAAGAAAATATTGACAAGCCCTGGACCAAGAACGACCATCAATAGGATAACAATAAGCAGTATTGGTATAGCATACATAATATCCACTATACGCATCATTATCTCGTCTACCTTTCCACCCATAAAACCTGATATACCACCATATAGAACACCTATAACAAGCTGAACCATAGCCGCAAGAAAACCAACAGCTAGCGAAATACGGGCTCCATACATCACACGGGTGAATAGATCTCTTCCAACATAATCTGTACCAAACGGATGAGCAAAATTAGGAGGTTCTAATATGGCATTATAATCTTGCTTATCATAAGGATACGGAGAAACAAGTGGGCCTACAAGGGCAAATAGCAATATTATGACCAGAAGAACTAAGCCTATAACAGCTAGGCGATTTTTTCGAAAACGACGCCATACATCTCCCCAAAATGTTACCTGAGGAGCAGTTAGTGCCTCCGCTCCCATCTTTTCAGATTCAGGTATTGGCTCCCACAAACTTTTGTCTTTCAGTTCTTCAACTCTTATATCCACACTCACCTTTACCACCTCACTCATACCTGATACGGGGATCAAGCAGGGCATAAGTAATATCTGCAAGTAAGTTCATAAGAATAAGGAAAGCCGCATAGAAAACGGTAACACCCAGTATAACAGTGTAATCACGATTGTAGATAGATGTAACATAATATCGACCCAGCCCCGGTATATTGAAAATCTTTTCTACAACAAAGCTACCAGTAAAGATTGCAGCAATCAGTGGGAATAGATATGTGACAACAGGAATAAGGGCATTCTTGAGTGCATACACAATAAGAACTCTAAAACCAGACAGTCCCCTTGCCTTAGCTGCTTTAACATAATCGTTGCTAAGAACTTCAAGCATAGAGGCCCTTGTAAGACGGGCAATAACTGCTGTTGGACCTAATGCAAGAGAAAGTGCCGGCAATATCATATGTTCCCATGACCCCCAGTTTGCAACGGGAAGCCAATGCAGTTTTACACCAAAGATATATTGAAAAATCGGTGCTATAACAAACGATGGCAAAGATATAAATAATATGGCAAAGAACATGGAAAACGAGTCTATCAGCCCCCCCTGATGTAGAGCCGATATGCTACCAAGCGATATACCAACAAATGTAGCAATAAGAACCGCCCAAAAACCAAGTTGAGCAGAAACGGGAAAACTCTCTTTAATAATGTCATTGACTGTTCTATCAGGATATTTAAAAGATGGACCTAAATCACCATGAATAATATCATTAAGGTAAAGAATATATTGCTTCCACATAGGTTCATTAAGATGATACTTCTCTTCCAAATTCTTTTTGATAGCCTCTGGAACAGGTTTTTCCCTGTCAAATGGACCACCAGGAATCATGTGTGCTAAAAAGAATGTTACAGTGACAACCACCCAAAGTGCTATAACCATAAGGGCCAGTCGCCTAACAATAAACCTCCCCACTCGCTACACCTCCTCTATAAAAAGCGGGGGGACTATGCGCCCCCCCTGCAAAGTCGCATGTCAAAGTCTTATTTCTGAATATAAGCCTCTTTGAAGTCTACCCAACCAAGAGAAATAGCAGCATAGTTCTTTACATAAGTCTTAACAAGTCTTGGATTGGTGTAGAAGTACAGAGGAATAATAGGCATATCTTCCATTAAAATCTTCTCTGCCTCATGCATATACTGGACTCTCTTAGCATTATCTGTTTCATATTTAGCCTTTTCGATGAGCTCGTCATACTGAGGATTAGACCAACCTGTATCATTATTTCCACTGGTAGAAACAAACATATCGAGGAATGTCATTGGGTCAACATAGTCACCAAGCCAACCTGCACGGGCAAGGTCAAACTGCCCCTCATTACGGCTCTGAAGATAAACTTTCCACTCCTGATTCTGAAGTTCCATTTCAATACCAAGATTTTCTTTTAGCATGCTCTGAATAGCCTCACCAATCTTCTTGTGGCCTTCAGATGTATTGTAAAGGTATATCAGCTTAGGAAAACCTTTTCCATCAGGATAACCAGCTTCAGCAAGAAGCTCTTTGGCCTTCTGTACATCTTCGGAGAAGTAATTTCCACCAACCTGTCTGAAATCTGTTCCCGGCTCGGCATCTGGGATACCCGGTGGAACAAATGCATAAGCGGGCTGCTGACCAGCTTTAAGAATTTTATCGGTAATGACAGATCTATTGATAGCCATGGCAATGGCCTTTCTTACCCTAACATCCTGAAGAGGATTCTTTTCGCCACCCATGGTCTTATCGGAACCGACATTAACAAGAATGTAGTATGTACCCAGAATTGGATCGATATGGAATTCAGGTTTGCCTTTCCACTGGTCAATCTGGGCTGTCGGAATGTTGTCAATCATGTCAACTTCGCCATTCTCAAACATCTGAACAGCAGTATTGGCATCTTCTACCATGTAGAAAACCAACTTGTCAAGTTTAACCTTATCCTTGTCAAAGTAATTGGGGTTCTTCTTCAGGACGAGCTTATCGTGGTGGCTCCACTCGGCAAGAACAAATGGACCATTGGTTACATAAAGGCTTGGATCCTTATCAATGCCCTTAGGCCACTCTGGATGTGCTTTAAGAACATGCTCTGGTAGTGGATAAAGTGTTGGAAATGCTACCAGAGAAAGGAAATATGGAGCAGGCTGTTCAAGCTCTACCTGCAATGTGTAGTCATCAAGAGCTTTTACGCCAACCTCGTTGGGATCGGTGATTTCACCGGTGTTATACTTCTCACCGTTCTTAATGTAATAAAGCTGGTAGGCATACTCAGATGCAATCTCTGGAGAAAGAGCTCTCTTCCAGGCAAATTCAAAGTCGTGAGCGGTTACTGGCTGACCATCAGACCATTTTACATCTTTCCTCAAATGGAAGATATAGGTCTTACCATTGTCTTTAACCTCCCAGCTCTCTGCAACGGCTGGCTGTGGCTTACCATCTCTGTCAAGACGAGTAAGACCATCAAAAGTATGTAACATGACTGTCATTTCAGGAACACCTGTTGCCTTTGCGGGATCAAGTGTCTCAGGCTCTGTACCAAGGTTGTACCTTAGTACCATCTCTGCTTTCTGCTCTTGTCCCTGACTCTGTTCTTGCTTCTGCTCTCCACAACCTACAAACATACCAAAGATAAGTCCGAAGACTAGAAGCAAGGTAAGAAATACTCTAAATTTTTTCACTGCTACTCCCCCTTTCGGAAGTTTTTTCACATAAAGTATTATACTAAAGATGCAACTATATGCAAAAAGGAGGTCATTTATGCGAAAATCAGGACAAGCAGATTTACCACTTCACGGGGGAAAAGCACCACGCTGGCTCTTCTCACGTATGGTAAGGTTAAGCAGGGTTTTTATAGAACTTGTACTCATAGAATTCGGACCTGACAAATTTATTGATATGCTATCTGACCCATACTGGTTTCAGGCATTCGGCAGTTTCCTTGGATTTGATTGGCACTCCTCAGGTCTAACAACAACAACACTCGGAGCCATAAAAATGGCATTATCAGAACTTCCTCCCAACATCGGTATATTTATTGCCGGTGGCAAAGGTAAAACAATGCGCAAAACCCCTGTAGAAATAGAATATACAGCTAAGTATCTAAAAATCTCTCCAGAAAAGCTGAAGTCTATCAGTAAAATAGCCGCTAAAGTAGATAGTGCATGGATCCAAGATGGATATAATATTTATCACCATAACATCATCTACACGTCCGATGGAAAATGGACTGTTATACAACAGGGCATGAATCCACAAAACAAATATGCACGAAGATACCATTGGCATTACAAACATATCAACGATACACTAACAACTCCTCATTCAGGAATTGATACCAAGGAATTAGAGAAAAAAGTATTCAATCTAACAACAAAGAAGTCAGAACCTACCAAACAAAGCATTCTGCAATTGTTCCATGAGATAAAACCTTCTGAGATAGAAAGCATATTCAAGAGTCTATCGGAAAAACAAAATAGCCTTTTTATGCCTGCACATCACGATGTTCGTCTAAAGTTCAGTGGCAATTTAAAAAAGGTTATTCTCTCTACATATGAGAATCCACCTAAAAATATACATGAACTGGCACTTTCCAAACTTGGCCCAGCTTCTACACGAGCTCTAGCAATGGCTGCCTCGTTACTATATGGTTCTGATATAGACTTTACCGACCCAGCTGTATATTCTTATGCACACGGTGGTAAAGATGGGCATCCATATCCTGTGAATATTAAGATATATGAAAACACAATAGCCATACTTGAAAAAATAGCCCGCTCACCGGGAGAAGAAAGCAAGCGAGCTAGAAAAATCCTCCAACAACTAGCTAATCTTCTCAAATAATGATTCTATATGTTTTAGTAGGTCATCGGCAACACCGGAAATATCATCTTTTTGTCCGACGGCTCTATATATTTCTGCAGAAAAAACAATGCCATTATCAACTTCTTCCTCAGGAATCCAAAAAGCACCGACTAGTTCATTTTCATGTTCATAAAATCTCACTAAAACTTCCTGGTCCTTGACTCTTACAATTCCATAAGCCTTTTTTTCTGCCAGCTTCTTTAAGAAATCTATCATAGCTCCCACCTCCTAAAAGACAATAGGGGCTACCGATTTGGTAGCCCCTATATTATAAGGTATAACTTACACTTAGTCTTCTTCTTTCTGAGACTCTGCTATAATCTTTTCTGCCATATGAGCAGGCACTTCGGCATAGTGGTCAAATTCCATCTGGAATGTGCCTCTGCCACCGGTGATAGATCTTATGGCACGGGCATAATCCATAAGCTCAGCATAAGGAACCTCAGCTATAATAACTTGATATTTACCCTCTGTATCCATGCCTATAATACGACCACGTCTAGAGTTGATATCTCCCATAATATCACCAACATAGTCCTTGGGCACTTTAACAGTAAGCTTGTAGATTGGCTCAAGAAGTATTGGTTTAGCATTCATCATAGCCTCTTGGAATGCCAGAGAACCAGCCACCTGGAAGGCATAATCTGAGGAATCAACAGGATGCTCTTTACCATCAAATAGTTTCACATGAACATCAACAACAGGATAACCTGCAATAACTCCCTTAGCCATACGCTCTCTTACACCTTTATCTACAGATGGGATATATGTACGGGATATAGCACCACCAAATATAGCATCTTCAAACTCATAACCTTTTCCTCTTTCAAGAGGCCAAATCTCTATGTGAACAACAGCATATTGACCATGTCCACCTGTTTGCTTAACGAATTTACCGACAGCTTTGGCCCTACCCTTTATGGTTTCTCTATAAGGTACCTTACGTGGAACAAGATTGACATCAACATGATACTTATTATGCAACCTCTCAAGAAGAAGTTTCTGCTGAACATCACCTTGTAAGTTCACCACAGTCTGATGCATTTCTGTGTCATAGAATGTCTCAAACGATGGATCTTCCTCATTACATTTATGCAATGCCTGTAAAAGTTTCTCCTGGTCAGTCTTGGTTTTAGGTTCTATGGCGATAGGCATAATAGGCTGTGGATACGGTATCTTGGTAAGCTCTACAGGGTTATTGGGGTCTGTAAGTATCTGATTGGCAGATATCTCTTCTACCTTTGTAATAGCTCCCATAT
Source organism: Zhurongbacter thermophilus (assembly GCF_026184435.1). Classification (NCBI taxonomy): domain Bacteria; kingdom Pseudomonadati; phylum Zhurongbacterota; genus Zhurongbacter; species Zhurongbacter thermophilus. The sequence continues at coordinate 1,056,635 of NZ_CP046447.1, forward strand.
CACCAGGCCCAATCTCATCAATTTCTGTGAGCTCCTTACCTAAAATTTCATAAATATGGTTGATACGTACCTGTGCTCCTGTATCTTTAACAAGAACAGTATCACCTTTCTTTAGAGAACCGCCAAATACCCTAAAGAGAACAATTTTACCAATATATGTATCTATATAAACTTTAAATGTAATAGCACCAAATGGCTGCTCTATCAGAGGTTTGTCAGCAGTATATGCTTTCTCCCATATACGCTCTGCAGGGGATGGAACATCTTCTTTGATTACCTTCAAAAGCTCATCTATACCGATATCTTTCTCGACAGAGCCAGGAATAACAGGAATAAAATTGCCCTCAAGGAATGCTTCCTTCATAGCCCTTCCTATTTCTTCCTTGGTAATCTCCTCACCGCCAAGATACTTTTCCATAATTTCATCGTCTATCTCAACGACAAGGTCCATAACCCTTTCCTTCAGCTCATCGGCAAGAGCTTGAACTTCCTCGGGAAATTCATCGGAAAATATAGATACAAGCCCCTTAAAGTTTGGTCCTTCCCCTACTGGAAGATAAAGGGGCATTGCTTTCTTTCCAAAGGCATTCCAAATAACCTCAAGGTACTCTCTAAAGTTTACCCCTTCTTTATCCATCTTATTGACAAAGATAATACGGGGCATATCATGATCTTCTCCACGATCCCACAATCTCTCTGCCTGTACACCTACTTCACGGGCAGAAATATCAAGAACAAAAATAGCCGTCTCACTAACATGAAGGGCTGCACATGCCTCACCGGCAAAGTCTAAATAACCGGGAGTGTCAATCATGTTAACCTTAACACCTTCATACTCAAATGGAAGCAGTGTTAAATTAACAGACATGCCGTGCTCTTTTTCAAAATCGTCGAAGTCGGAGATACCGGGAGCCTTAATCTTGCCTACCTTCATAAGTATTTTCTCGGCAAGGGCAGTTTTACCAGTGCCGTGATGTCCAACAAGGGCTACATTACGAATAGTTTTAGGGTCTCTCATAAAGCATCGCCTCCTATTTGATTTTTACTCTTCTTCGTCCTCCAGCGACATAGTATCGTCTGGGTTGAATTCAACAATTTTCTGGAGGGTACTAACAACTTCTGCTGCATTACTTCCTTCTTTAAGAAGGAAGAAGATCGTGTCATCTCCTGCCACACTACCGGCTATCTGTGGCAGAGATAAAGATTCAATAGCCCTAGCAACGGCACTGGCTGTTCCCGGTATTACCTTAACGAGCAATATAGGGCTGTTATACTCAAACGATGTAACAGCACGGCGAATAATTTCTATAACACGTTCATTAACTCCTTCAACAGCATAATCCTGAATCATATAGCGATATTCGCCAGTAGGAAGTGCAACTCTCACAGCACCAATACGCTTGAGGTCTCTGGAAATAGTACTCTGAGTGGCATTAAAACCTGCCTCACGAAGTTTATCTACAATTTCTTTCTGGGATCCCAAAAACTCTTCTTTAAGAAGTTTCTGGAGGTACATTAAACGCTTCTTTGTGCTCTTTCTCGAGCGCGAGCTGTCTGTCACTCTCATCACTCCTTTTTCATAAATATTCACTAATCACTCTAAGAGTATTATACTGAATAATCGTCTCGTATGCAAATAAATATTCACTTTATCAATTTCACTTGTTCGTTCTTGCAAATATGAAATAAGTTCCACTCCCATAGCAGATACAGAAGGACGCACATCCTGAGGGCGATAACATTCATGTGGCATACCACACACTTTGCATAGACGACACGATCCCGGGAAGAGGGGAAAGACATAATAAAAACCCATGTCTTGAAGTTTTCTCTGAATGTTTATTAATTTATATTGGAAATTTCTCTTATACATATCGAAGTCTTCATCGAATTCATCCTGCGTTGTCACTAGAACAAACCTACTATAACTTTGCCAGAACCTTACAATATCCTCATAAGTACCAGTATAAGGAGGACAAGAAGGATAATTACCATACTCCTTGCAACCAAACTTACACATGTACAAGGGCTTTATAGAAATAGGAAGATGGCTAATTTCATCAATACTAATAGGTTCAAGTCCTTCCGCTTTTACAATCTGAAAAATATAATCATCTTTCATCGCAGTGGTACAAACCTCACGGGATATAGCGTTTCCACCTTATCACCTTCAAACGTTTTCTCTATCTTCATAAGATACTGAATTCTTTCATCACCAACAGGAACAATCATAATTCCTCCCTCTTTTAACTGGTCAAGGAGCTCTATAGGAATATCCTCGGCATGGGCGAAAACCAAGATTTTATCAAAAGGCGCATACTCAGGAAGACCTAATACATCACCTGCAAGAAATACATGTACATTGTCAAAAGATGACAGATTTTCCTTGGCCAGCTGGTACAGCTCTGGTATCTTTTCCACAGTGTACACATCTGCACCTAAGGTTGCCATGATAGATGCTGCAAATCCCGTACCTGTACCAATTTCTAAAACCTTATCTCCTCTTTTGATATCGGCACGACATATCATATCCGCAATAAGAGAAGGCTGTGAAGTAGTTTGGCCATAGCCTATAGGAAGTGGCATATCATGATCGGCATATTTCCGATAAGCACGAGGCAAAAACTGCCTTCTATCTATCTCTTCAAATGCCTTTATAATCTCGGGTCTATCAGCACATACACGTTTAACATTCTCTATATAAGACATGTGCACCCCTCCTTTTAAAACACCCTCTTATAGTAATATATATTCATAAGGAGGTATTCGCCTTGAGTTTTTTGGAGATAGACGAACAAAGCGACTTTACATGGCTAGAAAATTGGCAAAAAGCCTCATCTATTTCGGATATTATCGCCAATTTAGATAATATAGATAATATAAAAAAGAATAGTTGGCCTGTTGAAAACCTTTCTCTAGGGGAGTCTCTTGCCACTATATCTTATTTATATGAATTAAAAAATGTAGATATACCGCTCCCACTTGCCCTTGATAGTATTGTATGGACAGATACAGGTTTGATACTATTGCCATCTGAACACCTGCTTAAAAGCAGAGAAGTTAAAGAATTTGCCAATAAAGTAGCCATTGATGCTATCTCCAAATGGAAAGGACATAGTCCTTTGCTATCAGAGCTGTTCAAAACTTTGCAATCCCAGGGATTAGATGGCATTGACAATATTGTAAGTAAGGAGCAACTTAAACAGTGGAAACTGCTCAGGCCGATTATACCGGAATATATTGATGTACTAGCCCATCAATTTCTCGAAGAAAGTAGTGGCAATCTTATAACATTTACCGGATTGGAAGGGGAAGGAGAAAGACTTGTAATATCAGCACTTATCAAAAACTTGAGAAATAGAAGCTTTGTTGTCATTACCGTTCCTGCAGGTGGTTCTTATAAAACCATGGTGGAATCCTTATTAGGCGGACTTGTTAAACTCATCCCTAGAAATACCATTAAATCTATCTTATCCATGTATGACGGTAATGTGGGCAGAATCCTTTCTAAATACACAAACATAACCTATAAGGGACCATCTGGTATACTCATACCTCAAATGGAAGGTTATTGGATAGGGCTTACAGTTAGTCAATTACTAAAACTTATCGACAAACCTGTTGCTGTAATTTTTGAAAATTATATTGACTCAGCTCGTAAAAAAAGTGTATGGGAAGCCTTGTCTTACGCTAAAGATGGTTTGTTTATTAGGAAGGATCCAGAAGGAACCCCTATTTTTCCACTAATGGACCCTGAAGAAGTCAGCGCTATAGCCAATCGCATGAACCTACCAGATATAGACCCTCTAACCCTATATAGTCTTTCCGAAGGCAAAACAAGCAGCGTTGTTAGCATATTAAGGATACTTCATTATCTTGACGAACATATGACAACAGCTATAAAAGATAAATTCTCCCTCATAGAAAAACTTGGTGAGAAACTCAAACCAGAAACTATAAAATATATAGCTGCAGCATTTGGAAGCAAACATACAGAAATACCATCAACCTTACTAAAAGGCATAAACACCTATCAAGATCTACTCCACATTGTAGAAAGCGGTCTTATTGACCTATATGGCGACCTTGCAACCATTGCAGACAACCATCTGTTGTCAAATATTATAAAAAACGCAGATGAGAGAATTTCTATTAGCAGACAACTCATCAGAAAAAGCAAACTCACACTGCCCATAATATACCATTTCTTAGACGAAGTTGATAATCTATCGGATAAGGGCAAACTAATACTCCTAAAACTCAGTGGTGCACTGCTTCACAAGCTGAGAAGTGATAACCTTGCAGAGGCTCTTGAACTTGCTTGGGAAATGGAAAAACGATTCGGGGATTTACTTTTAGAATACCCTCGTTATTACCTGTTAATAGGACATGTATTCATGCTAAATGGCAGAAGAGAAAGGGGTTATGAAATATTCTCTGCTGTACGCATGTTTCACGGTGATACCCCATGGCTTCTTACACATATTTTATACTATGCTTTTCCTATGCTTACAAATGGTATAGGATGGGAAGAGATACACAACATACTTACCAACTTAAAAGTAGACAGAGGTCCTTGCATAGAATACCTCATCAGAGATAGCATCATAAGGTTTAAGCTAAGACATAACAAAGACATATCACCTGAAGAGATGAATAATCTTCACAAAGCATACAAGCAATGTCCTGTATTTATAGAACATACTTTTCGATACAGAGATATTCTCATGCACATATATGCCAGAAACAAACAATACGATAGTGCCCTTTCAGAAGCTATCAAACTAAAAGATGCCTTCACAGAAAAAGAGCCATATCTTATGGCATATGGCATGTTTACTACAGGCATGTATTTAACGCTATCTGGTGGAAATCTATGGCTGGCAACATACTATCTAGAACGCTCCTTTGAATACTTCATTTATTACTACAATGTTGAGGCATTCCTAGCCATAGGCATGGCTATACAGTGGAAAGCCCAAATGCTCAGTCGCAGCGAATTTGAAGAATATATCAATACCCTGCTAGCCCTCATCGATATCGAAGGACTTATACTCTATGACAGAGATTATATCTATCTATCCATAGCCCTTGCATACCATCTATATGGTATGCAAGGAGTGGCAAACAGTTTCTTATCCATGGTATCCAAAGAAGTGGTGTTTAATAACGGTGGCGATATCACAAGAGGAAGTATGCACCTATACAACCTGCTTACAGAGGCAGCACCTACAGAAAACTTACCCTACTCTGAACACTACACCTACGATATGAACCAATATGAAATAACAGAAGATTTACCTAATCCCCCTCACTTACTTGTCGCAGACATGATTAAAAGTGGGAAGCCAAGAACCGTTAATCAAGATATAGAATCACTGACAAAACTTTCCAAGCATCTTTACAAAAACGGATTTAAACTCCTATCTGCTTATATACATGCTCTTATAGGCAAAAAGGCTATAAATTCTGCAAGGGAAATTGCCAACTTCCACTTTAGAAGAGCCAAACACCTGTTTGATATATTAGATTCGAAATGGTCTGATATAGTACTTGAAGAAATAGAGATGTCTGACCCATTTTATGCCCTCGCCATAAAAACTGCTATGGAGGTAGAAAAAGGTAACCTCATAGGTGGTTCAGATGCCACAGAGATTATAGAAATGTTCATCGAAACTATACGAATCATGCAGAGTGAGAATGAGGTACTGGAGCAAATCATTACACTAATCGAGGCATTTACAGGCTGTGATAATCCCATCAGTGCTAGCACAGACTTCCTTACCAGTGCTCTCACAATATGGGGAGCTTCCCGTGGTTGGATATATCTTGAGAGTCAAGGAACACCCAAGCTGTGGATACACATAAACATTCAAGGAACAGATGAAGAGGATTTTCTCATGCTTCCGATGGCTATGAAAGAGAGTATCGTCTCCAAGACAGGTAATTTCGTCGGTGCTATTATCAAAGAAGAAGACATCATTCTAAAGATCTATTTGGAAGCAGATGACAAGCAAAAATTTGGAAAAAACCATTTATTTGTCCTATCAAGAAGTGGAGATGCCCTACTTCACTTCTTAAGAAGCCACATATAGGAATAGGGCATCTCCACCTTATACTTACTTCTGCATATTCTGTAGTCTTATCATTTTACTTCTATCCCAGAAGTAGTAGATAATACCAAATACCATACCCCACATAGCTGAATTGGTAATGGTATAACCCATCACATAAGAGATAATACCCACGCCAATACCAACGGCCAATCCTCTAATAAGTAAGGTTTTGGCCATGCCCACCTTATATTTCAGCCAGAACTCCATGGCACTAAGCACTATAAAGATACCAATAATAATGCCAAAGCGGGTATACAGCTCTGAACCGGTAAAACCATTTTGTTTTAAACTATCCCACACAAGCCATGCAACAATGCCGGCAAAGAGCAGATAGCTAACAACAAGAATACCTATGATTTTTTTTATATCCTTCAAGATTCATACCTCCTTCCATACCATACCTTTGCCACTTCAAGGGCAAGAGCAGGCAACAGTGATGCAATGACAATAGTTGTCAAAAGACGAATATCCTTAACAGGGTTCAGCTGCATCACCCTATCTATCCCAGGTAAATACATGGCAAGCAAGAGAAGTGCTATAGAGATGAAAACAGCCCAGTTCATATACTTATTTGTAAACATCTTCGGGGTAAAGAGTATCCACTCCTTTTCAGACCTTGCAGCAAATCCCCTTACAACCTCTGCAATAACCAGTGTTGCCAGTGCAGCAGTTTGTGCTACATCATGTGGAAACTGCCAAACATATTTCACAAGATAGTAGACCGAAAGGACAGCTACTGTAATAAATGTAGCTGTTGCCCCCATAAGGAATGTCATTTTTCTATCAAGAAGCGGCTCGTTGGGATCCCTTGGAGGACGTTCCATAACATCTTTTTCGGGTCCCTCCATACCAAGAGCAAGTGCTGGGAACGAATCAGTAAGAAGGTTCAAGAAAAGAAGATGTATAGGTCTAAATGGAGATCCCCAGCCAAATAGTTCTGCCAAGAATACTATGGCAACCTCGCCCAGATTACAAGATAATAGAAATTGCACAAATTTTCTTATGTTGTCATAGATAATACGACCTCTTCTAACAGCTTTAGTAATGGTGGCAAAGTTATCATCAAGAAGTATAAGGTCTGCAGCCTCTTTGGCTACTTCTGTACCTCTAAGCCCCATAGAAACACCAATATCTGCCATCTTCAGAGCCGGAGCATCATTAACACCATCACCTGTCATGGCAACAATTTCATTGTGATACTTCAAAGCTTTAACAATACGTAGCTTATGTTCCGGACTAACACGGGCAAATACCTTGGTATCTTTGACTATTTTTCTTAGCTCTTCGTCTGTCATTCTCTCCAGCTCAGCACCCGTAATATATGTACCTTCTTCGTGATCTTCGACAAGACCAATCTCTTTGGCAATGGCCATGGCAGTAATAGGATTATCACCTGTGACCATAGCAACTTTAATTCCAGCAGTTTTACACATCTTTATAGCCCCAGGAACCTCTGGTCTTGGCGGGTCAATCATTCCAACGAGACCAACAAATATAAGGTCTTTTTCAGCTGTATCCTCATCAGGCTCTGCCATTTCTTTATAAGCAAATGCCAAGACCCTGAGTGCCTGTGAAGCCATAGAATTTGCAGTTTCTATAATTTTTTTCCTATCTTCCTCAGTAATTGGTCTAACCTCTTCTCCCACCTGTATATAAGATGAGACGGCAAGAATAGATTCTACAGCACCTTTCGACATGGCATAATATTTACCATCACACTTATGTATAGTCGTCATCATCTTTCTATCAGAATCAAATGGAATTTCACCTACACGAGGACATTCTTCCCTTAAACTTTGGACATCCAGCCCACCCTTATAAGCTAAAACGACAAGGGCCCCTTCAGTAGGATCACCTACAATGCTATATACACCATTTTCATCTTTTCTAAGATGAGAATCATTACATAAAGCGGATATCTTTAATATCCATTCCATTTCTGGAACATTCGCATTTTCAATATCACCTTCAGGGCTATAACCCTCACCTTTGACTTTATGGCATCCACCCGACGGGGTTCTCACATAGCGCACTGTCATCTCGTTCTGAGTAAGCGTTCCTGTTTTATCCGTGCAAATATGAGTTGTGCTACCCAATGTCTCCACAGCAGCTAATTTCTTCACTATTGCATTTTCTGCAGCCATTTCCATAACACCAATAGCAAGAACCAAAGTCATAACTGCAGGAAGTCCCTCAGGAACAGCGGCAACAGCCAGAGATACGGCGACCATGAACTGGTCAAGTATTGTTTGGAACATATTACTACCACTACCCCATGCCCTGTAAAGTCCCAGAGCAAAGACAATGGCAACAATACCCAAGGTGATAACACTGAGCTTTTTACTAAACTCTGCCATTTTCTTTTGCAGTGGGGTCTTTTCCTCTTCCATAGAAGCAAGTGAAGTGGCAATTTTACCAAGTTCTGTTGCTGGACCTGTAGCAACAACGATACCTTTGGCCCTACCCTTAACAACAGAGGTACCCATATAAAGCATATTCTTCCTATCTGCAAGAGCTGTATCTTCTCCTACTGTGCCAGGTACTTTCATAACTGGATGAGATTCACCGGTAAGAATAGATTCATCTACCATAAGGCCAAAGGCTTCCAGTATATATATATCAGCTGGAACTTTATCACCTGCTTCAAGAACTACAATATCGCCAGGGACAATTTCATCTACAGTGATCTCTATAATAGCCCCATCTCTTATAACTCTCGTATGAGGAGTGGTAAGTGTCTTCAATGCTTCAAGGGCACTCTCTGCTTTATATTCTTGGTATATACCAATAATGGCATTGAGCACAACAATGACAATGATGGCTATAGCATCAACCCATTCTCCTACAAATATGGAGATAACCGATGCCACCATAAGAAGTATAATCATAGGGTCAAGAAGTTGCTCAGCAAGCCTATCCCATAGGGTCTTTTTCTTTCCCTCAGGTAATACGTTTCTTCCGTATTTTTCTAGCCGCTTTCGAGCTTCTTCTATTGAAAGCCCCTTTTCGGGATCAACCCCGAACTTCTTTATAACTTCTTCCCTTGTCATAGCATGCCACTTTTCCACTCAAATCCCCCTCCTCATGGAAGATGTTATTTTATCTTTGCTATTCTAACACAAACATCCCATGTATATCGAAAATATCAAGATATCAAAAACGAAACAAGGGGGCAATTAATGCCCCCTTGAATGGAGCGGGTGACGGGATTCGAACCCGCGACCTCCTCCGTGGCAGGGAGGCGCTCTACCACTGAGCTACACCCGCCCCTTGCCAGTCGCAAATGCATTATAGCAAAAATCATTTTGTCATGTCAAGAGTACTTAGCTCATTTAAGAGGCTTCTCATTTCATCGACATCTTCAACAATCCACTTTGCTTTCGAAGGTTTAGGACCCACCTTTATTGTCCATGCATGCTCTGGCATGGCTTCAAACATATCCTCATCAGTCCAATCATCACCAGCTGCCAATATAAAATCGGCATCCTCTATGAACCGTGAGGAGGCAATCCCCTTATTAATACCGGCAACCCTTACCTCTATAACTTTATTACCGTCAATAATCTCTAAATCTTTTCCTGAAATCAGTGACATAAGTACTTCTTTCAGCTCCGCAGCCATAACCTGTGCATGCTCGGGAAGTGCCATTCTATAATGCCATGCAATGGCATGCTCCTTCTCTTCAACAAATGCACCAGCTGTTCTGTCAGCATACAGCTCCATGATAGGTCTAATATCGTTCTTCCAATCTGAAGGAATAGCAATAAGTGTATTCCAATCCTTACCCTTATGCTTAATCCAGGCACCGTGTTCGGCCACGAAAGACACGGGCAAATCTCCAAACCACTGATCAAGGGTCTTTCTATCTCTACCACTGACAATAACAACCTCCGCCTTATCAGAAAGCCTTTTTAGAATATCTTTTATCTCCTTATCAGGCTTAGCGTATTCTGGTCTTCTTACAATCTTCGTTAGTGTACCGTCATAGTCAAGTAGAAGCACTCTCTTTCTGGCAGATATAAAAGCATCTTTTAATTGTTTCTTAGCTTTTCCTGTTAGTATCTTCCCTGCAAACTGTCTGTGATAGTCCTTAATACCTTCCAGTCGCTCAACGAAATCTTCTGCCCATCTATGAACATTCCACTTCTTCACCCGTTCAAACATCTTACCCATACGCTCTCTCTTTTCTTCTATGGACATTGTCAGTGCCTCGTAGATGGCATCTGCCACCCCATCGGTATCCATAGGATTGACAAGTACAGCCTCTCCAAGCTCTGCTGCCGCACCGGCCATTTCACTTAGTACTAACATGCCACTCTCACCTTGTTTTACAGCAATATACTCTTTGGCAACAAGATTCATACCATCTCTTATGGGAGTAATGAGTGCAACATCGGCAAGGGCATACAGTGGTACCAAATCTTCCTGGGGAAAGCTTTTGTACATATACCATATAGGTATAACACCCCAGCCTCCATATTTGCCGTTAATCTGACCAACAAGTTTATCTATCCGCTCTTTCATATCCTGATATGTTTCCACTTGAGAGCGAGAGGGCACAACAATAAGGGCAAATACCACCTTTTCTCTCATCTTTGGGTACTTATCAAAGAAGCGCTCGATAGCCTTTAATCTGAGGTCTATACCTTTGGAATAGTCAAGTCTATCGATAGATAGTACCAGTTTGCGCCCATGAAGTTTTTTCCTATAATTTTCTATCTTTTTCTGGACAGAAGAAGACTGAGCCAGCTTTATAAATCTATCGGTATCAATACCCATAGGAAATGCAGATGCCTTTATCTGCCTCTTACCAACCCATAGCCTACCCATATGATGTTCTATACCAACAATGCGTCTAACACTGCTAAGGAAATGCCTAACATAATCATATGTATGAAAACCTATTAAGTCAGCTCCAAGCACTCCCTCAAGAAGTTCTTTCCTTTCGGGAAGCAATCTAAAAACTTCATAAGACGGAAATGGTATATGAAGGAAAAAACCAATAGTCGCATCAGGTATCTCTTTTCTTACCATTTGAGGTACAAGAAACAGATGATAATCATGAACCCAGATAATATCCCCATCTCTATATAAGGCTATAATCTTTTTGGCAAACTTCCTGTTTACATCAACGTAGCGTTTCCACATCTCACTATCACTAAACACTGTATAGTTAGCAAAATAGTGAAATAGAGGCCACAATGTTTTATTGGAATATCCATGATAATAACCGGCTATATCCCTTGAAGATAAAAATACAGGTTCAAATCCATCGCGTCTAAGCAGCATCTCCAGTTCTTCCCTATCATCCATAGAAAGGGTATCTGAAGCCATACCTGGCCAACCTATCCATATGCCTTCACTATTTTCAAATACAGCAGAGACGCCTGTTGCCAAGCCTCCAACACTCTTTTTGGTGGTAAACTGACCTTTGCGTCGGGAGACCGTAACTGGTAATCTATTAGAGACAATAATATAACGCATAAAATCACCCCCTTCTCTGTAATAATACCAAAGGGAGGTGAAAGGTATGCAGAAAAAACTTTCTGACTATCGTCGTGTTATTGGTGACAAAGAAATATACGAAATTTACAAGGCAGCCAAACCACTACTAGGTAAGCACGTCGTACATATCAACTCTACATATCAAGGCGGCGGTGTTGCTGAAATGCTAAATACACTCATTCCTCTAATGAACTCTATTGGCATTAAAACAGGGTGGAGAATACTTCATGGCACTCCTGAATTTTTTAATGTCACCAAATCGTTTCACAATGCCCTACAAGGGGCAGACATAAATCTGACCAACAACATAAAGAAAATCTATGAAGAGACAGTAGAAGCATTTTCTGTTTTTACCCATCTTGACCATGATTTTGTCATTGTTCATGATCCACAACCATTACCACTAATATCTTTCTACAAGAAATCCCAACCGTGGATATGGAGATGTCATATAGACATAACCAATCCTAATAAAACGCTGTGGGAATATCTTAAAGGATTTATACTTGCCTACGATACAGTGATTATTTCTAGTGAGAAATACAAAAAGGACGATCTTCCTAACCCGCAGGTTATATTCTATCCATCAATAGATCCATTATCTGAGAAAAATAGGGATATGACTCCTGAAGAGGTAGATATGGTCATTAAAAAGTATGGTATAAAAACAGACAAACCAATAATTACTCAAATATCTCGCTTTGACCCGTGGAAAGACCCTGTAGGTGTTATAGAGGTATTCAAGAAGGTTAAGCAAAGTGTAGATGCAAGACTTGTACTTCTCGGCAACATGGCCAGCGATGATCCAGAGGGTTGGAAAATATATAGAGAAGTTGAGAAAGCTGCTAAAGACCTTATCAAGACAGGTGATGTATTACTTCTAACAGTTGATTCCAGCACATTGGTAAATGCCCTCCAGAGAAAAGCCGATGTTGTTATTCAGAAATCCACAAGAGAAGGATTTGGCCTCACAGTCACAGAGGCTATGTGGAAGAAAAAGGCCGTTGTCGCATCTCGTGTTGGCGGTATCACACTGCAAATTGAAGACGGTGTTAATGGCTTCCTCCATGACCCATACGATTACGATGGATTTGCCAATACAATTGTTAAGCTTCTTGAGGATAAAGCCCTTGCCGAAGAGATAGGGCAGCGCGCCCATGAAACAGTAAAAGAAAAGTTCCTTATCACAAGACTCCTAAAAGATTACCTCAATCTCCTTTCATCACTTATGTAAATAGCGCGTTCAAGGCTGTGCATATGCACAGCCTTTCTTTTTTCTACTTTTGTATTATTTGTTATAATACAAATAGACAAGGTGAGGCATATGGATATAAAAATAGATTATCACAACACAAAACCAGTTTATAAGCAAATAAAAGAGCAAATCAAATATGCTATTGCTACAGGTGAGTTGAAACCCGATTATCGCCTTCCCCCTATAAGAACCCTTGCATCACAGTTGCAGGTCAATCCCGGCACTATTCAAAGAGTATACAGAGAACTCCTCAGTGAGGGATACCTATACACGAAAGGTTCAGGAGGTACATACATCAGCAGAGAAGCTCCTGTAATTTTAGCGCATGAAAGACAACAAATCATTACAGAGGATATAAAAACATGTGTAAGTAAGGCCAAAAAATTGGGTCTGGATATACACACTATCCATAAACTCATTGATAAGGAGTGGAATAACGATGCTTGATGTTAAGAATGTATGGGTAAAAATAGGCAAGAGAGAAATACTCAAAGACATTAGCTTTCATGTAGACAAAGGGTCTCTTACCGCATTTTTAGGACCGATAGGTAGCGGTAAAACTACAACCATTCGCACAATACTAAAGCTACTCAAACCTTATAAGGGAACAATATCTCTTGATGGAAAGGCATTTTACATCCCACAAAATACATTAATATACCCATCTATCACAGGGTACAACATATGCTACATAGCAGGATCTCATGCAAATACATTTAATAAATTGTGCAGTATATGGAAAATACCATGCAATACACCCATTCATGCAATATCTGAAGGTCAAAGAAGATTAATATTCTGGGCGGCAGCTCTCTCCAGCGATGCAGACATTATACTCGCCGACGAGCCATGGCAAGGAATTGACTTACCGCGTGTAAAAGCACTGAGAGAGTACATGATCCAGTGGGTATCAGATGGAAAAAGCATATTAATGGCATCTCACCAGATATACGAGGTAGAAAAAATTGCCGATACAGTCATCTTTATTAACGACGGTGAAATTATACTCCAGGGAAACTTAGAGGAGCTTAAGGAACATAGGGACCAAACGCTGGAACAGATGTATATGCACCTGTTTGGAGGTGAATACTATGAGGCTGTTTAAAACTTTTTATGGCAAAAACAATTTTTTCCTATATGTTCTGTATATAGGCATTTTGATATTTCTATATCTGTTTACAAACCTTTCTCCAGACAGCAACAAATTACTAAATGAGATGCACATTACAATGTCTAAGATACTTATGCTATACGGAATACTCGCTGGCGTTATTATAGGGGTAAGTGACCCATATTTACCTACAATATTTACCCCACGAGGTGAGTGGTATCGTACAGTTGGTATTACCGCTACCGACATATTGGAATACGAAGTCTTACATGCACTTGTTTATGCATCTATACCAACCATAGTTATTGTCTTAAAAGGAATAAGCATAGAAAAATCCCTTATGTATGTTTTTATGCCAGCAATAGCAGTTGGGCTTACTTTCACAACCCTAAAAAGTGCATTATCTCTACTATGTACAAAGGTTAACATATCCGCTTCCCTAGTACGTGTTACATACATGGTTGGAGGTATAGCACTGGCGGGGAATATCGCACAACTTGTTATCACTTATCCAATTGCAAGTAGTCTAACAGGGCTACTTATATATATATTGGGAAATGCTTTCATAATAAGGGAGGTGGTTTCATGATCGAGATCACAAACTTAAAGCGGAATTTTGGCAAAACAGAAGTATTAAAGGGCATTAGTCTCAAGGCCGAACCCGGTAAAGTTACAGGACTTTTGGGTCCTAATGGTGCCGGTAAAACAACAACTATCAAAATCCTTAGCACTATTCTAAAACCTCACGGAGGAGACATCATTGTTAATGGACACAGTGTTATCAAAGAGCCAGCTTTAGTTAGAAAAAATCTCGGGGTTGTATTTGAAGAATCAGGCATATATCAGAGACTTACCGGTGAGGAAAATATTCTCTACTTCGCCGACCTTGCAGATGTTCCACCTGATGTAGCAAAGGAAAGGATGTATAAGTTCTTTGAGCTTCTTGACGTAGACTATGCCAAAAAATTGGCAGGTACATACTCCAAGGGTATGATGCAAAAAATCAATCTTATAAGGGCCATAATACATAATCCTCCTGTAGTAGTCCTTGATGAACCAACAAACGGTCTTGATGTACCATCAACAAGGGCCGTAGAAACATTTATCAGAGAAATGAAAGACGAAGGAAAAACGATATTACTGTCTACCCACCTCATGGCACAGGTAGAGAAACTGTGCGATTACATATACATCATTCACAAAGGAAGAATTGTAGAGGAAGGTACCCCCCAGTCTATTAAGGAGAAATACGATACCGCAACTGTAGAAGATGCCTTCTTAAAGGTGGTGAGCTCTGATGTGGCGTAAGGTGTGGAGTGTTGTCAAAAAAGAACTAAAAGATCTATTTAGAGAAAAACGCACAATATTTATGACCATAATATTACCGGCTATACTGATGCCTGCTCTCTTAATAGGCATGTTCTACTTTCAAACATCTACATCTAAAAAGGAAGAAGTGCAGGCCAAAACCGTAGCCATACAAGTGGGAGATACACTGGCTAAGCATTATGCGGAGATTTTGAAAAAGGAGAAAATTATAGAAAATTACATTGAAGTCGATGACATAGGTAAAGCTATAAAAGATGGAAAAGCTCTCACAGGCTTTAAAATCGAACCAAAGGGTGATAGTATCATTATTGAAACATACTACAACGTAGAAAAAGCCAGTGGTAGCCAAAAAATACAGGCTATTGCCAATATTATCAAAGAAATGTATGTGGCCGAATATCTACAAAAACACGGGCTTCCACCTGTAAATACGTTAACCCAAATCAAAACTACACCTATTGGAGACCCCCTTGCAATGGTAAAGGCTATGACAGGATACCTTCTGGGTCTCTTTCTCGTCATGTTTACGACAATAGGCAATACTTACCTTGGGGCCGATATTGGTGCTGGTGAAAAGGAAAGGGGCACATTACTACCACTACTATCATCACCCGCAGATAGAAAATCCATTGCCACAGGTAAGTGGGTCGCCCTAACAATTACCAATCTTATATCGGCAACAGCTCTTCTGGCAGGTGAAGGATTCGCTATATGGTATGTTATAAAGCAGAGTGCCAGTATTGCACAGAGAAATTTTGATATTGGCATGATAGGAAAATTTATCAGCCCGAGTACAATGGTTATGCTATTCTTAGCGGCAGTGCTACTTGCCCTATTTGGTGCTGCACTGCAACTCATTATTTCTATGTGGAGTAAAACTCTGAGGGAGGCCCAGCTATACCTTAGCCAGCTTGGACTTCTTGTATTCTTGCCTGCTATGGCCATTATTCCCACAATGATATCTGGTGGTAAACTGGCAATGTGGGCATTCTACATTCCTATTGTCAATACCATGGCACTGGTATATGGAGCTGTTATGGGACAGCTGACAACACTCAATGTTATCGTTGCCTTTGGCGCCAATATTCTTGTAGCAGCAGTAGTAATCGGTATTGTAGTGAAAATCCTTGACATGGAACAAGTCATCTTGAGGACCTAAATATTTTTCTAAGAATGGGTAGGGTTAAATACGCACAACTCTACCCATTCTCTTCTTAATCTCGTCATAGTGCTCTATGAATATATCTACAACCATGGGATCAAATTTCTTTCCCTTATTTTCGCGGATAAATGCAAGAACCTCATCCTCAGGCCATGCCTTCCTGTATACCCTATCGTTAATAAGGGCATCGTATACATCTGCAACAGCAGTAATACGGGCAGGTAGTGGAATCTCTTCTCCCTTCAGACCATCTGGATACCCTGTGCCATCAAAGTTTTCATGGTGATACCTGGCTATAAGTGCGGCAATCTCAAAAACATCTTTATCGAACCGCGTCAGTATTTCATATCCGATAAGGGTATGTCTTTTCATAATTTCAAATTCTTCATCAGTCAGGCTACCAGGTTTGTTAAGAATATTATCCGGTATACCAATCTTACCTACATCATGAAGCATGGAAGCCAATTTATATTTATATACTGTTTCACTATCAATTCCAAGAAATTCTGATATGCTAGAAACAATCTCTGCAACCCTAGCAACATGCTCTCCTGTCTCACCTGATCTCTTACCAAGCAAATCTGTTAGTAGATAAATAATGTCAAATAGAGTAGTATTAAGTTGCTTGGTAAGTTCCATATTATGGGCAGCAACAATAGCATTATGTAAAAATATACCTAGAATGTTCTTCAACAAATCATCGTGCTTGTACATCTTCACAATAAAACCTACGTCTCTCATTTCTTCATCCTTAATATGCAAAAGGATAACATCTGAGGATGGCCAAAAGAAACTTTGACTTCCAGGTATATCCATAACATCTTTTAATTCTAAAACCTCTCTATCCATCACTCCTGTCTGCTCTACCACCTGTCCTTCTATTACAAACAAAGCAGATGCAGGTGATTGAAATGTATCCAAGAGTTCCAGCACTTTATGGTATACTCGTCTCAAAAAGGATTGAATGCTAAGTTCTGAAGACGCATCGGAAAGAAATGCGGCAATGTTTCTAAGTAGATTAGCTTCTCTTTCCACTCGCATAATATCTCTATAGGAGCGAAGACCTGAAACAACGATAGTATACAGAACATCAGATGATATTTCACCTTTTTCCCGATAATCATTGATATCGTATTTCTGCACAACTTCCCGCCTGGGGGCATATCCTGGCTGACCTGTTCGTATAACAAGCCTGATAAAGCGATTACCTAAAGTTTCCCTAATGTATTTCACAAGCCTCAGTCCTGCCTGGTCGTCTTCCATGACAACATCTATAATAGCCAATGCAATATCCGTTTCTTGTTCTAATATTTTTCTTGCCTCTTCACCAGAATAAGCACTAATAAGTTTTACAGGTCTACCTTCAAATGTAAATTTTCTAAGGGCAAGTCGAGTAATGTGATGGACATCCTCCTCGTCATCAACGAGCAGAACCTTCCATGGCTGTACTAAGGCCTCTTTACGTCTTTGGGCCGTCGTTTTAAATATGTCCATCTATTCCACTTCCTCTACAGGAAATGATATCACAATCCTAAAACCATGCTTATAATTTTCATCTATCTTAACAGTACCATTAAGTGTCGATGTTACAAGATTGTAGATAATAGATAGACCAAGACCGGTAGTATATCCTCCGGACTTTGTAGTAAAAAATGGCTCAAATACTTTATCTACAATTGAAGGGGAAAGGCCTTTACCATTATCACGATAATCTATGGTAAGTTGGCCATTTGCTATCGAAACATGAATATCTATCTCACCACCACTTCTACCATTAAAACCATGAACAAGTGAATTTTCTAGAAGATTAGTCAATATCCTAACAATAGCACCGGGGTAAGAAGATATCTTTTTATTATCACCACTGATATTAACCTTCACTCCGGCCTTTTCAAATCGCTTACCAAACGACTTAACTATATCCCGAATAAGCTCCATTACCTCAAATTCCATTTTTTCTTCTGATACTTCATAAGAAGTTATTTTCTTGAAGCTACGAATAAGCTCGTATGCTCGTTGGATATTACGCTCTAGTAAATCTATAAGTTCATTACCTATTTCAAGAAACTCTCTGAATTCCGATTCTTCTAACAATTTGTCTTTATAAAGCTGACTAATACGCTGAATCTCTCTAGAAAGTTCTGATACAGAAGTATATGCAACGCCAAGCGGAGTATTAACATCATGGGCTATCTGAGCCATGAGCTTAACAAGAGACTGAAATTTCTCCTGCCTAACAAGCTCAGTCCGTGTTGTCTCTAGTTCTTTTATCGTGTGCTTTAATGTGGAAAGCGTTTCAGAAAGTTCTTTATTAACTGCCTCTAACTTCTGTCTCATACGCAGATTTTCTAAGTATCTGGATAGTAAAAGATATACAAGAAAATATATCATAAAGATAGAAATGGCTACAGTACGGCGAAAATCCACTGTATAGAATGTTATAGAGCCAATATTCATTTCATCATAGGTGACAACAATTGATGTATCATCAATCTCCACAAGTCCTGCCCATAACAGCGCTTTCTGGAACCCGTTGAGACGAGAACGGCAATCAGTACTCTTAAAAAGAAGATTTCCGTAATCATCCATGACAGATAAACCACACATATCACCAGAGGAAAATAACACATGCGCAATTTCTCTAATTCTATTGCTGTTAAGCTCCCACACATATTGTTTCAACATAGCGGTGTATATCGATACTTTTTCCGTATATTGCCTATGCCAAGTCATGTCATAATAATACACAGTAACCAAAGCCATAATCATAAAAAGTAGAGCTCCAATAGACTTTTTAACAGACAAAAAACGGGAACTACGCTTATCTTGTTCCTTCATCGTAAATCACCTTTTGCAAAAAACTACATACTCCACGTATAGCAGGCGAACAACTAAAATATCTGCCTTTTACAAGAATATAACTGTCTGTTATCGGGGTATCACTCCATACAGAGAAAATCACACCATTTTTTAGATACATATCCAAAAAACTCTGACTGTAGCACGCAATATGGGGATTAAGGTTATAGGATGTCAAAATACGAAACACTTCACCCTTTTCGCCACATAGATATTGAGGGATACCTACATAAAAATCGCGCAGAGAAACTGTCTCAGGTTTAACCCCATAATGAGACAATATGTTATCCAATAGACCTTCACTAACAAGGTGAAATAAAGCGTCATTAACATGAAAAACTACATCTTTGGGAACATTTCGGGAATAAACAAGATAATG
This sequence comes from Zhurongbacter thermophilus, assembly GCF_026184435.1. Classification (NCBI taxonomy): domain Bacteria; kingdom Pseudomonadati; phylum Zhurongbacterota; genus Zhurongbacter; species Zhurongbacter thermophilus. The sequence goes on from NZ_CP046447.1 coordinate 1,076,351, forward strand.
TCCATATCTATCCACAATACCTGGAGCTAAAACAAGTTCCTTATTATATAAGGATGTAACAAGATACTTTAGAGACAACGCAGAGTAAAATCCCAAATCCAATCTTCCCCTTGCCACCATACGTAAGAGCGAAGTAACATCGGACACTTCATAAATCTTGGCATGTATAACACCACCTATTAGACTTTTTAAAAACCTTTGCGTTCGAGTGCCTGCCACTACTCCTATTTTTTTGCCTTCAAGGGAAGATGGACCTGTGTACACAAATGCATCTTCCTTACGTTTGACAAACACAGAAGAAGTAATATACACAGGAATATCAGAATATTCAAATTGTCTACTGCGAGCAGAAGTATATGCGAGTAAGGCAAAGAAGGAAATTCTACCGTACTTCAAATCCAGTAGAATTCTCTTCAGCGGTCTATAGGGAACAACAGAAACGGATTTTATAGAAATACTTCTATGATTAAGGCTTTTATTAAGTGCTAAATTTACATCATTACCAATGCCACCCAACTCCGAATACTTAGGGAAAGAAGAATCCTGATACTCAGTGACCAACACATAGTTTGTACCTTTTGGAGCAATATCCCGAGATTCATTAGAAGCATAAGCAGCAGTAATATACAAGCAGATAAAAATGCCTACAATTAAAAAACTGACAAGCTTTTTCATAATATCACCAATAGTCATTATATAACCAGTCACGATATACAAAACAAAAAAAAGGGGCAGAAATATCTGCCCCTTATCTTTTTAGTAAATAAAATAATTAACGCTTTCTGTACTGTCTGGCTCTTCTTGCCCTGTGAAGACCGTATTTCTTTCTTTCCTTTTCACGGGGATCTCTTGTAAGAAGACCTTCCTTTTTGAGCATTGGTCTGAGATCTGGATTCTCGGCAATAAGCCATCTGGCTACAGCCAACCTGATAGCATCAGCCTGACCAGACTTACCACCACCGCGTACACGGGCTATTACATCATACTTTTCTTTTACACCGGCAATCTTGAGGGGCTTATCAATAAGCATCTCAAGAAGTGGGCGATGGAAATATCTTCTGTAGTCATAACCATTAACCCATACCCTACCAGTACCGGGAACCAAGTATACTCTTGCAACTGCTTCTTTACGACGACCAACTGTTATTAATCTTCCTTTCACCGCTTATCCCTCCTCATACCCACTTGGGCTCATACTTTACTGGCTTCTGAGCCTGATGGGGATGCTCAGGACCTCTGTAAACTTTCAGTCTACCAAGCATCTTTTTGCCCATTGCTGTCTTGGGAAGCATACCTTTAACTGCTCTCTTAATAATCTTTTCTGGGGTACGCTGTCTCATAAGCCACAGTGGTGTCTCTCTAAGATGGCCAAGATAACCTGAGTGAGAATAGTACACCTTCTGCTGCTCCTTCTTACCTGTTACCTTAACTTTATCGGCGTTAATAACAATAACAAAGTCACCCACATCAACACTTGGTGTGTATATGGGTTTGTGCTTACCTCTTAGAAGCACTGCTATTTCAGAGGCAAGCCTACCAAGAGTTTTACCCTCGGCGTCAACAACCCACCAGGTACGCTTCACCTCTTCCTTCTTAGGTATTATCGTCTTCATCGCTCTCACACTCCTCCTGCCACTTTATATCTATTTTATTATAGCGGATTTCTTTCAAAAAGAGCCCGCCCGCCGGGGCCGATTTACCCCGTAAAGATATATCTCCTTCAAGCACCTTACCGCTGGCACCCTGTGGCAACCGTCCAGTAGCCACTTCTACTAAAGTACCAACGATAAGTCGCACCATACCATATAAAAAACCCGAAGACCTAAATGAGAGTATAACATATTTACCCGCTTCGGTCAAGGACACATGTAGGGTACGAATAGTATTTTGTCTTGGGGCACCTGTCTTAGAAAAGTACACAAAGTCATGAGTACCTTGCACATACTCTATCTCCCTGCGAAGAACATCCACATTAAGATGTCTTACCCACCAACCATATCCTCTATCAAACACCGATAAAGGACAACGACTAAGCCTATATATGTATTCTTTTTCATGAGGGGTCCTTTGGGGATGAAAACTATCAGGCACATATGCCACCTTCCACACCATAACATCTTCGGGCAATAGCCCCCTCATAATTTGCAACCACTTCCGAGGTTCTATATTTCTATTGGAGTAAAAGGATACCACTTGATAATAGGCATGAACTCCAGTATCAGTCCGTGAGGCATATTCTATACGAATATCTTTGTTCTCTACACGTGAAATAGCCTGCTCTAACACCCCTTGTACAGTTCTCATGTTTGGCTGATACTGAAAACCATGAAAACCCCTTCCGTCATATTGCACAACAAATGCCACTTTATGCATACACACTCACCACCAACAACGCTATAGCTATAAGCAAAAGAAGTATATCTATTATCCCAAACCGAATCTCTTTTACAGGAGGAATACCTTTCTTGACATCTACACCTCTTAGATACAACGATATAGCCATAGCTTCTGCCTTGACAACAGCCGATATAAATACAGGAACTAATATAGAATAACCAACAGACAAAACATGACGAATATTTTTTATATCAAATCCACGAGCCCTCTGAGCAGTAATAATACGTTCTACCTCTTCTGACATAAGTGGAATAAATCTGAGCGACATTGCCAATACAAATGCCAGCTCAGAGGTGGGAAAGCCTATATATTTCAACGGTTTGAGCAAGGCAGAAATACCATATGTAATATCAAAGGGGGAAGATATCAGAGAAATTAGAGATAGTAAAACAATTAACAATAGAAGACGATAGCCCGTTAGAAAAGCGCTCAAAACATTACCTGTTGTTATAGCAGATACCACAATAAGCAAAAACACAATCCATAAGGCTCCAACAGTATATCTATACAGTTTTTTCCATGTAACATTAAATATAACTAAGACGGATAAGACAAACATGCTAACCAAAACAGTAAACCATATGTTTTTCCATAAGATAACAGCCAATATAACAAATAATATTATTTCCGTAGCTGGATGAATAAGTCTACGTACAGCCATGATATTTCCCCCAATACTCATACAACACATAATCTGGTGGCAATATGCCATATGAAACAAGCACCATATAATCAACTCGATTCTTGTCAATATAATGAACTTTTCCATCATAGAGAATAATTACTTCATCGGCTATGGAAATATCCTCAAGATTATGGGTAGTAAATAGAACAGTATTATCAGACTTAGCATAATCAGCAACAAACGATAAAATACTCTCTGCAGATATACCATCAAGACCTGCTGTAGGTTCATCAAGAAGCAGTAACTGTGGCCTATGAACGATTGTGGCAGCTAGTGATACCTTTCTTTTTTCTCCTCCTGAAAGCATGTGAGGATTGCGCTTCAAAAATGATTCATCGAGTCCCACAGCTAGTAAAGCACCTTTCACTAAACTATCGAACATATGTTTCTTTTCAGGATATAACATTTTTAGAGCAAACACTACCTCGTCATATACAGTAGTAGCAAATATACTTCTATCAGGATATTGAAAGGCAATAGAAACACACCGACGAAATTGCCTTTCTGATATTTGCCAAACATCTTTACCCTCAAGGATTATTTGCCCTGATAGAGGCTTGGCCAAACGAGCAAGAAGTTTCAACAGTGTACTTTTACCAGACGCCATAGCGCCTAAAAGTGCATAAACTTTTCCCCTTTCCAAAGACAAGGAAATATCAGATAAAACGATCATGTTTTTTTCGTAGCCAAAAGACAAACCATTTACTTCGACCAAAGTATTCCCAGCGGTTTCCACGGTATATTCCACTTCCTCGTCAGTTTATAGCTAAGAGGCAGAGTTAATCCAAATTGTTGATAATCTTCTTCCCACAAACTCTCAGGAAAACCATCAAATGCGATGGCTCCATCTTTAATACCTATAACTCTATCGGCATATTTAAGATCCTCAGAACGCTGTGTAATAAGAAAAATCAACAATTTCTTTGATAAATTTCGGAGATAACCCAATATCATATAACGTTCTTTCGTATCTAACATAGATGTTACCTCATCAAAAACGATAACTCCGGGAAAAAGAACCATCATCGTAACAATAGCCAACACCTGCTTATAACCACCCGAAAGTGTATGCACTTCTCTATTGCGGAAAGAATACAACCCAAATTGTTTTAGAATAGTTTCAGCTTTAGAGTATGCATCTGCATGTGAGAAACCTTTTAATAAATAGGAAAGAACAACTTCCTCCCAAACAGTAGAACCAATAAATCCCCATTCTGGATTTTGCCAAACATAACCTGCACGGGGTACACTATTTGTATCTTCATCATATATACGACCATCATAATTTAATACACCAACCAAAGCCTTGGCAAATGTAGATTTACCAGCACCATTAGTTCCGACAATAGCAACAAAGCCCGGTTTATTAAAAGAAAGGGTGATGCTTCGCAGCACCACCCTATCCCCATATTTAACTGTTAATTTTTCTACTATTACTCTACCCATTCGATAATGGCCATCTGGGCACCATCACCACGGCGGATACGGGTACGAACAACCCTTGTATATCCACCATTTCTGCTTTCATATTTGGGAGCAATTTCCCTTACAAGTTTCCAAACAGCCTGTTTATCATAAAGATGCCTCTTGGCCTCTCTGACCTTGTTGTACATAAGTGGCTCTTTCTTCACACGGGTAACTACCCTTTCAACATAAGATTGTAGTGCCTTTGCTTTAGGATGTGTGGTCTCAATACGACCATATAGAACAAGGGAGTTAAACAAGCCCCTCAGCAGAGCCTCCCTTTGGTTTTTCTTTCTACTAAGCTGAACTTTCTTTACTCTGTGCCTCACCTTACTGACCTCCTTTCTCCAGGTAGGCAGTCAGTGCGTCTTTTATCTTCTTTTGTCTGGTAGCTCCTATACCACGTACAGTAGATATAGAACCATCGTCTACCATGGCCTTTAGTTTTGCCACAGTATCAATACCAGCAGACTTTAATATCTTTACAAGAGTGTCATCAAGTCCAAGAGACTCAATAGATGCACTCTCATCAACGGCACTTTCTGCACTTACTGCCTCTGCTTCTTCTTTAGCTCCAGTGTATGACTGAATAACTTCAATAATCTTCTGGGCTCTGCTCTGGCCAATACCTTTAATTTCTGTTAGCTTTCCCTGATTAATAATCTCGACAAGCTGGCCTATTGTCTCTATACCCGCTTTCTTAAGATTCTTTTCTACTGGAGAGCCCAAACCTAACACACTTATATCTTCATTAAGTTTTTCATCCGACTCAATGGAAACAGTTGCCATAGGTGAAGTCTCCACAAACAGTTCTTCACCACGCTCTTTCATCCAACGCTCCAAGGCCTCGATAATAGATTCTTTTCTCTTTGCACCAATATGTGGTATATGGTCAAGACCACCAGAACGTGTAATATCCACAAGTTCCTCAATAGTATCAATACCATGTCTTTGTAAAATCTCTGCCACAAGATCAGGCAAGCCCAATTCTGTAAGAGGAGTATGAGACTGTATCTGCATGGGCATCTGCTGTTGAGTTTCATTGCTACGAGTATGATACTCTTCAACAGCATCATCAAGCATATCAAACAGTGTCAACCTATCTCTCATAATGGCTACCGCCTCTTTAAGGGCATCTATGGCAGAAACGGAACGATCTGTCCAAATCTCCATAACGAGCTGGTCATACTTAGAAGACTTACCTACACGGGCAGGTACAACCTTGTATGCAACTCTTTTAACAGGAGAGAAGAAAGCATCAATAAAAATGATGTCTCTTCCGGCGTGCATAAAGTTATCGGTAGAGGTGGCATCAATAGTGATATAGTCTCTAATATGAGCACCACCAGGTGTAATCTCGGCAAAATGCTCTTTTACTTCTTCTTCTGTCATATAACCGCGTCCCTTGGCTACAAATATCTCCATCTTGACCTCAATGGGTTCAGTAATCTCAAAGAGTCTCAAATCACCATTGATAACTTCAACATCAGCAGAGCGGCTTATATCAGAGGCCCTGACAACAGCAGGACCTGTTTTAGATATATACAAGGTCTTGAAATCACTATCTTCCAGTTTGACAACAAGGTTCTTCAGATTCATAGTAATCTGAAGACCATCCTCATATATACCCTCAAGAGATGTAAATTCATGGTAAAAACCGCTGAGCTTATAAGCAATAGGTGCTGCTCCCTCAATAGAGGAAAGAAGCACTCTTCTCAGCATATTTCCTATTGTAATACCATAACCCTCATTAAGGGGTCCTATGCTAATACGAGCATAGTTGTACCCCTTTTCGGGGTCATCGTACATCTCTTCTACTTTTAGATTTATATCAGCAAGCGGTATAAGTTCCATATAAGCACCCCCTCATTAACGGGAGTAGAACTCAATAATCAGCTGTGTATTAACGGGCAGATTGGCTTCCTCTGCTGTAGGAAGTGCAATTACTCTACCCTTACCCTGCTCAAAGTCTACCTCAAGCCAAGAAGGTACACCTATCTTCTTGACTTCCTCCATTACCTTCTTTACATCAGGATTATTAAGCATCTTAGAAGAGATAGTAATCTCTTCACCTACATCAACAAGGAAAGAAGGAATATTGGTCTTTATACCATTAACCCTTACATGACCATGGGTGACCATTTGACGTGCCATTCTCCTCGTTGGTGCAAAGCCCATACGATATATAACATTGTCAAGTCTACGCTCAAGAAGCTGAATAAGATAGTCACCAGTGGCCATCTTTCTCTGACGGGTGGCCTTTTCAAAATAGCGACGCATCTTTGTCTCAGATATCTGATAAATTCTTTTCAGTTTCTGCTTCTCTCTAAGACGAATAGCATACTCAGTTGGTTTTGTACGAAGTTTCTTTGGTCTATTACCAGGTGGATTATTGAGCCTACCACATCTACGCCATCTCTTCAGGCCCAAATCCACACCTTCTCTACGAGATAGTCTACATACAGGTCCAGTATATCTCACTATCCATCACCCTCCTTACATCCTACGTGGCTTTGGTGGTCTGCATCCGTTGTGAGGAATTGGTGTCACGTCACGGATACCCTTAATTTCAAGACCGGCACTCTGAATAGCACGAATAGCCGTTTCACGGGAAGAACCAGGACCCTTAACCCAAACCTCTACCTCTTTCATGCCATACATCTGCTGGACCTTCTTGGCAGCCTGCTCGGCAGCAAGCTGTGCAGCATAAGGAGTACCCTTCCTGGTACCCTTAAAACCTGCTGTACCACCACTTGCCCATGCAAGAGTATTACCCTGAGGGTCTGTAATGGTAATAATTGTATTATTGAAAGTTGCGTGAATATGGGCGATACCGAATGGTACCTGCCTTCTTGCACGCTTCTTTGTTGTGCCTCTTCTTCTCCTAGCCACAGATCATCTACCTCCTTTTACTTCTTAGGTGCTTTCTTCTTACCGGCGACGGTCTTCTTCGGACCTTTACGAGTACGAGCATTTGTTCTTGTTCTCTGGCCCCTAACAGGAAGTCCCATCTTATGTCTGAGACCTCTATAACATTTAATTTCAATAAGACGACGGATATTCATGGCAATCTCTCTACGGAGATCACCCTCTACTACATAGTGCTCTCTTATGTAGTTCTCAAGAGTCTGAATTTCCTCATCTGTCAGCTCATTGACCTTCTTCATTGGGTCAATACCTGTAGCCTCTAAAATCTCCTTTGCACGAGCACGGCCAATACCATAAATGTAAGGCAGGGCAAATTTGATTCTTTTATTCCTTGGCAAATCTACACCAACTATACGAGCCACTATCAAACACCTCCTACATTATTTACCCTGACGCTGTTTATGCTTAGGATTTTCACAGATAACATAAACACGTCCTTTTCTTCTTACTATCTGACACTTGTTGCAAATCTTCTTGACAGAAGGTCTTACCTTCATACTCCTCTACCTCCCTTCAATCTATCCAATCCTGTAAGTTATACGGCCTTTCTCCAAGTCATAAGGAGAAATCTCTACTTTCACCCTATCTCCTTCAACAACCCTGATGTAGTTCATACGCATTTTCCCTGAAAGATAAGCAATAATCGTAATACCATTGTCAAGTTTCACCCTAAAGTGGGCATTTGGCAAGGCTTCAACAACAACGCCTTCCATTTCAAAAAATTCTTTTTTCTTCTCGCCGCTCTGCTGTTTGGCTTTTTTGTTTTTCTTTGCCTTTCCCACCTCAGGCCACCCTACCTCTCTCATTAAGTTTTTTCAGCACGCCATCAACCTCCTTAAAAAGCAGTTTGTCCAAATGCATGTTCACTTTCTGAACATGCTTCATATTTTTTCGCTTTAGGCGCTTCATGCCATACTTCGGTCCAGCAAGATACAAAAAGCGCCCGCAGCGATCAACGACAACATAAAACGTACCAACATCTTTTCCCGCTGTTGATTTTACTACATCTCCCACTTTATACCTACTACTCGTCGCACTATGCACTATTATACAACAACCTCCATATAAATACAATAGCAAAACACACCTAAAACCTATATCTTTGTCATAATCTCATAACCATCTTTCAGTATTGCAATGGTATGCTCAAAATGAGCTGCCGGCTTTTTATAAATACTATACACGGTCCAGCCATCATCTGCAACTTTAACAGAACAATCTTCATATGCAACAACCATAGGTTCGATAGCTATAAATTGACCTTCTTTTAGACGAGGTCCTACACCTTTCTGACCATAATTAAAAATCGGAGGCTCCATATGAAGCTTACGACCAATACCATGACCTGTATAGTCACGAAGCACACAGAAACCCGCCTGTTTCACAGTTTTCTCAACAACCTCTCCTATATCACCTGTATGAATACCTGCTTTGACAATAGCAATAGCATTATAAAGGGCCTTCTCAGTAACCTCCATGAGTTTTTGCTTTTCCTCAGAAACTTTACCAACAGGCACGGTAAATGCCATATCGGCATACCAACCTTTATAAGACAAACCAATATCTATAGATACAATATCTCCAGGAAGTAGTGGCTTATTCCCAGGAATACCATGAATAACAACCTCATTGACAGAGAAACAAATAGTAGCTGGGAAACCGCCATAACCTTTGAAAGCAGGAATGCTATTTCTCTTTTTTATCTCCCTTTCGGCAATTTCATCAAGTTCCTTGCCTGTAATACCAGGAGCAATATGTTCTTTTAAAATTTCTGATACCTCAGCAAGTCTCTTACCAGCTTCTCTCATACCCTTCAGGGTACTTGTATCTATCACTCTAATGCCTCCTTCAATCTCTTGTAAACCTCTTCAATAGAACCTACCCCATCCACAGCCACGTAAATACCCTTCTTTTTATACCAATTTATTACAGGATCGGCATATTTGTGATACTCTTCCAGTCTTCTACGAACAGTTTCTTCGTTATCATCCGCTCTCTTTTCAAGAGTAGCACCATCATTGGGGCATTTTCCCGGCTTGTTGCTAACATAACCACAAATAGGACACACATACCTGTTGGTAAGGCGACGGATAACTTCCTCTTCAGGTACAACGATCTCTACAAATTTATATACCTCATATCCAAACTCCTTAGCAATATCATCAAGAATTTCTGCCTGTTTAACTGTTCGGGGAACCCCATCAAGGAGTAGTTTTTCCGGATAGCCCATCTTGGCTATCTCATCTTTGACAATTTCCATAACAAGCTCATCAGATACAAGTCCACCACTTTTAACAATGGCCTCCACCTGCTTACCCAGTGGTGTACCTTCACGAATGTTTCTACGGAACACCTCGCCAGTTGAAAGCCAGGCAAATCCATCGTTTTTAACAAGCAAAGAGGCCTGTGTCCCCTTACCAGACCCCGGTGGTCCAAAGAGAATATACATCTTCTTCACATTCTCCACCCCCTGAGGAGATATTAATTAAGGGCAGCCTCAACCCCGTATTAGAGGTTGAGGTAGCCCTTGAAGTGACGAAGCTGAATATAGGACTCGATTTGCCTATATGTCTCGATGGCAACACCAACGACAATCAGTAGTGATGTACCACCGAAGAAGAACAGTCTTGCGGTAGTCATACCACTAAACATGTACTTCATAATGATATATGGAAGTACTGCCAAGATGCCAAGGAATATGGCTGTTGGCAGTGTAAGTGTGTTGATAACCTTGGCAAGATAGTCGGCTGTGGGCTTTCCTGGACGAATACCGGGGATATATCCACCATACTTCTGGATATTCTCGGCAATTTCTTCTGGGTTATAGGTAATAGAGTTGTAGAAGTAGGTGAAGAAAACAACAAGCAAGAACATAACGATGTAATACCAAATACTATTGGCAAATTTATACCAACCCAGTAGTGGCCCCCACTGAGGATTGTTTTTAGCATAGGCAATAATCTGAAGAATAACCTGAGGTGCATAAAGCATAGACATGGCAAAGATGATAGGAAGCACACCAGCCTGAATCAGCCTAATAGGAAGGTATGTAGACTGACCACCATATACCCTTCTACCTCTAACCTGTCTAGCATACTGGATAGGCACTCTTCTCTCAGCAAGGTATGCGTAGATAGTAAAGTACATAACAACGATACCACCAATAATGGCAAGAATAATCTTAATCCATGTCTGAACGTCACCGGCAGCTCCTGTAATGTATTGATACATGCCCACAAAGAAGGAGTTAACAATACCAATGAAGATAACCAAAGACACACCATTACCGATACCAATAGTGGTAAAGACTTCACCAAGCCAGATAAGAAGCATACTACCGGCAGTAAGAACAAGTGTTGTGGTGAGAATGGTCATGCCGTTATTATCGATAAAGCCCTGATTGGCAAAGAGCTTGGCAAGTCCCCATCCCTGAAGTAGGGCAAGGGCAATGGCCAGCCATCTAACATATTTTTGCAGCTTCTTTCTTCCCTCTTCACCCTCTTCTTTGGCAAGTCTCTCAAGAGAGGGAATAACAACTGTTAATAGCTGCATGATAATCGATGCATTGATGTATGGCAGAACACCCATGGCAAATATAGCCACATTATTTGTTCTACCACTACCAGAGAAGAAACTCAGAAGAGTGAAAAGGTCGCTAAGACCTCCACTCTTCTGAACTGCCTGATTCAGCACTTCCCATTTAAAGCCCGGAATAGGAATGAAAGAACCTATTCTGAACAGGGCAATAAAGATCAGTGTATTGATGATTCTTCTGCGTGTTTCAGGAATCTTCCACGCAGATATAAATGTCTTAAACATTGTCTATCACCTCAACGGTGCCTCCGGCTTTCTCTATCTTTTCTTTGGCAGACTGAGAAATAGCATGCACCTTGACGTGAAACTTCTTGGTCACCTCGCCTCTACCCAGAAGTTTAATGCCATCTCTCATCTGCTTGACAATACCCCTTTCTTTAAGAACTTCAGGGGTAATCTCGGCACCGTCTTCGAACCTCTCTTCAAGAAGTTCTACATTGATAACGACATAGTCCTTCTTGAATGGATAGTTTTTAAACCTCCACAGCTTCGGAATTCTCTTATAGAAAGGTGTCTGACCACCTTCAAAACCTCTCTTGTTCACACCTCCGGAACGCGCCTTCTGTCCCTTATGACCTCTTCCAGAGGTTTTGCCGTGGCCGGAGGATATACCACGGCCTATTCTCTTGCGTCTTCTAACAGCACCTGGTGCTGGAGCAAGCTCGTGAAGTCTCATAATCTTCACCTCCCATTACCTTTCAAGGAGTTCCTTGACATCTTTACCCCTGAGTTTAGCAACTTCGTCTGGAGTACGGAGATTCTTAAGAGCATTAATTGTTGCATATGCGAGATTGGTAGCATTGGTAGAACCCTGGGCCTTAGAAATAATATCGTGATATCCAGCAAGCTCCAGTATCATACGAACAGTTCTACCTGCAATAAGACCGGTACCCCTAACAGCAGGCTTAAGAAGAATACGAGATGTATTCAGCTTACCCTCAACAGTATGAGGAATTGTTGTTCCTGCCATAGGTACCTTTACTAAATTCTTCTTTGCCTTCTGTATAGCCTTAACAACAGCATCAGGCACTTCAGATGCCTTGCCAAGACCTATACCAACTCTACCCTTGCCATCGCCAACAGCAACAAGAACTCTAAATCTCATACGCTTACCTCCGGCAACAACACGGGTAACCCTTTTAATCTCTATTATCTTTTCCTGAAATTCGCTATCCTGTCTTGGTCTTGCCACGCCAGTAGCACCTCCTTAGAACTCAAGTCCGGCTTCTCTTGCAGCCTCTGCAAGAGCCTGGACTCGTCCCTGATACTTAAAGCCGCCTCTATCAAAGACAACTTTCTTTATACCCTTCTCGAGAGCACGCTCGGCAATAACTTTGCCGAGATATTTGGCTTGCTCTGTTTTGCTCATGCCCTTGATAGCTTCCTGTATTGCCTTCTCATTGGTAGCTGCAGAAACAAGGGTATGCCCTATCTCGTCATTTATTATCTGCACATACATATGCTTAAGGCTCTTATATATAGCCATGCGAGGACGTTCTGCGGTACCAAACACGCTTTTGCGTATCCTTCTATGCCTCTTTACCCTTTTCTCTTTTCTATTTACAGGTGTGTACACTACTGTTCACCTCCCATTACTTACCAACGGTCTTACCAGGACGCAGTACTCTATGTTCGCCCTCGTACCAAATACCTTTACCCTTATATGGGTCAGGTATTCTCCATCTACGGACGTTGGCAGCAAACTGTCCAACTCTCTCTTTATCAATACCCTTAATGATAATCTGGTCGGGGTTTGGTACCTCTATGGTAATATCTTCTGGTGGCTCGATCTCAACATCGTGAGATAAACCAAGACGCATAACAAGTTTCTTACCCTTCAGATCAGCTCTATAACCAACACCTTTAATGATGAGTTTAATCTGAAAACCTTGGGATACACCAATAACCATATTATTAATAAGAGCCCTTGTTGTACCATGAAGAGCCTTAACCTCTTTCTCATCATTAGGTCTTTCCACAATAACCTGACCATCCTCAACCTTAATAATCATTCTTGGGTCAAACTTCTTCTGCAGTGTACCCTTAGGGCCCTTAACGATTACTGTGTTGTCAGGCTGAACAGTAACCTCTACACCCTTAGGTATTATCACTGGCTTTTTACCTATACGAGACATTCGCTATCCCCCCTTAGACCACATATGCAATAATTTCGCCGCCAACACCAAGCTCTCTTGCCTCTTTGTCGGACAGGACACCTTTACTGGTTGTGAGGATAGCAATACCAAGGCCATTCATAACCTTTGGTATATTGTCCTTGTCAACATACAGGCGGCGACCAGGTTTAGATACTCTCTTAACATCGTTGATTAGACGCTCTTTGTTAGGACCATACTTCATAAATACCCTGATGTATTTCTTGCCATCTACCTCATACTCTTCATAATCGTTGATAAAACCTTCATCCTTAAGAACACGAAGCACATTCATCTTGTACTTAGAATGAGGGATACCCTCTACCTTCTCGTGATATCTCATACTTGCATTTTTCAGTCTTATGAGAAGATCTCCAATAGGATCTGTCAACATCGCCATCACCTCACCAAGATGCTTTCTTTAGTCCAGGGATAAGACCCTGGTGGGCCATTTTTCTCAAACAAATACGACAAAGACCAAAGTCACGATAAACAGAACGAGGACGACCACAAATACGGCATCTTGTATATTTTCTAACCTTAAATTTCGGTTCCTTCTGTGCTTTTACTATCAAAGCCTTTCTTGCCACACTCATCGACCTCCTTATTTCTTCTTGAATGGCACACCCAGTGCCTCAAGCAGAGCGTATGCCTCCTCATCGGTCTTGGCAGTTGTCACTATAGTAATGTCCATACCTCTCTGCTTGTCTGCCAGCTCATATGGGATTTCTGGCCACACGAGCTGCTCTTTCAAACCAAAGTTATAGTTTCCTCTTCCATCAAAACCGCGGGGATTAAGACCTTTAAAGTCTCTCACTCTTGGAAGAGCTGTATTGATAAGTCTGTCAAGGAAATCCCACATATTACCTTTTCTGAGTGTGACCATAACACCGACAGGCATACCCTTACGAATCTTAAAGCCGTGAATAGACTTTCTGGCACGGGTTACCATTGGCTTCTGCTTAGTGATAAGCTCTATTTCCTTGACATTCTTCTCAACGGCAGCTGAACCAAAGGCACTCTTCTTACCGCCGCCACCGGAGGCCTTTTCCATAACGACTTCCTGTCCAATACCCCTATTAACAACAATCTTTACGATCTTGGGGACTTCCATAACATTCTTATATCCAAACTTCTTCATCAGGTAAGGTACGACTTCCTCTTCGTACTTCCTGTGAAGGTCATTGTATATCTTCTTTTCAAACGCCACGGTTATCTACCTCCCATTACTTATCAATGATGGCGCCACACTTCTTGCAAACGCGAACTTTTTTGCGTTTGCCGTTCTTCTCAATGAACTTGTAGCCAACACGTGTGGGCTTTCCACAGCTGGGGCATATGAGCATAACCTTAGAAACATAAATTGGTGCCTCAAACTCCATATAGCCACCCTGTGGATTCTTCTGGGTAGGTCTCATTGCCCTTTTTACAATATTGACACCCTGAACGACAACTTTATTTTCTTTGGGTATAGCTCTAAGGACGGTGCCGACCTTTCCCCTATCTTTGCCGGAAATAACCTTTACTTTATCTCCTGTTTTGATCTTCATTATCTACACCTCCTTAGATAACCTCTGGAGCAAGGGACACGATTCTTGCAAAGCCCTTCTTTCTCAGCTCTCTGGCAACAGGACCAAAGACACGTGTACCCTTGACCTGAAAGTCATTGGTAATAACGACGGCTGCATTGTCGTCAAATTTCACATAAGAACCATCATCGCGACGGACCTCTTTGGCAGTTCTCACGATAACAGCCTTGACAACATCTCCAACCTCATACTGAGAGTTAGGGATAACAGCCTTAACAGAACCAACAACAATATCACCGACGGTACCCCAAATCTTGACATTAGGGTTCAGAGCATCGTCCTGAAGATTACCAATAACCCTGATAACCTGAATCTCCTTTACACCTGAGTTGTCTGCTATCTTCAGACGGGAATAGGGTCTAACCATTACTCATCCCCTCCCTCTTCAGTTGTACCTTCAATAATTTCCTCAACTTCTTTTTCCACAACTTCTTCATCTGCAGATACATCTTCTCCCTGCTCCTTAAGATGCTCACGAGCAAGGGCAAGAGCAGAACGCTCAACTATAGATACAAGTTTCCATCTTTTTAACTTGCTTATTGGTTTAGACTCTTCAATGAGAACCTTATCGCCAACATGGGAGATATTGTTCTCATCGTGCACATAGAATTTGCTACGACGCTTGATAACTTTCTTGTATAGAGGGTGAGGAACCCTTCTCTCAACAACGACAACTCTTGTCTTATCCATCTTATCGGACACAACTGTGCCAACAAAACGCTTACGCGCCATATTTCTCACCCCTTTCACGCTCTCCAAGAACCGTGAGAACACGTGCTATATCCTTCTTTACCTGCTTAATTCTTGCTGTATTCTTCAGCTTACCCATTGCATGCTGGAAACGGAGGTTAAAAAGTTCCTCCCTAAGATCCCTGAGGGTAGCCTGAAGCTCTTCATTTGTCATTTCTCTAAGTTCACTTGCCTTCATGACTTACACCCCCATTTCCTCGTCACGCTTGATAAGGCGAACCTCAAAGGGTATCTTATAGCCAACGAGCCTTGCTATCTCTTTTGCTGTCTCCTCATCTACACCGGAGAACTCAAAGAGTACCTTACCAGGCTTAATGTGTGCAATCCACTTCTCAGGGTCACCTTTACCTCCACCCATACGCACCTCAAGAGGCTTCTTGGTCCATGGGTGGTGAGGAAATACCCTAATCCAAATCTTTGAACCCTTTTTCAGAGCACGAACCATGGTAACACGAGCAGACTCTATGGTCTGAGCAGAGAGATAACCTCTACCAACAGCCTGTATACCATAGTCACCAAAGGCAACAAAGTTTCCTCTTGTTGCTACTCCCTTTATGCTGGGGAGGTGGGTCTTTCTCCATTTAACTCTTTTTGGCATCAACATATCAACCACGCCTCCTTCCTCTTCTACGAGAAGATATTTCCATACCCCTTGGAGGCAGAAGCTCCTTAAAGTCTGTTACATCACCTTTATAAATCCATACATGTACACCGATAACACCATACTTTGTTACTGCCTCGGCAAAGCCGTAATCAATATCAGAACGGAGTGTAGACAGGGGCATGCGGCCGTCAAGGAACCATTCGTCACGGGCAATTTCTGCACCACCAAGACGACCAGCAACAAGCACCTTTACACCTTTTGCACCAGAACGCATGGCCTTATACATGGCCTGTTTCATAGCGCGCTTATAAGATACACGACGCTCAATCTGTTTGGCTATTCTCTGGGCTGCCAACTGGGCATCCAGATCGGGTTCTTTTATCTCGCGTATCGATACATTTAACTCTTTGTATTTACCACCTGTCAGCTTCTGAAGCCCCTCACGAATCTTATTAACCTCAGAACCCTTCTTACCAATAAGCACACCAGGGAAAGCAGTATATACAAAGATATTCATCTTATTACCTACACGCTCTATCTCCACGCCAGAAATATCAGCATGGTCATAGTTTTCCTTAAAGAACTTTCTTATCTTGTAATCCTCTTCAATAAGATCAGGATACTTATAGTGTGGTACCATCCAACGGCTTCTCCAGCCTTTTAGGATTCCCAATCTAAATCCGAACGGATGTGTTTTCTGTCCCAATTTTCACACCTCCCGCTTAGGCCTGCTCTGCCTTTTTCTGGCGTCTGAGGAATTTCTCATATTCCTCATCTGTCATCTCACGTACTTCAACAGTGATATGGCTAAGTCTACGCTTCATGATGTCGGCACGACCAAATGCTCTGGGTTTCAGTCTCTTTAGTCTTGGACCTTCATCAACATATGCCCTGTGAACAATCAGTCTATCTCTATCCATATCATGGTTGTTGATAGCGTTAGACATGGCAGAGTAAAGAACCTTATATATCAACCTTGCTGCCTTTTTAGGCGTATATTTCATTATGGCAAGTGCCTCATCAACCTGCTTGCCCCTTATCAGGGCGATGACGGGGCGAGCCTTTTTCGGAGAAAGTCTTAGGTATTTGGCTGTAGCCTTAGCTACTTTGTATTCCATCCCCGATCACCTCACCTTAAAGATGTCTTACGCTCGCTCTTGTCACCATGACCACGATAGGTCCTGGTTGGAGCAAACTCGCCCAGTTTATGTCCCACCATCTGTGGTGTGATATACACTGGAATATGCATTCTACCATTATATACGGCAATTGTAAAGCCTACCATCTCTTCTGTGATAGTGCTACGGCGAGACCATGTCTTTATAACCTTCTTATCTCCTGTCTCTTTCATCTTGCGTATCTTTTTCAGAAGCTTAGGATCGGTATACTTACCTCTCTTATAATGTTCGCCTCTAATCCACTCTATTTTAGCCACCTTATCATCACCCCTTTACTTCCTCTTCCTACGTTTAACAATAAACTTATCGGAAGGTCTACGTCCTCTTCTGGTTTTCCAACCAAGTGTCTTCCAACCCCATGGAGACAGTGGTGCTGGGTGACCGATAGGTGCCTTACCCTTACCACCACCATGTGGGTGATCTACGGCATTCATGGCACTACCACGGACATGTGGTCTACGACCGAGCCATCTAGAACGACCGGCCTTACCCAAAGAGATATTTTCATTGTCGGGATTGGAAACTCTACCTATGGTTGCCTTGCATTTCAGATTAATCTTTCTGATTTCACCAGAAGGCAACTTTATAATGGCATATTTTCCTGTATCATCTTTACCCATATACTGAGCCCATGTACCGGCGGCACGCACAAGCTGTGCACCCCTACCGGGATAAAGCTCAATATTGTGGATAACAGTACCAACAGGAATATCCTTCAGCTGAAGAGCATTACCAACCTTGATCGGTGCCTCAGGACCGGATATAACAGTATCTCCAACCTTGAGACCCTCGGGGGCAATGATGTATCTCTTCTCACCATCTGCATAGTGAAGCAGCGCAATAAATGCAGTTCTGTTTGGATCATATTCAATAGCTGCAACCTTTGCAGGGATACCATCTTTATCTCTCTTGAAGTCAATAATACGATATTTCCTCTTATGGCCTCCTCCACGGAAGCGAACGGTTACCTTACCCTGATTATTACGACCACCAGTAGACTTCTTTGTAACAACTAAGGACTTCTCAGGCTCTGTCTTTGTAATCTCAGAAAAGTCCAGAACTGTCATGTGGCGACGACCTGGTGTTGTTGGCTTAAACTTCTTTATACCCATGACCGTTCACCTACCTTCCTTCCATGATGTCAATACGCTGACCTGGTGCAAGCTGAACAATAGCCTTCTTTCTTGTACCAGTATATGTCCACCAAGGACCTTTTCTCTTTACTTTACCCTTCATATTCATTGTGTTAACCCACAGTACCTTTACTCCAAAAATCTCCTCTACAGCTTTCTTTATCATGGGCTTATTGGCCTTGGGATGTACCCAGAAGGTGTATTTTCCCTCTTCCATAAGCCTCATTGTCTTCTCTGTAATGTGAGGAGCGAGTATTATCTGATGTGCCTCTAGCTTCATTTGCCCCACACCTCCTGAACCTTTTCCCAAGCCTCACGGGAAAAGACAATATTGCTATTCTTGAGAATCCAATAAGGATGCAAGCTACTGAAGTTTACCACGTCGGCCCTTGCAAGATTGCGTGCAGACAGAGCAACATTCTTCTGATCGTTGCAAAGAACAAACAATGTGCTCTGATTTTCTGCATCAATACCGAATTTCCCAAGAATTTCCTTCATCTTCTTGGTCTTAGGTCCTTCTGCAAATGCATCACCGAAATCCACAACCTTAATAGCATCTCTACGGAGTGCATCTCTAATAGCAGACCTCATGGCCTCTTTTCTCATCTTCTTTGGCATATCCTCAGCCCAGCTTCTTGGCTTTGGACCAAATACTACAGCACCCTTATACCAAATAGGGCTTCTTCTATAACCATGACGAGCCCTACCAGTATGCTTCTGAGGCCATGGTTTACGCTTAGAACCTTGAACTTCACCCTGCTTCAGGGTAGAAGCACGACCACGACGCTTACCAGCAAGATATCTCTTTACAGCCTGCCAGAGCAATTTACCACGAACGGGGCCCTCTGCCAACTTTTCAGCAACGGCAGATGTGCCGATTTCTGTTCCGTCGTATTTATATACTTTCAATTCCACCCTTCATCACCTCTCCTGTGGTCCTGTTCCATATGCAAGTCTAATCTCAAGAAGACCGCCTACGGGACCTGGCACACTTCCCTTAACAAGGAGCAGGTCCTGTTCGGGAATAATCTTTACCACTTCAAGTCTCTTCACCATTCTTCTCTCATTGCCGTAATGACCGGGCATCTTCTTGCCTGGCTTAACTTCAGCTGGATAAGAACCTGCAGAGATAGCACCAACTCTTCTGTGCCATCCACGAGCACCGTGAGATCTGGGACCTCCAGAGAAGTTCCATCTCTTCATGGCTCCTGCAAAACCTCTACCCTTTGTCTTTCCAGCAATATCTACCTCGTCACCCTCTTTAAACACATCTGTAACCTTGATAACCTTTCCTACCTCACCAAACTGTTGAGTAATACCAGGATATCTGAACTCTCTCATGTGTCTCAGAGGTGGTGTACCGGCCTTTTTGAAAATACCCAGAAGTGGCCTGTTAAGAACCTTCTGTGCTCTTCTCTCATCTATTTCCTCAAAGCCAACCTTGATAGCCTCGTAGCCATCCCTCTCAGGAGTCTTAACATCTACAACATATACAGGACCGGCTTTGATAACGGTAACAGGAACAACTGTTCCATCTTCTTTAAAGATCTGTGTCATTCCCAATTTCTTTCCAAGTATTCCTATACCCTTCACTTCGCATCACCTCACAGTTTAAGGTGGACATCTACGCCAACGGGAAGCTCAAGATTTGCCAACTTCTCAATTGTTTCCTGTGTTGGGTTAAGAATGTCTATTAGTCTCTTGTGAATACGAATCTCAAAATGCTCACGGGAGTCTTTATCAATATGAGGAGACCTCAGAACACAGTATACACGCCTATCAGTAGGCAGAGGTATCGGACCAGATACCTCTGCCCCTGTGCTCCTGGCGGCCTCCACTATTTTCTGTGCTGACTGGTCAAGTATTCTGCTGTCGTAGGACTTCAGTTTGACCCTTATTCTCTGAACCGCCATGGTTATCCCTCCCTAAATTACTCAATGATCTCGGTGACAACACCAGCACCTACTGTGCGGCCACCTTCTCTGATTGCGAATCTGCTGCCCTCTTCAAGAGCAATCGGATATATAAGCTCTACCTCTAGCTCCAGGTTGTCTCCAGGCATTGCCATCTCTACGCCTTCAGGCAGCTTGATGGTTCCGGTAACATCTGTTGTCCTGATGTAGAACTGTGGTCTGTATCCGGTGAAGAATGGCTTGTGTCTTCCACCTTCCTCTTTCTTCAGAATATATACCTGTGCTTTGAATTTACGGTGAGGCTTAATGGACCCGGGCTTTGCCAAGACCTGTCCTCTCTCTACTTCGTCTTTACCGATTCCTCTCAAGAGAACACCGATGTTGTCTCCGGCGATTGCCTCATCAAGCTCTTTCCTGAACATCTCTATTCCGGTAACTACGGTCTTTCTGATCTCGTCAGACAGTCCTACGATTTCTACCTCATCACCTACATGAAGGACGCCTCTCTCTACCTTTCCGGTAACAACCGTTCCTCTTCCTGTAATGGTGAAGATGTCTTCAATTGGCATCAGGAATGGTTTGTCGGTCTCTCTCTGTGGCTCTGGAATGTAGGTGTCAAGAGCATCTAAAAGCTCCCAGATCTTGTCTACCCACTCGTTCTCGCCCCTCTGGACATTCGGATGTCCTTCTATGTACTCAAGGGCTTTCAATGCAGATCCAGCTACTACTGGTACTTCATCGCCAGGAAAGTCATACTGATTCAGCAGGTCTCTGACTTCCATCTCTACCAGCTCAATTAGCTCGGGGTCGTCTACCATGTCTACTTTGTTGATGAATACGATGATGTATGGCACGTTAACCTGTCTGGCAAGCAGTACGTGCTCTCTGGTCTGGGGCATGACACCGTCTGTTGCTGCTACGACCAAGATGGAACCGTCCATCTGGGCTGCTCCGGTGATCATGTTCTTGATGTAGTCTGCGTGTCCTGGACAGTCTATGTGTGCATAGTGTCTTCCTTTGATCTGCTTTCCATTGACTTCTCTGTCTGGGGTCTCATACTCTACGTGGGCTATGTTGATTGTGATTCCTCTCTCTTTTTCTTCCGGTGCTTTATCAATATCATAGTATCCCAAGAAGTTTGCAAGTCCTAGACCTGCCAATGTTCCTGTGATTGCTGCTGTCAGTGTTGTCTTTCCGTGGTCAATGTGTCCAATTGTTCCCACATTTAGGTGTGGCTTCGTTCTTACAAATTTCTCCTTTGCCATATCCTATCACTCCCCTCTTTCTTTCTTTATAATTTGTTCCTGAACGGACCTTGGAACCTCTTCGTAGTGAGAAAACTCCATAGCAAAGGTTCCACGACCCTGTGTAAGTGTTCTCAGTGCTGTGGCATATCCAAACATTTCGGCCAACGGCACTTCAGCGGTAATAACCTGAAGTCCACCCTGTGCCTCCATGCTCTTAATTCTACCTCTTCTGGAATTAAGGTCACCGATAACAGAACCCATATACTGCTCAGGAACGGTAACCTCAACTTTCATGATAGGCTCAAGCAGAACAGGGTCAGCTTTTTTAGCTGCTTCTCTAAATGCCTTAATAGCAGCCATCTGGAATGCCATATCTGAAGAGTCAACCTCGTGATAAGAACCGTCTACCAGTGTAGCACGAAGATCCACAACGGGATAGCCGGCAAGAGGTCCTGACTCCATAGCCTCTTTAAGACCTTTCTCTACAGAAGGAATATACTCTCTTGGAATAACACCACCAACAATCTTATCAACAAACTCAAACCCCTTACCTCTTTCGAGAGGCTCGAATTCTATGACAACGTGACCATACTGACCGTGACCACCTGTCTGACGGATGTGCTTACCTTCCACCTTAACAGGCTTGGTAAATGTCTCACGGTAAGAAACCTGTGGCTTACCAACATTGGCATCTACCTTAAACTCTCTCTTTAGACGGTCGACAATAATTTCAAGATGAAGCTCACCCATACCGGAGATAATAGTTTCACCGGTCTCATGGTCAATCTTTACCCTAAATGTTGGATCCTCTTCGGCAAGCTTCTGGAGTGCCTGAGAAAGCTTGTCCTGATCAGACTGTGTCTTTGGCTCAATAGCAATAGACACAACTGGTTCAGGAATAAAGATAGACTCAAGAATAATAGGATGTTCCTCATCGCAAAGTGTATCACCAGTGGTGGTGTTCTTAAGACCAACAATGGCACCAAGGTCACCAGCACCAATGGCCTCAACGTCTTCACGATAGTTAGCATGCATACGTAGAAGCCTGGATATACGCTCCTTTTTGCCCTTAGTGGCATTATAAACATATGTTCCAGCCTTAAGCATACCAGAGTAGACTCTAACATATGCAAGCTTACCAACAAATGGATCTGTCTGAATCTTAAAGGCAAACACAGCCAGTGGTGCATCATCAGATGTTGGTCTTTCCTCTTCCTCACCAGTAAGAGGATTAATACCCTTAACAGGAGGAATATCAAGAGGAGATGGAAGATAATCGATAATAGCATCCAAAAGTGGCTGAATACCCTTATTCTTAAATGCCGTACCCATAAAAACAGGGAAAATTTCCCTCTGAAGAGTACCTTTTCTGATGAGTTTCTTTATCTCCTCAGGAGACAGCTCCTCACCAGAGAGATATCTCTCCATAGCCTCATCATCAAACTCAACGGCTGTTTCTATGAGTTTTTCTCTCCACTCTTCAACAAGGTCCTTCAGTTCATTGGGAACCTCGACAATCTCGTACTCTTTACCAAGATCATCTTTCCAGACATAGGCCTGTCTGGTTATGAGATCTACAACACCTTGGAACTGATCCTCTTCCCCAATGGGTACCTGCATAACTACAGGACGCACATAAAGCTTATCTTCTATTGTATTAACAACTCTAAAGAAGTTGGCACCAATACGATCCATCTTGTTAACAAAGATAATTCTTGGAACCTGATATCTATCAGCCTGCCTCCAAACAGTTTCTGTTTGGGGCTGTACACCGGCAACAGCATCAAGAATAATGATGGCACCGTCAAGCACACGCATAGCACGTTCAACCTCAATTGTGAAGTCTACGTGGCCGGGCGTATCGATAATATTAAGACGGTGATCTTTCCAGAATGCCGTTGTAACAGCCGCTGTAATTGTGATACCACGCTCTTTCTCTTGTGGCATCCAGTCCATTGTAGCCGTACCATCGTGAACTTCACCTATCTTATGGGTACGACCAGTATAGAAGAGAATACGCTCTGTTGTTGTAGTTTTACCGGCATCAATATGAGCGGCAAAACCTATATTCCTTGTTTTTTCAAGAGAGTATTCTCTTACTGTATTTTTACCCTTTGCCATAGTCTATCACCTGCGCCCCCATCTAAGGTGTGCAAATGCCTTGTTAGACTCAGCAATTCTATGTACCTCATCTCTCTTGGCAATAGCGCCACCCTTACCGTTGTAGGCATCAACAAGCTCATCGGCAAGTTTATCTACCATATTACGAGGACCACGAGCTCTTGCTGCAAGAACAAGCCATCTGATAGCAAGAGATATCTGTCTACGCTCTGGCACCTCTACTGGAACCTGATATGTGGCACCACCAACACGACGAGAACGGGTCTCTACAATAGGCTTGACATTGTCTACAACCTTTTCCATAAGCTCTTTGGGATCTACCCCACCAAGACGCTCAGAAGCAATCTTAAGAGCCTCATATACAATCTTCTCTGCCTTACTCTTCTTTCCGCCAAGCATAGTTCTATTAATGAGCTTCTGTATAAGCACACTGCCGTATATTGGATCCGGCGGAATCTCACGTGGCGGTACTGGACCTTTTCTTGGCATACCCTACTCTCCTCCTTTCAGACCTTACTTCTTAGGTCTCTTTGTTCCATATTTGGAACGGGACTGTCTTCTGCCCTCAACACCGGCAGCATCATATACACCACGAATGATGTGATAACGAACACCAGGCAGGTCTTTCACACGGCCACCTCTGACCAAAACCTGAGAGTGTTCCTGCAAATTGTGTCCCTCACCGGGAATATATGCAGTAACTTCTATACCATTTGAAAGACGCACCCTTGCAACCTTACGAAGAGCAGAGTTTGGTTTCTTAGGTGTCATTGTTCTAACAACAACACAAACTCCCCTCTTCTGAGGGTTACCCTGAAGTGCTGGAGATTTTGATTTCTCCTTGACCTTTTCTCTTCCGAATCTTACCAGCTGATTAAAAGTTGGCATTTTGACACCTCCTCATATATCTTCTGTCTGCCATTTTCTCGTCCAAAAAACAACACCTTGCGTATACGCAGACACGCTATCACAGATTATAACATAAAAACATACATACTTCAATAAGTTCCCACGTACCACAGCACTATCCATTATACACAAATTGCATATCCCGGGCAAGTATATAATGAATATTGAATCTGAAATTTAGGGAGGGGATATTCATGTTTTTTGCTTACTCAGATCTTCATAATCCACAAATAATAGAAAAACTTAAAGCAATGTTTCATTCGATACCTTCGGATAATCTATCTACCGTTGCCGTACTTACCGGAGGCGCCGAAGAGAAGTTTTTAAGGGCATTTAGAGAAGGAAAACTATCACCACCAATAGCCGTACTTGCCCACGAAAGTCAAAACTCTCTTCCTGCTGCCGCAGAAATAATGGCATACCTACATCACAGAGATATACCATCAAAGCTATTTCTCGTACCTGATGAAGCAGAAGAAGTCGGAAACGCCAATACAATGTCCGGACTTTTAAAAAATTTGGACGGTAAATATATAGGTTTACTTGATGAGCCTAGCCCCTGGCTCATAAGCGCCAGCACATTAACCCCCTATGACCTCCACTCCAATTGGGGACTAACCATTAAACGATTGACATGGAAAGAATTCCTAGAGATATGGAACGAGGAACCAACACAGGACGAAGTCTCCTCCTTTAAGAAAAAAATACAAAGAGCCGATAAAGTACTCGTATCAGAAGAGGAACTCATAAAACAAGTAAAAATGTATAGAGCCTTAAAACACCTCCACGAAAAGCATGATCTGCTTGGACTCAGTGTAAAGTGTTTCCATCTACTCAACTTACTTGGAACTGTACCATGCCTCGCTTTTGCGGTTTTAAATAGTGAAAATTACATTTTAGGCTGTGAAGGCGATATCCCCGCCCTCATTGGCATGATAATATCCAAATATCTCACAGATAAAAGCGGATTCATGGCCAACCTCAACTGGTTTTACGACGGCTATAGAGTACTTATGTCTCACTGTACATCACCTATATCTCTGCTTGACCGCTTCTACATACCTACACACTTTGAATCAGGTAAAGGGGCAGCAGTTAAAGGATACTACCCCAAAGGCATGATTGTTAGCCTTGTCAAGATATTACCCAGCGGTAAACTGTGGTTTGCTAAAGGCACCATTGTTGATACTCCAGAAAAAGATAATATTTGCCGCACACAGGTTGTTATAGAAGTAGACAAAGACACTTATGAAGAACTGCGAACAGGCAAACTGGGTAACCATACGGTAATTGTGCCAGAAGACATTACCCCCATACTGAAACATATCGACTGGCTTGCAGGATACCTCATGGGATAAAAAACTATAAAGGGAGCCACTGGGATGGCTCCCTTTTCAAGAAGTTTCCACAATACAAAAGCCCTTGTCGTATATCACCACATCGAACTTTGTGATGCAACTGTATTTCTTTATTACACCGAAAGAGAACTTCACACAACAATTCAACTACTCTTATATCATTTTCCACCGTCACATTCAAGAAGCTAAGAAGCTTTTTGAGATGACAGAGACAGTAAATCACAGACTTACCGTGTTTATCACTATTTCCGCTTTTTTTATCTAACAACATACAATCCCATGATAAATTGTTACTTTTCCAAAATAATTTACAGGGCAGCGACTATGGCTTTTCTGCTCATCTCATATTGCTCCATCAAACTACTTGCATTCTTTGTCTTTCACTTAACCATAGCTTTTTCGGGGTGTCTGCCTCTACAATCCTCACTTCGTCTTACTTCACTTTTCTCTATCCATGCACACATCTATTGATTAGATCAAGTAGGTTGTTAAAAGAAAAATCTCTTCTTCCACATCCTTCTATCTATCCGTATCTACTACCTCTTGTATCTTTCTTCAAAACGAAAAAAGGGAGCCACTTTCCAGCGGCTCCCTCATTCTCTAGTGGGTCTGCACCGGCCTACTTTCCCAGCCCCTCGCGGTGACTAGTATCATCGGCCTTCGTGGGCTTAACTTCCGGGTTCGGCATGTTGCCGGGTGTACCCCCACGACGTGGGCACAGACCCACTATTTACCTCTAAACCCCAGCACACGAGCTTCTGGCAGTAACAGGTAGAGTTAAAAGTGAGAAGCCCTCGGGATATTAGTACCGCTCGGCTTCACCCCTCGCGGGGCTTCTACCTACGGCCTATCTACCTGGTAGTCTCCCAGGTCCCTTACCTCCCTTCAAGGGAGTGGGATACCTCGTCTCGGGATGGGCTTCGCGCTTAGATGCCTTCAGCGCTTATCCCTCGGGGGTCTAGCTACTCGGCTGTGCACTCGGCAGTGCAACCGATCCACCAGCGCCCCCTGCCGACCGGTCCTCTCGTACTAGGCCGACCTCCCCTCAGGTATCCTGCGCCCGCGGCGGATAAGGACCGAACTGTCTCACGACGTTCTGAACCCAGCTCGCGTGCCCCTTTAATGGGCGAACAGCCCAACCCTTGGGACCTGCTGCAGCCCCAGGATGGGACGAGCCGACATCGAGGTGCCAAACGGAGCCGTCGATGTGGACTCTCGGGCCCCATTAGCCTGTTATCCCCGGGGTAGCTTTTATCCGTTGATCGACGCCCCTTCCACTTAGGCGCGCCGGGTCACTAAGCCCTGGTTTCCCACCTGCTCGAGCTGTCGCTCTCACAGTCAAGCCACCTTCTGCCTTTGCACTCATCAGCGGGTTTCCAAGCCGCCTGAGGTGACCTTTGGACGCCTCCGTTACCTTTTGGGAGGCGACCGCCCCAGTCAAACTGCCCGCCTAACACTGTCCGACCTCCGGCTTCACGGAGCGTCGTTAGCCCATCAAGTGGCACAGGGTGGTATCTCACCGGCGGCTCCAGCCCGCCCGAAAGCGGGCCTTCTTAGCCTCCCACCTATCCTGCGCAGTGCCACCCAATAGGCAATGTTAGGTTGCAGTAAAGCTCCACGGGGTCTTTCCGTCCTGCCGCGGGTAGAGGGCATCTTCACCCCCACTGTAATTTCACCGAGCCCCCAGTCGAGACAGTGTCCCGGTGGTTATGCCTTTCATGCAGGCCGGAACTTACCCGGCAAGGAATTTCGCTACCTTAGGACCGTTATAGTTACGGCCGGCGTTTACTGGGGCTTCGGCTCGGAGCTTCTCCCCCTTCCGGGGGATAACCCCTCACCTTAACCTTCCAGCACTGGCCAGGCCTCACCCCATATACTTCGGCTTTCGCCTTCGCATAGAGCTGTGTTTTTGGTAAACAGTCCCCAGGACCCATCTCCTGCGGCCCTTTCGCCCTACACCCCGCTCCACTGTTAAGCTTAGCGGGGGTCAAGCTACTCGGGCGCCCCTTCTCCCGAAGTTACGGGGCCATTTTGCAGAGTTCCTTGACTGGGGTTAGCTCGCTACCCTTTGGTGCTTCGCACCTTGCCCACCTGTGTCGGTTTCCGGTACGGGCACCCACCTTTCATCGGCTGCGACGCTTTTCTCGGCAGTCTGGCACGTCACACCTTCACCCCTTATGGGGCTCCCCGTCATCCCTCAGCTTGCCGGAGGAGCGGATTTGCCTACTCCTCCTCGCCTCAGGACTTGGACCGGGTGTTCCCTTCCCCGGCGTGCTGCACCTCCTGCGTCCCGCCTCAGCCTCCAGGTGGGTGGGGCCGGAATCTTGACCGGCTATCCATCGGCTACGCCTTTCGGCCTCACCTTAGGTCCCGCCTTTCCCTACGTGGATTGGCCTTCCGTAGGATCCCTTGGGCTTCCGGGCGGTAGGGTTCTCACCTACCTCTCGCTACTCATGCCAGGATTCTCACTTCCCTGCAGTCCATCACCTCTCACGAGTGTGACTTCACCCCGCAGGGAACGCTCCCCTACCAACTATACAGATCCGCAGACCTGTATAGTTCCGTGGCTTCGGTGCTGTGCTTTAGCCCCGTTATATCTTCGGCGCGGAACCGCTCGACCAGTGAGCTGTTACGCACTCCTTAGAGGATGGCTGCTTCTAAGCCAACCTCCTGGCTGTCTTCGCAGTCCCACATCCTTCCTCTTGCAACACTTAGCACAGACTTCGGGACCTTAGCCGACGGTCTGGGTTGTTCCCCTCTCGCCTCCGGAGCTTGTCCCCCGGATACTCACTCCCACTTCTGCCTGCCAGCATTCGGAGTTCGACTGGGTTCGGTACCACTTCTGTGGCCCTACCCCAATCGGTAGCTCTACCTCCAGCAGGCAATCCGTGAGGCTGCACCTAAATGCATTTCGGGGAGAACCAGCTATCCCCGCACTCGATTGGCATTTCACCCCTATCCACACCTCATCGGAACGGATTTTACCCCGAACCCGTTCGGGCCTCCAGCCGCTGTTATACGGCCTTCACCCTGGGCATGGATAGATCGTGCGGCTTCGGGTCTCATGCCAGCGACTTTTCGCCCTTTTCAGACTCGGTTTCCCTCCGGCTCCAGCGCTCCAGCGCCTTAACCTCGCCACTGACATGAACTCCCTGGCTCATTCTTCAATAGGCATGCACTTCCGGATCCTTAGATCCGGTCGTACCCCTTGTGAACACACGGTTTCAGGTCCTCTTTCACTCCCCTCTCCGGGGTGCTTTTCACCTTTCCCTCACGGTACTTCTCCACTATCGGTCACCTGGAGTGTTTAGCCTTGGAGGGTGGTCCCCCCTGATTCCCCCAGGATTCCTCGTGTCCCGGGGTACTTGGGATCATAGCTCACGGAGCCTAGTGCATTTCGCCTACAGGGCTTTCACCTTCTTCGGCCCAGCGTCCCAGCTGGTTCGGCTATACACTAGGTTTTTTACTCCGCGGCGTGTCGGCAGCCACGCCTAGCTATGTCCCGCTACCCCCACAGGGCAACGCCTGCCGGCTTCTTCACCCTGTGGGTTTGGGCTCTTCCCCTTTCGCTCGCCGCTACTTAGGGAATCTCGGTTGATTTCTCCTCCTCCGGCTACTGAGATGTTTCACTTCGCCGGCTTGCCTTCCATACCCTACTTGCTTCAGGTATGGATGATGTGCTTTCGCACATCGGGTTTCCCCATTCGGAGATCCTGGACTACTACCGGGTGCAGGCCCCTCGTCCAGGCTTTTCGCAGCCTGCCACGTCCTTCTTCGGCTCCAGGTGCCAAGGCATCCACCGTGTGCTCGTTTTATCTTCTCACTTTCTTACCCTCTACCTGTTACTGCCCGTTTGCTCGCGTGCTGGGGTCTTCACCCTCAGCGGGAACGCGACCTCGCAGGGAACTTCTCTCTCCTTAGAAAGGAGGTGATCCAGCCGCAGCTTCCGCTACAGCTACCTTGTTACGACTTATCCCCCCTCACCAGACACACCTTCAGCCGGCCCTTACCGGTCACCAGCCTTCTGGTGCCCCTGATTCGGGTGGATTGACGGGCGGTGTGTGCAAGGCCCGAGAACGTATTCACCGCGGCTTTGCTGATCCACGGTTACTAGCGACTCCGGCTTCATGTGGGCGAGTTGCAGCCCACAATCCGAACTACGGCGGGCTTTTAGGGCTTCGCTCCACCTCTCGGCTTCGCTTCCCGTTGTACCCATCCATTGTAGCATGTGTGTAGCCCAGGACATAAGGGCCATGATGACTTGACGTCGTCCCCCCCTTCCTCTGGCTCTTCGCCAGCGGTCTCCCTAGAGTCCTCTTGCCCCCTTACTGGCAAGGAGTAACTAGGGACAGGGGTTGCGCTCGTTGCGGCACTTAAGCCAACATCTCACGACACGAGCTGACGACAGCCATGCAACACCTGTGCTGGGTGGACCTGCTTAGCAGGTCCCACCCCTCCCTTTCGGGCGGGCTTGCCCCAGCATGTCAAGCCCTGGTAAGGTTCTTCGGGTTGCGTCGAATTAAACCACATGCTCCGCCGCTTGTGCGGGCCCCCGCCAATTCCTTTGAGTTTCAGCCTTGCGACCGTACTCCTCAGGCGGATGGCTTATCGCGTTTGCTGCGGCACCGAAGGGTCTAACCCCCCGACACCTAGCCATCATCGTTTACGGCTAGGACTACCCGGGTATCTAATCCGGTTCGCTCCCCTAGCTTTCGTCCCTCAGCGTCAGGCCAGGCCCAGCAGGCCGCCTTCGCCACTGGCGTTCCTCCCGATATCTATGCATTTCACCGCTACACCGGGAATTCCACCTGCCTCTACCTGCCTCTAGACTCCTAGTTTCCACCTGCCTCTACCTGCCTCTAGACTCCTAGTTTCCACCCTCCTCTGCCCGTTGAGCAGGCAGCTTTCAGAGTGGACTTAGGAATCCGCCTACGGACCCTTTACGCCCAGTGATTCCGGACAACGCTCGGGACCTACGTCTTACCGCGGCTGCTGGCACGTAGTTAGCCGTCCCTTGCTCCAGGGGTACCGTCCTTCCTCTTCCCCCTGTACAGGTGTTTACACCCCGAAGGGCTTCTTCCACCACGCGGCGTCGCTGGGTCAGGGTTTCCCCCATTGCCCAATATTCCCCACTGCTGCCTCCCGTAGGAGTCCGGGCCGTGTCTCAGTCCCGGTGTGACCGTCCACCCTCTCAGGCCGGTTACCCGTCTTCGCCTTGGTGAGCCGTTACCTCACCAACTAGCTGATGGGACGCACCCCCATCCTCCAGCGCCTCAGCTTTCCTCCTACCTTAGCCAAGTCATCTTTTAATAACTTGGCCCCAGTAGGAGCGTATGGGGTATTACCCACGGTTTCCCGTGGCTATCCCCCTCTGGAGGGTAGGTCAGGTACGCGTTACTCACCCGTCCGCCGCTCCGTACCCGCTGCCCATAAGGGCTGCGGGCCGATCGCTCGACTTGCATGTGTTAGGCGCGCCGCCAGCGTTCGTCCTGAGCCGGGATCAAACCCTCCATGACATACTTTATCCTCAAGACCTCACGGCCTTTCGTTTCTATCCATGGAAAGTTTTTATCCCCAAGCTCTTATATCACTTGCGGAGTACGGCAGTCTCAAATACCTTCACGGGGTATTCTTCACTGCCTTTTCCTTTCGTTCCCTGCTTGGTCGCGTTCCCGCTCTCTCGCCGTGCCCGGTTTTTTCTCTCCCCAGGCAGGCAGTTATTAGTATACCAGCTTTTGTACTCTAGTCAATCGTGTATTTTTGTATACTTTTATGGTGCTTGGGGATGTCTATGGGGAGGTGGAGGGGTTTACTATGTGGGAGGGGCTTTCATTCTTGTTGTGGACTGGGGTTTTTTTATTCTTTGCTTTATTGGTTTGGTGGGGTTTCTGTATATGGTTTCCCATCTATATATAAATATAAGGGGCGGGCTTATGCCCGCCCTACTATCGACATTTTTTCCACAAGCCCTTATTTTCATTACGGGCTTTTCTCTGGGCATCAAGAAAATCATCGACATATTTAACATTAGGAGGCACTGTCATCACCTGGGCATATCCTTCCCTAACAAGCAACCAATTCCACATATAGTGAAGATCATAATGGACTTTGCGCGGATCTTTTATCCATACATAGGCCAGCAATCTTCCATATTTATCCCGCCTACCAACATCAAACTCCAGCCATACATATCTACCTGTCAACTTATCTGTAAAATCACGAGCCTCTGCCGCACCACACTGCTCAGGTCTACCAAAATGGGCAAGTTCTGGTGTATTGACCCCGATAAGTCTAACCTTTTCCACTATACCGTCAGGCATAATTACCCTTATAGTATCGCCATCAAGATGACATGAAGCCACACACTTAACCTTCACCTTGATAATATTACTGTCATCTTCAGTGAGAAAACCACAACCTCCAAAGAGTATCGCTATCATTAAAAACACAGATAAAAGTGTCAAAACTTTACTTCTCTTATGCACTTACATCTCCTCCTAAAAACCAAAAATATAAGAAATAGATACAATGCCAACCATAAGTATAAGCACCCACTTAACCCAATAAGAACCCTTGAAAATAGCAAACACCGTTCCCACATAGGCACCAATCATATTACCCACTGCCAGTATAAGACCAAGTTTCCAATCGACAAGGCCATTTAGAGCAAACATTGTCAAAGCAATAGCCGTATAAATAAGCACAATAAACACCTTTATGGCATTAGCAGATACAAGATCATACCCTTCTATAAGCACTAATGCATAGACAAGAAAAAAGCCCACTCCTGCTTGAATAAATCCTCCATATATGCCAATAAGAAAAAAGACTATAGCAGAAAGCCATAGGGGAGGTCTATCCACCTTTTCAACAGTACCAAGATCGGGTTTCTTCAATGTAAATATCAGCATGCCAAGAAATATAAATCCTATGATGCGCTTAAGAAGAGTTCTATCTATAGATATAACAATATAGGCACCCAGTATAGCACCAAGTGTGGCAAACAATGCAAGAACAAGCCCTCTACGCCATTTCAGTTTTCCTTCTTTAAAAAACTTAGAAACAGAAATGATATTTTGCAGAAAAATACCAACCCTATTGGTGGCATTTGCCATATCGATTGGTAAGCCAGCAAAGTTCAGCAATGGAATTGTCACCATTGAACCACCACCGGCAAGCACATTGACAAAACCGGCAAAAGCTCCACCAAGCAGCAGAAGAAGATATTTATACCACACGGTGGAGAACCTCCTTTACTTCGCACAGAGATGAAACTTTAACACCTTCATAGTCTTTATACTTACCATATCTATCTATTAGAATGCCTTTGATACCTACCCTATCGGCGCCAATTACATCAGAAAGACTATCGCCTATCATAATGGCATTTTTAGGTTCAAATCCGCTATCGGTAAGGGCCTTCAAGTAAATATCTTTGTGGGGCTTATAGGCCTTTGCCATTGCCGCCGTTGTAATTCCATCAACCTCTATAGGCAGAGACTTTGTCAAAGGTAAAGAATACTCACTGTCAGAATTGGATAGAATCCATATTGTGTGTCCTTCTACCTTGAGTTTATTTACGCACTCTATATCATCAAAAGGTGGTATAGAAGACAAAAGTCCATAAACATAACCAACTACAAAATCCGGGCTCTTACTGACCCCAAGGTAATTAAGAAGTTCGCTATACAAACGATTAAAGTAATAGCGCTCCACCATGTAAGGACGCTTATCTAAATTTGAAAAAACCTCATAATACTTTTCAATATAAAAGTCATGAAACGACTGATAATCAATATCTTTATTGGAATAAACCTTAAAGAACTCATAAATACGTTTGTTAACAGGTGTAATATCTACTAGTGTGCCAAACATATCAAATAGCAGTAGCATATATATTCCCCCTCCCAACATGCGTTTTTAGTATTTTACCTTATAGACACATAACTATCTGGTAAGTATAGTAAACTTTTCATAGGGAGGTGAAACTATGAAACATTATGACACCATAGTTATTGGTTCCGGTCCAGGGGGATATCACGCAGCTATAAGACTGGCACAGGGGGGACATAAAGTAGCTGTTATCGAAAAGGGAGATATTGGAGGCACATGCACTAATAGAGGTTGTATACCTATGAAGGCACTTATATACGGTATACATGTCAAGCAAACAGCGGAAAAAGGTAAGCGTATGGGCATAAAATTCGGTGCCCCAGAGATAGATTACAAAGGTCTAAGAAAACATATGCTGACCAATATCACCATGTCCCGTAAGGGAGTAGAAATGATACTAACCAAGCGTGGTATTGACATACTAAAAGGAGAGGCAGTATTTGTTGACAAAAAAACTATTGCTATTGGAGATGATAAGATCAGTGCCGATAACATTATCATAGCGACAGGTAGTAGACCACTGTTATTTCCCCCGTTTGATAATGTAGACGGCATATGGACGAGTGATGACTTCATAAATGCAGATAGCTTACCTGAAAGCATTATTATTGTTGGTGGCGGTGTCATTGGCGTTGAGACCGCAACAGTGCTATCTGGCCTTGGTGTAAAGGTCTATATAATAGAGCTTATGCCACAGATCATACCGACAGAAGATACAGACGTTGCCACTGTCGTAGACAAGACATTATCAAGAAAAGGAGTAAAGATATTCAAAGAGACCAAAACCACCAAGATAGAAAAAAGAGAAAGTGGTTACAAACTATATGGACTCCAAGGAGAAAAAGAAATCGTGCTTGAAGCAGAAAAACTCATGCTTTCGGTAGGACGTCAGGCAAACATACCAACTGGTACCACAGATATTGACATTACACTCCACAGAAAAGGTATTGAAACCAACGATTACTTAGAAACATCGGTAGATGGAATATATGCCATAGGCGATGTCAGAGGAAAAACAATGCTTGCCCATGTAGCAGCACATGAAGGCATACATGTAGCAGAAGAGATACTATCAGGAGAAAAGAAACCCTTGGGCACACCGGCCATACCCGGGGCTATCTTTACTATTCCTGAGGTAGCTAGTGTTGGTAAGAGAGAAAAAGAACTGGAAGAGGGTTCATATCTAAAAGGTGTTGCTCCACTATCTGCCAATGGCAGGGCAAGAACTATGGCAGAAAGAGAAGGATTTATCAAAGTCCTTGCCGATAAAGATACTCACCGTATAATAGGTATGCATATGGTAGGAGAAAATGTTAGCGAAATGATTATGGTGGGATCGGTGGCAATCGAAAAAGGTTTAACACTTGAAGATATAGCACATACAATATTCCCACACCCTACCATTTCCGAATTTATTAAAGAGGCATGTGAAGTAGCACTAGGAAAGGCAATACACATTTTATAGGAGGTGGCACACATGTTTAAAGAGATGACTGTTCAGGAGTTTATAGAGAAACTGGCATCTGATGCTCCAACTCCCGGAGGTGGCACAGCTGCAGCCATTATGGGAGCCATGGGAGCTGGTTTGTTTAAAATGACCATAGACATTACAGCTAAGAAGGTTGATGATGACTTACTTAGCAGTATTGGAGAAAGCATGAAAGGTGCATATGAAGAATTTCTGGTCCTTGCAGACAAAGATGCTGAGGCTTTTGATGAGTATATGAAGGCAAAGGCTATGCCCAAAAGCACAGAAGAGGAAAAAGCAGTACGCAAACAGGCACTAAAAGCTGCCCGTATTAAATCCATTGAAGCACCTATGCAGACATTAGAAAGAAGTCTTGAAGTGCTTCAGGCATTTGACATGATCAAAGACAAGATATCTAAATATGTTCTATCCGATGTTATTGGTGGAGCCTCTGCTTTAAAATCTGCTGCTAAAATTGCCTACGCCAACGTCAAAATCAATGTTGCCGGTAAAGAGGCTTATGCTCACTATATGGAAAATGCCAATAAACTGATGGCAGATGCATCAAAACTTGCAAATGCAATTATAGACTTCGCGATGGAAAGAATGTAAAAAGCAGGTTTTACAAAAGCAATAAAGGGAGCTACATAGCTCCCTTTATTTTTTATTCTTGTTATCCTTATTACCCTTTTTAGGCTGTTTAGCAGATTTTTCTGTAGAAGACTCCTTACTTCTTGGGGCCATTTTACCTTTTATTTGTCCACCTTCTTCTACATGAAGGCTTCCATAAGAAGCCTCTCCCTCCACAAGACCATTCATTCCTATAATAAGCTCATTTTCAACCTCGACGATACCATTAACCTTACCAAACACATGAAGTTCCTTAGCCTTGATAGTACCTTGAACCTTACCTTCTTCAGTAATAATTACAAGATCTTGGGACACAATATCACCATTAAAAGAACCAGCTATATTGATTGTTCCCTTTGTGGAAAACACTTTACCCTCTACGGTAGTATGTGCGCCCACATACAAGCCAATATCGCTAGAAACTCTCCGTCTTCTTCCAAACATTGCTCTCCCTCCTACCTTCTACTAAGATATCTTAGTGGATCTACAGCAACACCATTTACATGAACTTCAAAATGCAGATGGGGCCCCGTACTTCTTCCAGTAGATCCCATCTTGGCTATCTCCTGCCCCTTTTTCACCTCTTGTCCTATTTTCACCTCAATCTTTTCAAGATGAGCATACACAGTCTTAATACCATTACCATGATCTATAATAATAGACTTTCCATATCCACCATTCCAACCTGTCCATATAACCTTACCAGATGCAGCGGCATACACAGGGGTACCCCAAGAGTTGGCTATGTCAATTCCTTTATGAAATTCCCAACGACCAGGCATAAGAGGGTCTCTACGCCATCCAAATCCAGCTGTAAACCTCCCTTGGGCGGGCCATAGTGTGGGGACATGCTCCATAAGAGAAACATATTTATTGGTATCATTGGATATTTCACTACTCACAGCACCAAGACGGACCAATGTATTGGATATATGTTCGAGTACAAGATTGGCCTCCTGTAATTTATCCATTTGATTCGTCACACCATACTGGGAATATGGCGTAACAGATGGAGATAAAGCAAATGCAGGAGATAGTGTAGTTGTTGAAGCGGTAGCATCTGATGCCGTAGCTGTAAAGACAAATGACAAATCCGATGCAGCAGCAACACCAAGTTCAGAAGCTCCCTTAACACCCTTAAGTTCCTTACCAGTGGACACAAGCACTTTATTGATTTCGTTGATACCAGTAAGGAGTTTGTCTAACTTGTATTCCAGCTCGTTGGTTTTGGAAACAAGGGAAGAAATCTCTTTACTACGAGCCTCATCATATGCCTGAAAAGCATACACAAGTCTTGCATCTCGTATAGCAACTATTTTCATTTGAGAATATGCCCACAGCTGGGCAGACATAAGTGCAAATGTGGCAAAGAAGATCATTAGTATTGCAGCAAGTAATTTCACCTGCCACCTGCCAATGGAGATATTTACCATACCCCCATGTCTATTACTAGACACCATAAATGAATAATGAATATCAACAGCCCTTCTACTGGGCTTATATCTCCTTCTTGATGCTTTCAATAGCAAGCTCTTCTTCGGGACTAAACGAGAACGGCTCCTCACATTTCCACCCCCTTACATTCTTGATGTAGACACGAGAAGCCCCTGTCATAGTAAGTGATGTAATAACCCAGCCGTCACCATATTCATTTATAACAGCAAGAGTAGAACTTTTCTTTCCCTTTTCTTCAGGAATAGCATCATAGCGGGCTACACGCCAACGACCAGGAATTTGAGCAATCTGTTCTTTGAGAGTGTCTACATCTTCTCTAAGGGTCTCAAC
This sequence comes from Zhurongbacter thermophilus, assembly GCF_026184435.1. Lineage (NCBI taxonomy): Bacteria > Pseudomonadati > Zhurongbacterota > Zhurongbacter > Zhurongbacter thermophilus. The sequence goes on from NZ_CP046447.1 coordinate 1,114,150, forward strand.
ATCTTCAGTAAGACTCTCCAAGACCTCTATAACATGTCCTGGTTTGCCCCATTGTCTCCATTTCAGAAACATATATACATTGAAAAAAGTCAAAATCAGCAACATAACAGCAATAGCTGATATGGCATACCACACATTAAAATTCATTTGTCTCACCTCTATACACTACAAACAATGCAAGCAAACAGGCCAATATACTACCTCCCAATGCAACCTTATGTGGTAACCCCATTAGAGGGGCCCATTTAACATTATACAGCACAAGTGATACAGAAAACACTATACAACCTCCTAAACGAGACCACATAGATCTTGGCCAAAATAATAACAGCAAAAGTACACTCACAACATAGGAATATGGAGGAGGGAAAATAGCAGAAACTTGAATCATAATCGTGAGAGCAACAACTTCTCCATCAGAAGGTTCAACAAATGACAGCAAAAATGCAAACAACACTCCAAATATTAAATGACCAAGAAGGTATCCTTGAGGAACGAATCCTATAGGATAAAACAAGTAACGTTTAGCTATGTGCATGGGCATATTCAAGACAATATAAGCTGCATGAGATACAAATAATCCCATACCTACAGCTAACGATGTACCGGCAAAGGCAGCAAGTAGCGCTTGTTTACCTCTGGTAAGCAGAGCATAAATAAAAGAAATCAATATGGCAACAGCTAAAATAGCCATATACCCTGAATAAGGCCCGTTTTGGAGCGCTTGCACCCTCTAATCACCTCACTTCCGGGTATAGACCTAACAGCATCTATAGGATTATAAACAGGATCAGTACTACCAACACCTTCCAGTATAACCTGTCCTGCTCCTGTAGTGGCAAAAATTCTGCGTGCCATATGCCATAAAGGGTCTTCGATTTCCACACTGGGAGGCATTGTCTGATAGAACATATCTCTTATAAAAGATAAATGCGTACATCCTAAGATTATGGCATCTATTTTTTCAGATATCACCATATTGCGAATGTCCTCCAAACATCTTTTTACACCATCTACATCCCCGTGTTGAATGGCATTAATAAGATATGTTGCCTTATGATAAACCCCCATACCATAGGTCAGTCTCTGATATACACCACTCTCTATTGTACGACTAGTAGCAAGCACAAGTGGACGTTTATACATAGACAGATGCTCTCCCCAACCCTGGAACAAATGCCATACAGGAATTTTATACTTTTCGTCCATGACAACAGTAGACATGGTATTACATGCAACTACTATCTTCTCGAAACCGAGCAATCTCGCTGCCGCCACATGAAAATCAAATATGTTAGATAAAGTTTCCCTTGTTTTTTCTCCATATGGAAAATATTTAGCATCGGCAACAAAAAAAATAGAGGCATTTGCCTCTAAAAAACACAGGTCTCTCAGTAGTGCCAATCCACCTATCCCTGAATCCAATATATATATTCTTTCCATCGTTCAAAAAGTTTGGTGGAGGCGGCGGGACTCGAACCCGCGTCCGAGAAGCCTCCCCGGTACGCGTCTACAGGCTTAGCCTGTGTTTCATTGTCGTCCTACCTTAGGGCACAGGCACCCATGGTAGGACCAAGCCCCAATAAGTAGGTCTTTATGGCGGGGCGACCATAAAGACCTTGCCACCTCTTTGACGCCGTACCCGGTGCCGGTGGCTAGCACCGGGGGGCGGCTGCCTTATTTAATTAGGCAGCGAGTGCGTAATCGTAATCGGCATTTATTTTGTGTGTCACCTTTTTAACGGGATGGCGACCAACCCGGCCTGCAGCGTACCGGCCCGACTCCCCGTCGAAACCAGTCGCCCCCATCTTTCAATTTTTATGTACCAGAAAGCGATTACAATTATAACACATATCATAGATTACCTATAATTTTTCAATTCGGCAGCAATCTTGCGACGAATATCTCTTTCTTTTATAGCCTCTCTCTTATCGTACTTTTTCTTACCGCGAGCGAGGCCTAGCTTTACCTTGACAAGACCTCTATCATTTATATACACTTCAAGGGGTATAAGGGTAAGGCCTTTTTGGGCAAGTTTACCTGCCAATCTCTTTATTTCTTTCTTGTGCATAAGAAGCTTTCTTTTTCTCCTTGGTTCATGACCAAACACACCTGTAGCATTGTCATAAGGGGCAATATACATATTCTCTAACCACAACTCCCCACCATCGACACGGGCAAATGCTTCAACTATAGACACTTTACCCGCTCTTACAGATTTCACCTCACTACCTTTAAGAACAATCCCTGCCTCGTATTCTTCTAAAATATCATAATTGTGTTTGGCCTTCTTGTTCCTTGCAATCACCTGCACCTATTCCTCAGCTCCTTCATCGACATCTTCTGGTTCAGAGAAGGACGGAGATACCTCATCAACAAGTCCCCAATGTTCTGAAGGAAGTATTATGGCATACATAAGGTCTTTGGTATCAAGCACCTTGATACGTCCACCACCTGCTTTGGCCATACCCCACGCAAAGTCAAGGAACCTTCTTCTATCATCTTTTTCCATAACTTCTGACAAGTCTACTATCACAGGGATATCCTGCTTCATCACCGGTTTAACATACCTAACATCTTCAAACACCTGAGCACGGTAGATAAAAACCGTTTTCTCTGCTAAAGAAGAATAATCTGTCGCATACCCTTCTGTATAATTAACACTTTCTTCTTTTCTATATTCCTCTTCAAACTCTTCATCTTCCATGTCTGCAACTTCATCATCTTCGTAATAACCTGCTTGAAGCCAATTCTTAATAAAGTCAAAAACGCCCATACCCTTCACCCCTTGACATTTATTTACTTCTTTAGTATTATATCAATGCAATGGTGCGGAAGTGGCGGAACTGGAAGACGCGCTGGACTCAGGATCCAGTGGGCCTAAAAGCCCGTGCGGGTTCAAATCCCGCCTTCCGCACCATTTTCTGATTTATCCTTCACTTTCAATCTCGTCGTTACTTTTATTGTTGTGTTCACTGTGTTCAACTCCTGCACTTTCATTATCAGAAGAAGTGGAACTTTGTTTTTTTGAGTCTTGTGAATTCCCATTATAAGAAAATACAAGCTGCCCCTTTCTCCAGACCTCAGAAACATCCTCAAGGTCTATCCATGCTTGGCCACCTTCATCTGTATGAATATATACCATATTTGTGAAGATATTACGAGTCATAACCTTACCGCTTTTGCCCTCTTTTAGTTTAACAACATCGCCAACCTTAGGAAATCCTTTTTCATCCATTTCCAGATAAACATTATCTTCATATCTAAGACAGCACATAAGTCTACCACATTGTCCTGAGATACGGCTAGGATTAAACACACTTAGCTGTCTCTTTGCCATGTATATAGATACATTGTCAAAAGCCAATATATGTTTATGGCAACACAGAGGCCTACCACAAACACCAATACCACCAAGCATCTGTGCTCTATCACGAACTCCAACCTGCCATAAGCGTATCTTCACATTGAAGGTCTCTTGTAGATCTCTAACCAGAGCTCTAAAATCCACCCTACCAGATGATGTGAAGTAGAGAGTGAGATTTCTACCCTTCAGGGCTATTTCCCCGGCAAATAGTGACATTGGAACAGAATACTCTTTAACCTTCTGACGGGCAACACGCATAACCTTTTCTAAAAACTCTTTTTTCTCCTCCCAAAGCAATATGTCCTCTTCAGTAGCTTTCCTAATCACAGGAAATTTTTCCTTTTCTTCCAAATCAACATGGGTTGTAAATTCCCCTAAATATTCAGCTATAATTTCACCTATTTCAGAATCAATAATAACCTTTTCGCCCCTATCCAAGGACATATCTTGGGGTATTTCAATAATGACTTTTCTATTACTATCTAAAGCCTTTGCACTATGATATGTGTGCACGCTCAATTCCCTCCTTAAGTCGCCAATAGATCAAATCTGCTATAAGCTTTTTCTGCACATTAGCTTTCAGCATTCCTTCCCATTCTACCAGCATAAGAACATCATCTGGAGTAATATGTTGCTTTCCCTCCATCAACCCCTGCAAAAACAGACTTTCCACCTCTAAAAACAGCTTGTCCCACATAACATTGTCCTCAACAAGAGATTGTCCCACAGGGACATATTTATAAAAATCCTCTTTAATATAATCAAGAATACTCTCAGAATCAAGTACCTGCAAAATATGTTCAACCCTGTCAGGACATCCTTCAGAGAGTCTTGCCAAAGTCTCTGCCTCTTCACGAGATACACTAAAACGCTCTTCTATATATACGGCAAGCTGTTTTGTAGAAAATCTATCTAACCTCACACCAGCACACCGAGAACGAATAGTAGATAAGACGCGTTCAGGATAAGATGTATAAAGCATGAATATACCCCACTCTGGGGGTTCCTCCAATATCTTCAAAAGGGCATTAGACGCCTGCAAAGTCATAAAAGAAGCATCATCAATAACAACTACCTTATACTTAGCCTCTATGGGACGATAATCAAGAAAATCTCCAATAGCTCTTACCATATCTATTTTGATAGATGACGGTTTCTCCCCATAAACAACCATAACATCTGGGCTATAAATACCATATGGCTCATCTTCTACATCCTTGGCAGAAGGAACAAGAGTATAAATAACCTTTCTAATCATATGCTTGTGTCCACAACCCCAAGGTCCATACACAAGAAAAGCATGCATACCACGGTCTATTGCCCTAATTATGGCATCTGCTATTTCTGCACGAGAAATGTCCATCTCAGTAGGTGCAACTTCATCTATCAGTTTGTCAAGATACGGTTTTACAGATCGAAATATCTCATCAGGAGATATCGTGGCATCAACGACGATAATTCTATTACCGTGAGCAGCTGCATCTTCCAAATATAGGCCACGAACTTTACTGAGAAATTCCTCCCTTTCAAAGTGCTCAACAGCATTTCCCCTACCTTTTATACGATTCATAGCCTCGCTGGCAGGCAAATCGAGAAGTATGGTAAGTTGAGGAAAAACATCTCCTATCGCTTCCATATTCAGACGCTCGATAAGGTCCCTATCAACTCCTCGTGCTCCCTGATATGCCATAGATGAATCGGCAAAACGAACAGATATAACCCACTTACCAGCTTCAAGAGCTGGTCTTATAACACGCTCCACATGCTCATGTCTATCCGCCATAAATAGGAACATTTCAGATAGAGGCAGAGGCCTATTATGCATGAGTATATCTCTCACCTTACCATCAAAGGCATCACCCGGCTCACGGGTCAGCACAACTTCTATACCCTTTGACTCCAAATACTCTTTTATCCTTGCTGCCAGTGTATCCTTGCCGCTACCATCTATGCCTTCTATTGTTATAAAAGCACCCTTCACTGCGCATCACCACCGGGGTATTTAATGACAATTTCATCACCTACAATTTCATACTCCAGACCAAGGGATTTGATAACCTCTAACTGTTCATTCAAGAGCTCCTCATATACAGGCACTCTCAGGCTCACCTCTGTCTGCAGCACCTCTAAGGCTGCCTGACGTGTCTTAGCAATAATATCTTCCGAGACTTCTTGGCTTTCTTCCGTATCAAGTCCCAAGTAGTCACTGAGCGCACTTTGAATCTGTTTAACAGTATTACTCCGTACACTGATAATATCTTTACCCATACGCTCAGCTAGTCTAATCTGGGGATAATGTTTCGATATACGGGACTTTAGAGCTATGACAAAGTCTGCCATATCAAGGTTACCGGAAAGCATACCGTTGATACCCAAGTCTTTGATGGCACTTTCTACCTTATTCTTGCTAAGGCCAAAGGGGTATATTTTCAGCGTTCTGTTTTTAATAAACTCTTTCTTTTCTTCTCTAAGATCCATAGGAAGTGGTTGGCTCTCTTCTATTTCCACGGTACCATCCTCTTTAACCCTGCGTATCTCCACCTTAGGTGGTATACCAGCAAGTATACTATCAACAGATTTGGCAACATTGCGATGTATAACAAATTCATTTCTACTCTTAATCTCGATAAGTATCTTGAATGTTGGCTGCCCTTTACGCTCCATCACGGTCTTAGAAGTCTTCCTCCTGCGTGCCTCTTCATCACTCAAGGTAACAACATTGATACCACCAACAAGGTCAGATAGCGTTGGATTAAACAACACATTTTCCAATGAACCACCATGTGCTGTAGCAATAAGCCTTACCCCACGTTCAGCAATTGTACGAGCTGCCATAACCTCTTCCTCTCTGCCTATTTCGTCAATGACAATAACCTCGGGCATATGATTTTCAACGGCCTCTATCATAGTATCGTGCTGTTTCTCAGGAGAAACAACTTGCATTCTCCTAGCTCTACCTATAGCAGGATGTGGAATATCACCATCACCACCAATTTCATTAGATGTATCTACAACAATTACACGCTGTCTCATCTCATCGGCCAGAACACGGGATACTTCACGGAGTATTGTTGTCTTGCCGACACCAGGCTTTCCAAGTAGAAGAACACTATCACCTGTTTCGGTAAATATATCTTTCAAAGGTTCAAGCACACCAAACACCGCTCGGCCTACACGCAGTGTCAGCCCAACAATTTTACCGGTACGAGTGCGGATAGCTGATATTCTATGAAGAGTACCGGCAATACCAGCCCTACCATCAGGGCCAAATTGTCCTACACGGGAAACAATATAATTAATATCATCCTCGGTAATCAATCTATTATCAAGGAGCTGAAAATCTTTGTGAAACCTTACCTCAGGTTGCCTACCAAGGTCAACAACAAACTCAACAATATCCTCTTTATTATCAATAGCCTCAACAGCCTGTTTAAGATAATCAGGCATTACCTCTATAAGTTTATCTAAGTCATCAATAACCTTTATCATCATCAACCTCTACCCTTCCTTCAATTGCCCTCGCAAGGGTTTCTGGGCTGGCAAATGTTATCTCTGTACCAACAGATATACCTCTTGCAAGTGTGGTAATCCTTACATCGATACCTCTATCTCTTATTTCCTCTGCTATATAATCTGCCGTAATTTCCCCTTCAGTAGTAGCAGACATAGCCAAAATAACTTCTTTTACCTCATCACGAGCCAAGCGCTCCATAAGCTTTTCTATTTTCTCTGAATCGGGCATCTTCCCCCTTTTCATATCAACAATACCCCAAAGTACATGATAAAGGCCTCTATATGCTCCTGTTTCTTCAATTCTGTCCACAGATTCAGTATCTTCAACAACACATATAACACTTTTATCACGACTCTCATCGCTGCATATATGACATAAATCCTTTCCCGGTTCTGCATAGTAAAAACACTCTGTACACAACTTGACATTATCAAGAGCCTCAATAGCTTCTATAAGTTCTTTTCTGTAGGTAGGCGATTCCTTAAGCATATATTCGGCCATTTCTCTGGCCCTCTTAAAGCCCACACCGGGCATTTTTCTGAGAAGCATAGCAAGGTGTTCAACAACACTATTCAACAAACATCACCTCACACATGAAATATCTCTTCAAGAATCTTCATAGCCTCTTCTTCAGAGGCAGGCACATAGGGTTCAGAGGCACCTTTTTCTTCTACTACGACATCGGTAACGCCAAGAGGCTTTAATACTTCAAGTAATTTCTCCTTCCAACCAAACTTGTTTATAGCGGTTTCAAAGAGATCTTTGGCATATGTCGTAGAAAAGTAGAGCTTATTACCATCTAACCGACCAACCTTATAATACATAAGAGCCCATTCAGGATAGTGAGCAGCAAGCAGCTTATATGCCTCATCAACCGGTTTTTTCTCCTCTTTCTTAGGTTCACTCTTAGGTTTTTCCTCTACGGTTTTAGGGGCTTTTTTTTTATAAATGCTAACAATATCTTCTGCTTCCTTGTCTATATTAGAAGAATGGACGGAGTTGTCCGTAGTTCCCTTATTATCTGGTACCTCTTTGCTCCCAGCTAATTTTTTCTTATCGGCTACCTGCTTAGCGGTTTCTGACAAAGCAGCTGGTAAATTAGTAGCGCTTCTTTGTGGGGCTTTCTTTACGGATTCCTTCCTTGCAGATGGCTTTATCATAACCTTGCTGGATTCCTCAGAACCTTCAGAGGATACATTCCAAAATGCCATAAGTTTTACAGTAACCATCTTTAGCACAGAAGACTTATGCCTGTCAGTATAACGATAATAACGCTCTAACTCTATCATCTGTTTAGACATCTCACTAAGTACATCTATGCCAAGCTTTGCCAGAATATCCAGTATATCTTTTTCCACCTCCAAGAGGCCTAACTTCTCTGCTGAAGACCTATCAACGGCATAGTCAATAGCATAAGAGATATATTCAAACAGGGTTCTGTGAAATAGTACTGGATCTGTACCCTCATCAAGTACGTTATCAAGAACAGCAAATACCGCAGATGTATCACCTTTCTCTAGTGCCCTAAAAAACTCCAATACCCTTTCGGCAGATACGCCACCAATAACCCTCTTGACAGCTTCAAGGGTTATCTTCCCATCACCCACCAAAGACACCTGCTCCAACAGATTAAGTGCATCTCTCATAGCTCCATCACTATAGCGGGCAATCAGTATCAGGGCCTCTTTCTCACACTCAAAGCCTTCACCATCACATACCCTTTGCAGCAGTAAAACGCTATCATCTATAGAGAGTTTGTGGAAATTAAAACGCTGCACCCTTGATAAAATGGTTTCAGGTAACTTGTGAGGATCGGTAGTGGCTAGCACAAATACAACATACTCAGGAGGTTCTTCTAATGTCTTCAAAAGAGCATTAAATGCCTCTTTGGTAAGCATATGAACCTCATCTATGATATATACTTTGTATCTACCTTCAAGAGGAGGATGTTTTACACGTTCCCTTATCTCCCTAATATCATCAATACCTCTATTAGAGGCAGCATCTATCTCTATTACATCTACAGCTCTACCTTCAGTAATGGCACGGCACATATAACAGGTACCACATGGCTGGGATGTAACCCCCTTTTCACAGTTAAGACCTTTTGCCAGAATACGGGCTATAGATGTTTTACCTGTTCCCCTAGGTCCTGCAAACAGATATGCATGGGAAATATTGCCAGAGTCAAGTGCCTTTTTCAATATTGAAACAACGGCCTCCTGACCAACAACCTCATCAAATGTTTGTGGTCTGTACTTTCTATATAAAGCCAACGCTATTCCCTCCCTGCTCGTTATGTAAGATTATTATATGCTACTTCCTCCTCTCACGAAAAAAAGCTTTTAACATACTAGCCGACTCATCTTTTAATACACCACCAAGTACTTGAAATTTGTGATTAACCCACTCAAGGGATAAAAAATCTTGATTGGATATCACAGCCCCCATCTTAGGGTCATATGCACCAAACACCAGCCTCTTAATACGAGATTGATATAGCGCTCCTGTACACATCATACATGGCTCTAATGTCACATAAACTACCACATCGGTAAGATACCATGTACCAAGAATCTGTGAAGCCTTCCTTAAGAGCAGTATCTCTGCATGAGCTGTAGGGTCACTAAGCACATGTCTCATATTATGGGCTCTAGCAATAATATTACCGTCTTTCACGGCGACAGCACCTATGGGCACATCATCATGAGACCATGCAAGCTGTGCCTCTTTTAAGGCTAATTTCATAAAGTATATATCCTCTGCAGCAATCTCTTTCATCATACTCACCGTTATAATTGTATTAGACAATGAGTGAAAACGAGGGAGGTTTGCCCTATGAAAATTGGTGTTGTAACAACAGGGGCCGATGCACCGGGTGGTAATCCAGCAGTAAGAAGTATTGTCAGATACGCTCTCAGGCAAGGCATAGAACTAGTAGGTATTAGAAAGGGTTTTTTGGGATTTCTCAATGATGACATTATTGTATTAACCTCACGAAGTGTATCAGGCATATTACCAGCAGGAGGAACTATTCTTGGTTCATCAACATTTGACCCTACAGCAAATGAAGAGGATATAGCCATTATTAAAGATGAAATGGAAAGATATGGTATCGACTATCTTGTCGTTGTTGGAGATAGGCCGTCACTCATAGCTTCTTATAAACTCTATCAGTCAGGAATCAATGTCATTGGTATACCACAGACAATAGATAATGATATTGTTGGCACAGATACAACAATAGGTTTCAATACAGCAGTTACCACAGTAGCAGAAGCTCTTGACAGATTACATACAACAGCAGAATCACATCATCGGGTTATGGTCGTGGAAGTTATGGGAGGAGACGTGGGTTGGTTAGCCCTCATAGGCGGTATTACCGGTGGAGCTGATTATATCATCATACCTGAAATACCATTAGATATCGATAAGCTTATCGATCACATTATGGACAGAAAAAAAAGGGGCAAAGACTTCAGCATTATTGTGGTAGCTGAAGGGGCAGATATTCCCGGTAAAGAAGAAAACGGAGTAGGCAATGCACTAAAAAAACTCATATCCGAAAGAGGCAACTTCGAAGCAAGAGCTACAGTACTCGGTCATCAGCTAAGAGGAGGGTCTCCTACGGTTACAGACAGATTACTGGCCACACGTATGGGTATAAAGGCTGTAGATGCCATACTATCAGGTGAAAATGGTGTCTTTGTGGGCATAGAAGGGGAAAGCATATCAACCAAACCACTAGAAATTGTAATTGAAAAGCCCAAATATGCCGATATAAAGCTTTATGAAGAAGCGGCTATATTCTTCTAAGTATCTTTTCTCTTAGCCTTAATAGTAAGATCGGTAAGAATGGAGGGTTTTTCCCCTCCTTTCTTTACTTTTACATGGGGCATTGTCTTCGCAGCAACAACATTAATATCCTTAACGGCTTCAAGGAGCTCTGCACGAAGTATCTTTACATCAGCCGGAGCCTCAATACCTATCTTAACGGAGTCTCCACTCACCGAAACAACAACAATTTTTATGTTGTCACCAATTACAATGGCCTCTCCCTTTTTACGTGTTAGTACTAGCACCGTCTACCACCGCCGTTATATCCTTCTTCAGAGGATACTCTTCTTTATCTATAACAACCTGTCTCCCCTTCTTGATTTTGGGATTAATGAGAAGCGGAGCTTTCAAGTTTGCATAAGTTTTATGGTTACCATCATCTGTTTCCTCAGTCCAGACAATAATCATAGGTAATATATCATTTTTATCACCAAGATCAGCTATCTCTATCTCATCAACAGGAGGTGCATACTCAGGATCAATAAATAGTGATGGAACTATCCAAAGGGCAAAATCAGCTTCATCCACTGACTGTAGAGTAAAAAATGGTTCTAGGCCCTCTTCCTGAATAAGTACAAAGCGTTGAAGCCAAGGAAGACCTACCAGTCCCTGTGGGAACAGTATAATAGACTCTTCTGGAACATCTATAGGTCCGAATATTTTTGTGTTGACTATCATCTATACCACCTACCTGATATAATCAATAAGACTTGGTGTAAGTATGTTAGATGCAACTTTTAAGGCACTCTGGTACACAAGTTGCTCTTTTGAATAGGTAATATACACCTCAGCCACATCGGCATCCTCAAGTTTACTTCTCAGACCTTCATAATTCACTCGCATCTTTTCGTAGAATGTGTGGAGCCCCTGCAATCTCTCTACCTTGGTACCTATGTATGCTAATGCCTCACCAACACGGGCAAGAACCTTATCTATAGTATCAAGAAAGGCCTCTTGGTTGCCATTTGCATCGGTATACTGCTCTACAGACAGGTTCTTATCCTGAAGCAACGCATCTCTTGCTTGAATAATGACCCTAAACATCTTCAGGTCATCAGATGGCGTTGTATTACTTGTCTCTTTCATCACAGCCCAATCACCTGGCACATTCTGGGGCATGGTTACACCCTCTCCCACCTCAACAGGAAGCCAAGCTTCATCATTGAGATTACCTGTAGATGGATCACGGGAGGGTATAGGATAGCCGTGATATGTTACAGCGATAATTTTTCCGGTAGCATCTTTTTGAACCTCAAAGGGTTTATGTAATACATCCGCCCCAGCAAAGAGATATCTATCACCATATTTGGCATTCATCCTATTAACAAGCTCTTGGAGTATCTGATCAAGCTCATCGGCAAGCGCCTTTTTCTCATCTGGACCAAGGGAATCAGAGCCACCCCTTATAAAGATATCTCTCGCCCTTGTAAGTAGGTCTTTGACCGTATCAAGATTGCTCTCTGACATCTCAAATCTACTCTGAAGCTCCTCTATATTCTTCTGCCATCTATCCATCTTAGAAATCTGCCCGCGCCAACGAAGAACAAGTGCTGTACCCAGTGGGTCATCAGAAGGCTTTAGGATACGTTTACCAGAAGATAGCTCGTTCTGAGCCCTCACAAGACGAGACATAACAGATTGGATATCGTAAAGCATTCTCTCATGTAAGAATGTATTGGATACTCTCATCATTCACACCTCCTTACGCCCTTCCTAAATTAATAATCGTATCCATCACCTGTTCCATTACTGAAACGAGTCGAGCAGAGGCATTGTATGCTTTCTGAAAGCGTATGAGATCCGCGGCTTCCTCGTCTAAATTAACACCACTCTCTTGCTTTCTCTTTAGATCAAGCATCTTTGTCAAATTCTCTACATTCTTCTTTATGGTTTTATTGTTTTCTGAATCAGAGCCTATTCCAGACACCCATGAGTCAAAATATTCACGGGTGCTCTTTAATGTCATATCAGAAGTAAAGTTGGCCGGAGATGCAAGATTAATAGTATAGTTATTAACAGTAATAGAGGTTTGTCCCATGTTAATATCTCTTAGCTGTGCCATGGCAACAGCAACCGTAGAATCTCCAGAAAGATTGTAGTATCCATCTGAACCAACACCAGCAGTAGGATCTTGTCTTGCCGCTGCTAGCCTCTCGGGATGCCCATCAATATCGGGATTAAGATATACATGGGCAGCTATACCCCTAAAGTTTGAGCTTTTCCACAAACCACTGGAATCATCACCGGCATACAGTGTGGCAACTAAATCTTGTGGTCTTGAAGAAGTATATATACTATCTGGTACTAAGAATATATCCTCACCGGCATTACCATGAAGGTCTGCACCCTGCCTATGAACCTCATTGGCACGGGAGACAAGTCCCCATACCAACTTATCAAGTTTCTCAAGGGCATTCCAAATGACATCATCACGAGCCTCAATAAGACCAAAAAGCTTTCCACTTCTTAAACTCTTATTGTCAAGAGCTACATACTTCACAGACTCATCAGGCGAATCACTAAAGAACTTCACCCATAATGTATTTACCGATGTGTTATAAGGATCTACACCACTGAATGTACCACCATCACCATCGGGCGAACCATTAAAGCGGATCTTATCACCATTCCACCCTTTATTGCCATACGCACTGACAAACTTTGTTGTTGCATTAGAAAGATCAGAAACATCAGAGGCATTAATCTCCGTATTTTTGAAAACCTCTATAGGATTTACCCTTCTATCATCGATAATATTCATAGAACCTACAAACAAGGAGATACCACCATTGTCAAGCTTCTCAACCCGTACATTGACAAGCTTGCTAAGCTGATCAACGAGATAATCTCGTTTATCTAGCAAATCGTTAGGCCTCTGATTGGCAGCAAGTGCCTGTTCTATTTTTCCGTTAAGGTCAGCTATCTGATGAGCCAATGTATTTATCTTCTTGACTGTTTCACCTATCTGAAAGTCTATTTCAGACCTGAGGTCAATAAGCTGATTGGCATAATGATGAAAAGTATCAATAAGATTTTTCGTTCTTTCTATAACCATATTACGTATGGCAGGATCTTCCGGGGTCACACTTAGTTCCTGCCATGCATCAAAGTATGCAGACATAACAGAACCAAGTCCTATGTCACTAGGTTCTTGTAACATAGTTTCTATGACATCGTACACCCCTTCTTTGGCCTCTTCACTACCTAGCACACCATTTTCCTGCCGAAACTGTCTATCAAGAAAATCGTTTCTCAATCTCTGTATATACTTAACCTCTACACCTGTTCCTATCTGGCCAGGAATACCCATATAGCCCATGCCAGGAACTCCAAATGGATATGTGGTTTCCACCACACCACGCTGCCTTGTATAACCAGGAGTATTAACATTAGCAATATTATGAGATACAACATCCATAAGCAGCATATGTGCACCAAGAGAACGCTTCGCTATCTCAAGGGCAATATTTCCTGCACCTAGCATAGGCCATCACCTCACCCTGCCAGAAAAGTCGTAAGTAGATACACCGCTCTCCAGCGTTTTGAAAACATCTTTATACATGCTGACGGCCATGCTAAGCATTACGAGGTTGTTATCAAGCAGTTCAAGGAGCTCGGGAAGCTCCATTAAAATCTCTTCGTTTGAAAGAAGCTCTTCTCTTTGCTGAGGATCATCCCACCAACTACGAAAAATGGCCGCTTTCTCCTCTATCAGTGGGGTTAGCTCTTCTACTTTTTTACTATCCCACTGTGAGATATAGCGGCCCTGGGTGCGGATCAGATCCTTCAGCTCCTTAATCAGAGCTAAATACTGATCCGCACCTCTAGACATCGTCTATCACTCCTAATATTCGGGCAGCAACCTCTTCAGCAGAAACTTTATACTCTCCTCTGGCTATCTTATCTTTTAGTGCTTCGATGTATGCAGCTCTATCTGCCTGTAAACGCTCCAGAGATTTCGCCACATTAATCCTGACATCATCTTTTTTGCTAAGTGTCTTGCTCTTCTTACTTGCTGGTTTGATATCCTCTGCTTTATCCGCTCGAGCCAACCTAATTGATATGTCTGAAAGATGCACATACAACCTCTCAAGACTTGCACGCATGGCCTATCACCTCATAATCAATATCGGAAAGTCCTGTGCAAAATTCACTGCCTCACCCCAGTGAAGACAAGAAGAGCTCAGACTGATCTAATGTTTCATTGAAGAGAACATCTATTTCCTCAGGTGCTATACCCAACTCTTCCAAAACGTTTTCTTCTAAGGTGTAATTCAGGCCTTCTAAACCTTCACTACCCCAACCCATAGAATACGCTATGTAATCGGCAAGGTGCACAACCTTTGCCATCAAGTTGTCGGTCTCACTCGGTCTATGATGATACTTAATAGCATCAACATATATATCAGGCAAATTCCACTTCTCAGCTGCCATAGCACCTACAACAGCATGGTCATATCCAAGCACCTGTCTTTCTGCTTCATCAAATGTCTTACCCTCTGCTATTACCTTAACTATTTCTTCATATGCACCTGCAACGTAGGTAGCAAGCAAGAGCTTGCCTATATCGTGGATAAGACCTGCAACAAAAGCCTCTTCCATATTAACACCTTTAACATTTGCATGTTGGAGAATGAGTTTGCTTCCCACAGCAACCGCAACACTATGGCGCCACAAGGCACCTTCTGGTAAAGCATAACCAAGTACTGGTTTTTTCAGTGTACTGCTAAGAATAACGCTCCACACAACACTACGAGTAGTACTGAAGCCCAAAATAACAACTGCTTCGCTGATAGTAGAGACCCTCCTAGGGAAACCATAGTAAGCAGAATTTGCAAGCTTCAGAACTTCGGTGGTGAGCGCTTGGTCCATGGATATAAGTTTGGCAAGCTGAGAAATCTCCGCATCAGGATCATCAATGTAATTGATGATCCTCATTGCCACACTTGGAAGCGGTACTACCTCTTCTATCTTATCTATGAGTTTTTGTAAATCCGGAACTTTCACCACCGCTCAATCAACCCCTCATATTTATACTTGTTTGTATCATCTCATCTGCATTTTTTAAACTTCGGGCTGCAAATTGATAAGCCCTTTGAGCTTCTATGATACCTGTCATCTCCTCCGTTATATCAACAGAGGACGCCTCTAAATATCCTCCTAATACATTATAACCATTTTGTAGCAGAAAAACAGGACCACGGGCCACATATTTATTGTTTCCTGTCTTTACAAAGTTATCTGTCGACTGTGAATAATATATACCTACAGTGGCAATAACCTGATCCTTATACCAGATATTGCCCCTCTCATCTACCATAACCTCATCCAAATTAACACCCTTTAGATTAATAGGGTTTCCTCGATTATCGAGAACATGCATACCCTCATCATCTACAAGGTTGCCATCAACATCTATCTTGAAATCCCCATTGCGGGTATAAAACACATTACCAGCTTCGTCTCTAACAGCAAAATAACCCTTACCAAGGATAGCCATATTAACAGGAGTGTTTCCCTCTATAAAGTTGCCTTGAAACGGCATTTCATACTCACGAACGGCTAAAGAACCAGTAGAAATACCAACAGGTTTTGTAATACCATAGAACTGATTAATAATACCTGTCATAACAGCCCTTTCGAATGGCTTGTATCCAATGGTACCAACATTGGCAATATTTTGGGCATGAGCATTAATCTTAGATGCAGATGCCCACAACCCTGCTCTCGCTATCGAATAAGTCCATTCAGACATGATCTATCACCCCATTAAGAAACGGTGTTGATTAGTCTACCCACCGTATCATATTCGGTCGTAACAACTTTTGATGATGCCTGAAACGACCTAGCAGCACGAATCATATCAGTCATCTGCTTAATAACATCAACATTAGGCTCTTCTAAATAACCCTGTAACACAACAGAACCACTTCTTACCGCAGTCCCCGTATAAAATCCACCACCAATATCGGTCATACCATTGAGATTATATGTGGGTATGGTACCAATAAACCTACCGGCCGCATTAAACATGCGACCAGCGGGATCAACATAGAAATCTTCTGGCACCCTAATAGGCGCTCCGTTTTTACCTAAAAGCACCGATCCATCTGCAAGGGCTAACGTGCCATCTGGTTGTCTAATAAATTCTCCATTGCGTGTATATACTCTCTGTCCATTTCTACTGACGGCAAAATAACCATCACCAACAATAGCAAAATGATAAGGACTATCGGTAGGCTTTAAACCACCTTGTTCATTGGAATATGTAAGCGCATCTATCTGAACATTAAAAGTCAAGGGACCAATATCTGTAGCTTGTCCTTTTTCTACTCTTTTTAATACATGTTCCTCATCTATACCTATGGAAACAAGTTTTTCCCTAAAGCCCGGTGTATTGAGGTTAGACAAATTATCTTCTATAACCTCTTGCCATCTAAGATTTGTTATAAGCTTTGAAGTAGCCTGATATATACCTCTAAGCATCGTCATCGCCCTCCTTACCCAAGGCGACCATCAATGTAAACTTTACAGTCTCCTTAGGTACACCTAACTTTGCAACTATCTCACCTATATTATAACCCTTCAGATAGAGCATAATAATGTCCCTTGCCTGTTTATCAAAGTCTTTCCACTGCACTTCAACAAGTCTCTCAACTACAGTATCAACTCTCTCTAAATACTCCTTATAAACCGATGCCAGCGATTGCATATATGCCTTCATATGAAGCCTTTCTCGCTCCAGTTCCTCAATAAGCTTTTGATATTCATATTCTTTCTCATGGAGATAATCTTCCACAGTCTGTTTAAGCCATCGATAGGCAATGAAAAACATAATAACATTAACAACAAGAACAAGCAATATACCAAAGACAGTCCAAGCTATCACCTAATCACCTCCATAAGCATATATTCTTTACCTTTATTATCTTCAACAATGTAAACATTAAGCATGATACGTGTTCCTCTTGCCGGTATAACCAAAAGATATCCATTACCCAAATACTTTAATTTCCCTGAGGGACTAATGGCAACATTTGGGAAATAATATTTCAAATTAACAGAAGAGCGTATTTTCTTCTTCATAAGAAGTACTCTAAAAGCAGATTTAACATGGGCTGATACTTTATCAGCAGGTATTCCCCTTCTTTTTATAGGAACACCATAGAAACCAACAATAGTATGCACAGCAAATTTTAGCAAAGTAGAAACATGTCTTTTATAAACACGCAAAGATATATTGCGGTAGCGCCTCATATGAACCTTGAGCATGCGTTTGTTTCTCACCTTGGTTCTCAGAGGTCTGACGTGCATATTCTCTATATGAGCCTGTAGTTTAGGCACTTCTAACCTTGTTGTCACTACATCCAGTGGCTCACTATGAAGCATATGAGATGGCAAAGACAACAGGTAATCTGGCTCATGGGTTTTATAAGACCATACATCTAGCGGCTTAGAATGTATTCTGCGTATATATCCCAAACGAATAATGTAAGGTGAAAAGGCCACCCTGGCCTTATTAACCTTAATACTCATAATTTATACTGAGTATTGTAAATATAGTCAATAACACCTTCTACTCTCTTAAGAGGTTCTATAACATCGGCAATATGCATGGCGAATTCTACCAATATATCCACCAGCTTGCTTACATCCTTTTTCTTACCGGCAAGAAGTAGGTAATACGGAGATTGAGCTGGATACAGTTGGACAAGATAGCCTTCTCCCTCTGCCACATACTTACCAACATCCTCAAGGGGAGCATGCTGGGTATGTTCTAGATAGGCTATAGGAACAGAGGACCTAATTTGCAACATGTCTTTAGCACCGACAATAATATACTCAGGAGAAACAGACAACTCCTTAATAAGAGACTCACCAACAACTTTTACCCTAACAGCTAAATCTAAACTATCACCAAAGAGAATTCTCTGAACCTCTGTCGGTTCAACAGGGTCCGTATAACGAAATTCTTGAGGGATTCCAAACTCATTAAAAACACCTAATCCACCCATATAAACAAGCTCTCTTACAGGTTTGACAACCAAATATCCTAATAGGGAACCCATCCCTTATACCTCTCTTTCACATAATTTTTTAGCTTCATCAGAGCCTTGGTATGGAGTTGAGATACACGGGACGGAGATATATCTAAAATATGTGCTATTTCCTTAAACGCAAGTCCTTCATAGTAACGCAGGGTAATAATAAGGCGCTCCTTTTCATCCAATTCGCTTTTAATAGCTTCCGCAACAACCTTAATAAGCTCTTCTCGTGCCATCTCCTCTTCTATATTGCTTCGAGATGGAAACTCCTCATAAACTCTCATTAGGTACGACTCAAGAGACAACTCCGCAACTCCCTCAAGAGAATCAAACTCTGCTTCTGTAATCTCTCCATGCATATATTTTTCTTCCATGTCCTTGTATTTATCATATTGGGCACGACTGAAATAGCCCTGTTTTCTAAGGAAATCAACAATGGCATTTCGCATATTACGGTAGGCATATACCTCAAATGGAACTCCCTTATTGGGGTTATATGTATCAATGGATTTCAGCAAAGCCAGTAATGCCTCCGACCTTAAATCGTCCTCGTCTATACGGGGAGGCAAACTTGTATACGAAAACTTCCTTACGACTTTCTCCACCAGTTCCAGATACTTTCGCACCATCTCTTCTCTGTCTACAGCCATATCATTTTTCCTCCACTATATGCTCTTTCCCTAAAGTCGTAAGAGCTTCAACAATGTCATCAACACTGATTGCTTCCCATTTTTTCTGCTCTTCCTCTTCCTTCTCTTTCTTCAATCTTTCTATATATGCCTCGACCTCAGCCAACTTTTTCTGATACATATACTCTTCATAAGTCTCAACAATAGTTGCAATAATACGGGCCAACACCGCAGAAATAGCCACATTGAGAGAAAGATAAACAGATAGTTTATAGACAGTCAACTTACCATATAAAAAAGCAAGTAGAACGAAGATATTACCAAGTAGCATAAATAATCCCCAAAAGTACAATGTCTTTTTCATATCACTATATTTCTACTTGGCCTCCTCTAACTGTTCGTACATAGAATTTTCCGGTGGCAACATCTAATATAAAAGTTTTACCCTCGTTACCACCTACGGCCTCCCCATGCAGCGGCAACCCTAACTCTTTAAGCACCTTCTTTACTGCTGCAACATTTCGAGAACCTATATCCATAATCGGCGACTGAGATGTCTTAAACATGCTTGCACCGCCAGCAATCTTTACAATAAGCCTTTCCTTTTTGGCACCTGCCTCTAGCATCATATCTAAGAGATGAGGCACTCCTTTGTCTGCAAACTTACCTGGTAAATCTGTAGGTTTACCAACCTTAGAATCTGGTAGCAAGATATGTACCATCCCACCGATTTTCTCTACAGGATCGTACATACCCACTCCCACACATGAACCTAAACCTATCGCCATTAATATACCGTTCTTCTTTAGTACGAAGCTTTGACCAATACCTACATGTACGATATTCTTACTATTCAACATCCTCATCACCCAGCAGTCCCATTAGTTTTAGCAATTTAATAAAACTCTCTGGCGAAGGCACATTAACGATCCAGCCTTCGGCCTTATTATTTTCATCATTGCCTATAATAAATTCTGTCTTCACCACTAAAGCATAGTCTGTCTCAGCAGCAATACTAGCCAATGCTAAGTTTAACAAGGCCTGTAACATATCGTATGCAGCAGATGGTGGTGAAGGTAACACTTGTACATTAAAGAATGTGGCTATAGCATTTAAGAACGAGGCAGAAACAATATTGCCTATCTCCTGAATCATGGAAATTGTCATATCATCTATCTCTTCGACTTCCATTCCCATTAGTAGCTTGGCCAATGTTTTAACCGTGTCTTCTTTAAATATCAAAAGGATAACACCGTCAAGATCACCATTATATGTTAGCTGTACACCAAACGCCGGTTCATCTGGAGAACCAATCTTTTCTATAACATTGGGAATCTTCTCTACAATAACAGACGGAACAGTAATATCCACCTTCTGTCCTAACATTGCCGCTACTGCGGATGCAGCATTTCCTGAACCTATATTATTAATCTCTCTAAAAGCATCTATAAACAAGGGATTCTGGGTTATTAGCTTATCAAAGTCCACTATTCTCTACCTCCCATTAGCAGCTGTGTCAGATCGGTAATCAGTGCAATAGTACCATCACCTAATATTGTAGCACCAGAGATATAAGGAACACCTACATATTTACCCTTGAGGGGCTTAATAACGATCTCCTGCTGACCAATAAGATCATCTATTACTATGGCAGCACGGGAACCTGCACTTCTGACAACAACAAGATGCTGTCCTTCACCAGCTGTTGGTACTTTAAAGATGTCCTTGAGGTAATATACAGGCAAAACGTCTCCTCTGAGTATGAAGACTTCTCCAACCTGAGTCTTCTTCATACGCTCATCTTTCTCAACAACCTCATCAACACTACCCAGTGGTATGGCATATACCTCATCACCAACAGTAACAAGTAGGGCTGTAATAATAGCCAGTGTCAGAGGCAATCTGAGAATGAATTTTGTACCCTTGCCTAATTCTGACTGTATCTCAATACTGCCACCCAGTTGCTCGATAACAGCTTTAACAACATCCAGCCCCACACCTCTACCCGATACATCGGTAACTTTTTCAGCTGTGGAAAAACCTGGTCTAAATAGAAGCTCATAAATCTCTCTCTTCGTTAGAGTTTCGGCCTCCTCAGGGGATATAAGACCCTTCTCTATAGCTTTCTGCTTAACCTTTTCTGGATCAATACCCCTACCATCATCCTCAACCTCTATGAAGACATAGTTGCCCTCTGCATATGCTCTAAGCCAGAGGTGACCTTCTTCAGGCTTGCCTTTGGCAATTCTCTCTTCTGGGGTTTCTATACCATGATCTATAGCATTTCTCAGCAGATGAACAAGGGGATCACCCAGTTTATCAAGAATGGACCTGTCTATCTCTGTCTCTTCACCCTCTATAATAAACTCGACCTTCTTGCCAAACCGCTTGGCAAGGTCTCTTACCATACGAGGGAATCTACGGAAAACAAAAGCCATAGGAGTCATTCGCATAGACATAACTTCATTCTGCAGTTCTATAATAGACCTACCTATACGCTCAATAACACCCTCAAGAGCCTCCTGGGAGTTTTTCTCTTTGGCAACCTGAAGCTCTGTTCTGTAGATAACAAGCTCTCCAACAAGATTCATGAGTTTGTCAAGTTTAGACAGTGGCACACGAATAAGCTGCTCTATCTGATGCTTCTCTTTGTGTTCTTCTTTAGCTTTATCTTTCTTTTCTTCTTTGGCAGCAGGCTTCTGTGGCTGTGCTACCGACTCTGCAGTTTTTTCCTCTTTCTTCTCTTCAGCAGGTTTAGCTTCTGACTGCTTAAGAACATCAACATTTTGTATAACCTCTACCTCAACACTCTCTATCTCGGCTATAGACTCTATCTTCTTCTTTATTTCCTCAACATTAGTTCCCTGAGGGAAAATGGCCAGGAAGAAGATATCTCTATCAAATTTTTCTTGCTCTATATCTTCTGCAGGGGGAACGGATTTGACAACCTCACCTGCATGGTCTTCAATGGTCTTAACAACCATATATGCACGTACACTCTTCATCATAGTGCCTTCACGCATACGAACATGTATTTTTGCAACAACATTACCTGCCTTCACGGCGTCTTCTACAACCAAAAGGTCATAATCATTAAGCTCAAACTTGATAGACTCAGTAGCAGGCTCTTCTTTTTTCTCTTCCTTCTTTTCTGGTGCAGAGGTTGTTCCTGTTGGAACCTTACCCGATGCAGCTTCTTTGAGAGCATTTAACAGCTCTTCCTCTGGAGGTTCAACCTCATCACCGTTTGCAAGATTATCAACCTGTGCTTGCAGATAGTCAAGAACCCTAAACAAAAGAT
Organism: Zhurongbacter thermophilus; assembly: GCF_026184435.1. Lineage (NCBI taxonomy): Bacteria > Pseudomonadati > Zhurongbacterota > Zhurongbacter > Zhurongbacter thermophilus. The sequence goes on from NZ_CP046447.1 coordinate 1,136,843, forward strand.
CTATGAGCTCTTCTGGAAGTACAGCCCCCTCTTTATCTCTAAACGGCTGAAGGGCACTTTCCATAAGATGGGTAACCTCTGCCATATGGGAAAAACCCATAGTAGCAGACATACCCTTCAATGTATGGGCTGCACGGAAAATTTCTCGAATAGCATCAAGATCACCAGGATGCTCTTCTAAAATAAGTAATTTATCATTGAGAATCTGCAAATATTCCCTTGCCTCGTCAATAAACACAGGGAGGTATTCATTTATATCTATTTCGCTCATCTACCGTCCCCCCTTCCTCTGAGCAAATTATCTATATCTATCATGAGCACAAATTTATCATTCCAAAGAAGGCTTGCCTTGAACTTTTCGGCACCTTCCATTCCTTCGGGTACTTCTTTCAATTCCTCTTCATCTACAAATAAAATACCAAGTATATGGTCAACAAGTATACCTATATCTTCTTCTCCTTCTCTTCCGGTGGATACCCAGAGTATACGCATCTGCTTTTTCTGCTCTTCTGTTAGCTCCTCATCTTCGTCAACATTAAAAAGTTTTCTACCATCTACAACAGGAAGAAGTATTCCACGAACATTCATAAGACCTTTAACAATAACTGGTGCATTAGGAAGTCTTGTAATCTTATCAAGTTTTAATATCTCTTTTACGTATTCAATTGGGGCAGCCATGTACTTATCTTTAAGACCAAATACTACCATGCCCACATTCATCTGCACCACCACCCTTTCTCACTTTTTGAAGAGAAGGCACGGATAAAGGCGTCCATCATAAAGCCACATTCCTTCATCTACCACCTCAAACCCAAGATTAGAAGCAAGTGCTTCATCTTCCTCTGTTTCAATTATACCAACTACCATTATATTTTTAGTACGACCACCGCATTGTTTCACATAATCCTCCACCATGCTTATAGGGCTAATAACAATACATGCAGAACTATTTCTGCCATCAAATAACAATTCATAACCTGACGATATTCCTGCATACTTTGCACTTGTCCTACCAAAAAATTCCATTACTCGATAGAAAATTTTCATAAATGATTTCCAATTATCAGCATCTATCTTATTAAAATCCTCTAAGAAAGCAAGATGCGACATTGCAAGATAAAATCTCTTTAGCGGAGTATAAAAAGCTTTCTTATCAGAGGATATATTCATTTCTTTGACAGAAAGCTTACCTTCGAGTGTACGATAGGCATTTCTCAAGGCCGAAAGCATCGCCTCTTCTGTAACATCTTCCTCCTCTTTCTTGTCCTCGCCAATATCTATATCTCTTGCAGATGCCACCTTGCTTCTAAGGTCCTGCCATACATCAAATACATGCTTACGCATCACTGGAGACAACTTCTGACCAGCCTGTTCCAGCTTAAGAAGATCATTAAGATATTTGACAGATTTTTCGTAATAACCTAACATATATGCTATAACGCCAGCAGAATATATAACTTTGACAAACATATCCCTAGATGAGTATCGCTCCTTCGTGCTTGACAGAGCTTCTTCATACATCTGCAATGCCTTAGCAAGGTATTCTCTTTCCTTATTTTCATCACCTATAAGTCTATATATCCAAGCCATCTTATGAAGCGTAAGCCCAAGCTTATGTTTAGGACCATTGGTAAATTCCAAAAGGCGATACACCCATTGATATATTTTCAATGCCCCTTCGGGATCTCTATCAGGTTTTGCCGCTATCGCCTTATCTGATGCAGGAACTTTAACGAGAAACTTAATAAGCTCTGTCTTGTTCTTCGTTGGTGGTTTATCAAATTCATTTCGGTAGTATGCATACCCACACTTTGGGCACATGTCCACTTCATAAAGAACCGGATGTTCCCCTTCAACATGGGGGAACATATCTATATCAATGGCAAGCACCCTATATGCATATCCTGACCGCAAAATTTTTATTTGAAAAGTATTACCACATATGGGACATGTCCTCTCCTCGTACCAATATGGTCTCACATTCACCAACCCCCAAGGAAATTTTTTATATTCTTCATTTCCATTATAATATAAGGGCTATGGGTAAAAGAAAGTTACCAAATATCGTCCAACTGGCATTGTTTACCGCCGCTGCACTGAGTATTGTTATTGGAGCAGGGAAACTACCGATACAAGACACACTTGGACTCAGGCTCATGAGTGTTTCCATTATATTTTATGCAGGTTTTGTCTTGGGAAGGGCTACAGAAAACTGGATACTCATGAAAAAGAACCGAGATACGGTGCTTAAAGAAGGTATTTACACAGAACATTCTCACCCTATATATTTAGGTACCTTTATGTTATTTGCAGGCTTAGCACTACTATTTCGCTCTACCTGGGGACTTGTATTTGCTACACTATGGGGATTATTCTTAACACATCAGAGTATTAAGGAAGGAAGAGAGGTAAAAAAACTTGAAAAGAAATCTAAAACTACTGATAGATAGGAAAGGAAGACGATTTCTCATTAATGTCATTCCAGGAGGCAAAAGTCATTTTCATCATGGCACCATTTTACATGATGAAATCCTTGCCGGCAAAACACATATTGTTTCATCCAAAGGTGCCAAGTTTGTTGTAATGGAACCTTCACTAGAAGATTATGTTCTTAAGATGCCAAGAAGAGCCCAGATTGTATATCCCAAAGAAAGCTCTCGCATTGTCAGTTTGCTTGATTTAAAAGATGGTGATAGAGTACTTGAGGCTGGCAGTGGTTCAGGTAGTCTTACGCTCTTCTTAGGCAGAGCAGTTGCCCCATCAGGACTTGTAGTATCTTATGATGTCAGACCGGAACATCAAGCACAGGCCATAAAAAATGTAGAAGGTTGGAAAGAAGAGATACCTGTAGAGTGGCGTATAGGCAAAGTAGAAGAAGTCCCAGAAAAATCATTTTACGATGCCATCGTCCTTGATCTACCAACCCCTTGGGTTGTCATACCTTATATAAAAGATGCTCTAAAGCCATCAGGGAGAATAGTTCTTTATCTCCCTAATATTCCCCAAATAACAAGAGCAGTATCAAGTCTCGCAGAAAATGATTTTGTTAACATCACAACTATGGAAATACTTGTTAGAAACTGGGAAATTGATGGAGAACGTGGTATTGCCCATCCTGAAATGAGGATGGTATCCCATACAGCATTCCTTGTTTGCGCTATCTATCTACCATCCACCTAGCCGTTCCAAAATGATTGCCAAGACAAGACATTGTAAACAAATACCGATTCATTTGTGAGTGTAACAGTCAAATAGGGACCAGAGGCTCTAACCCCTTTAACCCAAGTGGTAAATCCACCAGGTACTCTACCAATGTCGTACATATACCTGGTCGTTCCCATAATATCTAAAACAGAGATATACCTATTTCGCCTGACAATAACAGGTCCTACAGGAACATACATAGACAAAATAACTGTATACGTACCAGACGGTAGCTGAGCAGGTTCTCCAGCAAATCGGAATTCCGTACCATCGTACATAAGCAAAGCCACTTTATTCTTTGTCGTGATAAGATAAGCATCACCACGAGTTCGACGCACTTTTTCAATAGGATACTTAAATGGGCTAATAATTTCACCAAGCAATTTTCCATCAAAATCTACAAACGATAGATGATTAACATAGTCAATCATAAGAACACCTATCTTATCTAAAATGTATATTCCCCTCACCCATGTCTCCGTTTTTATACGGGCTCGTTCTTCAAATGGAGTCATAATAGAGATATATTCACCATTATAGAGGGCTATAACATTATTACCAGGAGCCACATTTTCGAAATGTCCCTTGAAATGTCTCACCTCTCCCCCGTTTTGGAGCCAAAATACCTTTCGAGGTGTTAATATGGCAAGAGAATGTTCTCCTCCCTCAACAATTCTTGTTAGGTCTTTAATATAGATACCCGTATGATATAACTGAAAGCGTGGCATATCAAGAAACAATAGCTCATCAGAAGATAATATAGCCAACACATCACCCAATCTATACAGCTGTCCCCCTTTAGAAACGGGAACAGCTACCTCATCAAATATCTTAGGAATACCATCGATATCTATACGTGCAAGCAATCCCTTACTGAGTATATAAGTTCCATATACCGATGTGTACGCATCAAACACCGGTTTCACAAGCCTTATAGGCCCAACCTTTCCCTTTCCAGAGGGTTCCATCTCAAAGTCAAAGTATGAAGTTTCCCCTGGTTCCATCCATACATAGGTGTTAATCGTCTCAAACAATGGCCTCTTAACTTTCATATGCTTGCTGCCAGGGAAAATACGGTCCACTATAACTGGTGCTACTCCAACAAACTCATCATCTATATATACAGCACTTTCCTCAGGTTCAACATTAATAACAGCCCTTGCCATAACATCACTAAACAGAGCCTCAACCTCTGGAGAAACGGCAAATCCACTCCTCTTCGCTGCATTGACTACCTCAACAGCGAAATCGAGGGCTCTTTTATATCTATTTTCCCTTGTTGAGGACAATGATTTAATAAATACCTCATCAAAAGCACTGGGAACGGCTTTTTCATATAGCGATGGCTCTCTGGTCAGCCCCTTGTCTATCCAATCCATAAACTCTTTAGAATTATCAGGTTCAAACGGTAGATGCCCTGTCATAACCTCATAAAGCATAAGTCCAAGCTGGTATATATCGGTGCGCGGATCGAGAGGTTCGCCTTTGATCTGCTCCGGCGCCATATATGCGGGAGTACCTGCATATCTACCCTTTACAGTATGAGAGAACATATTTATAGCTATACCAAAGTCTGTAATACGGGGTTCATTAAACTCATCATACAAGACATTGGCAGGCTTTATATCCCTATGTATTACGCCATTGGCATGTGCAAAATCTATAGCAAGTGCTACCTTAATAATATCTTCGATAAGTTTCATGCGGTCATCGGAATTTATACGCTCCTTAAGAGAACCGCCGGGCAAATATTCCATAACAACATATACATACTCAGGAGTATCAATAAAATCGTATAGTTTCACAATATAAGGATGCATAAGCCCCCTAAGAACTACAAACTCCCTACGATATGTATCGGCACTTTCATAGTTTTCACGCTTCATTATCTTCACAGCAACATTTAGACCAGAATCGGTCTCAACAGCTTTAAACACCTGCGCCATACCGCCCTCGCCAATAAAATCGACAACGAGGTAAACGGTATCCCTACCCTGTATTCTGTCTCCTATCTTTGCATACCTTACTCCCATACAACCACCACAAAACTAAAGTTATCGAAAGCTCCTCTTTCGTAAACAAGCTGTTTAATATACTGTGCTGCCTCTCGAGGAGTTTTGTCTAAGAATGCATCTCTAATTTCTTCAGGAGATACATGAAGTGTTACCCCATCAGATGCTAAAAAGATGATATCTCCCTTTTGTAAAGGACATTCATACTCCCCCGGTCCTGTATATATACCGGGATAACCTCCCATACAGTTAACAAGAGTAGTATTAAGTACTAAACTACCCTCAGAATATACCCATGTACCTACAATATGGGGCTCATCAAGACGTCTAATACGAGGCCCCCTAATAAGAAAAATAGGAGAATCACCGGCATACCCTATATAAACATTGCTCTCATCAAAAATGGCCATACTCATTGTGGTAGAAGCCCCACGCATAGAGGGATCCGCTTCTTGTAAAAAGATTAGTGCCTCCTGAACTTTATCAAATATAGACCTTATCAGTTGAAGACTGGGTGATACCCCCCTATCAATCATATCTTTAAAATAGGCCATAGCTATCTCTACAGCAGCTTGAGAGGCCCTCTCGCCATATGGACTACCAGCAACACCATCGGCAACAATAGCAGCAAATGGTGGAGAAACTGTCATATGTGTACCCGGAGCAGGATACACATAATCTTCCATGTTGTTCCTAACTTTTCCCATTTCCGCAACCGATATAATTAGAGCCATACGAGAGCAAACCTCTCCTTCCCAAATCTATCTCTATAATATTTTACCCTTGAGATGGTGAAAATCTCATGCTTTTCTAAAGAGTCCCTGGTCGTATCGTCAAATTCAAAGAGGAAACCTCCGTGAAAATGCATATCAACAAGTTTATTTAGCAGGCAATGAATAAAATCCACTCCATTATTACCACCATAAAGTGCTGCCTCCGGTTCTTTATTTACAAGATTATCAACCGTAAATCTATCGCTATCTGGCAAATACGGCGGGTTCGAGACAATGAAGTTCACAGGTAAATAATTCTCAAGAAAAGAGAATACATCGGCATGATAAAGTTGCAGCCGACTAACAACATCAAATTTTCTGGCATTGACAAACGTATTGACAACAGCCAAAGGGTTAATGTCGATACCAATAACATTTATATCTTGTCTACCCATGAGAATAGATACACCAATAACACCTGTGCCAACACCAACCTCTAAAACATGAGCATCTTCAGGAATGGCTTCGAGAGCAATGTCAACAAGGTCCTCTGTTTCTTCTCTTGGAATAAACACATCGGGAAAGACAAAAAATGGTTTTCCTCTGAACTCTTCAACGCCACATATATACTGTATGGGGATGCTTTTCTTTATATCATCTGCTACACGGTAAAGCCAAAGATCATCTACATTGGCAGTAGTATCCCAACAAGAAGAAAGGCCAAAGCAATATTTCAAAACAAAGCACACATCGTGTTCATAACTGGTTCCGTAAACCTGTAAGAGGGCTTCTTTGATAACTCTACGTGCAGAGAAAACATCCATCAACTCTGAGATATACTTTGTAGTTTATCCTTTGTTTCAGCAACCCTTAGTGCCTGTACCAGCTCATCAAGATCGCCATCAAGTATAGCATCCAAATTGTACAGTGTCAGTCCAATACGATGATCTGTCACACGACTTTGTGGAAAATTATATGTGCGGATCTTTTCACTTCTATCACCACTACCCACCAAAGAGCGGCGGAGTGCAGAAACTTCCTGCTCTTGTTGCTGCTGCATCATCTGGTAAACCCTTGCCTTTAAAATTTTCATGGCCTTTGCCCTATTCTGATGCTGTGACCTCTCTGTCGTTGCAACAACAGTGATTCCTGTAGGTTTGTGAATCAGTCTCACACCACTCTCGCGCTTGTTCTGGTGCTGTCCACCTTTACCACCAGAGCGGAATGTTTCCATCTCTATATCCTCAGGTCTAATATCAATCTCGACCTCATCAGGTTCTTTCATAACAACAACAGAAGCAGCAGAAGTGTGTATCCTACCTCCAGACTCTGTCACTGGTACCCTTTGTACCCTATGTACTCCTCCCTCATACTTCAAATGGGAATATACCCCCTCACCCTTCACCTCAAATGTAATCTCTTTAATACCACCAAGGTCCGTCTCATTGACAGATAGTACATCTACAGTCCAACCTTTGCGTTCAGCATAACGAGAATACATCCGAAAAAGATCTCCAGCAAACAGAGCTGCTTCTTCACCACCTACACCGGCACGAATTTCCATAATAACATTGCGTTCATCGTCAGGATCAGGTGGCACTAACACATCAGGAAGTTTCTCTTCCATCTCTTCAAGCTGTTTTTCCACTTCTTTGAGTTCATCTTTGGCAAGCTCTAACATATCATCATCGGTTTCTTCCTCTAATATCTGCCTAGCTTCTTCTCTACGCCCTATCAGCTCAAGATACCTCTTGGCAGTAGGCACAACCTTCTGAAGCGCTTTTCTCTTACGAGACAACTCCACCATCTTATTCTGATTAGAATAGATAGAAGGATCGCTGAGTTGATGCTCTATATCCTCATATTCTTTTACAAGCTCTTTGCACTTTTTTATAAGAATCTCTTCAGGAAGCACTACCTTCACCTCTCCCTTTCTGTTTTATAACGATATTCATGTAGCAATCATCATCACCTTCAGGACAGTATCCAAGCATAACACATCTTGGTCCAACACCATCAAATATTATAGGAGCAACTTTTTTCACCTCGTTTAGCATAAGTGCAGCAGCCTGTCTTATCTCCCATTGTGCATGGGTGCACAGTCTCAGGCCAAAGAAGTGTATGAGTTCTCTGGCATTCATAGTCACCATAATCGGTGACGTCACAGCCTGCGGAATAAGAAAACGGGCATCTTCCCTGGGTATACCTAGATCAAGCAATTTGTGATAAAGCTCCACAGACTTACCAATATGTTCCCGATAAAGGGCTATGGTCTCTTCATTGTCTGCAATAGTAGTTGGCACTTGAAAAGCCTCGTCATTTATCTCTGTATATCTATGAGACCGTTGACTGTATGAGGCAATCCTGTGTCTTACAAGTTGATGGGTGCATACCCTGCTGCACCCATCAACAATGAAGGTAAAGTTTGCATGCTCAAGAACACTATGATGGCCTCTTTTTAGCACAGTGTGTATAAGCTTTTTCATACGCCGCCTATATTTGGGCTCATCTTTGTGAGCTAATATATCATCCCACATATTCAGCGGCTCATCGGTAGTATAGGTTAGTTTTGTTGCATAGTAAACAACAGCATCAGGATTCGGCGTATACGCAAGAAGTTTGACCTGAATCACAGGCATCACCCTTTAAGCGTTTTCATCATAAGATTGAGAAACTCCTCGTTGGTATCAGTCTCCTTAAGATAGTTGATAAGCTCCTGAAGTGCAGCCATGTTATCCCTTTCACTAAGGATACGCCTCAGATACCAGACGGCTTTCCGCTCATCTTCACTGTAGAGTTTTTCCTCATGTCTTGTTCCACTGCGGTGTACATCAATAGCCGGATATATACGTCTTTCAGCAAGCTTTCTATCAAGAACCAGCTCCATATTACCTGTACCTTTAAACTCTTCGAAGATAACTTCGTCCATACGACTACCTGTTTCGACAAGGGCAGTAGCAAGTATTGTAAGACTACCTCCCTCTCTAAAGTTTCGAGCTGCACCAAAGAAACGCTTTGGCCCCATAAAAGCTGCGGGATCAAGACCACCGGATAGGGTTCTACCAGAAGCCGGTAGGTTAAGGTTGTATGCCCTTGTCATACGGGTAATACCATCAAGTAATATAAGGACATCTCGACCAATTTCTGCTTGCCTCTTAGCATAGTTCAACACAATATCCGCTACCTGCTCATGATATGTGGGCTCAAGGTCAAATGTAGAGGCAATAACTTTAGCCTTAGGCACATTGTCCCTCATATAGGTAACCTCTTCAGGTCTTTCATCGATAAGGAGAATAATAACCTCTACCTCAGGATGATTCTGGGTAATAGCCCTTGCAATGTCTTTGATAATAGTAGTCTTTCCAGCTTTAGGAGGTGCAACAATAAGCCCACGCTGCCCCTTACCTATAGGTGAAAACAGGTCAATAATACGAGTTGTCAGCACCTTTGGTCCCAAATAGAGATTAAAACGCTCCTCTGGGAAAATCGGGGTTAAATCTTCAAATTCGGGTCTTTTTTTGTATTTCTTATCAAACTCTTCCACAGGTATACGGTTAATCTTGTGTATCTGAAGAAGGGAATGATAGTTTTCGCCTGGATGTGGATCCCTCATAAGACCTTCAATCTCATCACCAGGACGCAGGTTAAACCTTGCCACCTGCTTAGGAGACACATATACATCCATCCATCGTGGTGGAGTTCCCTTAACGACCTTTAAAAACCATTGCTCCTTTTGCTGTCCCCTATTATCCTTACCCTTTTTTAGTACAAGAATACCCTTCTCTTCAAATGTACGGTCTTTTACTTCCACATGCGAACTTTTCTTATCCGATTTTTTTTCTGAAGATTTTTCAGTTTTAACCTTAGATTCCTTTTTCTCTTCCTTTGGCTCTTCCGGTGATTCCTCTATCTCCTCTTCCTCAGAAACAGGAGGCTGGGCAACTTCACCAACCCCAGCCTCCTTTAACAGTTTCTCTGTAAAAGAAGCAATCTCCTCATAGCCATTTTCTCTTAAAGCCTTCAAGGCCTCTTCTGTATTTTCCAGTATATATGTGGCTATTTTTTCAGACATTTCTGCCTTCGTAAGGCTACCCAGCTTAGACACACCAATATCTTTACCTAGTTTCCTTAGATCGTTGTATTTATAGTTCGTCTTTAGATACATAGCAAGACGCTTCTTCATTTCATCCAACATTAATCCCTCCCTACTTTACTCTTCCTCTGTGTATACAACTTTAAGTTGTTTGACGGCCTTCACATCATCAAGCCTACCTATAGGTGCATTGTTGGGAGCACTATGTAATATATCAGGATTTTCATGTGCCTCTTTATATATTGTTTCCAGTGCTGCCGCATACATGTCTAGATTATATTTAACCTCGGTCTCCGTAGGCTCAATCATAAGTGCCTCAGAAACAATTAGTGGGAAATAAATTGTTGGCGGATGCACGCCAAAGTCGATAAGTCTCTTAGCAATATCTAGTGTCTTCACGCCCTGTTCTTTCAATACCTTACCAGTAGCAACAAACTCATGTTTATATAGCTCTCCATATGGTATTGGGAAATACTTCTTAACTTTGGCTGCCAAATAATTGGCATTGAGTACTGCCAATCTTCCCACTTGTCTGAGGCCTTCACCGCCTAAAGATATTATATACATATAAGCCTTAAGAAGTACTAAGAAATTGGCATGGAACATCCTCATTCTACCAATGCTATGTGGTATGTCGTAATTCAGTCTGAACATACCACTCTCTTCATCATATACCACAGTAGGCACAGGCAGAAAATCTTTTAGGTGCTCTTTCACACCAATAGGACCACTACCGGGTCCACCTCCACCGTGTGGTGCAGAGAATGTCTTATGAAGATTTAGGTGCACGATGTCAAAGCCCATATCACCAGGTCTTGCCATACCAAGAATACCATTGAGGTTGGCACCATCGTAGTAAAGAAGGCCTCCCACACCGTGAATAAGCTCTGCAATCTCTAAAATATTCTCTTCAAATACACCCAATGTGTTGGGGTTTGTGAGCATAATAATAGCTATCTCATCGCCATACTTATCAACAATCTCACGAAGGGCATCCATATCAACCTGACCCTTTTCATTGGACTTGACCTCTATAACATCAAAGCCTGCCATTGCCGCAGATGCCGGGTTTGTGCCGTGTGCACTGTCGGGAATAATGGCAATATGTCTCCCCGTCTCACCTTTCTGTCTGAAATAAGCACGGGCAATAAATGTACCTGTCAGCTCACCATGGGCACCAGCTGCAGGATGAAGTGAAATGGCATCCATGCCTGTAATCTCTTGAAGAAGCTCTGATAGGTGATACATTACAGCCAGGGCACCTTGAACATCCTCATCAGGTTGATACGGATGAAGCATGGCAAACCTTGCATCAGATGCCACATGCTCATGAATCTTAGGATTATACTTCATAGTACAAGAACCCAGCGGATAAAAGCCCGTATCAACAGAGAAGTTAAGCTGAGATAGTCTTGTATAGTGTCTGACAACTTCCACCTCAGGCACATCGGGAAATGGTAGGTCATCTCTGACAAGCTCCTGTGGCACATCCACGGAGAAGTCATCACCAATAGGGTCGTCTACCTCATATGTAGACTCACCAAGTCCATCAAGCTCAAATATGAGATATTCCAGTATCTTATCAGCCATTCTTAATCACCTCCGACAGGTGGGAGGCAAGCCCATCAATATCTTCCTTGCTGTGAAGCTCTGTTGTAGCAATAAGCATATAGTTTTCATATGCAGGACCAAAGAATCTATGCAGTGGCACACCGGGGTAAATACCCTCTGCAGCCATATGCTCAAATACATGCTGTGCAGAGATAGGAAGCTTGACAGTAAATTCGTTGAAGAATGGACCACTAAATGGTATTTCTATTCCTTCAATAGATGCCAATTTCTCTTTAGCATAATGGGCTATCTTATAGTTAACATAAGCCAGTTTCTTGAAACCTGTACGACCAAGCAAGGCCATATAAACAGTAGCCCTCAGGGCCATCAAGAAGTGATTAGAGGTAATATTAGATGTTGCCTTAGCCCTTCTAATATGCTGTTCTCTTGTCTGCAGTGTTAGCACAAACCCTCTTGTACCCTCAGGGTCAGTAGTCTCACCGACAAGTCTACCGGGCATCTGTCTAACATACTTACTTCTTGTTGCAAGGAAACCAACACCTGGACCACCAAAGGCCGGATAGTTACCAAGTCCTATGGCATCACCCACGACAATATCGGCACCATAGTAACCAGCAGGCTTAATCAGGCCATATGCAAGGGGCTCAAGTACAGTAGCGATATATAAAGCACCTTTTTCATGGGCTATCTCAACGGCGTCTTTTTCATCTTCAATAACACCAAAGAAGTTAGGAGACTGTACAATAACAGCAAGTGTATCCTCATCGACAAGATCTTTGAGATGCTCTACATCTATACGACCTGTTTCTTTATCATAGCGAATCTCTTCTATAACAGTGCCCTTAGGTTCAAGGTACGTCTTCAGTACTTCTTTAATCTCCGGATGAAGTGTAGAGGCAATAATAACCTTATTTCTCTTACCGCGGTGGATACGAATGGCCATATAAACGGCTTCTGCGGTAGCAGATGCGGCATCATACATAGAGGAATTAGCCACATCCATCCCGGTCAATCTGGCAATATAGGTTTGCCACTCAAATGACACATGAAGTGATCCCTGAGATGCTTCAGCTTGATACGGGGTGTAAGCAGTATAGAATTCTCCTCTAGAAGAAATGGTGTCTACAACAGAAGGCACATAGTGTGGATAGACACCAGCCCCCATAAAAGAGACAACCTCAAACAGGTCATAGTTCTCATCGGCTAGGTTGTCCATGTAAAAGCTCAGTTCTTTCTCTGTCATAGGGGCAGAGAGAGCCTGAAAAGCTCCCTCTGCCTTTTCTTTCAGCTCGTCTGGAATATCTTTAAAGAGGTCATCTATACTGCCCACCCCAATCGTCCGAAGCATCTCATCTATCTCATTCGGACGATGAGGTGTGTATCTCATATATCATTCCTCCCCTATCATTCTCTTGTATTCATCGGCTGTCATAAGGTTCTCAAGTTCAGAAGGATCCTCAAGCTCAATAACGGCAATCCAACCATCACCATATGGATCCTCATTAATAAGTTCGGGGCGATCATTCAGCTCCTCGTTAACCTCAATAACCTTACCACTAACAGGGCTGTATACATCGGCAGCAGACTTAACAGATTCTACAACTGCCAGTGTATCACCTGCTGTTACCTCTTTACCAACCTCAGGAAGCTCAACAAACACAATGTCGCCAAGCTCAGACTGAGCGTGATCTGTAATACCTACACGTACCTTTTTTGGACCAATTTTCTCAACCCATTCGTGCTCCTCAGAATAGAGCAGGTTTTCTGGAAAATTCACCCCTCTTCACCTCCTTAAGAGTCTTTGCGGTATATAGGAAGCCCCACAACTTTGGCAGGATGGAGCTTTCCTCTTATTTCTACCATAATTTCTGTACCTTTATCAAGTGTATACGGAATATACACCTGAGCAATACCGGCCCCCACTGCTGGGCCAAATGTTCCACTGGAAACATATCCTATCTCTTCATCCCCCTTATATATCTTACTACCATGACGAGGAATAGCACGATCAAGCATAACGATACCTGTACGACGAAGCAGCGGATCTTCCTCGATCTTCTTCTGTAGTGCCTCTTTACCAAGAAAAGACTTCTTTTTCATGCGAATAAACCTCATAAGGTTAGCCTCAACAGGTGTGGTGTTTTCGTCCATGTCTTCACCATACAGCGGAAATCCTGCCTCTAATCTTAGCGAGTCTCTGGCACCAAGCCCACATGGCAAAACACCTTCATCTTTACCGGCCTCAAGAAGCACTTTCATCAGCTCTGGGCCTTTATCCCACTCTACAAGTATCTCAAAACCATCTTCACCTGTATAACCTGTACGAGCAATGGATACAGGCATCCCTGCAATCTTACCAAAGGCAAACCCGAAGAATGGAATTTCTCTAACATTAACATCTTCTGCAACTTTGGCAACGATATCTTCAGCTTTGGGTCCCTGTATAGCAACTAGAGACCACTGTGCAGATTCATCAATAAGTTCTACTTCTCTTTCACCTACATGCTTGGCAAGATGTGCAAAATCCTTCTCTACATTAGAAGCATTGACAATAAGCAGATACTCATCATCGGCAATACGGTAGAAGATAAGATCATCAACAATGCCGGCATTTTCATTGAGCATAGGGGTATACACTGCCTTACCCACCTTAACACTCTTTACACGAGAAGGCAGTACATAACCCAAGAACTCTACAGCATCCTTGCCTTTAACCCTAATCTCTCCCATATGTGACAAATCAAACACACCGGCATTTTGCCTGACCGCCATATGTTCTTCCTTAATAGTTGTGTAGCGGACAGGCATCTCCCATCCCCCAAACTCTGTGAAACGAGCCCCCAACTCCTTGTGGAGGTCGTACATCGCTGTACGTTTTACCACATTAGTCCCTCCTTTCTAAATCCCACAATGAGAAGAAAGATTGAAATACCACTCCAAGCTTATCATCGCTCAAAGGATATATTACACCTCTTCCCTCAATCAATGTAGCCTTCCATGTTACTATGTTGATCAGTGCCAAACCATCTTTAGGGCCAGACACTGGAAATGCTACTACCCCTTCTTTCCACAGATACGGTGCCCCAATAAAAGTGGCGCTAAGGTTATCAAGCAACTTCTCCGTTTTCTCCATAACAAGATTGTCGGGAACAAAATCATCTGATGCCCTCATAACCACAAGGGCATACTTCTTCTTATCTCTGATATTTCTATATGCAAGCACATAGACATCACCAGCAGGCGAGAGATAGATACGCTCGCCTTTATAACCTTCTGGCAATGCGATAGGCATTCTCAGTTGCTTAAATGTACCACCAACGCGGCCACTATAAAGATACACTTTATCATCTGTCAATAAGGCAATTGTTGTATCATAGTTCTCCGCTTGTATAGACACATCTTTTAACTTGTCTAAAAAGGCATCAGATAAACCATCAAATGTACCCCATGAAGAATTAACAAATGTAGATTTCAATACAAGCTTACCACCGGATAGATCTGGACTAACAAATGTTTTAGGACTATTCCAGTTAACACCTTCAATAGCAGGACTGGAAATTGTTGTAGCCTTATACCATTTATCCAGATACTTTGGAGTATCACCAGAAATGTCAAAAGCAATTCTTAGTGCTGAACCAACATCATTGGTAAACGCTATGAAATATGTACCATCAGTCCAGTTCACCGATGCCATATCCCACACTCTATCAAATGGGAGTTTTATATCGGTATAAGTTTCTGTAGCAATATCGGTAATAGAAGAGATATTCCACAGAGCAAGAGGTTCAATAAAACTCACTCCTGAACCAGTAGCACTTCCTGTTGAAGATGTTGTTTGCGTAGATGTATGTTCCACCTGTTTCTGTGTGGTGACCTTTAGTGAGTGGTGATACCAGATATACCACACACCTACAAGGAATATAAGTAAAAGCGCTACCCATACCGATGCTCTATGTCCATATTTCCTTGCCGCAATTTTGGGTGAGACCCTCGCTTTCTTTTTTTTCTCTCCAGATTTCCACACATCTTGAAAAGCATCCACAGTAATTCTCCAAGGTTTGCTCCCATCTTTCAGAACAATATCAAAGCTATCTTCGCCAGTAATAGGATATATAGAATATGAAATCTTGTAATTTTCATCTCCAGGTGACAATACATTCCAACGGAGATAGTGGGTAAAGTCATATATAGGGTCAGTTAAACAGCGTTTCCTATGTGGAGCATTTTGAAAAACATGAAGTCCTCCTAACGGAAATGCATGAACTTTTCCATCCGCAAACCATAGTATAACTCCCTTAGCCTTTCCTCCCTCTTTTCTCTTCTTTTCATGTATAGTCAGTAGCCACTGCTTAATATATTCAAACATGTCATCAGTACCTTCTAAAAACTGCTCTATAAGGGCGTCAATATCTTCTTCACTGACCCCTTTAAGAGCAAAAAAGAGCCACCCGCGGTCGGGTTGCTCTTCATTTTCATATAGGTCATAAACCCAACCGCTTGGTGGCTCAGAGGTATACAAACTGAGCTTAAGCAAATTTGCCATATCAGTTTCCTCTCCTTACTTGTTTATCCAAGATGGTGTTCTCTCTCTACTTGCTATTTCCGCTTTTATCTTCTCTACAAACTCACCTACAGGCATTGCTCCAACATCACCAAAATGTCTATGTCTTACAGACACATTTCCTGCCTCCATCTCACGAGTACCAATAATAAGCATATACGGTATTTTCATCAGCTGAGCCTTTCTAATACGAGCACCAAGTTTGGCCCCTGTATCAAGATCAATAACAGCCCTTATCATCTGACTACGCAAGGTATTATATACCTCTTTGGCATAATCAACCTGGGCATCGGCTATTGGTATAACTATAACCTGTTCTGGATGTAGCCATGTGGGAAATGCCCCTGCATACTGTTCAATAAGTGTGCCAAAGAAACGCTCAAAGGAACCAAGCAGTGCCCTGTGTATCATAACCGGTTCGTGCTCCTTGCCATCTGGCCCGATATATGTCATGCCAAAACGCCTTGGTAGGTTGAAGTCTAGCTGAACAGTTGCTGCCTGCCAGCTACGACCAATGGCATCTTTCAGTTTGATATCAATAGCCGGTCCATAGAACTTGGCCTCTCCTTCCATTCTCTTGTAAGGAAGTTTCATGTCTTCTAAAGCTTTGACAAGAGCCTTTTCTGCTATCTCCCAAATCTCATCTTCACCTACATAACCTTTTTTATTGGTGTCATCTCTTACAGATAGCTCTATGTCATACTCATCAAATCCAAATGTACGGAACATAAACAGTGCAAGGTCCAAAACTTCTTTAATTTCATCTTCAATCTGATCTGGTGTACAGAAAACATGGGCATCATCTTGGGTAAAACCTCTAACCCTCAGCAGTCCGTGAAGCACACCGCTCTTTTCATATCTATAAACGGTACCCATCTCTGCCCATCTTAGTGGCAACTCTTTATAAGAACGTTGTCTACTCTTATATATCTGTATGTGGAATGGACAGTTCATAGGCTTCACCATATATTCATGTCCTTCAACATCCATTGGTGGAAACATATTTTGCCTATAATGGTCAAGGTGACCAGAGATATCCCACAGATGAATCTTAGCTATGTGTGGTGTATAGACAAAGTCATATCCCCTTTGCCAGTGAACCTCTCTCCAAAAATCTTCAATAACCTTACGCACCATACCACCACGCGGGTGCCACAGCACAAGACCCGGTCCAATATCCTCCTGAATAGAGAACAAGTCCTGCTCTTTACCTATCTTCCTGTGGTCTCTGCGTATGGCCTCTTCACGCTGGTGAAGATATGCCTCAAGGTCTTCTTTCTTCGCCCACGCTGTACCGTATACACGGGTTAGCATCTCTCTGTTTTCATCACCACGCCAGTAAGCACCACTGACAGACAGAAGCTTAAAGTGTTTGAGGAAACCGGTAGATGGAATGTGCGGACCACGACACAGGTCTACAAAGTCTCCCTGCTTGTACAGAGACACTGTATCGCCCTCTATATCGTCAATAATCTCGAGCTTAAATATTTCACCGGCCTCCTTCATAATACGCTTTGCCTCTTCTTTAGAAACCTCGATGCGCTCAAAGGGATAATCTGCCTTGACAATATTCCTCATCTCTTCCTCTATCTTGGGAAGGTCTTCTGCAGAAATACCACCTGGAACAAGCATGTCATAGTAAAAACCATCTTTAATGGTTGGACCCACACCGAGCTTTACATCTTTTCCATACAAGTGCTTAACAGCCTGAGCCATAATGTGGGCTGCAGAGTGTCTGAGAATATCAAGTCCTTCTTCACTGTCAATATAAATCCACTCTACATTTTCCCCGCCTGTTACTGTATAAGAAAGGTCAACTGGTGTGCCATCAACCTTTGCCGCAATAATTTTCTTCTTCTTGCTTACAGGCACAAACTCAAATAGCTGTTTCTGTCCTTCAAACTCATACTCTTTACCGTCAATCTTTACGACTGCCATATCAAGCGCCCCCTTTCAACTGCTATGCTACTATTTTAAATCATTAATGAAAGAAAACAACCTTAGTCTTCTTCTGCCACTTCAAGTCTTTCCTTTAGTGGGTCTACCGATTCTACAACATCTTCTGCATCTTCAAGGGCAAACACCCTGAATAGCTCAGGATCTCTCCTATTTATAGATTTTAACCATTTTAGCCTTTGTCTTGCAGCATATAATGTTTTACCACTGATACCACCTTTCTCCATCTTCTCCTCAAGTAGTGGCAAGGCAATCAGTGGATAGGCGTCTATCTCATAATATACACCATTCCAACCACCGGCAATATATGGAAGACCTGTTTCAAAGAACCAAGAGCGACCTTCTCTCCAGCCCTCCATAAGCTCATCACCCCAAGCCTTTAGCACATGACCGGCAAACTGATTTATAGGAATACCCGTTTGCTGTGAAAGGCTGAGAAGCACAGCTGCCACTCTCTTATAGTCTGCGGGGAACACCTTCATAGGCTCAGCACCATATGTAATACTGGCAAGAAAGGCATTCTCCTGTCTGGCCACCTTTCTCATTGTCTTTTTATCTGTCTTACCCGTTTCATACACGGCCTCTACAAATGGTCTGGGAGATGGCTGTGGCAGAAGCACAAATCTGGGCTTAGCCTCCTTAAGCATCCGGGCCACCCACTTGTGTACGCTCTTTTTAAATCCACCAATAAGACCAACATCAGACAGTCCCGGTCTTCCTGCCCTTCCCGCCATCTGTAAAAACTCATTGGCAGTATAAGGCGTTCCATCGTATCTACGAGAAGAGTTAAACACAACGACATCAGCTGGCATGTTAACACCATACGCCAGCGTTGTTGTACCTACAACAACATCAACCACACCTTCTCTAAATGCTATTTCCATGGCTATCTTCTCACCTGGTAGGAGATTACCGTGATGCATTCCTACTCCCCTTTTTATAAGCTTAGCCCTTATATATCCAGATCTCTCGCCACCAACATCTTCAAGAATCTCCTTAAACCTTTTCCACTTACTTCTCACAGGAACTCTGTAAGATGCTATCTTCCGTGCTACCTCAAATGCCTCTTTATAAGAATTGACAAACACCAGTGCCTTCCTGAGTTTCTTCATGGAAAATGGATTTCTCGGCACTTTCAGTGGTACCGGTCTTTTAGTATGCACATACAGGGCAGGCTTCTTGGCCGCCAGCGATGATAAAAACTCTAACACCTCATCCATCTCTTCCCTTGTTGGAGCCAGCGTAGCCGTTAGTAGCATAGGTATGGCGTCCATATCTGCCTCACCCATCATAAGGAGCACTTCGGCAAATGTACGAGCCCTATCGGGGCTAATAGAGACATAGTGCACCTCATCAAATACAACAAGAGAGTGCTGCATCAGTCCCGGAGAGTTTCTTAGTATCTCCGTTGTTACCATTAGAAGTTGACTGGATGTGTTGACATCAACATCGCCGGTAATAATACCGGGTTCCACCCCTTCAAGCATAGAGTACTTCAGTTCCATAAACCGCTCATTAGATATGGCCTTTAGGGGAGATGCGTATATCACCCTTCGCCCCTGCCGAAGTCCCCTTTTCATCATCTCATAGGCAACAGGCGTCTTACCCGCACCTGTTGGAGCTACAACAGCAAGCATATGCTTTCCATCCATATGAGAAGAGAGATAATCTACTGCCTCTCTTTGCCATTTTCTCAAATTAATCTTTTTTCCATATATGTTATACATATATTCACCTCCATCTTTTATATAAGATACAATAACATGCCAGTTTATAAGTAAATATATACCTCGTGCTAAACTTATGGTATGAAGGGAGGGATACAAAATGGCACATGTTAAAGATATATCACTGGCACCGCACGGTTGGAAAAAGATAAACTGGGTGAAAGCCCATATGAAAGTTATGCCCCTTGTAAAAAAGAGGCTTGATGAAAAAGGCATCTTTAAAGGCGTTCGCATAGGTATGTCTATACACCTCGAGGCAAAAACGGCATACCTTGCCCTGACATTAAAGGAGTTGGGGGCATTCGTTGCCATAACATCGTCAAATCCACTGTCCACCCAAGATGATGTAGCAGCAGCCCTTGCTGATGCTGGCATTGAGGTGTTTGCATGGCGTGGAGAAACACCAGAAGAATATATGGAAAATCAGAGGAATGTTCTTCGCACAGAACCTAACCTCATACTTGACGACGGACTTGACCTGACAACGACCGTATCCAATGAAATGCCACACCTGGCCAAAAACATATGGGGAGCATCTGAAGAAACCACCACAGGCGTGCATAGGGCCCGCGCCCTTGCTCAGGCAGGCAAGCTTCCCTATCCACTCATCGCACTTAACGATGCATATATCAAGTATCTATTTGATAACAGATATGGCACAGGTGAAAGTGTACCTGTTGCCATTTCCAGAGGCACAAACCTACTTATTGCAGGCAAAACCGCCGTTATAGCCGGCTATGGCTGGTGTGGTCGAGGGGTTGCAAGAGTCATGAAAGGTATGGGAGCTCACACCATTGTTACAGAGGTAGACCCCATCAGAGCTCTTGAGGCCATATACGATGGACACCAGGTCATGACAATGGATGAGGCAGCAAAGATTGGAGATATCTTTGTTACAACAACAGGAATGAAAGATGTCATTACCGGTAGACATCTGGAATCCATGAAAGATGGTGCCATACTGAGCAACGCCGGGCATTTCAATGTAGAGATAGATGTCAAGTATTTAGAGGAAAATGCCTTAGAAAAGTGGGAAGCCCGTGACAATGTCATGGCATACAAACTGAAAAGTGGAAATACTGTATACCTTCTTGGTGAGGGTAGACTTGTTAACCTTGTTGTAGGCGATGGTCACCCAGCAGAGATTATGGATCTGTCTTTCTCCGCACAAATGTTTGCACTTGCATACATTATAGAAAACAAAGGAAAACTGGAAAACAAGGTCTATGAGTTTCCTCATCAGTACAGTATAGAAATAGCCAAGCATAAACTGCAGAGCATGAACATTCAAATAGATTCACTGACAAAGGAGCAAATAGAGTATCTAAGTAGGTGGTAATATGGCAAAGGGTAAACTCGATCCAGTAACAGAGGCAAGACGCAACATTGTAATGGGTTTTTTAGCCGTCATACTAACGGGAACTGTTCTTCTTATGCTTCCCATATCACAGGCCCAGGGTAAATTGACAAACTTTCTTGATGCCCTCTTCACATCTACATCCGCCGTGTGTGTTACAGGTCTTGTAGTGAAAGATACGGGCACATACTTCTCATTTTTTGGGCAGCTCATCATACTTCTACTTATACAAATAGGTGGTTTGGGCTATGTTACTATGATGACCCTGATATACCTTGCCCGTGGTGATCAAGTGGGGCTGAGACAAAAGATATCTGTAGCCGTTCAGCTTAACAAACCAGACTTTGGTGGCGTTACCAATCTTCTCTTGTTTTCTCTAAAAGTTTCTCTATTCTTCGAAGTCATAGGAGCTTTTTTACTATCTTTTAGGTTTATACCGCAATTTGGCCCTGTTGAAGGACTATGGGCTTCTATATTTCACTCTGTATCTGCATTCAACAACGCCGGATTTGATATTATGGGAGGCTTTAAATCCCTTATAGACTATGTATCAGACCCATTGGTAAATATTACTATCATGGGTCTCATTATTGCAGGTGGATTGGGTTTCATCGTATGGGAAGAACTCCTTGAATATTCAAAGTCATTTATAGCCGGCCTTAAGGGTGAAGGTAGACGTATGAAGATAAATGACCTATCCATTCATACCCGCATTGTCATTTCAGCAACGGTAGTGCTCATTATTGTGCCGGCTATCATGCTTCTCATCTTTGAATGGGTTAATCCCCATACCATCGGCAACCTTCCTCTTAGTGGCAAACTCTGGGCATCACTATTTCAGGCAGTCACCCCTAGAACAGCTGGTTTTGCCACACTGGATATGAGTAAGATGATGCTTCCCAGCATACTGCTTATAACCTTCCTCATGTTTGTTGGTGGTTCACCTGGAGGTACAGCTGGTGGTATTAAGACAACAACATTTGTAGTAGTACTCCAGTATCTACAAAGCATTATGCAAAATAAAAAAGCCGTTATACTCAGAAGCAGACGTATAGCAGAGGACACTGTAAGACTGGCACTAGCCATATTCATACTTCAGCTCATAACAGTTAGCATTAGCATATTGTTCCTTAGTATAGCCATGCCTAACTCTCCGTTTGAAGATATCTTCTTTGAAGCATTCTCAGCTATCGGAACGGTAGGTCTGTCAAGGGGCCTAACAACACAGCTTAACAGCCTCGGCAAGGTTATAATAATAATAACAATGTTTATGGGTAGAGTTGGAACCATATCTATACTGGCAGGCTATATCTTCACACCAACTAGAGAACTTTACACTCTACCTGAAGACGATATAGCCGTAAGCTGAGGTGAAAGTGTATGGGTGAAAGACACGAAGACATATTTGTTCACCTTCCCGAGCTTGGCAAATATGTAGAAGTATTTGAAGATGGTGAGGAAAAACCCCACAGACTGCTTGTTATCAATGTCAACCACAAGGACCGTATCGTATATTTGGCTGTACCATTTGACCTTGCATCTCATCACTGGGGCGAAAATATAAAGGTTCGTTTTGAGACAGAGGAAGGAATCTTTACATATGAAGCACATGTATATTTACCCGATACTTCACAAACCATATTGGCCCTGAAACTCACAAAACAACTAGAGGCTATTGTCAGAAGTTCTGTGCGTATTCCCATAGAAACAGAGGTTTATATCTATAAAATTAGTAAATCTCTCGGTCTTGTTCCACATTCAACAAAGATTATCACCAAGGGTAAAACAACCGACCTATCAGAACATGGAGCTGGTATCAAAGTAGACAAAGATGCTATCAAAGATAACATATTACAAAAAGGCGATATCGTATATCTCAAATTTCCTTTACCCGGAAACAGTAAACGCAGTATATATGTGAAAGCCGAAATTCGCAGTGTAACTCCGTTAGAAGATGGTTCCTACAAGTTAGGGGTAAGATTCCTCAGTCAAAGCAAAGCTGTAAAGGATGGGCTGAGATACATTATCAAATACTATACAACAGGAGAAATTCCTACTATAAGCAGATGGTGGCGACCAACCAAATACGACCATCTCATACCCGCAGCCATTGTTATGTTTGTCATTCTACTTATTACCTATCTTATATGGGTATATCAGTTTTACATGCCACAGCCAGAAAAGATATATCCTTTCTGGCCATCTAACCCTAAAAATCCTATCAACTTTATATTCTGGGGTGACCAAGACACGGCCAGATATACATACTCTGCAACGGCAACAGCCCTTGCCGCACTGGTCGGTGTCATGATATCAATGTCCATGGTAGCCGTGCAGATGATGGCATCAAAATATACCCCAAAGGTTACCACATACTACTTCAAAGACCCATGGAACATGGTTGTGTACTCTGTATCTGCATTTACCATCATTCACTCATTCTT
This sequence comes from Zhurongbacter thermophilus, assembly GCF_026184435.1. NCBI lineage: Bacteria > Pseudomonadati > Zhurongbacterota > Zhurongbacter > Zhurongbacter thermophilus. The sequence goes on from NZ_CP046447.1 coordinate 1,160,482, forward strand.
GCTACTCGGTAGGACAAACAACAACATACCCTTACCTCTTCCTCAGATGAACTGGAATCTGTGGCTTATGTTTGGCAATATCATCTTGCTATTTGCATATGTCTACCATATAATTAAGATCCTAAACATTCAGGTTATAGCAGATAAAATTAATAGCGAAATACACTTGTATCTTGAGCTAGGGGAATACGACAAAGCTGTACAGGGAGTAGAGGAACTCTCAGATATTGTAAAGAAAAGTACACTTGATAGCGATATTACCACGGCAGAAATGATTACAAAGAAGTACTTTAGAAGCTATCTCTCTTACAACGATAACAGCAAAGAATATGCACATTTCGTCAAACAAACTCTTTATTTTATGGAGACAATCTTCAGAGTCGCCGATGTTACAGGTGAGGTACGCATTGCAGAGACAGTCCTCGATATATATATCAATGCTTTTAAAACATTTATCATCAACAAGAATAACTCGTTACTCATTCTTGCCATCTCTTCGATTAGACACATAGTAGACTTCTATACGGAAAACCCTGAAAATCCTATGACCCCCCGTGTTATAGCCACTAAGCTAAATGCATTCTCAAGAGATTTCATGACTGGCAATTACAACATTGATGTGAAAAATAAAATTACCATACTCATACTGAGCTTTTACTTCCGTATGATTAAAAACCTATATCCCAAAGGGGAGGTCGTACATAAAACAACAATTGATAACTTCATAATTAAGGATGGTCTATCGTATATTGTTGGCAAGCTAACCAAACAGGCAACAGACTTTGTACCAACACTAGAGGCTATATTATCTTTCGTGCTTGATTTGTCTGTCGAGCTTATCAAATCCAGCCGTATAGACATCGCAGCCACTATGCTTGACGCCCTAAGAGATATGTCGTTGAAGATACAGAAAAACTTACCTGACTCACCATTTATATACAAGGCAGCCAAGGCAATGTTTATTATTGGTGGTGTAGCCGTTTACACAGAAAATCCCAACGCCATAAGTCTTACAGTACACAGAGCTTCTACCATCGTGCCTACACACCTCGAAAAAGCCTATAAAGAGCTAATTGAAAACTACAAAGGCATTAGGAAATACTTCGATTATAAGATACCCGTACCATACATAATGGCTTTCTACAAACTGGTGAAAGCCTATACAAGGTTTGTCTTTATGCATCTAACAGACGAGGACAAGTTTATAAAAGAGGTTTCCGAAAAGATGGCTGTCAAGATATTGAAGGACAACTTAGAAAAGTTAAGAGCAGTATTCAGAGGCGATGATCCTGCTAAATATATTCCTGAACTGAGGAAGAATGAGGACTAAGCCTCATTCTTCCTCTTTATGTTCTCCCATCTTAGAAGCAAACGATGCAAGGTCTACATCTCTAAACTCCAACCATTTTTTCATGATATCAGGGTTGTTCTGCATGAAGCAGATAAACTTTGCCACATATCGTCTTTCTTCATCATTCATAAAATGCTCAAGGAAACATGCAATCTCCTTAGAACGCTCTTCGGTAAAGCCAAGAATATCAGCCATTAGCATAACGACTATACGACGTGCATGTAGGCTCTGGGCAAGCTGTGCACCCTTCTCTGTTAAAGTAATGCTTCTGGCATAGGGCTTAAAGTCAACATAGCCAGCTTTGGATAGTCTTCTAAGCACCTGTGAAACGGAAGAGCGACTAACACCAAGAACCTCTGCAAGCTCTTTGGCACGGCAGCATCCCTGATACCTACCTCTCTTACGGGCAATGTACAGGATAGCCACAAGATAATCCTCTGCAGAATGCTTTTTTTCACCGGCAATAAGATAATCAACAGGTAAGATGTCGGCAATGTCATTGATGTTTGTACACTTTTTACCACTCTCTAAAATTTCCTCTGTATTCTCTACTTTTTTAGCCATACCTTACTTGACACCCCTCTCCCTAATGCTATTCTTGTTCCTTCAATATCCACTATTAGTGGACCAAACGCAGAATTTCTTATTACCCTAATACGGGTACCAGGCACTATACCTAGTGCCATCATACGCTGAGCTACTCGATCGCCTCCATCTATATAGGCAACAGTGCCTTCAAACCCTTCCGGGGCCATTTCTAAGTTCATAAGTCCTTCCTTTCCCACTCCCATAGGTGTTAACATTTAGTGGCACCTCCTAACATACATAATACCATAAAAAGTTTCTATCGTTTAACTCTATACTAAACTCCCATAATTACCAATCTGGCAATAAATGCAAACACATATGCCACAGAAAAACTAAAGAGAACAGATAGAAAAACAACCTTCCAACGTTTCGTCACGCTATAGATAGCACCAAGCGTTGCCATACATGGTGTGTAAAGTGTAAAAAATACAAGAAACACAAGTATCTGTGGAACGGTAACAGCATTTTTCAACATCTGAACACCACCATATAGAACACCAATTGTAGCAATCGCAGCCTCTTTAGCGGCAAACGATGGAATCAATGTAGAAACAATACGCCAATCGGCAAGCCCAAGAGGATAAAACAGTGGTGCAATGGCCTTACCCAATATGGCCAGATAGCTATTTTCTGGCTTTACACCAAAAGGCATGTTGACAAGCATCCATATGATAATTGTGGCCACAAAGATAAGTGTACCAGCCTTGTAAATAAACTCCTTAGTGCGTATCCAAGTAGCATAAAGAACTGTCTTAACATGGGGTATATGATACGATGGCAGTTCAATAACCAGAGGCATAGTATCCCTTGCAAGTCCAAACATCTTAAGCACTTTAGCCCCAACAACAACAGCAAAGAAGCCTATAAGATACATTGATACAATAACAAGCGCCCCCGTATAACCTGTGAAGAAAGCCGACACTATAGCACTGTATACAGCAAGTCTTGCACTACATGGCATAAACCCAACAAGGTATACACCAAGCTTTCTCTCCTCCTCTTCCATCGCCGTTGTACCCATTACAGCCGGTACTGTACATCCCATACCGAGTATCAGAGGGAAAAACAGCTTTGCCGGAAGTCCAAGAAGGTGCATGAGCCTATCCATCATAGCTGCAGCACGGGCGATATATCCACTGTCTTCAAGAATAGAATACATAAGAAAGAAAGTAAAGATAATCGGAGTAAATGTTAAAACAGAACCGACACCACCAATAACGGCATCAACAATAAACGATTTCCACAGTTCAGAAGAAATAAAAGTAGACACCGTGTCACCTAGCCAACTAAAAAACATCTCTATAAGACCAGAGAGATATCCACCAAATGTAAATGTAATATAGAACATAAGAAACATGGCAAACATGAACACAACGTATCCCCATATTGGATGGGTGACAATCATATCGATTTTATCGGTAATTGTTTGTTTGGGCTCATACGATTCCACAATAAAAACATCTTTTAGAAGATTTTTCAACCATTCAGCACGAATTTGAGAAATAGCTTGAGGTTGGGGCTCAGGAATGGTAATTCCTTTTTCTTTCAAGAGCTTTATAATCTCCTCATCACCTTCTAAAGCCTTAACCGCTGCAAATTTAGGAGGATATTTACACCCATATTTCGCAAGATATTCTTCAAGAATTTCAACCTCCTGGCCATACACTGGATAAACAGGGTGGAAATGAACTTTACCACGAACAACATCCTTTAGCACCTTTTTCAGTTCATCTATACCTTGGCCTGTCACAACAACACCACCAACAACAGGTATACCCAACTTCTTAGACAACTTTTCAAGGTCTATCTTCACACCTTTAGCCTCTGCTACATCAAGCATATTGACAAAGAGTATCACACGGGGAAACAACTCAAGCAGTTGAATAGTCAACATAAGATTTCTAAATAGATTAGAGGCATCAACGACATTGATAACCACATCAATATCTTCATTGGCCAAAAACTCCCTGGTAACTTCTTCCTCGGGAGATGTCACAGTTAGGGAATAAATACCGGGAAGATCAACTACCTCAACATGGATATCATCTATATCAAAAAAACCCTCTTTTCTTTCAACTGTTTTACCGGGCCAATTTGCCGTGTGTTGATATATACCTGTAAGGACATTAAACAAGGCCGATTTGCCAACATTGGGATTTCCAGCAAGGGCGACACGAAGCCTGTGCAGTGTCTTCACCTGTGGCACCTCCTTTGTTTATATCTCTAAACTTTCAACCGTTTATGATTATACCACACCACAGGAAAATTGATACATACACCTTAACTTCTTACAGAGTGGAGAGATAATACTTCAGAGGATGCGTTCTTTCAATGAAGTCAACAAGGTCGGGGGAAATCTCTTCAACAGACATGCGTATCATCCAGCGATACAACCCATCCTTTTGATACCTACCAATAAATTCCGGAGTCCACACATCACCAAGTTTAGAAGAGACTAAAATCTCATAAAAATGTTCTACTTTAGCTTTGATATCTTTATAGTTTTCACTACCATACTCCATATGAAGGATAGATACATACGGGGGAAAAGATAAAAGCTTTCGTTCTCCTATTTCCCTATCTACAAACGAACGATATCCTTCTTCTAATCTTTCTTTCCATATATCTGCTATGTTTGTGGCAATAACAACCTCTTTTCCTACCATAGCCAGCCTATGCACCCTACGCATAGTTTCTTCCCATACTGTATATTCAGGAATAGCCCACATAAAATCCATATCGGGAATATAGACTATATCAAATCTATCTCCAACAAAGTATCTATAAAACCGAAATGTGGCAAGCACAATAGAACTACTCTCAGGACATTTTCGCCTCTGGTTAGAGCTCTGTACACACAGCATATCGCCAAAGATCTGTCTTAGCTCGCTTTCAACGAGTTCTATACCGGTACCAACCATAACAATATCCGATGAACCGCACTTGGGACAAACACTCATAGAAGGTTCCCTATGCCCGCATCTGTGGCATATCATAGTATCTTCTTTAAGGTGATAAACCATTGTAAAACCACACACCGGGCACCTCTGCACATAACCACAACTACGGCATAGCACGGCAGTTCTATACCCTAGCCTCGAGGCATAGACAAGAACTCTTCCCCCTTGCTCTATAATGTCTTTCATCCTTTCTACAGTTTCACGGTGTAATACTTCCTCTTTAGGCTTATCAACAATAGTAATGTTATCTGGAACGTAACTATCATCGACATTATCTGATATATGGGCAATAGACGGCACAGGAAACGGGGAAATATAATAAACACCATCAACATATTTACTAACAATTGGAACAAGATCAGGTACTCTTACAAAACCACCATCTCTAAAGGGTATAGATATATCATCAATATCATAAAAAATTATGCTATCAAGACCATACCATGGTTTAAAAATATATCCTGTTGGCACAACGAAAACTCCTACCATATCGGAAACAACATAAGACAGTAGCTTTTCCTTATTCAGTGTAGGAGAAATTACCCGGCTAACACCAGCTTTTGCCATTTTCTTGGCCAGCCCAACGGCTACCGAGCGATTTCTAACTACAACAGCAACCTTACCTTTCATTTGCATGACAAGAGATATCACATCGTCTACTGTGCCTTTGATGGTAAACAACCCTTTTTGATGACCATTATTTTCCCCTGCTCTTATAGAAGGCACATAATAAACAATCTTACATTTTCCACTACCAATCATGTGTGAAACAGCCTTTTTTCCAAACGACACAAGTGCCATCTCTAATGGATACTCTTTATCTTGACAAACAAGCCACACACTAGCAGAAACTTTAGGGTTATACATGCGATTACCTATGATTTCCTCTCCACAACCAGCATCCTTTAAACGTTTCCACAATCTACCAGCCTTAGAGCCAAATCTCTTCTTGACATCTCTCCACAAAAGATAACCGTGCTCCTGCAAATCAGACACGAGTATATTGAAATCTGGACTCTTCGAAATGGGACAATCTTTTCCTGTGTACATCAGCAGCCTAATTCGAGATATATCCATGAGTGTTTTATCATAAGAGATGAGAAAAATATTAAATGGGGGAATCAGTAACCTATCGGAAACATCTAAAACAAATTCTACATACCAATGTGGAAAAAGTCCTTGATAGGCAACCTGCAAGATTTCTTTTATCTCTAGAGTATCAGGCACTTCATCGGCATCCCCTACCACAACACCATACTTGGGGGCATCCCCTTTTCCAACAGGAACAACAACGAGATCACCAGTATGTAGTAAAAAAAGAGAGCGGTAGGTAAATACCGACCGCTCTCCTATCAGTGGTGTATCAACTGCAACCTTATAGTATTTATACTCCAAAGTGTTTTCTAAGCTCATCTACAAGATCTGTTGCCTCCCATGGGAAACCTTCTCTACCAAAGTGGCCATATGCAGCTGTCTGGAGATAAATAGGTCTCCTGAGGTCAAATCTCTTGATAATACCTCCTGGAGTCATGTCAATATTCTCCTCAAACCACTTGGCAATTTCTATCTCAGGCACTTTACCGGTACCACGGGTATCTATCATAAGAGATACGGGCTCGGCAACACCAATGGCATATGCAATCTGAACTGTTGCCTCATAGGCAAGGCCAGATGCAACAATATTCTTGGCAATATACCTTGCCATATATGCTGCAGAACGGTCAACCTTGGTTGGGTCTTTACCGCTGAATGCACCACCACCATGACTGGCCATAGAACCATATGTATCTACCATAATCTTACGACCTGTAAGACCTGCATCACCCTTAGGACCACCTATCACAAATCTACCTGTTGGATTGATAAAGATTCTCAATGTATCGCTATCCATGGCTGGGTCATCCTCTGGCACATTGATAACATACTTAGAGGGCATAAGCTCCTCAGGAAGTACAGGAAGAATAACATGCTCAAGAATCTTCTCGCGCAGCTCCTCCATGTCCATATCATCGTGCTGAGCAGATACAACAACATCGGTAATCTTAATAGGTCTTCTAATACCTGTCTCTGTATCAAGCTCATACTCTACAGTTACCTGGCTCTTACCATCAGGTCTGAGAAATGGAAGATCACCACGCTTACGTACATCGGCAAGTCTCTTCACAAGCTTGTGTGCGAGATAAATGGGCAGTGGCATATACACATCGGTCTCTGCAACAGCATAACCTATCATCATGCCCTGGTCTCCCGCACCAATGGTTTCCTCTTCTGTATCAGCTTCTCCCACTTTAGCCTCAAGGGATTTATTAACACCCATGGCTATGTCGGGAGACTGGCGTTTCAGTCCAAATATGATACCTACAGAATCTGCGGCAAACCCATACTCAGCCTTGGTATAGCCTATATTTCTTATGACATTGCGTATAACCTCATCAAGGTCAGGATTTGCCTGAGATGTAATCTCACCAAATACATAGACAGTACCCGTATTAACTGCAGTTTCTGCAGCAACACGGCTGTAAGGATCACCTGCAAGGTAGGCATCAAGAATAGCATCAGAAATCTGGTCGGCTACCTTATCAGGATGCCCCTCTGTAACAGACTCAGATGTAAAACGGAAATATCTCTTCACTCTCTACACCTCCTTCATAAAGCGATTTACAAGGGTATCAAACAGTAATTGTATATCAACTTCGTCTTTTTTACAAGTCTCATCAAAGTCATCAAAGATGTTATTCGGAAAATACGCTATATATTTACGCGATACAAGATAATATCCTTGCCCCTCTCTAACTATTAGGATACCATCATAGTTCTTTAGAACCTTTTCAAAAAAGCCATGTCTATCAAAAACCGTGCCAAATAAAGGCTCATCGATAAGTGCTGAATCCATACATACAACCTTTACCTCACTTCTCTTCTTTTGCCAAAATCGATGCCAGTCTTTAACTGTTCTTATATACATGGCAGTTCAGCATACATGTTTTTCCAGTAATCTCAAGAACGATGACACAATTAGTGCCGTTGTCAATGTTCCTACTCCACCGGGTACCGGAGTGTACGCAGCAGCCTTATCTTCAATAGAATAAGCATCAACATCTCCTACAATCTCATCACCTATGTAATGAATACCTATATCTACAACATAGGCCCCCTCTTTTATCATGTCACCTTTGAGAAACCGTGGACGCCCAACAGACACAAAGACTATATCTGCCATCTTTGTGTATTCTGTAATATCTGGTGTCTTTGAGTGCACTGTAGACACAGTGGCATTCATATGTGTAAGAAGAATTGACAGGGGCATACCCACAGTAGGAGATCGACCTATAACAACGGCCTTTTTACCGGCAAGGGTGACCCCATAGAACATAGGAATTAATGCCGCAGACCAAGCTGTTGCAGGGATAACATTGTATCTTTTCAAGACAAGACCTCCTATAGAGGCCTCTTTAAGGCCCTCGATATCTTTCGTATATGGAATCATACCAAGCACCTTTTTATAGTCAAGATGTTTATGAAGAGGTCTGTGTAGAAACACACCATCGGCCCACTCTATCCACTTGATAACATCTTCATAGACAGTGTCAGCAGGAATATCTGCTGGATAATGAACAAGAGATACATCAACTCCATGTTTCGTAAAAGACTTTTTTTGCATATGGGCATACCCATGAGATGAGGGATCATCTGTAAGAAGCAATATGGCAAGCCTTGATGGTCTTCCCATCTTCTCATGGCAAATTTGAAACCTTGTGCCATTAACCTTATTTATAGCCTTGGCAAACTTTCTTGTCTTCCATAACTCCATGGCAGTCCCCTCCCCTCCCAATTAGAGGCCTATCTACCATATCCAAATGGAATAACAGACATACTCCTCCATATGGTGTACGGTAAAAATGCACGATAAAAACCATGTATAAACTCGGGATCATATAACGAGATAGCCTTCTTTAAGTCCATATCTATCTGGTGCTTTAACTCATCAACACTGTCAAATTTTCTTTCTTCTCTAATAAAATGCTGAAACACAAATAGTGCCTTCTCAGGATGCAGTTCCCCCATCACCTCATCAAGGACATGGACTTCCAGTCTAGGCTCTTTTCTACCAAATGTGGGCGCCTCTCCCCAGTTGGCAACAGCCCAGACAACTTTTCCATCATCTGTGGCAAGTAATCCACTATATACCCCATAAGGAGGCATAATCTTATCAGATGGCACCTGTATGTTTATTGTGGGAAAACCCATCTTCGTGCCTATACCCCTCTCCCTAATTACAGGACCAGAGGCAAAGTAAGGATAACCAAGCATTATGCGTGCCTCTTCCAATTTGCCCTCTTCTATACTCTGGCGAATATTACTACTGGATATAATAATATCTCCCTCCATCTCAGGCTCCATAACAATGATTTTCTTGTCATGGAGTTTACCCCATTCCTTCAACATTTCAATATCTCCCTGCCTATCTCTTCCAAAACGGAAATTAAAGCCTACCACAATAATATCTACATAAGGTTCAAGCTTCCTAAGAAACTCTTCTGCCTCCATATTTCTAATACGCTCATCTTTGAAGTTCAGTACAAATATATTGTCAAAGCCCATGCCAGAGAAACCTGCTACTTTTTCCCAAAGCACAGTAATATGACCTACTCCCTCTTTAACAGCCTTGGGAACGGGATAAAAAGTTAGTACACTATCTACCCCAAATTTTCTCGCCAAACCTAACAGCGCCACATGGCCCCTGTGCAGTCCATCAAAGCTACCTATTACAACACCTTTAACCTTATATGTCGGCAGAGAGTATCTTATAACCATAGTTTTACCTTTAACACCCCTTCCTTCATTTCTGCAAGCCCAACAAACATACCGGCAGTATTTTTCACTCTAAATATGGCATCCACGCTTCCCTCATCACCAAGGGGAAGCCCCCTACCAGAGCGGAGCATATTGATATCGGTATCAGAAAGCACAATCTCAGGATATGTTCTGAGTCCGTATTCAATAGGCACAATATAATCAAGAGGATGGTCTGTCTGCCACAGCATATTCATCGTCACAGCACTATCAAGCTTAAACGGACCTGTAATCGTACGCACAAGTCCGTGCATATAACCACCAGTACCAAGTATTTTCCCCAAATCCCTGGCAATAGCCCTAATATATGTACCCTTAGAGCAACGGATACGCACAAACAGATGACCTAATCCATCCTTAATCTTGTAATCAATAATCTGCATCTCGTATATAAACACTTTGCGGGGCGGTATTTCTACCTCCCCCTCACCTTTGCCATCATCGTAAAAATACTCATGGGCCCTTCTACCCTTTACCCTAACGGCAGATACCAGTGGCGGCACCTGCATGATTTCTCCCATAAAATGCTCGCTAAGGGCATCAACAACAGTGTTTCTGTCAGGGATAGGTCCTTCGTGGACATATGTAACTTCACCTTCTATATCATGGGTCTTTGTGGATTTACCAAGCACAATATGAGAAACATATTCTTTATCCCACGATGTAAAAAAGGAGGTAAACTTACATGCTTTACCTACACACAGCGGAAACATTCCAGCCGCCATCCTGTCAAGGGTACCAGTATGGCCCATCTTTATTTTCTTACCATAGACTTTTTTCAGCCTGTGTTTGATTCTATCCACAACCTCCATAGAACGCATGCCAACAGGTTTTATCACAGGAAGTATGCCATCTGTCATATGCTATCCACCATCCCGCGAGAACCATCGGCATCAAAGTACTCATAACCCTGCTCTCTCTTCACATATACTCTGCCCTTCCCTGTGTAACGTGCCAGATAGGAAGCAACTTTAAACCATTCGGGCGGTATAAGGGTATCGTCTTTTTCGTAAACAGATACAACAATATCATCCTTCAGCTGGGCATTTTGCATAACTTCACCCCAGACATGAAACACATCAGGAGAGGAAATAACATATATGAGGTCCACATACTTGTAGTGTGGAAATCCTTTCTCCAGCAGCCTCTGAAACCACTGAAGCACTTCATCAGAAACATCATCCATTGCAAAGCCTCTGGTACCTGCATATAGTGAGACAAACAGTGCTGCAAGCACATCATCAGGCTCATCAAGTCCATCTATAAGTAGCTCTGCAGGGGTATATTTATAAGAAAACTCTTTTCCATTGAGTACAACTTTGTTCTTTTCTATGCTAACAGTAGCACCTTTTCCATCGCCAGCTAGTGGCATAGGGAAAACCCTGTTTGCCGCCGGTGGTAAATGTCCGGGCCAACTTACACATACAGTATTACCACTTTCTTCTAAAAGCTTATAGAGTGCATAAACGGCACTATAGATAACAATATCTCCCTCAAATCGGGGAGATACCCTTATACATACATCACCTTTGATATCCTTCAGATACTCCCTAAATGTCATGCTTCATCAACTCCTGTGTTAGGCGTTTCTTTACCCTCTCAAGCACAATCTCTATAGGCTCTCCCTCTACACGGGCACCGGCTGCACGGGGATGTCCACCACCGCCAAACTCTTTGGCAAGAATATGAACTTCTACAGGTGCACTACTTCTGAAACTGATACGCACCTCATTTTTATCGTCATCATATGCCTCAGACAACAATGCCACTCCATAAACCCCATCGGGGCTTCTCAGGGCAGACACAAGGCCGGCAATATCTTCCTCAAAGGTACCTGTCTTCTTCATATCGTCTCTCTTGATATAGGAGACAACTCCTCTACCCTCTGCTATAGACTCTGCACGGGAAAATCCTATACCCCACAGGTGAATCTTGCCAAATCTACTCCACCTGTCAAGATTTTCTCGCACGGTAGATATAGAAGCACCATAACTTCTCAGCTTTCTGACAACCTCTACAGTACGAGGCTTTACGCTCTCGTATGCCATAAAACCGCTATCTGTCATAATGCCATTAAGCAGAGCTTGGGCAATGTCCTTGTCAATAATGTCTTCAAAGAAGAAATAGATAATCTCTGCAGCAGCCGCAGCATCTGTGTCAACAATATTGATATCGCCAAAGCGCTCATTGGAAACATGGTGGTCTATAACAAGTACTGGTGCATTTGGAGAAGCTTCCTTAACCTGAAACCATATATCTCCCATGCGATTTTCACCTGTTAGGTCAATTGTGAGAAGAATATCATAGCGTTTTTTTACAGGCTCATGCTTGATATCATCACTGTGGGGAAGATACTTATATACATCTGGCACTGGGTCATTTAGGTAAACTTCCACATCTTTTCCCAGTTTTTTCAGCTTCATATATGCTCCTAGTATAGAACCTACACAATCACCATCGGGGGCAAGGTGGCCAAATATAGCTATAGAGTTTGCCCCCTGTATTTTTTCTTCTATTTTCTTAAGTTCATTCTTCAGTGTCTGCGTGTCCATCCTCTGCCTCCTCCTCAGAAGAAGAAATCTTCTTCAGAAGCTCAATAACTTTAAAGCCCCTATCAAGAGAATCGTTGTATATAAACATAAAGCGGGGGGTAATACGAAATCTATGTTTGCGGGAAATTTCTCCCTGCAGCTTTCTACCCAATCTCTCCAGTTTTTCCTGTATTTTAGCCTGATCGGCATCACCAATAATACTGTAATAGATACGGGCATATTTCATATCATTGGTCACTTCGACATCAAAGATGTTTACCATCTTAAGGCTCTCGTCACTACCTGTAACAAGAGCTGAAGCCACTTCATTTTTTATAATCTCCTGCATTCTATCCAGTCTTCTGGGCTTCATATCCTCACCCTCTTTCTCTCCATATGAATACTTCATCTTCTATGATGTCGCCACCACCGGCGTTATACCACTCTACTTCAAGCTTTGACAATATACTCTCCAGTAGAGCCTTGTCTGTTCCGACAATGGCAACGGTAATACCTGCCCTGTCAAGGGCATCTTGGTGGGTTGTCTCCGCGACAACCACCGGATACTTCTTCATAGCCCTATCTTTAAATGAGCGTATAACCATACGCTTTTCTTTTAGAGACATGGCCTCAACAGACAGCAGACCATACCATATAAGAACCATATTATTCCTCCTTCACCATCTCTATAACATAGGCCTCAAAGATATCTCCTTCTTTAATATCGTTGAACTTTTCAAGGCCCATACCGCATTCATAGCCTGCGGCAACCTCTCTGACATCTTCTTTGAATCTCTTAAGAGAGAGTACTTTGGTATCGGCAACAATAACACCATCTCTGATAACCCTAATACGGGCATTACGGGTCATCTTACCATCGGTAACATACAGGCCGGCAACAGTACCAACCTTAGGTACCTTAAATGTCTTACGCACCTCAGCATGGCCAATAACCTTCTCCACTTCTTTGGGCTGTAGCATGCCTTTAAGCATTGCTTCCATCTCTTCCAGTAGCTGATAGATAATACGATAGGTCTTAATAATAATACCTTTGCTCTGGGCCAGCTTCTGAACCTTGCTCGGTGGCCTAACATTGAACCCAAGAATAATGGCCTTTGAAGCCTCGGCAAGCATAACATCGTTTTCAGTAATCGCACCAATACCAGTATGGATAATATTGATATCTATATTTTCTGGCTTTTTCATCTTAAACAGGGCACCCTTAATAGCCTCAAGGGAACCATCGGTATCAGCTCTGAGAATAATATTAAGAACCTGCTTGTCACCTTGATTGACATAAAAGTCTTCAAGAGAAAGCACTTTTTGTCTCTCTTTCTGCTCCTTCTCTTTCCTCTTTTCAAGTTCCTTTTCTGCAAGCTCTCTTGCCAATCTCTCACTCTCAACAACCTTCAGTTTGGCACCGGCAGGTGGAACATCGGACAGTCCCATAATCTCACCGGGAAGCCCCGGTGTAACTTCTTTAATCTGTCTGCGTTTATCATCAAAGATAGCCCTCACTTTACCATAAACTGTCTCGATAACAACAGCATCACCTTTGTGGAGTGTGCCATCTTTAACAATAACAGTGGCAACAGGACCTCTTCCCTTATCAAGCTTAGACTCAATGATAAAACCTCTTGCCGGTGCATCATAGTTGGCAAGGAGTTTGTCTTCAAGCTCGATATCTGCAACAAGGAGAATGGTCTCCAAAAGGTCTTCAATACCTATCTTCTTCAGAGCGGAGACATTAACATATGGAGTTGTACCTCCCCACTCTTCAGGAAGTAGATCATACTGAGACAACTGCTGCTTGACAACATCGGGATTGGCACCGGGCACATCTATCTTGTTGACGGCAACAATAATAGGCACACCAGCAGCCTTGGCGTGGTTAACGGCCTCTATCGTCTGAGGCTTAACACCTTCTGTTGCAGCAACAACAAGAACAACGATATCTGTAACCTGTGCACCACGGGCACGCATAGCCGTAAATGCTTCGTGACCCGGTGTATCGATAAATGTAATCTTCCTTCCATTTATCTCAACAACAGAAGCACCAATACTCTGTGTAATACCACCGGCTTCACGGGCTGCAACCGATGTACCACGAATGGCATCAAGAAGTGTTGTCTTACCATGGTCAACATGGCCCATAACAGTAACAACCGGTGGTCTGGGCTTCAGCTTAGCCCTATCAACAACTTGTATCTCTTCCTCTTCTTCCTCCTCTGCCTCCTCTTTCCACTCATAAAGGAAAGAATATTCCTCAGAAAGCACCTCAAGGACCTCATCGTTTACCTCAGATGTGGGCTTCACCATCATGCCCTTCATAAACAGCACCTTGACAAGATCTGTGGCAGAAACACCTAACATATCTGCCACATCACTGAGTGTTGCCCCTTTTTCTATCTCCAATATCTTGATATCTTCCTCCATACTCTCTTCTTCCTCTATCTCTTCTGTAGCTTCAGACTCTGCTTTCTCCTCTTCCTTTTGTTCCTCAACAGAGGTTATCTCCTTTGTATTTTCTTCGATTTTTTCTTCATCGGAAACAACTTCTACAACTTCTTCCTCTTCACTATAAATTTCCCTTATAGCCTCTGCCGTTTCATCATCAAGTGTAGACATATGACTCTTAACCTCAACTCCTAACTCATCAAGCTTATGCATCAGTTCTTTGCTACTAACTCCTAGCTCTTTTGCAAGCTTATAAACACGAATCTTACTCATTCACACCACCCCCTTCTGTTTCCTCAGGGGCTCCCAATTCTACTATGTCTATATGCCAACCTGTCAGCTTTTCTGCCAGCTTGACATTGAGTCCCTCTTCTCCTATTGCCTGCTTCACATTACTATGATGCACATACACTTTAGCCAGCTTGTGCTCCGGGTCTACAATCTCCACATTGTCTATCTCTGCTGGGGCAAGAGCATTCTTAATATACTCTTCCGGCTCTGCAGACCAGCGTATAACATCTATCTTCTCTCCTCTTAGCTCTCGCTGCACATCTTTAATACGTCTACCCCTTGGACCTATACACACAGCTACCGGGTCTATACGGCTATCAAGGGAGAGAACAGATACCTTTGTGCGTTTACCAGGCTCTCTGGCAATGTCTTTAACCTCAACAAACCCCTTACCTATATCAGGCACTTCTCGCTCAAGCAGTAGCTCAACAAGTTTTGGATCGCTACGGGATATGATAAGGTCAAAATTACCCTTACCCTTTCCTATACGCTTAACTTCCCTCAGGTAAAAGTCATACCACTCACCGCGCTTGTATGTATCACCAATAATCTTGCCATCTTTCTTGTATGCCCTTACCTGTTCTTCAGGTGGAAGCATAGTATCGACACCTTCAATATCAACCCTTACCTTTAGCGTAGGCTGACCTCTATACATCCCCTTCTCTACACCGATAATGCGCCCTCTTACCAAAGTGCCCTCAAGAGACTTCAGATATTCATATTTATGCTCTTTCTGTGCGTTGGCAATACGCTGGTTGAATACCTGCTGAACGATGTTAACCTCATCGCGTGTAAAGTTCTTGGGATCAAACTTCAGTTCTATATGCTGACCAACCTCTGCGTCAAAACCAAGTTTTCTTGCCTCATCAACAGAAATCTGGGTAAGTGGGTCTTCTACATTTTCCACAACCTGTTTCTTATGAATAATATCAATCTCACCTGTTGTCATGTCGACATGGGCCTTCACCAAATCTTTAAGCCTTTCCCTATCCTTCTTGTCTATCCTCATGTGCCTAAAATAGGCAATAACCAAGGCATCTTCCAATGCCTCAACAACCTCATTGATAGACAAATTTTTTAGCCTACTAACATCCTCCATTGCCCTAATAAGCTCTTTTCCTGTTATCATACCCACCACACCCTTTCATATCTGTGGAATAAGTACTGCCTTTTTAATGGAAGACAACGGAATACGATAAAGGCTACCGTCTTTCTCTACAACAAGCTCTTCATCTTGTATGCCCACAAGGGTAGCCTCTGTCGTACGCACTTTACCCTCATCATCGATAAATGTGATACGGGCAATTCTTCCTTTAAAAATGTCGTACTCAAAGTCTCTTCTAATCTTTCTATCAAGTCCTGGAGATGTTACCTCCAGAATATACCTCTGCGGAATAATATCCACAGAATCAAGAAACAGTTCAACCCTTCTGCTAACTTTCTCACAATCCTTCAAGCTAACAGAAGGGTCCTTATGTATAACCACAGAAAGGATAGAAGACCTACCCTCCCTGCGATGCACCAAATCAACAAACATATAGCCTGCATCCTCTACTATCTGTTTAATCTCCGGTTCTATTTTTTCTATTACATCTGCCCAGTTCATCGCAAATCACCTCTTATATAACAAATAAAGTGGGACTCAGCATCCCACTCATAATATTATACAACAAAGGGAGGGGCAAATACCCCTCCCAAATACAATGCAAAAAGATGTTGTAAATTACTTGAGCTCGATAACGGCGCCAGCCTCTTCGAGCTTCTTCTTGATATCTTCGGCCTCTTCCTTGGAAATACCCTCTTTGATTGTAGAAGGAGCGTTGTCGACAAGCTCCTTGGCCTCTTTAAGACCAAGACCAGTAAGCTGACGAAGAACCTTAATAACATTGAGCTTCTTAGGACCGGCCTCTTTAAGGACGACATCCCACTCGGTCTTCTCCTCTGCTGGCTCAGCAGCAGCACCGGCGGCTGGCATAGCAGCCATCATTACAGGAGCGGATGCGGAAACACCAAACTCCTCCTCTATTGCTTTTACGAGATCGACAAGATCCATAACGGTCATACCCTTAAGGGCTTCAATGATCTGTTCCTTTGTGCAGGACATATCTATCTACCTCCTTTTATTCTTTCTTTTTATTTTGTTTTTTAGGTGTTCAGAGCCTTAGGCTCCCTCTTCTTCTTTCTTGTTCTTCAAAGCCTGAAGAACATTGGCAAGATCTCTTACTGGTGCCTGAAGTACGCTTGCCATGTTCTTAAGCGGCGCGGCAAATGCAGCAGCCACCATTGCAAGTGCCTGCTCTCTGGAAGGCATCTCGGCAAGCTGCTCGACCTTCTCAGGACCAAAGACCCTACCCTCAAGAATGAGTAGTTTGGGCTCAAGTACATCATACTGCTTTCTCATATCCTTGTAGAGCTTAGCAGCTACAACAGGATCATCGTAGGCAAAGATCATAGCAGTTGTATACTTAAATGCCTCAGCTGGGATATCCTCGTATCCCTCCTCTTCAAATGCGATACGGATGAGAGTGTTTTTGTAGACCTTCATCTCAAGACCGTTTTTACGAATCTCGGCACGAAGGTCCATCATATCACCGGAGGTAATACCCTCGAACTTTGTGAGAATCACAGCTGTAGCCTTTGCTATCTTCTCTCTAATCTCCTGGACCTTCTTAACCTTCTCTGGTCTGGGACTCTTACCTGTAATCACACTTTCACCTCCTCTCTATGAAAAAAGCCTGCCGACGGAGTCGGCAGGCCTATCACAAACACACCTATTTGCTTTTCGCCTATCCGACCTCCGCCGGTACCCCTTAAACGGGGGTTTGCGACCGACTTCTCAGGTCAAACCGGTTTTTATAATACCATATTATACAGACTTTTTGGTAGCAAAGTCTGTTGCGTCTTTGACATTAACCCTCACACCGGGGCCCATGGTTGGTGCAAGCACCATCTTTTTGATATAGGCACCTTTAGAAGAAGCAGGTTTTGCTGCCAAGACTGCAGCAAGAGCAGCCTTGATATTTTCAAGAAGCTTCTGTTCATCAAAAGAAGCCTTACCTACAGGTATATGAAGGTTTCCAGTCTTATCGTTTCTGAACTCAATTTTACCAGCCTTAAATTCCTTTACAGCGGCGGCAATGTCATTGGTAACAGTGCCAGCCTTGGGGTTAGGCATAAGGCCACGGGGACCAAGTATTCTTGCAATCTTGGAAACCTTTCTCATCTGATCAGGGGTAGCAATGGCTATATCAAAGTCAAGCCATCCCTTCTGAATTTTCTCTATAAGGTCATCAGAACCCACATAGTCGGCTCCTGCCTCTTTAGCCTCCTCAGCCTTTGCTCCCTCGGCAAACACAAGAACCCTCACATTCTTACCTGTACCATGAGGAAGCACAACAGAAGACCTGATATTCTGATCAGGTTTCTTTGGGTCAATACCCATTCTCATGTGGAGCTCGATGGTCTCGTCAAACTTGGCTGTTGCAAGCTCTTTAACAAGCTTTACTGCTTCCTTAATAGAATACTCTGCATTTCTGTCATACTTTTCAAGTAGTGCTTTATATCTCTTTCCTCTCTTTGCCACTGTTCATCCCTCCTTGTGGTTCTATCGGGCAAATGGCCCTCCCACTGTAGTGATTAGTCTACTACCTCAATACCCATGGAGCGGGCAGTACCCTCTATCATGCGCATAGCTGCCTCTATATCATCGGTATTGAGGTCTTTCATCTTGCTCTCAGCAATTTCTTTAACCTGCTTGCGTGTAACTTTTCCTACTTTAACCTTATTGGGCTCAGAAGAACCCTTTGCCACACCGGCTGCCCTCTTCAAAAGGAAGGAAGCTGGTGGTGTCTTAATCTCAAAAGAGAAAGACTTATCTGCATAAACGGTAACATCAACAGGAACAATAACATCACCCATCTGGGCTGTCTTTGCATTAAAGGCCTTACAGAAGGCCATGATGTTAATACCACGCTGACCAAGAATAGGACCAACTGGTGGTGCAGGAGAAGCCTTTCCTGCAGGTAACACCATCCTAAACTGGTCTACTATTTTCTTTTTGCTCTTCTTCTTAGGTGCCATTTTTCAACCCTCCTTACTTCTTCTTTCTCACCTGGACAAAGTCCAGCTCGGCAATAACCTCTCTACCAAAGACATGTATTGCCACATACACTCTCTTACGCTCGTGATCCACTTGGGTAACTCTACCCTCTTTACCCCTAAATGGACCATCAATAACCTCAACCAGGTCACCAACCTCAATATCGAGCTTGGGAGCCTGATCTTCATCGGCATTAAGTACCGCAAGCATCTCCTCATCATCTACAGGAGAGGGCCTTCCATCAACACTAACAAAACCATGAACACCCGGCGTGAACCTAATAAGTGTCCATGTATCACTATCCATAGCACCCTTTGTAGGGTCTATAACAACCTCAACAAACACATAACCAGGATAGATAACCTTCTCTACCTTCCTAGGCTTGTTGTTTTTATACTCAATACGCATCTCGGTAGGCACTTCTACCCTTAGAATCTTATCTTCAAGATGGGCAGAACGCACCCTTTTCATCAGTTCTTCTTTTACCTTTGCCTCATTTCCAGCCGATGTGTGTACCAGATACCACCTGCGATTATCAACTTCAGCCATATGTCAACCCTCCACTTATGGAGTAGATGTTCCTGTGCTACTACCAGTATTGGTAAGCGGTGTTGTAGAAGTAGATGGTGTAGTTGTATTAAATGTCTTATATGGACCAAGGTGGAATACCTTCCAGATAAGAATCATAATCCAGTCAATGACAGCAACATATATACCAATTATCAAAAATAGGCCCAAAACGGCCCCAGCTGCTCTATTTACCTCATCAAAGCTCGGCCAAGTCACCCTCTTAAGCTCTGACTTCACATCTTGGAAGTACTTTTTCAGAGACATCTTTCGGCACCCCTCTTCATTAAAAAATTTGGCAGGGGCGGAGGGACTCGAACCCCCAGCCTGTGGATTTGGAGTCCACTGCTCTGCCAAATTGAGCTACGCCCCTACCAATCTCCCTGCCAGATTTACTCGCAGCAAGCAAAACTTATTATACACTATTTGGTCTCTTTATGCAAGGTATGTCTACCACACTTTGGGCAATACTTCTTAAGCTCAAGTCTACCAGGTGTGTTGTTTCTATTTTTTTCAGTGATATAGTTGCGACTACCGCAGACAGTGCACTCCAGTATAACTTTTACCCTCAACTTGGATTTTGCCATTTCTCATCACCTCTCTAAGGCTCTCTTGTCGGCATAAAAAAGGTCGGGGAAGACCCCCGACCCCTATATATGTCTTCCGTGTATTTATTACTCAATGATCTCGGTGACAACACCAGCACCTACTGTGCGGCCACCTTCTCTGATTGCGAATCTGCTGCCCTCTTCAAGAGCAATCGGATATATAAGCTCTACCTCTAGCTCCAGGTTGTCTCCAGGCATTGCCATCTCTACGCCTTCAGGCAGCTTGATGGTTCCGGTAACATCTGTTGTCCTGATGTAGAACTGTGGTCTGTATCCGGTGAAGAATGGCTTGTGTCTTCCGCCTTCCTCTTTCTTCAAGATATATACCTGTGCTTTGAATTTACGGTGAGGCTTAATGGATCCGGGCTTTGCCAAGACCTGTCCTCTCTCTACTTCGTCTTTACCGATTCCTCTCAAGAGAACACCGATATTGTCTCCGGCGATTGCCTCATCAAGCTCTTTCCTGAACATCTCTATTCCGGTAACTACGGTCTTTCTGATCTCGTCAGACAGTCCTACGATTTCTACCTCATCACCTACATGTAGTACGCCTCTCTCTACCTTTCCGGTAACAACCGTTCCTCTTCCTGTAATGGTGAAGATGTCTTCGATTGGCATCAGGAATGGCTTGTCGGTCTCTCTCTGTGGCTCTGGAATGTAGGTGTCAAGAGCATCTAAAAGCTCCCAGATCTTGTCTACCCACTCGTTCTCGCCCCTCTGGACATTCGGATGTCCTTCTATGTACTCAAGGGCCTTCAATGCAGATCCAGCTACTACTGGTACTTCGTCGCCAGGAAAATCATACTGATTCAGCAGGTCTCTGACTTCCATCTCTACCAGCTCGATTAGCTCGGGGTCGTCTACCATGTCTACTTTGTTGATGAATACGATGATGTATGGCACGTTAACCTGTCTGGCAAGCAGTACGTGCTCTCTGGTCTGGGGCATGACACCGTCTGTTGCTGCTACTACCAAGATGGAACCGTCCATCTGGGCTGCTCCGGTGATCATGTTCTTGATGTAGTCTGCGTGTCCTGGACAGTCTATGTGTGCATAGTGTCTTCCTTTGATCTGCTTTCCATTGACTTCTCTGTCTGGGGTCTCATACTCTACGTGGGCTATGTTGATTGTGATTCCTCTCTCTTTTTCTTCCGGTGCCTTATCAATATCATAGTATCCCAAGAAGTTTGCAAGTCCTAGACCTGCCAATGTTCCTGTGATTGCTGCTGTCAGTGTTGTCTTTCCGTGGTCAATGTGTCCAATTGTTCCCACATTTAGGTGTGGCTTCGTTCTTACAAATTTCTCCTTTGCCATACCTCACTCGCCTCCTTTTTCCCTTTCTGGATTTTGGAAATTTTTACATATACAAAATTGGAGCCCAGAGCGGGGATTGAACCCGCGACCTCTTCCTTACCAAGGAAGCGCTCTACCACTGAGCTATCTGGGCCCCAATGGAGCGGGTGACGGGATTCGAACCCGCGACCCTCAGCTTGGAAGGCTGATGCTCTACCGCTGAGCTACACCCGCCCCTACGTTTGGTGGGGAGGGCTGGATTCGAACCAGCGTAGGCTTTCGCCGCGGGATTTACAGTCCCGTGCCATTGGCCGCTAGGCGACCTCCCCTCACCAAATCGCAAAGTAATTATAACAAGTGCAGGTATTTCTGTCAAGGGGTATGTCTCTCGGGTAGAAGACTTGACAACATAGTCAATCATCTGTATAATTTATTGTGCATGGTAAGGCTGGGTGCGTAGCTCAGTGGGAGAGCGCTACTCTGACACAGTAGAGGTCGGAGGTTCAATTCCTCCCGCACCCACCAAAGCGAAGGAGGGGATAACCCCTCCTTCTTTTCATTTACCAGCCTGCATAACAGACACCATAATGGTGCTACCCAGTAGAAGCATTGCTCCTATCCACTGCGTTGGGGTCAATACCTCACCTAAAATTAGGTAAGAGAAAATATATGCGAATACCGGCTCCATAGTAAAAATCAGAGCTGATGTATTACTAGATACAACCTTTTGATACTTCAGCTGTGCCCATATACCATAGACAGTAGCGGTTAGTGCGGCAAAGATGGCAACACCCCATGTACGCAAAGACACGGCAAAGGAATGACCTGCCATCAGTGCTACTATGCCATTGACAAACCACACCATAAAAAACTGCCAAAACAGCAGATGTTCTTCTTTGACAATACGGGAAAACACCGTGATAAGGACAACATGAAGACCAAATAGTATAGCACATATCAGGGTAAGAAATTCCCCAAGTCCAAACCCCACCTCACCATGAGTAAGAAGAAGTATACCCACCATAGCCACAATAAAGGCAATAACATGGTATACAGTAGGCTTTTTCTTCTCTATAAGATATGAAAAGAATGGTACAAAGATAACAAATAAAGCCGTGATAAAACCACTACGAGACGATGTTGTGAGTGATAGTCCCCATGTCTGAGCTAAATAGCTAATAGCCAGTATCACGCCCAATATAGAGCCATACTTAAAATTACCGGGCCCCCACAAGATAAAAACCACAGCCGAGGCCACGAAAAACCGCAGGGTATTATATACAAACGGCGATACATTTGCATCAAGTACAATTTTCTGTATGGGAAATGTTATTCCCCAAAAGAAAGTGGCTAGCAGAAGAAAAAGTATACCCTTCCAATACTCCTTTTTCTCCACAATTTTCACCCCTTATTTGGCATATGCAACCATATAACCAACACCAAAGGGAGCCTCATAAGACAGCACTTCAGAAGATGCATGTTCTCCTGCAAAGCCCATACCACTGGCAAATGACAGATAGCCACACTCACCGGCATCTTCTCTCAGATCATCAGGTATAGACAAGTATAGGTCCTTGTCCCAATCGCTTATAGCCTTTACCACCAGAGCATCAAATTCTGCACCCCGAGGATTATAACCAGCTGGTGCATCAGGTGTAAGTCTATGAGATAAGTCTCCAGAAGCGAGATATAAAACCTTAAGGCCTGCAAAGTTCTTCTCTATATAGTCCCTAAAGAACATACCCAAGTTGTAATAGTCCTCTCCTGAGGCCAATATATCGTATCCAATAAGCACCATTACCGGCATTTGTCTATTCTGAAGTACATACTCGTCCCATAGATAATACAATGGCACCAAAGAGGCATGGTCAAGGTATGTATAGCCATAAAACTTGATATACGGTGGTCTATCTTTTAGCAATTTCTCTACAAAATCGAGCCATAGTGGCATACCAATAGCAAAAGAGGAGCCAAACTGGTAGAGGTTACCAAGATACTTGCCATGTTCTGGCACAAATATCGGCACAGCCCCTTTATCAACAGGTGCATGGGGCGACACAAGAAGCATAACATCAGGCCTAAACTCTACAACCTTACGTGCCAATTGTTTCATGGCCGTTACTGTTTTCTGGGCTTTGGCAAGCTCTGGCCCTCCTATATCAGGCACTATAATTGGTGGATGCGGTGTAAATGCTGTGAAGAATTCCATATGCATCCCCTCCTTCCCTATATACACTTTACCTAATTTGGTGGATTATTTATAACATATAAATATGAATACTTATGGGCAACTCATACTAATGCTAAAAAAGGCAATGACCGACATTGTGGCACTGAAAAAACATGTGCCCCGCAAATATGACTATGGTCTAAAATTAGAAAGTGCCACACTAAAATGGTTGGGATATTTAGGTATGATTAGTTTTCCCCTTGCACAGCTGCATATAGACGATTTCTCTATATCGTCGCTGGCCTACTACATAGGTATACTGCTGGAAATACCCACTGTATACAATGATGTACTATCTATCCTTACCCACCGCTGGCAGGAAAATATAAAGATAGAAAGCATTGGTGTAGCCCTTGATGTGATAGACAGACTGCTAATAATAGAGAACTACAAAGACAAAGCCGAAGCATCACTAGACGATGCCTACAAATACCTTTTAAAAGACTTCTTCTCCGAACATGCCTATAAATTATCTGCTCTCAACATGCTCGCTATGGCCAAAGTATCAGACCGCGTAGACATACACCCAGATATAAAAAGCCGTGTCATAGATACTATAAGACAATATCACCTTGCCTCACCTGATGATATTAAATACCTTATAAGGCTAAAAGCAGATGGCAGTATACCAGATATGCTGTGGAAACACTAACAGCACACATCCAAACGATTTCTAGGGCAGAAATATAAAACATGGATGATATATATACTGAAAGTAGAAAATACCTACCTTGTCTTAAAGAACCTCAACATTGCAAAACACAGCTGATAGACATATATACACATAAGAGCCCTAGTTTTACTTTGCCATACATATAACGTATCAATACTATACTATCTGAAAAATACTTATTAAAGTCTTTCTACTCCTATCATATATATGTCACGTATATACCTAATGAAGGATATAAATTTTCATAATAAAAACCCACTCTTAAACACAGCAACCTTTGAGTTTTAAGCAAACAGGTTCTCTAGGACCAACCGCCCTACCTCACCATCTTAACTTTGACTATACGCGCATGAGCCAATTCTATAAATGAAACAAGAATTTTCCCCAACTGCCCAGAAAAACTCAACAGTCCTCTCAAAACGAAAAAGGGAGGCGACGCAGGTCGCCTCCCCATTATCTTCTATAAGAGGTTATTAGAAGTCCATTCCGCCCATTCCTGGAGCTGGAGCGGGTGTCTCCTTCTCAGGCTCCTCGGCAACGAGTGCCTCGGTTGTGATAATCATTGCAGCGATAGATGCAGCATTCTGGAGTGCTGCACGGGTGACCTTAGCTGGATCGATGATACCAGCCTCGAACATATTCTCATATTCACCCTTGGCTGCATTGAAGCCTATTGGATACTCTCTCTTCTTCATCTCCTCAACGATGACAGCACCCTCATAACCGGCATTGTCAGCAATAACCCTTGCTGGCCAGTGGAGTGCCCTGTAGACGATGCGCACACCAGTTGCCTCGTCGCCCTCGAGCTCGCTCTCGAGCTCTTCAAGTGTCTTGAGTGTGTGGAGGTATGTTGTACCACCACCGGCAACGACACCCTCCTCGACGGCTGCCTTGGTTGCATTGACGGCATCCTCTACTCTGTGCTTCTTCTCCTTCATCTCGGTCTCGGTTGCAGCACCGACACGGATGACTGCTACACCACCGGCGAGCTTAGCAAGACGCTCCTGGAGCTTCTCCTTCTCATACTCAGAATCGGTCTGCTCCATCTGCTTCTTAATCTGCTCAATACGAGCCTTGATTGCCTCAGGATCGCCCTTACCATCAACGATGATGGTGCGGTCCTTGTTGATACGTACGAGCTTTGCACGACCGAACATATCAGGTGTTGCATTCTCAAAGGTAATGCCAAGTTCCTCAGAGATAACCTGACCGCCAGTCAGGATAGCGATATCCTGGAGCATAGCCTTTCTTCTCTCACCAAAGCCAGGAGCCTTAACAGCAGCAGCTGTGAATGTGCCTCTGAGCTTGTTGACAATCAGTGTAGCAAGAGCCTCGCCCTCGACATCCTCAGCAATGATAAGGAATGTACGGCTTGTCTGCACAATCTTCTCAAGCAGTGGCAGGAACTCCTGGAGATTGGAGATCTTCTTATCGGTGATGACGATAACAGGATCCTCAAGAACAACCTCCATCTTCTCAGGATCAGTGATGAAGTATGGAGAAATGTATCCACGGTCAAACTCCATACCCTCGACAACCTCAAGCTCTATGTCAAGGCCCTTACCCTCCTCAACGGTGATAACACCGTCACGGCCGACCTTGTCCATAGCTTCTGCAATAATCTCACCAATCTTTGGATCCTTAGCAGAAATTGTGGCAACCTCTGCAATCTCCTTCTTGTCCTTAACCTCACGGGCAAGCTTCTTAATCTCCTCAACAACCTTCTCAACTGCTTTCTCAATACCCCTTCTCAGGGCTATTGGATTGGCACCGGCCTCAACATTCTTCAGACCCTCACGAACAAGAGCCTGTGCAAGAACGATAGCGGTTGTTGTACCGTCACCGGCAACATCATTTGTCTTAGAGGCAACCTCCTTAGCAAGCTGAGCACCAAGGTTCTCAAACTTATCGGGAAGGTCAATCTCCTTTGCTATGGTAACACCATCGTTTGTAATCAGAGGAGAACCAAACTTCCTCTCCAGAACAACATATCTCCCTTTAGGACCAAGTGTCCTTTTGACAGCCTCGGCAAGCTTATTTACACCGCGCTCAAGAGCCTTACGACCCTCTACGCCAAACTCGAGCATCTTTGCAGCCATGGCTCCCACCTCCCTTTCTTAATTTTTATTACTCTTCTACGATGGCGAGAACGTCTCTCTCAGAGAGAATGAGATACTTCTCGTCACCAATCTTTACCTCTGTACCGGCATACTTGGAGAAGATAACCTTATCTCCAACCTTTACCTCCATCTCGGCACGCTGACCATTGTCAAGGAGCTTACCCTTACCTACTGCGACAACCTCGCCCTCCTGTGGCTTCTCCTTGGCAGTGTCAGGAATGAGAATACCGCTCTTTGTCTTGACTTCCTTCTCAAGGGGTTTTACTACGATTCTGTCACCTAGTGGTCTCAGCTTCATAGCCCCGTCACCTCCCTATCAGTTTTAGCAATCTTTGTATTTTATTGCTACTCAGGTTCAATTAGATTATACCACAAAGCCATGCAAAATATACATCACTTTTAGCAATATGTTGAAAGTATTGCTAATGCAGTGTGAGAGCGATGTTTACATCAAAAAACACATGTAAATGTCTTAATACCGACCGCTGAGATTTTCAAGAAAAGTAAGAGAAATAGCAGCTCATAGCACTGTTATACCATGAATGAAATAACAAAGGGTTTTCTCTATTCCTTTGACTTTTCCATAGAGTACTACTTTCCATCTGCAACGGTATTATATTCAATGTCCCAGAATACCACTATGGGAATGTAGCCTAACCCGGTCGGCGGAAAAAGAAAAAAACAGATAGGATATAGTCGCTCATATCCACAATGTGTATCACATACAGGACATTTCCCAGAAAAAGTGTCTTACCAGCAGGACACTTTTTGTGGAATTTGTATCACACACAGGACAGACAATAACGCACTACCATCTAAGACAAAACAACCGAATATATTCTCCCAATAGTCACATTACCAAAGTTTTAATTTCCTTTTTTATCAGTTCTTCCCGCATATGAATAAACTCCCTAAACCGTTCTTCTACTATGGAAGCTGGTGTATCATCATCCACACTTTGGAGTATTTCTAGCATCTCACCATTAATAAAATGCTTATCCAGAATAAGTCTTACTGCCTCTTTACTACCATGAATTTTGATCATTTCTTGTATATAAGAAGCCGGAGATTTACTACTAATATGACGATTGGTAGATGATAAGATGAGTGTTCTGTTAAGTACAGAGTCCACCTCTTCCTTTATCCCTTTTCTCTCTAAAAATTTTTTAGGAAATATATGATGGTCATCCAAATCACCCTGAGAAAAGCTAATAGTATCCTTTTCATAGAAATCCCAAGCCCCTTTTCTAAAGAGTAGATTAAATACTCCCTTGTACTTTGAACTACCGGCACTTTTTGTACTAATTTTCACAAGAGGAAACTCATTCCAAAATCTTAAAACAGTTTCTGGGAGCCTTTTATTATCTTTCAGCCATTCTACAAGATCTTTAAAATCTTTTGTAAGTCGAGAATCCGTTGAACTCGAGTATCTTTCAGAAAATATAGCACTCCAATACCACTTATCTATTTTGGAAATATCTATATTCAGTTCGCCTTTTCTATCTTTTAAAAACAATCCAAGGAAAACAGTAATCATTGCAGGATATGAAAACCATTTTCGATCAGGAATACCGTAGTTACTATCAAACAATCTTTTTAAGATCTTCTCTTCTAGAAGATCCACAGCAATAACCCACGAGTCTTCGTTAATAATATCAGAATCAATTTTAACAAGTTCCCTCGCTTTCAAATTCAAATCATGAGATAAGGCAATTCCTTGTACTATATAATATGGAACTTTAGTATTCTTTACATCTTCTCCTGCAAACTTTCTAATGTGATATCCATTCTCATATGCTTGTTCCCATAACCTTCTTAAGTTAATAAACTTGTATAGGCGGGCTGTTAACAAATCAAATACAGACAATTTAAC
Source organism: Zhurongbacter thermophilus (assembly GCF_026184435.1). NCBI lineage: Bacteria > Pseudomonadati > Zhurongbacterota > Zhurongbacter > Zhurongbacter thermophilus. The sequence goes on from NZ_CP046447.1 coordinate 1,188,977, forward strand.
TCCTGTCCTGTTAATTCTCTCAAATAAAACCGCTATTTTATCAGGCTTTTCACTTATGGAAATAGTTAACAGATGAACATGATAATCCATAAGATTACTTAAATAACTATAGATTTTTTCCGCAGTTTTTTCATCGAATACATGTTCAAAATGTTTATACCAATACTTTGAAAAACTCCTCTCACTTTTTAGGAAAGATACAGGTATAATCTTTCTATGGACCAACTTGTCAATATCATAATCTCCATCCCCCATGAGAGCTCTATATTCTCTCCACTCCTTAGACCAGCTAAAGACCGCTTCTTCCACATTACCTTCAGCCAAAGCATCTAGTTTTATAAAAAACACATATGGATTAGATGTATTTTTTAATGGTATATCTGGCTCATACAGAGCATAGAAAATTGAGGTAATACGCTGCTGCCCATCAAGGATAATCATATTAGGATTTGGGGAAAACTCGTTATTGACCATTGTAACTCCCTCTATAGGAATTACATTAAAATGGACATTAGTCGGGTCAACTTGCTGAACAAGAAATGTACCTATAAACATCTTCTCCAATATGGAAACAATAAGCTCCTCTATATCATTTCTAGACCATACAAAACTTCTTTGAAAATCAGGTAAAACAACCTCTCCTCTATATGCCTTCCTAACTAAATCTAACACTTTTTCTTTTCTCCATCCAAGCTCCATGCGTATCACTTCCTTTCTTGTATAGCATATAGGTAAGATGACAATTTCTTATGTATTTTTTCATGGTCTCCAAACAACTCGTCTATAACACGCCAAAAAGCCTTGTTGTGATTTCTATATACAAAGTGGAGCATTTCGTGAAAGACAATGTAATCAATAAGATGTTTTGGCAAATACCGGGCAAGGGTATTTATTGTAATATTGCCCTTTGAAGAATTGCTACCCCATCTTGTACGCATCAGCCTAAACAACACCTTATTAGGTCTGTTTCCAACTATAGGTGCATATTCCTCTATCTTGCTGAGAACATATTCTCTAAACTCAGTCATGGACATAGGATTGATACTAACCTGTTTTGAAAGCCTTGCTATTTCATCCTCCACGCTCTTTATATGCTTTTGCCTATCATCTATTTTCTTCTTATACTTTTCATAGACCATCTTCGCCACTTCATCGCTTGGGGCAATAACAATAATCTCCTGTGGAGTTATCTTAATGCGAGGATGCTTTACCTTTCTATAAACAACCTTGTAGGGCAACCTTCGCTTACTCATTGTCCTCTTCCTCAAGAACATTTCTTATTGTGTCAAGAATCTCATCAATAAAGTTTCCTAAATCGTCAATCTGGTCAACAATTTTGAACTCAGGATCTAAAAGTTCCAGCTCATCAACAATAATCTCGGTCATCATCTTGGTAGAACCAAACGACTCAATTAACCGCTTCACCACCCTCTTCACACCTTCTGCATTTTTCTTCAAAGAAAACTCTGGAAAATATAGTTTCAAAGCCCTATAAACTCTATACTCCTCATCGGTTAAATCGTATTTCTCCCTCTCCTCCAGCACCTCTCTGTAAGCATCAAGAAGCTCTATAACATTGCTCTTTATCTCTTCCTCATACGCCTCTTTACCCCTTCTGAGAATCTTATAAACCCTTTTAATCTTTTCCTTTAAATCAACGGGAACATAGTCAGATATAGACAGCTCCCTCAAGATATCATCAACCGTCATACCGCTCACGGTTATTTCCATCTCAAGAACTGCACCCTTAGCAGGCGTAGCCTTGCCACTAATCTGTTTGACAACTTGCTCCACAAACTGGGCATCTATCCTGGCAACCTTTGAATCCCTTACCTCATCAGGTTCCTCAAATTCCAATGTGGGCATGACAGCAGCCGACACCGATTTCTTGTATCTTCTTGCCAGTTTCCTAACTCCACGATTCATTTTCTCTTCCACTTCAAGAACAAATGAAGTTATCACATAAGCCCTATCAATCACATTTTTTTCATCACGGGAAAGGGACACCTGCACCATCTTAAGCGTGGCAAGTTTGCTTCTTATCTTCTTAGCAAGCATGACAACCTGCCGCCAAATAAGGACCTCTTCATTGTCACTGCCATACAAGCTTTTCTGTGAGGCAATGCGTCTAGCAAGCTCCGCAGAAAGCCAATTTCTCTCATTACTCCCAAGCCTGTAAATATCTTCAACATTTAAATACTCTTCATCTTTCACTCTGATATTCTTCAGCTCTGCGATAAGCCTCACAAGAAGGGCATCTATTTCATCAACAACCTTTTTCGGGTCATTGAAGGTTTTTAACACATCTCCCTTTTCCTGATACTCCAGAAGTGCCCTTTCAATATTCTTAAGAATTCCTACATAGTCAAACACAATACCGCTATCTTTGCCGGGATATGGCCTATTTGTGCGGGCCAGTGCCTGCAGAAGTCCTCCATCTGTCATAAATCTATCAAAATACATAACCCTTAAGACTGGGACATCATAGCCAGTCAAGAGCATATTGGTAACAACAAGTATTCTCGGCTCTGCACTCCTGTCATAATCCCCTCTGAAATTATCTATAAACTCTTTTTTTAGCAATTCATAGGGCTTGCCATACCTCTTCTCAGCATCAAGTATGTATTCCTGAATATACCCTGATGAATGCGTTGCATCATTTTCACTAAAGACAGCCTCTACCCACGAAGGAGAATATTCAACACCCCTTTCTTTCGTCTCTTCTCTAAGATACTTATCAATAAGCATGCGGTACTTTGCCGCAAGCTCACGGGAAGCGGCAACAACAAGCGCCTTGAACTTACCGTTTACCTCATCAAGGAAATGCTTTGTTATATCTCTGGCTATGATATTCATTCTCTGCTCGTGTCCAAGAAAATCCGCAAGCTTCAGATTCTTGGCAACTTCCTCCTCAATATCCCCAACACTGACATAAGCCCCTTCCTGCTTCATAGCCTCCTGAAGTCTTCTACGAACCTCCTTCAGTGCCTCATCAATCTTCTCATCTTTTAGATGCACATCAGGAAGCCTATCCACAAGGACAATGGGAAGTGTATATCCGTCTTCCAATGAATCGGCAATAAAATACCTATCAAGTATTGGTCCAAAAATGCTTGTTGTATCTTTCTCCTCTTTCTCAGAAAACTTCGGTGTTCCAGTAAATGCAAACATCGGGGCTTTTGCAAGGAGGGTTCTCATAAACCTTCCCATTTTGCCAGCCTGTGAGCGATGTCCCTCATCGATGAAAACGGTTATCTTCTTGCTCGTCCTAACAGTCTCGTGTCCGACTCTCTCTTCCTGCTCACACAGCTTTATAAGCTCATCAAAGGCATCCTCTTGAAACTTGTGAATAAGTGTAACAATGTGTCCCCTCTTGCCCTGACAACCAGAGGTCTTTATAGTCTTCACAAGGTCCTCAATGGTCTCCATCATGTAAGGCTTATCTACACCTTTAGGCTCTATGGACATAAGCACCTTGTAAATCTGCTCCGCAAGAGATTTCCTATCCACAACAAAGAAAACAGACTTGGCTATATCTTTACCATCACGAGACACTTCCAACTTCTCGGTGCTGAGCTTGATAGCCGCAAAAGCCATTGTCAAACTCTTACCCGTTCCCTGCCAATGCCATATGACACCACCGGGCTTTTCGTCCTCTGGCATCTCTCCAGAGACATAGCGTTTCACTCGTGTAAATATCTTTGATGCAGCCCTATACTGCATATAGCGGGCAATGATTTTATCCTCTTTATCTGGCCTGACATAGATGTAATATTTGAGGATATCAAGGAGAACAGGGGGATACAGAAAGCCTAAACGATACAGAAGAGGACTTTCCACATCCTTAGAAGTGCCATCGGGCAGTATAAGTTTTGTATCCCATATAGTGGCTATTTTCTCTTTGTCAAGCAATGAATAGCCCCCGTAACTCCGCCACGGCATTGTGGCAAAGTATCGTATACCCCTGTCCTCCGGTTCAATATTTCCCTGTGCTGCCACACCTATTTGAACCATCGTATACAACTCGGGAAATTTTCTCTGATATGCACTAATTTGGTCAAATGCTTCTTCCCAAGACACCTCTTCTCCTCCGGGATTTTTCAGCTCTATATTCACAATGGGAATACCGTTGATGAAAAGCACAATATCAAGCCTGTATCTGTCCACTCTCAGCTGACTGGCAAGCACAAAGCTGTTATTCTCCACCCGCTTAAAGTCAATATATTTGTAGTTGCCACTGTCTGATATATAACCACCTCTTATGAGCCCTAAAAACTCCTTAGCGCTGTGTATAAGACCGGTATCGCTGGCACCAGTGACCTGAACAATCTCCTTCAACCTCTGCACCATCTCAGAAACTATAGCATTGTGGTATGGGGTATCAGAGAGATTATTGATACGTTTTATCTGCCTTCGTAGTTCCTCCTCCCAAACAGGGAAATCGGGGGATACCAGCTCTATATTCTTGCCCGGAACATGCTGCCAGCCCCAAAGGGATAAAGCATCTATAAGGTCTTTTTCATATTCGGCCTCACTACTATATGTTAGAGACTGCATCTACCTTCACCCGCCTTTTACCGGTGATGAGGTCATTCAAAAGTCCCTTTTTCACCTGCTCAAGGTGTTTCTTCTTCTCCCTAAGCGTTTGTATATATTCATCAACAGTGGAGAGTATCTCGGCTATCTTTTTCTGCTCTGGAAGTGGGGGGAGAGGGAGAAGAAGGGACTTTATTTGTTCTTTCGTAACACTTTTAAAAGTACTACCTCCAGAAATATTTTTCAATGTATCACCAAGAAAAGAGAGAAAAGAATAAAACAAATAAAAATTGTCTATTTCTTTTCTACTTCGTAAAGCCGCCAAGCCCCTTCCCAAAGCTATACGCATATTGGATATATTAACTTCTCCAACCGGAGCCCTGACCGATAACAATACATCTCCAACTTCTGAAACTTTGTTATACATAGAGGTATACATGGAAGGATTAGGATAAATCGCACCAAACTCATTCTTACCCTGCATAAAGGGCAATCCTTCTCCCTCTGTATTGTAATATTCCGATGGAGGAGATTGTCCCATTACTACTTCCACCACATTACCTAACTTCACAACTTGCCAATCCTTTGGGATTCTACCAATCTCGGTTTCTTTAAACTCTGTATGGCCTATTCCCTCTGTAAGAAGTTTGCTAAGAAGTCCTTTCTTCATTCTCTCTGCATGCTCTATTTCCCTATCTACCGTTGATATCTCCTCATCAACAGTAGAAAGTATCTCGGCTATTTTCTTCTGCTCTGGAAGTGGGGGCAGGGGAAGGGGAAGATTTTCTATAGAATAAAAATGGATTCGCTTTGAACCAGTTCCATCTGCAAAATTTTCTAACCATGTATAGAACTCAGGTCTAGAAAAGTAATAAAACAAATAATAAGGATCTATCAAACTTATATCTATATCAAAAGCAGGAACATCCCTGGTGGATAAATATCCATCAAGACTATCTGGCACTATACCTAAAGCGCCCTTATGCAAGTTTTGTTTTCCATATATGAATTGTCCTTTTCTTCTGACATAATATGTAGTATTCGGAGAAACCTTAACATCCTTATCTTTGTATTCTCTTTTCACAACACCTTTTACTCTCAACTTAACAGTCAATATTCTGTCTTCTCTAACCACCTGTGCCTTTTCAAATGATTCAGTCAAAACCTCCCCCAAGTTCACAACCCTCCAATCTTCAGGAATACAGCCTATTTCTGTTTCCTTATAGCCTTGCTTACACATCAGAATCACCTTCATTCTCCCTCCCGTAGAATACTGCTTCTATAAAACGGTACTTAGAAATAAACTTCGAAAAGGTCTTTGATAAAAACCATCTTATCCCATAAATAGCTATAATAACTACTATAACCAAAGAAAAAATTACTAATCCTTCAGCAAACGTACCCACTACATAATTCTTAATGAGTTTGCTATAATCTTGCATATCAAATCCAATATAATTACCAACAGAAATTATTACACTCCATATCAGCAATATAAAAAACATGGAAGTAATAATTTTAATAGCCTCTTTAATGACATCAACTAATTGACAAAACAGTTCCCCACTTAAAATAAACAGGCTGATTACGATCACTAACACAATATTAAACCCAAATGCATATCCTCGATCAATCAAAAAGAAAGCTAACCATATCAAAGATAAAACCACAATATTGTATCCTGTAAAAAAAATCAACAAATTATTTACACATCCCAATGTTTTTTCGTCTTTCTTTGCCATATTATTTCCTCACCCCCTTATCCCTATATCTCTCAAATACTCCTCTATCTTCTGCCTCAACTTACTTTCCTTCTCTGTGAGATCCTCTATCTTCTTCCACTCTGAGGCAATATCTATCTCTTCAACTTCAATCTTGGGGAACACATATCTTTGAACGCTGAGGTTATAATCATTCTTCTTTATTTCCTTTATATCCACAATCTTGGCAAAATGGGGCTCCTCTTTCCAGTCTATGGCATGCTCTGCTATCTTTGCCCTCTGCTCTGGTGTTATGGTGTTCAGTTTTCTAACAGTAGGATGGGGAGCATATAGCTCAGAGGCATTGATAAACAGTACCTTACCCTTTCTATCCTCTGCTTTATTCTTGTTGAGAATGATAATAACACCCGGGGCAGATGTGTTGTAAAAGAGTTTTTCAGGTAGCAGAATAATAGTCTCTATAAGGTCCTCTTCAAGTATAGCCTTTCTTATTGCCTTTTCTCTGCTACCTCTGAACAAAAGCCCTGTATCAAAGACAACGGCAATCTTGTTCTTTCCCGTGCTTGATGCAAGCATATGCTGTATCCATGCCCAATCCGCGGAACTCTTTGTAGTGTATCCATATTTAAACCTTTCGTCTGCCATAGGAGAAGAGGCAAGGTCTCCGGGGTCTATACCCTTAAGGTTCCATGGCGGATTGGCTATGACAATGTCAAACTTCATCAGCTTACCATTTTCTATAAACTTGGAGTTTCTGAGGGTATCTCCTTCCTCTATCTTCACCCTCTCTGTGCTTATATCGTGAATAAACAGGTTCATACGGGCAAGAGCTGCCGTCACTGTATTGACCTCCTGTCCGTAGAGCTTTGTTTTTTCTCTCTCATCTTCATAATGGTTTTTCAGATATTTATCAACAGCTATGAGCATACCGCCAGAGCCACAAGCGGGGTCATATACGCTCTGGCCGGGTTTGGGCTCTATAATATCAACCATCAGCTCTATAACTTCACGGGGAGTGTATATTTCTCCCTGTTTTGCCTTTTCTGGGGCAAAGTTTCTCAGTATATACTCATAGGCATCTCCCAAAAGGTCGGTTGAAAAGTCGGCAAAATTCAGGGCATCAAACATATAAAGAAGCTGCAAGATGGTTGCACGGTTATCTTCACTTCTGAGGAAATCCACAAACTCATTTCTGTTGATAACACCGGCAAGTTGAGGGTTTGCCTTGGCTATGGCATTTAGAGCCTCCATAAGTGCGGCAACGGGGTTTTCTGAGCTCATGACATTTTTCCATAAATGCTCTTCAGGCACCACAAAGTTGTGAAGATGCTTCAATTTGGCAAGTTTTTCGGCAACAGGGCGCGGTTTACCCTCAGATACATATCTGTTTACCCTGTCAGTGTATTCCTTTTCCCATTTATCGCTTATGGCTTTGTAGAAGAGTATGACAAGAAGGAATGTATAATCAACCCTGTTTCTAATGGTATCTGTAGCTCTCTTAAGGAGTGCCTCAAGTTCACCCTTGGATGTGATATCTTTGACACTCTCGGTTTCTTTAACTTTGTAAAGCTTCTTACGGCGGTCGGTTTGAGACGGGGTCACCTCAATGAGATCCTCTGCTTTCAGTTCAGACAACACCTTTTTAACTGTCGTTTCATCGTCTCCAAAGGCTTCTGACAAGGCGGATAGTGCATCTTCAAAGCCAAAGGATTTATGGTCATAGTACTCAAGGAGCTTTTCAAATCTCTTTTTCAACCACTCTGTCATAATGTTATCCCCTCCTTATAAGGTTTACACAAAAACATTATACCACCATATAGGTGAGTATAAACCATTTTGCTCACCTATTAGTATTGGAGGGGATATACTTCCATCTACACTTCCGCTTTTTTCCACCACTCTATGGTTTTCTTTATGCCTTCTTCTACAGATACTTCGGGCTTCCAGCCGTGGCTTTGTAGCTTCCCACTGCTCATGACAGAGCGTCTGACATCGCCGGGGCGTGGTTCTTTCTGCTCCACGACAATATCGGGTATCTCCTTTTTTATGGCATCTACGATTTGCCAGAGGTTTGTCTCCACACCGGTAGATACATTGTATATACCATCGGGTAGGTCTTCAAGGGCCAGAAGGTTGGCCCTTGCCACATCTTCTACATATGTATAATCTCTCGTCTGGTAGCCATCGCCAAAGATATAAAGGGTCTTGCCCTGTAGTGCCCTGCTGATGAATTTGCCTATGACACCGGCCTCACCGCCAAGGCCCTGTCTGGGCCCGTATATGTTGGCATATCTCAGAGATACATATGAGATACCCATAAATGTCAGGTACATATCCACTGTCAGTTTATCGGCACCGTAGGGGTTCATGGGGTGAGGAAGATACTCTTCATCGGGCAATACACCCTCGGGCACATCGCCATATATGGCACCACCTGAAGAGGCAAATATAAAGCGTTTGACACCATATTTCTTTGCAAGTGTTATAAGGTTTACCGATGCCCTTATGTTTATGTCTATATCAAGCAGTGGGTTTTCAAGAGATTTCACCACATCTATTTGGGCTGCCTGATGGTTGATAACATCGGGCCTAAAATCCTTCATGAGAGTCTCCATAACATCCTCGTTTGTGATATCTGCTACAACAAGCCTTGCACCACGGGGTACATTTGCCTTCATACCATTAGAAAGGTCGTCTACTATGAGCACATCGTGGCCCTCACTTATATAAAACTCGGCTATGTGTGAGCCTATAAATCCTGCACCACCTGTTATCAATATTTTCATGTTATCCCTCCTTCATCTTTGCCCTTTTCTCATATTAACAAATACTGGAAACGGTAGAGACAAACCGCTAAGAAGTGCCATACCTGTTTTCAGAGATGGTAGTTTACTCAGAACATCGGCACCGGCATATTCTATGGCAGACATCACAGCATCAAGGTCATTTTTATTGACAAGCCTAAAAATGGCATATGTGCCCATCTGAGACAGCACATATTTATTTACTGAGGCCGGTCTCTGGGTGATAATGACCATGCCAAGTCCGAACTTTCTACCCTCTGCGGCAACTTTAGAGATGGCGGTAAGTGACATGTTGTCTTTACTGGCAGAGGTCTCACCATATCCTTTTTCGGGGGCAAAGTTGTGGGCTTCTTCTACCACAAGTATAGTTGAGGCGTCTTCACCTTTGTCTTTCATCTGCCTCATCTTGTTAAAAAATGACATGACAATAAGACCAGCTATATCTGTTCTCATACTGCTATCGAGAACATCGGCAAGGTTGATAACTATGACAGGTTCCTCTGAATCCTCTGTAGTAAGGTCAAACACACTGGCTTTAAGAGAAGCAGCATCTTCTTTTAACACTTCAGAAATCTCTGAGACGACAATATCATCAAGTGGCTTATCCTCTGCATTTTTACCAGAGGTTTTGTATACCTCCTTAAACTGACCTATGGCATCGGCAAGCTCATTAAGAAAATAAGGATAATCACTATCACCCTTGTGATTTCTCAGTATCTCCCAAAACACTTTTTTATTATGCTTTCCTGCCCCATCGCTACCTCCAAATTTGACATCAAATGCCCCAAAAAACTTTCTCCACTGGTCTTCACTATACGACAGTGGCACTGTAAACTCAGGGACTTTTACCTCTTTAATAGGTATAGATTGCTCACGTAGCTTTTCAGACCATTCACCATGAGGGTCTATAACGACGATTTTAAACCAGTCTTTGAATAGTCCTTCTTTACTAACAGTTTCCAAGATACCTGGAACTAAAATCTTCTGGGCAAAAAAGCTCTTACCAGAGCCTGTAGTACCCAACACCGCCATATGTCTTGCCCTATCTCTGCGGGCAAGATAAGATACATCCACATGGATGGGCACCTTTGTACCATAAAGCACACCAATTTCTACAGGTATATCCATAGGGGTACCAGACATATCTTTTCTTAGCATTTCTGCCAACTTACCGCTACTGTCTTTATATACAGGCAAGCCTATTGGTGGGGCAGAAAACAAAGGCTCTATTCTACTCTTATCATCATCCACCACATGAACACCCAGCACACTACACCGTGCCATATAAAAGTTGCTACTCTTTTCTACATATGAAAGCAGTGCTCCCACACGCCATGCATGGGGCTTGTCCTCATCGTTGACAAATGTAATCTCGGCCGGATTGGGAAATATACCAGAGCTCTCACTACCAAATGGATTCAAGAAAAAGCCTGTGTTATAGGCAATAACTGAATCTACCCTGAGGATGATTTCTACCCTACCATCTTCGGTATCCCACGGTACAAGAAGCAGTGTTCCCTCGGGCACTTCATAAGATGGACGAAGGAGAAGCACCTCAAGGTGGGAGGAGCGAGATGGGTTCATTATCATACCTACAAGGTCAGGGCTATACTCGTATGCCTCTTTCCAAATGTTCTGAAAATACTCTGCCAGCTCAGATACAGTATCCTCATCTTCAACAAGTATGGCAACCTCTCTATTGCCATTTTCTGTTAATCCAGAATATGTGATATTGGCAGACCCTATCAATGCCTTTTTGCCATCTACAATTATCATCTTGGCATGAAGGTTGGGATGATATGCGTATTTCACCCCTTCTATATCAAACACGCCGGGGTCCGTTATTTCAAAGTCTTTCTTCTCACTACCCCTGACAACAAGCCTAATATCTACACTATTTCTGTCTATCTTATTGATCAGTCTTCTAAACATACCTCCCTTGACCCATGCAGAGGCAAAGTAAACATAATCTGTAGACTCAGAAACAAGCCTCTCCACATAATTTGTAAAATCCCCCTCTGTGAGCACCTTGCCTTTAATGTCTCTAAAATCACTCATGCCAATACCCCCTTAAATAGTGGTGATACATAATATCTACATCAAGAAGTTCATTGCCCTGAAAGAGTATATACATGCCCCCAGTCCTGCCTTTTATGTTCTGCCATACCTTTTGCCTGAGGATATAAGAAAATATCTGCATATCAGAGCGGGACAGCCACAGTGGCTTGGCAAATAGCAGAACAAAGTAATAGACATCTCTTCCTTTTATAATGCTTTTTTCCAATGTTTCATATGTAGACAGATACTTCTCTATCAGCCTTTCTTGGAGAAAAGACACCTTGCGAACTTTCAGCCTCATTACCTTTTCGTACAGGTTATGCCATACATCCTCTGGCATGGTGCGTATAAACTCCATAAGTGGCTCCACATCTTCATAGCCACGGGGCAAGACAAATGAGGGTTGTCTTAGTTTAAATAGCAGTGTTTTCCACCCACTACCCCATGGTAGTGCCTTATCTGATATCTTGTCATCCTCAAGAAGTCGTTTCACCACACCAAGCACAGCCCTTGGATGTGCAAACCTCTTCACCTCTATAAATATGACACTGTCTTCATAGTCATAAACGGCATCAACAAGAGGTGGTACCCTTCTGTCCTCTCGGTGAGATCGTGCATATTCTTTGAGGTCATCGCCGGCTATACCATCTTTGCTTGAAAGCATAACAAGAAAGGGCTCTCTACCTTCACACTTCATACCATAGAGAATATCGTCTCTGTCCCACACAAAGTGATTACATGGCACCTTCAAGCACCTCTATTGGCACCCTGAGTATAGGGGCATCGTCGGGTATACCTTGAGACATGGGTATAGAGGAAATAACATTCTCGGTAAAGTAGAATATCTTTCCATCGGTTACCTTACTTCTTACATATGTATATACAAAGAAGTCGTGGGTAGTTATAAACACCTGCACACCATCGTGGGCAAGCCCAGAGAGCTTATCTATCCACCACTTCCACAGTATGGCATCAACCCCGGCCTCAGGCAAATCCACAAGAATAATATCTCCACTCTTTATCTCCTGAAGAACTGCCATAAACACCTTTGCCTTCATGAGCCCTCCATATGAGGCAGATATGCCAAGCTCCCTTTCCGCCTGTGCGTCAAAGTCGTAGCCGCGTTTTTTCCATGAATTGTAAACCCCAATGGTCTTACGTATATGCAATGGCAGCTCTGTATAAGCTCCTGATTCAAAGTATGCCTCACAGCTGGGAAAGTAAAACACCGTACCATTAAAGGCAGAGTCAAACTGCAAAAACATCTTTGCATCGCTATCAAACCTCATCTGAGACTTAATCTCTTCTATAGGCACACCGGTTCTCGTATTGCATATAGAGGCAAACAAAGATTTTAGAAAGAGGGTTTTGCCTGTGCCACTACGCCCAATAAGCATGTTAAAACCAGAGGGCTGAAACACATACTCTTTACCATCGGTGATATATGAAATATTTTCTATCATAATGTTCATCTCCCCACAAATATGTTATCTATACAAAAGATAGCACATAGCACACCCAGAATATGAAATAAAAGGCTGGATGGGAAATATGGGATTTACCCCACTAAGAGATTCATCATACCGTGCAATGTATGGAATAAAGCCATGATACAAGTTTTTCCTTATGGCATCTTCTACTCTGCTGGCATTATCTCCTGCAAAGCCACTACCGTCATCTGCATACTCCACAACAAGCACCAGTTTGCCACTACTGTGAAACCGACTTAGATAAAACAGTCTATGGCCGGTGGCACTGTCAGGCTGCGGTGTAGTACCATCATAAAAGAGAGACTCTACCCCTATGCCGTCTATGGCATTTAAAATCTCGTCATTTTTATACCTCACGATATCTTCAGCATTTTGTATAAACACATAAAATGGCTGTTTTTGGATCCTCACATAGCGAGAAATCCTTTCCACAAAGTCTATCATCAAAGAGGCTGTTTCCTCCTCTCTGAGATAGAAACCTTCACCATTATCTTCATCTGCCCAATACTCGTAGATATCCACCTTGTCAAGGTATACACCTTCAAAGCCTTGGGCTATCACCCTGTCAAGATACTGAAAAATAATGCGCTGCCACTGAGGATACCAAAACTTTACGGCATAGTTACCTTGCCAACTGGGGTTTTCCCTACCAAGCCACGGAGGTGGCTCTCTATACCAGCTATCTTGCCAATACCACCTGTAGTCTTCAGCCTCACCAATACTGATATACACAATGGGCACAATACCCGCATCTTTCAGCTTCTGTAAATCTTCAGGGCTATATGCCCCTTCTTCTGTACCATCATATGAGTAATCCATGACGACTATATCCGGATGCATGGCAATAATATCATCAATCTTCCCATCTTGCAAAACATAAACCCAAGAAGAAACTCTATGGACGATATGAGAAGAATATGAAATATTTTCCGCCAAGACATCGAAACCCCAACATAGGCCAATTATCATACATAAAACAACACACACTTTTTTCATATAGATATCACCATAAATATTTTAGAGCCAAAAGAGGAAGGCCGACCCTAAGGTCGGCCTATATATATATACAGGTGCGGGGGAGGGAGTTTATATAAAAGGGGATCCTTGGGAGGTAAGCCCCTTTTAAGCTATAGGCTTCATACTGTCACGATAGATAGCCTCAATAACCTCATCAGTTGCTGGTACAGGAGCCATAGACAACAAGAGGTCAAGTGATGGAGTTGTCTTAGCAAGTTCAACAAGTTTGGGGATATCGTCTTCTGTGAAACCTACATCGGCAAGCTTTTCAGGAACCCCAACAGCCCTGAGCCATGCCTCTATGCCGGCTGCTGCCTTTTCAGCCTCGCCTGCTACACCTTTGATATCTGGCAGTATAGGTTCAAAGATATCTGCAAGGACCTCTGCCTTAGCTGGCCAAATGTACTTCACAACAGCAGGAAGTAGCATAGCAAGTCCAAGACCGTGTGGCAGATTGGGTTTCAAAGCACTCAGTGGATGCTCAAGTGCATGTGTGAAGTGTAGAAGTCCATTGTCAAAGGAAATACCTGCAATGGTAGATGCATACAAGAGATAGTAACGAGCGGTGAGGTCATCAGGATGTGCCAAAGCCTGTGGGAGATACTTGGTTATGAGACGAATGGTCTCCTTGGCAAGAAGAATAGAATATGGGCTTGCCACAAGTGTTGTTGCAGCTTCTGTCACATGGTTAATAGCATCAATGGCTGTATATCTTGTCTGATTGGCAGGCAGTGTTTTGGTAAGCACTGGGTCATCAATGGCAAACATTGGGTAGAGACAATCATATGCAATAGCGGGTTTGTAGTGTTTGTCAAGCAAGGAGACCACAGCAAATCTGTCAACCTCTGTTCCTGTTCCATGGGTGGTATTAATGGCAATGATAGGAGCAGCCTTCTCTGGAACAAACTTAAGTTCATACAGAGTGTGAGCGTTTTCACCTGGATACTCAAGAAGCACAGCAACACTCTTTGCCGTGTCAATGTGACTACCACCACCAACACCAATAACAGCCTTTGCTCCAAAGTCTTTGGCCATTTTGGTTGCCTCATCTACATTCTCAGCTGTGGGATTAGGAACAACTTTGTCAAACAGCACAAAGTCAATTCCCTTAGCTTTCAGAGCCTTCTCAACTTCGACACCTGCACCGGTTACATCGTAGACAATTTTGTCAGTGATGATAATAACTTTGTCAATACCTTTTTTCTTTAGAACCTCCGCAATATCATTAATTTTTTTAATGGCTCCAACGCCAAAGAAACATGTCGTCTTGCATCTGAGCTCCAATACCTGGTTGACATTCATTTTAGATTCCCATTTCATTTTACATACCCCCTTCTGGATATTTTGTTTAGGACCTTTTCGGTCCTTCACCTTATTTATAACAGGTTATAACAATGTAGGAACAAAACGAAAGTGAAAGCACATAATTAACAACAGAGCAGATTTTTCCCATGGTACGGACAATTCAATACTGGTATTATGACAAATGATAAACTTAGGCTAATTGTTCATCTTGCATATATTTATATGTATAAACAATCAGCAATAAACCATTTTTCCTGTTCGGTTGTTTATCATATCGAAAGTAAAGTTTAGTTTGAACTTGCATATGTTTATAGGTATTAATTTTTACAAATAAATGAGCAGTAGCAGTAAAAGTCTCCATACTAAAAGAAAAATCCGTATAATATATGTAGAATGTATGTACATACTGAACTCAGTGAGGTGACCAAACATGAAAATAGCAATACCTGTAAAGGAAAACCGTGGATGGGACAGCTCCATATGTGAACACTTTGGTCATGCACCATACTTTGCCTTTGTAGATACAGACACAGACACTGTTGATGTCATAGCCAATCCGCTCATGGAACATGGACCCGGAGAACTACCCCAGTGGATAGCTTCTCAAAACTGCCACATACTTGTTGTAAGAGGCATAGGAGGTAAGGCAATAGGCTATTTTAACGAGTTTGGCATACAAGTATACAGAGGGGCCAGTGGCACGGTGAAAGATATTGTGGAAGCTATAAAGATGGGACATATTGCAGATGTACCATATGAGGTCAGTGAAAAATTTCACAGACACTGAGAAATGGTGAGGGGACACCTCCCCTCACCTTATCATGCGATAGATAAACACCGCCGTTTGCGCCCTAGTGGCAGGCACACCTAGATGAAACTTACCGTCGGTAATATGTGGATCATTTTTCTTCACAATACCATGCTGCAAAGCCGTTTCTATATACCTATATGACCAGTGAGATTTGGAAACATCGGGGAATGTTGGAGTAGATGGATTTATAAGAGTCCAACCCTTAACTCTAACAATCGTAGTAAGAATTTCTTCCTTCTTGACCTTATTGTTCGGACCAAACCGACCACCACCATAACCCCTCATATAGCCAGCTTTAACAACAGCTGTAACATATGGACAGAACCAATCACCGGCATGGACATCTACATATATTTCCGGTAAAGTATCGTCACATCGGGGATCTAAATTCATAGCCAATGCAAGCATCTTGGCAAATTCTGCACGGGTAACACTTTTTTCTGGTCTGAAAGTTCCATCGGGATAACCGTTGATAATACCCAACTCAGACAAATATCTTATGGCATCGTATGCCCAGTAGTCTTCCGAAATGTCACTGAACTGTAGAGAATTGCTTATAACCCCAATTTTCTTTTCACCGGTGGCAACATAAACGTATCCATCTTTCACGGCTATCGAATAAACGGGCTTTTTCAAATCTATCTGCCAGAGTATACCTACCCTTTCGTGTTTCACATCTACATTAAATGCAAAGATTCTTCCCTTAGGTGTAGCACCATAGAGATATGTGCCATCTGTTGCCACTCTGTATATATTGGCTGGCACTTCAACAGTAAAGCTTTTGCCACTGTCAAGGTCTACAACCCTAATAAGGTCATACTGCTTATCGGGCAACATGACATAATGTTTCCAAACGGTGAAACCACCTTGCATGGCACTATCGGGATCAAGGTCATATCTGCTATCTACATCTTTATCGATATAAGACTTTACAAGCTTAAGGCCTGCTCCGTCTTGCTTAAAGAATAAAACTCCTCCAACTCCAAGACCGACAATATAATCTTTATACGGAAAAACAACATAGAGTGCTATTCCCACATCATTGGTTTGACTGATACTATGCTGAATGTTTCCGGTTAGGTCTGTGAATTTACCATTGGAAAGATCAATAGTCCCTATAGTGCCAAAGCGGGTAGCATAAACTTTTCCATCTATAACACTCATGTCATCAAGTCCAGCACCATTGCCGTATAACTTCGGTTTACTTACCGATAGAGGCCAGATGTAATATCCGTGAATAGTAGAAATAATCATCGTTCTACCTGTATACACTATGGCTGTAACAGGAGCCTCTTCATATTGTTGATAAATGATTAAGGATGTTTTACGCGGTGGCACCCAGTATGTGCTAATGTTTATATTCTCACCAGATATCGTACCTAGTCCCATATCAATAACACGTCTCATAGAATTGTCAACATCGTCATGTGCCATAGTCGTTCCACCAATATAAACTGTTTCACCTTCAAAGACAATATGACTAACCTCGAAGGGAACATCAATCCAACGAATTTTTGTCACAGCATTTGAGGAGAGTAGAAATACCAATGATAGAACTAAAGAGAAAATAACGATAAAAGATAGTTGTTTCATATTAAACACCCCCTACACTAATATTCTATTAATGTATACGCGTGTAGGGGGTGTAGGGTATCAACTTTCGTGAATAATACCTTTTTTCCAATCGGTAAATCGATAGAACAAATAGGCCACAACCATAGCCATAATATTACTTATAAGCATGGCTATAAAAATACCCCTGTAGCCTTCGAGTTTAGAGAGTGTGAAAACAAGAGGAATACGAATGCCCCATAACCTGACAACATTAGCTATAGTTGCCTGCAAAGATTTACCCGCTCCGTTAAGGGCATTGATAAAAATATTCATAGAGCCAAAGAATGGTATAGAAAAAGATACATACTTAAACATCTCAGCTCCTACCTCAATAACCTTGGGGTCATTGATAAAGAAGTGGGTAATATTCTTACCATATAGAAATGTCAAAGTAGACAATGCACCTATAAAGACCATCGTCATCCAAAATGCTGTCCACACTGTTTTCTCTGCATCTTCATACCTACGAGCACCAATAAACTGGCCTACCATAACCGATACGGCCATACCGATCCCCATAGAGAGCATGGTTATAAAACCTATAATACGGTTGCCAATACCATAAGCAGAGACAACAACAGGGCCAAATCTTGCCACGGCCTTCATTACCACGACAAAGCCAAACGATGTGATGACTTGTCCCACACTGCCCGGTACACCAACTTTAACAGCCTTTTTAATAAGATTCCAATCTGGAACAAAGTCCGAGAGGTGAAGCTTAAAACCCCTTTTACCAGTAAAGAGAATATATAGTGCCATGGAAACAGCAACAAGCCTTGATATCGTTGTTGCCCATGCAGCACCTGATACTCCAAATGCAGGTATCGGTCCCCAACCAAAGATAAGGATAGGATCAAGAATAATGTTAACCATAGAAGATATCAGTATAAGCTCCATCGCAAATTTTGCATCACCAAGGCCTCTAAATATGCTCGAAGACACATTAAACAGATAAGCAAATACAATACCATATATAACAATCTTGAAATATCTCAATGCATATGGAAGAACTTCCGCGTTTTCCTTGCCTCCAAGGGCGTAAACCATAGGTTTAGCAAACAGAAGTGCAAATGTAATAACCACAAGACCTATGGCAACCATGATTAACATAACCTGTGCTGCCGATTTTTCCGCTCTTCGTTCATCTCCAGCACCAATATATTGGGCAACTAAAGCACTGCCTGCTACCCCAAATCCCATACCTATTGCGATAAATGTAAATACTAGCGGAAATACCATAGTAGGTGCAGCAAACTCGGTGGTACCTAGCTTGCCCAGAAAGTAGGCATCTACCATGTTATAAACTGTCTGGAATGCAAAAGACAACATCATGGGCACAGATAACTTAAGTAGTGCCTTCCATATAGGCATGTTCAGAATATCTACTCTTTTTCCCCTTCCCCTCATATATACACCTCTCCTTATAACTTCTTTTACCGTTTAGTATAGCATCTCTAAATGTCAATTGCTATTAACAACAGCACCATAACTTTTAAGGCATAGTGATTACCCGTGATCGAGAAAGTGATATAAATTTACAATAGTATGTTAATTTTATACTTTTTGTCACTTCCCCAAAACTCTTACAATATGCTAACACCTTTCATCGAGAAATATGAAGATGAGAAGACAAAACAAGAAGACCAGTTGTCAGGGCCAACAAAAATAGAGGGGGAAATACATACCACCAGAACATAGAGGTATATAGGGCACCAGGGGTAGACACCGCCTCTCTTAACATAGTGCCAAGGCCAGGACGAGACACATCACCCACACCAAGAAATGACATACCACCATCGGCATATACAGCCCAGCCCACAGACACTGCCCATTGACCTACTACAGTAGGCAAAATAGGGCGCAGATAGTAATTAATAAGAAGTCGCCACCCTCTCACACCAACGGCACGAGCAGATTCCATAAATGGCATATGCTTCATGGTTGCCATAGACGATGAAATAACCCTAAGCGCAGGAAATACTATAAGTAAGGCTATGATAATAGCAACAAATACGGTATTGCTGGGAATAAGCATACCCAAGAGTAAAAGAACAAACATGCGAGGTACACTCATAAACACATCGGTGAGACTATCAATGGCATCTTTACCTATCGGATGAAGAGAGGCAAAAGCAAGAAATACGGCAACTAAAATGCCAACAGTAGCGGCAAGCACCCCAACAAGCACGCTATAGTGCCAACTTACAAGTAAAAGAGAGAGTATATCCCTTCCGAGTTTATCAGTACCAAGAATATGGCTATGAGAAGGAGGCATTAAAGTACTATATCCTCCATGTATCGAACATATACAAAGCAAAGGAAAAACAATCACCAGTACACTCAGCCATGTAATAATCTTCTCAATCCACTTCATGATGTCTCACATCCCTATAAGTACGGGATAACATAACAGCAATTAATGAAAACAGGGATACTGCCATAACACAGCCTCTGATAAGGACCAAATCACCAGATACTATTGCCCTAAATGTCAAATATCCAATACCGGCATACGCCCATATAATCTCAACAAATGGCACCCCACCAAGCACATGTGGTAGTTTGGAGGCAAACACTTGCAGTATATGGGGTAGAGCAGGTTTAAGTCCCCTCCTGTATAACCTCAAACCGCCAATACCATAAGCCTCAGCATAGAGCATATATTTATAGGCATTTTCGGTAGTTAGAACACCTCTAATGGCAAGATAAAACGATGAAAGCTCAGAGATAAACAAAGATATAGCTACACCCCAGAGAGGTGATACATATCTAGAAAAGAAGGCGTACAGTAAGAAAGCCCATATAAAAACAGGTACACTGTGCAGTAAGGCCAGCAAGATAAAGGGAACTTTCCGCACCATCCGTATATCTATAATTGCCAATACAACGCCAAGAATAAAAGCTATGACATATGTAGGTATCAACACATAAAGGGTAGCTACGATATGCCTAATCACAATAGATGAGACATCTTCCCCACCGTACAGAATAGAACGTCCCCAATTGAAGGTAAGAAAGTCTTTTAGGCCTTCAACAAATGACTTGTTATATCCAAGCGCATCTTTCAGCATATTAATCGTATCTTCTGACAATCTGAACCCATATTCTCCAGAAAATAAAGTTGTCTCAGAATACAAGTAGATACTGGGAAGAACCCAGATGAGATATAAAATGCCTACCCCCCAGATGAGATAAAATATCAATCTTCTCATTTTCTTATGAATATCACCTTATTAACAGGAATAGGTATACCGGCACCAATACCCCTTGGGGTAAAGAAAAACTCTACAGGTAAATCTTCCTTCTGGAATAACATAACATCCGGTGTATATATAGGAAGAACGGGCACTTCTTCGGAAAGTACGGCTTTTATATTCTCTTTCAGTTCATCTGGGGAATAGAATTTTAACTTCTCTGCTACAACATTCCATTTCTGGGAATGATAACCTTGATAAGGCCAGGTGATATTCACCCATGCAGGACCATAGGCAAGACCACCATGGGCTATTACGGCTATATCAAACTCACCTTTTCTGATAGCCTCATCAGATGCCCCCATAGGAAGCATCTTTACGTTGACATCAACTCCTGCCTTTTTCAGCTGGTCCTTGATAGCCAAAGCTATTGTCTCAAATTTGGGGGAGGTCACCATCTGAAGCGTCTTGATATCTTTGAGGATATTCTGTGCTTCATCTTTTCCTATCTGCACATCTATAAGGTCTGGAACATTTCCATATCCATGGGCTACCTTATCTACAATAGACTGTCTATCTATAACAGATGCCAAGGCCTTTCTTACATAAACAGGCAACTTCTCCGTATTAAATATAAGGAAATACATTAGATAAGATTCTCCTCTTTTGGTCAGAAAGCCTTTACCAAGCACTTTCTTGGCAGAGTATATGTCACTGCCCCAGAGATAAACCATATCCAGTTTACCGGCGGCTGCATCCCCAACAGGTGATGGGCTATTCACAAACTCAACAGTATATGGAATCGTGCCTCCCCACCAGTCTTTCTTCGGTTTATATACATAAAGTCCTGTTGTGGAATCATATTTTTCAAGGATAAAAGGGCCTGTGCCAATAAAAGCATCTTTTTTCGTATATGTATACGGGTTATCCACATGCTCCCATATATGCTTAGGTAGTATAAACACAGTGGAGACTGCAAGGTCTAAAAATTCCGGTGTATCTTTTACAGGCACTATCTTAACCGTATGGTCATCTATTTTGGATACAGACTTCACCATATAAAATGCTCCCCAAATGAAACCTTTGGGCGGATGTTGCTTGTAGTAATTGTATGAGAACACCACATCATCGGCGGTAAAGGGGACCTCATCTGCCCATTTCACATCGTTTCTTAAATGAAATATATATCCAGAGGCAGTTTTTTCATAAGAGGTGGCAAGCCATGGTATGAAACCGTCTTTCCCTTTCCACAAAAGGGTGTCATGTGTCATAGAGACCCTAATAAATGAAGGACCCCTTGGCACCGAGGCAAACGGCGTAGGATATCCAAAATTCCCCATTCCATCTATGCGAATAGTGAGATCACTCGTATTCGTTTGTCCACAAGCAACGAAAACACCTATCAACACGGCTATACCAAGCACTAAGCTTATTAGCCTTTTCATATAACCACCTCCGTATGAAAACCTATAAATTTTTCATACCACTATAAGATATATACCATAAACCACCACAATAGGATACAGAAATAAAAAAGGGACAGGCATATGCCTGTCCCCTAATATCACGGAGGTAGATTTATCTTTCCTCTGGAATATTCAGCTTTCTTCTTCTCTCCCTCTTGTCCTCAACAAATCTCTTGATACCTTCAAGGAGATGCTCAGGATCAAGGTGGGCTTCTTCAACAACCTCTTCAACAGTACCACCTGTACGCCATCTGTTATCCCAATCGGAGGTCATGGCATACTGTTCGGAGACATAGGAAGATACCCACTGTCTCATAACCTTACGGGACTCATTGGAGATAATGGTAGAGTCGAGATAATCTTCTCTTGGTAATACCTTCTCCTTATACTCCTCGGGCTGGAGGTCAAAGAGCTCTCTGGAGATGGCTGCCACAATCTTAAGGTTGTACTTCTCGTCAAGTTCGGGCAGTATCTTCAAAAGATTGTATGTAGACATAGTACCTCTAACTATGAGCACACCATCTTTGGGCTCTCCTTCTTTGAAGTCTCTAATGAGGTAGGCACCCTTAGCTGCCTCAAAGTAATGAGGCATACCAAGCTTCTCTCTATCAGGAACCTCTATCTTAGGTCTTGTCAGATGTAGGGCAACAATATGGAATTTTTCACGGAATGCTGCAGCAAGAACAACAGGAACCTCATTGGCCTCCCATGGATAGAGGTTAACAACATGGCCATCGGGGAACAGCTGTGTCACACCGGTGGCAAATATACCGAAGTGTGTACGGGAATCTTCAGCTGTCTCAGGACCAGAGTGACCTGCTACCCACAGAACCTTACCCAATCTGACCTCACAATCCTGAACCATCTGGCTAAATAGTCTGTATGGACCATACTTCAGATAGGAGAAGGAACCATATGTAGATGTTGCCATTAAGAAACCGGCAAAGTCTTTGTAAACATCTTTGGCTATATTGACAGAACCAACACCCGTGGATATGGCGGCATTGGCAAACTCTGTAATAGCCTGTGGGAGAAGGGCTCCATCTGGATTATAAACTCGGTCATACCAGCCCCAGCCCTCAAACTCTGCATATCCCTCACCAAAACCATGAAGGTTAGTAGACTCTGTTAGGTCAGCAGAAGCGGCAAGGAAGATAGGCTGTCCATATTTCTTCCAGCCAAGGTAGTTGATATATGCACCCCATGTCTTCAGACCATTTCTATTGGCTGCTTTTTCACCGGGCTTGAAGAAGATATCTTCAGGATACTTCTCGTAATCCCAAAGCTCAGGGTCATCAAATATGGTTTTATCGGTAACAACCTTGATGGTCTCCTTAACATCTTCATGAGATGGCACACTCTCGGCAATCTCTATGAGCCTGTCGGTAATAAAGTCAACAAGCTCAGGATACTTATCAAAGAGGCTAAGTGCAATCTGGATATTCTTCCATGTCTGCTCCTTGAATGCCTCGGGGTCAGATGGTGCTGGCTGGAATGCACCTTCAAACTCAATACCATATTTCTCCATGAAGTATCTGCGGCTTTCCCAGAACTCTGGGCTATTGGGTTTATGTGGGCTACCATGAGACTTGTTGTCATACTTTCCATACTTGTAGCCCTTGCGGGTGCGGAACCACATAACATTAGGTCTGTTCTCGGTGGCATTCTCCACTGCATCGGCAATAACTCTGAGAATCTCTTTGTAGTTAGTACCCTCAGGAGTACCTACAACATGCCATCCATATGGCTCAAACCACTCTTCAGGTGTACCGTGAACAACAGAGGAGAATGGTCTGTCGTCGATACCATAGTCGTTCCAGTCAATCATCCAGAAGAGATTACCTACACCAAGACCGTAGGCAGAGTTTTTGGCCTCATGAGAACCACCGGGGGTCAGTCCACCCTCACCCTCAATGGCCCAGACCTTCACACCCCCAAGACCTGCTCTCTTAAGGGAAAATGCCTCTCCTACAGATGCAGGAAGACCATGGCCAGAAGGACCGGTGTTGTACTTGATAAATAGTGTCTTACCGGCAAACTCTGCATGTCCAGACAATCCTCCACGATGTCTAAATTTCATCATGTCTTCGGGAAGAACAATCTTTTCAGGATCAATGTAATACTTCTTGTCACCTGTCTCCTTATATTTTCTGCGGAATGCCTCAGAGATAACGGCAAATGTTGCATATACCATAGGAATAGTATGGCCAGCAGACAGGATAAATCTATCTCCCAGCGGATGCTCAGGATTTCTAATATCGAACTTCATAAAACCGGAGAACATAAGACCCAAGAACATTGGAGTCTTAGAATGAGAACCTCCCGGGTGACCACTCTGACGCCAGTTTAGGGTGAAGTCCATCACCTGGAAGACAAGGTCCTCTATCATCTCAAGATGTTTAAAATGCTTTTCGTTTAGCATGTGCCCGCCTCCTTTCCCCTCACAAAGTTTTTTGTGTGGCACTACTACCTTATAGTTTACCATTTATGTGTAAAAATATAGAACTATAGTGGATTTTCACCACTATGAAAACTTAAGCGATAAAAGTCTTTTCTACAGAGAACCTACTTCTCCCTATAAGCCTTTACCACCCAAATACCCGCCTTACCCTTCTTTACAGGTTGAGTCAGCCACAGCTCAAGGGTTTTCCCATCCTTAAGTTTAACAGAGCAAATGAAATCCTCACCTTTTTCTTTGCACTCTACCTTTGCCCCATCTGCTAAGTGGAATTTATGTTGTGATGCGAATTCATAAGCAACATTTTCCTTATCGAGATATCCCGGCTGATGACCTTCATCTACAGATTTCTGGATAGCCTGAAGCTTGGCATTGTCTAAATTGATATAGGTCCACCCCGAGGAAGAACAAGAAACAAACAACAAGACAACAACAAATAAAATAACAATACTTCTAAAAAACCTCTTCATCTCGCATCCCCCTTAAATATAACTTGCTAAACCATTATATCATTATTTAAATCAAGTTTGTAAGAAAGAGATATAATAAACATAGAGGTGAGCAAGATGAAAAAGGCAATAGCGTTAATCTTGATTATAAGTGTATGCCTATTAATGGGAGGTTGCAGCACAGCAAACACTCAATCTGGTAATACGGCAACGATATCCAACATCGATACATCGGGATGTATTGACCCAAGTATGATAGAAGATCTTGCCTCACAGACAGCTACGCCCTAAAAACATATTTACCCTATCCATAAGCTCATACCAAGGATAGTAACCATGTTTGATCTTGAGAAGAATCTTGCTTTCAGGTAGTGGAAAGAACACCTCAGAAAATACGCTGTAGGCCGAAAACTCAGCAGTAGCCCTTATGGCATGCATCATGTTTTTATAGCGAAAGTCTGCTCTCAACCGCGACACATAAAGACTTCTCAATATATCTACTGCTTTATCCACAGAGACATCTTGAATCTTTTTGTTATACACAGAAACACCAATCCTTTTCTTGCCCGATATTTCATAGGTATAAGTATCAAGGGGGATTTCTACTCTGCTTAAAATATCCCACAGTGGGATATCACTCCTATAAAGAGAGAAAATCTCTATAGTCTTCCTTATTTTCCAAAGCATACTGCCATAGACAGGATAGCCCCTCAGTTCTTCATAAATGTAAGAACACACAGATGACACATGCCAGTTTAGATATGGCACAAAGACCTTTATATAATCGGCACTGCCCCAAAGTATACATGAAGGACATGTATAGGAAAATAGAATATCAATAGCCTTAATATCTCCTGCTCTTAGCCGTCTTACAAATTCCTCTTCTGGCAGAAGCAGTATATCTATGTCATCTTTGGTATTGGGACTATTATCTCTTGCTGTGGAAAAGTGAAACACCTCTCTACATCTACATATACCCCAGATATCGGTGTCAGAATTGTCATCTGCCGTGCCATAAAGATGAGAACCTCCCAGCGTGAGATACAAAATCTCAATATCAGCGGGAATATACCTCTTCACATACGAGAGCATTGAGGTCCTCCTTCGTATTGATGTTATAAAATGAGCGTAGCTTTCTCCTGTCTTTTACACGGTATGGAGTATATAGATGTTTTCTGTGTTTAAAAAACCACTGAAGGCCTCGTCCTCCACTATCTACATAAGATATAAGTTCACCTAATATGCACTTGCTATAGACAGCATGTAGTGGCTCAAGTAGACCTACAGAGTGAGTGGGTATGACGGTGCACCTTCCCCGTCCGCTGATATGTATAAGTTTTTTCAAAAAACCTTTGTCTAAAAAGGGCATATCACCGGCAACAAGGAGAGCACTATCTCTCTGCAAGGCGGTGATAACACCACCTATAGGACCAATAAGATATGAATCTATAAGCGTATGGTAGCCCCTTTTCATAAAAGACTCTGCCCTATCCTCTGATGTAATGATATACACAGGGTAGCCAAGCGAAGACATCTTATCGTAAACAATATCAATAAGAGGCTTATCACCTACAGGATGATGAAGTTTATCACCACCAAACCGTTTGGCCTTACCTCCAGCCAGTATACCCACTATCATAAAACCACCTCTTAATTAGTATAAAGGGCGGGGATGCCCCCGCCCCTATATCTTAGTTTGTCTCTACTGCTTCTTTACCGTGGGCAAGGTGATATACAACACCTATAAGGAGCAGACCTCCAACAATATTACCGAGTATAACAGGAATAAGGTTCCAGTACAGGAACTGCCCCCAGGATACTTTAGCACCAAGCATCATACCAACAGGAACAAAGTACATATTGGCAACACTGTGCTCAAAGCCTGTGGTGACAAATGCCATTATGGGGAACCAGATACCAAGCATTTTACCCACAGCATCTTCTGCCACAAAGGCAAGGAGTATGGCAAGATTGACAAGCATATTACAACCAATGGCCTTCATAAAAACACTCCACAAGCCAAATGCACCGGCACTTTGATATGTGAGCACCTTAGCCTCGGCAATCTTAATGGCCGCCTGCCCAAACACATTAGGTGTGGCACCCGATGCAGAGAGAGACACAAAAGGACCTACACTCATAAGATATGCCCAGAAAATACTGCCAAAGAAATTACCAATGATAACCCAGAGCCAAACTCTCCACACCTTGTTCCATGTTGTTTTCTTTTGAAATACCGCTACGGGTACACACATGACATCTCCTGTGAATAGTTCCATACCTGTAAGGACAATGGCAATAAGGCCCACAGGGAAGACAGCACCAAGCATAAACTTCTTCAATCCGATAGAAGAAATACCTGTACTGGCAACAGTGGCAAGGGCACCACCTACGGCAATAAACATGCCTCCCATAAAGCCTCTCAGCAGCAGCTGAAAGGTAGACAGCTCACCTTTCTTCCTGCCAACATTACCTATGGCCTTCATCATTTCTACAGGATTTTTGATGTAAGCCAAGATAAACCCCTCCTTTCAACGGAATTTTTATATACCTAAAAACTCGGGTTGTATATAAAAGAAGGGGGGAAAGATTCCCCCCTTACGATCAGATTTTTTCTATCTTTACAGCAGACACCTTGTACTCAGGAATCTTCGCATAAGGGTCGAGTACATCGGGAGTGAGCCTATTGGCTGGTGCTTCTTTAAAGTGGAACGCCATGAATACTACACCCTTTGGCACAATATCTGTTACCCATGCATAGACCTCTACAGAGCCTCTACGGGAAGATACTCTAACCTTGTCACCATCTTTGATACCAAGACGTTCGGCATCCTCAGGATTAATCTGGACGAATGGCTTATCCATAAGCTCATTCAGTGCCCTTGTTCTCCTTGTCATGGTGCCAGTGTGGAAGTGCTGGAGCACCCTACCTGTTGTCATGATAAATGGATACTCTTCATCGGGCTCTTCCCATGGACCCTGATATGGCACAGCATAAAATCTACCTTTACCATCAGGGTGGGCAAACTTATCTGTATGCAGTATTGGGGTACCAGGGTGGTCCAGTCCCCGGACAGGCCAGTGCAGCACCTCTCCACGCTCAAGACGCTCGTAAGTTACACCAGCATAAATTGGGGCCACCCTGCGAATCTCCTCCATAATCTCCGCGGGACTGCTGTAGTGCATATCATATCCCATATAGCGAGCAAGCTCCTGTATGATTACCCAGTCGGGTTTAGCACTACCTATTGGCTCAAATGCCTTTCTTACACGCTGGATACGTCTATCAGAGTTTGTATATGTTCCCTCTTTCTCAAGGAATGCCGCTGCAGGAAGCACGACATCGGCAAGCTCTGCTGTCTCTGTCATGAAGATATCCTGCACCACAAGGAACTCAAGTGCTTTAAGGTTTTCTATAACCTCATTTGTATTGGGGTCAGAAATCACAGGATTTTCACCCATGATATACAGGGCTTTAATCTTACCTTCCTTAACACCATGAACCATCTCAACAATGGTGAGACCCTTCTTGGAAGAGAGGTAATCTACATTCCATGCCTGCATAAACTTCATAACTGCCTCGGGATCGGTAACCTTCTGATAACCGGGGAAGACATTGGGCAATGCTGCCATATCACAGGCACCCTGGACATTGTTTTGACCTCTCAGTGGGTTAACACCTGTGCCGGGCTTACCTACATTGCCTGTAAGCATGGCAAGGTTGGCAAGGGAAAGGACATTGCCAACACCATGGGCATGCTGTGTAATACCCATGCAGTAGACAATAGAGGCACGCTCTGCTGTGGCATATACCTTAGCAGCCTTTTCTATAAGCTCGGCAGGCACACCGGTAATCTTCTCTGCCCACTCTGGGGTCATATCTTTAACAGTCTGGGCAACTTCTTCAAAGCCCAGTGTTCTCTCTTTGACAAACTGTTTATCCCACAAGCCATCTCTGATGATGACATGCATCATGGCACCAATCAGGGCTATATCTGTACCGGGTTTCAGCTGGAGGAATATATCTGCCTCTCTGGCAAGGTCTATCTTTCTTGGATCGGCAACAATGAGGGTTGCACCGTTTCTATGTGCCTTTCTGATGTAGTAAGAGGTTACAGGATGTGTCTCTGTGGTATTGGAGCCTATAACAAATATGACATTTGCATCAAGGGCAAGGTCTGGTATGGTATTGGTCATTGCAGCGGAGCCGAAGGCTCGGGCAAGACCGGTAACAGTAGATGCATGGCACAGTCTTGCACAGTGGTCAACATTGTTGGTGCCAATGACAGCACGCATGAACTTCTGGAAGAGATAGTTTTCTTCATTGGTGCACTTGGCAGAGGCAAAACCACCTATGGCATCAGGACCATACTTCTCCTTAATCTCGGTAAGACGCTGTGCTACATAGGAAAGAGCCTCGTCCCAAGATACTTCAACAAACTTGCCATCTTTCTTTATCAGTGGTTTCTTCAATCTATCGGGAGAACTGACAAAATCAAGGCCAAATCTACCCTTGACACATGTCTCTCCAATAGTACCATTGACCTCTTTTTCATCGTGCACACCGTAAACCTCTACAACCTTTCTCTCCTCAGGCTGAACTCTAACCTCAAGTTGACAACCCACACCGCAGTAAGGACATGTCGTTCTAACAGTTGTTGTGCGATAGTATCTTTCTCTGGGCTCATCAACTCTCTTTTTAATAATGGCACCAGTAGGACATACCTGCAAACAGTTACCACAGGACACACATGCCGTCTCACCCAGTGGATCTCCCATCCACGCAACGACCTGTGTATCTTCTCCCCTCTTTGCAAGGGTAAGAATACCAAGACCTGTTACCTCTTCACAGGCCCTAATACACTTTTCACAGAGAATACATTTCTTGGGGTCAATCTCTATAACAGCAGATGATGTATCTTTCTCACCACTGCGTGGTTTGTGGTCAATATTTTCGTAATCTACGGCAAAGAATGTGGCATACTCTCTGAGCTGACATCTGTCTACGGCATCACAGCCACATTCCATACAGCGGGAGGTTTCTCCTCTAATTTCTTCTTCTGCATAGGGAAGCTCTATTTCCCCAAAATCTTTAACCCTTTCCTCAGCAGGTCTACGCTTGTGAGGCAGTCTGCTAGCTGGTTTAACATCGCTATAGTCTATCTCACCCTCTTTATAGAAGTGGTTGTAAGGTTTCCACTCCATTATGAGATCTTTTATTTCATTGTCAGAGTAAATCTCATTTATGTACTTCCACGGCTCATTAAATGCCTTCTTCACAAGGTCAAGCTTGCCCTTGTGGTACATATCTACCATATCAGCTGCCCTTCTACCCTGTGCTATAGCCTCAATAACTGTGCGTGGACCCATAGCGGCATCGCCTATAATAAACACATCACCAAGAGAGGTCTGGAGTGTGTGCTTGTCATACTTTGCCCAGCCCCTATCTGTCTCAATACCCAGTTTTTCAAAGAGGCTGCCATCGGGTTTCTGGCCTATGGCAATAAAGACACTATCGGCTTCCATGAAGAAGTTAGAGCCTTCTATGGGTATAGGTCTTCTTCTACCTCTTTCGTCAGGCTCTCCCAGTTTCATCCTTACAAGCTCCACTTTTCCACCCTCATGGAATGCCACAGGTGTAGCAAGGAACTCAAACTTTACGCCTTCCTCCTCTGCCTCAAGGACCTCTATATCGTGGGCTGGCATCTCTGCCCTACTACGACGATATACAACAGTCACATCGGCACCAAGACGGCGGGAGATACGGGCAACATCCATTGCCACATCTCCACCACCAATAACCAGTACCTTTTTGCCAACCTTTACCTTTTCACCGTTGTGGAACTTGGTAATAAAGTCTACACCTACCTGTACATAGGGCAAATCTTCACCAGGTATGTTCATCTTTCTCGATTTCCACGCACCGGTGGCTATAACAACACTGTCAAACTGGGAGCGTATTTCATCAAAGGATATGTCTTTTCCTATCTCCACACCGGTCTTTACATGAATACCATAAAGGAGTGAAGAGGCAATATCTTTATCAAGCACCTCACGGGGCAGTCTGTATTCAGGAATACCATAACGAAGCATACCACCGAGCTTAGGCATCTTCTCAAATATCGTTACCTCATAACCTTTTAATCGGAGATAGTAAGCAGCAGACAAACCACCGGGACCACCACCTATGACCGCAACCTTCTTTCCATTAAAGGGTGGTAATTGGGGCATCCATGGACCATCTTCAAGGTCTCTATCTGCTGCAAACTTCTTAGCCTGCCTAATAGATACGGCACCTTCAAGTTCACCTCTATGGCATCTATCTTCACAAAATGCCGGACACACCCTACCAAGAACAGCTGCAAGAATATAGGATTTCTTCATTACAGCAACGGCCTCGTGGTATTTGCCTTCCTTTATAAGTCTAAGGTATGTTGGGATATCGGAGTGAGCGGGACATGCATCAATACATGGAGCTATACAATCACCGCAGTGGTGCACCATATTCATTTCCATAAGCTGCATACGATAATCCAAGATATCTGGGGTATCGGTATAAACCTCCATACCCTCTTGAACTTCAGTAGTACAGGCAGTGACAATCATGGACTGTGGACCTGTACCATTTTTATTGAGCCACCTATCACCTATTTTTATCTTCACACCACACATACGACACACACCAACAGGAGAAAGCCCTTTTTCATGGCATAGATGGGGAATATAAAAGCCATTCTCTATAGCTGTGTCGAGGACATTGGCTCCCTTTTTCGCCTTCACAGGTATTCCATTGATTTTAATGTTTACATACTCCACGCTCCTCACTCCTTTCCAAAAGCATCAATCTTCACAACGGCATCAAATGGACATACAGCCATACATGTGCCACATTTCACACAGGCTTCGGGATCAATGACATGTACCTTACCGGGCTCACCGGATATGGCATTTACAGGACAGTTCTTAGCACAAATGGTACATCCTTTACATGCCTCGGGCACAATGTAATATTCAATTAGTGGCAAACATGCCTTGGCCGGACACTTCTTTTCTTCAATGTGGGCTATATACTCATCTTTAAAGTATCTCAGCGTAGAAAGGACTGGTCCCGGAGCTGTCTGTCCCAAACCACATAAAGATGTATTCTTCACCGTCACAGCCATCTTCTCCAATTTCTCCAGATCCTCCATGGTTCCCTTGCCCTGTGTGATACGCTCAAGAATATCATACATCTCCACAAGGCCATCTCGGCATGGTGTACACTGGCCACAAGACTCATTCTTTGTAAACTCAATGAAGAACTTGGCGACATCAACCATACAAGAGGTCTCGTCAAGGGCAATAACACCACCAGATCCCATAATGGCACCAAGAGAGCCTAGGCTTTCATAGTCTATGGGAGCATCAAAGTGCTCTGTGGGCACACAACCACCAGAAGGACCACCAAGCTGAACGGCTTTCAGAGTATGACCTTCTGGTGCACCTCTACCTATATCTTCAAGCAACACTTTTATCGGGGTACCCAGCGATACTTCCGCAAGACCACTAACACTAAGGGAACCGGCAAGGGCAAAGACTTTGGTACCAGGACTTCTATCTGTACCAAATTGTCTAAACCACTGGGCTCCTCTTTCCATGATAAGGGCAACATTTATTAGTGTCTCAACATTGTTAATAATGGTAGGCTTGCCGAAGAGACCTTTCTGGGCTGGAAATGGTGGTCTTGGTCTTGGCCTTCCAGCCT
The DNA here is from genome assembly GCF_026184435.1 of Zhurongbacter thermophilus. Taxonomy (NCBI): domain Bacteria; kingdom Pseudomonadati; phylum Zhurongbacterota; genus Zhurongbacter; species Zhurongbacter thermophilus. The sequence goes on from NZ_CP046447.1 coordinate 1,221,644, forward strand.
TACCTTCAATAGAGGCAATAAGGGCTGTCTCCTCACCGCACACAAATGCACCAGCACCTTTAAATACCTCTATGTCAAAGGAAAACCCTGTACCTAAGATATTCTCACCAAGAAGTCCTTTCTCTTTGGCAACTTTAATAGCATGCTCAAGAAGATGTGCTGCCAGTGGATACTCTGCCCTTGTATATATATATCCTTTAGAAGCACCTATAGCATAACCAGCAATGGTCAGGCCCTCTATAAGGGCAAAGGGGGCTCCCTCCATCTCTGCCCTATTCATATATGCACCGGGGTCACCTTCATCACCATTGGCAATAACATACTTGGGCTCACCCTGTGCCTGCCTGGCAAATTTCCACTTCAGTCCTGTGGGAAATCCTGCACCACCACGGCCTCTCAGTCCACTATCGTAAACTTCCTGTATAACATCATCGGGAGACATTTGCAGAGCACGAGCAAGGCCAAAATAACCACCAGCCCCAATATACTCCTCTATACTTGTTGGGTCTATAAGACCTACCCTTTCAAGAACAACACTCTCTTGATACTTGAAAAATGGAATATCCCACATGTGATAAATAACTTCTCCTGTTATAGGATCTTTATAGTGGTGACCATCGACATATGGATTTTCACTCAGTGCTGCATCTATTATCTGCTTTGCCGTCTCTTCATCTTTCACCTTTGTATACAAAACACCACCGGGATACATGGCCACAAGGGGACCTTCAGAACACATACGCATACAACCAACATTAATAACCTCTACCTTATCCTCAAGACCCTCTTTTTCTACTATCTCCTTAAAGAGCCGGTATGTAGGTTTCTCACCACCAATACTGAGACACGATGTACCACCACATGTAAGAATATATTTCTTACCTGGCTCTAGCGTTCTCTTCCTTCTTATCTCTATACGTTCTTTGTACTCATCCCTTATTTTCTCCAAAGTTTCAAATGTATATCTCACCGCTTACACCCCCACACCTTGAGACTGTATCTGCTCTTTAATCTTCTTCACAACCTCGCGTGCCTTCTGAGGTGTGAGATATCCGAATATCTCTTCCTTACCATCCTTAATAACAACCATATTGGGACCAGTGCTACAACAACCAATACAACCAACAGATTCCAGTGTGAATTTACCATCGGGAGTTGTTCCTTCACCCTGAAGACCAAGCTCATCTATAAGCTCATTCATAATAATGCCACTACCCATAACATGGCAGGCCGTTCCACGACACACCCTTATTATGACTTCGCCCTTAGGCTCAAGGGAGAAAAAGTGATAAAAAGTCGCCGTGCTGTATATAACAGCAGGTGAAACCTTCAATACATCTGCAAGATACTCCATAGCCTCACGGGGAAGATAGCCGTAAGTTTCCTGAATCTCCTCTAGAACAGGCAAAATAACCTCTGTCGTTCTACCTTTTCTCTCTATATGCTTCTTTACAATCTCCTCATAAGTTAATTTATCTGGCAAGATACTCACCTCCCAAGGTTCTTGTCTACGACTATGGTAACAAAAGTTCAAAATGTAGGGACTATATTAATTTAATTCATATACCTTAACTTTATAAGACTGCATTTTGTGCTACAATATATCTGCGTCTTGCGTCTAGCCCATGTTCGTGGTAAAATAGCCTTTGACTTGTATAGACATCAGGAGGTGGATAAAATGGCAGCCAGGTGCGATATATGCGGAAAAGGCACTATGTTTGGTCATAATGTGTCTCACTCCAATAGGAGAACAAAGAGAGTATTTAAGGCAAACCTGAGAAAGGTTAGAGTTATTGAAAATGGCAAGAAAAAGACCATTAAGGTCTGCATGAAGTGCTACAAGAGACTCCTTAAAGAGGGTAAAGTCGTATTTGCCTAATGTAAGTTCTTTGTACTTCCGCCGGCGGAAAAAGAAGGGGGCACAAGTGGTGCCCCCTTCCTTATTGTTAATATTCTATACCTTCACGAGCAGGCACACCGGCATTAAAGTAATGCTTAACCTCACACATCTCTGTGACAAGGTCGGCCATTTCCTTAATCTCTTCTGGAGCATATCTACCTGTCAAAATAAGTTCCGTATTTTCAGGCTTGACCTTTATAAGCCTCTTAACATCTTCCACACTGAGTAGTTTGAATTTTACAGCAACATTGATTTCATCAACAACAACAATATCAAATTGCTCTTTCTCCATCATATCTAAGACAAACTGCAATCCTTTTTTAGCCTCCTCTATACTTTTTTCATCGGGAGCATTAGGGTCTACAAAGTAGTCTGTGCCAAATTTCTTGTGTACTATAGGGAAACCTGCCTTCTGAAGTGCATCAAATGTCTTCTCCTCACCATATGTATAGGCAGGTCCTTTCATAAGGCTAACAAAGAGCACCTTCTTACCATGTCCCAAAGCCCTTGTAGTAAGACCTATGGCAGCTGTCGTTTTACCCTTACCGTTACCAGTGTATACCTGCACCTTTCCCGTAATTTTCTTTTCACCCATACACAAACCCCTCCTTAGATATAAAATAGTTAGGTTATTATATAGCGAAATACATAGTGGGAGGGATTTTATATGCATCTGACAACATGGCAGGCAATCATACTGGGTATTGTTCAGGGTATAGGCGAGTTTCTACCCATCTCCTCTTCAGCACATCTTATCATTGTTAGAGACCTACTGGGCATTCCAGATCCCGGTCTTGCCTACGATGTGTTTTTACACGGTGCTACACTACTGGCAACACTTGCAGTATTGGGATATGCCCTCTATATAGATATTAAAAAACACCCCAAGGTGCTATGGCTCATCCTCATAGGTATCATTCCAGCTGGTGTGATAGGAGTGCTATTTAAAGACACTATAGAAAATCTCATTAGAGAAAATCTCCTCATCATTGCACTGTCACTCATCATATGGTCTATACTAATGCTCATAGCCGATGAAAGATGGCAAGATAAAAAGATGGAAGAGCTCTCCCCATTAGGGGCATTTGTTATTGGTATCTTTCAGGCATTTGCCCTTATACCCGGTACATCACGTTCAGGTTCAACCATTGTAGGTGCATCGTTTATGGGGCTATCCCGTGATGAAGCTTTTCGTTTTTCGTTTTATCTTTCCATACCCACAGTAGGTGGGGCATTTTTACTTGCCCTGAAAGATTTAGTATCCTCCGGTGAGGCTATCACATCGGCATTTTGGATAGGGGCCAGTGTATCATTTGTTGTAGGAGTTATCTCACTCATACTACTAAGGAATATCATTAAGAAATTCGGACTAAGACCATTTGCCATATACAGAAGTGCTTTAGGTATATTCCTTATTGTTTACTACTTTGTGAAAATGCACTAAAAGAAGGGCTCTGGAGCCCTTCTTTACATATTTTCTAAAAACTTTTTGATACCATCCATATACTTATAACCTGTCATATCAAGTGAGATTGGTGTAATAGAAACATACCCATGCTTTACAGCCCATATATCGGTATCCTCTGCATCTTCATACACAGGCCTACCATCAAGCCAGTAATACACCCGCCCTCTAGGATCAACTCTCTTAACAACCCAGTCTTCAAATGCCTTACCTCCCATTCGGGCAAGCTTATAACCCTTGATGTTCTCTATGGGAACAGATGGAACATTTATGTTTAGCACATATTCAGATGATAGGATCGTTTGCACTCCCTTATCAAGTAAATCAATGACAACCTGGGCCGCTGTCTCAGCATATATCCCTTCCCACGAATCAACAGAAACAGCCATAGACGGAATACCATGAAGTATACCCTCTATAGCGGCGGCAACTGTTCCAGAGTAGATAATATCGTGTCCAACATTGGCACCATGATTAATTCCAGATATGAGAATATCGGCATCTTTAACAATATCTCCAAGTCCTATAAGCACACAATCAGACGGTGAACCGTTAACTACTGCATATCCATGACATCCGCAAGGCATCTTAACCTCCCTCAGAGGTAAGATCATATCCAGTGTAATAGCATGACTTGATGCACTCTTAGGCCTATCAGGTGCAACAACGACAACATCATATCCCTTGTCTATTAAGGCCTTTGTCAAAGTATTAATACCCTCTGCCCATATACCATCATCATTTGTAACCATTATCTTCATACTAATCGCCTCCTACAGTGCATTATACACTTGCTCCAAGTACTTAACACAGTAAAACAAAACATATGCATTGTAAACTACTTAAAGTAGTAGACGAATAAGAATAATATTTGTATAATGATATTAAGCGAGGGGTTTATAACATTTCTAATAAAGAAATCGTATAAAAAGGAGGGAGCACAATGAGTGCAAAGACAAAGGTATTACTTGTTGAAGATGATGACGCTATTTTGGAGCAACTAAGAAGGGTCCTTACCGATGAGGGCTATGAGGTTGTATCTGCTATGAATGGCAACGAGGCCATTGAGAAATTTAAGGCAGATAGACCCGACCTGATACTTCTCGACCTGTACCTTCCACTAAAAGATGGTATGGATGTTTTAAGAGAAATTAGAAGGGAGTCCGATGTACCTATCATTATCATCACAGCCAGAGATGCAGACATTGACAAGGTTAAGGGACTGGAAATTGGTGCCGATGATTATATCACCAAACCATTTTCTCTTATTGAGCTGCTTGCACGCATGAAGGCAGTACTGAGGAGAGCACATCATGGTTATCGCTTCAATATGTCTAATGTCAGCCAGCTCAGAGCACCAGGACTTATTCTTGACCTGAAGACACATCAGGTTATTGTAGAAAGAGATGGCAGAGAGGAAGTTAGACACCTACCACGTAAGCAGTTTGAGCTTCTTAAGATTCTCATGCTCAAGGCACCTGAGGTACTTGAGAGAGAATGGCTGCTTAAAGAGATTTGGGGCAACTTCATGAGCAATGCCCGTACACTCGATGTACATATTCACTGGCTAAGAAATAAGATTGAAGAGGATCCTAACAATCCCGAGTATATCCTTACTGTTAGGAAAGTTGGTTATCGCTTCGGAAAACCTGTTGAGAAGATTAGATAACAGCTATGCCGTGGTGGAAAAAGGCGGGAGATGACCTCTCCCGCCCATTTTCAGAAAATGAAGAGGCACGACCACTAATTAGAAAAATATTGGGGGAAACTTCTATCCTCGATGTTATTGAGCATCTACCATTTGGCGTATTCCTCTTAGATGAAGACCTTAATATCGTCTATAAAAATCCCAAGTTTTCAGAGATTTTAGAGGAGGATTTTCCAGTTCCTACCCCACTTCACGATGTCATTCCCGATTATGAAGTATTAAAAACAGCGGAAAAAGTACTTGCTAAAGATAAATTTGCAACAGCCAGTGTATCCCTTATTAAAAAGGAACTTTTAGGTGTTAAAAAGGCCCAGATATTCTTTCTCAAGGTTGACCACGGTATTGTAGGCCATGTCAGTAGTGCAGCAGATGCAGCAAAGAGTGAAGAGGTGGAAGTCTTTCAGCGTATTATACACGAACTCCGAACACCTCTTACTGCCATGAGCCTAATAGCAGAACACCTTGAAGACTATGCAGAATCCCCCGATATGCTTGATACCATACAAAAGCTTAAATGGGAGATAGATAGGCTATACCACCTTGTAGAAGATTTCATATCCCTAATCAGACTTGATAGGGGCATCTCCCCTATGAAAACAGGCAAAGTAGATATTGCCCAACTTATCAAAGACAGCCTCTGGCAATATGGTTTTATTGTAAGAGATAAAAATATTCAGATTGTATACGAACTAAAAGAACCACTACCACCAGTGTTGGGAAGTAAAAGTCTTTTAAAGAGCCTTATACTTAATCTCATAGACAACAGTGTAAAATACTCACCTGAAGGAGAAAAAATCATCGTAAGAGCATATACAGACGAGGACGGATATGTGGTACTCGAGGTTGAAAATCACGGTGAAAATATATCAGAAGATATGAAGAAAAAGATATTTGATAAATATGTTACCCGTGGTAAAGGCAAAGAAAAAGGTGGCTTGGGACTGGGTATGATGATTGTCAAGGAAGTTGTCAGATGGCATAACGGAAAAATCGACATACTCCAAGCAAAGCCCCAAGGGGTTATATTCCAAATTAAACTTCCTCCTGCGGAGGATAAACGGTGAAGTGGAAAAACTCCCTTGAACGACATGTTGTTATGATCATATCCCTCTTACAGCGTCAAGTAGACAGAACCATTGTATTTCTTGATATGAGTGGACAAGATGAAAATATATTAGAAATTTCCCACCTTGAGGAGCTTATAGACAATGAACTGGGGGACATATACAGTCTTAGCATAAAATTCTTAGCCTCGACTCATAACGAAACAGAAATACTGGCCATTTTGACATTACTTGAGCTGGCCCTGAAAATTGAAGAGAGCAGTGATTTGATACTCTCCAATATACGAATGTTAAGAGAACTTCCGGGAATTCCGGGATATACAGCATCTGTTATGAAACAGATGCTTGAAATCCTCAAAGAAACTTATGGTGACCTTGTGCCACTATCTGCACCTTTTAAACTAAAACCGGAACAAAGAGATATGGTTATAGATATTCAATACAGGCAGATCACAGAAGTCCTTGAAGAAGAAGATATACCAAGAAGTTCAATGATTGTATTAGGTCGAATATCTAGGCACATTGAGCTTTTAGGAGACACTGCGAAAGAGACAATAAGGCTGAAACAAATCTATCTTGATGCACTCACCAAGATAAGACAAGCTATTTAAATACCTCTCCTGCCTCAAGATACCACAGTAAAAGGTCTAAGTGATCCATAGGTATGTCTATGTTCTGTGCAAGTTTCCTCATAGCTTCTTCTATCTCGATGTAACGTTTCTTCGTTAAAGATTTAGGAACCTCCGGGATAGCCCCCACTCTCACAAGGTTTTTCAGGATATGTCTATCCAGTATGGCAATATCTTTTCCAAATCCAATATTGCGTAAGAAATGACTTGCCTCTTTGTATCCCATACCTTTAACATGTTCTACGAGATATTCTCTGGCGGATATTACATCATCGGGAAGGCCGATATCCACAAGAAATTGTCTAAAGCCACCGGGCCAGTTCCAATACTGCTCACGAGACCTAATAATATAACCTGCCTTGTTATTCTTAAATCGCACCCCAACAAGACAGCTTTTTACTGCCTCTTCTTGACCTTGCAACAAAAAACCTTTCTCTCTTAAACACTCTACTGCTTTCCAGCACACTTTAGCCTTGCTTTGAGGAGTAAGATGGCAGAAAACAAACTCCGCAAACAACCTCTCTTCATCTGCATATTTCCAAACATCAGCAAATTCAGAAAGTCTTGTCTCAATAATATCTTTTATTTCCAAATACTTTTCTCTCCACATATCTATGACATCTTGACTATACATTACTTCTCCACCTCTTCATTAAAAATGGGGAGGGCTACCCCTCCCCTCCCATTTTATAATAAGCACACCCTTTACATAGCTCTATCTTCTCTATACTTATCGTAGGCAAGTCTCAATCTTCTAATACCCTCTTTAATATCATCGGCTGTTGGCAGAGAGAAGTTCAATCTCAGTGTATTGCGCTTGCCAAGTTCAGGATATGGATAGAATGCAGAACCATAAACATAAACAACACCAGCATCAACAGCATATCTAAACATTTCATATGTATCTACCCATTCAGACAATTCCATCCAGATAAAGAAGCCACCTTTAGGCACAGACCACTTGACACCTTCTACGTCGCCAAAGTGCTCCTGCAAAGCATCAAGCATAACCCTCATCTTGGCTCCATAGCTCTCAATAAGTGTCTTGAGATGCTCCTCAAAGAAACCAAGATTCATGTACTCAAGTGTCGCGTACTGGACAAAGGCAGCAGTACAGAGGTCTGCAGCCTGCTTGGCAACAATCATCTTTCTTATAACTTCAGGATGTCCTACTGCAAAACCCAGTCTGAAACCGGGAACAAGAGTCTTAGAATATGTGGAAAGATAAATAACAGTGGAGGCATCATCAAAGGATTTAATTGTAGGTGGTCTTTCACCTTCATATACAAGATATCCATATGGATCATCTTCTATAACAAGTACATTGTACTCTTTGGCAAGTTCCACAAGTCTTCTTCTTCTTTCAACACTCATCATGTAACCTGCTGGGTTCTGGAATGTTGGAATAGTGTAAATGGCCTTAACAGGATCGCCCTTTGCACGATGTTTCTTCAACTTCTGCTCAAGGATATCCATGTCCATACCATTCTCATCCATAGGAACACCCACAAAGCGAGCCTGCATAGAACGGAATGCAACAAGACCACCAACATAGGTAGGTTCTTCTACAATGATAATATCTCCTGGATCGATAAGAACCTGAGACAGAAGACTTAAAGCCTGCTGAGAGGCGCTAACCACCATTACTGACTCTTCGTCACAGTGATGACAACCCTCTTTCTCTCTCATAAACCAACGGAGATACTCAAGAAACTCGGGCACACCCTGAGTAGGAGAATACTGCATCATCTTAGGCCCATACTTATCTATTGCAGAATTGACAGCCTGTCTGATTTTATCCAGTGGGAACAGACCCGGCTCTGGATAACCACCGGCAAGGGAAATAATACCATTTACACCTGTGTATTTGAAAATCTCTCTTATGGCTGACGGATTTAGGGACTTAGCCCTCGTACTAAGTAATTTTTCTGCATCAAGAAAACCGGCCATATACATATCGCCTCCCGTAGAATTAATATTTTGGGGTTCCCCTTATCTATTATACCGCACATTGCATATATGCTAGATTATGCAAAGAATAATCTATGGTATTTATTCATCAAATATTCAAAGAGAATGATAAGCTCACGCCACGAAGATACAGAAAAATCACATGGAGCCATCTTATTGTATGGCATATCCCACCGCACCACAGGGAAACCCATACGATGAGTTTCTTCAAGATTATGAGGACTGTCATCTACAAACATGACAATACGTGCACCTTTCATATACAGACGTCGAAGCACTCGCTCCTTACCACCCCGCTCAAATGGAGCATTGACAAAGGGAAAATCACCTAGCCCATATAGAGCCAGATTTTTTTTCGCGGCCTCTTCTATATAGATAGTGCGTTTAGTAAGAAACATAACCTGAGCCCCTTGCTCCTGCATATAAAAAATACCCTCTTGAGCCCCTTTTCTCAGGGGAATCATAGCTTTGGCAACCTTTCGAAAAATCTGTACAGCCTCATGAAAAGGAACTGTGCCATCTTTAACCCATGGGGCATAGGCTATACTCCATCTTCTGGCTTCATTAATAGAGTAATTCTTACCATACGTCTTATTAACATAATTGACGATAGCCTGCATAGTATCAAACACAACATCATCAAGATCAAGAACAACAATAGGTCTCTTCGTTATTACAACGGAATCCAACACAACCTCAATATCATGCCATCTCATAGTTTATCGCCCCAAATCCGATGGATGCAAAATACCATTTTTAAATAGCTTGATAGCCTCATCTTTAGCGTATAAAGTCATAGACCATACATGGGGAAGAATACCTGCCCCATTCAAAACTTCACCTTTGGGCCCTAACACTTCGTATGCTGTCAGGACAAGCATACTGCCATCATCGAGTTTATATACAGCAGAAGCTACTCCCTTACCATAGGTTGTCTCACCCACAAGAATTGCCCTATCATAAGACTTCATAGCCATGGCAAAGACCTCTGCAGCCGATGTTGTACCCTCATCAATAAGAACATATATAGGTCTACTCCATGAAAGCATCCACTGGCTAACAGGTGCATACACAGGTGTTTCGTTACCATCTCCATCTACCAGAGTATATACTTTCTTTCCACCAACGAAAAAACTCAGTAGATTACGAGCAGCTTCTAAATCTCCGCCAAAATTGCCCCTAAGGTCAAGGATATATGCATCTGCCTCACCACGATGAGTGAAAAATATCTTCTTTAAAGCATCGTCCATTTGCTTGACAACATCGCTATCAATAGTTTTTATACGAATATAGGCAACTATCTTGTCACCTACAGAGATAAGGGAATATGAAAAAGGCGAGGCACTAACATAAGATGTTTTTACCTTAAATGTCATAGCAGTACCACTACGAATAATATCCAATTTCACCTCTTTACTAGTTGTAGAGGAAAGCATCATCTTGACATCGTCAAATGGCATATCACGAATATATGTTCCATCAATGGCCTTAACAACATCACCTGGCATAAGCCCAGCATAGTATGCTGGAGAACCTTTAATAACATCTAAAATGATGTATTTACCAGAAGACCTTGTCAGCTCAATTCCCACAGTTTGCACATTACTGCTGAGTAAAATCTTTCTCTTTTCCACCTCCTCAGGGGTGAAAAAGCGAGTATATTTATCATAAAGAGAAGCAACTACCCCTTTAATGGCACTATATGTCAAAGATTTAATGGATACATCATTTTTATATAGATAGTTCTCCGTTATCAGTTTAATAACATCGCCGTATACACCTACACTATCGACCTGGGCCTGAAGTTTAGATATTTCCTGCTCTTTCTCATCGAGTTCTGTCAGCATAGAGATAAAATCAGGTACATACATTGTGGCATATCTCTCTGTAGCATTCCAAGTAATTGTAGCCCCTATAAGATTGGATACTGTGCGAATAGGCACATACAACCTGTTGTTGACAATAATCGGTTTTGATGCAGTAGATACTGTCTGACCATTCAGCTTAACAAGGCCACTATCAGGGTAGAACTCAATAACATTGACATTCCATGCTCCAGCATAGTTTACTCCTAAAAGTGCTATGACAAGCAACAACAATCCCCCTACAAGATACAATCGTCTCTTCATAACACTTTCCCCCGCATGGATATGATATAGGACAGCACAGCATCAAGGGCATCAATATCTGTTATCTCTCCTGTTTTTATTCCCTTATCCAGTTCGTACAACTTTTGCAATAGATTTATCGCGCCCTCTATACCTATAGTATCGTAGATGCCCAATAATTTGCCAACATAATATGGATTTTTAGATGTCACAGAAGCTATATCTTTCACAGAATACCCTTTGTGTCTTAGCTGTCCTACCTCCAACACTCCCCGTATGAAAGTGGCAATAGTGGCCAGTATCTGGGCAGGTGGAGTACCAGACAGTAAAATAGCCTGTTTCATCTCACCGGCCACACCTGTATCTCCGTTCCACAGGGCATCCCAAAATACAAACACATTACCCTCAGCCTGCAAGGCAAAGTACTGAGAGATAATATCTTCGGTAATAACATTCTCTTCAATGAGATCCAGTTTATCCAGTTCTGTTACGATGAGACTGAGCTTTCCACCAGATAAAGACACCAGCATATCAAGGGCACTACCTGTAATATCTTTACCTCTTTTCTTTATAGCAGCCTTAATAAATGCCTTTAGCGAACGACCCTTTAGAGGAGCACATGACACATCAACCCTGTCCCCCACGGTCTTAATGGTAAATCCAGAACGAGATGATGTATCAATAGAAACAACATAATACAAATCTTCATCTTCTATAAAAAACCTCTCCCAAGATGCAAGCACTTTCTTGTTTTTGGGTGTTTGCCAATACTTGATAATATATAGCTTTCCTGAGGAAAACATGCCTCCACCACCGGTGTTTTCAGGAGCAGAAGAAAGCTCATCGGCATATATCACCTCTACATCTATACCCTGCTTTTCTGCCCACCCTTTCATAGCCTTTATAACAACATCGTGAAAATACACCTCTGCCCCTTTAAGAACATATAAGTGGTGAACTTTGCCTTTTTTGATATCACTGACAGCATCAAGGGCTGTATAAGATTGTGTTTTCCTCTTGGCCATGTCAATCACCTAGCGCCATATCTATCATATGTTTGATATCAGAGGCAATAACAGGAGTACCTGCAATAATATTGCCTGTATCCCATATATCACTACCGGCAAAGGTATACACGCTACCACCGGCCTCTTTGACAAGGAGAATACCTGCAGCAATATCCCAAGGAGAAAGTCCAAACTCAAAAAATCCGTCAAAGATACCGGCAGCGCTGTAGGCAAGATCTATGGCTGCAGCCCCCATGCGGCGCAAGTCGCCTATATAAGGATAAAGGGTGGTAAACACCCTTGTGTAACCATCAAATAGATGCTTTTTCCTGAATGGAAATCCAGTTGCAATAATACTTCCTTCAAGTTTCGTACGACCAGACACCTTTATAGGCTTACCATTCATATAAGCTCCTTTACCCATTTCGGCATAAAACAGTTCTTCTCTCTCCGGAAAATAAATAACACCAAGTGTGGGAACATTCCCATCCATCAGTGCAATAGATATTGCATAAATAGGCACACCTCTTATAAAATTGGCCGTGCCATCTATCGGATCTACAAGCCAGTATTTAGCCCTATCGCCACTCTCACCTGTCTCTTCACCATGCCAACCTATACCTTCTGCAGTGAGAAGAATTTCTCTTATAGTCTGCTCTACGGCAACATCCGCTTCAGAAACAAAGTCATCAGGACTCTTCTGACGATACTCCAGAGGTTTCCTGAAATATGTCTTCGCTACCTGTCCCCCTTTTAATGCGGCATCTATCGCTAAATTTATTAAGTTCATCCCACAAATCACCTCTGTCTATATGATAAAGGAAATAACCAACTTCTGCTCCTATTAGGATAATATACCCCATAAGGTAGAACCAAAACAACAAGAACATCACATCGGCTATAACCCTATACAGCTGAAAAATTCGCCCCATAGTAATATAGGTAACAAAAATCCACTCAAGTAGTATCGTACCCAATGTTGCAACAGCAGCGGATGCCACAGCATACTTGACTCTAATTCTCCGTGTTGGAGCAAGATAATATATAACACTATATACAACAAACATAAGAAGCCATCTATCTATACCTGACAATATCCATACCATTAGCGAATTACCTTGAATACCAAGCATCTTCTCGAATAGATTAAACAGTCTGGAGATATATAGAAGAACAGGCTGAAATACGGCAAACAATAAAAATGCAAAAACTATGGCCGTACCCCACAATCTGCCCTTCCATATACCCTTAGAGGGAAAACCCCATACAGAATTTACCATCTGTTCTACAAGATAAAACAACGATGTACCCGTCCATGCAAGGGGAATAATACCCAAGAAACCCCATGTTTTTATAGACATAGCTTCTTCCAGCAAATGCTCTAAGAACTCACCTGACACAGGAACAAGTTTGGGTATACCATGCATAATAATCTCTTTCAGTGAATCTGCTCCCCATAGCGAAAATAACCACATAAAAACAAGGAGAAGGGGAATAAGCGAGAAAAATGTAAAGTAAGCAATAGCTGCCGCCGAGATACCTAATCTATCATTGCCCAACTTGGCAAGTATTAAACAACCTTTGTCATACCACTTTTTCCATATACCATCTATATTAAACAAACGCATCTCTGTATCGCCACATGAGATAGGCGTAATAAATAGACACAAAGAACAGAAGGACTCCGGCAAAAATCATCGAAAGCACCAGAACCTTACTAATAGCATTGTGGTATGATAACACTTCTTGAATAACAGGGGTATAAAGAACACTTCTTAGTGTCATAGCACCGGCAAAGAGTCCCATAGGTATCATAAGGGCCAATAGGAACCAACCAGACTTCGATCTCCTTCTTAAAGCACCTCTACCGGCAAAGTATGGAAGAACAAACACCATAGCAGTAATAAAAGTTATCTTGTCAAACAAACCCGAGGCAGGAAGACCCAAGAAAAATGTAATACCAAACAGTGTTGTCCAAGTATACAGTTTATCTAACTCTCTTTTCTTGTCAGAAAAATCATAAAGGGCGCCCTCAAGATATGTAAGGAAAGACATAGCTATCTTGTATACAACATTAGACGGATTCTTCTTTAGCATTTTCTCCACATTCTTTGCCGCCTTTTCACCCATAACCTCGGTGAGAATATTCAAAATTTCATCTGGAGAATCAGTTTCAAGAATAGGAGAAAGCTTATTTTCCCAATAATTTACCACACCTTTATAAACCTCATTTAGTCTCTCATCAAACTTCTTGACAAACTGGGCCTCTTCATATTTCTTTTTTACCTCTTCCCATTTCTTTAGCAGTTTTTCCTTCTGCTTATCTGTAAGTAATGGTGATGCCTCAACCTTTTTTCTGTACTCTTCCAAGATATCCAAGAGTTTTCCCTTCTTTATATCTACTGACACACATGTCACCTCCTAAAAGAAAAAGCCGTGGGTAAATACCCACGGCTTTATTCTACCAAATAATACCTCTCTTATTTGCCTGCCGAATCGATAGTTGTCAATGTTGGCACTGTGGCATCTACAAACCAGAAAATGAATGCCCATGCCAAAGCCATAAATGCGGCAGAAGATTTTGACATACCCAGTGCTGTCATGGTCATGTACCAGCCAATACCACCAACGATAAAGGCAGATACCAACTTCACCCAAACATTACTGGCAACCCAACCGTAAGCAACACCTGCTAAAAATAGTATCAATCCTATCCATGCCATAATGGGTCACCCCCTTATCTACGAATGAGGACCTTGCCCTGGGCAATTTCCTCACCATAAGATCTCTTGATAGACTTGTAGCTGACAAAGAAACCAATTACAAGAACAACTATGATGACAATACGAGCTGTAAGAACCCAAGGACCAAGCTTAGGATCAACGCCCAGATATTTCACCAATGTATCAGGATTGAAGGAGAAGTATCCACCTTTGGCATAGTCGAGTGTAGAGAAGAACAGGATAACGGCAATGTAGATAGGTGTAATCCATCTCATAAATATGTCGAAGTACCATTTTGGAACTTTGACATAAGCGCCTCTGTTCATCTCTTCCCATGCACCATGTCCCCACATGGTAGCTGTAACGAGAACCTCTATAAGACCAAGTACAACGAGGAAGTAAGAACCAACCCAGTTGTCAAGCTCTGTAAGATATGCCAAGTCGGCCGTCTTTGTGAGAATTGGCTCAAGTGCAACAGGAAGACCAATAATGAAGAATGTCAATGCTGCAACATAAGCACCAACTCTTCTGTTGATACCGGCATCCTCTTCAAGCATAGCTGCAAGATAGTTGAACATAGCTATAGCAGAAGTGAAACCGGCAATGAACAGGAGGAAGAACCACATGGCTCCCCACAGCTGACCACCAGGAAGATCTCTAAAGACATTAGGCAGAGAAATAAATGACAGACCTACACCAGCACCTACGCCCTTAGGACCAAGATATGCATAGGCTATAGGAATAGCAATAGAACCACCAAGAATAACCTCTGCAAACTCGTTAAGAGATACTGTTGCAAGACCAGACAACACAATGTCATCATCGGGTTTCAGATAAGATGCATAGTTCTGAATAATACCCATACCGACGGACAATGTGAAGAATATCTGACCTGCAGCGGCAAGTGCAGATTTCCATGTCAGATCAGCCCATCTGGGTTCCCACAAGTAATCAAGTCCTTTAATAGCAGACCACTCTGGCTTCACAGGTGCTCCAAGGGTAATAGCCCTGATAGCCAAGATAACACCAAATACATACAGAATTGGCATCATAACAGATGCCCACTTTTCAATACCGCCCTGAACACCTCCGGAAACGGTATATGCCATAAGAACAAGGGCAATACCCCAGAAAACAAAGACATACACAGGATTCTGAATGTAATTAACGAAGAACTGTCCTGTATTAACGGCCTTATCCATATAGGCACCAGTAAGGGAGAGATAAGAATAACCAAGTGTCCAACCAATAATCTGAGAATAGTAAGAGGTCAGAAGTGCCATAACGGAGAATGCAAACATACCACCAAGAGCACCGATAATAGCAGCTGCTGATGGACTAACAGCTTCTCTTGCGTGGAGATACAGCATTGGTGCAACAGTACCATGTCCATACTTACCACCTGTACGACCCTGGGTCCACTCAACAAGCATTAGTGGGATACCCAAAAGGAACAGGGCAAAGAAGTAAGGAATCATAAAACTACCGCCACCATTAGAAGCGGCCTGATACGGGAAACGCCAGAAGTTACCAAGACCTACAGCATTACCGGCCATGGCAAGAATAAGACCAATCTTCGTTCCCCAAGTGTCACGGGTTTCTGCCATATACTTCACCCCCTCAAAATATTTTCATGCTACGGCGTAGGGCTAGGTCTTATTAACATTATATATTAAGCAGCATATTTATGCAACCAGATAGCTAAAAGATGGATTTTATGAGCATTATATATTGCTCAAACACTTTAAATATCCCTCTTTTAACAAATCCGATTTAGATAGTTTTTACCTTCATATACATCTTGTCTATGTACTCTTTGAACATACGAACAGTATTAAACTGCGGTGCCAGTGTCAAGAACGAATGCTCTACCATCTCCCACCAGAACTGTTTATGCTTTCTGTATATGAGATATGCCTGTTCCATGAGTGTGATAAGTGCCTCTGCATCTCTGTCATCACCAGTACCTTCCCATCCCCATCCGTTCATGCCATCATATCCCTCTATCCACCAACCATCAAGAATAGATATATTAAGACCGGCATTGTAAATAATCTTCTGACCAGATGTACCACTGGCCTCCTTAGGAGGAATAGGGTTATTCAGCCATAGATCTACACCGCCAACAAGATAGCTGGCAACATCCATATTGTAGTTAGGCACATAGACAATCTTATCTTGCCAACCATAACGCTCAATAGTGGCATGTAGGTTTTCTATAATCTCATGTCCTTTAGCATCTGCAGGATGTGCTTTACCAGAGTAGATAATACGAAGGCCTTGGTCAAGGAGTTTACCTAGTCTATCAGGATCTCTGGCTATGAGGTCAGCCCTCTTATAGGGAGCTACTCTCCTGGCAAAGCCTACTATGAGATCATCTTCATTCCACCTCACACCCATACGTCTCAGGTAAAGAAGCAGCCTCTTTTTCTGAAGAGATTTAGCCAGCTTTATATGGTTCTTACGAAGAATCACCGAGCTCCAGAAGTCGATGTTATCAACTTCTGTTTCCCAACCCTCACCACCTACATCACTCATAATCTCACGCATCTGATCTCCAGCCCATGTGGGCACATGTACACCATTGGTAATGTGGAATATAGGCACATCGTCGGCACGGGGTACATCAAAGATGTGCTTCCACATATTCCTGGAAACCTCACCGTGCTTTTTACTAACAGCATTGGTCAAACCGGCAAGTCTTATGGCTATAACTGTCATACTAAGTCCACCTTCAGTCTGAACACTGGCAAGATCAAGAACTTTATCCCATGGCTGACCAGACTCTTCCCACCACTTTCTTAAATACCTCTCAGCAAGGGAAACATCAAAGACCTCATTACCTGCTGGAACAGGGGTATGAGTTGTAAAGACGAGGTGTCTTCTCACACGCTGAAGTGCCTCTTCCCAATCCATACCTGCTATGAGAAACTCTCGCAGCAGTGCAAGTCCTGAAAAGGCAGAATGTCCTTCATTAAGATGCCATACGTCATAACCAGGATACACTTCTCTAAGGAATTGAGCTCCACCTATACCCAGTAGAATTTCTTGTCTAATACGCTCCGGTCTATCAGCTGTATAAAGCTTATAGGTTGTTGTCTTCCATTCAGGTGTATTTTCATGAAGCTCACTGTCAATAAGATACAGGGGCACCCTTCCTACCATGGCACGCCATACAATATAATGTACGGTCTCATCGCCAAGGGTAAATTCTCCTTTGTACACCTCTGTCATGCCGAAGTCTCTTGGATGATAATACGGATACTCTTCTCTCTGCTTACCATCTTCTATAATTTGAGTGAAGTAACCATTATGATAGAAAAGTCCCAGTCCAATAAGCGGATAATGCAAATCACTGGCAGTTTTTAAAATATCGCCTGCAAGCACACCAAGGCCTCCTGCATAAATAGGCCAATCAGGATGTGCTCCAAACTCAACACTAAGATATGCAACACGTGGTTGTTTCATACATCCCCACCTCCAAGTAGTTATCCTTACAGTTTTGTTATACAGCAAACAGTGGGGATATAGAACAAAAGAAAGACGCTTAAATATATTTATGCTGTGAAAATATGCATAAATTACTTAGGCTTGCATACCTTTAGAGGCAAATAATAGGCGGTAGACCCTTTAGGAGGATTAAGAACAACATCTACCTGTCCCAATACCTGATGAAAATCAATATCAAGTCCTGAAGACATAAACGAATGAATAAAATCAAACGATACACTACTGCACTGGAAATCTTCTAAAGGAGATAATACTATATACAATACGCCCCAGTCGGCATACCACATATCGGTATTGACAAGATAATTACCCCACCAGATAGCCTGTCTCTTTAAAAACCGCTCATAAAACTTTGTATAGTAGGCAGTAGCTGGAAGACCTACAGAGGGGATAGGTTGGTCAAAGTATCCTCTTGGCACTGTGCTTGTACCCATAACATACTTCATATGAATGTAACCTGTTGCCCTATCTACGGCAAAGAAAGAATCCCACCATCTAAAACCCATGTAGTCTGGACTGTCATCCATATCCGGGATACCAGAATACCGAAAGATGGCAACAAGATGAAGCTTGCCATCTATCCACTTACCAAACACAGCAAGGCGAAGTGTGGGATTGCCAGAGTAGGTCTTGGCAAGGGTATCATATCCTATATCTCTGAATATCGAAGCGGCAAAGTCAAGTGTACGAATCTGACCATACTGTACCGGTTGCCCTCCGTGCATCTTTCCCCATCTGGTAAGAATTTTCATAAACTCATCGTAAGAAACATCGTAACCTTTCATAGATGAAATGGCATCATATAAACTGCTAAAACCATCAAAATCGTCAGCAGTTTTCACATAGCCTCTTAGAGGAGGATTCATTACAACATGTTCTACCCGTGTGCGGTAGTATATCAAAACAGCGGCGGCGCTTACAATAAGCACCGCCACCAGCAAGAATTTCCATTTGCCCTTACGTGATACCTTAGTATTCAAAAAGACTACCTCCCACAAACTCTCTAAGAAGTGAGGTGCGAGGTACAAATGTCGTAGACAATGGCTCAAAGTGTCTGATGAACTTAAGAAGTCTCTCTGCCTCAGCATACTCGGGATACAGTTTGGGCACAGCTTGTAAAAGTGGCTCTACCAGTGGTCTAAGAACACTAAGCTCATATGGTAGTGCCGAGTTAAAGAATACATCGGCCTCTTCTTGATATGGGAAGATATATCTATCTTCTCCCCTCCTCACCAGTGGCCACTGTCTAAGGGTATCTATAACACCATATCCCCTAAACAGACTATCTCTCACCATACGGCGAATGAGACGGGCATCTGTAGTAGGTATGCGATTATGGTCATCTATATTGAGCTGTGTCAGAGCACTAACATATATCTTAAACTTCGTATATCCGGGCACCTGAGCTGTGGTAATAGGATTAAGAGCATGAATACCTTCTACAACAATGACACTATTCTTGTCAAGCTTCACAAATTTACCAGAGGGCTCTCTAACACCTCGTATAAAGTTGTATCTTGGTAGTTCTATCTCCTCACCCTTCAGAAGTGCCATAAGCTGCTGGTTAAAGAACTCCACATCCATAGCCTCAATGCTATCAAAATCTGGTCTACCCTCTTCATCTCTGGGTGTCTTGTCTCTGGGCACAAAGTAGTCATCGGTAGATATGACAATCGGATTGATACCATTGACCCTGAGCTGGATACCCAACCTCTTAGAGAAAGTTGTCTTGCCAGAAGAAGAGGGTCCGGCAATAAGCACAAGTCTGACATCACTGATATTCTCAGCTATCTTATCGGCAATCTCGGCTATCTTCTTCTCCTGTAGAGCTTCTGCCACCATTATTATCTCCTTAGCCTTACCGGAAACAATCATCTTATTGAGAGCACCAACATCGGGAAGTCCCATAAGAGAAAGCCAGTTTCTATGTTCCTGAAATGCCTTATAGAGCATAACAATTTCTTCAAACTTAGCAGGTTTACGGTAGTTCTTAGGCTCGGGAAGAACAAGTACAAAGCCCGGTGGATATATGATCAGGTCAAATGCATTAAGATAGCTGGTATCTGGGACAAGTGGCAGGAACACATAATCATAGTAATCAGTACCTTCGGCCTTGTATAAAGTGACCGTCTTGGTATACATCGTTTCAAAGAGTCTAACCTTATCATCACGATTTTCCTTCTTAAACAGCTCTATAGCCTCTTTTCTGTCCATCTCCACAAACTCAAACTTGATAGCCTTCTTGACATATTCCCACATCTTCTCTTTAATCTGTTCAATTTCACTATATGTGATCTCTCTGTCACGAAGTCTGCCATAAAGTCCCTGGTTATAAGAATGCTCCACAAGAACATTTTCATTGCCCAGCACATCACGAGCGGCAAGGGTTAGAAGAAACACATAGCTTCTTTCAATGATACGACGTCCTGTTACAGTGTGTGCATCTATAAAATCAAGCTTAACATCCCTTATCAGTTTATAGTGAAGGTCTACAAGGTGACCATCTACCCTTGCAGCAACAACATTATCAAGAGAACCATACTTTTCCTCAATGAGGTCTTTAACCTGGGGAAGAACATCTAAAATCTTGGTGCCCTCTGGTACTTCTACACGCATACCCTTCTCTACTGTTACAAACACCTTTCCATCCATCACTGCTTCACCTCCTAAGACTGGGATAAACTTTCTTTATAAGCGTATAGATATTCTACCACCACATGGTGTTAGGTATAAAACAGATATAATTAGAAAAAAGGCACGGAGGTGTGACATATGCAGAAATACAGGGTTGCAGACTTAGGAAAATATGTTGGCCAAGAGGTAGAACTAAAAGGCTGGCTTTACAACAAGAGAGATATTGGTAAGGTAAGGTTTATTCTCGTTAGAGATGGTAGCGGCATTGTTCAGGGTGTTATGGTGAAAAACAATCTGCCTGAAGAGGTATGGGATAAATTTGATGACCTCACACTGGAAACCTCTCTGATCGTTAGAGGCACAGTGAGGGAGGAAAAGAGAGCCCCCGGAGGATATGAGCTTGATGTTACAGACATTGAAATCTTCCAGATAGCCGATGGCTACCCCATTACAAAGAAATCTCACGGTGTCGAGTTCCTTATGGACCACAGACATCTATGGCTACGCTCCAAAAAGCAGTGGGCTATTATGCGTATTAGAGATGAGATACAGAGCGCCATTATGGACTTTCTCAGAGAGCAGGGGTTTGTAAGAATCGATGCCCCTATTCTCACATCATCTGCCGCTGAGGGAACAACAACGCTGTTTGAGGTAGATTACCACGGCGATAAGGCATATCTGTCTCAAAGTGGTCAGCTATACATGGAAGCTGCTGCTATGGCACACGGCAAAGTCTATTGCTTTGGTCCTGCCTTTAGAGCAGAAAAATCTAAGACGAGAAGACACTTACTTGAGTTTTGGATGGTAGAACCTGAAATGGCATGGGTAACCTTTGAAGAAAACCTTGAGATACAGGAAAACATGGTTTCATACATTGTTGAAAGAGTGCTGAAAAACCGCAGAAACGAACTTGAAATACTCGAAAGACCTATTGAGCCACTGGAAAAGGTTAAACCACCATTCCCCCGTGTTACATATGATGAAGCTATAGAAATGCTGAAGAAGTCTGGCGACCCAGAGCTTGAAAAGATAGAGTGGGGAGAAGACTTTGGAGCACCACATGAAACATATATCTCCAATAAGTTTGACAAACCCGTATTTATTACCCACTTCCCCACCAAGATGAAGGCTTTTTATATGCAACCTGATCCGAATAGGCCTGAAGTAGTACTTGCAGCAGACCTTCTTGCACCAGAGGGCTACGGTGAAATTATAGGTGGTAGTGAACGTATATATGATTATGACCTTCTCAAGCAGCGTATCCAGGAGTGGGGACTTCCCGAAGAAGATTATCAGTGGTATCTTGACCTGAGAAAGTATGGAACAGTACCTCACTCTGGTTTTGGACTGGGTCTTGAAAGAACAGTAGCCTGGATAGCCAAACTACCACACATTAGAGAGACCATTCCATTCCCAAGAATGCTTCACAGGATGGTGCCGTAAAGTGAAGATAGGAATACTGGGAACGGGCAGCTTGGGCACAGCCCTCGCTGCCCATTTTTACAAGCTGGGCTATGATGTGCTGTGGTGGGGAAGAGACCCTGAGCTTGTAGAACATATCAATGCACATCATCGCAACCCCAAACACATGAGCGAGTTTCTACTGCCATATGACCTCAAAGCTACCAATGATATGAGTCTTGTTGCTAACGCTCCACATATCATTTCAGCTGTACCCACACCATATCTGAGAAATGTTTGGGGCAAACTAAAAGAGCACATAGAAAACCCCATTATCATCAATACCTCAAAGGGTATTGAGGTAGACACGGGCATGTTTGCCCATGAGATATTTAGAGAGATATTCCCCCTAGGCACTTTCTTAGCCTTGTCTGGGCCATCATTTGCTAGAGAAATACTCAAGGGTTTCCCCACAGCTGTTGTACTAGTGGGTCCAGAAAAACACACATGTCAGCTGATAAAGGATTGGTCGACTCCAGCACTAAGAATATATAGTGCCGAAGACCTTGTTGGAGTAGAACTGGCAGGTGCATATAAAAATGTACTTGCTATTGCTAGTGGTGCCGTTGCTGGGTTAGGACTGGGAGAAAACACAAGGGCAGCACTTATAACACGAGGGGTAGCCGAATTGACAAGACTTGGTATAGCACTAGGAGCTCAAATGAAAACTTTTATGGGACTGGCCGGTGTAGGAGATATTATTCTGACATGCTCATCTAAAGAATCGAGAAACTATTCATTGGGTTGGAACATAGGCAGAGGTCTGAGTGTAGATGACGCCCTCTCAAGGCTCAAAGGATATCCTGAAGGATACAAAACCTCACTGGCAATGAAAAAACTTTCTCACGAGCTGAGTGTAGAAACACCCATTGTTGATGCCGTAGCCTCTGTTTTACACGAAGGAAAACCAATACGCAGGGTACTCGCCGACCTACTATCTCGTCCACCAAAGAAGGAATTTTGGGGTATTGAAGAAAACTAAGGCTTGCAATATATAACCACAGGTGGACTATAACCATCTGGAGACAAATAGTATATGAGATGGGCATACCCTTTGTCGCAGGATTTTATACCGGGAATATCATATACACAGTCTGTAAAGGCATAAGGTTTTCCATTTAAGGGACAGATTGGAGGATGATCAAATGCCAAAGGATTCGCTTTGTCTCCCCAGCCTGTCAGGCCCAAAGCAAGTGTCCACTCCCACAGATTAGATTCCCCGCAAGAGGTAGGTGTGGTAGCAAAGTATGGATACGGACGTTTACCTTCCATCTCTCGAATAAGAGCATATTCTTCGGCTTTCATCAATATGTTGTGAACATTTTCCATATGCGCCTTTATCTTGGCCACTTGTATGGCATTTTCATAGCGAGGTAAAGCAATGGCCAGAAGTATACCCAATATAACAATGACAACAAGAAGCTCTACCAGGGCAAATCCACTATCGTCTAAGGGACTCTGCAATATTTTCTGCCGATACAAATGCCTCTTTAACATCACTTGCCCCCATAATGGCACTACCCATAACAATAAGGTCTGCTCCCTTCTCAAGAACATTTTCAAGATTATGATGCTTAACCCCTCCATCAACCTCAATGAGGTAGTTATATTCAGGCTCCCTTCTAATCTCAGACAACACCCTTACCTTATCAAGGGCATAGGGTATAAGTTTCTGACCACCGAAACCGGGGTTGACTGTCATGACAAGTATCACATCAACAAAGGGCATTACCATCTGGATAGCAGATATAGGTGTCGCAGGGTTAAGGGAGACCCCAGCAAGAAGTCCTTTATCTTTAATATAATTAAGCGTTCTGTCAAGATGATTCTCGGCTTCTACATGAACGGTAACAATATCTGCACCGGCATCGGCAAAAACATCGATGTACTGGGCTGGATGCTCTATCATTAGGTGAACAGAGTAGATAATATCCGGAAAATGTTTCTTGAGAGACCCCAGTATCTGGGGACCTATAGCAAGGTTAGGCACAAAGTGACCATCCATGACATCTATATGGAGCATCTTTAGACCATTATCGATTAGTGTCTGAATAGCATTTCCTAAAGTAACAAAATCTGCTGAAAGTATAGAAGGTTCTATAACAGGGGCAAGATTTCTTATCTCCTCTTTTTTCTGCGACGCCATTTTCTCTCTTCCTCCTTTTCCTTTACAGCCTCAAGAATCTTGAGATAGCTTTCATATCTATGTAGTGCTATTTCTCCCTTTTCCACAGCCTCTCTAACAGCACACCCCGGCTCATCAACATGGAGACAACCGGGGTAAGCACATAGATGCTCTCTCTCTGCAATTTCCGGAAAACCACTGGATACCTCTTTCACCTCTATATCGTCTGGCACCTCAAGAAGGGAAAAACCGGGGGTATCAACAACATAGGTCTTTTCACCAACCCTTATAAGCTTAGTATATGTTGTCGTATGTCTTCCCCTACCAATCTTCTCCGACACCGCACCAACAGATAGATTTAAGCCGTACATAGTATTGATAAGAGAACTCTTACCCACACCTGACATACCGGCAAATACAATAGTTCCTTTGTCAAGTAGGGCCTTAAGCTCTTCTATACCCTCTTTTTTTTCAACCGATGTCCATATCACAGGATAGCCTAAATTCTCATATGTCTTCATAACCTCCTTAGCATACTGAAGTTCCTCATCGGAAAGGAGGTCTACCTTATTGACGACAATATAAGGTTTGATATGTTCGTGTATAACATTCATGAGAAACAGGTCAAGATAAAAGAGGTAACCCTCAGGCTGTTTGAAGGTGTGAACATATATAGCCTTGGATACATTGGCCACAGTAGGTCTTTTCAAAATGTTTTTACGGGGCACAATCTTTTCAACAGCGTATTCTCTACCTCTGATAACCTCAGATACCCATGCATAATCACCGGGATATATGCCCGTATCTCTAAGTACTCTTTTTCTTACATGGGCATACTTTTCCTCTCCATCTATTTCAACCCAAGCATTATATCTATCAATTTTGATCACTCTGGACAGTCTTCTGATAGTCACCAGTCCACACCTCCAAATCTACTGTTTCACCTTTCCATCTGTATATACCTGAACGGGGGAATTGTGCCTTTACCGTCTCAAGTTTGATACCCTCAACATACTTATATGTAATCTTGCCAACCTTTAACCCTACATCTGTAATCTTCTTTTCAGCTATAGGTAGTGGTAATCCTACAACATAAGGGACTCTTACCTCTTCAGGAATAGATACGGTAAGAACAACACCCTCACCCAAGGCCAGTTTGGAACCCGGTCCCGGAGTTATGGATTTCACAACAAAATTACCACCATCGGGCACCTCAATAACATCTTTAACCCGAAGACCTGCATCTCTGACTTTCTTGATAGCATCAGCTGCATCCATACCCACTACAGCTGGTACCGTAGCCGTATTCAGCCCTGTGCTGACAATAAGTGTGACCTTCTCACCACTACCCATCAAAGTACCGGGAACAGGTATTTGGGCCACAACATAGCCGACACTAATATCTGCCTGTATAGGTTTAATGTCAAAGGATAAATCGCTTTCCCACAGCTTGGTAATGGCATCAGAAATATACATATCTGAAACATCAGGAGCCCTACGACCTACAGAAACTCTTTCTCTATCTGTTAACCAGTAATACATACCAAGCCCAATAACACCCCATATAAGCGTGGCTAGGAGTAGAACATGAACAAGATATCTTAAAACTTTTCTCATAGGTTTCGCCTCCTAAGCATGCCACAGGCTGCATCGACATCTTTACCCACAGATTTTCTCACTGTAACAATAAAGCCCTTATCTTTAAGGTGGTTTTGAAAGGCTAATATTCTTTCCTCAGGTGGCCTACGAAAACCGGCAAATGTATCATTGTAGGGAATAAGATTAATGCGTTTGACTTTCCCTCTCAGAAGCCTTGCCAATGCTTCTGCATGCTCTAAGGAATCATTAATACCATCGAGCATGACATATTCAGCTGTTAGTCTAACACCTCTATCTTTAGCATACTGATGAGCCATATCGAGCACCTTATCTATGGGATTAGAATCCTCTACTGGAACAAGTGACATTCTCAAATCATGCAATGGAGCATGCACTGAAACAGCCAAATGCACCTTTAAATCGCTATCAAGAAGCTTTTTCATACCCTCAATAATACCAACAGTAGAGAGAGTAATTCTACGGGGAGACATACCAAATGCCCTTTTATCGGTAAAAACTTTGATAGACTTATACACATTATCAAAGTTCAAAAGAGGTTCTCCCATTCCCATAAATACGATGCGGTCAACCTCTTTTTTCATGTGCTCAAAAATCCATATCTGCCCTATAATTTCACCAGCTGTAAGGTTACGTGAAAAACCACTAAGTCCTGTCTGGCAAAACTTACAACCCACAGGACATCCCACCTGCACGGAAATGCATGCTGTATGCCAAGTATCATCTTTACCTTCAAAATTCATATACACGGCTTCTATCAGTTCTCCATCTATCTTCGAACGGAGAAGATACTTAGTACTATCTGTGCCCTCAGACGCTTCTACAATATCATACGGCGACAAATAGAAATGTTCTTTCAAATATTCTCTGAGTGTCTTGGGAATATTGGCCATTTCATCAAAAGAACCTACAAACTTACCATACATCCAATCCCATATCTGCTTAGCCCTATATCCTTGAAAGCCCGCCTCTTGCAAAATGGTCTTGAGTTCATCGAGACTATAATCCATAATTAATTTCTTATCCACTTTTATTTCTCCCTCCCACAACGGCAATAATATCAAGAGGAGTTCGGAGTACAAGGAACAAAGAAAACGGATAAAAGCGTAAAGAGTGAAGGTAATCTTGTATCTCCTCTGAAAGATCTGCTTGTTGTGTATACATAATGAGAGCTCTAATATATCCGTCTGTATCCCAGTATGCAACAAACAACAGTAGCACAACGATAATAAACAAATCCCATGCTAACGCTGGTTTACCACCTATCCACCATAAAACAGGCGAGAATATAAACAGCCACTTAGCAATAATCTCAAACCATCTACGAATAGGTACAAACCATTCACCAGATAGAGACTGTAATACCCTACCAATGATAAATAGCAGACATACTTGTTTGCCTAATTTAATATCTCCCATAAAGAACTTAGGGATAATAAGCACCCTTCCCTTATCTTCATAGTAAAACATTGTAGGAAACCTTCTCTTGACAACAACCGTTACAAATGGAAACAAAAATTCCTTCGCAATATGGGAAGGAGAAACAGGCAAAACACCTTTAGCACCAATAGCACCAATATGCCAACCATACCAAACAATATTCCACAGCAGATAAAGCCCCGTTATTAGCAGTAATGTACTATAAAAATCTAAGACCAAATGTCACCAACCTCCGGCTTATACCCCCTAATAAAATCTTCTACAGACATGGCCTTCTTACCCTCGGGCTTCAGTTCAAGGGGAATATAAACACCCCTACCCGTCTGTATACCAAATCTGTCTTTATCGGCCCATATAACGCTACCGACCTCTCCATGAGACCCTGTACTTTCGCATTCACCATATAGTATCTTTACCCTCTTCCCTTTAAAGATACCATATGCACCGGGAACATCGGCAAGCGAGCGGATAAGTCTATCAATTTCATCACATGGTTTTCTAAAATCTATATGAAACATAGACTTTTCGAACATAGGTGCATATGTATAATTTTCCCCTTGAGGTATAGGCTCTATCTTTCCCTTTTTATACAAATCTATAAACGTCTCCCAAACCGCGGGAACCTTATTGGCGAGCATTTCTTCGAGTTGGGTAGCCTTTTCTCTTCCTGTAAGGGGATACTCTATCTGATACAAAATATCACCTGCATCTATTTCCTTGGCCACTTTGTGGAAGGTAATACCTGTCTTCGTATCACCACTATATATTGTCCACTGGATAGGTGCCGGTCCTCTCCAACGTGGGAGCAGAGACGGGTGAACATTAACCATAAATGGTGCCTTTTCACCGTAAAAGTACGATGGAATATATATACCATAATCTATAACTACGGCCACATCAACATCATATGTAAGATATTGCTGAAATAGGTCTCTGTTTAACCTGTCTGATTTAATCACTTCCACATCACCATCAACAAGCTCTGCCACAGGCGTAGGTTTCAGTTTCATTCCCCTACCCTTGGGCTTGTCCGTCTTGGTAAACACTAATGCGAGCTCTCCCTTATCTTTAAGGTGCTGAGTAATAGGTAATGCAAACTCTCCGCTGGCAAAAATAGCAACCTTCACCTCAGAACCCCCTTATCTTCAAGCAACTTTACAACTGTAGGATACTTAAAGGCAAAAGGTCTTACATCAACAAGAGACCAATCTGTAATTTTATCGATAAACAAGATACCCTGAAGGTGGTCCATTTCATGCTGGACAACCCTTGCATCAAAGTCTACAAACTTCTCTTTTTTCTTTTTTCCTGCTACATCTTGATACTCAACCACAACCCATTTATATCGCTCAACAGGACCATACACACCGGGTACACTGAGGCATCCTTCTTCTCCCACCTCTGTTTCTTTCGAATGAGAAACAATCTTGGGGTTAATCATTACACCACTTTTACCACCAATATCGTATACAAATAAAGACTTGGATATCCCTATCTGCGGTGCTGCAAGGCCCACACCACCAGTCTCGCCACCTTCATACATAGCTTTGAACATACGAGCTACAAGACGTCTAAGATC
Organism: Zhurongbacter thermophilus; assembly: GCF_026184435.1. NCBI lineage: Bacteria > Pseudomonadati > Zhurongbacterota > Zhurongbacter > Zhurongbacter thermophilus. The sequence continues at coordinate 1,250,585 of NZ_CP046447.1, forward strand.
CTCATCAAAACGAATAATCTTCTCTGCCTTCTTTCTCAAGACAGGTTCACCGAGAACAACTATCTCCATATGTATCACCCCACTAGAAGTTTAATTGAGAGGAAACCGAGGGTAAATCCTAATAGACCACCGGCAAATACTTGGGCCCAAGTATGCACACCTTTGTATACACGGGACCAGCCAATAACAACAGTAAGAAAGAGGAAAATCAATCCTGCCACGAAGTTATAATGAAAGACAAACGAAGAAAATAAGCCCATAGAGAAACCATGAAATGATATTTTCCACTTAAGATTGACCAAGCCACATATAAGCACACCTAACATCACCGACATAACAACAGCATGTAACATAGGATACTCGGGTAATCTCGCAGGAGCAATAAGCCATAGTATAAGATATCCAACAAACGATGCGAGATATGGGAGATATCTATCTTCTCTCTCGATAATATCCATATTAGGGAGGTTTCTTCTAATCTTCACCCATAAAGCAGATGCCACAAGCATAGAACCAACTATTAATGTGGTCCAAAGTAAAAATAACATAACATCTTTAGCAGGGTATCTTTCTATATAGGCAACGAAAAAATACAACATGGTAATCACAATAAGAGGATTACCTATATCAGATAATATTCTTGCCCATTTGCTCTTCATATTTTCTCCCATTATCATTTCCTTCACCATAGCATTAGAGATTATACTATTATAGTGTACAAAAGGGAGGGTATATTGTGGCAGGTAAAAAAGGTAAAGGTTCTATCAAAACTCGCTTTCTTATGCTGGCTATACTTATCATTATTGCCAACTCTGTTTTAGGCATTTATGTCATTAAAACCCAAGTAGAAAACATACTGCTCAATGAAAGAAGTAAAACATTAGAAGGCATAGCTGGTATTATCACTGTAAAACTAAAAGAAATATATAATAACCAGATACTAAAGATGAATACAAGTGATATATATACCCTTCCCCTGCCTCAACAAGAAGCATTCTTTGAGGAAATACGAAACGAAACAGAACCATACCTAAAAACCATTAATGAAACTTTCCCATCTGTGGGTATAACGATATCCAGCAAAAATGGTATCCCCATTATCGAGCTAAAACCTGCAACGGGCTCAGGAAATCCAGATTTTACATACACTATTGTCAAAGACATCGAAATAGACGGCATGCCTGTTTTTAAGGTTGTGGTCTGGGAAGATAAAAGCAGTATTCAGAGGTACACATCTGAGATATCGTCCAAACTCATTAATGCCATAGGAATACTTCTTATCATGTCAATTATCCTTACATTAGCCCTTGTATCACAGATGACGAGGGACATTGAAAAACTGGTAAATGATATAGAAGAAATAGCTCAGAGTCCTAAGCACAAGATAGATACAGGACTTCCCAAAGAGCTTGCCACCATAGCTGAAACAGTTAATGATATCTCCGAGAGGTTATGGAAAAACACAGAACTACTAAAAGATATCATAGAGGCCAGTCCAATGGCCTTAATACTCCTCGATAAGGAGGGACATATACGATATAAACATCAAATGTCAGAACATGTCTTTGGCGGCCTCTTTCCTATATCCGAGTGGTTGGAAGTTATTATGCCGGAGATAAAAGAGTATATCCGATACAAGGAGTACCACATCCTTAATCGTGTCAGATTGGGCGATAGAATTGTCAATATACATGTCATACCTGTTAGAGAGGGAACACTGCTTGCCCTTGAAGATATTACCGATATATCGAAGATGGAAGAACAGATGAGACAGAAAGAAAGGCTGGCAGCACTGGGTACACTGTCTGCAGGTATAGCCCATGAAGTGAGAAACCCATTAACGGCTATTAAGGGCTTTGCCCAAATGATAGCCAAGAGGCCAACCTCGGAAAAAAATGCCAAATACATAAAGTTCATAATAGATGAGGTTTCAAAGCTGGAAAACCTTGTTAGGGAAATACTGGACTTTGCGAAGGAGAAGAAACCATCAAAATCTTATATAAGCCTAGACAACATATTGCAAAGTATCAGGGCTATTATTAGTGACATAGACATACAGCTAGAAAATAATACCCCCATATGTGCCGATGAAAATCTTATGAGTAGCGTATTTCTCAATATCATTAAAAACGCCAGAGACGCAGGTGCAACAAAAGTGCTTATAAAAGCCAATAAAAAGGATAGAGAAACAGAAATCAAGATAATCAACAACGGCCCACCTATACCAGAGGATATATTACCCCACATATTTGAACCATTTAGCACCAAGAAATCAAAGGGAACCGGTCTGGGACTTGCTATAGTACATAACATCATCACAAGTCATGGAGGAACCATTAAGGCATACAACGACATTGATGGCGTTGTTTTTTCCATAACACTACCTGATGATTGCCAAGGTGATAACTCATGAAAAAAGTAGGCTATATATTGGCATTCATACTCGCTATGATTATTGCTTTGGCAGGGGGTATTATGTGGTATCACAACTATCCAAGCACTTCACTATGCAATATCATAACACCTTCCATGGGAACCCGTGACTTGCCACTAATATACCCTACCAAAACCGGTGTTTTGGGCTCACTATCTCTCAGCTTTCACTATACAAGCAACATCCCTACCGAAGCATTATGCGGTCCTATAGAGCCATTCACCCCAACAACCAAGCTCGTTGGAGACGTTCTCAGTGGGGCCCCATCCTTCATTCACGGACTTATATGCCCTAACTCTGCTTACAACTACAGTGCGTTCGCACACCTTGTTAGCGGACCTTATACCGAGAAAAGGGCATATACAGATCCAAATCTATCACTTCTATATCGACTCATTGGTCATATCGGAGACGGAAGATTATACGTTACAGAAAATAAACCCGCAGATATCAATGTGTATATTACCTCGAACAACATATGTGTCTCAGGCAAGGTAAAAACATCCCCCAGAAAACTCTTGCCCACAATATCGGCACTTATTGGTATCCCATATCCTATATGGGGAGAAGAACCCGACTGGAATATCTTATCGGGTTACTACCCAGATGATGAAATAACTTTAATGAAAATCCGATACCTAGAACTATTGGCATACAGGGTAGAATACCTATCACTTCTTGACGGCAAACCAACAGACTATAGGCAGATGTATATTGTCCCATATCTCTATCAAATTGAAGGATTTTACCAGAAATCAGCAAGCATTACCCAGCACAACATCACAACACTAAAAGAGCAAAATATGGAACTCATATCCCAATATGAATCTCATATGAGAAAAAGGCGTGTTTTTTCCCTCCTGATCGGACTACTACTTGTTGTAATTATTATATTAGGATATTTCTGGGAGTCCGTTGTGGGTATTGCAGCTGGCCTTGCCATTATAGCAATCTCACCGGGCATGCAAATAGGATATCTCATGCTAACCCTCTTTATCATGTACCTTGTTGTCATATTCTTCTGTCTATGGGCTATCAAAAAAAATGTGGCCATAACGCTGAGCGTTATGGCCATCACATTGTTTGCCCCCACAATTGTTGTCATTACATGGCTAGGGGTACTTCCTTTGCTAAAAGAGCCCTCTCCATTTATGGCTCACCTTATGAGTCTCACCATACCATCGGCAACAATAACCTCAATTACAACTTTGTTAGCATTCTTTATTCAAGAACTCGTCACTTCTATCAGAGCTCAACATACTCACCGGGAGCAACAACCAGAGCATTGATACCCAGTCTTTTAGCTTCTTTGACAAATTCTTCCGGATCTGCATCTATAACAGGAAATGTCTTATAGTGCATGGGAATAGCCAACTTAGGTTTCACAAATGAAGCTGCCTTGGCAGCATCTTTAACATCCATGGTATAGTTACCACCTATAGGCAGAAGAGCCACATCAATTAGCTCATCGGCCAACAGCTTCATATCCAATGTCAGCCCTGTATCTCCTGCATGATATATAGCCTTATCATCCATAAACACAACAACACCAGCAGGATTACCACCATATATAACATCTTTACCATCGATAATGGCACTACCATGTAAAGCAGGTGTCAGTTTAAAACCTACCCCATCGGAAAAGACATATTTACCCCCTATATGCATGCTATGCACATTCTGTATTCCCTTAGAAGAAAGATAAAGACTAATTTCATAGTTAGCTACTACCGTGGCACCACTATGACGTGCTATATCGTAGGTATCACCAAGATGGTCACCATGTCCATGTGTTACAACAATATAATCAACATCATATAAATCTTCTACCTTTACCTTTGCCTGCGGATTCCCTGTAATAAACGGGTCGATAACAACTTTTTTACTTCCCTCAATAAGCCATGCTGAATGTCCTAAAAATTTCAGCTTCATACACATTCCCCCCTTCCTTTTAATCCGTTTTAATTATAACCTGTATGTTAAAATTGTAGAGAGAGGAGATAAGGGGAGTGTGAAAACTGTGGAAAAACTGCTAATAAAAAATTTGCAACGATATGTTGAACATATAGGTGGTCCGGGTATCTGGAACGACATATGGTCTGAATATGGAAAAGAAGATGTAGAAGCCCCAGAAGACATGATTAAGCTCTTGCGACTGTCGGCATCAACCCTCAATCGTGAATATCAGTTTTTCCTATTTACATTCGGAAAATGGTTTATCACCATAGGTGAACCTATTATGTTTAAACAATATACTAGCAACTACCACAAATTCTGCAAATTCATGGAAAGTGAAGAGGCAATCAACTTTATTACAGATAATGTACCATGGCATGAAAACACCATAGAAATACGCAAAAATAGCGACACCCATTTTACCGTATATTATCGTTCAAAGCTCAGGTTGTTTTCTCTCATAAAAGGCATGTATGCAGGCATAGCTGAACTCATGGGGGTCTCTGTGCTTGTCAGACATAGGGCTAAAGGTGCAGAGCTAACCCTTATTGACATCATTGTTGGATAAGGGGGGATACTATGAAAGAGGAAATTATCCCCACAGGCAACGGTCAGATAAAAATTACTTATGGTGATATCACCAAGATAAAAGCCGATGCCATTGTCAATGCCGCCAATAAATATCTCTCACATGGGGGTGGAGTTGCCCTTGCTATTGCACGAGCTGCCGCAGGAGATCCAGAATTATACACAAGAATATCCCAAGAAGAATGTTTAAAACAAATAGGTAGAAACTATATCAATCATGGTGAAGTTGTCGTTACCCCGGCAATGAACTTAGAAAAATTTGGCATCAAATACGTCATACATACTGTAGGTCCTATATGCCGTGGTACATGGGATGATGATAAAGCAGATAAACTCTACAAAGCCTATATAGGAGCTATGAAAAAAGCTGATGAATTAGGGTTAAAAAGCATAGCCTTCCCACTCATCAGTGCAGGTATATATGGTTGCCCCAAGGAAAAATCTCTTGAGACATTCAAGAAAGCTGCAGAAGATTTTCTTAAAAACTCCAAACATGTCAAAGAGGTCATCATGGTGCTAAGGGGCTGATGATATGCCCAAAGAACCTTTATGTATCGTCGGCACCGGAAAAGTTGCTCAGGCACTAATAAAAAATCTCAAAGACCACTATCTTATTCATATATCATCACCATCAGAAGATAGGGCAAAAGAGCTGGCAGAAAAATATGCCATAAACTATATACCCTATAGGGGCCCACTAACCTGTCATAGAGTTATTATTGTAAGAAGAGATTCAGATATAGAGAAAACCTCTGAAGAGCTGATAAGATTTGCCCCGTTTACCAGCCACATACACATGAGCGGCATGCTATCTTCACAGGTACTGAAAAGTGAAAAAAAGTGTAGCATGCACCCCATTATGAGCATTACACCAGATACATCTTTCAAAGGGGTATTATTTGCCGTTGAAGGCAATATAGATATTTGCACCGATATTATAGAGACACTCGGTGGTAAGTACTTTGAAATAGAAACAGAGAAAAAAGCACTTTATCATACAGCACTTGTCTTTATATCCAACTTTACAGCACTAAACACATTAATGGGGCTTGCCCTACTGAGAGAGGTAGGAAAACTCCCCCCAGAGATCATAGAGAGTGTTAGAAATCTTGCATACAGAAGTATTGACAATGTGTTAAAGCACGGCAAGGACGGGCTAACAGGCCCAGCTGCTCGAGGAGACTTGGAGACAATAGACATTGAATCCTCACTACTTGAGGGTTTTCTAAGAGAGCTATACATTCTCCAAAGTGATGTAATATATAAACTGCATAGTGACGGAGGCGATAATAGTGAAAAGGATGACAGTTCCAAGATTTAAAAGGCTCAAAGGCAAACGCAAACTGGTAATGGTAACAGTATATGACTATACATTTGCCAAACTCATAGAAGCATGTCAGTGTATAGATGCCGTGCTTGTTGGTGATTCATTGGGTAATGTTATACAGGGACTTGACACCACACTACCCGTAGAGGTACAGCATATTGCCTACCACACAAAAGCCGTTAGCAGGGCATTGGGTACACCTCTTATTGTGGCAGATATGCCATTTATGTCATACTACAACAAAGATACTGCAGCTAAGACCGCCGAAGTACTTATGAAATCAGGTGCCCATGCTGTAAAGCTAGAAGGTGGAATAGAAAAGGCAGATATAGTGAAGTTTCTCACCCAGCAAGGCATTCCCGTTATGGGACATATTGGCATGACACCACAATCTGTAAATATGCTCGGCGGTTATAAGATACAGGGAAAGAGGCCCGAGCTGGCAGAATACCTTATAGAGTCTGCAAAGGCACTACAGGAGGCAGGTGCATTTTCCATCGTTATAGAGACAACCAAGAAAGAGGTGGCAAAGGCCATAACAGAGGCCATTTCCATACCTACCATAGGCATAGGAGCAGGCAAACACACAGATGGACAAGTACTCGTTCTTTACGATATGCTTGGCATGGATCCAGACATCAACTTCACATTCCTGAAAAAATATGCCAACTTGGCAGATACTATAACAAACGCACTACAAACATACTCTAAAGAGGTGAGGGAAGAGATATTCCCAGACGATGAGCATTCATTTTGAGGGAGGGGGATATATGGAAATTATAAAGAGCATAGAAAAGCTAAGAAAGGTGTTGTGGGAACACAGAAAAAGTGGCAAGTCCATAGGCTTTGTTCCCACAATGGGTTATCTTCATGAAGGACACCTTAACCTTGTCAGACAGGCACGAAAAGACAATGATATCGTCGTTGTCAGCATTTTTGTCAATCCAACCCAGTTTGGAGAGGGAGAAGACTTTGATTCTTATCCCAGAGACCTTGAGAGAGACGCACGCCTGTGTGAAAAAGAGGGTGTAGACTACATCTTTGCACCAGATACCCATGAGATGTATCCCGATGGTGCACCACTGGTGTATGTTGATGTGCTGAAGCTATCTGACCATCTATGTGGCAGGTTCAGACCTGGGCACTTTAGAGGGGTGCTTACCGTTGTCGCCAAACTCTTCAACATCGTTATGCCAGACAGGGCATATTTTGGCAAAAAAGACATACAGCAGCTAAGAATTATCATGCAGATGGTAAAAGACCTCAACTTTCCTATAGAAATTGTGCCTGTGGAGACAACAAGAGAACCCGATGGGCTGGCCATGTCCTCACGCAACACATATCTATCACCAGAGGAAAGGGCTGTGGCCCCACGCATCTATGAATCACTAAAAGAAGGTTTCCAGATAATAAAAGATGGCGAAAGAGATGCCACCAAAGTTGTAGAACATGTCCTTGAAAAACTTGAGGCCATCCCCGGAGCAAGGCCACAATATGTGCAGATTGTATCGTGGGACGACATGCAGCCTGTAAAAGAGCTGAAAGATGGTATATATGTCTTAGCAACAGCAGTATTCTTAGGCCCAGCAAGGCTCATTGACAATATCAGATTTAAGATAGAAGGCGGTGATGTAGATGTATATTAAGGTGCTTGCAGGTAAAATTCACAGGGCACGCATAACCGATAAACATATATCTTATATGGGCTCTATTACCATAGATCCAGACCTTTATGAGGCAGCAGGTCTTCACCCATGGCAAGAGGTTCTTGTTGTCAATGAAAATAACGGATCACGACTGTATACATACGTCATTCCCGGCAAGAGGGGTAGCGGTGAAATCATACTCAATGGGCCCTCTGCAAGGCTGGGAGAAGTAGGAGATATTGTCGTTATTATGGCGTTTGCCTATATTACTCCAGATGAAGATGTCCCTCCACCAAAGGCCGTATTTGTCGATGAAAATAATAAGCTCAAAGAAGTTATGGACTATACACTACCAGAAGAATGAAAATCATCTTATCAAAACAACATAAGGGGAGCAAAAGCTTGCTCCCCTTTTTATATTAGTTGACATACATTTTAATTAAAGTAGACAATAGTTACCCCATCGCCACCCTCGTCGGAATTGGCAGCGCGGAAAGATTTCACAAAGGGATAACTACGAAGCTTTCTACGAATAGCACTCTTTAGTGCCCCAGAACCCACTCCATGCACAATATACACAAACGAATAACCTGACGCATGGGCTTTAGACAGATAACTATCAAGCATTTCCAGAGCGTCTTCTACCCTCTGACCATGAAGGTCAAGTTTCATAGGCACAGCAGACATAGTTGTTTCAACATTGACATTCTTCTTCAGAGCCTCAGGATTAATATCTACCACCCTTATCTCAGATACTGGAACGGTAATTGTCATAGTCTTGAGGAGAATCTCTGCCTTTTTACCTCTAATAGTAATAACAACACCAAGTTGTCCCCCCATGGCCTCAACAAGAACATTGTCCCCTGGCTCGGGCTTCTTATCAACAAAGATATAAGGAGATACCTTTTTCTTCTGGGTTATCTCTTTACGCTTCTTCTCTATATTCTTAACCTCTTCGTGAGAAGATAGCTTATGCTTCTGCACTGCCTCACGAAGTTTTTTAAGACGAGTACGAGCCTCATATGCCTCCTTATCGGCAACAGACTTATCTTTTAAAACCCTGATAAGTCGCTTAGCCTCTTCATCAACGGCCTTGATAATCTCTTCGGCCTCCTGCCAAGCCCTTGTCATAACCCTTTCCTCTTTCTGCTTGAGCCTAAGTCCTAGCTCCTGAAGTTCCTTCTCTTTTTCTATCAGTTCCAGCTCTTTTTCTTTTATCTCTTTTGTCAGTTTTTCGAGCTCTTGCCTCTTCCCCTCAAGCTCTTTGATAAGCACTTCTGCCTCTTTGCGACCTTCGGGAATATAACTCGATGCCTTTTTCAGCACATCCTCTGGCATCCCCAACCTTTTGGCTATCTCTATGGCAAACGATTTACCGGGTATCCCAACAATGAGCCTATATGTAGGGGTTAGCGATTCTTGGTCAAATTCCATAGACGCATTAATAGCCCTTTTTGTCTGTGCAACAAACGATTTCAGCTCACCATGATGGGTTGTAACCAGAGACAATGCTCCTATTTCAAGAAGCCTCTCAAGTACAGCTCTTGCAATGGCAATTCCCTCAATAGGGTCAGTGCCTGCACCAAGCTCATCTATAAGTACAAGACTATTCTTTGTAGCCTCTTTAAGAATTTTAATAATCTGCACCATATGAGCAGAGAAGGTAGATAGAGACTGCTCTATACTCTGCTCATCACCAATATCGGCAAATATGTTGTCCATAATGGGTATAGTTGTATCAGGATCAGCCGGGATAGGAACACCTGTCTGAGCAAGAGCTACCATAAGGCCAACAGTTTTCAATGTCACGGTCTTACCACCAGTATTAGGCCCGGTGATAAGCATAAGGCGATTCTCTCCACCTAGCTCTAGAGACAGAGGTACTACCCTTTCCCGCGGAATAAGGGGATGCCTCGCTCGGCGAATTTTCAGCTTTCGCTCTTTTGTGATAGTAGGAATGGCACCATCAACAGACATAGCCCAAGATGCACGGGCAAACGCAAAGTCTATCTCACCAAGACTATCAAGGGCTACATCTATAGATATGCCACTATCTTCCATTTGTTCCCTCAGCTCATCGGAGAGTTTTCTCAGTATCCAGGCAATTTCTTTCTGCTCTTTCTCGTAAAGTTCTTCAAGCTCGTTATTCATAGAGACGAGTTCCATAGGTTCTATGTAAATGGTCTTTCCACTCTCCGAATGTCCATGAACAATACCCTTTACACGGGAGGCATGTGTAGAAAGCACAGGTATGACATACCTTCCCTGAATAATACGATAAGGTGGATTCTCGGCAATAGCACCACGAAAGCGTCTACGCAGTTGTTCGATTTTCTTTTTAATAGCAGCTATCTGCTCAGATTGCCTTTTTCTAATCTCAGCAAGCCGTGGTGTTGCCCTATCGTCAACTTGACCATTATCTTTAATCTTACCCTCAACCTCAAGCACCCAGTGTTTAAAATCCCACAGGTCTTTAACAAGCCTATGTAGATAAGGATACTTCTCTCTGTCTACCTTGCTTTTCAGTCTCCACATAAGGTCAAGGAGGTCTTTAACGGCAAGCACTCCCTCAATAGAAAGTGCTCCACCACGCTTAACTTCAGAAAGATATCCTCTAACCTCTTCAGAAACAGCGCGAAGAAATGGGGTGCCATGGGCACCAAGAAACTCAGTGGCATCTTTGGCCTGACCAAGCAGCTCCTTTACTACATCATAGTAAGGAGAAGGTTTTACAGAAGAGACAAGTGCCCTACCCCAAGGGGTAGAGCACCCTCTCTCTATCTTCTTCATTATTTTGTCATATTCTATAGCCGTAAGGGACCTATCGTCCATTGACTACCTCCTGATGGTAATATTCATAGATTCAAGTCTATTATAAATGTTTTCCATGTATTTATCGGCCTCTTCAGACTCTATAGCACCATCTGGTTTCCTAAACACAAGTCTCACGGCAATAGACCTGAGGTCTTTTCCTATCTTCTTTTCATCTTCGAAGACATCAAATATATCTATACTCTCAAGATATTGACCAGCTGAGTCTTTTATAGCCTTTATTATCTCTTCCATTGGAAGACCTTTAGGAACAATCATAGAGATATCGCGCCACAAGGCAGGCGACTTCACGGGTACCTGTGCCTTAGGTATTCTATTCACGTACTTCTCAAACAGTTCAAAGTCTATAAATGCCACCACTGGGCGCTTCCGGAGATCAAAGGCATCTACAATATCAGGATGTAGGTCTCCTATAACACCTACTTCTTCCCCATCGACAACAATAGCCGCTGCCCTTGCAGGGTGTAAATATGGTTTCTCCGTAGGTCTGTACTCAGCCTGTATACCCCATCTTCTAAAGATGTCTTCAAGAATACCTTTAAGGAAGAAAAAGTCTGCAGGTACACTAAGATGTCTCCAATCAGACAAGACAAAGTTTCCTGACACCAGTATACCAACCTGTCTCTGTTCTTTCAGCTCGGGGAATATTTTACCTATTTCAAACAAAAACACATCTTCTATACCATATGCCTCATTGGATTTCTGTGCAATAAGTAGAGATGGAAGAAGATGTGGCCTCATAACGCTATACAGTTTACTGACAGGGTTGAGCAGTGGTACACCTTCACCCACACGGGCCTTTTTCACATCATCGGGATCCATAAGACTTAGTGTCCACACTTCCATAAGCCCATGTGCAGCAAGTTCGTGGGAGAGTCTTTCATCAACTCTTACAACTTCATCATCTGGTTCCCATGTCACGGCATATGTGGGAAGCTCCTCCTCCACTGCTTCATATCCCCACTTCTTCACTACCTCATCAACAATGTCTTCTGTGATATTAAGGTCATGCCTAAAAGACGGCACAATAACCTTATCATCTTTATGCTCAAACCCAAGGTCTACAACCTCTTTTTTCCAATCAAGCTCTTTACCAACAAGGATATTGGCCTTCTTTTCGTTCAGCTCTACTTCTTTGCTGTCCCACTCAGCGCCAACCTTCTCAAAAGATATAATCTGGCCACCTGCCATCTTCACAATATCTTCTGCAGCCATCTTGGCATACGCAGAAATCTTCGATGGATCTATACCACGCTCAAAGCGATAAGATGCATCTGTACGGAGTGCCAGTTTACGGGAAGAGCGGGCAACAACAATAGGTGTAAAGTAGGCAACCTCAAGGAAAATATTTTCCGTATCCTCAGAAACCTCTGTATTCTCACCGCCCATAACACCGGCAATGGCTATAGGTCTTTCGGCATCGGCTATAACAAGTATATCTTCATCAAGCTTCCTTTCCACACCGTCAAGTGTGGTGATAACCTCACCGTCTCTAGCCCTTCTGACAATAACCTTGCCACCTTTGACCTTATCCCAGTCAAAGGCATGCATGGGCTGGCCATATACGGCAAGGTAATAGTTGGTGATATCAACGACATTGTATATAGGTCTGATACCAAGATATGCCAGTGTACGCTGAAGCTCCCAAGGAGACTCTTCTATACGAACACCTTTTATCAGCACACCAGCATATATAGGGGTATCGTCTAAAGATTCTATAGACACAATATCCCCCTCGGAAATATCTACCTTGGGAAACTCTGGCCTCTTTATCTCCACCCCAAACACCCTACCAAGTTCTCTAACAAAGCCCCATACAGAACCAAGATCACCACGGGGAGGTGCAATGTAAATATCAAATATTTTATCGGGTAGTCCTAAAGCCTCCTCAAGGGGAGTCCCAACCTCTACATCGTATGGAAATACAGGCACACCCCCCTCTGATGGTAGCATTGCCACCTCAGGAATACCAAGCATAGACAATGTAGGAATGATACCCTCATACTGCCCACGTTTTTCGACGGTGGTGTCACCTATCACAGCACCAACAGGTGCAACGGCAACCTGCATATAACGGGGCAAATCCACTGCGCCAAACGATGATACCAATATTTGTTTGTCTCCTATATCAACAACATAACCTTTGTCTTTTTTATCTATAATTCTTCCAACAACAACATCGTAAAAATTCTGCACAAGGTCGTATGTCTCTTCAACCTCCACCTCAAGGTGGTGCTCAAGCCTGTGCATTATGTCGTCTATATTGACATCGTCACCTAAAAACTTCTTCATCATGCTAAGAGAAACTATCACCTGAGCCCACCCCCTTAAACGCTTCTAAGAAACTTCTGATTGCCATCAAACAGTAGCCTGATATCGTTGATACCATACTTCAGCATGACCATTCTATCTACACCCATACCAAAGGCAAATCCTGTATATTCTTCTGGATCGTAGCCAACAGCCCTAAGCACATTGGGATGCACCATACCTGCACCAAGTATTTCAAGCCAACCACTATACTGGCAAACTTTACAACCTTTACCACCGCAGAACACACACTCTACATCGACTTCCATACCCGGCTCCACAAATGGAAAGTAGCTGGGACGGAAACGAAGCTTATATCCGGGACCAAAGAAACCCTTGATAAACTCGGCCAGCACACCCTTGAGGTGACCTATAGAGACCTTCTTATCTATCCATAGACCTTCCGCCTGATGGAAGGCAAGGAACTTTCTTGCCGTTACCTCTTCTCTGCGGTACACTCTACCCACGGTAAAAATTCTTACTGGTGGCTTTTTTCTCTGCAGTGCCCTTATCTGCACGGCACTGGTGTGTGTTCTCAGAAGCAAACCACCGGGCAGAAATAGGGTATCTTGCATATCACGAGACGGATGGTACGGAGGAAAATTTAGTGCCTCAAAGTTGTGGAAGTCATCTTCAACCTCTGGCCCATCAACAATGGTAAAACCGAGCTTACGTGCAATGTACTGAAGTTCTTCCTTAGCTTTACGAAGGATATGTGTGCTACCCCACGCAAGCTCGGTTCCCGGCATCGTTACATCTATACGCTCACGCTCTACTTGCTGTTTCCTTTCCTCTTCAAGGAGTCTTTCCCTAACAGAGGCTAGCCTTTCCTCTACCTCTTTCCTGAGATCATTCAGGAGCTTACCCATAGCCTTTTTCTCTTCTGGAGGTAGCTCCTTTAGCTTCTTAAAACCCTGCTGAATAACGCCCTTTTTACCTAAAAAGCGCACCCTTAGAGCCTCAAGCTCTTCAAGGGTGCGCACATTTTCAAAACTCTTTAGTAGCTCCTCACGGATGGAGCGAACATCCATGATTATAAGGCCTCCTTGACTCTCTCCACGATAGCCTTGAATGCCTCAGGATCGGTCACGGCAAGCTCTGCAAGGGCCTTTCTATTAAGCTGGATACCGGCCTTTTTCAGACCGTGTATAAACTGACTATAAGACAGGTCATACTGTCTAACTGCTGCATTGATACGAGAAATCCACAGTCTGCGGAAGTTTCTCTTCTTCAGCTTTCTATCTCTATATGCATGCTCTCCAGCCTTCAGAAGAGCCTCGTTTGCCCTTCTAAAGCTGCGGGAGTGGGCTCCATAGAAGCCCCTTGCCATCTTCATTATCTTCTTATGTCTTTTTCTGCGCTGAACGCTGTATTTTACTCTCACCCTTCATCCCTCCTTACTTCTTCTTCATACCATTGAGAAGGTCTGCAAGTAGAAATCTCTTCTCATGGGGTACAACAGACATCTTAGACAGTCTGCGAAGTCTCTTCTTGCTCTTCTTCCTGTTAAGGTGGTCCTTACCACTGTGTTTATACATGATCTTACCCTTTCCCGTAATCTTGAAACGCTTGGCTGCTGTTCTGCTAATCTTTGCCTTACCCATCGTTTACTCCTCCTTTCCTTCCTCTTCTCGTCTCTCTTTACGATGTCTTGAACGAGCTCTTTCCTTTTGACGCTGCCCCCTGTCTTTTTGTTTGACAGGGTGAAGTACCATAGTATACCTCTTACCCTCCATAGAGGGCTTTTTCTCCACATAGCCCACATCTTTCATCTCTTCAGCAATCTCATTGAGAATCTCTTCTGCTCTATCCAGGTGAACCATCTCACGACCTCTTATAAAGATACCCACCTTTACCTTGTCACCATCTTCAAGAAACTCTCTGATCTTCTTCTTCTTGACATTGAGGTCGTGAGTGTCTATGTTGTATGTCATACGAATCTCTTTAATTTTCATTACAACCTGTTTCTTTCTTGCCTCTTTCTCTTTCTTTGCCAGCTCATATCTGTACTTGTCATAGTTAATGAACTTGCAAACTGGTGGATTGGCATTTGGAGCAACCTCAACAAGATCATAACCTCTACTACGGGCCATTCTAATAGCCTCTTCAAGCACCATAACCCCAATCTGCTTACCATTCTCATCAACTACTCTAACCTTGTCTGCCCTAATCTGCTCATTAACCCTGATACCATTGTCTTTGTTTTTCTTCAAAGAAGAAACACCTCCTTATATAATAAAACATGCAGGCATATACATACAACATAAAGCCTGCAACGGCAGATTCACAAACCTCCTAAGCCTTTGGCCGGAGGTGGAGGGCCTGCCATCCCTCACTTCATGTTCGCACATGTATTATATCACAGGAAATTTGGTATATAAAAGGATGAAAAGGCTTGATATCGCAACATAGATTCTTTAGAAGCATTAAAAAAGTTCTTGCGTCTTTCATAAGTGGTATAATAATAGTGTCGCAGGGAAATGTTAACCTGCAGTTCTTAACAATTCACGGAGGTGAAGAATTATGAGAAGAAGAGAAAGAGGTTTCACACTAGTTGAACTCATGGTAGTTATTGCTATCATTGCCCTTTTGGCAGCTATTCTATTCCCTAATCTTACTAAGGCTGTACAGAAAGGCAGAGTAAGCACTGTTATTTCCAGTGCAAACAACTTCTACAAAGAGATGACCATTTACTACACTGACAATGGTTACTATCCAGTAGAAGGCACAGGCTCTACCGGTGCATGGTCTGACGATTTCAATATTGATGCCGCATGGCCGTGGGACAAGAATACTACAATGAAGGCTACAGCAAGTATAGTCATAATGACTGCTGAAAACGGTCACATGCAGTCTGGTTATGTTTATTGGGCTATGCCAGAACCAGCCAAGGGAGTAGCCGAGGACATGGCTAAAGTCTCTTGTCCAACACCGGTTGCAAATAAGCCAGCTGTAGTTATTGACCTTATGCCCAATGCAACACAGTCTGTTTATGTATGTAAGTAATCACGCATAACTTTTAGACATTCTCAAAAGCCGCCGCTCCTTGCGGCGGCTTTTTTTCAAGAGTAAAGAGTAAATAACCATAGGAGATGGTTAATATGAAACATTCCACATTCAAAGCAGAAAGGGGATTTACACTGGTAGAAATGATGGTGGTTATAGCCATAATTGCACTCCTTGCCTCTATATTATTTGGGTCATACGCCATATATATGGAAAAGGCAAGAATTAGTGCTATGTTCCACAACGGATATGAAATAAGACGCACATTATTTCTTTTCTACAATGATAATTCACGATTTCCAAAAGACAGAGACGAAGCTATTGAGGTGTTACGAGAAAAACTACAACCTTACAATCTGGCATACCCTTGGCTTCACACAACAATATTAGATAGTCGTGTATACACAAAGTCATGTTATAAACCCATGCCCGCAGGTTCAGATATGCCCTCAAACTATATATGGCTATGGCCTTTGCCAAAGAGTCTTTTGACAGAGCAAGCTGCCAAGGCATTTTTTCCTGTCGTTAAAGAGATCCCCTATGACACAAATTGTCCTAATGCCCCCGAGGGAACAAAGTACTTTATAGCAGTTACCTCAACGCAGGTGCTAATTGTAGCAGAGGAAGAATAAATATTGCTTTCATTTTGCCAAATCATTTGAGAAGCCCCAGCGATAGAGCTGGGGCTTCTTTATTAGACCTTGCACAACAAACATTAACCTCTCAAGACTTTGAGATATATCTCCCTTACCTCCTCCTCGGTGGGTACATAAGGTAAAGAGGTTTTATATGCCTTTATACGATGCATGGCTCTACGGGTCCAGTCATTTATGTCCATACGGGTATCGGCACCCCACTCAACAAGGCTGTGGGGCATATTGAATTTATCTCTCAGGTTATATATAAATTCTAATATATCCATGCCAAGGCGGAGTTTCATAAGCTCCACTTTACCGTGAATAAGTGGACCACCACGGGCTATATTCTTTTCAAGCACAGGAGGAAGGAGAAGCGCATTAATGAGACCATGGGGTACATCTAAATCCTCTGAAATAGGAAATCCAAGAAAATGGGTAAGGCCTACGCCGGCATCGTTGATAACAATGCCACCAAGCAGAGCAGCAAGGGACATATCTGAGCGGGCCTCTATATCTTTCCCTTTTTCTGCAGCACGAACGAAGCTTTTCTGAACAAGATATATACCTTTAAGGGCAAGTGGCTCGATAATAGGGTTAGAATGGCAAGAGAAATAACCTTCTATAAGATGGGCAACAGCCTCAAAACCACTATACACAGTATTTTCATAGTCAAGGGTGAGCGTAGTAGTAGGATCCACCACAGCAACCTTGGGAACAATCTTCGAAGAGTGTATGACATCCCACTTGCCATTTACCGATATCTGGGCATAGTGGGTAACCTCTCCACCACTTCCAGCAGTTGTTGGGACAGCAATAATGGGAAGTGCCATCTTTACCTTACCCTTGCCCAGATAATCTTCAACAATACCATGCCTGCTCACAGCGGCAACAGCTACTCCCTTTGTTGCATCCATAACACTACCGCCACCTATAGCCATAAGCACATCGGCCTTCATCTCTTTAACAAGTGAGGCTATATGATTGATAACCTCAAATGGCCTATGGTTGTCTTCAAGCGAATAAATATGATAATGGATATCAGCCTCGGAAAGCATATTTTCCAATTTATCAAGCAACCCGGCAATACGTAAAGATTTTCTAGTGGTAATAACAAACACAGAATCTCCCATTGGTTTAACAATCTCTGGTAACATGTCAAATGTGCTTTCGCCAAATATGACCTTTGTAGGCATAAAATGCATAAACTGTCTCAACATTAGTCCCCCCTAAGCAGTCTTTTTATATCTTCCATGAAGACAATGGGTCTGCCCATTGTCTTAGCAAGCAACAATAGTACATTTGCATAATGCAATATACTACGACGATCTGTAAAATCTTCTGGATACCTTAAAACAGCTATCTTAAAGATATCCCTATTTAAGGGTATCACATCATGGATCTTACTCCGCAACTTGGCAAGCAAACGCTCTATTTCTTCCTTTGACGGGTAGTCTTTGTCAAATAGCACGGCAATATGATCACCATCAAGTCGTCCCACATCTGCTCTGGAACCATATGCCTCTTTGAGCATAGATTCTGCAATATCCAAAATCTTGTCGCCAATATGCTTTCCATACTTAGTGTTGATATAAAACATGCCATTGACATCAACAATCATAAACATATATTTATTAAGCGTTCGGAAGACCTTTTCCATAATTTCAGGAGAACGGAAAGATAGAGGTGAAGGCACCTGTTCTTTAACTTCGGCAACCTTCCCGTCTTTATATAGCTCAATAAAGGCATCGACAATATCGGGATCAAACTGCTTACCCTTACCCTTAATAAGCTCATTTATCGCCACATCCTCTGGTAAGGCATGTCTATATGGTCTATCAGTTGTCATAGCATCATAGGCATCGACAACGGCAATAATACGGGCAATGAGAGGAAGGTCTTTTCCCTTTAAGCCACCGGGATACCCCATACCATCATAACGGGTATGGTGATGCAGGATACCGGGAATAAGGTCGGTAAATCTACCAAGCTTTTCAATGATAGATGCCGATATAATAGGATGTTTTTTCATATACTCCCACTCATCATCGCTCAAGGGTGCAGGTTTCAAAAGGACCCTATCAGGCACGCCCTCTTTTCCCATATCGTGGAGTAAGGCCGCTTTATATACCTTATCAATGTCTTCCGATGAAAGATTGAGCTTCTCGGCAAGTAGCTTGCCATATAAAGCTACTCGACTACTATGACCAGCCGTATATGGATCTTTAACCTCCAGAGCGCTGAGAAGGGCGAGTAAAGAATTAAGAACGATCTCATCAGAAGAGGCCTTCAGCCTAGAGAGCATAATACGGACGGTAAGCATATATGAAACAATGCTAACAAGATCCTCAAGAAGCCTGATATCTTTGCTCCTCTCATCTCTTATCAAAACCACCAGTAAACCCTCTATCATATCCCCGAAACCCAATGTTGAGATTATAGCCCTATCAAATGTAGATATAAAATTCACACCTGTCATAATTGTATCTTTAACATTCGCACCCTTTTTTATTTCCTCCACATAGGTACCTGTCATTCCCCTAAAGTATTTGTCCCAATAATTGCTATATACCCTCATGCCAGTGGCAGTTCCACCTAAAGGAACAACACCAGCATATGCTTTTATACGATATGCATCTCCCTCTTTTACCATCATGAAAACCGCATCAACATCAAGAACATCACGCACACTATCCATAATCTTATTAAGATAGGTTGTATCATTCTCATCAAATTCCCCGCCAAGCCGCGAAAACAAACTGTAAATACCAGAAAGGGTAGTTTCAACACCGGCAAACTTATCAAGTTCATAGGCAAGATTATCAAGGAGAACATAGATAATATTAGCCGGATATAGGTAAGAGTAACTCCGCCTACGATGTTTCGTAATGATAGTCCTATCAAGCATCTGGGATCTAACATAGGTTGTATATACATGTTGGAGATCATCAAGGGGTAAAAAGTACCGATACTCTAAGAAATGGTATATTCCATACAAAATATACGCAACTAAGGCAAAGAAAATGTAATACCGCAATACAAAATGTCCAAAGGGAAATACCTGCTCGTCAAAGACAAGTGCCATAGATAAAAATCTACCGCGGGCATATGAAATAGCCCTATTGCCACTCACAAGAACATTTTCGTCATCCTTTTTAACTAAGAATGCCGACATATCAAAGACCTCACCCAGTGCAATAGGCATTCCCTCAGCGGTAAAGAGCATGACATTGACCTTGTCGGTATTTATCGTAGAACTCAAAATTCTATAGACACTACTTTCCAGATAACGAGCTGGAAATACAACAACAATAAGCTTATTTTTATCCCAAGACGGAACAAAGCCTACTACCATACCATAATAGGTCAAATACATTCGGGGAATGACTTTAACAGGTTCATCATCCATATACCGCTTAATCTTTGGATATATGACCATGGCACTATACTTTGAAATACCATCTAAATTGGTAGACCACAATTGTCCATTGTCATATGCTATGTAACCAACATCTTTTATGGAAGCAGCTGCATTTTTATCTCCATATACAACAGAGGCAAACACCGATATATCACGGAGCATATGAGATTCAACAGATTCAAGCAGAACTTTTGTTGTAGTAATATATTTATCTTTGAGGTGGTCATTGTATTTTTGCCACTGAGTATAAACAAAGATGGTATAGAATGTCAGCAATAGAAATAATATAACAACAACAGCAAGAAACCGCCTTTTCATTCCGATAGATTCTGCTTGGTAACTATATGCCATGTTTCTCCCTCTGCTTTCAAAATGGTAATTGTCTTAAAGTCTCTTTCATATACATTATCTCTTTCTACAAAGGATATCGTCCCCGTTCTCCCCGAAAATTTCATATTCAAGAGCGCTTTCACAACGGCATCGGGAGAACGAGCCCCTGAAGTAACAACAGAAAGCACACTTGCAAGTGCATCATATGAAAGATCATAGTCATAATCTAACATGCCTACTTGCTTGATAGGAAGATAGTACACATAAAGATTTAAGCCATCTGGAAACCAACGGGTAAACATATATTTAACAGCACTATCTGTCATAAGAAAATTCCTGTAATCACCACTAAGTGCCAAAACAGTCTTATACAAATCGGCAAGCTTATAATCAACTACAAACACATACACATCATCTTTATTTAGCCGATATTCATTGACAATAGCATCTACCGTGTTTTTTACACTTACAGGATCAGACATATTTACAACCTCTTCATCGACAACAACAGAAGAGGCTGTTTCTTTAAAAACACGGGCCACCTCTCCAGACCATGTAATATTTTCTGAGTCCACCAATACAATAACAGGTTTATTAGGACCACTCTCTGTATACCAGCGGGCAAAAGCACTAACAACAGGCTCGTCGTTGTAGATAATTCTAAAAAATCTATAATACAGATTTTTCAGCTCTGGAGATGAGGAACTTTGAGAAATAACAGGTATTTTCATACCATGTCTTGTCATTGCCGACAATAGTAATTTGGTCTCGGACGAGATATCCGTACCAACAATGGCGACAATTCTTCTACCATAGGCCATATCCTGCTGTATACGGTTGATAAACGCATCTATATCCGCTTCCGTGTTTTTAGGTGTAAAATCAACAACCCTCACAGGCATGATACTCCGAGAATATCGCTCATAAGCATCGCTAAAACCATTAATCATGGCAGGGCCAACATAAGGTGATGACACGACATAGACATACACAGGGGTAAAGAAGTAGTAGAAAACATATATGGCAACAAAGACAATGACAAATATGAGCCATGAAATCCAATGTCCTTTTATCTCTTCAAATATCTCTCTCAACATATCCATGCTGTAAACATTTTACAATGAATCCATGCCTCTGAAAAACCTTTTAGTGCTTTATAATATAGTAAATAACTCTCCTAGGAGGCGGTCATATGAATATAATAAGCATGATAATCGTTATCTTAATGTTAATCATAACAGCCATTGCTGCAATACCCATGATGGGAATGGAACCAATCACTTACGGTATACCACCATATACTGTTAGCTTAACACCGGGGATTATTGTAATTATTCTCTCCACCCTATATCTTGTTTTTATACTGATAACTATACTTATTGCACAAAGCATTTCAAAACACAGTGAAAGGTCTATATCAGGGCTTGCACAAAAACTTGCAGATTGCCAATATGAAAAGAACAAACTTGTAGATGAAAACAGGCAGCTCATTAACGCCAAACAAGATTTAGAAAAGAAGGTACAGGAACTGGAAGAAGAACTAAAGAATCTTAGAGAAATGTATAATAAACAACTAGCTGTTATAGAAAGGCTGACACAAAACAATGAGGAAGAAAAGACGGAAACTTCTGAGAAATCAGAAAAGCACTCAACAGATCAACCCGACGGAACAGAGCAGTAAGCCGAGAAGTACACCACAAGCTGATGGTGGAAAGCCCTGTTATGCAGGACAGGGCTTTCTTGTTATTGTAATACTGCTTTTTATAGCGTTTCTTATGTTCATTAGTATTCATATGACCATTATCTTCGGCTACAGTCCCACACTCTTAAAGCTATATTCCCCATTTGGAATCAACATAGGTAAGGGAGTTAGAGGGGCTATTATAGAAGGAGGAAAATACAATCTGCCACTGGCATACTCTATTCCCACCTATACATTATGGGTAAACCCCAATGAGCCTTCAACAGAAGGACAATACCTAATGATTGCTTACAGATTAGGACTTATCAGTCCATCTGCTCCCCGTGAAAAAAAGGAAAATGTTATCAGAGAGGTAGCAAACATTATCAAAGGGAAGATTCCACCAGACATGCCTATTAAAGTAAAACATACCAATTATAAATATTGGTGGGTAGACGACACAGAAGAACGCATATACCCCCATCACACTGCATCGTACACAATAGCAGCTCCTATCATAGGATTCACCACACCAAATGGCACTGGTATAGATGGTCTTGAACTAACACTTAATGATATACTGCGCACCAAATACATACCATATAAGAGTTTTCTTCTAAGAAATCCGGACATAGCCGTTAAAACCACAATAGACTTAGGTATACAGTACAAAGCAGAAACCCTGCTCGATAAGATAGATGAAGAAATCAAGCCCATGTCATCGTGGATTGTTGTTATGACCCCTACAGGGGCTATTAAAGCCATGGCCATTAGACCAACCACACGACTTGATAAAAACCGAAAGCCCGTTTATAATCCCGTCATTAGCGGACGTTTCGAGATGGGCTCTGTTTTAAAACCGCTCACACTTATGTGGGCAATGGAAAAAATCGGATTAAAACTCACAGACACTTTTGATGACCCCGGTAGCTTTCAGGTAGGTAAGTATACCATCAAATCTGTTATACCTGCTGGAAAAAATGCAACAGTACTGAAGGGACTAAAATTATCGGCAAATGTTGTGTTTGCACAAATAGCACTGAAATTAGGCTATGAAAACTATATATCAGAAGCTAAACTTTTCGGACTGGACAAACCAACAGGTATAGAGCTTCCCGGTGAGGTATCCGGTATACTTCCCCCTAAAGGCGATGTTTACCTTGCAGTATCGGGCTTTGGATATGGCATCTACATAACCCCCATTGAACTTCTTAGAGCATATACCCCTATTGCAACAGGAGGGTTATTATATAATCCTACCCTACTAGAGGGTGTGTATATTGGAGATAAATACATACCTGCCCCGCACAAGCCCCCCAAGAGGGTTATATCGGAAAAGGTCGCCGATACAGTTAGGAAGGCACTAACCGAAGTAGTACAGGACTCTATTGTCAGGGCAAGGGTGTTTGTCTCCGGAAAAGAGATCAAAGTTGCAGGAAAAACAGGAACAGCAGAAATTGCCATGCATGGAGAATATTCCTCTAAACAGCGTATGTTTACATTTATTGGTATGTTTCCAGCAGACAATCCTGAGTATATTATTATGACGAGTGTATACAGACCAGAGCATCTTCCTAAAGGTGTACGCTTTGCATCCCAAGTAGCAGCCCCCATATTCCGAGAAATAGCCACATTTATTGCAACAAGAGAGGGTATGCTTCCCAACAAATAAAATGCTTTTCTTAGATACACAGAAACCCGATAGAAGCCACGATATAACCTAATAATCAACTTCTATTTTGTGTCCGCATATTTTCACCATGAAGTTTGTTTCAAACGATAAGCAAAAAGGGGAGGTTCACACCTCCCCTCTATCAAACGCTTACATGCTTCTTTACACTTCTACAAGAACCTCTACCCAGTCGTGCTCTTTCTTGTTGATCTCATCAACAGCCTTAAGCAGATACTGACCTGCCTCAGACAGGCTGTTTGTCAGAATAAACTTAGCCTCACGGGCAAGAACAAGTATCTTGTTAAAGGTATCTGGGTCTACACCCACAGCCTTTTCTACATACTTCCAGTTTTCTGGTTTAATTCTCACCTTGTGCTCCTTGACATAGAGAGAACCAACCTCTCTAACTGCCTCAAGCAACCTGATAACAAGTGGTGTAACAGGTGTTGCCAAGCCTGTTGGTGTTCCAGAAAGAGCTCTCTTCATGTACTGACCAGCCTGTGTGAGAACAACAACACCTGTGGGTAGCAGATTGACAAGCCCCTTAGCCTCGAGTTTCTGCAAACCAACACGTGCATCTTCCTCTTCGCCCTTGAAATATGGCTGAATAAGCTCTTCTTCTACAAAGAGGCCTCTTGTAAATGGTATACGGCCCAACAGCTTGGCCTCAACTTTGGTAATCAGTGGTCTCTTGCGAACCTCTGTTGCCAGTCTTGCAAACATCAAACCAGCCTTGGTAGGATATGCGTCAGATACAAGACCTTCCTCACGGGCAAGGTTATACCACTCTACATTTGGTGCTGCAAACTCAAGACGGGTAATGGTAATGGCCTTAACTGCCTCGGAGTTTACATCCTTACCTGTACGATTCTCCATAACTTCTTTACCATAAGGTGTTATCTCATAGACAAGGTATTTACCACTACCCTTGCGGTGCTCGCGAGATGTAATAAGGTCAAAAGCCTCAAGGTTAAACAGTGCCAGAGGTACATCATACTCTTTAAACTCCCAGTTCTCCTTGACATATTTCTTAATCTGGTCTACTGTGGGGAATATCTCAGGATTCTGCTCAAACTTCTCCCACAGAGTTTCAATAACATCCATGAGCTTAATCTCAAGGTCGTCAACATGGAATGTTGGAATCTTCTTGTAAACACCCTTGCGATAAATCTTATAGGCAAGATAGAGATGCTCACCGGCTGGAAGTATCTCCTCACTCATACCCATA
The DNA here is from genome assembly GCF_026184435.1 of Zhurongbacter thermophilus. NCBI lineage: Bacteria > Pseudomonadati > Zhurongbacterota > Zhurongbacter > Zhurongbacter thermophilus. Next base: position 1,275,651 of record NZ_CP046447.1, read on the forward strand.
AAACCACGAATCATGAGTATCTCTTTTTCAGATTCAGAAAGCATATCGCCCCTCATAGCACGGGCAATAAGCTCCAAGATGCTCTCATCGATGACAACATCCATAAATGTTGCTGCACCCTTCTTAAGGGCCATGCGAATCTGCTGACCAAGTCCTGTAAGGGCATAAATGTCAGATGTTGGAACAGAGAATGCGATAAGTCTCATAGACTCAAGCTCAAGAAGCTTATCCCCACCAACAGGGAGTCTTCCCCTCTCACCGGGACCTGGTGGCATATCTTTAATATACTCTGCAAGCTCTTTGGTAATAACCAGTCTGGGGTGGCTTGCATCGTAAACATCAGAGAGTGCCTCTGCCTCTGGTGTTAACTTACCATCTTCGGCAAACCCTCTCTTTGTGAGCTCATCGGCAACCCTACCTTTCACCCTGCTTTGAGCCTGACGACTATATCTAATCATGGATATCACTTCACTGCCAATCCACCTAAAGGAGTCTTCCCACTCCTCAGGTTTAGGCAGTTTACCTGCCTCAATGAGGTTCTCCATAATCTCTGCAAGCATATTACCTGCAAATGTCAGTTCATACTCATCAATACCAGCTAGACGGACAAGTCCGGCAAGCTCAAGCTGCCACAGTGTTTCACGCTGGGCATCGCTATAAGAGCTAACATCTACTTCGCCCTTTCTATAAAGATTTTGAATCATCAGTGCATGATCTTTCAGTATAACCATGCCATTCACCTCCGCCAAAGATTTTTATGATACACCCTCCACATGAGGGATTACCAGATAATAAAAGTTTTTATACATCCCTCTTCTTCTGCCAAGGCATACGTGTTTTTCGCTCTGTTCCATTTATAAGCCTGACAACATTGCTGCGATGTGCAAATACTATAAGCAAAAACATAAAAAGAAATGTCAAAGTAACAGGCATAGGGGCGTAAAAATAGGCACACAAAGTGCCAAATAAAAATGCCATCATAGATGCCAACGAAACATAGTTGGTAATTGAGGCCACAGCAACCCATACTAAAAATGCAAACAGAGCACAACCTGTACAAAGTCCAAGTCCCACCCCAAATGAAGTGGCTATTCCCTTTCCACCTCTAAACTTCAAATAGACAGAAAATATATGCCCAACAACAGCAGCTGCACCTGTTAGAGCCCACACCTTAGGGTCACTGAAGAACATACGGGCAACAACAACGGGAATCAAACCTTTAGAGATATCCAGAAGAGCCGTAAGGCCACCGGCCTTGGCACCAAGCACCCTGTAAACATTGGTTGCCCCCGTGTTTCCGCTACCTTCTTTCCGCACATCAACACCATACATATATTTACCAATAAGATATCCAAATGGTATTGCCCCCAAAAAATAGGCAAACAAAACAGGTAGCCACCAACCTGTTTCCACAGACACCCCTCCATTCTTTCCTTTCTGTTAGCATTCTAACATAGGCACCCTCATAGTAGAATATAAATACAACAGATAAGGGAGGGGACCACAGATGGCAGAAAACGAGAATGCAAATGGCCAAGAAACACAAGAAAAGAAAAAGGATAGCCCTCTTGTATGGCTCATCATACTTGTTATCAATATTGCCCTCATATTCTTTATGTGGAACTATTATCAGAAGCTAAAAACACAGGTGGTACAGGAAACCATAGGCACAGCAACAGTAACCAGAACAGCGACGACAACAGTACAGGAGAAAGCCATTGTAGGGTATGACCTTGCAGAGGTATTATACGATGACCTGAAAACGGCCCACGACCAGATGTTAGAGCAAGATTTTACAACAGCCCAAGAGACACTGACCCATGCCGTCAATGTAGCAGGCTTAACCTTAAAAATTATTTCTGTTGAAAGTGGTAATGAGACTATTGATGCAAAACTCAAAGAATTTCGCACCCAGCTATCATCTGTGGCCTATTATCTCAGTCAAACCCTTGAACTTCTATACAAAGAACAAAATGATAAGGCCATGGCCTACTTTACCAAGAATATCGACCTTGAAAAACTAAAAACGATGATAAATGATGGAAAGCAATACTACATTAAATTACTCATAGAAGCCAGTATAAAGGAGGAATAAAGCGTGTCGATAAAAGAAGAGATACTGAAACTCAAAAAAGAAAAAGACATCGTTATTGTGGCCCATAATTATCAACCACCCATTGTGCAGGATGTTGCAGACTTCTTAGGGGACTCTCTGGCACTGGCACGGCAGATTACGCAGATACCGCAGAAAAAGATTATATTTGCCGGTGTGAGGTTTATGGCAGAAACTGCCAAGATACTAGCCCCAGAGAAAACGATACTTCACCCTGTACCCAGTGCAGGGTGTGGTATGGCATGGATGATAGAACCTGAAGATGTAAGAAAACTAAAAGCCCAGCATCCAGATGCACTGGTGGCATGTTACATTAATACAACAGCAGCGGTCAAAGCAGAGTGTGATGTTGTTGTTACATCTGCTAGTGCACTAAAAATCATAGAAAAAGTAGATACCAAGAAAATCATATTTCTACCAGACAAAAATTTAGGCAGGTGGGTGGCAAACCACTTTCCCGATAAAGAGTTTATCTTCTACGATGGTTTTTGCTATGTTCACAACTACCTCAAACCAGAAGATATACTGGATGTAAAAAAGGAACACCCTGAGGCACATGTGATGGTGCACGCTGAAACTCCACCTGAAGTATGGGAATATGCAGATATCGTAACATCCACAAGTGGAATGATTCGCTATGTTGAAGAACATCCGGAGGTCAAAGAGTTCATTGTCGGTACAGAAGTGGGTATGATATACAGGCTGAAAACACTCTTTCCAGATAAAGATTTTTACGCTGTGAAACGGCCTATGGTATGTAGAAACATGAAAGCCATCACAGCAGAAGATATACTAAGAAGTCTCAAAGAAGAAACATATCCAGTACATGTACCAGAGCATATAGCCCAGAGGGCAAGAGCAGGTATTGAAAAGATGCTTGAGCTAACCCGTTAGCCTTTGGTGTATCTATAAACCATAACCTTTTCCATGGTGATAAGCCCCTCCACCATCACCTCATCAAGCCACTCAAGGAGGGGCTTTATTTTTTCCATCTTATCGACAATTTCTATAACAACAGGCATATCCTCAGAGAGTCTCAGCACAGATACCGTATGAACCCTACTAGCACCTCCAAAACCCATAATTCCTCTTAGCACCGTAGCACCGGCAAGTCCCATTTCTTTGGCCTTGAGAACAATAGCTTCATACATATGTTTACCCTTGTATCTATTACATTTCTTGCACCTATCACTATCCCCTATAAATATTCTTAGCAATACATCTTCCTCTACTATTTTCATACAATCCACCTCCCCACAATAATACCGGCATAGACGCTAATAAGCCCTACACCCACCTGTCCCACGACATTGAGCCAAAATTGAGGCAATGGTATAAGATTGACACTCTCAAGCATGAACGATGAAAATGTCGTAAATCCTCCAAGGAAGCCAACCATGAGGAGAAGACGACTCTCATAGGATAGAAAACCAAACCCTTCAAGGGAAAAGAGAAAACCTATAAGAAATGAACCAATAATATTTACGGCAAATGTACCAACGGGAAAATCTCCACCATACATATTTTGTACAAGACCACCAATAATAAAGCGAGACAATGCCCCAAATCCACCGCCAATAAACACAATAACGTACTTCAAACCTTCATCACCTCAAACGAGATATCAAGCCATGTGCTCTTTGTAATAGTAGAAGATGAAGACACATATACCCCAAGCACACCTTTTTCTGCAAGAGATTTCACCCTATCGACAGTAATCCCTCCTGATATCTCTATGGCGGTGGTGGGTGAAATATCACGAATAATCTTAATAGATTTCACAATATCATCGTCATTCATGTTGTCAAGCATTATGATATCTACCCCAAGTCCAGCTGCCTCAAGCACCATATCCACATTTTCACATTCAACTTCTATCTTTGCCGTATACGGGGCTGTCTTCCTTACGGCCTCTACTGCCCCAGTAATAGAGCCAAAGACCATAATATGGTTATCTTTTACCATCACGGCATCCATAAGTGTATACCGGTGATTCACACTGCCACCTACCCATGAGGCATATTTCTCAAACAATCTAAGCCCCGGAGTCGTTTTACGTGTATCAAGAAGGGTAAATCCCTCCGGTAAAGATGCAACAAACCTGCGGGCAGAAGTGGCTATACCACTAAGCCTTTGCAGAAGATTAAGATATGTGCGTTCTACCATCAAAAGGGCATAGGCTGGACCCTCTACATATCCAAGTACATCACCTATACGAAAACTCTCACCATCTTCCTTATACCAATGTATATCTACAGGGGCAATCTCATCATAAAAATAGGAGGCAAAGATACTACCGGCAAGCACCCCTTCATCTTTGGCAATAAACTCACCACGAACGGGTATTTTCATCTGCGGTACATCGGGAATAGAGATATCGCCAAAGTGTAAATCTTCAGACAGAAATCTCTTCACACTCTCTCTTATATAGGTAGGATTTAACATATTACACTCCTCCCATTCTCTCAAGACATTGCCTGATTTCTTTCAGTGTAATATGGCTATGCTTTTTTTCCTTCCACTTTTCGGGGTAGTCTTCACGGTAGTGAGCCCCTCTGCTTTCCGTACGCCACCATCCACTACATATAGTGGCACCGGATAGCATGATCTGGGCCCATCGTTGAGAACCAAGTGGTAGATTACCATTTTCCATGTGTGATAGCAGTTTTCTGGCAACCTTTCTCAGTCCATAACCATTACGGATAATACCTGCATGACGACTCATCTGCCCCTTGAGGTGGCCATCGGAAGAGAGATTCTCATACTCTTTAGATTCAAATTTGGGAACCTCTCTATGGGGTTCTTGGGTGGCATACCACCACGCCCTGAATGTTGAGCGATAGCCCATAACCACACACTCAAGCAGTGAATTAGATGCCAACCTGTTTGCACCGTGAAGCCCCGTTGAGGCTGCCTCCCCTATCACCATAAGCCTCTTTATATCACTCTGACCCCACCAGTCCACCTTTATACCACCAATATAGTAATGGGCAGCAGGATATACAGGCACAAGTTCCCTTAGTGGATCTATACCCTCTTTGCGAAGCACCTCTACAATATGTGGAAATCTCTCTTCTATATCAATACCTTTTTCTTGAATGGGACGAAAATCTAGATATGCACCACCACGCCGATGAATGGCTCGGGCAACGATATCTCGAGGGGCAAGCTCTGCCATGGGATGCTCTTCTACCATAAATCTTTCACCTTTACTATCAAGTAAAATAGCCCCTTCACCTCTCACTGCTTCGGTGATGAGAAATGCCTTACCTCCACCAAAAAACACTGTAGGGTGAAATTGTATAAACTCTGTATCTCGAAGCACAGCCCCATAATGGGCTGCCAGAGCAATACCCACCCCATCTTGATCGGCATTACCTGTGGAGTGGATATACATACCTGTATACCCACCTGTTGCCAGTATCACAGCTGAGGCATATATATCCTCTGTGTGTCCATTTGTCTTCACCCTGACACCGTATGCTTCGCCATCTTCTACGAGAAGATCAACAAGCCTACCCCTTACTTTCTCCACACCTGATACAAACTTGAAAAGATAGTGCATCATGCCTTTACCTGTCTCATCTTTGATATGGAGAATACGCCTCCGAGAGTGAGCACCTTCTCTGGTCATATCGAGAGTGCCATCAGGATTTTTATCAAACGGCACTCCGAGATGTACAAGATGTGAGACAATCTGTGCTCCTTCAGAAATAATTCCTCGGGCTACATCCTCCTCCACAAGTCCGTCCCCGGCAATAACGGTATCCTGTAAGTGAGCATCCACACTATCTTCAGGAGATAGGGCTGCGGCAATACCACCTTGAGCAAGAACACTATTGGAACGGTCTACTCCACCACCAATAACCCATATTGTAGGTATACCAAGAGCCTTCAGTCTATACGCAGCCATAAGTCCCGAGAGCCCTGCACCAACGACAACAACATCCCTTACAGACGGCATACAACCACCTTCTTATAACTTAGGAAGATATAGGAGCTTTGGAGTATCGATAGGAACATAGGCGTAGCCATCACCTAAACCTCTGATTTCAACATCTTTGCCAGAAAGGATATCGCGGGCCTTTTGAACCCCACTATCCCACTGTGTCCCCAGCTCCACCCTCACACCATCTACTGATACACCTGAGAGGTTAAAAATACCAAGAAGATATTCCTCATCGCTATAACGAAGCAATGCAAATATACCATCGGGGGCATCAACCCTTAAGGGGACGGCATCTCCTTCCTGCCATACACCAAGGCTATGGCGAAGTCTATTTAACCCTTTAAAGAGGTTAAACCATCGCACATCTCTATCCTTTGTTGTCCATGTGCCATATGAAGAAAAAATATCCATCTTCTCAGTCTCTCCATACTCCTGCCCCTGCGAAATCATAGGTACACCGGGAAGGAAATACATAAACACTGTCCAGTGAAGAAGTCTCTCTGGCTCCTTTATCATGGCTGCGGCACGTGGCCAATCATGATTTTCAAGGAAATTGACAAGCACACATTTTTCTGAATAGATATCATTCATCATCCATACCTTTTCATACATCTTGTCGTATGTGCCAGTACCTGTCCATATAGCATACATGGTCTTATAAAGCTCGTAGTTGTATATGGCATCAAACACCTGACACAGTTCATACTGAGGAGATTCTGAAAGCCATATGAGTTTCCCCTCGGGATCTACTTGGTCTTTGACAAATGTCCAGAAATCTGTGCGTATGAGACCGGCAACATCTGCCCTAAAACCATCAAATCCAAAGTTCTTCCAGTAGGCAAGAACATCGGCAAGATAATACCAAACATCGCCTACATCAAAGTCATAATCGTAGACATCCCACCAATCTTCTATTTGCCTGGTAAAATTACCCTCTTCATCTTTTAAAATCCACTCAGGATGGTCTCTAACAATATTGCTATCTGTAGCCGTATGATGAAGTACAGCATCGTAGATAACCCTAAATCCCATAGCATGTGCCTCTGAGATAAACACGGCAAGGTCTCTTTCCGTGCCAAGCATGGAATCAATGGCAAAGTAATCTTTTATGGCATACGGAGAACCATATGCACCTTTTCTGTCTTCCTCACCAGTAGGATGAAAGGGCATGAGATAAAGCACATCGACACCGAGATTTTTAAGCCTCTCAAGGTCCTCAGTCATAGCCCTAAAACTGCCATAGTACCTTGGAAACATCTGATATATGGTCCACGATGTATCAAACATATCTACCCCTCCCTAAAACTGCCACAGTTTCTGGGCATCTATCTTTTCTACTTTATAATCCTTCGGAAATTTCAGTTTTCTGAGATCATGAACGCTAATACGCGGTTTGGAAACAACCTTGGGCGGTACAAACTCACAACCGGGAGCAGCCTTTTCAACAGCTTTTCGCATACCAAAACGGGCCAGATGGTCAAATATCTCTTCTTTGGCATAGCCGGCTACTGGGTGCATTACTGGCACAAAAGCCCCACGTTCTGTGAAAGTAAGAGCATAAGGCGTTTGACTGGCCTGCTCACCAACTATAGTACCCATAGCAATAAACTGGTATCCACGCTTTTTAGCTATAAATGAGGCAACCTTAAGCATACTATATTTGCAAACCATACATGTGTTTTTCTTAAACTCCTTCGTTACCTGTGTTAGAAATTCCCTCCAAGGCACAATGATGAGGTTGATTTTACCTTCAGGATAAACATCGGCAAGACCAGAGGCCAGATGTCTTACACGATCAGTCATAGCATTTACACCTTGGTCCATGTAAATAAGTTCTACATCAACCCCACGTCTCATAAGAAGCAGTGCTGCCAGCACAGAATCGGGTCCACCGGAGAACAGCACACCAGCCTTTGCCTCTTCAACATGTATAGGGAGCCCTTGCATACCCTGTGCCTCTCCATTCATATCCCACATAATAAACTGACCATTTTTCAGCTCTGCACCTATGCTGACAGGAGACACCTCTAAAGGCTCAAGACCATCGTATGATTCTGCCGCAAGAAACCTTTGTTTCTGCAAAGATGTAAGATAGGAAAGTATCTCCTTCTTGTACTGCCTTGCCTTATCAACATTATCGGTCTTATAAATAAAGAAGTATGGAGCTATGGGACCTTCTTGGGGTACAAAACTGTCAAGCATATCTTTCCACTCTTCCTCTTTCCCAACAAGAGCCTTCGATACACGAGAAACACCGGGGGTTGTACGAAGAAGGAGTATGATATCGTCTATCTGCTCTGACGAGACATCTATCCACCATTTACCCATCTTCTGGTAAGGTTTGACAGGAATACCCCAACGCTTACTTCTCTTTACGATATTCTTCATCAAAACCTCTATCATACGCTCACGGGTACCCTGTGCCTTTATGCCAATTTCACCACCAAGGCGGAACATCACCTTTATCTCCAAGTGCTGATCCCCCTTTCAAGGACAACATATCGATTTTTTAGCATCATTGCATCATCTTCAAGGATAGGACTTTCAACAACAACAACACCCTCTATCTCCCTATCTACCATAAGAGATAGCCAACCGTCAACATCGATAGTAGCCTCGGCAAACGGTAGATGTCGTATCTCACCCTTCGCCCCAAACTCTATACCGGAAAAGTGGATGTGCATATCCTTTAGTATCTCTGGCCCCATAGTTTTCTCCAGTTTCGTAAGAACATAATCCCAATCGTTATAGCCATTGACCTTGCCTATGGTGCGAGCCTGTAGATGGGCAAAGTCGATACAAGGTTTCAACCTACCACCAGACATCTTATACAGCTTGATAAGCTCATCAAGAGAACCAAACTGGGACGTCTTTCCCATTAACTCTGGTCTAATATCTATGTGTATTCCTTCTCTATCCAAGTCTTCAAGAACCATCTCCAACTCATGCCACACAATATCAAGCACCTTATCAGATGGCCTTCCTTGATACCATGCAGGATGAAAGACAACAGATGTTGCCCCAGCAAGGTAACCAATATATGCTGAGTTAAATAGATACTTCCTACTCCGAATACGTTTTTCTTCATCAAGAGAAGCAAAGTTGATCCAGTACGGAGCATGAACAGTTAATGTGAGACCTAACTTCTCAGCTGTATACCTAACCTTTTCAGCCATAGCAGGCTTGAGGTATACACCCCTAACAAATTCAAGCTCCATACCATCAAGTCCCAGTGATGCTAAATATTCAAGTCCCCCTATCACACTCCTATCTGGAGCCGATAGGGGGATACCGGCCGTGCTTATTTTCAACATATAGATACTTCCTTTCTATTTTCGGGCTATAATCTCCTCATATCTATTCTGTGCCCCTGTTTCATATGTCAGCAAAGCACCGACAAACGCAATGAGGGCAAGGAAGAATAAGAACCAGAACCCTTTTATATATCCATCTATACTATACACCTTTACACCATCAACAACCTTCAGCACACAACCATCTAGAATTTTTCCAAACCATGGGCGGGCTATAGCAGAACCAAGGAAACCACCCATATTAACGATAGAAGTGGCAATACCAGAAAATCTTGGCATATTAACCTCTTTAGACGCAGTATAAGAAATAATCAGACCGGCAGATGTAAAACCTATAAGGAAGAACATAATATAAAGTGCCAGTCCCACAGTAAGCCAACCGGCCCTTATACCCCATATCATGATGGGATACAAAGATGCGTATATACCAACAACGGTGGCCATATACCATCTTCTACTGCGTAGCATATCGGACATGCTACCATGGGTAACAGCACCAAGCATGTGTCCTACAATCGATGCCATAACATAATTAGCTGCAGCGGTCTTAGATATATGATAGACATCTTGGAGAAATTTATTACCCCACTGGGCCGAAAATGCTATAAATGAGGCATATATACCAAAGAACACAAGCATTGGGAACCATGTATATTTGTTCTTCAGGGCTGATACAAGCCCCTTCCATATACTGACATCACTATGTTCATACTTGTCACCCTGTGGTGTATTTCTAACAAACAAGAAGATGAGAATGGCAATAATCAAAGAAGTAACACCAATAATGACACTAGTGTTCCGCCAGCCATATTTTTCTATCATGATAACAAGAGGTGTCTCTGCAATGAGGGCACCGATTTTTCCCATAAACACCGTAAGGCCCGACATACGGGTAAACTCTGTAGGAGAAAACCATGATGCCTGTATCCTCAGCGTCGATATAAATATCACACTAACACCTATACCGATGATGAATCGTCCCAACATGACAACATGCACACTAGGTGCATAGGCAAATATCAGTGAACCAAGAAAAGTCACAAGCATACCAGTAGCCGCAGTATATCTTGGCCCTATAGAATCTGCAAGCATACCAGCAGGCAGTTGCATAAGCATATAAGCCCATGAATACATGGCACCAATCATACCTATCACAGCGGCAGTGGTGCCAAACTCCTTCATAATAAAGTCTCCCATGCTACCCATTGAATAACGATGGAAGAAAACAAGCATGTAAGCTGTTACCATCACACCCCATACAAGCCATTTTTTATAACCAGTGGATGTCTCATTCATAATACCCCGCACCTCCCATTAATATGCCAATAGTCAAGAAATTATAACACTTCATGTGAAAGCACTTGGGATTGTAAACACCACCACACCAATTACTACATAATGCAAATTTATATATGCAATTTGCATGTCTTTGCTATATAATGTTAAATAGAAAATCACCCTCTCCGAGTCTATACGACCCTCTGGGCCGTATAGACCGATAGGGCACGCCCGGCAACGGACGTACCTGCTGTTGCAAAGGGGAGGAATAAAGGGAGGGTGATATTTATGAACTACGGCGGATGGGCCGGAAAAATTCTTCGTGTCAATCTCACCACAGGAGAGATTTCTGTTGAGCCACTGAACATGAAGTGGGCCAAGGACTATGTTGGTGGCAGAGGACTTGCTACCAAATACTTCTTTGAAGAGGTACCCCACAATGTTGATCCTCTATCCCCAGAAAACAAGCTAATATTTGCCACAGGTCCCGCTACAGGTACTAACGCACCAACTGGTGGCCGTTATATGGTCGTCACCAGAGGTCCACTAACAGGTACCATTGCATCTTCTAACTCTGGTGGCTTCTTCGGTGCAGAGCTGAAGAAAGCCGGTTGGGACATGATTATCTTTGAGGGCAAGGCAGAAAAGCCCGTGTATCTCTACATCAACGACGATAAAGTCGAACTGAGAGATGCCTCTCATCTATGGGGTAAAGGCGTATCTGCAACAACACGCACCCTGAAAGAGGAAATTGGCGACGACAAGATAGAGGTTGCCGCCATAGGTCCCGCTGGTGAAAACCTCGTAAAATTTGCAGCCGTTGTCAATGACGAGCACCGTGCTGCCGGTCGTACCGGCGTAGGTGCCGTAATGGGTTCTAAGAACCTTAAAGCCGTTGTCGTCAGAGGACACGGCGATGTAAAGGTTGCAGATCCAGAGAAATTCAGAGATGCCCTTGTCAAATCTATGCAGAAGATTAAAGAGAATGGTATTACAGGTCAGGGTCTGCCAAACTATGGTACTGCCGTTCTCGTCAACATCATCAACAAGGCGGGTATCTTCCCCGTTAAGAACTTCCAGACAGGTGTATTTGAAAAAGCCGAAGAAATCTCCGGTGAAGCACTGGCAGAGAAGTACCTTGTTACCAACAAAGGTTGCTTCGCATGTCCTATTGCTTGTGGCCGTGTAACAAAGATTAACGGTGAAGAGGGAGAAGGTCCTGAGTATGAATCTATCTGGGCACTGGGTGCCGATTGTGGTATCGGAGACCTCAAAGCCATCGTAAAGGCCAACTATATATGCGATGATATGGGTCTTGATACCATTTCTGCCGGTGCAACCATAGCAGCAGCCATGGAAATGTATGAAAAGGGCATTATACCTAAAGAAGACATTGGCGAAGGTCCTGAGCTAAAGTTCGGAAATGCAGAGGCTTTACTCTACTGGCTCGAGAAATTGGCCAAGAGAGAGGGCTTTGGAGACAAGCTGGCAGAAGGTTCATACAGACTTGGTGAGATGTATGGACATCCCGAGTACTCCATGAGCGTGAAAAAGCAGGAGCTTCCTGCATATGACCCAAGAGGTGTTCAGGGTCATGCACTAGCATATGCCACCAACAACCGTGGTGGTTGTCACGTTAGAGCTTACCTCATATCCCCTGAGGTACTGGCCACTCCAGAGGCAATTGACAGATTTGCCCTTGAAGGCAAAGCCCAGTGGGTTAAGATATTCCAGGATCTCACAGGCTTTATAGACTCCTCCGGTTTGTGTCTGTTTACATCTTTCGCACTGGGTGCTGAAGACTACGCAGCACTTGTCAGTGCTATCACCGGTGTCGAGTACACAGCAGATAAAGCACTCGAGGTTGGAGAGAGAATATGGAATCTTGAGAGACTCTACAACCTTGATGTAGGCTTCACCAAAGAAGACGACACTCTTCCTAAGAGACTCCTTGAGGAGCCCATGCCCGAAGGTCCATCTAAAGGATGGGTTGCCAAAGTACCAGAACTTCTACCAGAGTACTATAAAGTCAGAGGATGGGACGAGGAAGGTCGTCCTACATTCGAGACACTACAGCGTTTGGGTATTATATAAAACATCAAAAGGGGGCCCCTGGCCCCCTTTTTCCATTCTATAAAAGGGTTGTGATAGGGTGATTGAAAAAGTCTTCAGAATATATACAGATAAATACGCAAGGGAAGAGGTATATAGGGAAGGAATAAAGAAAATTTCTGCTCCAATAAAAAAGCTTATTACAGGACATGATTTTATATACTATGAAAGGCCATTCATTAAAGCATTCAAGAAAACCCCTATTATTTATAAACAGGCTCTTGTTATACCTTCTTTATCTGTAAGAATCAGTAAATTGTACACTGAAGGGTTTAAACCTTACAACAATTATAATTTCTACATAGATATAGGCAAAGTAGAAAAACACGATGGCTATATACTCTTCAAAGACCTATTCCTTGACATCATAGAGTTCACAGACGGCAGCAAGATTATCGAAGACAAAGAAGAGCTGGAAGAGGCACTAAAAAGAGGTTGGATAACAGAAGATGAATACAACCATGCAAAGGCCATATGCCAGAACATATGGGAAGAGGTTAAAGACATTCCTGTGGAAGAGCTTGTAAAAAGATACATAGACACCAAACCCAAAGCACTATTTACACCACCAATAGAGAGGTAGTTAGCAATCATGTTCTATGATTTTCCACATACCCTTATCGTCATATAACCTGACATAATATGAAGTGGTAGCCAGCACAATCCACATGCCAAGGCTGTTTATAGAACCCCAAACACTATTTATTATTGCTAACAAGAGCATATCCAAACTAACACGAAGAGCGTAATCAAGTATTAACACAACGTAACTACAATCTTATAAACACATATTTTCATTATGCACAAATATATATATCTTGGCAAATCTCACAGAAGTAAAAAGTGAAAACAGACTATCTTTCTCGGTAGATGTCTTTTATATGCCTGTATAAAGCTAAATTCAGAGGTCAAAAAGCAAACAGGGGAGGCATAAACCTCCCCTGTTTGGTGAGCCCGGAGGGATTCGAACCCCCAACCTGTGGATCCGTAGTCCACTGCTCTATCCAGTTGAGCTACGGGCCCAGCAAAGGGTATTTTACCATAGATGCCCTATATAGTCAAGAATAGAACAATTTGATATAAACGTGATAACAAAAACGATTTCTTTTAACTACTCTTCTTCGCCCTCATCTTCATCTATATCCCAGTCGTCGTCTTCCTCCTCTTCCCATACGAGCTCTTCCTCTTCTTCATCGTCATCATCGTGAAAGATATTCTCTCTTATCCAATCATAAAAGCCCATAGATATCACTCCTCGGGCAGATTTTCATTCATTACCCTCAACCAGTTTTTATATGCTATCTTGGCAGCCACCTCTTCACCAAATGCCTCTATAAGGTGGTTACCAAGCAGCGGCATCATATCGGCACCATCAAGATTTTCAGGGTATTTAGATAAACCATCAAAATCTGAACCCAGTGCTACATGATCTTCACCCATAACCTTCATCATATGTTCAGCATGCCTGACAATATCGATAGGTGTTGCCTTATCTTCACACGTTAGGAACATGGGAGCAAAGTTGATGCCCACAACACCACCACGACGGGCAATCTCTTCCATAAACTCATCAGGCAGATTGCGGGGTATATCGCACAGACTACGGGCACAAGAATGGGTGGCAACAACAGTACCATCAAAGTGTTTAAAGACATCTTCTACTCCCTCATCGTTGAGGTGGCTAATATCAAGCACCCAACCAAGGTCCCCAATTATGGCCAGAGCCTCTTTGCCAAGAGTAGAAAGTCCTCTTCCTGTTTGGGGTTTGCCAAATAAACTGCCATCGGCAAAGGTGTTAATGCGGCTCCACACCAAAGATGCCATCCTCACACCAAGCATATGAAATACCCTGAGAAGTTCAGGATAACCATCAATGGGAATAAGCCCTTCAAATGCAAGCATAACATGGGGCTCTTCTGCATCCCCTGATGGCAAATCGTGTTTTGTAAATACCCTCTTTACCTCTTCAAGCCTATGAAACAGCTCTATCTGCCTCAGTGCCTGCTTTGTAGCATCTTCGCCACCACCAATATAGATGGCATATGTTTGAAAAATGACATTACCCTCTTTTAGTTTGGCAGGACTGGATACAAGGCTATCTATATCTCTTGTCTTGATGGCCTTACTGAGAAAGTCACTGTGGCCATCGGCAAACTTTAGCCCACCCATCTTAAAGCGCCTCCACAATACGTTTTGGCACACCCATCTTTTCAAGGTATGCCTTTCTCTCTTCACGCATTCTCTTTACCCAGTTCATATATATATCCATCTTACCCATCTTCTCAAAGAAGAGCTTGGGCTGTAGAATCTCAGCAGGCACTATCTTCAAAAGCTCGGCATTTTCAGGGGCATTTACATCAACAACATAATAGCCCATATCGGGGTCTTCAACCCATTTAATAGTGCCCCTAAACAGGTGTTCAAGCATGGCAGAAGAGTGGCGAATCTTTACCTTAAGGGCTTTACCCTCTTTCTCCGCCTTGGCATCACCACCAACATAACCTGTATTCATCATAAATGTAATGATGTCTGAAAATCTCTCAAGAAGCTCGGCAAATCTTTCAGCCTGCAGAGAGTCTTTCTCTGGGAAAAATGGATTGGTAAATGGTGAACGCACTTTGCCACGCTCTTTACCGGCAGCAGATGTCTTTGTTGTCTCGCCAAGCATAAAGTAGGCAGCAGCCTGATATGGGTCTTTAAACAGCACAATACCAGGAGTTGCTGCATCTTCACCCTCGTCTCTATTGAGAATGCCCATGAACTTCAGTGGGGGAATATCTTTAAGACCATAGGCATCAGGTATAAGGTTCATGGGGATAACAGACCTGCCGTTCTGAGTCCAGACGACAAAGTCCCAGCCATCTTCGGGCACACCATATTCATTCACAACATCTTCGGCCTTTACCCTACCCTCAATATAGGCATCAACATTTTCTGCAGGGTTACCTGTCATAATGAAGATATCTCTATATCTCTTTACATCTTCTGGTGAGAGAATTGTTTTAGAAAAGTCATATGTGCCATCTTCATTTATGTACACATTTTCTACCCATGCATCAGGATGTACAGTGCCATTGTAGATAATGGGCTCATTTTCTGGATTCAGTCCAAATGTCTTTGCAAAACAACCATTCTCCGTAATACCTATTCTGCCATCAGACCACAACACTATCATATCGTCCTGTATAGGCTTTGTCACATCACCCTGCTTGGAGAATGTCGTTGTGGTCTTACCTGTACCAGAAAGACCCAATATGGCAACTGTATAAAGTTCATCTCCTACCTGAACGGCCTTGGCACCGGCGTGGAACACAAGACCTCCCTTGCGGTATACATATTCATTGAGCATTCTCAGAGCACCTTTTTTGCTCTCGCCAAAATAGTCAGAACCTATAACATATGTCACAAAGTTGTCAAGGTCTACAAACACACCCATCTGACCGGGTAGCTCATCGATAAGAAGACCGGGGGTCATAACAAGGGTAAAGGTAGGGTTAAACGGCTTTTTTAGGCTCTCTTCATCTTCTACCATCTCACGTGGCACAGCTAAAATCTGCTGCATAGCGGCAATGTTGGCACCATCGGGTGTGTATATCCACCTTACAGGCACAGCCCTATCATCGGCACCAATATAGCCATCTATGAATATAACCTTGCCCTGTTTTCTTATATAGTCTTTCTGCATGTCAATATACCTCTGTGCTTCTTCTCTTGGCATAACATTTCCAGAATATTTTTCCTTATCGGCATATGGGGCAAGCACATAGGTGTACTTTGCCATGCGGGCTTTCCTCATGGTAATACGGTCAAGGTTACCATAAGCAGACTTCAAAACTGTGGGAATCTCTGAGGCCATCTGTCTCAACTCTTCTTGAGAAGGATTGACTATCACCTCTACATCATCAAAATTCATATCAAACATCTCCCCTGCACCTCCGCACAAAATATATAAATAAAAATACAATAGGTATAGTACTACAAAAAGTGAATTTAGGCATCAAATTTTAGAAGGAGTTAAGACATTCCCTTTAGTACCTTATCTATCTTCTTACCTGCATTAAATGCCTCCCTGAGGGTATCTATAACACCATATATCTCAGGAACAACCTGTCCAAGCATAACAACATATACAAACAACGTACCGAGCACCGCAGCAGACATCGAAGAAGCCCCTACATAGATAGCATATATGGCAAACATAAGATAGGCAATATGGCTAACAAGTGTGCCAACAAAGAAATCAAGAATTAAAAGCCTTTTATATCTATCAAAAAGAGAATACACGATATGGCGTATACCTAGCCTTTCCTTTTCCAGTATTCCTAGTAGATGGATATCCTCTTTGCCGTCAAGGGTATCAGCCAGATACTCTTTTTTCTTTCTTCTCTCATCGTCTATTTCATAGTCTTTCTTCGTATACCAAGCTGTTTCCCATACAAGATAAAGCATAGTAAAGAGAGCATATACCCCGGCAGCTATTGCCACCTTATGAGACAGGCTCCACATGGCAAAGATAATAAAGAAAATACGTACAAAATACACAAATCCCCAACTGGCCTCTGTGTTAATCACAGAGACAAATTCATAAACATCTGATACACAAACCGATGCCATCTCACCTGGCAGGCCTTTCCCACTCTTCACGGCACTCATCAGTACCATTGGAGAAAGATATCGGATAATAATAGCCTTGACATAGGTAGAAAGATACGTTGCAATTTCAGAGATCAAAGCGCCAGCAAGAAGCATACCAGCCATAATAAGAGCTGCAACAATACCCTCTCGGCTCAGCTGATGAGAAAGTACATCTTCCATCTTCTTAAAACCAAGTACCCACAACATTTGGCCAGTTATAGCCAAAAGAGAAAGAAGCAGAACATGTGGAATAAACCTCATCATCTTACGGAGAAGCATTGTCTTCTACCTCCATAAGCATACGACAGCCACCTACGATATCGGCAAAATAATCTATATCCTCTGCCATTGAAACAAGTGCACTCGTTGCCGTTTGGGAAAGCCAGTAAAACATCAGTGCCATGCCCGGACGTGAGAGAAGAACCATGCCTACAAACATTAGAGCTCTACCCATTACCATGCCCACCTTATTTTCAAGGGCAGATAGCAATCTCACCCTTGCAAACACGAGCATACTTTCTGTAAAATCCTTTACACCACTACTGAACCACTTTACATATCTGTTTGTACCCAATAGGAGTATATCCTCTCTACCTACAAGAATATCCCTTGCCATACCTTCGGCATAAGCCCTTTTTTCACGAACGGATTTAGATATATCTCCCATGTGAGAGGTATGCCTCATAACAAACAGTGATATAGCACCAGATAGTAAAGCACCAATACCTATCAATGGTGCTTTCCAAAGAACAAACAGCATTACAAGAAAAGCTATAGATATTCTCATAAAGGAAAAACCAAAATATGTCCACAATGACAAACTACATTCATGGCCACTGGAAAAGGCGCTATCCACAACCTCACCAGAAGACTTGACACTACGATGTAAATCCACAAGGTATCTTTCTATATACGATGCCACCATTCTCATACGACCACGATACATAAGGTCAGTAAACAGCACAAACACAGCACCACCAAAAACCACATCTGATGTTTGAAGGGCAACATATAGGTGAACATACCTCATAAGAAGTGAATCCACCACCAAGCCAAATGCCACAGGTATGGCATATAACATGGCAATATGAAAAATATATATAATCACACCTATGGCAAAGACTTTTCTCTCCCTAGTGGTTAAAAAGCTCCATGCCGCTTGTAGCGTAGAAAAATAATCGCGAAAGAATTTATTCATCGCCAAAACTTCTCTGTCATCTGTTTCTCTGCAGATATATACTTTTTCAGCAGACTATCTTTTTCATGTTCTTCAAGCTTACCCACCTTGGTAATCTTGCCATTTTCCAATGTGGCAAATATATCGGCCATAGCAAGAATAGACAAACGATGGGACACAACAATCAGCGTCTTATCTTTGGCAAATGCCTTTATCCTATCCACGACCTCCTTTTCAGACTCTTTGTCTACCCCCTCTAGGGGCTCATCAAGGATAAGCACCTGAGGATTTCTCAGCACTCCACGGGCAAGCAGTAAACGGCTTTTTTCTCCACCTGATGGCTGAAAGTCTTCATATGCCACCTTATCGATACCGCCCCACTGAAGCACCCTCTCCCACATACCAACAAATTTTAGAGCATACTCGATATCCCCTTCGGTGGCATCCTCCTTAGCCATGAGAAGATTTTCTCTAATACTTCTCCGAAATAGATGACTTCTTTGGGATAACATAAACGATATACCTCTCCACTCATTAAGGATACTTCGAAGTGGCATGTCGTTGATAATCACGCTACCTGAGAGGGGTTCCACAAGTCCCATAAGAACCCTGAGCAGTGTTGATTTACCCTCACCAGAAGGGCCAAGCAACGCTATCTTATCACCTGCATTTATACGCAGTGTCACACCATCAAGGATTACCCTCTCATGAAATCTCACCTTGATATTGTTTAACAAAGCATATATAAAGTTCACATAGCATCACCAAGGCTGATTATAACATATCTAAAACATGGGATGATATTATAAAAATATGGAAGGCAGAAAAAATGGTTTTACTTTAATAGAGTTGCTTGTCGTTATTATCATCTTAGGTATACTTGTTGCTATTGCTATTCCTCTATACGCAGATGCTATAGAACAAGGAAAAAGTACCACCAGACTTGCCAACCTTAAGAGCATTCAGAAGCTCATAGAAGTTAAACATCCTAAACCAGCAGAGGACACATGGCAAAGTTATATTGAAAGCGACATAGGAAATACACCTGTGTGTCCTTACACTGGACAACCATTTCAAATGCTGACAGGTACACTGGATGTTACAAATCCTGAGAATATATGCAAAGTTGCCTACCACAAAATAGATGACATGAAATATATACTTACCTCCTATCATTTCATAGCCGGATGGTATGAAAGAACTCCTGTTATCATTAAAACGATTAACTACAGGCATGGTTGTTCAGATGAATCAGTAATTATAGAAAATTATGGAAGCCAATCCATAAATATAGGTGGCTGGACCCTTAGTGATACTCTTGGAAGCTATAGATATACATTTACATTTTCAACCAACACTATAATTGCCCCCTTTTCACAGATAAAAGTACCTAGTAACCCCAAATATCAAGATATAGGTCATTGGAACAGAGGTTGCACCGGTGGTATTTGGAACGACACAGGAGATACTGCTGTGTTGAAAAATGCCAAGGGCGACATAATAGATACCTATACCTACCCTTAGAACTCAATAAATTAAAATAATTCCCATAAATTGGGGTATCATGAAAACATGAAGAAATATGAGCGGGGTTTCACATTGATAGAATTGGTGGTTGTTATCATCATACTTGGCATACTTATTGCTGTAGCCATACCTCTCTATACCGATGCTATAAGTGCCAGTAAAAAAACTGTCAGATTAGCCAACCTTAAAGCAATACAAAAAGAAATAGAAGTCAAATACCCTAAACCCGAAGAAAATCAGTGGGTTAGCTATATAGAAAAAGAAATAGGAAATATTCCTCTTTGCCCCTACTCTGGTAAACCATTCGAAATGCTAACAGGAACACTGGATATTAGCGATCCAGAAAATATATGCAAAGTGGCGTACCACAAGATAAACGACCAAGAATATACTTTGACGTCCTACAATTTCTGGGTTGGATTATTGAAAAGGGTTCCAATATACATCTCTCACATAGCTTATGTAGGACCATGTAAAGATGAATATATCACAATACGAAACTATGGCGAAAACGATGTAAGTTTAAACCGCTGGAAAATAAGCAATTCCCAAGGAGCTAGCTTCATCTTCCGTAAAAATACTGTCCTTCCTGCTTTTTCCTCGATGTCAATCCCTAGCTACCCTAGAGTTTACAGACCTATAGGGTGGTGGAGACAAGCAGATTGGAATGCAGCCTGCAACTCAAATAATCCCAATGGCATATGGAAAGACAGCGGAGATACTGGCACATTATACGACAATAGCGGAAACATTATAGACATATATTCTTATTAGTATAGTCGTAATAGACAATGGTAAAGTTGTGGCAGAGGGAACACATGAAGAGCTTATAAACAGCTGTGACATCTACAGAAACCTTATTCAAAACCAGATTATGAAAGACTAACTAATAAAAAAGGGCTCCCTATCGGGAGCCCTTAATATCTATACAGAGATAATGCTTACTGTTTGTTTTGAAGATACTCGTCAATGGCAAGGGCTGCTTTTCTACCATCACCCATTGCCAATATAACAGTTGCCTCACCGCGAATAGCGTCTCCACCGGCAAAGACACCGGGAATGGATGTCATGAGGTTCTCATCAACAACGATGGTGCCCCTCTTATCAACTTCTAGGCCAGGTGTTGTCTGGAAGATAATCTTACCGGCTGTCTTACCAATGGCAATAACGACAGTATCGGCCTCAAGCTCTACATACTCACCGGTACCGCGAATCTTTCTCTTACCGCGGGAGTCTCTCTCATCAAGGGCCTCCATCTTCTCAAACTTCACCTTGACAACACGACCTTTTTCATCACCAATAAACTCAACAGGGTTAAGGAGAAGCTCAAAGTGGATACCCTCTTCTCTGGCGTGATGTACCTCTTCTTCTCTTGCAGAGATATCCTCTTCACCACGACGATATGTAATATACACATCGGCACCCAGTCTTCTGGCTGTTCTGGCTGCATCCATGGCTGTATTACCAGCACCGATAATAACAACCTTCTTACCTACATGAACAGGGGTATCGTATTCTGGGAACTTGTAGGCCTTCATAAGGTTGACACGGGTCAGGAACTCATTGGCAGTGTAGACACCACCAAGGTTGACACCGGGTATATTCAGCAGCCTTGGAGTACCGGCACCACTTGCTATAAACACGGCATCGTACTCCTCCATAAGCTCAGGAATGGTAACAGTACGACCGACTACATAGTTGAGCTTAAACTCAACACCCATTCTCTTCAGCTTCTCCACCTCATGCTCAACAAGGTCGTTGGGCAAACGGAACTCAGGAATACCGTAGACAAGAACACCACCCACTTCGTGAAGTGCCTCAAATACAGTAACCTGATAACCCTTCTTGGCAAGCTCAGATGCAGCTGTAAGACCGGCAGGACCACTACCAATAATGGCAACCTTCTGGTCCTTCTTCTCTATGCTCTGAATCATCTCTTCAAGAAGCTCTTCCTCTATACCGGTCTTGCGGGCATAGTCGGCAACAAATCTCTCAAGCTTACCAATGTTGATCTTGTCACCAATCTTACCCATAACACAGTCTTTTTCACACTGGTCTTCCTGAGGACATACACGACCTGTGATAGCGGGCAGTGTGTTGTTCATCCATATGATACGAAGGGCTTCTTTGATATTGCCCTCCTCAACCTGCTTGATAAATAGAGGTATCTTGATGTGTACAGGACAACCCTTAATACAGGGGGCATACTCTTCAGGACACTTTACACATCTGAATGCCTCCTGCTGTGCACTGTCAAGGTCATATCCATAGTTAACCTCTAAGAAGTTATGTATTCTCTCCTCCGGAGCCTGCTCCGGGGTGGGTATTCTCTTTAGTTTCTTAGGATCAATTCCCATTACTGAGCACCCCCCTGAATAGATTCCAAATAGAGCTTCATAGAGAACTGCTCTTTATCAAGGTAGAAGTTATTTCTGCTGATAAGCTCCTCAAAGTCCACCTTATAAGCATCAAATGATGGACCATCTACACAGGCAAACTTAACCTCTCCACCAACAGTTACACGGCAGGCACCGCACATACCTGTTCCATCTACCATGATAGGATGCAGATCAACCTCCATCTCCACTCCGTACTCTTTAACAACATTAAATACGGCATACTGAACCTCTGTTGGACCAACAATAAATACCATGTCTGGCTTATCTTCCTCCATAATTTTCTTGACAGAATCAACCGCGTGAACCCCTAAATCAGGAATCCATGTCTCTGTCATAGGATAGGCATCGATGATATGTTTGTCAGAGAAAGACTCAAACTCTTCCTGCATAAACAGCAGTGGCTCAGGGGTAACATGAAGGGTAATCAGTGTATTCCCTTCTTCTTTCCACATCTTTGCAATGGGATAAACCTCAACAAGGCCTGTCATAATACCTATGGCAAGAATCTTTTTGCCACTAAAATGCTCTGCAGGATTACCCAAAGGACCGGCGATATCAAGCAGATATCCGCCCTCTTGCAGTTCTACTTCCATTCTCTTGGTGGTTTTACCTCTTGTAAGAACAATGAGGTCTACCCAACCCTCTTCTTTACTCCATCTGACAGGAGTAACAGGAATGCGCTCACCATTCTCAAATGCTCTGATAATGACGAACTGTCCAGGCTGAACCTTCTCAGCCACATGAGGGGCCTCTACCTTATACAGGGTCTGATTAACGGTCAGCCCCTTCTTCTCAAGAATTTTATACACCCTCTACACCTCCCAAGGCTTTTTCACATATTTACTCTTTTCCAAACAAAGGGTCTATCTAATAAACTTTTGAGTATTATACACGACAATTGTGAAAATAGGCACATTTATGTAGTGCATACTCTTTTGCTTTATGCACTGATATTTTCGCACCATATCTATCATCATATTTACTGAGCTAAAATATATTAAAAGACATAAAAGGTGGTGAAAAGCATGGATAAATACCCCATATTCATCATGCACGGTGTACCCAGAGATAAATTATCTGAAGTTATGCAGGCTGTTCGCTCAGTGCTCGGTAAGGATGTCATCTTTAGCATAACAACAGAAACCAATCTACAGTGGAAAGTTCATGATTTAATAGAAGAGTTAATTTCAGAACATGAGCACATGAAAAAGTTTAGAAGCAAAAATGACGATGAAAATTAAACTGGCAGACACAAGCAAATTAAACTTGGGCATTGCCGGTATATCCATGCTCCCATTCTTGTATATAGCCTCGATGGCCCACCGGTGGAGCGCCGAGAGCGATGTGCCAACATATATCCTCAAAAATATACACAATGTCATGCTATGGGGTTTAGGATTTTATATATTCCTCATTGTGGTAAAGGCTATATACGAAAGAGGCATACCACTACGCTCTGTCATCATAGCCGGTAGTATAGCATTTATCTACAAATTTACAGGCAACACTATGCTTGCATGGATACCGGCATTTATTATTGTTCTCTACGACATTGAGCTTATTATGACAGGTGAAGGCAAAAACATTGTGTCATTCTCGGTTGTAGGTAGTGTGATACTGACATTTGCAGTATATGCAACAACAGAAATTGTTAGATATGAAATGATAGGTATAGGTGGAACGATACTTCTACTTTCTGAGCTATTGCTATCTCCACCAATGCAAAGCGTTCCTAAGGTGAAAAACGCACAAGCTATAGATTTTATAAGGAAACTCGTTAGTAAGGAAGTGCTGGCGGTGTTCCTTCCTTTTATTCCACTAATGTTCATATATGAAATATCTAAAGGATTCCAGGCTCCTGTGGAGTTTCTCAATATTACTATATATGCGTATACAGCAGTCATCATTATCTATACGATCACCTTTATTTACAGCATAACAAGATACTGTCCACTTTGTGGTTTTTACAGTATTATAGGTACGTTGCTTTATATATTCGCATGGTATTACAAGGTTCTACTTAACGGACATTCGCTTGTCGCATTTGGAGTAGGAGTATTAGGCATTAGCCTATTACATATAGGACTGTCGTTTTTCGCAGAGGTAACAACCCGCATAGTTATAGCCGGTATTGATATCATTGCCATAGGTCTACTCATACTGGCAGGAAGGTTCATGCTCTTTGCAGGTGATTTTATGAATAACCTACTACAGCAAATGCCCATTGAAACAATATTTATTACAGGAATCTCTGATATAGTAGGTATAGGAATGGTGCTTTCGGGCTTAAACACCATTAGGGAAAAACTTGCCGAGTGGAGGCGATAAGCATGGAGGAAAAGAAAAAAGAAGAAAAACCCAGAGAGAAACGCTTTCGTATCTCTTGGTTTAACTACACATGGCACATACTGCTGGCCCTGTGGCTTCTGTTCTTGGGAATATATCCCAATGAAGCTTTAAGGCAGTATGGTCTTATCTCAACAGCCATATTTATCATACTCATTGTTATTATTGCCCGTATAAGGTTAGAGGTTATTATAAAAGATGATAAGCTTGTTATCGTTGAGGGTATCATATCCAAACATGTTAGAGAAGTGTTTCTCCGAGACATTCGCACCATAGATATCAGGCAAAATATCATAGAACGCATATTTGGTTTCGGCGATGTCATGATCGCCACATCGGCTACATCTGGTTATGAAATCATCTTAGAAAACATAGGTGCTCCTTATAAACTCAAACAGGAAATAGAAAAGGCTAGGGCTAAAATGGCTCAGAGGGATTAATTTCCCTCTGAGCCATATACAACTTCAGAAGGCTTTTCCTTACCAATAAGGTATGAAAACTCTTCCGCTACATCGCCAAGAGTTAATGATTCTAATTTCTTTACATCTTTGACTGGATCCCATAAACTCCCATTAAATGCCACATTCATAAGATGTGCAAGAGCTGTGCTATACATACTATCTGAAGACATCATTGTAGATCCAATAACATAGGTCTTTACCCGGTCAAATTCCTCCTCGGATATTTCACCGTTTTTCAAGCGGGATACCTCTTTCTGCCAGATTTCTTTTACATTACTAAGTACACCGGGCATAATATCCATATACCACACAAGGCTCGTACCTGCAACAGATCCCGACACAGTAGCACCTATAGAATAGGCCCATCCCTTTTTATCTCTAATTTCTTGCACAAGATGAGAAAACGATGTGCCACCTAAAATGGCAGAGATAAGAGATATGTGATATTTCTTCTCTCGCCACTGCTCGGTTCTGTAAGGATATAGCTCTATACCAACCCTATAATATGTCTGATTGGTATCCTGCTTTTTATATATCTGCTCAGACACAAACTTAGCCATATCAACATCAGACCAAGGAGCTTTTTTCTCTTGATACCACCAAGAAGGCATATCCATATGTCTAATATATGCCTTTATATCCTCATATGGAACACTGCCAATTGTGGTGAAATATATTGGATACTGGAAAAACTTTTCTTTCCAAAAAGACACAAGTCCTTCACGGGAGATACTCTTTACAACATTAGGAAACCCTATAACATCGTATCCCAACCTATGTTCTCCCCACATCGCTTTTTGGAACAAGACAGCGGCCTTTTCGGAGGGATCATCATCTATCATGGCCATCTCTCTTAAGACAACTTCTTTCTCTACCTCCAGATCCTCTTCTCTAAATAGAGGGAAAAATGCCAGTTCAAATAGCAGCTGCAGTGATAGTTGCCACTTCGTTGTGGGCATCTGCACCAAAAACACCATGTAATCATAGGTTGTATAGGCATTAATACGCCCACCACTACCCTCTGCAGCCATCATAATAGCCCTAGCATCGGGGAAACTTTTAGTACCTCTAAACACCATATGCTCTATGAGATGTGCCAGGCCTTCCCTTCCCTTATCTTCCGCTAAAGCCCCCACAGGTACAAGAAGGGCAGACACCTGGGTAAGTGTATCCCTCTCCTCATAGGAAACAACAAAGCCGTCTATGATTTCCTCAAGTATGTGATTTCTCTTGGGAAAGACTACCACTCCCGGCTCACCTCTTCTTTGGATATGAGTTTGACATAATCGGGAGATATACGCTTATTTGTAGGAACCTCAACAACCTCATACTCAAGTAGCCATCGCCCTAATCTCACCTTTATCTTATCTCCTACCTTTACACGATAAGAAGGCTTGGCAACCTTTCCATTTACCCACACAAGCCCTTCACGGCATAATGCCTCTGCTAAGGTTCTCCTTTTGACAATTCGAGACAGTTGCATAAATTTATCCAGTCTCATTTTTCTTTACCTCCTGATACAACTTTTCCATTTCATCAAGTGTCATATCTCTTAGATCAAGCCCTCGTTCTTCTGCTAACTTCTTCATAGCTCTAAAACGTCTACGGAACTTTTCTGTAGTATAACTGAGAGCACCTTCAGGGTCAATACCTGCCAGCCTTGCAAGGTTAACGGCAACAAACAAGAGGTCTCCTATTTCCTCTCTAAGATTTTTTCTGTCGTTTTTCTTTATGGCTTCCCATACCTCTCTAACCTCTTCTTCTACCTTATCCATAACCTCTTCAAGACGTGTCCAGTCAAATCCATATTGGGCCGCTTCATCTTGAACCCTAAATGCCCATATAAGGGCAGAAGGACGGGGCTTTTTCTTTTCCTCACCTTTCTTCTCCTTCTTTTTCCATTTCTCCCACTTAGAGAGGACAGCAGCTGCATCGTCGCTCTCTTCAAGGGCAAACACATGAGGGTGGCGACCTATCATCTTGTATGTTTCCTTTTTAATAACCTCCACCATGTCAAATTGTTTTTTCTCTTCGGCAATAGTTACATGAAGAAGCAGATGTAGAAGAATATCTCCTACTTCACCGGCATATTCATCTATATCACCCTCCGCAATAGCATTCATAAGCTCAATAAGCTCTTCTTGAGAGAGTGCCACAAGCATCTGAGGCGTTAGCTTTCTATCCCATGGACATTCTTTCCTAAGAATATGCACAATACTGCGTATACGTAGATACCAATATGGTTCTGGGGCATCATTCCAAAACTCTTCAACTTCAATCTTTCTAACAAACTCTTCCTGTGCTGGCGTCTCTATACTACCGGGTCTTTTTTTTCTCACTTCCATTATTGCCCTCTCACCTGTATACCCAAGACTCTTTAGATAAAAGGCAAGCATTGTTCCTGTACGTCCCACACCTGCACCACAGTGCACAAGCACAGGAGCTCCCTGAGAACGTTTGCGCCATACAAATTCAAGAAACTCCCATACCTGATATTCCTCAGGCACAGACATATCCTTTATGGGTAGATGGAGATAATTGCGTGGTGACATTCCCATCTGAGAAAGGGCATAACTATCCAGTGGCTTCTCAGTCAAAGAAACAATGGCTTTTATGCCCTGCTGTTTGATGTATTCCCAATGACTGGGAAGAGATGGCTTGGCACTACCGGCTATCACACCATCCTCCAACCATGAAAAGTTTAGTAAATCTATATCAAATTTATTCATCTATATTCACCTCCGTATAACACTACGTTCTATGCCATTATATACCAGTAGCGAATGACATAATATGCAAATATTTGTGCATTTTTGGTAGAATGTTCATATACTATATGCACATGGAGGTGAATGTTTATGAACCTTGGTCTCATCGGCCTCATCACGGCAATTGTCGGACTATCGTTCGCACTTTACATGGCCGTATACATCACCCGAATCAAGGTAGAAAATGAAAGAATTAAAGAACTACAAAATGCCATTCGTGAAGGAGCTATGGCATTTCTCACACAGGAATACATGGTAGTTTTGCCATGGGCTCTTGTTGTCTTCGGACTGTTGTGGTGGATATTAAACATTAAGGTAGCATTGGCATTTTTATTTGGTGCATCTTTATCACTTCTTGCAGGATATACAGGCATGTATATAGCAACTGAGGCAAATGGTAAAACAACAGAGGCAGCCAAGAAGGGTATAGGTCAGGCCCTTAGGGTTGCATTCACAGGTGGCTCAGTTATGGGACTAATGGTATCAAGTTTTGGTATCTTGGGTATATCTATCATTCTTCTTTTATATGGACCATATCTGCAAAATGACTTTCTCAAAGAGGCCGCCAAGGTTATCAGTGGTTTCTCCATGGGGGCTTCCTTTGTTGCCCTGTTTGCCCGTGTTGGTGGCGGTATCTACACCAAGGCAGCCGATGTGGGCGCCGACCTTGTGGGTAAAGTAGAGGCTGGTATTCCTGAGGATGATCCAAGAAATCCAGCCGTTATTGCAGACAATGTCGGTGATAATGTCGGTGATATAGCAGGCATGGGAGCAGACCTTTATGAATCTTATGTTGGTGCTACAGTGGCATCTCTACTCCTCGGATATTCCTATTACGCATCTCAAGGTGGAGACGCCATGAAAGGACTGTCGTTTCCTATATTTGTTGTTGTCATCGGTCTCATCTCCGC
The DNA here is from genome assembly GCF_026184435.1 of Zhurongbacter thermophilus. Taxonomy (NCBI): domain Bacteria; kingdom Pseudomonadati; phylum Zhurongbacterota; genus Zhurongbacter; species Zhurongbacter thermophilus. Next base: position 1,304,641 of record NZ_CP046447.1, read on the forward strand.
TCTCATAACTGTTCTCACCGTTAGATATCTGGCAAAATCTGAAAAATACCATCCGGCCATCATATTCCATATAGGTAATGGTATTGTGGCAGTATTATTTATTGGACTCATATTCTGGGTAAAGTCATATCTGAATGTATCGATGAATGAGGTATGGGCTACAATCATAGGACTCCTCACTGGTATCTTTATAGGCATAGTGACAGACTACTACACAATGCGTACCCCTGTAAAGAAGATTGCAGAGGCATCACAAACCGGCCCTGCTACAAATATCCTTATGGGTCTTGCTGTAGGAATGGAATCAACTCTGCTTTCCACTCTGGCTATAGCAGTAGCGGTACTGTGGACATATAACCTTACGGGCCTCTATGGAATAGCACTGGCCGGTATTGGTATGCTATCCACACTAGGTTTCTCTCTGTCTGTTGATGCATATGGTCCTATCGCCGACAATGCCGGTGGTATTGCCGAAATGTCTCACCAGCCACCAGAAGTTAGAGAGCGCACAGATATGCTAGACAGCTTAGGTAACACAACAGCAGCTATTGGTAAAGGGTTTGCTATAGGCTCCGCTGCCCTGACAGCACTTGCCCTATTCTCCGCCTACCAGGAGGCCGTGAATATAAAGGTGCTCAACCTCGTTGACCCTAAGATTGTATTTGGTTTCTTCGTCGGTGGCGTACTTCCCTTCTTCTTCTCGGCCCTAGTTATCAATGCCGTATCTAAGGCCGCAGAAGAAATGGTCGAAGAGGTTAGAAGGCAGTTTAGAGAGATACCCGGTATCATGGAAGGCACCGGTAAACCTGATTATGCCTCCTGTGTACGTATTAGCACCAAAGGGGCCCTTAAGGCAATGGTTGTACCAGCTCTTATTGCCGTCGTCGTCCCATTCCTTATATTCTTTACCATAGGTAAAGAGGCCCTTGGTGGAGCACTTGCGGGTCAGACACTAACGGCCTTCCTTCTTGCCCTGTTTATGGCAAACTCCGGTGGTGCATGGGATAACGCCAAGAAACTCATTGAATCGGGCTTTTTGGGTGGTAAAGGCTCAGATGCCCATAAAGCAGCCGTTGTTGGAGATACAGTTGGTGATCCACTAAAGGACACAGCAGGACCATCTCTTAATATCCTTATGAAGCTGACAACCATCATTTCCCTCGTATTTATTGCTGCACTTGTGTAAAAGCATTTCAGACTTGACTATAAGGGGGCTCGTATGAGCCCCCTTTATCTTTTCTATACTTCTAAGAAAGCAGACATAAAATCATACTATGTAGAAATACAAAAACTTTCAAATGACATGCTACTTGTGGGAGTACCTCACCAACTTACCTTATGAAATAAAAATCCGTTAGCAAGCATTATGCACTACATATTGGCATAAAAACTATCTGCAATCTAATCTACTCATCGTTTATATCCATATCAGAAGAAGGCACAAATTCCAACGCAAAAAAACAAAAAGGGGAAAGCTAACGCCTTCCCCTCAGGTAGAAACCACCCACCTATTTATTTCTTCTTTTTCTTCTTGCAGGGCTTTTTCTTCTTTGTCTTCTTGGCCTCTTCCATAACGGCAGCTTTCAGCTTAGAACCTACACGGAACACAGGAACAATTCTCTTTGGAACCTTAATAGGTTCTTTGGTCTGGGGATTGATGTAAGTTCTCTCTTTACGCTCTGCTACAGTGAATGTACCAAAACCTGTGAGTTTAACTTCCTCTTTCTTCTTCAAAGTCTCCATAACTACCTCGGTAAATGCATCGATAACAGCCTTAACCTGTTTCTGAGGAAGTCCTGTCTTCTCAGCAATGGCCTTGACGAGAGTCTTCTTGTCCATACACATACCCTCCTTTCTGAAGCGGGATTATTAACAATTTTCTTTTACACAAGATATATTACAACATTAACTGCGATTTTTTCGCATCAGATAGAGGTATCTATAAGTATTTGGGGTATATTTTATAAAGTTCCTGTAAAGAACATCATATATATGGGGTTAATTTAAAACAAAGAGGGCCGATGTACCATCGGCCCTCTCTATCTGGTGCCGAGGGCGGGATTCGAACCCGCACGGGCTTTAGGGCCCAGAGGATTTTGAGTCCCCTGCGTCTTCCAGTTCCGCCACCTCGGCACACTGCAAGGTTTATTTTACCATCTTTTAGGCATATGTATCAAGTCTTCTACGGTAATAGTATTGTCTTGTATTAGATTCCTGCACTCTATTGTCAACATCCTTACTACGGCTATTTCTCACACTTCTATATGGAGCATATGTCTGCACCCTCATGGCCTCATAGCGGGCATTCCTTGCCAGCCTTGCATTTTCAGAACGACCCACAGAGGCTGACCTCACTGGTACAGCCTTTCTTATTGGGTCTACTGGCACAAACCTGTATGCCGATATTCCACTAAGCATGGTCCATCACCTCTATATATATTCTACTCAATATCTACATCGGAATGCCTGCTGAAAAATTCTCTTATAGCCTCCTCATTAGGATGCCATATGGTACCAAGCTCGGTGATAATACCGGTAATAAGATGGTGAGGTGTCACATCAAATACAGGATTATATACATCTATATCTTCCGGTGTAATAGGACAACCACCACACAGCATAACCTCTTCTTTAGACCTTTCTTCAATGGGTATATCTTCACCGGTAACAGTATCAAAGTCGAATGTAGACACGGGAGCAGCAACAAAGAAAGGTATCCCCATAGAGTGGGCAACAGTGGCAAGCATAAATGTACCTATCTTGTTGGCTGTATCTCCATTTCTGGCAATGCGATCGGCACCAACAATAATAGCCCTTACCCTTTTCTCTTTCATGGTGATGGCAGAGGCACCATCGGCTATCAGTGAAAATGGTATACCCTCTTTCTTCAGCTCATAGGCCGTCAGTCTTGCTCCTTGTAGAAAAGGCCGTGTCTCCAGAGGATATACGTGCATCTTCTTACCAGCCCAGTATATAGCCCTAATGACACCAAGAGCTGTACCTATACCACCTGTAGCCAGTGCACCTGTATTACAAATAGTCATGATACGGATATCGTCCATACTCTGGAATATCTCCAGCCCATGCCGTGCTATGGCCATATCTTCTTCTTGCTGTCTTTTGAGTAGCTTTCTGGCTCTCTCTATAAGCAAAGTCCGTATCTCAAAGGGCATGGCATCACCAAGAGGTAAATCCTCCAGTGCCCTATCTATCTCTTTGGCAAGATTAACGGCTGTTGGTCTAGCACTTTTCAGCTTCTGGGCAATCTCCAAAAACTTCTCAGGGGTATATGAAGAGGAGGCTTCAAGGTCGGTAATGGCGAGCACAAGCCCAAAGACACCCACAATACCAAGCAAAGGTGCTCCCCTAACAATCATCTCCTTGATGGCGTTGTATATATCTTCTGCTGTTTTACCCTCTACCCATACCTCTTCACGGGGTAGTTTCCTTTGGTCAAGCATCTTTAAAACACCATATGTTTCATCCCATATAATGGGTTTTACTCCCGGAGCTACATTCATATCACTCACCTCCATGGATATATGTGGCCGCACGACTCATTCGCTCGTTAACAGCCATTCCAACCCCTTCATTTTCTACCATAAGTGCGGCAATAACTTCCCCTTCCATTCTATCAGCATCTCTCAATGCCATATACAGCCTAGCAGCTGCATCCTTCTCATCACTGCCCAGCGATATAAATCTGTCTGTAATATCCCTATATTTTTCCAATGCTATGGCGATAGCACCATGCTCCTCAACAAATCTCATAAACGCCTCTTCATCTTTAAAAACATGTAGCGGTTTTTCAGGGGCATAGTGCCTATAGGCATGGCCCGGTGAAAGGGGTCTACCATCTTTGGGTTTTACATGTATCTCTACAGGTTTACCGGTAACCTTCTGTATATCTTCAGGTGTAATAGCACCCAACCTGTATATCTTTAGTGGCACATCGGTGGCATCTACCACCGTAGACTCTACTCCTACGGCCACAGATCCACCATCTATGATAAACACCTTGTCACCAAAATCTTCAAAGACATGCTGTGCCGATGTGGGACTGGGTCTTCCAGATAAGTTGGCACTGGGAGCGGCAATAGGTGTACCGGCATACTCAATAAGCTTTAGGGCATATGGATGTGCAGGCATTCTCACCGCCACAGTAGGAAGACCACCTCTAACAACAGATGGTACAGAACCTTTAGCAGGAAGAATAATAGATAGAGGACCGGGCCACAAATTTTCCATCATTGCCCTTGCATAATCTGGTATATATTCATAGAGAAAATCAAGCCAGTAAAGGGTATCTATATGTACAATAAGCGGATTATCTGCCGGTCTACCCTTTAGTGCAAAGATCTGCCTTACGGCATCAGGATTAAAGGCATCGGCACCAAGCCCATAAACGGTCTCTGTGGGAAAAGAGACAACCCCACCGTTTCTAATAATATTAGCCCCTTTTTTCACACATACGAGGGAACCACTCTCACGGCAAACCACCAGCTATACCTCCAAGATGGCAACACCACGCCTGCCATCTAAGAAATACATATAATCGCCAACCCACATGGCGTAGTTGAAGATATCACCCATATCTTCAATACGTTCAACTTCCTTTAAGCCCCTTGAAACATCATATTTCACTATGTCCCACTCTTTACCGCCCACCTGCGCTGATGCATAAAGATAACCATCTCTATACAGAAGATTTTTCAGATGGGGAACTTCATATTCCTCCACATTACTACCATCAATAATCCATAGCTTGTGCTTATCTTCATGATAGGACGATACATATAGTCTTCTACCATCGGTAATGCCATCTTCTACCATGCCAACATCTAACCCACCGATAATCTTCAGACCTTCGTCTGATGTGGAAATATATCTGACACCACTTCTACCACCGAAGGCCTTATACCCAATCTTAATATACCCTACATCGTGAACCATTTGAACCTCTTGTATGTCATCACCCGATATATGAAACACTATAACATCGCCTGACGGATACAAGTGTATATATGCCGTATCATCCTCAAACCAAACATATTTCACATGTATCCCTCTTTTCTCATATACAACCTTAGGTTCTTCAGGTGTTGAGATATCCATAACTATCATACCGGCATCAGATACGGCAAATAACAGGTTATCTTTGATGTAAACATCATATGTGGTAAAAGATGATTTTGTTTCTGGCAGTCTAATTCTGCTTACCTCTGTCAAAACATCATTGTTCTTCTTCAAAATGACAATACCCTTATAGAGTATGCGACCTTTGAAAAACTCTTTAATAATGTTCTCTCCGCCCCGAGAAGACCAAATACCACCGACATATATGTAATCGTCTTTTTTTTCAAGATGCCATGCCCAGAAGCCTTTAACACGGGATATCTCTGATGGTTTTTCCGGCTTGGATATATCCAGCTCAACAGCCCCTTCAACCGCCCCTAAAAGGAGTCTATCATTTTCTTTAATCGCCCCATACCACGGACTAAAGGATTTCACCCACCGTTGTTTACTATCACGCCACAGTAATAACCCCTCATTTTCAAAGCCAACAAGAATCACTCCGTCATGTTCATAAACCGTGGTGGGAAAACCGTCAACCTTAAAGAGACATCTGTCATCGCCGGGAGAAAATTTCATTATTTCCCCTGTATTCTTTAAAACATAGAGACTATAACCATCAATAAACGATGAAACGACATCACCTATATCTTTTACCATACCCAAATACTTTTTTTCAGGAAGCTTATACAACTTGAGGCTGTTGTCTTTTTTCAAAACGGCAATACCGGGAGATTGAGAAGCAAGTAAGATGCCGGCATCATCGTATCTATCTACCTGTCTAATATTAGAAGGATCAGATATATCAAGAATGATAACATCACTACCCGAACGTACAGCAACATAAGTATCACCTATAACAAATAAACCGGACATGTTCTCATCAAAGAAAATACCCACATCTTCTACCCCATGAGGTGTAATTTCATATACCACAAGGTAGGTACTAAAGACACTTCCTACAACAGCTAAAACAAGATTACCTACAAGTTTGACATCAACCACTAGGGTACCAATTTCCTCTTTTAATGGAATAAACTCATCTCCCCTACGGGCATATATCCATAAACCTGTACCAGAAAGCACAAGATATTCATTGGATATCTCCACCTTATATGCCTCTTTACCACTAAGAAGATACTCTATCTCTGTGGATAAATCCTTCTCTACATGTAGTCTTACAAGTCCTGAGCGCATACTCTCTCCATCAACAGGATCACGCCAAGAAGCAGCAAGGTAAAAATACCCGTCATGATATTTGATATCAAAGACATCCTTAAGAAGGCCCCTACGCCCTACAACTTTCATATGCCACGCTCCCTGATACAAGTTTTTTATTTCATATCACATATATTTTACCGCTTAAACACTGTTTCTAAACATTATGCAGAGTTTTAACAGAAAAAGGAGGCACAACATAGTTGTGCCTCCCTATCATATATAAATGGCGGCGAGGAGGTGTTAAGCCTTACCAGAAGCACCCAAAAGTCTCAGTCTGGCTCTAACAACCTCTGTTACATATTTTTTGCCCTCACCAAGGTACTTACGAGGATCAAACTGTGCAGGATTCTCTACAAGATATTTACGGAGCCCTGCAAGGAATGAGATACGCAAATCTGTATCAGTATTAACCTTATTAATACCACCCTTAACAGTTTCCACCAGTAGATCGCTAGGCACACCTTTGACACCTTCCAGCTTGGCACCGTACCTATTGGCAAGCTCTACCATATCCTGAGGGACAGAAGAAGCACCATGAAGTACCAGAGGAATGCCTGTGCGTTTCTTGACCTCTTTCAATCTCTCTATATCAAGCTTGGGCTCGCCCTTAAACTTAAATGCACCATGAGATGTACCAATAGCTGGAGCAAGAAAATCAACACCTGTTTCCTTAACAAACTGTTCTGCTTCCTCAGGATTGACAAGTATGCTCTCGGCACTCTGAACATTGTCCTCAATACCAGCCAAAGTACCCAGCTCTGCCTCCACAGATACACCTGCGGCATGGGCAATTTCCACAATTTTCTTTGTAATAGCCATGTTTTCTTCAAAGGGCTTATCAGAGGCATCTATCATGACAGAACCATAACCTGCCTTAATGGCAGCCATAATGTACTCAAGACGCTTGCCGTGGTCAAGGTGCAGGGATACAGGTATAGGCAACCTCTCAGCGTAACGTCTTACCATTTCCACAAATATCTCAGCACCAAGATATGGATCACCATTACCTGCATACTTAATGGCACCCTCACTGGTCTCAATAATGACAGGTGCATTCTCTGCTACTGCACCGTCTAAAATGGCCTGCAAGAATTCAAGATTATTTATGTTAAATGCAGGCACAGCATAATACTCCTTATTGGCCTTATCTAAAATGACTTTGGTGTTTACATATGGCATATATACCACCTCCCAAATTTATATTACCACCGCTACCTCACCGTAGCAGTTAAGTATATCAAACAAACAGTATATAGGGATATGTTTATTGCATACCAAAGCCAGCATTTGCATAATTCGCAGGCATCTAACAAGCAAGTTATAGCTTATTTATTATCAGATTGTTCTTTCTCAGAAACTTTATCAATATACAAGTACATCAGATAGGCAATAATTGTAGGAACAACAACAAATGATGTAAATGTAGCCAACTGGAGTCCAGACTTACCAGATGGAGTAGCACCACCTAAAAAGTCTACAGCAAGGGGATACAAAACAATGAGAAACAAGATAACAAGAATATTCTGCCAGTACTTCATAATATGTCGCCTCCTTATCAGAGGAAATCTATATCTGTATTATACTATAGTAAACGCCGCACTTTAGGAGGTGACACATATGAAACCACTCAGTGGTGATGAGATACGCGAATCTTTCCTTGAATTCTTTGAGAAAAACGGACACAAGAGGCTTCCATCTAGTAGTCTGATACCTGATGACCCTACGCTACTGTTCACAACAGCCGGTATGGTACAGTTTAAACCATATTTTTTAGGGAAAAAAGAACCACCATTTGACAGTGCAACAACAGTACAAAAATCTTTCCGCACATCAGACCTAGAAAATGTAGGCCGCACAACGAGACACCACACATTCTTTGAGATGCTTGGCAACTTCTCATTTGGTAGATACTTTAAAGAAGGTGCTATCACATTTGCATGGCAGCTCATTACAGAGGTATGGAAACTTCCAGTAGATAGACTGTGGGTTTCTATATACGAAGAAGATGAAGAGGCATATGAAATATGGAGCAAGAAGATAGGTGTGCCAGACAGCAGAATAGTAAGAATGGGCAAAGACGACAACTTCTGGGGACCACCAGGCCCCACAGGCCCTTGTGGACCATGTACAGAAATTCACTTTGATATGGGTGAGGATTGGCCATGTGACCATCCCGAACTGGGACCTGCCTCTGAATGTGAGAGATTTAGAGAGTTTTGGAACCTCGTGTTTATGCAGTATCATCAAGACGAAGAAGGCAATCTACACCCACTAAAGAGAAAAGGTATAGACACAGGAATGGGGCTTGAGCGCATGGCATCTATCATGCAGGGCACCATTTCTAACTTTGAAACAGACCTCTTTGCACCTATTCTTGCCTACCTAAAAGACCTTACAGGCAAACCATACGACCCCAAAGGCGGTGAGTACACAACAGCCTACCGTGTCGTCATGGACCATATCAGAGCCCTGACATTTGTCATAGCCGATGGTGCATATCCTTCCAATGAGGGTAGAGGCTATGTTGTCAGAAGGGTTATCAGAAGAGCATTAAGATTTGGTAAGAAACTGGGACTGGAAAAACCATTCTTATACGATGTTGTACCCGTCGTTGTAGATAGATATAAACATGTCTATCCCGAGATAGAGGAAAAGATGAAGATTACCATGTCCATCCTCAAGGCAGAGGAGGAAAACTTCTTCCGCACCATCGGACAAGGACTGAATATCCTCGAGAATTATGTGGAACAGGCCAAGAAAGAAGGCAGAAACTTCCTCACAGGCAAAGAGGCGTTTAAGCTGTATGACACATACGGTGTGCCTGTAGACTTTATCAAAGACACTCTGGAGGAAATGGGCTTTACCATTAAAGAAGAAGAGCTGGAAGAAGAGCTGGAAAAGGCAAGGGAGAGAAGCCGCAAATCTTGGAAAGGTGGTCAAAAAGAACTTATAGACAATGAACTGAAGAAAGCACTACCCGAGAACTTCTCCTCTACCTTTGTCGGGTATGAGAAAGAGGAAGAAGATACCAAGATTATGGCAATCCTGAAAGATGGTAAAGCCGTAGAGGAAGCGGGAGAGGGAGAAGAAATATCGTTTGTTCTTGAGAAAACACCATTCTATGCAGAAAGTGGTGGCCAGATACCCGACCATGGTTATGTGGAAACAGAAACAGGTAGAGTGGAAGTGTATGATGTTCAGAAGCACCTTGATGGCAAAGTTTTCCTACATACAGGTAAGGTTGTAAAAGGTACTGTTAAGGTAGGACAAGAGGCCCATGCAGAGATAGATCACGAAAGAAGGGCAGCTATAAGAAGGGCCCACACAGGCACACATATTATGTACAAGGTCATGAGAGATGTGCTCGGTAGCCATGTATCTCAGGCAGGTTCTATGGTTGGACCCGACTACATACGCTTCGACTTTACACACTTTGAAGCACTGAAACCAGAAGAGAAGAAAGAGATAGAGAAGCGTGTAATGGAGGCAATACTTGCCAATATGCCCGTAACAGTACATCATCTTACACTGGAAGAGGCACTATCCCGTGGTGCTGTAGCAGAATTTATGGACAAGTATCAGGAAAAGGTCAGAGTTGTTGAGATAGGTAATGGCTGGACATTGGACCTGTGCGGTGGTACCCACGCATCGGCTACAGGTGATATAGGCATACTGAAGATAATCTATGAAGGATCGGTCTCTACTGGCGTACGTCGTATAGAAGCATACACCGGCATGAAGGCACTCGAAAGGTATCAGGAGCTGGAAGACACTGTAACAACACTGGCACGTAAGCTATCCACTTCGCCTGAACGTATAGATGAAATCATAGAGAAGATGAAAACAGAGCTGAAAGAGACCCAGAAAGAGCTGGAAAGAACCAAAGAGAAGCTTACCGTTGCCATGATACCAGCCATTGACGCCGAGGGTGAAATGATGGGAGACATATACATACTGGCTAAGGTTCTATCCGATGTGAGTGCCGATGACCTGAGAATGATATCCGACCAGATTCGTTCAAGGCATGAAAAAGCCGTCGTCATACTCGGTGGTATTAAAGACGACAGGCCTATCATGATTGCCGCGGCAACAAAGAACCTAACAGATAAACTGCATATGGGCAACATCGTTAGAGAGGCAGCCAAAGTCATGAAAGGTGGCGGTGGCGGCAGACCAGATATGGCTCAAGCAGGCGGTAAAGACGCCAGCAAACTATCAGCTGCTGTTATGCAGGCCGCCGATATGGTGAAAAAGGCATTACAAGAATGATAATTAAAAGCCGGTAGTAATATTAGGGGGCGGGAGTCCGCCCCCTGTTTTATACTGAATATATAAAGACATACGAGGTGAATATAGTGCCCGAAAAAGAAGCATTTCACACAGGATACACAAGGCCAGAACTGTGGAACCCACATGAAGACCCCAGTGGAACGCTACAGGAACGCTCTCGTATTCTTGATAAAGAGCTACAGGAGCTCCGACTAAAAAAGCAGGCACTATCATTTGCCGAACGCATAAGAATAGAACATGCCTACAAAGAAGCTGTAAAAAAACTATGGAAATATCGTATTATTAGCACGCTAGCTGTTGTTATCGCCTACTTTATACTCAATCCTTTTTCGGATATAGACTACAAAACTGTTATATTCACATGGCTTTTACTTCCCATGGTAGACGCATGGCTAAGAGAAGTAAGAGAAATAGATTTTTACAAGTAAGCATTTACTTCATCGTAAACTTCCTTTAGTAGCTCCATATATTCATATTCACCATCTTCTACACCATCCATCTTTTTATAAAGCAATGCTGTTCTATCCGGTGAAATAAATTCATGGAATTCTCTATTCAAATAATCATAGACTTGTATACCTATCTTGGTCGGTATGAGATACCCTTTGGGGGATACCCTTACATATCCTCGCTTCTTGATTGTTTCCAGTATCTTTCCATAAGTTGAAGGTCTACCTATACCTTTTTCCTTCATCTGCCTGATAACCTCTTCTTCCCTCATAGGCCATGCCAGTGGTTTCTTAACAACCTCCACATTCAAAGAAACTTGACTCCCCACTTCAGGCACATATCTTAGAGAATATATCTTAATATCCTTGAAGAATACAAGGTAACCCTCTTTTTCTACCTCCATAGGAACCTCTATATTATCAAACCCCTTTAAGAGCACGGTAAGATATTTCAAAAGTGCATTTACAGACTGCGATGCCATAAAGCGTCTAAAAATCAGGCCATATAGCCTGCCATGGTCTTTCGTATACTCATCTCTCCCCCTGACCACATCCCAAAATTCCATAACATCAATAGGTCTTGTAGGTCTGATACATTCGTGTGCCCCCTGCATGTGTTCAGATGTCTGAATGTCCCAATACTTGCCATGAAACAGCTCTTCTCCATATTTCTCAGTGATATACATCTTAGCCACCTTTATGCCATCTTCAGAAACCCTAGTACTATCTGTTCTGTGATAGGTTATAAAACCTCCCTCAAAAAGAGCCTGTGCTAAATCCATAGTGTAGGAAGCACTAAAACCCAGTATACGGGAGGCATCTGAAAGCAACAAATCGGTTGAATATGGTGGCAGAGGAGATTTCTCTCTTACCTCTACAGAAGCACTCTCTACAGTAACAATATCATCGGGCTTATCTTCTATTTCTATATAAAAATCTTCTATAAAGGGAAAAGCCACCCTGTATACATCCTTTTGCTGGCGGGACAACTGATATCTCTCTATTATCCATCCAAGCACGGGAGATTGCACTCTACCTGCAGAAAGCCCTTTTCTACCAAAGTATTTGCTGACCCGTTCAGATAAGAAGAAACCCACCCATCTGTCTTCTATACGCCTGACAAGGGCCGCCTCTACCCTACGGGTATCAATCTGACGAATATCCTCAAGTGCCTGCAACAGCGCCTTTCTAGTAATCTCTCTAAACTCCATTCGATATACAGACTTTCCATAGGGGGCAAGATACGCTCCCACTTCGTAGGCGATACGCTCACCTTCACTATCGGGGTCGGTTGCGATAAGAAGACCATCAACAGCAAGGGCGAGATTTCTATACACCCTAATAATATCCAGTTTATCCCTATACTCTATCCCGTCAGGAACGAGACTAACAGCCTGTCCCCCATCGAACATCTTGATTGTGTCCATGATAGGATAAAATCCACTGTCTTCTATACTAACACCATAAAACACTTGATGTGGCCAACGACGAGGAGATACTTCCACAATATCTGAAGTGTGTCCTATTGTAGCTCCAATAACGATAAGCATTGTACCAAATGATACCTCGGCAACCCTAACAATAAAACCTCCCGATGTTTCTATATACCGAAACACACCTCCACCAAGAAGAGAAGCTATTGTCTCCACCTTGTGAGGAGATTCAACAAGCATAAGGTAACTTCTAAATGGTATCTGTCCCTCTTTCTCTTTATGCTCTCGACTTAGGTCAACCTTTTCACGGAGAGCCTCTATATCAACCTCCATCTTTGTGCTGAAATGTAATACCATAGAGGCTAGCTCGTCTCATAAATGCCAGCATTAACTTTTCATCGGTATCGGCTACAAACGATACACCAAATGTAAAACCACTACCTGTAAACCTTGAGGTTCGACCACTGGCCTGAATATAGGTTGTAATATCTGGATATATAATCCTTATTCCGTTTTCCTCTTCAGAAACACTCCATGCCTTTCTGTCAGCCACCTCTTTGACTTTCTTCATAATTTCTTGCCAGTCTGATGGCACCGGTCCCCCTATAAATGTTGACCACCACTTGGATATATCTGCATCAGGCTTCAAAACAATCTCTCCACGGGGTACGCCAACAAATACCGTATATCTAATAACATCGGGCATATCTATACCCCTAACAAGCACACCATAAAAGGCAGCCTTACCAACAAGCACATCAAGTTTTCCCTCTGAAAGGTCTTCTAAAGTCTCCGGGGATCCAACATCTGCCCGAATACCCGCCCTTTGCAAAGTTTCCAGTAATTCACCCTCATCAGCTCCCCTTGGCAAAAAGACAATACCACCTTTACCCATAACCTGAATAAATCTCACAACATCATCAAGCATCTGATCTCGTGTCTCGTAAATGCTATAAATATCTTCTACATTTCTAAATCCGACAAATCGAGAAGAACGAAATGATATACCAAACTCTTCTCTAAGTCTTTGTCTCTGTCTGGGCGAGGCTTTAAATGTTGCAGACGATAAGATCATGCTCCCTCGTGTAACATTCATGAGCCTATCTAAATTTTTAGGATTCTTCATAAAGGCATCAACATCATCAACAATAGAAAGTCTTGACCTCCACTTTATCTCAGGATAAATCACACGAAATGCTTGAGCGGTCATAACAGCAATGTGAAAATCTCCAGAGATAATAGATTCTTTGGTTTTCTTATCATACAGAAGAATGGTCTTGCCTGTGTTTAATGTTTCATTCATAGAGAGGATTTTTTCGTACACAGTTGTAGCCAATGCCTTAGTAGGCACAATAAATATAGCCTTACCACGACACAGGAGGGCTTCTATAAGAGAAAATGTTGTCTTGCCTATACCAACAGGACCTATGGTAACAACACTACCACCTCGGTACCTTTGGTATATCCAGTATCTCTGATACGCATTGGGAACCCCAAGCCCGATACTCCTGTATGCATCTTCACGGGTCTTGTAATAGCTATAAAAATATTTATCAAGAACCTCAAGAGGAACTCTGAGTGTATACAGCTCCTCATCGGTTATCGTTTTATATCTTAAAGAGCCTCTGAGAAAGTATTCTCTCTTTTTAATCTCCATAGCATGCCCTCCTTACCCTTTCTTCATATAGCATACCAAGGACAAGCCCAAACATATTCAAATAGAAAAGGGGGCACATAGGTGCCCCCTTTCACTTCCAATAGAGACAATTAGAATTCTACAAATTTCTCGCCGGGAACACCACAAACAGGACATTTTTCCGGTACTTCGTCCTCTACGGTGTAACCACACACAGGACAGATATAAATCTTCTTTGCGGGGTAATCCTCACCCTTCTCAAGTAATTCTTTCGCTTTCTTGTACATGTCAGCGTGAATCTTCTCTGCCTCTATAGCATAGTGCATAGAACGTACTGCATCTTTCTCTTCCTGAAACTCGGCAGCATTTTCATAAACAGGATACATTTCTTCAATCTCAAATGTCTCTCCATCAATACCAGCTTGCACATTCTCCTCCAGTGAGCCTATCTTACCAAGCACCCTAAAGTGATTACGAGCATGAACAAACTCTGCATGGGCTATAGCCCTGAAAAGCTTTGCAAGACCGGATTTCCCCTTCCTCTCTGCTTCTTCGGCAAAGATAAGATACTTCATATGGGCCATAGATTCTCCGGCAAATGCTTCCTCCAAAAACTTCTTTGTCATTTCACGCATGATACCTTCCCCCTTTCTGGAATCTATTTATAAGTTTATTATACTCCAAAATAAAAACATCTCTATGTACAACATATTTTGCTACAATATCGTGAAACATTGGGGAGGGGGGATAGGTATGCTTTGGAGTGTAACGGCATTCCATTTTCTTGTGGATTTCTTTGGTGCATTTTTCAAACCGTTGGGACCATTGTTCACACAAATGCTGGGTATCCGTACACGCGATTTTGCCACGCTACTGACAACCGTTGGCGGTATAGCAGCTCTAACACAGATACTATGGGGAATACTCGCAGATAGATGTCGCCGTGAAGGGATACTCGTTACCGCTATTGTGCTATTCGAGATATTGGCTGTATCGATGATTGGATTTGTCAAATCATTTGTCATGCTAGGTGTACTTGTCCTCATAGTTCGAGTTGCCAATTCGGCATTTCATCCAGTGGGAGCCAGCATAGCAGGACATGAAAGAAAAAGCACTAAGATAGCCATCTTCTCTATCATGGGAGGATTTGGTGCCGCTATAGCACCTGCCCTTATCACATGGTATGTAGGTCAGTTTGGCATAGACAAGGTATGGATCCTCGGAGCCATAGGAGGAACATTGGCGCTACTAATATCCATACCACTGTGGACATTCACCAAAGAAACAGTTTCTCATGTTGTTATACCTCATATATCTCTATGGAAAGTATTAACTGGTGTTTTTCTTGTTGTTAGTCTTCGCTCATTTATCATGGAGATATTCCATACATATCTGCCATTTTATGTTGAGTTAAAAGGTGGCTCTATACTATTAGGCGGTATCACATTGACACTAGGCATGCTTCTTGGCACCATTACCAACTATTTTGGTGCATACTATAGAGACAAGAAGGGCATACAGTTCGTCAATCTTGTGGCATTTAGTGGCATGGCAATATTTAGCCTGCTTTTCTATATAACAAATAACGATATCGTTAGAACTGTGGCATTTATCCTCTTCGATGCATCGGCATTTTTTTCAATGTCTGCCAACCTTGTTGAAGCACAGTTTCTGCTGCCAGAGAACAAGGGCTTTGCATCCAGCATAGCCATGGGCTTTTCTTGGGCTATAGGACAGTTTCTTGCCAGTGGATATGCTTCAATATTTGGAAACAATGTTCCATTCATGATTCTTAGCATGGTAGTGCTGAGTTTTCTTATGGTGCCTATGTCTGTTATTATGAAGAAAAGGGCAGCATAAGAAGGTGAAAACATGTGCTTGACATAACACTACACGATGGTGACATAGTAGAATTTAGGGCATATTCAGAGACATTCAGAAGTGAAATTGTGCTATTTAGGGCATATATACACGGGGATATATCCCCAGAGTTCTTGACAAACAAGGTAGATATATATGCCAAGCTACCTTTATCCGGAGAGGTATCCCCTACCCCACATGTTGTTGGAAATATTAAACCTTTCAAGCCCACCCTTATTGAGGTACTACCTAACGACAAACACATGTGGCAACCGGTATCATCGCTAAAAGATAAAGTGGTCTTCGTGCTCGTTCATGGTATTAACCCGGAAGAAATACTGGCATCGTATCCTGACAAATATGACATCTGGAAAACAGCCTACAAATATCATGTATGGGATACAGCACACGAATACATTTACAAGCACATAGAAAACGTCACCATTCTCCATTACATATACCCATCAGCTATGGAAAGGTTACAAACAAATGCCAAAGCCCTTAGAGACAAGCTTCTGAATACAGACATAGAAAAGGCCAAAGGAATTTTCTTTATCGGTCATAGCATGGGAGGGCTTATCATCAGACAGATGCTGGACTGTAGCGAGTGGTTCAGAGACATTACCACACATGCCTTTACCCTTAACACTCCCCATAGAGGTAGTCCATTGGCATCGCTTATGTTCACCCCACCAGAGTTCTGGAAGTGGATAGAAGAGGGAGCCAATGAAGAGAAATTAAAAACTGTAAGAAATATCAGATTGACTGTGGCAATGACATATCACCGTGGTGGGGGAGTTATGGCACAAGGATACCTTGATTTGCGGTGGGATAGCTTAGACAAATTAGAACCATTTCCTCAAATGCTCTCACCAGAAATATACAAGCTTAACACGAGCGAACAATTTACCCGCTATACATTTACCACCTCTACCATTCCACGCCACAATCTGGCCTATCCTATACTCAAGCTTGCCGACAGAATGTATCATGAACCTCGAGACCACATAGGCCTTATCATGATGCAAAGACTCATGGAAGCCATGGGGGAGATAGTAGGGACAGGACTCTGGTATGAAGGTGATGGCCTCGTACCCATATCTAGTCAGATACCAGTGAAATATATGGAAGATGGATTCACATTTGACATATTAGGGCCAATGACAGCTGACCACATAGACATCTTTACCAGTCCCAAGGTCTGGTCGGCTGTCATTGATAGGGTGAAAACATATGTCTGATAGCGATATATATCAAGAAGGCAATATCGTAGAGTGGCAAAGAAAATTACCATTTAGTAAGAAATATATCACCATTTTCCGGGCATATATACACGGCGATATCAACGAAGATTTATTTAATAAGCTAGATATTCTTACCCATGAATATGACCGCACAGTTGTCGTAGGCAATAAAAAACCATTCACCCCAGATATAGCACTACTCGATGAAGAGAATCTTGTAGACTATCATCCCGTCAAAAAGGTTGATGGCGATGTGTTCATACTCGTGCATGGTATCAACTCATCGGAAATTACCGGAGAGGATACTACAGCCACCTTTTACACAGAGCATCGTAGAAAATTCGTACACACCTACATTAAGAAACATTTTCCAGATGCTACCATACTTCACTTTCTGTATCCATCATCCATGAGAACACTACAGGAGAATGGTAATGCCTTCATAAACACCATTAAATCCTTATCTGGCATAGAAAACAGTCGTCTATACCTTATAGGTTATAGCTTAGGAGGGCTTGTGATAAGGTATGCAATAAACCATGATAGATTCATTAGATATCTCAATCCCCCCGTGCTAACCATCAATACACCTCACAGGGGCACTCCCCTTGTATCGCTATCATTCGCACCATCTGAGTTTTGGGAATATGCAGGTAATATATCGGGAAACACAAAGGAAACTGCAACACTCATTAAAGACTTAAAGCAAGCACTGATACTTACATATATGACAGGGGCAATAATGGCACCGGGATACTTAGCACTAAGATGGGATCATGGAGAGCATTTTGATAGATTTTCCACAATGGTATCTGAAACCCTCTACAAACTCAATACCAATGATGGATATACAAACTATATGTTCTCGTCATCGGTCATACCAAGACACCACAAAGTGGAAGCATTGAAGGTACTTATTGAAAAATACAGGTACAATCCTATGGCAACCCGTATAGGGCTATTTCTCTGTCACAGGCTCATTACAGATATCGGCAAGCTCCTTAAAGTTAACAGATGGCCAGAATCAGATGGTGCCACTCCTCTGAGCAGTCAACTACCTGTAAAATATCTCGAAGAACCTATGCACTTTACACCTTTAGGGCCATTTGAGGGGGATCATATAGGAATTATCCTGAGTGACAGCATGTGGGATAAAACACTGTCTACACTAAAAGAAATCGGGGGACGATAGCCCCCCGAAAATCAGTCAATGTCTCCATACTTCTCCTTGTATTTTGCGAGCTTTGCTTTGAGCATCTGGATTTCCCTCTTTAACATGCGGTTTTCCGCCTCATAACCATCAAGGGCAATTTGCGTCTGTTGAAGAAGCCTTGAGGCCTCAAAGTATTTAAATTTATAAGACGAAGCAAGGCTCTCAAAGTCCATGGCAATTTTACGTAGGCGGGCAACTTCCTCCTCAAGTTCTTGTGTAGTCATAACACATCATCTCCTTACATCATGCTATATCTCTAAAAGTCATTATAATACTTAAAGAGGTGATGCGAAAGTGAATATCGCTGAACTTAATCCTGTTTTCTTGGCATTCCTTGCTACCCTATACACATGGTTTATGACAGCGCTGGGTGCCGGTATTGTTCTGTTTTTTAAAAGCCCCAGTAGAAAATTTCTCGATATGATGTTGGGATTTGCCGGAGGTGTAATGGTAGCTGCCAGCTTCTGGTCACTCCTCGCACCATCGATAGAGATGTCAAAGGATATGGGACTCATCCCGTGGATACCACCGGCAATAGGATTCTTACTTGGAGGAGCCACACTAAGAATCATAGACATGTTTCTTCCACACCTACATCCATTTGAAGACAACCCTGAAGGACCAAAGACTTCATGGAGACGAACAACACTCCTTATTCTCGCCATTACACTCCATAACATTCCCGAGGGTCTGGCCGTTGGTGTGGGGTTTGGAGCTGCGGGATCAGGTTTACCCGGCGCATCATTCGCCGGTGCTCTGGCACTTGCCATAGGAATTGGTATACAAAACTTTCCTGAGGGTATGGCAGTATCGATGCCACTACGCAGAGAGGGGTTATCTGTATGGAAAAGCTTTTGGTGGGGTCAGCTATCTGGTATCGTAGAAATTATCGCCGGTGTTATAGGTGCATACTGGGTTATACACATGAGAGGTTTACTCCCTTATGCATTGGCATTCGCCGCAGGTGCCATGATATATGTCGTTATCGAAGAGCTTATTCCCGAAGCTCAACGCGAAGGTTCAGATATACCCACCATAGGCTTTATGATAGGCTTCGTCATCATGATGATACTCGATGTAGCACTGGGATAACCTTATAAAAATAAGGGGGCATATGCCCCCTTTATTTCACTTATAAAATAGTCAATATCAGACTTTAAGCTCAGCTATCTTATTCTGCGCCTTGGCTATTGAAGATATAACCCTTTCTATAACCTCAGTTTCCTCTCTTACCTCTTCCATAACCTCAATAGCATCGTTGAGACTGGCAACGATAGACTGCAAATCTTTTGTGGCACCTTCCATTGTCTCCATAACGGCGGCCATGGTCTTTTTATTCTCCTCAAGGAAGACAAGCATCTTCTGGGTAGCATTGCTAAATAGCTTAAACATGCTACCAACTTTCTTTACACCCTCAAGAGACTTTTTCACTTCACTCATCATATGCTCTACTTTGGCGGAAATACGTTCACTAACCTCGGCAGTTTGCTTGGCAAGCTTCTGTATTTCATCGGCAACCACGGCAAACCCCTTACCTGCCTCACCGGCACGGGCTGCTTCAATAGCAGCATTAAGGGCAAGAAGTTTTGTTCTCTTGGCAATTTTCTGTATATCTTCAACCATCTCTGTAATTTCCATAAAACCCTCCAGGGCTTTCATGGTATCGTCTACAACAGATTCAACCTCATCGGCAATACCCTCAAGAGATGTACCATACTGTTTTATCTCCTCAAGAAGGTCTTCACCCAATTTTTCAACGGCCTCTATGTTATGAATAAGTCTATCTGTATTCTCAACAAAGCCATCTTGCAGACGTGCTATATCATTTTGTATTTCATAAAATAAATCTGTCATACGAGCCACTTTAACCTGTATCTTCTCACCACGCCTAACAAGAGCCTCGTCAAATTTTGCGGTAAACGAGTGCATAACCTCCACTTTAAACATTGCGTCGGAGAAGGTCTTTATAAGATTGTTTACCATATCCTGTCCTGGCATAGTGGCTCACCTACCTTCCGTATACTTCATCTATGATGTCAGAGCCACATCTAAGATTTTCAAACCAACTGAGGAACTTTTCTGTCATTTCTCTTGGATAAATAGCACCGTGCTGTGGAACCATCCACTCAATATCAAACCCCTTTACCATAGAAACCCACTTACGACATGCAGCATTGGATGCCATATATCTTTTGTGAAATGCCTCTACAATGGCATTCTTAAGATGCCACTCAAAATCTTCTACTTTACGAGACTTTGTACCTGGTGGCAACACAGAAGCACCAATATCTGAGCTAAATAATACTTTGGCAACAGGATCATAAAGTGTGAACTCACCCGGTGAGTGGAGATAATGGGCTGGAATAACCTTCAGAACATTTCCTGAAGAGAACCTAATTTCCATACCTTTATCTGGTATACCAACAATTCGTTTTTCATCATATACTCCAAAATGTGGTAAAAATCTTGTCCACAATTCAGAAACATATACCTTTGCACGCTCAGATACATTAAGCCACATCATGATACCAGATGTAACATCTGGATCTTGGTGGCTGTAGAAAAGACCAGTCAGCCTTGTTGGGTCTATAACCTCAGAGACATTGGCAAGAACAGTGGCAAACACATGGGCACCTCCTGGGTCAAGTAGAAAAGCCTCACTACCATCTATGATAAGAAACTGGTTTACAGGAATACCCTCCGATCCGCCAATATCGGTGCCAAGCATAATAAACTTATGCTGACCGTCATCGTAAAGTACTTCGTTATCAAATATCATGGCACCTACCCCCTTTCTTTGCTATATGGCAACCACAATATACACCGTTTCAACTATAATTTTAACACAAGGGGAGGGATTTTATTCGTGATAAAGCTCAATGCAGACATAGGAAAAAACCATACCCAAGGTACGTTTATTAAAAGGATAAACAGATTCGTAGCAGAGGTAGAAGTAAATGGTAAAAGATATCATGCTCATCTACACGATTCAGGCAGATTAGGAGAACTACTTATTCCGGGAAAACCTATCATGCTTATTCCACACAAATCTCCCAAAACCGACTTTAAAGTTATTGCCATACACAGAGATGGATATGGATGGATACTTCTAAACTCTGGCATGCATAGACGTATTATAGAAGCTATACTGAGACAAAAGCTTGTAGATGAATTTCGAGAGATAAAAGACTTCAGGGCAGAATACAGGGTGGGTAGCCATCGTATTGACTTTTTACTAACATTTAAAGATTATCAGGCACTCATGGAAGTTAAAGGTTGTACACTATTTGAAGGAAAAACTTGCCTTTTTCCAGATGCTCCAACAAAAAGAGGGGCTGATCATGTCAAACTCCTTGCCCAGCACACACCATCTTTTTTAACATTTCTTGTATGCCATCAAGATATAGAAACAGTCAAACCCAATTGTAAGGAAGATGCAATTTTTTGCAAGAATCTCAAAGAGGCGGTAAAAGCAGGTGTAAAGCCTATAGCAGTAAAAATCAGTTACCATGATGGCCATGTATATTATGCAGGAAAGGCACATGTAGAAATTCCCTAATGTTAAGAAACCTCTATTGACGAGCATTTTTCTCTTTGATAGCATAAAGGTGTATTTAGATTATTAACAAAACAAGCGGGGGAACAGGGGGGATACAAATGGAAGCTATTTCTCGTTTTTTTAAAGTTGAAGAGCATGGCTCCACAGTAAGACGTGAGATTCTAGCCGGTATCACGACATTCATGACAATGGCCTACATTCTCGTCGTTAATCCCGGTATGCTATCGGCCGCCATGGGTAAAGCAGCTATTCCTTCCATCTTAACGGCTACTGCTCTATCAGCAGGATTTGCCACTATTCTCATGGGTATTTATGCCAACAAACCATTTGCACTGGCTGCGGGCATGGGACTAAATGCCTACTTTGCGTTTACAGTTGCCCCACAGTATGGGTGGCAGGTAGCACTTGCTGCAGTCTTCGTAGAAGGTTTAATATTTATAGTGCTTAGTCTTACCAGTGTTAGAAGTGCCGTTGCCCATTCTATACCAAACTCACTAAAACATGCTATAGGCGCTGGTATAGGCATCTTCCTAACATTTATAGGCTTACAGCATATGGGTTTCATTGCACCAGATCAGGCAACAATGGTGTCACTTGGAAAATCTGCACTGGCCAAACCTGAATTCTTAATAGCCGTGTTTGGCCTTATACTTGCCAGCGTTCTTATTAAACTAAAGGTACCCGGTGCTCTACTTATAACCATTATTGTTAATACCATTATAGGCATGGTATTTGGCCTCATTGATATACCAAGCAAACTGTTCTCTCTTCCAACTCTCGACTATACATTTTTAAAACTAGATTTCCACGGTCTTATGAATGCCGGTGCGCTTGGTGTCATATTCTCGTTCTTCATGGTAGACTTCTTTGACACACTGGGCACCGTCACCGGTCTCAGTGCCAAAGCCGGTTACCTAACAGAAGATGGTAAGATACCCGATATAGATAAGGTGCTTCTTACAGACGCCGTGGGTACCACTGTAGGTGCACTACTGGGAACCTCCACTGTCACCACATATATTGAGAGCGCCTCAGGTATTGAGGAAGGTGGCCGCACTGGCCTAACAGCTGTTACTACAGGTATACTGTTCTTATTGGTTGGACTATTCATCTCTCCACTTGTTGCCGTTATAAAAGACTTTGTTACAGCACCAGTGCTCGTCCTTGTAGGATATTTCATGATGAGTACATTCTTCGAAGTAGATTTTTCAGATCCATCTGAGGCTATTCCAGCATTCTTGGTACTTGTAACAATACCCCTTACATATTCCATTGCCGATGGAATCGGTGTAGGTTTTATCACATATACACTTATAAAGCTGTTATCTGGTAAAGGCAAAGATGTTCATCCACTGATGTATGTTCTTGCCATCATATTTGTTCTCTACTTCATGTATCTTGGCGGTGTATTTTAAGACTCCTAGTGGCACACTTCCCATCAATATACACCTCTCTGCAGGGGGCTATAAGGCCCCCTATTTTTTATAATTAACATACCAATGTTTGGAGGTGATATTATGAACGAACTCACAATTGGTATTATCATCTTTGTAGTGCTTGTCTTGTTTGGCATTGCCAAGAGCATGATAGGAAGTGCGAAGAACAAGGTCGTATATTCTGATGGCTGGCAAGGCACACTACACGAATACAAACGTAGCCAGTCAATAAACAAAGGTAGTGAGACAAGTTTCTCCTCCAAAGCCCAGATTGAAGAAGTCATTGAGGCTCTACAGATGCTCAAGGAAAAGTTTGGCATAGACAACCCCGAAGAGTATATAGACCTGCACCTAAAAACACCGAAGAGAAAAATCACATTGACCGGAGATGGGCCCCTCAAAGAAAACCAGTGGACAACCAAGAAAGAAAGGATAAATATAGACTATCTCAAGTCTCTGCTTGATATACCGGGTCCCGACCTTAGCCACATAGGTTTTCATAATATCCTTATCACAGATACACTTCAGATGCTCTTCCAGACCAGTGGGGGCTGGAAAAAAGTCACATATGAGCTAACATACGACCTTTTCAATTTGCCCAGCTTTAATGGATATGAAGTCCTCTCTAAGATAGAAAAGAAACTTGAGAAAGGAAAAACTTACATCAAAGAACCGGGCAAACCTTACATCACGGATTTAGATCCCCTATTTAGCAAGGTAAAGGTAAAATATGAAGACGCCTACTAATATAGTTTCTCTATAGACACAAATGTATCAGACACCTTAGAGTTTGGTCCCATATCGGAAAGCTCTATGTTGATGAGGGAAGCCAGTTGACTTCCCCAGCTCCCATGAAACATCCTCAGTACACCGGGTACAACATCATCTGATATGCGGGCAGTGGCCACCATCTGCCCGCTTTGGTTTTTCAGCAAGACCTTGTCCCCATCTTCAATGCCCATGGCCTCTGCATCATCGGGAGAGATAAGTACTTCGTCTTCTGTCTGCCTAAACACCCAATACTGGGAGTGGATACGGTACTTATACGACGGTGTTAGAAGCATGAACTTTTCCTTTTCTATATGAGGCCCTATGTACTTTTCTATCTCCTGCCACTGTGGGGAAATGGGCTCTTTTCGTGTATGGATATCTGGTAGAGGTGCATAACCTATTTCCATAAGCATATTTATATCAACACCGGCTTTCCCAAGAACATGCTCTATAACATGCCAGTCTTCTTCATACAGCTCTGGCTGAGTAAGTCCTAACCTATGTGCAATCTCTCTTGCAAAATCCATATTGTTTATGGCATGCTCTGGAGGAGTGTATATTCTGCTGTTCAGCCCCACATACCTGTGGCCATAGGATATCATGACATCTTCATACTCTACAGATGCAGCAGCGGGAATAATAAGGTCGGCATACCGTGCCGTATCTGTCATAAACAGCTCATGAACGACGGTGAAGTTAGAAGGTCTTTCCAACACATCGGCTATAACATGACCTTTAGGCAAGGTGTTCACAGGATTGGCATTCATGACAACAAATACAGTATCTTCCATATCCTTTATATGCTCTGCCATCTGGGTGAGACTAAACACCTCACCAGTAGCAAGGTGTCTTCCACTGACATAGTCTGTGTCTATACCGTAAGCCGGCCTATCGTAGTAAAAGAGTGGCTTTCTATGAGTAATATATGGAAGGAGAGATATGAGTCTAACAGCCATACCTCCGCCTTCTCTCCTCTGGAAACCATATCCCATAAAGATAAACGGCTTCTTGGCATTTTTCATAGCATGAGCCAGCTTTCTGACATCGTCATATCCTAAACCTGATATACTCTCAAGCTCGTCTATAGAAAGGGGAATATCTACAGGTACATGATAGCCCTCATCTTTCAGCACAAGCATTATCTGAAGAGCCAGTGCTACATCTCCACCGGGGTTTATCCTGACAAGTTCAAAGTGCTTTGCCGTTTCATTGTGGAGCACATCTACAACAAATACCTTGCCCCCTGCCCGTTTTGTCTGCAAAGCATATGTAAATGCATGAATCGATGTCTGTTCTACATTGGCCCCCCAGATAATAACGAGGTCTGAACCTTTCATGTCACCAATATCCATACCATAGCCTATTTCCCACGACTGTCTAAGGCCCTCAGACCCTGCCTCGGCACATATATCCCATCTTATATCTGGAGCACCAAGAACATGAAAAAGCCTATGATGAAAACGACGAGACAGGAGCATCATATTGCCAGAATAGTCTATGCGTATGGTGCGGGTATGTCTCTCTATCTGTCTTGTCACTATATTCAGTGCCTCATCAAGAGACACTGCCCCCCAGCCATCTCCCGTTTTGAAGAGAGGCATTGTAATTCTATCTTTGTGCTTTGCGGTGTTCAGAAGAAACTGAGATTTCGGACATGTAATACCATCGGTACCGGGATGGTCCCTACGGGGAACAAGTACATCGTCTCTATACACAAACTGGCATCCATCGAAGCAGTTGCGAGGACAGGTTACATACTTCACTCCTTATGTTTCCTCCTAACAAAAACTGCCGACAAAGCATTCTGCGTATATAACATGAGAATGACAGGCAAGAAGAGAAGCACTACAATAAGTGGTATTGTGAGAAAATTCAGCGCCTTCACAGCCACAGAAAAACCCACGAGGAATATCAGGGCAACGGTGATGGCAAGTCCTGTCTTCTGCACAGATGCTATTTTTCTCTTTATCTGCTCAAATTCTCTATCAACTTCATCTATTATGGCAATACCCTCATCGCCTAGCTCTTCTTTTAAAATGGCATATGCAACAGACTTAATATCTTTCTTTCCTGCAGCGGTAAACTTATTGTATATCTTACCCATTATAAGATCAGCCTGTTTCTTGCCAAGCTTATCTTCCAACACTTCCCACAAGAGAAGCATATATGTGCGATAAAGTCTATCATCTTTCACCGCCATCACCTCTACAACCATTATAATAGTGATAAAGAAAAATCTATAAGGAGGGATTGAAGTGGAGAGGTTAAGATTTGCACCATCTCCCACAGGATACTTACATGTTGGAGGTGCCAGAACGGCACTATTTAACTATCTGTATGCCAAAAAGGTGGGAGGCACATTCATTTTAAGAATAGAAGACACAGATCCAGAGAGGTCGAAACCTGAGTACTCTGAACAGATTCTCAGGTCTATGAAATGGCTAGGTCTTCACTGGGATGAGGGGCCATATTACCAGTCTAAGCGCATGGAAAGGTATAGAGAAGTTGTGGGGTACCTTCTTGATAATGGACTTGCCTATGAGTGTTTCTGCACACCTGAGGAGCTTGAGGCTCGCAGAAAAGAGGCACAGAAACAGGGTAAACCCTACAAATATGACCGTCGATGCCTATATCTGTCTGAAGAGGAAAAGGAGAAACTGAGGGCTGAGGGTAGAAAACCTGCCATCCGTATTAAACTACCCGATGAAAATCCTGACAGAGAAATCAAGTGGCATGACCTCGTCAAAGGTGATATATCCATCAAGATATCTGAGCTTGATGACTTTATCATTGTACGTTCTGATGGAACACCAACATACAACTTTGCCGTCGTTGTAGATGACCACGACATGGGTGTCACCCTCGTTATGCGTGGAGAAGACCATATCTCCAATACACCAAAGCAGATTATCCTTTACGAGATACTGGGTTGGGATGTGCCTAAGTTTGCACACATACCCATGATTCTTGGTGAAGACAAGACAAAGCTCTCTAAGAGACATGGTGCAGTATCTGTAGAGGAGTATAAGAAGCAGGGCTACCTTGCCAAGGCCATGTTTAACTTCTTGGCACTCCTTGGTGCTTCCTACGAGGAGAACAGAGAGGTTTATGAGCCCGAAGAACTTATACAGCTTTTTGATATAAATAAGATTACATCCCACCCTGCTGTGTTCGACCACGACAAACTAAGACACATCAACAGGGAACATCTCAAGAGACTGTCTCTTGAAGAACTGAAAAAGGAACTTGAGCCATTTATGGAGGAAAAAGGCTATCAGTGGCCCGACAACTGGGAAGTTGTGCTTGAGCTTCTCAGGGAAAGGGCATATACCCTTCTTGACTTTGTTGACAAGGGAGATTTCTTCTTCACAGATGACTTCCAGTGGGATGAAAAAGCTCAGAAGCAGTGGGAAAAGGGAAAAGATATGGTGCCAGCGCTGGCAGACCTTGCCGATGCATTTGAGGCACTGCCCCAGTGGAATGCAGAAAACATCGAGCAGGCTATGAGAGATGTGGCAGCCAAAAAAGAGTTTAAGCCAAGAAAGTTCTTCCCTATTGTCAGAATAGCCGTATCTGGAAAGACCGTTGGCCCTTCTTTGTTCCATATGCTTGAGGCTATGCCCAAAGACACCGTCGTTAGAAGACTAAGAAAAGCTGCATCGCAAGTGTAAATATAGTTATCTCATCATCTTCAGGAAAGGGGTCCAGATGGGCCCCTTTTTATTTTTTGTCCCACATATCGGGACAAAGCGTTTCAAAAAGTGGGACAACATAAAAACCTTCATGAAAACCTTTGTAATACAATACTTATAGAGGTGGGGGTTATGAAAAAGCTTTTCTGGGTCATTTTCATTGTCATGTTTATTTCATTATCTGCATGTTCGCAGGGGGTGGATAATATGAAAACGCTGAGTGTATCACTTGATTTTCAGAGGTTTCCCCGTCAGTATACATGCGATGGGGCAGATATATCTCCCAAGATACATGTTGGGAATATACCGGGAGGCACAAAGGCACTGGCTATTATTATGGATGACCCAGATGCCCCGGTAGGCACATGGGTACACTGGGTAGCATGGAACATCACACCAACATCTACCATACCCGAGGCAGTGCCCAAGACAAGAAATGCCGTAAAAGATGGTATATCTTTCACGCAGGGCATCAATGATTTTCATAAGATAGGCTATGGAGGACCTTGTCCACCAAGGGGCCATGGGGACCATCACTATCACATTAAGATATACGCCCTTGACAGCACATTAAACTTATCGGGCAATGTTACCAAACAGATGCTTGAAAAAGCCATGAAAGGGCATATTCTTGCATGGGGTGAAGCTATAGCCGTATACAGCAGATAGCACTTTGTCCCCTAATCTCGGACAATGTGTCCGAAAAATCAGGACAAGAGAAAAGGGGCGGGCATATACCCGCCCCTTCTTATTACTGAAAAAATATTATTCCACCTCTTCAGCCTTTTTTATCTCTGTTTCATCTACACCCGCTTCAACCGCCTCACGACGTTTAGCGGCAATCTGGGTTTCTATATCCCTCAGTTCCTGCTCCAGTTTCAAAATTCTTTCAAGAAAGTCGTCAAGCACAGGTTCCAGTGCGTGGGCATCACGCTTATCTCTATATAAAGACATAATGGTTTCACCGGCATCTTCATATGTCTTTTTCATAAGGGTAAGCACCCTCTTTTTCTCCGCTGTAAGTTTTGCTATATCTGCAAGTACTTTCATTTTCTGACCTGCTGTTTCAGCGGTTTTCTTGATGTTGTCCATTAGCCCCATGACCACCACCTCCAAATGTTATTTTAACACCTTTGCAAAATCTTTTATAATCTCGGCCACGGGCTTTATATCCCATATACTACCTGCCGACTGCCCTATCATATACATCCCACCGTCAGGATCCCCATCCTCTACGGCTCTGCGGAGTGTGCCACGGGCAAGCTGCTCAAAAAGCTTTTCGTCACCTTTCATCTCAGCATCTAGTAGTTTGCGGGCAAGAGCATTTTTATAGAGTCGCATACCATGTCTAAACCGATAACCTACCTCTACAGTAGAACGTTCATTTGCCTTAAGTACAATTTCCCTATATGTATCACTGACAGGTGCCTCCTCAGAGGCAACAAAGCGTGTACCCATTTGGATACCAGCAGCACCAAGCACCTTCATAGCTTGGGCAGCCTCGGGCACACCAATACCACCGGCAACGATAACAGGTACCTTCTTTATCTTCTGCAGGGTAGCCGTTAGAAGCGGAAGAGTTGACACATGGCCTATATGTCCTCCTGACTCTTTGCCTTCAACAACAACACCATCTACCCCCATACGCTCCATACGAACAGCCAGAGAGGCTGAACCGACAAGGGGAAAAACCTTTACACCATGTTCCTTAAGCTCTTTAAGGAATGGCGCCGGGGAACCAGCCCCCGTGGTGACAACAGGAACCCCCTCTTCTATCACCACTTTTATCTGATCCTCTATATAGCCCATAAGAAGCATGAGATTGACACCGAAAGGTTTAGAAGTCAGTCTCTTCACCTTTCTAATCTCTTCTCTCAGCTCCTCAGGCTTCATACCGGCGCCACCTATTATGCCAAGCCCCCCCGCTTCTGACACAGCTGCCACAAGTGGAGCCTTTGCCACATGAGCCATACCACCCTGAAATATAGGGTATTCTATACCCAATAGGTCGCAGATATCCACCTACTCTCCCTCCCTCACAAGTACCCTAACTGTAGCCTTTGCACATACTTTACCATCTTTTTCTACCTGTCCATCTATAGTATAAAGACCTGCTTTTAGTGGTGTCGCCTTTGCATTTATCTGCAGCCGATCACCAGGTCTGACAATCTCTTTAAAACGTGCATTCTTTACATCTGTAAGAAGTGTAACGGGATTATGAAACTCTTTATCCATTAGATGATATACAAGAATTCCACCAACCTGAGCTATCATTTCAACAAGGAGCACCCCCGGCATAATGGGATTACCGGGAAAATGACCCTCAAATATCGGCAGCTTTTCATCTACAGTGTAGTATCCTATTATTCCATCTTCTGTTAGCTCATAGTCATCAACAAACAGCATGGGCCACTTGTGTGGTAAGGGTATCTGCTTCATGTATCATTTCCTCCTTATTGCAAGATATGTAATGGCTGCAGCCGTTGCAGCACCTCCTATAACACCTGTTATGATACCAATACCTGTAATAAGTTTTTTCTTTCTATATCGCTCTTCTTCTTCTTTTATTCTAACAGCTTCTCTCCACTGCCTGCTCTTGGGCTTATGAGTATACCGCGAAAGAAGAGCCAAGCTACCAAAGAACTCTTGCCACTCCTCATATTCCGCCCTTGCTTTAGGGTCTGTGGCGATAAGTTTCTCAATACGCATCTCTTCTTCAGGAGTCAATTCTCCCCTGATAAACTCTGCCATCTTCATGCCTTTTTCCCCCTTACCCACATGGCTTTCAGATGTTTTCTTGCCCTGTGAAGAATGACCCTCACATTACCGGGTGAAGTGCCTATCATATCGGCTATCTCTTCAAACGTGTAGTTATAGACATCTCTTAGCAGTATGACAGCCCTCTCCCTATCTGGCAACCTCATAAGCAGGTCTTCTATCTCCAGATGTATATCGGGAGACGGTGTGCTAAGATACCTCGGCAGGCTATATGTGCTTTTCCTATGCCTCAGCATACGCATAGATTCATTAACGGTAATGCGATAGAGCCATGTCCACAGGGACGATTTGCCTTTGAAACCTTTTAAATGCTCCCACATCTTGAGGGCAACATTTTGCAGCACATCTTCGGCATCTTCTTTGTTTCCTACAAAGCGATATGCCAATGTATATATATCCCTTTCAAATCGGGCAAACAGCTTCTCAAATGCCTCTACATCGCCTTTTTTAGCCCGTTTGATAAGGTCTTTTTCATTCACTCTTCCCACCTCTTAAAGATAACAGCACTATTGTGCCCACCAAATCCAAATGACTCCTTCAGTGCATATCTAATATCTTTTTTCACAGCCTCATTCGGTGTATAGTTGAGATCGCATTCTGGATCTGGTTCTTCAAAGTTAATGGTTGGTGGTACCATGTCCTCATTGATGGCAAGTATTGTGGCTATAGCCTCAATAGCACCGGCACCGCCAAGAAGGTGTCCTGTCATAGACTTAGTAGAGGATATATGCACCTTGTAAGCATACTCACCTAAAGCCTTCTTCAGCACCTTGGTCTCTGTCGTGTCATTGGCAGGTGTAGATGTACCGTGTGCATTGACATAGTCTATATCTTCGGGCTGGATACCCGCCTCCTCCATGGCAAGCTCTATGGCTTTAGCCTGGGTGTCTGCCTCAGGATTAGGTGCTGTGATGTGATATGCATCAGATGTAGCACCATAGCCCACTATCTCTGCATATATCTTGGCCCCACGCTTCATGGCATGTTCCAAAGTTTCTATAACAAGCACCGCTGCACCCTCAGCCATAACAAAACCATCGTGGTCTTTGTCAAACGGTCTGGAGGCATGCTTGGGATCATCGTTTCTACGAGACAATGCCCTTGCAGATGCAAAACCGGAAACACCCAAAGGTGTCAATCCTGCCTCTGTTCCTCCCACAACTGCTACATCGGCTGTACCAGCCTTCAGTAGCCTATAGGCAAGACCTATGGCATCAAGTGAAGAGGCACAGGCTGTAACTGGTGTAAACGATTGTCCCTTTAAACCGAGTCTCAGCGCTATATTGGCACCTGCCATGTTAGGTATCAGCATAGGTACAGAAAGGGCAGATACATAACGAGGCCCCTTCTTCAATAGAATCTCTTTGTTTTTTTCCAGTGTATCAAGACCTCCCATGCCTGTGGCAATAATGGTTGAAACCCTGTACGGATCATAGTCTTTAATATCTGCATCTTTCCAAGCCTCTTCAGCGGCAACAATGGCAAGCTTGGAAAATCTATCAAGACGGCGAGACTCCTTCCTATCGAAGAAATCTTCATCTTTATAATCCCATACTTTACCACCAAATGTTACAGGCAGGCCCCACTCCACAAGCTCGGGAATGGTATCTATACCATTGGCACCACTAAAAATTCCTTCTTTAAATTTGGCTACACCAATACCAAGAGGGCTCACGGCCCCCATACCGGTAACCACAACACGCATGGTTATCAACCTACCTTTTCTAAGATATAATCAACAACCTTACCGACAGTATCCAGTTTGGGAAGATCCTCATCTGGTATCTGGATAGAAAAGGCATCTTCAATATCCATTGTGAGGTCTACAAGGTCGAGAGAGTCAAGACCAATGTCATCGACAAGCTTGCTCTCCTCTGTAATACCATCTGTATCAAAGCCTCTGTCTTTGAGAATCTCTGTGAGTTTGTTCATGATTTCTTCTCTGGTCATGTTCATCAACCCCCTTTATGTTTTATATTCCCAGTGATGCTCCGCCATCTACGGCAATCGTTTGTCCTGTAATATAGGAAGCTTTTTCTGATAGCAAAAAGCCTATCACCGATGCAATTTCATCAGGTGTTGCTATACGTCTTAGAGGACATCTCTTAATATACTCTTCTTTAATAACATCAGGCAATACCTGTGTCATAGGTGTATCAACAAACCCCGGGGCAACAGCATTAATACGGATATTTTTTCTGCCCATCTCAAGGGCAACACTTTTAATAAATCCGCTCATTGCGGACTTTGTAGCAGCATATATAGACTGCCCTATGTTGCCAGTGATACCAACAATAGAGGACAAGAGCACAATAGAACCGCCACCTCTCCTCATCTTCAAGATGGCATATTTCGTGGCAAGTATTGCACCCTTCAGATTGACATCTACAACATCGTCTATGTACTCCTCTTTATACCTCATAAGGAGGTTATCTTTGGTAATACCTGAGGCATAAACCATGCCATGAACTTCTTTTAGCGAGTCAAAAAATGCCTTTAGAGACTGTCTGTCTCTGACATCTACTTGATACGTAAAGAGTTTGTCGCTTTCTATGTCTGCAAGTCCCTTTAGTCCACTGCGATATGTTGCGTGAACGGTAGCCCCCTCCTCAAGAAGGGCTTTAGTTGTGGCAAGTCCTATGCCACCAGAAGCACCAATAACAACAATGTGCTTGTCATTCAAGTTCAGTTTCAAGTCTCTTCACCTCGTACACCTCAGTTTTCATACTTCTATCTATACGCTTTGTCAATTTGGAAAGCACCGGTTTCGGTGCAAACTCAACAATAGTATCAACACCATACTCCTTCAGTCTCTTCACAGCTCGCACCCAATTTACAGGAGTCTGTATACCATCAAGAAGACCCAATTTCACCCTAACAGGACCAACAACAAACTCATCCTGTGCATTGCTATACAGTGGTATCTCCAGCGTCTCGCCGGGTATACGGTCCACAACCTCTGCAAATTTCTGTCTTACTGGTTCCATAAGTGGTGTATGGAATGGTATGCTGGCAGCATCAAGTTTCCTTACTTTCCAGCCCATGCCCTTGAAAAACTCATAGGCCTTCTCAAAGTCTTCTATAACACCACCAACCAGTGTCTGATTCTCCGCGTTGATATTAGACAGATAAAGGTCTACTGGAGCCATAGGAAGCATAGCCTTCACCTGCTCAAGAGGCTTAAATACAATAAGAATAAAGCCTTCTGGGGCATACCTATCCATATACTCTGCCCTGAGATAGACTGTTTCAAGCATGGTCTCAAAATCTGTTAGTCCACCTACCAAAGCAGCTGTATATTCACCAAGGGAATGACCAAGCACCACATCAGGTCTTTGTCCTTCTTTCATAGCCTGCCTGGCAGCCGCATAGGTATATGCCATTATGCCTACCTGAGCATAAATACTCTTCTTTATTTCATCTTCTGTACCATTTTCAAGCACAGAGAGAAAATCTTTACCCAGTCTCTTTTCTATAGAGGCCTTAATATCCTCTGGCAGATACTTACCTATCTGTGCTATATGACTACCTTGTCCTGCAAATGCCCATGCTACCTTACCCATCACACCCACCCCTTTCTATGTATTCACCTTATTAGATAGGAGGAAGTATGTTATTGTTACACATTACTTACACGGATGCAATGGCTGGTCACTAAGCCCAACATGTCCCCAGAAATCCTCCACATATTTACCGTCAATAGGGCCAGAGGATTTACCCTCTACGGTGATATATGTGCTATCTATGCCAAACTGGGCTGGTATACCAGCAATAGCACACAGGGCTAGGCTTTCAGAGGTGGCACTGGGGTATTTAGGAAACAAAATTTCCTTAGAAAAGTCTATATACACAACACCATCTTTAATTTCCACTTTCTTTACCTTTGTACCACTGGGCAGTACAGGATACATGCCATCAATCTTTACAGGAGGATTGGCAAGATACTCCAAAGCCACCTTTATAAGTGCTTCGGTAGATGTATCAGGAAGCGATGCAGTTAGAGTAACAGTAGCCAGTGATAAATCTTCTCCATTTTTCAGCGTTAGCATATAGAAAGTAATAGTAGCTGTTTTATATGCCTGATAGTTATTAGACTCCACAGAACCAGACGAAGTAATAGACTGTGTTCCACTTCCTGGTTTTGGATTAATCTCCCTTTCACGGGAAAAATGAACGGCAATAACAACAATCATGAGAGCAATAACAAGCAGAGTGAAATATATCCACATACGCAATTTTTTGTTTTTACTCAACTTTAGCACCTCCTTTTATACCCATTTTATTCTACTCCCATATTCCGCATATGAAACAGGTAATATATAAGTAGGAGGTGGCAGTATGCGACTAGATAAATACCTTGTATGGTCTGGATTTGGCACAAGAAAAGGTGTAAAGAAAAATCTCATACGTAAAGGGGCAGTAACAGTTAATGGCAAAGTTGTCAGAGACTCTTCATATAAACTGCAAAAGGGAGACGTTGTAGAGGTATCGGGCGAAATTGTACCTTGGCCTACAGAGCATGTATATATTATGCTTAATAAGCCCCAAGGTGTCATTACAGCCACAGAAGATGATTTCCATGGCACAGTTATGGACCTTATAGACCATCCACTGGTACATAAGATGTTTCCTGTAGGCAGATTAGATAAAAATACCGAAGGCCTACTGATCATTACAACAGACGGCATCTTGGGCCATAGGCTTATATCTCCTAAATATAGGGTGGAGAGAGAATACTATGTAGAAACTGAAGGGAAAATCAATGAAGATATGCTAAGGCAGGCCAAAGAAGAGGGCCTTGTGCTGGAAAAAAGTGGCACACTCATGAAGGTCAAAGACTATGACATCATAGAAAACGAAGAAGATGGTGCCAAACTGCATATGATACTGACAGAGGGCAAATACCACGAGGTAAAACGCATTATAGGTGCCTGCGGAAGCAGAGTTTCTTATCTCAAAAGGCTGAGATATGGGCCACTGACCCTTGATGAAGAGCTTGAACCCGGCCAGTGGCGAGAACTCACAGAAGAAGAAATAGAGGCTCTGAAAAAGGCTGTTGGTATGGCAGAGGAAGAAGAGAAATAGAGGGGGAGCGATGCTCCCCCTTTTTACTTTGACATTACCTGGGCCAGCCCTGCCAATGTAAGACTGACAAACACAGTTGTAACTACC
The DNA here is from genome assembly GCF_026184435.1 of Zhurongbacter thermophilus. Lineage (NCBI taxonomy): Bacteria > Pseudomonadati > Zhurongbacterota > Zhurongbacter > Zhurongbacter thermophilus. The sequence goes on from NZ_CP046447.1 coordinate 1,340,468, forward strand.
CCATAAATGGCATGCGAAAACCACATACCTGTAAAGAAATAAACGGCAGACACTGTTAAGACATAGGGCAAGATGACATAGTATCTAAGTGTTTCTATCAGCCAAAACACGCTCAGCCACATGGCAAGGGCAAACATAAGCGATAGCCATGGAAAGAAAAACACATAGGTCATTTGGCATATACCCCAGATGGGAAATAGATGACGAAAAACGAGGTCGATAGTAAATGCCAATATTCCCATAACATACCAAGGAATGTGTTTATACCACCTTTTTACAAGTAGCACAATGATTAGCATGGCAACCAGAGTATGTGGCTTTCCCATCCATGGATAACACATCTTAGTCTACCACCCTAAATCTCATATTGACATATATTGGTGCACTAATAACTGCAGTACATGCCGAGTGGCCACTACCTTGCCAATAAATGCCACTACCTTGCCAATAAATTTTAGATGCCACATGCAACCATACGGTGCCATGTATCTGGGCCACATGGTTTTTCTCTGCTCCCATATCGTATGTAGCATAAATGGGAACAAATGATGTATCGGGAATGTAGTTCAAGTTATACCAAAGGGACTCATCTATATTTCCACTGTGCGATAACAATATCGGTAACAAACCATAAGTTTGCAGCTGCATTTCACCGGTAGAGTCTTCAGCCTGCCAGTAAACATAGCTTTTTTCTTTCCTAAGGTTATAAACCGTAGCACTACCAGATATCTTCCCGTCATCTTCAGCGCCAGAAAAAGCACTAATCCACCGAAAATGAGAGGGATTTATAAACCTTTCACTATCTCCAGCTTTGACCCATCCTGTGAAGTCAAGCAATGTATCTTTATATATGCCAAAGTGAAGATTCATACTACTAAAACCCACCAGCTGAGGAGAAAGATATGAGACACCATATGCAGAGGCATATTCAGACATTAACGCCTGGGTCATATCATCTCTGATAAATAGCCCAATACCCACAACTTTATACTCTTCTTGAGAGCTTCTTATATTTACCAGTGGCAAAACCTTTATTCCACCGCTAAAACCAATATTCTTCTCGCCTTTACATGAACTAATACTTGCATTTATATAAGGAAACACAACAGAGTATTTCTTAATAGGTCCGTACACATCATCTGCACTATACCCATGGGGGCTGAGAAAATGACCTTGACTATTTGTCAGAAGCTTATAATTTCCTCCAAGAGAAACCTGTGAAGTTGACTGGGAAGCATACATATTCGCCGATGCCAAATAACTCATTGCCTTATATACACCATTGCCATAACTATCAGAAAAAATGGGGACATAAGAATGTTTGTCTTCATCGAATTGATAGATATTCCACACATAGGAATATGTAACATCACCCAATAGTATCATCAGATTACCTGTAGTTTTGTTATCTTCACTGTAAAAATACATATCATAAAGGGTGCCATATGGGGTGTCATAATGCCATCCTTCATATCGCTTACCATCAATAGTGACACTATCTGGGGTCCCATCGTGAAAGGCTGCCATTTTTCCACTTACATATACAATCCACATATGTCCTCCAATAGAAGATTTTACATGCCTTGCAGAAACAGTAAAACCCCCAAAGAGAAAAATAGACAAGGCAAATACTACTAAACTGAGAATAACACCCCACAACTTTTTATTCATATACATACCCCCATGGGTAAACCATCACACTTCACACATCTTACATTAGTATAACAAAACTTTTACTATAACACAAGTAATTTGAGAATCCACCAATATGAGATTAAGCAGCAGTTATAAACAGCAGGGAGAAAGATTTATACCAAGAAGATAACGAAGTAAACCCCTTACAGTTCCAGCCACATCTCCAAGAGGCCTATACCTTTAACACGGTCTCCTTCTTTTACCCCCCATCGGGGAGATATCATCATGTCTAAGGTAAGGGGTCCTATATCAACAGAAGCATGAAGGTATTTACTCCCCGTAAATGGGTTAATGTCCTCTTTCACCCTTTCTACATGACCTATAAAAACATATTGATTGCGCCAGCCTGTGTACTCTATATATTTATCTATAAACTCCTCAGGCTTATATGTCTTAATAAGATTAGCAAACATCGCACTGGCACTCCCATCTTTCTCTGCCTTCCTAAACTTCTCTTCAAGCTCTTTATTCACAGGTGGCAAAACATCTACCTCTGCTGTCACTATACTCAGCACGGGTATAGAGCTGGGATGCACATGGTATGGTGTCAGAACATCTACCTTAATAGAAACAGCAGGCTCGCTAAGTACCAAAGTGCCAAGAAAAGACTTGGTAGCTTCGTCCCATGTGACATCAAGTCTTTGAGGTCTGTATACATTCCACACCTTGGTAAATGCGGGAAGCATATAGAGTATATCTTCACCCTGTCTGGGTACCACAAGGGCTATGGGATCTTCTCTAAGCACATAAAAGTATATAGGGGCAGGTCGTGCACCGGTTACAGGTAGTGCATTCCATGTATATGGACTGTCATCTCCAAACTTTACAACATGGGGCTTTTGTTTTAAAGCTTCCATTATCAAAGAGTCGGGAGAGCCTGTAAAGCCTCCCGACTCCAGTAGCCACAATAATTCACGGCTTTCGTTTGCCACTATTTAATAACCCCCAGCTCACGGCCAACCTTGGCAAACTTCTCTACTGCAAAGTCAAGGTCTTCTTTAGAGTGGGCTGCAGAAATCATAACCCTGATACGGGCTGTTCCAAGGGGCACTGTTGGATAGACAATAGCCTGTGCAAAGATATCCTCTTCAAAGAGCCTCTTAGAAAACTCCTGTGCCAGTTTTTCCTCACCGAGTATTACAGGGGTAATAGGTGTCTGGCTGATACCTGTGTCAAAGCCAAGAGCCTTCATCTTCTCTTTGAAGTACTTGGCATTGTCCCACAGTCTTTCAACAAGCTCTCCGCTCTCCATCAGCACATCAACAGCTGCCATGGCAGCACCCACATCTGCGGGAGTTGGAGCAGAGGAGAACAGGAATGGTCTTGCCTTCTGCTTGAGGTAGTCTATGATAATCTGCTTACCGGCTGCAAATCCGCCAATGATACCAAATGCCTTGGAGAGGGTACCCACCTCAATATCTACTTTGCCGTGTAGACCAAAGTGGTCAACAATACCTCTTCCTGCCTCACCAAGTACACCTTCACCATGGGCATCGTCTACCATCATAATGGCACTAAACTCGTTGGCTATCTCATACAGTTTGTCAAGTGGTGCAATGTCTCCATCCATAGAGAACACACCATCGGTGACAACAAGCATCCTCTTGCCCTTATACTCTGGAGCATATTCCTTCATCTTTTTATACAGATCATCGGGATCAATATGCTCATAGACAACAATCTTAGCCTTAGACAACCTTGCACCGTCAATGATAGATGCGTGATTCAGCCTATCAGAGAAAATAACATCTTCTTTACCAACAACAGATGGAATAACACCAAGGTTGGCATTGAAACCTGTCTGGAACAGTATGGCAGCATCGACACGCTTAAACTCTGCTAGCTTCTTCTCAAGCTCTACATGTATCTTCATAGTACCGGCAATAGTACGCACGGCACCGGGGCCCACACCCCACTCATCAATATACTTCTTGGCATTCTCCTTCAGCCTTGGGTCATTGGCAAAGCCAAGGTAGTTGTTGGAACATAGGTTGAGAACCTTCTTACCATCAACAACAATCCATGCCCCCTGTGGGCTCTCAAGGGTGCGTATGGTAACATACCTTCCCTCTTCTTTGAGACGCTCAAGCTCTTCTTCCATCCATTTCAGCTTTTCCTCCACCACATATCCCCCCTTTAAAGGTATTTTCATAGATAGTATACCGCATTGGACATACTTAAGTTGTTGCATAAGACACAGAAGGCTGTTTTTCAAACAGATAAGGATTTATATAACCCAGAAGAAGCAATATACCGACAAATACAATACCGCCACCTTCGGGAAACAAACCCATTTCAAATAACAGCAACGATAAAACAGCCACAACAGAGCATATAGGCAGTCTCTTCCAGTAGTGCCACTGAATAGACAAGACAAACAGTCCCCATATAAAGAATACATGCCACAGATAATTGGGCCGGAAATATCCATATTTATAGGCACCATACAGTGCAATAAGAGACATAACAGATGTAATAATACCCAATATAAATGGCAGTGAATACCTCCATCTAAACCACACAACACCAGTTAAACATATAGCAAGTAGAAATATCACACCTGCAACAACGACATGATAAGCCGCATCTTCGGGAAAACAGCAGGAAAATACCATGTGAGAGTGCTCGGCAAGGAGATAAAAGGCCAAGCCCGTGATGACAAACTCCGGATACGACTGAAAATCTATCTGGAAGTAATCAAGAGTAGCAGAAATGATAAATATTGCACTACCCATGTAAGGCAAAATGACAAATGGAAAAGACCAGAGACTATATTTAGTGGGCCTTTTTAGGAGATAGAGCAGAGCCAGTGATAAACCCACAAGCAAAACTCTTAAAGCCAATACCACGACAACACTACCACTAAAGTAATGAGTACCGTGGGTAAAGTCATACCATATTAAGTATAGAGATTTCTCCTGCATAAACAAACCATATGCAAATATGCCAAACACAGGAAATAAAGAACGATAACGCCATATGGCAAATACTATACCCAGCAATATAATGAGCAGAAGCACATTATACACAAGAGAAATCACAAAGAATCTTGCCCTCTGTGCCAACGGAAAAACAGCCATACGAAACCATCGATGTGTAGATAAAGAAACCCACATGCCATCGCCAAACAGAAACATAACAGCAAAACTGATAACAACAAGATTAAGAAGTAATCCTCCAAACTTCTTTTCAGACATACACTCACCCCTTAAAATGTCCCAGATCTACATACTGTTTAATGAAATACAAACCGGCCAGCGACAACCACATAGATAACATAAGGAAATGTTGAAACACAAGAACCGACAGCAAAGCCAAAACACCCAATAAAACCTTGAGACCACGGGGTAGCTTCTGCCAAACATCCATAGCTCCCCACATAAATACAGATGCAAGCAAGATAGCCAAGATTATGCTATACATTGACATAGGTGGAAAAAACACCCATATACCTATATAAGGTAAAAACCAATTGAAAAAGAGCTCCAATGCAAAGAAGGTTACCGACAGTGCAATATAGTTATGCACCTTATCCAGCCAAAAATTCTTCCACAACCATGCAAGCAGTACCAAAAACATTACCGTCTCCACTTTAAACACAAAGGGATGCATAAACACATATCCCCAATCCACCATCACTCATTCACCACCTGAATAGTCCTATCCACATAAAGGGGCATATCAAAGAAAATAGTAGTAATACTTCCATCACTTAAATAGACATCTGCCAATACTCTCAATATGACCACACCTTTTATATGAAACCAAGCCTTATCACCATAATTCCTTATGGCTCCACCTTTCACAGAAACATAGACGGGAATCTTCATATGCCCATATGGACACCTGATATGACCAGCTGGCAGTAAAAACTTCTCCCCCGTATGCAGAAATAGTTTGCCATTTTCCACTCGCCAGTGGCTATCTAAAATAGAAGCACGATATCCATCACCTGTTATCGCATGGTTAAAAATCACATTACCCGCATAGGGAGGGTTAAACATACGGAAGTCCCTTAGGGCATCTTTGTCTGTCACAAATACATCGTTTAACACTTTACCGGTAATGTCTTTGGCCAAGAAGCGAACATTGGCATACTGCAGATACACCCCTTTGACATCTTTAATCGTCTCTATATGGGTATATTTGCTGATCTCCATATTGGTATCTATGCTCATTACAATATCTGACAGTGGCACATCTACAATAAACCCTACTCTGTAGACATCTCGCCCCTTATCTTGCTCATAACCAAAGCGGACAGTAGAAACAGGAATATCAGACAGATAAAGGGAACCTGCCACATCAGCCCATACATAGGTATCATCTGAATAAGGTGGATATGTAGCCGTTGCCACAAAATGAAAATCTATATACTCCATATAATCATTAGAAAGTCTACCGTAATGCTCCGTTATATACTTTTCGGCATAGAAGAAATAATCAGGGTCACGCAGACATAAATCAGGAAGCGAACCAAAGCCACCCCACTCATATTTTCCTTTAAACATCCAATATGAAAGATCAAATTCTCCTCTTCCACATCTGTCAACAAGCACATATTGGAATTCAATGTACATCATATCTTTGTAAATACTTTCATATCTATATAGCATGCCATAGGGAGTGGAAACATACTGCCCTTCTGAGCGTCTATAGCTGTTCCAAGCTACTGCCTTTCCACCAGGATATACCATCATATGTAGTGTGCCTTCTATATCCCCGAGATAGAAGTGGGAATATACCAAAATACCAGATGCCCACCACAGACTCAAAATAATAACAAATACAGAAAGATACTCATAAACAAACAAAAATACTTTCTTCATCGCCAACCCCCATAGTATTATCTGAAACAATATTTAACAAACACTTCATACACAATATAGCATTTAATTAATATTTCTTGCTCTTACATAATATAGCATAAAACTTACACAGCAAACTTCATTGTAGTAAACTACTAAAGGGAGGTGATAGACATGAATGTACTGACAAGAACATTCAAGGAAGGAAGAACAGAGGTTGTTCGTATCGTGGGAGGGGACTTCTTTGAGGCACTTCAGAAAGTGCTAGAAGAGAAAGACATCAAGATGGGTAAGGTATCATTTATCGGCTCTTTTAAGAAGGTCAAAGTGGGATATTACGACGACAAGACACAGTCTTATGTGGGCATTGAATTTAACGAGGGACCATATGAGGTTATTGCCGGTGAGGGTAATATCTCTATGAAAGATGGCAAACCATTCCCCCACATCCATGTGGCACTGGGAGACCATCAGGGTAAGATGTTTGGTGGACATCTCATGGAGGCAGAGGTGCTTCTTGTAGAGATGTTTATAGAGGTGCTCGAGGGTCAGCCCCTTGAGAGAAAACCCGATGAGGAGACAGGACTGACCATCTGGAAATGAAAAAGCTCTGTATCTTCTCTCTCATACTGATACCGGTATTTTGGGGGGCGTATTTGGTACTCAACAGGGCGGTACCATACCCGCCCCCATTTAATCTCTACGGCATTTCTCTTGCCACAGGGGCTATAGCAGGCTATATTGTGTATGCCTACAGGGTAAGAAAACTGAAACTTGACACAAATCTTGCCGATGATCTCGCCCTGTGTGCCATTATCGGTGGTATCTTAGGGGCAAGGCTGGGGTATGTGCTATTTTACGACCCCGTATATTTCTGGCATCACCCACTCGAGATTATAGGTATTGTCGGGGGTAAATTTGTGGGTCTCAGAGGCCTATCTATCTTTGGCACTATCTTCGGAGGCCTTATAGCTGTGCTCATATGTGAAAGGGTAAAGAAAATACCGTGGCATACATTTCTTAGATATCTTGATGCCGTCGCCCCTGGCATACTACTAGGGCAGGCTATAGGCAGGTGGGGAAACTTTTTCAACAGAGAACTGTGGGGATACCCAACAAATGTACCGTGGGCACTTATTGTTCCCCCAGAAAGGCGTTTCTATGAAGGCATGAGCTTTGCTAAGTACAGCACCTTTCACCCCACATTCTTGTACGAGGGCACACTTAACCTCATTGGCATATGCCTCATGCTCTATGTGGAAAGAAAGTGGAAGGAAAAGGGCAAATACTTTCCCGGATTTACAGCCTCTTTGTGGTTCATATGGTATGGCACTGTGAGGTTCATTATAGAATTTGTCAGGGTAGAACCGAAAGTTGTATTTGGCATACTCACAGAGGGGCAGACATTTGGACTTATTGCCGTCATTATTGGAGTGCTCTTCGATATATACATGTGGAAAAAGATAAAGGTGGAAAAACCACAGACGGAAGAATAAAAGAAAGGGGGCATTATGCCCCCAATATCACTTCTTTTCCAGCACCAGCCTTTGAATAGCATATACTAAGAAAACCACCCCAGCAAAGGACAACATCATAAAAACATGGGTATGTGCTCCCCCAATAACCAACAAGACAATAAACACCGATTTTATCCATTTATCGCTATTTGCCAACCACCCTACCCACGACCACAAAGCAATGTAGAACACAAAAACTGATAGAAACAACAACACAGTATTTATAGGTGGAAAATATATCCATACCCCTATAACAGGCAAGATATACCACGAGATTATATCTAGCACCGATAATGCAAGCACGACATGCCACCATCTTACATAGTGTCTTAAAGATCTAACAGTGTATAAGACAAGCCATAGAATGAACACCGATTCGATGTTAAACAAATAGGAATGCATAAAAATAAAACTCCAGTTAGTCATTTGGCACCACCACATTAAAAATCTGTTTTACAGGAATGGGTACATCTAGCATCATTGACGTTGTAGACCCATCATTCCAGTGAACATCTGCATATACCCTAACAAGCACATTGCCCTCAATATAGAGGAGTGCCTGGGGGGTATAATTGGGAACAGTCCACGCTACACTGGCATAAATAGGAATCATAGGCAAATCGTTCGGTTTATAATTGGGCAAAGACCAGCTATAAATGTCGTAATATGATGGTGAAGCAAGCTGTAGAGGCATGGAAAACAATCCCCCTGTGGTTAGCTGCGCATGGGTTCTATCAACACTCCAATAAGAGGTATAAACAGGTGAAAAATATAAACTTTCCACAGTAGATGTTACCCCGGTAGTAGTTAAGGTAATAAAGGACACCGCTGTTTTAGCCGTTGTGAAACCTGCCATAGGCGGATTAAATAACTCACTGTTTTCTAAGTTATCACCTCCAAATAGAAATGCATTATCTATATAACTACCGAGATTTGTATCTTTGATCTTCCAAGTCATACTGATACTCTTTACATATGTGCGGGATATCTCTATATCCTTTACTAAGCTGTATGGGAAATTTTCCAAGCTATATAGTACCCTTTTCAACTTATCCTTTCTAACAATAATCCCAGAACCAACAGCCAAAGCATTAAAGTTCCCCTGATATATTTTCTGTATAGGCTGTACTCTAACGCCATCTTCCACATGTATACTTTGATAGTAATTCTCCGTACCACGAACATCGTATTGTATAAGTACATCTGTATCAGGGGCAAGTTCTGTTCCCGCCTTGATAGGTTCAACATCCTCTAAATTAGCATCCTCAGAAAAAGCAGCTTCCTTATTCATTGGAAGATAATAATCGTCATTCGAAGAGAGCAAACTCCCACCATATAATCTATCTTGCTTGGTGCCATCACCATGCAACGATAGTTCGGCCTTTTGCAGTAAATTCTCTTTCTTATGGTAGAAAGCATTTAAAATATAACTTTTTCCAGCAAACTCATATAGCTGCCATCTGTAGGCAGTTCCGTGAGGACCAACCAGAACTTCTAACCATTGAGGACTGTTAAAAGAATCATTCTGGAAGAAATACAAAGTTCCATAAGTGGTAGCAGCATATCCCCCTCGAAAGTAGATATTTCCCACAGTGGCTACAGCCTTCCCATCGTCTAAGACTGTAATGTAAATATGGTGCTTATCAATAACCAATGGAATTTTTATATCTCCAAATTCTTGAGGAATCGACACCAACAACATTAAAACAATAACGATAGATAAGATGCCCCCCATCCATTTCTTCATATAATGCAATCCCCTTTTACAATTTTCTAAAATTAGGATAGCATAAAAACCACATATAAACATAAATGTCAACAAGACTAATAGGAAAACGGAGGTTAAAAATGGGTAAATAGAGGATTAGCTCAGACATAGAAAAAGTGGGAGCCTCACGGCTCCCACTTTCCTTTTTAGCTTGATGTGCACATACTCCAGCCACACACAGGACATGTAATACAACCTGATTCATGGGATAGTTTTTCATTACCACAAACAGGACATACTGTTACTTCTCCACTATCTTCCTTTACAGGCACCAGTTTTTCTGTCATCTCTATCTCAAGCATAGGCATTGGTGCCATGCCAGAAATATCTTCTTCATCAAAGAAATCTCTTAGATAAGGATATCTGTGTACCAATCTATCTATCACCTTACGGGCATATGGGCTTGCGGGATATGGCTCATGATACTCCTTCTGGGTCTCTGCCACATACACCTGCATATCCAGACTACCATCTCTGTACACGGTTACACCCTTAGCACCAAGTCTTTCAGCAAGCACAAACGCCTTCTTCACATCGGCAACAGACACACTATTGGCCATATTGATAGTCTTAGAAATAGAATTTGTTATCCATTTCTGGAAGGTTGTTTGGGCTATAACATGGTCAGCCCAGTGTATATCCATGGCTGTAATAAATACCTCTTTCAGGTCTTCTGGTATATCTTCAAGGTCTTTGAGAGACCCACCAGCAGACGATATTTTCTCAAGAAGCACTTCATCAAACATGCCTCTCTTTCTCAATACTTCTTCAAAGACCTTGTTGGTGTAATAGTAGGTACCCACCGTTGTCACCTTCTTAAAGACCAGCGAGAACAGTGGCTCAATACCAGAAGAGGTATCAGAAATCATAGATACAGAACCCGTAGGGGGTGCTGTCGTATGGTCTACATTGCGTATACCATACTGTTTTATCTCTTCCGCAAGCTTATCCCACGGTAGCGTAGGCTCACCAGTATATACCCCGGCTACTGGCAGTTTACCTTCCTTATAATCTGTCTCTTCCCAGTAAGAGAAAGGTCCTCTCTCCTTGGCAAGCTCAAGGCTCTCCTCCATAGAATAGTATGTGAGATATTCAGCCAGTCTTTCCATAAACTTGTAGCCCTCTTCAGACGTATAAGGTATACCCAGTCTAAATAGAGCATTGGCAACTCCCATAATACCTACACCAATGTTGCGACCGGCCCTTGTGTGGTCTCTAATTTTGTCTAGAGGGAAATTATTGACATCTACGAAGTTGTCAAGAAGCCTTGCGGTTGTGCGTATAGTTTTAGCATATGCCTCCCAGTCAAAGTACGGTTTTTCCTCTTCATCATATCTTACAAATGCCTCGACATTGACAGAGGCAAGATTACAGGATTCATAGGGGTAAAGGAACTCTTCTCCACAAGGATTTGTGACTCTAATCTCCCCCAGCTTGTTTTTTCTGATGTTATACCTATTTCCGTTGTGGAAGTATAAAAATGCTGGGTCGCCCTTGGCCCATGCATACTCGGCCACTTTATCGAGAATTTCACGGGCTCTCATTTTCTGAAGTACAGCCTTATTTCTGGGGTTGATAAGGTCTATCTCCTCATCGGAGTAGACGGCTTCCCAGAAGTGCTCATCAGAACCAACGGAGAGGTTAAAAGTAGACAGGTAATTATCTCCCCTGTTTTTCTCTTTGGCCTTAATAAAGTCCATTACCTGTGGATGCCAATATTCCAGTATGGCCATACCTGCACCACGACGGACACCACCCTGAGAGATAACAGAAAGTACCCTATCGTAAAGCTCAAGGAATGATATAGGGCCAGAGGCAACACCAACAGTTCTTTTAACAATATCACCTTTTGGCCTTAGCACGCTTAGGTTAATACCCACTCCACCACCCATCTGGGCTATAATGGCCATCTCCTTGGCAGTATCCATAATGGCATCAAGGGAGTCATCTGTTGAAACAGTAAAACATGCTGAGAGCATACCCAGTGGCCTACCGGCATTGACAAGGGCTGGTGTGTTAGGCATAAACTGCTGATGTGTCATTCCCTTGAAAAATTCACGCACTTTCTGTTTAGCCTTATCAAAGTACTTGCCACTTTCAAGCATAGACAAAACTTTAGAAAGAGGATACTTCATATGTCCGTCTTGTGCAAGCAGGTCATAGAGATACAGAAACCTCTCAAAGTGATATTTATTTAGCGGAAAGCCTTCATCTATCTTGTAAAGATTATCAAACTGCTCTGGCTCTTCCTGCCACTTCTTTCTATATTCTTCAACTTCAGCCTTCATTTTATCGGTGTACTTGTGGCCACCGTCTTTATCAAATATAGCACCATCGTATAGGATTTCTGGAATAGCACCGAGCACAGCCACACGGGTAAAGAGCCCGTCAACATCTTCAAGAAATCTATCAGGATCACTGGGATCCTTCCACAGATAACGGATTGTCAGTAACCTGACAGCATTGAGAGAAAATCTTTTTTCTGCAGGGGAAAGAGTATCTTTTTTCAGTAGTTTTTTCTTCTCTTCCCTAATCTGTCTCTTACGCTCTCTGTATAGAATAAAGGCCTTGGCAACATCAAACAGGCCCCTACGCATAAATGTCAGCTCAATAACATCTTGCACCTGCTCCACCTGAGGTGTACCACTGGGATATAGGTTCTCCAGTGTTTCAACAACCTCATCGACAATATCATCTACAAGGGTGGTAGAATACATACCCACCTCTTTGAGGGCACCACCAACAGCACGGACAATTCGACTACGGTCAAATGGCACCTGTCTTCCATCACGCTTTATAACATGGGTAATCAAAGCAAAGCCCTCCTTTCATGAAAAGGGTAAGTCCCTTTTCATGTTATCAGAGGACATCGTACATAGAAGTTCCAAAAATTTCAATTAATAGAGATAAGACCACAGGCACAATGAGATAAGGTTTGGTAGCATACAGACCTGACCAGAAAAACACAATAAAAGAAGTCAAATAAAAGGCCCATCTAATCATGACTATATCTTGAGGTACAACCTCTTTTGTAAAACCATATAGTTTTACAATAATTCCAATAAATAACATTAATCCCCATAGAACATAATACATAACAAGATATGGCACATACTTCAAGGCGAACATACCACTAAGCCACAAGATAGGATATGAAAGCCCCCACATAACATATATCCACCATGCTGGTTTTCTCATATTGGATAGAAATATATAAGAAAGTCCCACCACAAATCCGGCAAGAAACCAACCCCAGAAATTGTAAAGGGGAATACCCATAAAATCAGTAGATGGCTGTAAACCTTTTTTCCATACCCAGACACCAGCATGTGCCATAACGGGGTCGAGAGCTATATCAATGATAAGTGTAAAAAAGGCAGTGGCAAATGGATATAAAACAATTGACAGATTAGAACGGCCTATAATTTGGATACTGGTAAAAATGATAATCGCCCAACCAGAGGGGATAGCCAGAGGCACACCAAATGGCATTAATAAAAATCCATGGTAATCATAGGCATGTATGTAATTAACACCGAGTACCTCCATAATAAGACCCAACAGGAAAATAGATACGATAAATGCCCAATAATCCCTGTATTGATACAACATATACAGAAACATAAAAATTAGAAGCAACTCAATAAAGATTGTCACAGCTTTCACCTCCAATCTCTATTTCATTTTACCTACAACATAATTTTCAAACATTCTTTAGAAATACCTCTTGACAATACAAAGAGTTTTATGCATAATGAATAGCCATATGCAGAATATGGTATATAGGTGTGAGGAGGTGATGCATATGCTAAGCATATACGATAGGCTGATGAAAACCCTCGTATATAAAGAGGATAAGAAGATACTACAAGGTGCAATGAATACAGCGGCATTAGGCGCCGTGGAAATGGGGCTGAGGTTCTAACCTCAGCCCTCTACCAAATTAAGAAAGGAGGTGATACATATGAAAAGGACAGAAAAGATATTTACAGTCAAACAGCAGCACAAAGAAGACAAGAACTACTTTACCGGTCTTCTGTTAGGAACACTGGAGCTTCTTGCAAAGACTGCATAAGCTCCCTCCCCTCTCCTCCGGCTCATTCTACTTTTATAAAATCTTCTACAATAGACCTCCATAGCTGGGCTGTCTTAGGAAAGTTGAACCCTCCGCCACCAAGTAGCACAACGGGAAACCCCCTCTTTCTGCTACACCGTGCGAGCACGGGAGCAACAGCATGATAGAACCGTTCTGTCAGGTTAATACCACTCATAGGATCATCTTTGTGTCCATCTACACCAATCTGTATTATGAGAAGTTCGGGCATAAACGAGGGTATGATGCGAGGAAATAATGGCACCAACCTCTGTATGACACTCTCTTCCGACTCACCGGGTTTTACAGGTATATTGATATTTCTATCGTCATTTTCATCTTCATAGCCCGACGTATAAGGATATTGGGTAGAAGGGTCTTGGTGGATAGAGATGGTAAACACATCGGGATCATCTTTAAATCCTTTCCATGTACCATCACCATGGTGGACATCCCAGTCTATAACCATAACCCTATTTAGCCCATGATGCTTTCTGGCATACTCTATGCCCACACCAATATCATTGAAAATACAAAATCCCTTTCCCCTCTTCCTCTCTGCATGGTGCCAACCACCACATACATTAACGGCTACACCACCATGTTCAAGGGCCTTATCAATGGCCGTAAGGGTAGCTCCAACAGACCACAAAGCCGGTTCATAAAGACCTGCTGTTGGAGTATCTATAGAGGCAGGGGCACCATGCTTTACAAGACCCAGATACTCTGGGGTGTGGAACAAGAGTATCTCCTCATCGGTTGCCTTGCGTGGTGGCACTATCTCAATACCATCTATCTTGGCTATCTCCTCAGCCCCCCACTTGCACCTGATAGACCTCATAGGATGCCCTTCCCCAAAGTCGTAAGACAGTAGCTCGTCAAACCAAACAAGTGTTCCTTTCACAACACTCACCTCCTATTAGTAAATAAAACTCGTATCAAATTAGAAGCAAACTAAAAAGAAACTATAGCGGCATATATCCCTATACCCGACACTGTTCCTTCATCTTCACGCTCCTAACCCCAAACAATTCAAGACCATATATAAAGCAATCCACAGTGCCAATGTATATCTATCCACTACTCTTTCCTCCAAATGAATAAAATGCATGCTTAACAGATTCTGATACAGAAATGGTGGCAAACGTTCTATCAAGTATCAAACGATAGGCATCTTCAGATATAAAATCCTCACTGTAGTGCCATGGAAGCTTTTTTAATCTCACAATTTCCTTGAGCACCTGATTGGAAATCGTATATGTACCCAGTTTTACACCGTGGATAACATTGCACTGCTCACATACAAGATAACCTTCATATGGCGTGTAGTACCACATCTCTTTTTCATCATATTCCTTACCGCATATACCACATGTGGCACCACTCATAAATACACGATAGCCCATAACCCCAATGTATTCCAGCAAGAACTTGGCAATAGCCGTTTTACCTGTCATTTTAGAGTGCAAAAACGATACCAATGTATCCCACTCAGCATATGATTCGCTATCCTTCATAACACTACTATCAACTAAAGTGGCAATCCCCATACGAAGCATAGGATATTTTCTGAGAAGTTTGGGGGGAAGAGTATCTACCTGAGCTGCTGTCAGCACATACCTATCTCCTATAGGATAGAGTATCATCTCGCCACCTTCCAAGGGTTCAAACGATGCTCCCCATTTATGGGTGTCTTTCCTGGCACCACGAACAAGAACATCAATCTTTCCCAAATCAGATGTCAAGACAACAATATAAATAGCCTTCTCATCTCTGTGAAGCCTTTTATCAAGGATAATACCGTGAGTGGAAATATACTTACTCCTGGCCATAATAAAAAGGAGGGGACCCCTCCCCTCCCATCAATATCCCTGTCCGTCGTCGGTCATATCGGCATCTTCACCGTGATACAGGGCTATATACTGCTCCATAATCTGCACCGTGCGAGATGTTCCCAGCCTATTGGCACCAGCTTCTATCATCTTCAGGGCAGCCTCTGCTGTGCGAATACCACCAGATGCCTTAACACCTTTATAAGGACCAACAACTTCTCTCAGCAACCTGACATCTTCCACAGTGGCTCCACCACCCAAGAAACCGGTAGATGTCTTTACAAAGTCGGCACCGGCTGCCATGGCTATAGCAGCGGCAACCTTCTTTTCATCTTCTGTGAGAAGGCCTGTTTCCAATATGACCTTGACAACAACGTCTCTCTCCTCTCCACCGGCAGCTCTGATAACCTCGGCAATATGCTTTTCTACCATGTAATAGTTCTTTTCCTTAAGATAGCCTATAGGAATAACCATATCTACCTCATCTACACCCATTTCTACAACCTTTTCTGTCTCATAGGCCTTCATAAGGGCTGTACCGGCACCTAGCGGAAAGTCAATAACGGCAACAACAGCAACCCCGGTATCTGTCTCCTCTTCTTCCTCGATGACCATGGGGAATTCATCGGCCACATTTTCTGGCTCAGGAATCTCCTCAATGTACTCTCCCTCAGGAATACCTGTGAGGTCACTAACCAGTTCCACAGCCAGTGGTACATGTATAGGATTGACACATACTCCGTAAAAACCATAATGATATGCCTCTTCAACAAGCTTACGTACCTGTGCTGTTGTAGCCTCAGGCTTCAGAAGCGTATGGTCAAAAAACCTTGCAAATTCTGTAGGCTTAAGCATATTCTTTTCCTCCATGTTATAAACCTCCCTCTTTCCTCAATTTATTGGCATATATGTGTGCACTGCGTATTACCTTAGGTATTTTATACCCATCGGCCATAGACTTGATGATTTCTACAGCCCTTTCCGGAGATATGCGATAACCCGGTGAGATATAAACAGGTCCTCCCCTCTTCCCCAGCTTCACCTCATAACCCAGCACCATACCATCTTCAGGGTCTATAACCTTACCATCTACAACATTACCATACAGGAGCTTCTTGGCAAAACCTATGGTCTTTTTGTCAAAGATAAAGCCCATATGTGTGGCAATACCAACACGCAGTGGATGAATAATGCCCTGTCCATCAAAGATGATAAGATCGAGGTCTCCAGCAATATCCTTCAGAAGCTCATACAAAAGAGGTCCTTCTCTAAACACAAGGTATGTGGGAATATAAGGAAATACATATTTTCCACTGTAGCCATACCAATCAAGCATCTTAAGAGATGGATACTCAAACACAGTGCATGCGGCATATGCATAAGGGGAATACATATTGGCAGACACATCGACAACACCAAAGACAAATCTATCTTTTAGGGGAGGCTCATCGTCAAGAATGAGCCTCTCCCTGATATAACGCTGAACTTCTCTTGCCTGCTTAAGATTCTTTGGGTAGAGTAAATCCGAGATCGGTAAGGACACCGAGCTTTCCTCTCCAATCCTCTTTAACCTTCACCCACAGTTCAAGGTAGACCTTCTTACCCAAGATAAGCTCAAGCTCCTGTCTGGCCTGTGTACCTATCTCCTTAATACGCCTACCACCTTTGCCTATAATAATGGGCTTCTGGCTATCTTTTTCCACATATATAGTGGCATATATAACTACAATATCCCCCTTATCCTCTAGCTTGTCTATAATAACAGCCGTGCTGTGGGGCACCTCTTCATGGGTTAGATATAGTATCTTCTCTCTGATAATATCAGATATACGTATGGCAAGGTCTACATCGGTACCCATCTCTGGTGGGAAAAATAGCGGTCCCTCTGGAAGGTATTTTGCCAAGGTTTTCTCTAAAGCATCAATATTCCATCCTTTCAGTGCAGATACGGCAACAACATCACCAAACTCTGCAGGAAGACCTTCCACAAACGCAGATACAATATCGTCTACCTCGTTTCTATCAACAAGGTCTATCTTATTGACAACAAGTACACGGGGGACACTGAGAGACTGAAGATACTCGGCAATGTAAATATCACCCTTACCGGGTTTTCTTGTACTGGCATCAACAATCATGACATTGACATCCATATCTTTAGCATACTTCAGGGCCGTCTTTGTCATAATCTCACCCAGCTTGTGAAACGGTTTGTGAATGCCGGGCAAATCTACCATAATCAGTTGATAGTCCTCTGTCGTCTTCACACCTCTGATAACATAGCGCGTTGTCTGTGGTTTGGGAGAAACAATTGACAGTTTCCAACCCAAGATTGTGTTCATAAGTGTGGATTTTCCTACATTAGGTCTTCCGATAAAGCCGGCAAATCCCGACCTAAATCCTTCTTTTACCTCCACGGCTATACCTCCTAAGCATTTGTTTTATATGTATACATTACCAAAACATCCCACTATTTAGTCTCTATCATATCCTCAGAAAAGGCATATGGCAAAAGCTCCTGCATAGACTTCACATCAACACCATCTTTGTGGGGCAGAATAATCCACTCTACACCAAAGTCAAATAGTATCTGCCTACAGGCACCACAGGGTGGTGTAGCATTTCCTGTTGGTCCAACAATACATACGACAACAAACTTTCTCACACCTTCAGATATACCTTTGTAGATAGCCAACCGCTCGGCACAAATACCAAGATTCATCACCGGTGGCTCAACATTAGTACCGGTAAAAATACGGCCATCTTCTGCAAGCACGGCTGCTCCCACATGAAAGTGTGAAAATGGTGCATACGAATGTTTTTGGGCCTCACGGGCTTTCTCAATTAAAACAGGTATATATTCCTGCAGTGCATCTCTGGTCATAGTATCACCCCCATATGGAGAAAATTATAAATATCACTGCGATGGCAACCGCCCATAGTCCTATACCGTATAAGGGACCCCATAATTTTATAAATTCCCATAACCCTATAACAGATGCTATGGCAACGGCAACAACAGTATTCCCTGCTGCCATATCCTTGATTCTACCTATCACAGGATGATGATCTTCATGAACAAAGTCGCACAAAGCTTCTATAGCAGAGTTTGTTCCCTCAGACACAAGAACCACGGCAGACATAACAAGAAATATAGGCAAAAACGACCTATCAAGCCAAAGAAACAACAGGCCACCTGCAGTGGTGACATATATGGCTATTCTATAATTGCGTTGACTTAGTAGAAAACGAATACCCCTCAGACCATAGATAAAAGACTTGTAAAGTCTATTGCCCGAAGGTGTTTCTGAGGTGTTCATAGACCTTTGCCTCCAGCGATTTTTGAACCTTCATCATCTTCTCGTACTCCTCTTCTGTCTCATCATCATAACCCATAAGATGCAAAATGCCATGTATAAGCATACGAAAGACCTCTTCTTCAAATGGTACTTTATGTTCTTCTGCTTGAAGTGCTACTGTATCCAGTGAAATAATAACTTCTCCCAATATTTTCTTAGAACGAACTTTGGTATTCATCTCAAACGACAAGACATCTGTAGGCTTATCTATTCCCCTGTATTCCTTATTAAGCTTGTGAATAACATCATCGGTGGTGAAATATACATGCACCTCATTGTATCGTGGTGAATACCCCATATTGGAAAGAACAAGGTTAACAACTTCCTTGACCTTTGCCTCACTAATCTTTATTGACGGATGGTCGCTTGTCATCATTACTCCCACTGTCTGTTCCCTCCCCGCTCTCCTGTTTATCCTTAGGCTCCTTAGATTCTTTCTTCTGCTTATTTTTCTTACCATATATTTCTTCTACATTGTCATACCGTATTCTGCCATGATACATATCCCTCAGTACATCGCAGAATACCTCTTTGATCTTATTCATCTCTTCAAATGACAGCCTTGAACGGTCAAGTTGTCCATCTTCGAGACGTTCCTTAAATATCTCCTCTACCTTGGCACATATAGCCTCTCGTGAATGGTCAGGCATAGATCTTACCGCCGCCTCAATAGAATCAGCAAGCATAAGAATTGTTGTTTCCTTACTTGATGGTAGAGGACCATCATAGCGAAAGTCTTTTTCATAAACTTCCTCACCAAGAGCCTTGGCCTTCTTATAGAAATATTTTATAAGCATAGTGCCATGATGGGTTGTAACAAAATCTTCAAGAATGGTAGGAAGTTTATATTTTCTTATAAGCTTAACTCCCTCTTTGACATGGGCTTTGATACGCTGTGCACTGACATATGGAGGAGACTCATCATGTGGATTTGGCATACCGGGCTTAAGGTTTTCTATAAAATACTCAGGATGATAGAGTTTACCCACATCATGATACAGTGCTCCAACATATGCAAGCAATGAATCTGCTCCAATGGCCTCAGCTGCCTTCTGACAGAGTATTGCCACAGCATACGAATGCTGATATGTACCCGGTGCCTCCATAGATAGTCTCTTCAGTAGTGGATGAGTTGGTTGCATCAATCTGATAAGATTGAGCGGCGTAATAATGCGCCAGCGTCTTTCTAAAAATGGTATGAGGAAAAACACAACAATAACAGAACCGGGGACCATGACAGCGGTCCAAATAGCCTCAAGTAATGCTGCCTTCATATTACTCACCACTACATAAGAAGCTATACCTGTAGACACAGCAGAATATGCCATGAGCCCAATCATTGTCGATAGCATATATTTACCCATGCGCATGAGTCTAAACGGATATATGGAACCAAACAAGAGTATTAGAGCCGATGCAATGAGTATAGTTGGCACAGAAAAGCGCCATATTAAAATAGCCAATACGGCTATCGATGTTGCAATGGTAATACGGGTGCCAAGGACAGCATACATCAGAACAAGCCCCAATGTCCATGCCACCCAGAACCCTACCCTTTCATAGGGGAAATACCACATAAGCACAAAAAACAGGCCATACCACACAGCCATAATATAGGGAAGCATAAATACCGTACGTCCATATCTCTGTCTCCGCCACAGGTAAAGACCATATATACCCAATGCAATAAGAGCAGTTAGAACTAAACCTTCTGCCAACTTAGAGTAGAAACCAGTGGTTGTATAGCCTACCATATTGAGAATATGGATATCAGCCGGGGCGACAATCTGCCCCTTTTTCAATATGAGGTCTCCTTTAGAAACAAATTTTACAGGAGTAGACAAGGTCAGAGATTGGGACACCAATTTGCTTTCAACATAAGCCTCATCTACATCATCTGTAACACCGGGAATAAGCAGCTTGAGAATTCCCTTAACTACTTCCCTATATTCAGAAAAGACACCTTCGTCTGACAGAGCTCTTTCTATATCTTTGTCTATATCATCAGGGCTTGTGATTCCGTTATATATAAGGCGATTTCCAACCTTATAGATCAGCCCCGAAAGGATAGGATAGTCATCAGGGCTAACACTCAGCAGCAACTTTACCAACTTATCTGCTCTATCGGCTCCAAACACATCTTTATACCTAACCACGTCTCCGGGAGAAAAGTCGTCATAGTTCATAAGGGTCGTTAATACATCTATTCTTGTAGAAAACAGGTTGATTACCGATACTAAACGATATCGAGGTGGCAAAAGGGCATTGTATATCTCAGCTTTCATGAGTTTAATAGCATCTTGATCTACCACAATAGCAGTCTTACGGGCATAGATATCTGACGGTGCAGGTTTCCCTACGGAGACGGGAACATATGTAATAAAAATAGAGCCGGCAATAGTCGCAAACAAGATAATAGAACCAATTATCAGGTGGAGTAGCCTAGATTTACGCTTTTTACTCTTCGCCACCGCTCAACCTACCTCTCAATCGGTCATAGTCTGTCTCTTTTTCATATACCTTATATGCCCTGATAATCTTCTGAACAAGATCATGTCTGACATTGTCAGTCTCATCAAGAAATACCATGGCAATACCCCTGACATCCTTCAGTACCTCAAGGGCATGGAGTAAGCCACTTCTACCGGGGTGCTCCAAGTCTATCTGCATAATATCACCGGTGATGACCAGCTTCGAACCCCAACCTAATCTTGTCAACGCCATCTTCATCTGTTCTATCGTTGTATTCTGGGCTTCGTCCATGATAATAAACGAGTCGTTGAATGTACGCCCTCTCATGTATGCAAGGGGAGCTATCTCTATAATGTTTTTCTGTATATATTTATTTACCCTATCAAATCCCATCATGTCATATAAAGCGTCGTAAAGGGGTCGAAAATATGGATCAACCTTTTGAAGAATATCTCCGGGCAAAAAGCCAAGTTTCTCTCCAGCCTCTATAACAGGTCTTGTTAAGACGATACGGGAAACCTTGTGTGCCTTAAAATACGCCACAGCCATAGCAACACTAATGTAAGTTTTACCTGTGCCTGCCGGTCCTATAACAAATACCACATCGTTTTCCTGTATGGCCTTTACTATACGCCTCTGACCTGCAGTTTTAGGCTTAATAACCTTACCCCTATACGTCTTGACAATAGCATCGGGGGCAAGATCGGCTCCTTTTACTTTTCCATGGACAAAGTCATTGGCAACACGAATCATGTCTTCAGGGGAATAATCCATATGGTCACCTTCCAAAAGTCCTTTGATAAACTGATAGGCCATATCGACGGCCTCTTTTTCTCCTATGATGTATATTTCATCGCCCGATAGCGTTATACTCACCTCAAAAACAGACTCAATAGCCTTGAGATTGTCCGATGACACACCGCTCAGTTCCGCTGCATGCCTCTCACCGATACGCATCTGTTTAATATCCGACAACAACATACACCTCCTTATCACCATTATAATGAGTGTCGTGGCATAATATAACACAAAAAGGGAGGGTAGCCATGGAAAAGGGTTTAATATTGGCTATACATAAGGTGCTAATATTCGCTGGTATTATGCTCCTTGCATACCTATACAAGGTATTATCTCCAAGTATTAATGAAAAAGACGGAGACAGACTCACTAAGATTGTCTACAACATCACGCTTCCTTTACTTCTTCTGTATGTTTCATATACAGCCAATATTCCCAAAGATATGTGGCTGGTGCCCATTATTGCCTTTATAGCCATAATGCTAACATGGGTTATTATCAAACTCCTGTTTGCGGAATTTGTCCCTCCAGATGAAGGGAAACTGCTGGAAATTACTGCCACCATGGGTAATACCGCATATATGGGCTATCCTATAGTAGAAAGTTTGCTGGGTGTTTCTGCATTGACATATGCCGTGGCATATAACATAACCCAGACAACAACATTTCTCACCATCATATACCCTACACTGGGAGGCAAAGGTAAAAAGAAAAAGATTCTATCTCCTCCACTTATAGGCTTTATTATTGGTTTCCTTTTGAGATTTATCATACCAATGACCCCACCCTCATGGGCCAGTGGCTGGGATATTGTTATTTCAATAGCAGAAACAGTGGGAAAAACATCAAGTCCCCTTATCATGCTCAGTCTTGGTCTTATTACCAGCTTCAGAGGGATATTTCAATACATACGATTCCTATTCTTTACATTCATTGGAAAATTCGTTATTACACCTGTCGTTCACTTGGGTGTTGTACTTGTAGCCTTGTACCTCTTGCCACTGATACCCAATATCACCCATCTCAGTTATTTAGCGGCTATGGCTATAATGCTTCAAGCAACAATGCCCGTTATGATGGCCAGTGTCATATACGCATCAGGTGCAGGGCTCGACAGTAAAAAGGCCGCCGCAGCGGTTACACTGACCACTGTGGCAAGCCTTATGCTCATTCCTGTTTTTTACTGGATTATCAGGACGATCTTTTAAAAATTTCTGTAAAGAAATCTATATTGATAACCTTATGGGGCAGTAACATACCACCCTTTTCTTTCATATAATCTGCCCACCAACCGTGCATATACACACCAGCCCACGATGCTGTGGCTACGTCAAGTCCTCTGGCAATAAGGCCTCCTATCATACCTGAAAGCACATCACCTGAACCTCCAACAGCCAGCAGCTCATTGCCCGATGTATTAATCCACCTCACAGAGCCTGAAGCCGTAATCGTGCGTCTACCTTTGAGCACAGCAACAGGGGCATAGTTAAGAAGTTCCTGAGTGGTACGCAGTCTATTGTTTTTCACCTTCTCTACATCAGTGCCAAGCAACCGTGCCGCCTCACCAGGATGAGGTGTAATGACATAACTACCTTTCATGCCAATAAGAATATCCCTGCGTATAGCGGAGGCATCAACAACACGGGGTATAGGGATATCTAAGATATTGTCTATAAAAGGTGGTAACTCCTTCATACCCGGTCCCAAGACAATGGCATCAATCTTGTCAAGCAATGCCGTATCGAACTCGTTCCATCCTATAACAATAAGCTCTGGATATCTACCAGCCACATAAGATTTTATCTTATCGGGTACAGCAACATAGATAAGCCCTGTACGCATAGCCATGGCACCAAGAGCTGCCATGAGTGGTGCCCCACTGTAGATGTCCCCACCACCGACAATAAGAAGTCTTCCCGCCTCACCTTTATGACTAGGAGACACTAGCGATGCCAGAGCTACCTGAACATCCTCTTTTACCACGGCCCAATGTGTTACAGATATGCCAGATAGCCATACAGACAGGGGTACTCCAATAGAATCGACTCTTATCTTGCCAGAAAACATAAAGCCCGGCTCAAGAAATAGTCCCAGCTTAGGTAGTCCAAATGTGATAGTATAATCAGCTGGAAACACACTCCCCATAGGCATACCCGTATCAGCAGAAAGTCCCGATGGCATATCTACAGCAATATTTACACGGGTGGATACCTCAGACATATAGCTAACAACATCGGCATATATCCCATCTAAAGGTCGTTTCAGTCCCACACCAAACAGGGCATCAACAGCAACATCCATACTCTCAACGGCAAAGATATCCTTAAGAGGAAAAACTCTTCCACCAGAGCGCGTAAACAAACGCCTTTGCATAATAGCCAGCTGTGACTTTGGTTCAGATGCATATACCTTTACAGGTATATTCCACGACAATAGATATCTGGCAACGGCATAACCATCACCACCATTATTCCCCGGTCCAACAAGGATAGTTACCTCTGCCGGGTCCAATGTGGTCAGTATAAATTCACCAACACTTCTGCCAGCACTCTCCATAAGAACAGAACCGGGAATACCAAGAGCTTCTTGCACCAGTGCATCTTGCAGTGACATTTCACCTGCTCCCACAAGTGGCAACATACAATATCACCCCCACAAGGTATATATTAATAGAAGAGGTGATAGATATGAAAGAAATTATTAGGGACGCATTTTCATATTGGTTAAAGGCCAATGTAGAAGATGCCAATATGAGACAAATTTTAGCCCGTAGCATGGGCTGGGAGTACACAGAAGTGAATGGGCTACCTGAAACAGAACTCGTTGATATCTATCTTATTACCAACAAGAAGATGATATCACCAGCGATTGATTACATTCCTGTGCACCGTAGCAGCCATCTTGTACACACATTCGACTTTGATGACATCAAAGATAGATTTATCAGAAAGGGCAGACTAACAATAGGAGGGAACCCGGGGACAGGAAAAACAGCACTTGCATATCTTCTTATTCGTTCACTGCCAAGACCATTCTGGTTTATCAAGCTTAAAGGAAATGTGCACATAGAGGCTGAGGACATCGAAAAGCTGGCACTGGCAACTGATACACCTGTGCTTTTATTTGCCGATAAAGATATGTACGATGTCCATATTGGGGGCATTAAACCCAGTGATACAACAATCACACTTATGCTTGACAGACATGGAGATATCAATCTTGGCGCCCACAGTCCCGATGCAGCACGTTATATGGTAGAAGAGATATTAAAGGCACCGGCAGAGAAACCGAAAGGCAAACGCATATGGTTAGAGATAGCACTATATATTAGAAACAAGGTGAGAAATCCAGAATTTGCAAAAGACATATGGGAATCGGGACTTGATACAGCATGGCAAAACCTTATAAACAGTCTTCCGGAACCTGCTCTCTTTCTTCTAAAAGTTGTAGCCACTGAGGGCGAAGTTGTTGCACCCAAAAAACTTATTAAGCTAAAGTATCCCAAAGTAAAAAAGTTAGACTTTATAGAAAAACTTGTCTCTGTCGGTATACTCCATAGAAATAAAAATGGACACTTTACACTCCTTCACCCATATTGGAAGAAAAAGATAAATGGTATAATAAATATCGGGTAAAAACCCATTAGAAAAGGAGGGGATCAAGTGATGGAAGTTCTGAAGATCTCTGCTAAGACTGACCCTAAGAAGGCCGCCGGTGCTCTCGCCGAGGTTATCCGTAAGAGCGGTGAGGCCGAGCTGCAGGCAATTGGTGCTGGTGCTGTAAACCAGGCTGTTAAGGCAATCGCTATCGCTCGTGGTTATCTTGCACCAAATGGTATTGATTTGGTGTGCATCCCCGGTTTTACCGATGTCAAGATCGGTGAGGAGGAGCGCACAGCTATTAAGTTTATCGTTGAGCCCAAAGAGTAAGTAGACAATGGGGGTAACATGGCCCACCGCCTGAGGCGGTGGGTTTTTTCATTGCAAGACACATAGGATATAATAGAGTGATGAGTGAATACAAAGACAGGTGGTAAAAATGCCCGAAGAAAGTGCAGTTAACAGCGATGCCCTAATGTCCATGCTGGGTGAAATTGGTAGTATTGCCATGGGTGCTGCCTCTATCTCGTTATCGGAACTCACAGGTAGGAAAATTCAGTTTACCTCACCAAAGGTATGGCTTGGTGACAAGCCCGTGGTAGAAAATCCCGGTGATATGAAAATCCTCATATCTGTTAACTATAAGGGCGACATCACAGGCTCATCACTGATGACACTGAGAGAGGGCATGGCTATCAAAATAGCCAACCTCATGCTTGCCCCTATGGGCATGGAAGTTTCAGAGCTTGACGATCTCGCGTCTTCAGCTCTTATGGAGGCCATGAATCAAATGATGGGTGCCGCTGCAAGGGCACTATCTGAGCTAACAGGAGCTTTTATAGACATTACAACCCCCACTTTCCTTCTACTGGAAAACGGTCTTACCGAAGACATGCTTGAAGATATCAAGAAAAATATGAAAGGCAAAGTGGCCTCTGTCCAGTTTACGGTGTGGATTGATGGCGAGGAGCAAGAAGGTCATATGTACATTTTCTATCCCCTTTCCCTCGCCGCTAAACTCGTTATTAACACACTGAAGAATATGAATAGCATGAAGAAAAAGAAATGACATAGTCTTTGAATCCCGCTACTTGGATCAATTACAGAACACAGAGCCTTGTAACTAAAATCAACAAAATAAACTACCAGAGACTCTATTCCACACAATAAGCAAAAAGCTTTACAGAGCTTTTTTCTTTAAAAATCAAAGGGGATGGTATACCATCCCCTTTGATATCAACAATATAATCAGTTACTGTATGCTCTCAAGCAAATCTTCTATAGACTTATCTATCCTCTCTATCTCATTCTCAACATATGCCATTTCCTTAATAGACTCAACAAGCCTATCCATAGTAGAGGCTATACGCTTGATAGAGTCAGAAACCTCTGTCACAGAAGCAGATAGTTCTTCAGACACGGCGGCAAGGTCTGACCCCATAATATCTACTTTTTCTATGGCATCCATAATAACCCGTACCTTATTGTTGGTCTCCGCTACCAGCTTCTGAAGATTTTTCACATCTTCTATACGGGTAAGACTATTATCGTATGCCTCATGAATAAGCTTTACAAGATTTTTCACCGTTTGCCTTACCTCTTCTGCTGCTTCTCGAGAACTATCAGCCAGATCCCTTATTTCCATGGCAACCACAGAAAAACCTTTGCCTGCCTCACCAGCACGGGCAGCCTCTATAGAGGCGTTGAGAGATAGCAGTTTCGTCTTGTTTGCAATAGACTCAATATGACTCGTAATATTCTCAATATCACCAACAGCTCTCTCCAGTTCCTTAAGTCGCCGAGAATCCGAATGTATATTCTCCACCTCTTTACCAATAGAAGCCTCCACATGCACAAGGCTATGCTCAGCATCAGTAGTAGAAGCCTCTATGGTGCTAATAGTCTGAGACAGAAGTTCAACACTACTAGCCAAAGACTGGGCCGCGACATCGAGTTGGGAAGAAATACTTTCCACATTGCTAAGAGAATCCGACACAACTTTAGACGACTCTTCAATAAGCTCCATAGCCTTTCTCAGGCTCTCCCTCTGCATACCAAGAGCCTCAGATGTATCGCTTATGGAACTGGAAATACCATGCACCCGACTTTTTAGCATCTGAACTTCATTATGAAGGTCTTTGAGAGCCTGTATAAACTTCGTGAGCATATCTCCCTCGTATCCTGCCACATGGGACTCATACACTTCCTTATGCTCCTCCAGTACCTTCTTGGCATGAGCCACATCTCTAAACAATTTCCAGTTTATAAGGTATGCCACTCCAAAACCTATGGCAAAAAATAAAATAGCCACTAAAACATACCACATAAAATAAACCTCCCTCACTAAAAAAGATATCCACCCCTGTATATCTATTATATCCTCCACACCTTGTATCGGTAGAAATATGTACCGTGGGCTGGCACTATCTCAACATCATCTCGGGAGGCAAGGTCTTCCAGCAACTTTTCTACATCCCAACCTTTACATTCTGCCACTTTACGTATTTGCTCTTCTCGCATAGGATGCCTTTTAATAATCCGCAGTATCCCTTCTACGGGGTTATCTCCAGCCACATAAAATGTACCCTCTTCCATACTACCCAGTGGTATAGCACCCAGTATCTGAGTAGCCCTTTCCAGCGTCTCTTTATCAGGCATTTCTACCCACTTTTCAGCCGGTGGTCTAATAGGCACATTGATATATACCCTCTGGGGTTTTAGCCTATCTATGACTTCCTTCATCCTATAAAGGGTATCCTCCTCATCGTTTATGCCTTTTACAAGCATAACCTCTAACCACATCTCGCCTTCCATCTCCTGTCTCATGGCAAACAAGCCATCAATAACCTTTTCAAATTTGAGGTCTCTATGGGGCCTATTAATTCTTCTCCATGTATCCTCATCGGGTGCATCAAAGGTTGGCATAAGAACAGATACGGGTTTTAGGTCTCTTCTCACATCTTTGTCGTATAAAAGGGCACCATTGGTAATAACAGACAGTGGAAGGGGACTATAGTCTTTTATCATGCGGATGACCTCACCTATTCCCAAATACAGGGTGGGCTCTCCCTCGCCTACCAATGTGATAAAGTCCACATCGGTATATTTATTTAAGGCATCTTTGACCTCTGCAAAGATGTCTTCTGGTGGAAAGAACATCTGCCGCGTATTGGTAAATGTCTTTGTGCGTCCCAGCTGACAGTAGACACATGAGTAGTTGCATGTTTTCGGGGGAATAGGGCTAATACCAAGGCTCTGCCCAAGTCTGCGAGAAGGCACAGGACCAAACACATATCTATACTCCACAGATAACCACCTCCAATGAAAAATGGGGAGGTTTCCCTCCCCACTATATCTGGAACTTTTCTTCTATGGTCTTGATAATACCCATAATGGCCTTTGCCGACGGACTATCGGGAAACACCTCTATAATAGGCTTTGCCATACGGGTAGCCTCTACCACCTGGGGGTCAAATGGTATCTTGCCAAGAAAATCTACACCATTTTCACGGCACCAGTTTTCTATCTCGGCAGTCTTCTCTTCAGACAGATCATATTTATTGACAACAACACCAAAGGGTATACCAAAGTGATCTATCATCTCTGCAGCCCTTTCAAGGTCGTGAAGACCTGATACTGTAGGCTCAGTAACGACGATAACATAGTTTGTGCCTGTAATAGAAGATGTGGCAGGACATGCTACACCGGGGGCACCATCTATGATGATAGATGGCTTCTCAGGATTTTCAAGGGCCTTTTGAAGTGCAATACGCCTTACCTCGGCCACAAGACCACCACTTGTCTCTTCACCGGGAAACAACCTTGCATAGGCAATGGGCCCACGCTCTGACTCACCCCAATAGTACTCACCAGATTTTTCATCGTACATATCAATCACCTTAACAGGACATGCATAGTAACAGTAGGCACATCCTTCACATGCAAAGGTATTGATGTAGTAATTACCTTCTTTATCTATACGCACGGCATCAAAGATACATACATCTTTACAGATACCACATTTTATACACCCTTCATTGTTAATAACGGCCTTTTTAGAAGCTACATAGTCGTACTTCTCTTTCATTTCGGGGTCAAAAAGCATATAGAGGTTAGAGGCATCAACATCACCATCTACGGCAATCCTACCCTTAAAGTATGTAGCCAGAGAACCTGTCAGTGTCGTTTTACCTGTACCACCTTTTCCACTGATAACGGCTATCTGTATCATCCGTGCTTCACCACCTTCTGGTAGACATCCTCAAATATATCCTTGACAAATGGCAGATGCTCTGCAAGAATACCACCACGAGAATAAACGCTGGCAATCTCCCTGCTAAATGGTATGCGGGCAAGTACTGGTAGCTCTCTGTCTTTTATAAAGTTTTCAAGGGGCTCGAATGGATTATCTTTATCATCTCTGTTGATGATAACACCGGCACGAAGCCCCAGCTCACGCACAATATCGTGGGCCACCTCAAGATCGTGAAGTCCAAACGGGGTTGGCTCTGTCACCAGTATGACATAATCTGCCCCATCTATGGCCTCAACAACAGGACATGATGCACCAGGCGCACCATCGGCAATGATGAGCCTATCACCAGGCACCTTGTGTTTGGCCTGGCGCACTACAGGTGTTGCAGACAACTCACCAATATTCATAAGTCCCATATAGTAATCAAGGGTATCTGAAACCTTACCCCATCTGACATAGCCAATAGGTTTCAACTCCTCTGTGATAGCCCCCTTTTCAGGGCACACATACTGACATAGCATACATCCATGACAGAGATTATCAAAGACCATAACAGTCTTTTTTCCAACGACAATGGCACCCTTTTGACATGCCTTCTGGCACTCACCACAGAAAGTGCATATATCTAAGTTGACACGGGGAAGTTTCTTATAAACTGTTTCTTCTCCCTGCCACTCTATCTTATCTTTAAAAAATAAGTGACCATTAGGCTCTTCTGCATCGAGGTCTACAAGATAAACTGGTTCATGCTGGCTGGCAACATATGCAAGATTGACAGATACCGTAGTCTTACCTGTACCACCTTTACCACTGATAACAGCTATGTACACAGGGCTTCACCACCTTTCTGTTATCTGCAATCACCTTTGGGAAATCCGTCTTTTACAGGCACAAGTTTGCCATTTCTGTAGGCATCTATAGCATCTTTTACTGTTCCGTCATATTTATATGCGGTAATACCGGCACGCTCTAGTATGGGAAACACACCGGCACCCGGGGCATCGCCAGAGACAATCTCGGTAATACCCTTGTCAAGTAAAAATTTCAGAAAAATAGAGGCAACACCACTATCTTCCACAAAGGGGTTTTCTATCCATACAATCTCATCGCCCTCAACAAATCCAATAAACGGCACCTTACAAAAACCTTTGAATAGCTTAGCATTTTCAGAGGGAGAGGTGGCAAAGACGCAGAAATTACCAGCCACCTCTGCCACCTCCAAATCCTCCTCTGCCACGGCCCATACCACGACCGCCGCCAAAGCCTCGGCCGCCACCCATTCCACGGCCACCACCGAAACCTCCGCCCATGCCTCTACCACGGCCTCCACCGAAGCCGCCTCCGAAACCTCCACCCATGCCAGGACCCATGCCACCACCAGGGCGACCGGCTACTGGCGTAGGCTGAAGGGCACCATTCCTAAAAGCCTCAAGGGCCTGTGCTACTGTCATACCAGATGCATCCCACATATTGATACCCACTTCCATGAGGGCTGTCATGGCATTGGTACCAGGTACTGCACCAGATATAACATCGGTAACACCGGCCTCAGAAAGCATCATGACAAATCTTGGACCGGCACCGTGTGCCTCGTTCAGCATTGGGTTCGGTTCAAACTGAACAGAACCATCTGGCTGCACCCAACCTATATATGGAGCACGGGCAAATCTGCTTGCTACCGGGCTATTAATATCTGGACCTTCAGATAGTATAACTACCATACTAACCACCTCCCAAAAAGTTTATATATATTCACACTTTCAAGTATACCACATATATAAAAAGTGTATACATCTCATATGAATATCACAACGTATTTTCACACCAACATCTGTAAACTTTTCTACAAAGAAAAAGGGGCGGACACCCCGCCCCTTGTGCTTAAAGGATAAGGGGTATTACCAACCCCATCCACCGCGTCCTCTTCCACGGCCAAAACCGCCACGACCGCCAAAGCCTCTTCCGCCTCTACGGCCAAAACCACGGCCATATCCCATACCGTATCCCATACCACGGCCCCAGCCACGACCTCTTCCACGGCCAAAGCCCATGCCGTATCCACCAAAGAAGCCACCGAACCATCTACCAAGGCCACGGCCAAGGGCATAACCCCAGTTATAGTAAGGGGCAAACCATCCATAAGGTCTTCTATATCCTCCAGCATAGTTTACCGGTGTAGCAGGATAACCATATCCTCCTCTGGCCCATACTGGACCAAGTCCATCTGGTCCTGTGCAATCTCCATAAGGCATACTACTCACCTCCCTTTATTACACTTCAGGTTCGGCAGGTGGTGCAGGAGGCACCCTGCCCTCTAGTTGAGCAAGTCTTTCTCTAACAAGTCTCAGCTCTGCCTCAAGATAGGCCTCATACTGTCTAAGCCACTGTTTTTCCATCTCTGCAGCATACTGAGGATCGACATAGCCGTATGGGCCATATCCCCAAGCAGCCCATCCACGGCGCCATCCCCATCCTGATCCTCTACCCCAGAACCACATTCTGACCACCTCCCATGTTTTTTCTCTATGTAGATTATACCATATACATACAAAATGTATACACTATATTTCAAAACATACAAAATAAGGGGCGAGAGTAGTCTCGCCCCTATTTAAAACTATTTTTGTTGTTTTATCTTCCCAACTTATAGATACTAATAGAATCCTCCCCAACATTACCAGCTGCATCATATGCCTTAACAGTTATAGTATGCCATCCTCTTGTAAGAGATAGTGCAACATAATAATCTCCGTCAGATACCTCCTCACTAGTATATAAGGATCCATCAACATATACCTCTACAGATTTAACCCCAACATTATCGGAAACACTGAAATAGACATAAACTGCACTACCTCTAACAGAACTACCATCATCAGGAGAAGTTATCGTAACTGATGGGGCTACATTATCCTCTTCCGTATCGCTGCTATTGGAGAATGTTACTTTAATAGATGATTCTGCCGAATTACCAGCAGAATCATAGGCTTTAGCCGTAATAGTATATTCTCCATCATCGTACTTAGATGTATCTATAACAAATTCGTAAGGTGAGGTAGTATCTGTAGCATACAAGTCATCATTAACATAAAGCTCAACTTTAGAAACACCTACATTATCAGATGCACTAACGGTGACAGTAACATTACCGCTAAGAGTACTACCATCTTCTGGAGATGTAATGCTAACGCTTGGAGCCTGTGTATCATCTTCTCCACTGTTATCATCATCAGATGAAGAGGAACCAGCAGATGCTCCAGAAACTACTATAGCAAATGGCTGGGGACCCTCTGGAACATTATATCCTGTCACCTTAATCGTATAGGTTCCAACAGCCGCATCCGGCAAATATACAACTTCTACATTGTTTATCCTATCTGGAGAATCATAAAGCATATAGTTTCCATAGTAAGAGGTACCATTAGGAGTTGTTACTTGAAGGTCAAGATCATTGACCAGATACTTAGAGGCTTCTGGAGAACCAGGATAATCTCTCCACACAAGCACAACTTTGACATTCCCAGATTCCTTTACATCAAAGGTATAAGTCCAACTATCACCTGTGTTCAGAGAAGTTGTATCACTCTCATCAAGTAGCAGGTTATTTCCATTAAGTATATTATCCATACTAATCCTACCCCAACCATAATCCTTAGAAACAACAGCATCACCTAATGGTTTAGCAGTAGCTATTAGAAGTGCCTTGATTAAAGAAGAAGATGGATCTTTGATACCAACAATATCTTGTAGATACTGCCTAACCACTGCAACAAAACCAGCGGTTATAGGAGTAGCCATAGAGGTGCCACCCATCCATGCATAATCTCCACCGTCACCTTCAACCGTATCACCAGGCCAAAATTCACTATCATCTGCAACTTGAGACTTTACTGACAATATCCAGGTACCGGGAGCAACAACATCGGGCTTGATTCTACCATCAGATGTCCAACCACGGGAAGAGAACAATGCTATTTCATTTATATTATCTGCATAAAATTCGTAATCATCTGGAATATAAGGATTACCAACTCTATAACTTTCAGACGCACCAACAGTTATACAATTCTTGGCCGTAGACGGAGGAGTAACAGAATCATATACAACCTTGTTATTATCATAATCATAACCATCATTACCCGCTGCAAACAGAATAGTCATATCGGAGTAATTCCACGTAAACTCATCAACTTGCTGTGACTCTGTATCATATGCGTTACCACAATATTCCAATGGACATCCCCAAGAGTTTGTATGAATACGAGCACCATCTTGATAAGGAGTAATAAAGAGATCATTCAAATCATTTGGCAAACCTCCAAGTCCACCACGAGAATCTAGAACAGACTGAAAAACAACCTGGGCCTCTGGAGCCATACCTTTAATCTTTCCATCTGATGCCACACCCCTGCCGGCAACTGAACCAAAAACGTGTGTGCCGTGTGCAGCAGGATCCGACCAATCATTGGTTCTACCCAAAGCGTAAACTTTCAGCAGAGCGTCTTTCAAATCGGGGTGCAAGGTATCCATGTCACCAGTATCAACACCAGTATCTGCAATACCAACAATCTGGCCTTTTCCTGTTAAACTCTCTGCGGAATAAGACCAAGCGGTTGGATCAACTTCTATAATCTGTGCCGCCACATCATTGTAAAGCTTTCTCACGGGAACAGCTTCAACCCATGAAACAAACGGATCCATTTTAAATACATCTTCGGCTTTCTTGCCCTTAATTCTGTAGGTCTTTCCTTTCCCTTGAGCCAAGGTTTTTACTAGAAGGTCGTTAGCCCCTCTAGCCTTTTTAGAAATTCTATACTCATAAGGATATTCATAGACAGCACTAACATAAGGCAATTTAGAAATCTCCTTTAACTGATTCCCATTAGCCTTAACAATGAATGCATAATCAGGTACATAGTCACCAATAGATACCCCTATCTTAGCAAGAGTAGACTTCCATTCGGCCTTTACTGGAGCCTTAAATTGAACAATATAAAGCCCATCCTCATAGCTTTTACCCGGTTTAATCTTGGGTGGCGTACCATTCTTAAGATATAACTGAGGCTTTACTTGAGCGTTTATTGTCTTCACTGAGCCTGGAACAACTGGAACTGATAGAAGGGATAAGGTTAAGGCCAGCAAAGTAAACACAATTAGTACTTTCTTCATAGTACTACCTCCTTTCAAAAGTGATGCAAATTTATTTTACAAACACACCCTTCAAAAATTACATTCTTTCTCATATATTAGAAATATAAATGCAAAAACATGCTCATAGAAACATTTTGAATGCAAAGCTTTAATGCATACACTTAGTCATGTAGCGATCACACAAACAGACAAAAACCGTATCCTATCAGCACATAAAATATGCACCTACATATACCATTTATCTGCATACATATATAAAACAAAATTCGCAAGGAACATCCCTATATTCACTATCATACAGATACATATCAGTATCATATGATAAAATCAACAATGCATAAATTAAATATGTAAAGAAACTTCACATCAATACACAAGATAAATATTTATTTTTACTGTCATCATGAATCTTTTTGAAAACAATCTGCTTAGCTATGCTTTTCAAAAAAAACTATTCTTTTTCAAAAAAAGAGGAGGGAGCCCTATCGGGCTCCCTAGTATCAAGTGCTGTAGGGGGGTGTCCTACAACTTGAAGGCTTTTATTTTGTCGTTCAGTGCTGCCACAATCTGAGTCAGTTCTTCACCACTGCGGGCTACAAGTTCCGCAGATTGGGCCTGCTGCCTAATAGCATCAGCTATATTCTCAACACTCATCTTTACCCGCTCAAGAGACTGCCTGACAGTGGTTACAGACTCTGTAATCTCTCTAGCAGCGGCACTCTGCTCCTGGGCTGCTGCCGCTGTATTTTCTATCATGGCAGACATATCACGAATCATATCAACAATATGAACAAACTTTTCACCAACATTGGTGGCAAGTTGTGCTGTCTTGTCAACAGCCTCAACAACCTCTGCCGTCGTTTTTTCAACATCTTTCGTAGACATCTGTATATGCCTGAGCATCTGTGCAATGTTTTCTGTAGCCTCTTTGGACTGTTCGGCCAATTTTCTAATCTCATCGGCAACAACGGCAAAACCTCTTCCTGCCTCTCCCGCACGAGCTGCCTCTATAGCGGCGTTAAGGGCAAGAAGATTTGTCTGCTCAGCGATGTCTGAAATGGTTTTCACAATCTGGCCAATATTGCTAGCCGCCTCTACTAGCTCTGCTATTTTCTGAGACTCAAGGTGTGTAGCATCCTTAATGCCGGCAACAGCGGTGATAACTTCTTCTATCATCTTCTGACCTTCTTCGGCACCATTTGCCACACCCTCAGCCTGTGTAGCAAGATTTGTTGCGGCATCGGCAACAGACGCCGCTGCTGCTGCAACCTGAGTAATACCATCTTCAACGGCCACTACACCTTCCATAGATTCGTTAGTAACAGTCTTAACATCTTCTGCCTGTGCGGCAACCTCTTCGGTAGAAGCCATCGTTTCCTCAGAAATAGCAGCAAGATCTTCTGCCTTATGTGCAAGCTTATTGGCAGATTCGTGAACATCACCTATAAGATTCCTAAAGGACTTCTCAGCATGATCCATAGCCCTATATATCTGACCAACCTCATCATTTGCCTTATAGTCGGTAAAGTCCACTGTCAAATCTCCACTGGCAAATTGCAGTATCTTTTTCTGAAGAGTACCAAGAGGTGCAAGCATCTTGGACACAAAGACTGCAGACATAAGAGCTGCAATAACCAAGACAATAACGGTGGCAATAATAATGGCATTTCTCAGATTGCCTACAGGGGCAAGAATTTCTGACATATCCTTCTGGGCTATAATACCCCACTTGATTTCATGATGTTCAAATGGCATATAGGCAACAAGCACCTTGTGCCCTCGGTAATCTATATCTTCTTCAACACCTGTAGCATGATTCTTGAATATCTCATCAAGTGCATCCATCTTTATCTTTTGCTTCAAAATGGCATCTTTATCAAACCGGGTAGCACTTCTGAGGTACCCATCTGGGCCAACAATGTATGTCTGCCCAGTGTCACCCATACCTGCCGTATTGGTCATAATGGAGTTGATATCATCAATATTAATTTGTACGGCCAAGAAGCCAACAACTTGCCCATATTCATCGGCAAGGGCAATACCCGCAAATGCAGCAGGAATACCGCCACTGGGAGCATACTTGGCAAAATCTACATAGTGAACACCGGTTGTAGCCGTTTTCAACAGCTTGTATAACTTGGCCAGATTAGAATCCTTCCATGGACCATCTACAAGATTAGTGGCAAAATCTTTTTCCTTGTAGGCTGTATATACGACATTACCATCGGTATCAATGAGAAATATATCGTAAAACTTATTGGCCTCTCTAAGCTTTTCAAGAATAGGATGATAATAGGAATGATAATCATCATAAGAATACAGTTTAGAAACAAGATCATCAGGAATTCCATCTATAGAGCGGATTGTTACAAGTTTATTTTTCTGTCCCGGTGGATTAGGATTCAGCTCTATATATGCCTTCTGCAAAAGTTCCATACGCTCAGTAGCTGTATCAGCTATTTCATAAAAAGCTGTAGAGAAACTTGTAACAGCAGAAACAATATCATTATTTTGAGAAAGTGCATAAAGCACCCTATCCAACTGATTAAAATACTGATGGAGAGTAATAGTCCTATTATCCCTTGCAACAATAAGTTTACCCTTCTCGCTGGCCAAAAGGCTCTTAGAAGAATAAGAAATAGACAACCAAGCAATAACTATCGCTGCCACAATCACTATCGCCACTGTGGCAACAATAGTTTTCATTTTTATACTCAACACTCCTCACCTCCACACTTAGTATCCCCACACTATGATATCAAAAAAGTTAAAACTCGAGTGTTTATTAAGGACATACCAGCAACTACTCTAATATATTCTTTCCCCGTTAAATGCTGTATAATTTATCAGAATATTCTTGGAGGCGTGGTGTGCTGTGAAAATAAACAAGTATATAGCGTCGGCAGAGGCCTACTCATCGCCGGGATGGCCTGACAATATAGAAGATATAATCAGACTCGGTATGAACGAAGGTGATTTTATATCACCCCATGTTATAGAATACATAAAGTCCCTTAGCATAGATCTCATCGCAAGGCATTATCCACCGGGAGAAGTTCCACAGCTTATAGAAACCATTAAGCAAGTGCATGACATGGGAGAAAATGTTGAGGTTCTACTCTATCCCGGCTCAGACAATGGTATAGACAACCTTATAAGGACATTTTCCGAACCGGGAGATACTATCATCATGAGGCTACCCGAATATGGAAATACTGTCTTGTTTGCCCAGACACACGGTCTAAATATACAATACATAGAGGTTGACCCTATTAATAACCTTAGCGTAGACACCCTACTACAGGCATAC
This sequence comes from Zhurongbacter thermophilus, assembly GCF_026184435.1. NCBI lineage: Bacteria > Pseudomonadati > Zhurongbacterota > Zhurongbacter > Zhurongbacter thermophilus. Next base: position 1,379,125 of record NZ_CP046447.1, read on the forward strand.
TATAAATATCATCCCGCTATTATATATTTCTCCAATCCACACAATCCATCAGGACAATTTATACCACCATCTGAACTAAACAGACTAGCCGAAGAAGCCCAAGACTCTCTCATCATCATCGATGAGGCATATATACATTTTGCCGACATCACATTTACAGGGGCACTACCCTTGGTAGAAAAATACCCCAATATTGCGGTTACGCGCACATTCTCTAAACTATTTGGCCTTGCCGGTCTGCGTATAGGGTTTACCACCGTCAACAAGACAATAGCCCACCATCTCCGTATACTCCAGCGTATCAAAGACCTAACATTTATATCTCAGATGGCAGCATTGAAAAGTTTAGAACACATAGAAGAGTATCGCCAAGCTGCTAGAGACATCATGGAAAGCAGGGCATATGTGGAAAATAGTCTCAGAGAATTAGGTTTTCATGTGATAGGTCCTTCATATGGAAACTTTGTATTATTTAAGCCAACAATCGATCCCAAAGTGCTTTATGAGAGACTGCACGAGCGAGGTTATATTACACGCTTCTATACCGACCCACGTATGGCGAAGTATATGAGGGTATCTATCTGGAAAAAAACCATTATGGAAGGCTTTATTAGAACATTGAAGGAAGTGTTGTAAAAGATGTGGACAGTGATACTTGCAGCAGGTCTGGGAACAAGACTTGAGAGAGAAGACACAGATAAACCTAAGCCTCTTGTATCCATAGGAAACGAAACATTCCTTGACAGGCTCTATCGCATGCTGAAGCCTTATACAGACATGTTTGTTATCGTAGGAGGACACGGATATCACTATGTAGAATCATGGGCAGAGGATAAAGATGATGTTATGACCATTCAGAATCCAGAATACGCCGATACAGGTAACAGCCTCTCGGCACTGCTGGGCCTTATGGTTGTACCAGAAAAACAAGATGTCATTCTTACCGACGGGGATGTTGTCATAAAAAAAGAGTACGTAGAAAAACTTGCAGGCATAGGGGGCAGCGCGTTTCTTGTCAGCAAGACAGAACTTGACGAAGAGGCAATGAAGGCAAAGATAGAAGATGGTTGCATTGTAAGGCTCGGTAAAGGTATAAACGGTGATGGTGAGACAGTAGGCATGCAAAAACTGTCTGCTAAAATGGTAGATAATTATATATGGCACTTTGACAGAGAAAAACATATTATGGGTTATTATGAAGATGTGCTAACAGAAATTTTAACGAAGGAGTGCGTCAAACCTATATGGGTAGAGAAAATACACTGGGCAGAGATAGACACAAGGGAGGATCTACAGCGAGCCAAAGAGATTGGCCTCATCTGACATATAAAGAAGTACTGGATAATCTTGGAAAACCTCTTCCTATATGGGAATACTTCTTTCTCAGATACATCTATGGCTTTCTTGTGTATATCAACATAAACTGGCTGCACCTCCACCCCAATACTATCTCTCTGCTTTCTATGGCATCGGCTATCGGAGGGGTATATGCATTCTGGCAAGGCAGTTTTTTATGGGGAGCACTTCTCTTTGAGCTGGCATTTATACTCGACTGTGTTGATGGTCCCACCGCTCGCATTGCAAAGAAGACATCGAAATTAGGGGTTGCACTTGAAGTATGGACAGATAGCATAAGGCTCATAGGTAGTATGTGGGGCCTTGTTCATGGGCTTGGTGGAAATAGTACCACCATGTTACTGGGTATGATTTATAGCATTTCCTTTGGAGCCGGTGTATGGCTATATACCAAGAGTGTAGAAAGTGCCATGAAAGGTGGAGAAAGCATCAACCAGTGGATATCTTCAGGGCCTTTCTGGAAAATACCCACATGGATTGAGCTGGAAACAGTGGGCTTCTTTATACTCCCACTCATAGGCAAACCCTTATGGGGACTATGGATTTTGGCAATTTTTCACCCTATTATGACACTCATCATGACAATCCATGGAGTGATAACAGGTGAAGAATAAGCACCTTGTCAGGAACATATTCATAGCAATCGTCTTATCTCTATCGGCATTTATCATAGTAGGAGATAAGGACATATTTACAGCTTTAAAGCTACTTCACACAATACCCGCCTACATATGGCTCATAGGTGCATCACTTATTGTCATCAAGTGGTTCATTGAGGGGCTAATATTCTATATACTGATAAGAGAAAAAGGGTACAAACCCAAGTATCTATCCCTTGTAAAATTCACTATCGCCAGTTACTTATTCCACTACATTACACCTTTCCAGAGTGGTGGACAGGCATTTCAAATCTACTATCTATCTCTTATGGAAATGCCTCCCGGAGTAGCCACTGGCGTTATTGTTATACGTAGTTTCATGTTTCAGATAGCTATCATCATGGCTATAGCATTGGGTATTCCTGCTATAAACCGCGTAGGACACATGAGGATAGGTCACTTTGCATGGTTGGCCTTTGGACTTGTGCTTCTACTGATACTCACATATTTTCTTATGGCCTCACGAAAGATATGGCGTAGTGGTCCCATGAAAGGATTGCGAAATCTTATATACAAGAAGTACCAAAAGTTCTATAGAAAATTAGCGGGAGAGCTCATACTCTTTAGAAAAATCTGGCGAACAACAAAGCATTCTACACTTATCATAGGGGCTATTCTATCCTTCATCCAAATGGTGCTATTTATCTCTCCTCTTATTGTTGTGCTTTATTATCTTGAGCCCACCATCAATGTCATTAGCACTTTTGAGCTAGCCCTGATATCCGATATCATCGGAGGGCTTATGCCAACCCCCGGTGGCAGTGGTGGTGTAGAGGGTGCCATGACAATTATTCTCACAGCCTCCGGCATAGCCAAAACAGATGCCCTACTTGCCGTAGGCATCTGGAGATTACTGGCATACTATATGCCCATTGGAGCAGGCATGATAGCCTTACTCCTATCGGGCATCGATAACCCAGAGGATTTTATAGGAAAGAAAGAGCATACCCAAGAAGAAGACCAAAACTCAGAAATGTAAATGGATCATTTTTAATGGCAATATTTTTCACCTTAGCTGGCCTCAGCACATCACCCCAAGATGCCATAATGGCGATATTATCGTAATGTCCCCCATCCACAATAAGCTCTGAATACAAGATAGCCACATTTTTCACATAACCAGAAAGGATAACTTTACTATAGAGGGCTGCAAGAGAACCATCAATATGCCCACTTATTTTTACTTTGCCACGAAGAGATGCTACATTACCTTTAATAGTGCCCTTGACAAGAAGAACACCACCCATAACAACAATATCTCCTTCGTAGACCTCTCCTTCAGGCACAATAAATACATCCTCTTTTCCCACAACCGCCTTATTCTTTTCCACTACCATCTCACCTCCACTTTACCCACATGGGGTTTTACAATATCCGCAAACTTTTCAAGTGCTTCTCTACTGTATGTATCATCGGGAGATGCACTCCCATCAAGCACCTTATCTTTATGGTATCGTTGAATGGCATAGTAGGGTGCTCCCTTTATCCACTGGGCTATATCGTAAAAATCTTCTTCATCCACATATGTGGGTACTGCCGTTGTTCTTAGTTCAAATGGTATATCAGAAGACATGAGTATATCTAAAGACTCAGAGACAGCCTTTACCATATTTCTACCTTCCTCTTCTGACAAACCAATGGCCCTATAATAGTTTTGCCTCGACGTCTTGATATCCATAGCTACATAGTCTACAAGCCCCTCTTCAATATAACCATTTAGCATATCAGGATTACTACCGTTGGTATCGAGTTTAAGCTTATATCCCAGAGACTTTACCTTTTCCATAAAACTGGTAAGACTTTTACCGTGAAGTGTTGGCTCTCCACCGGTAATACATAGCCCCTTTAGCATGCCTTTTCTTTTTTTCAGAAAATCAAGCACATCTTTTTCTTCATAAATACCCTCTACAAGGGGGGGCACAACAAGCTCTGGGTTATGACAGAAAGGACAGCGGAAATTACAACCAATGGTAAAAACGGTGGCACTAATGGTGCCCGGGAAGTCCACCATCGTAAGCTTCTGCAAATATGCAAATTTCATATATAACCCCTCCTATCTCAGACTTCCCAGACCCGCTCACCGATTAGTAGTATATCAAACCCTCACAGCGGTCTTCTATATTTAATAAATGGTAAATAAGTGGCAAACATATCGTTGTAAATACGCTTATACCGCTTTATGGCCTTATCCCATGTAAAGTGAGAAACAACATGCTCCCTACCATTGCGACCAATGAGTCTAAGAAACTTGGGGGTTGAAACAGCAAGATTGCCCATGCTGATAATAGCATCGGCAAGGGCACCGGGGTCAGACGGTGGTACCAGCTTACCTGTACCTCTATCACCATAAGAGACAATGTCAAGAATAATATCCTTCAGGCCCCCTACCCTTGATGCTATGGGAACAGCCTCCATAGCCATGGCCTCAAGAGCCACGAGACCAAAGGGCTCAAACTTAGAAGGCACGACTACAAAGTCAGATGCCCCATATAGCTCTCTCACCTCATCACGGGCTAAAAACCTTCCAAAGTAGTAGACATTATCAGGATATTGCGAGGAAAGATTATACACAAGTTCTTTCAGCCCCGGATCTCCATCTCCACCAATGATAAATCTCATCTCCGCCTTGTTGGGGCTGTCTTTACTACCGTCAAGCACCATACGTATAGCATCGGCCAGTATATCAAGCCCTTTTTGGGCCCTGTCAAACCTACCTACAAAGAGATACATAATGCCATCTTTCATACCAATATCTTCAAGGATAATGCGCCTTCTCTCTTCCCTGGGTTTTGTATTCCACTTGATATTGTCAAGATTCCAGTATTCCGTATCAGCACCATTCCACACGTATGTCACCTTACCATCAAATAAATGAAAATACTTATCCCATTCTTCGTGTAGATAGGAGTACGATACCGTTGTGAGGAAGTCACTGTTGTAAGCACCAAACTTTTCAAGGTCAAACCCCTCACCATAGAGCCAACGACCATCTACAAATTCCCCATATCCCATCTCATACATCTTGCGTATCGTTGTAGAACCATAGCAAATACGATTTATGGTAAGCACAATAGGAATACGAAAATATTTCTTTATAAGGGCTCCGGCAAGTGTTGTATGCCAGTCGTGTATGTGAAACACTTTAGGCTTTCTACCCTCATGTGCTATAAGGTAGTTCATAAGTCCTGGAACCGCTGCGGCAAAGTGAAATATCTTATCAACAACATCTTCATCTGTTGGCCCATATACATGGGGATTATCCATAACAGGGTCAGATAGGGCAAACACCCTAACACCATCACGCCAACCTTCCCACACATCTATAGTCTGCCAAGAAGAACCCACTCTGGCCTCATATGTAAGAAACTTTCTAAATCTCAGAGGGTAAGCCTCTGGCATATGCTGAATACCATGAGATGGCATAAACATCCATACATCATCACCACTACGCTGAAGATACGTTGCAATAGAAGTTACGGCTTCACCTAATCCACCAATCTTCACAGGTAAAAATTCAAACGATGCCTTGGCAACAAGCATAGTATCGCCTCCCATCTGGTACCCCATAGGAGGATACCCCGTAAGTTTATTATAAGCCGAAGAGTACTTCTGTAGAATGTAAAGGGAGGTGGTCATATGGAGAGTATAAAAAAACTGGCAGATATGATACTTGAAAGCCAGTATGCCATAGCATTTACAGGAGCCGGTGCCAGCACAGAAAGCGGTATACCAGATTTCAGAGGTCCAAATGGTTTATGGAAACAGTATAGGGCAGAAGAAATAGCCTCACGTTGGGCCCTTGAGAACAACACCCATGATTTTTTTGAGTTTTACCGTATGAGACTGGCAGCTATGGAAAACATAAAACCCAATAGGGTGCACTATGGCTTAGCAGAACTAGAGAATATGGGACTGCTAAAGGCTGTCATCACTCAAAACATAGATGGCCTTCATAAGAAAGCCGGTAGCAAGAGAGTATATGAGATACACGGTAACATTAGAGAAGCATACTGTGACAGGTGTGGTAAAAAGTACCCAGCAGAAAAGCTCCTTGAAGAAGACATACCTACCTGCGATGTCTGTGGAGGCATTGTCAGGCCTAATGTTGTGCTCTTTGGCGAGGGACTACCACAGGACCAGTGGATAGGTGCAGTAAGAGAAGCAGAAGCGGCCGACCTTGTCTTGTCTATAGGCTCATCTCTCACTGTATACCCTGCAGCCATGATACCCATAACTGTCAAAGAAGCCGGTGGCAAACTCGTTATTATCAACCTGGAACCAACTGGTTATGACAGCATGGCAGATCTTGTCATTCACGAGAAAGCTGGAGATGTTATAGAAGCACTACTTGAGGAGATAAAAAACAGGGGTTGACTTTTATTACGGGGCATGTTATAGTTAGTTATCTCCTCAGAGAGAAAAGAAATTTTCCCTGAGAGAAGAAATTAAGCTTTAGGAGGAACATGATTATGTTAGAAGGAAGAGTTAAATGGTTTAACGAGAAGAAGGGTTACGGTTTCATCACCAGAAATGACGGCGGAGAGGATGTTTTCGTACATTACTCTGGCATCAATGGTGACGGTTTTAAGACACTAGAAGAGGGCGACCTCGTGGAGTTCGAGATTAAGGATACTCCTAAGGGACCTCAGGCTGTCAATGTTAGCGTAAAGTAATAACTTAGACAGGAAAGAAAACGATATAAAGGGGAGGCTTACACCTCCCCTTTTTTCTTTAGAGAAAATTACTCCTCTGGGGCAACAACGCCCTTCTCCATAAGATAGGCACCCAGCTTTTTGTCTGTACCGGTGATGTGTCCTACAAGCCAGTCGATAAGCACCCTCTGAATATCCGCAAGTAGTTTCTCACTAACACCATTTATCATGTACTCCTTAATAAGCTCATTAACTTCATTCATGAACCATAGATGCTGCTGTCTATGAGCCTCATATTCTGGATAATCTGTCTGAATCATCATCTTTTCCTCTGTGCTGAAGTGCTCATCGGTGTAGTCTGCAATAAAACCTAGCACATCCACCATCTGCTCATTGGTAATACTTCCAGAATTGATAAGTTCGATAAGCTTGGCAATACGTCTAACAAGTTCCTTATGCTGGCTATCTATTGTTGGGTGCCCTACACTGAGACTGTCTGACCACTTAATCTCCATACAAAATTCCTCCTTACTGTTGGTATTATCATTATATATAAGAAAGGAGGGAAATAATATATGCAAGAATACCTGAAAACAGCGTACAGCTTTTATATAGATGAGAGCACCGACTCAGTTGTATATAAGTACCTTGCAGATATAGAAACAGATGAGAAGCTAAAAGAGGAGTTTCTCAGACTGGCCAAAGTAGAGGCAGACCATGCACTATTCTGGAGAAAATTCTTAGAAAAAAGAGGGGTATCTGTCAAACCACCTAAAGTATCAAAGGGAAAACTCCTTTATGCCAAACTACTCCGTAAAATACTGGGGGCTGGTGCCACCGTTTCTATATTAGAGCTAGGTGAATCTCAAGCTGTCAATAAATATTATGAATATCTCAAAGCCAATCAAGACCTTACAGAAGATGAAGTCAGTGCCATTAAACAGATTATCTTTGAAGAGCTGGAGCATGAAAAGATATTTGCCGAGGAGAAAAAGCGTTTCCACACAGAAAATGTTAGAGACTTTGTTCTTGGTATGAACGACGGGCTAGTAGAAATACTTGGTGCCGTCTTTGGTCTATCTGCTGTCTATCCTGATAAGCCATTTCTTGTGGGTTTTAGTGGCCTTATTGTCGGTGTAGCCGGGTCTCTATCCATGGCAGTAGGCACTTTTATCTCTGTCAGGTCCCAAAGACAGGTCAATGAGAGTATAAGGAAAAACATGGAGATACTTCTCGATGTTGCACCAGACATAGCAGCCGAAAAAGAAATAGAGAAACTTGTAGAAAACGGCATTCCCGAAAATGTCGCTAAGGAAATTGTGGAAAAACTAAGAGAAGAAGGCCTCCTAAAAGCCCTTCTCCCTGAAGAAGAAGACGAAAACGAGATAAGGGCAGCACTCTATACCGGCCTTGCCTATCTATTTGGCGTATCGTTCTCTGTTATTCCCTTCTTCCTTGCACCAACATCATTTACCGCACTCATTTTCTCTGTGATACTGGCCAGTTTGGCACTAGCCAGTGTTGGCACCCTTGTTGCCATGTTCTCTGGCATAGATACCAAGAAAAAGGCCACAGAGATGGTAACAACAGGACTGGGAGCAGCCCTTATATCCTATGGATTTGGTACATTGATGGATAAGGTCTTTGGCATAGGGGCATTGTAAAACAGACTATCAGCCGGGGGAGGATATTCCTCCCCCTTTTTATAAAGCCAAAGAGGAGTGTTTTATGCTATCCCACAGCTATAAGATATAAAACACTGTCATCTTTCCACTACAACTTTAACCCTCGGCGTTCGCCACACTTTTTATTCCATCCCAGATAACATCGGCAATATCATCGGGGTTAGGAAGCTTAATAAGATCAGGGGTCAGTTTAAAGAGGGAATAAGCACCCAAAGCACTAATCAGCACAATACCACTACCCTTAGGCATACCCTTGATACCAAGCTCTTTTTCAATAAACTCATATATAATCTTCCAAAACTCGGAAACATATTTCTCTCGCAGCGGAGTGCCCGGTGTAAATATCACACGCATAAAGACAACAAGCATATAAGGTAAATCCTCATGTTCTCTATGTTTTTGCTCAACATAGCGGAAAATCTGTCTAATCTTTTCTTTCGGTGACAGATTAAGGCCAGCAAGGGCATTATATGCCTGCTTCACTTCACTCATATATGTATCAAGCATTTCACGGAGCAAATCTTCTTTGCTCTTCCAGTAATGGAAAAAAGCCCCCTTGCTAACACCAGCCTCACGAACAATAGTATTAACAGAGGTATCACTATAGCCCTTTTCGGCAAACAACTTCATAGCAACCTTAACGATTTTTTCCTTCGTTGTCTCTTTACCCTCTTTGTCTACCTTAGAAAGTATTTTCTTGATATGTCTCATAGTTTTTCACCTCATGTATTATAACACAAACCGACCAGTCAGTTGCTAATATACCCATAACTCGATATTTATGAATATATATTACCTTATTAGAGGGACCTCAACACATGCCTATAGTCATATAAAGTAAATCGCATCAACCAGATAATTTTATGAATAAACTAACACCCACTATAGTAAAATATAAATGTAGGGGGTCTGACATCACAATAAATAGATACAAAAATACACCATGCAAATGCTTGACATCGCACAAAAGTTATGGTACACTAACATTAGAAAAGTTCCAAAAGTTGAGGAGACCACCTAAAAACAAAAAGAAGGAGGGGATAGGGATGTTTGGAAACACCATTAAGACCGGAGACTTCAAGGGAGAAAAGCATGTACCAACAATCAAGCTTCTTGGAGAACTGAAAAAGGGCAAACCTGTAGACATTGAGGTAAAGGTTGGAGAAGAGATTGCCCACCCCAACACTCCAGAACATCACATATCTTGGATAGAGCTCTACTTTGTAGATGAGACAAATAGGGCTATCCTTATTGGCAGAGTAGCATTCACAGAGCACGGAGCACAGGGTATCACCGTAGAGCCAAGAGCTGTATTTACTGCCAAGTTTGACAAACCCGGTACACTTGTTGCACTGTCTTACTGCAACCTGCACGGTGTTTGGGAAAACACACTGAAACTCGAGTTTTAATCACAAAGACCAAAAACAACAAAAAATAAAATAGGAGGTGACCGATTATGATCGTAATCGGACAGAAGTTTCCAGAAGTAGAGGTAAAAACAACACACGGAATGATGAAACTGCCTGAGGCATTTAAGGGCAAATGGTTCATACTCTTCAGTCACCCAGCTGATTTTACACCTGTTTGTACAACTGAGTTCTACGCCATGCAGAAGAGACTTGACGAGTTCAAGAAGCTCGGTGTTGAGGTTATCGGTCTCAGTGTAGACCAGGTATTCTCCCACCTCAAGTGGATGGAGTGGATTGAGGAGAAGCTCGGTGAGAAAATTGAGTTCCCCGTCATCGCAGATGACAGAGGTAACGTTGCCGAGGCACTTGGCATGATTCCAGAGGGTGCCACAATCACAGCCCGTGCAGTCTTTGTAGTAGATCCCAATGGTGTCATCAGGGCTATCGTTTACTACCCAGCAGAGGTAGGCCGTGACTGGGACGAGATTATCCGACTCGTTAAGGCATTGCAGACATCTGATGCCAAGGGTGTTGCCCTACCACACAAGTGGCCCAACAACGAGCTCATCGGCGACAAGGCTATTGTTCCTCCTGCAGGCACAGTTGACCAGATCAAAGAGCGTGAAGAGGCAAAGGCCAAAGGCGAGATTGAGTGCTACGACTGGTGGTTCTGCTATAAAGAGCTTAAATAACATACTCCACATACAAAACATGTTAGGGGGCTTGATGCCCCCTTTTTTCACAAAGGGAGGGGATAGATATGCCTTGCAAGAAGAAAAGTCCAAAGCAGCAGAAACCTTGGAAAGCACCAGAGTTTTGCTTACCTGATAGCGAAAGCAATACCCACTGTCTAAAAGATTATCTCAAGAAAGGCTGGGTTGTTCTATATTTTTATCCCAAGGCCAATACAAGCGGATGTACCAAAGAGGCTATAGGATTTACAGAGCTAAAAGACGAGTTTGAAAAACTCGGTGCCACCATTATAGGGATCAGCCCCGATAAGCCCGAAAAGATAAAGAAGTTTATAGAAGACCATGACCTAAAGATACTACTGCTTTCAGACACTGAAAAAGAAGTGCTGAAGGCATACGGAGCATGGGGTAAGAAGAAAAACTATGGAAGGGAATATGAAGGTGTTATTAGAAGCACTTTTATCATAAATCCTGATGGCATGGTAGTAAAGTCGTGGAAAAATGTCAGGGTCAAAGGACATATGGAAAAAGTACTTGAGACACTGAAGAAACTGGTGGAGGAATATGAAGGATAAAAACTACAAGGTTGTTATACTTGATGGATTCACAAATGAAGAAATCTCTCAGATTGTAAAAGCCATAAAACCCATGTTTCAGGGGCGGGATATCATCTTTGCCCGCCCCACATTTCACACAAAGAAGTGGACAGTTGAGAAACTTATAGAGGTATTACACGAGGAGATAGAAGAGCATAAGTGTAATTAGATGTCACAAACTTATCTTCACCTCCGTATATATACATGGAGGTGAAGATATATGAAGACAATTAAACAATTTGGATTATTCGTATTAATAACGGCAACTATTCTCATGATTATGCCTTCAACTAGTTTCGGTTTTACCTCAACCTCAGGTTGGTTAGACTGTCCTTTTGGAGAACATAACGACCATTATCCAGGAAAGTGCAGAAGATATATAGACACAGACCATGATGGTATATGTGACCACTCAGAAGCTCCACCTGAAATTAGAGGATATACATACCCTGATACAGGAATATTTCTACTATTAAAGATAGAAACATCTACCATATGGAATGCTCAATTCTCAAACGGCAAACTAGTAGCATATTCTAGTATTTCAACTGATGTACCACCATTCATAGATCCTACCGTAAACAGAACAATGGTTCCTCTAAGATTTGTAGCAGAAAACCTCAACCTTAAAGTAGACTGGAACAACAAAACCAGAGAAATAGTTATCACATCCTCTATAGAAAATATCAAGATCATTATTCATATGCCCATTTCAGAGGCACAACAACATGGCCCATACCTTGTGTATCCAGGCAGTCCCATAGTAGAACTATATCAAAATGGAAATATATCCAAATTGAATCTTACAAATCTAAATGGTAAAAACATGGGAATTCCATTTATATACCAATCTAGAACATTTGTGCCCTTAAGATTCGTATCAGAAATTTTTGGAGCAAATATTCAGTGGTATCCAGACACCCGATCTATAACAATAGTAAGGGGGGAACAATAATGAATTTAGGAAGATGGCTACCCTCTTTTACCCTCATAATCGCAATTTTAACAATAACCATTTTATTCATCCAACCAACATTTGCATGGGATGACTGCCCATTTGGCGAGACTAATGACACATATCCTGGGAAATGCCCTCATTATATAGACACCAACCACAACGGTATATGCGATCATTCGGAACCAGCCCCTGCTAACAATATCGGTACCCAGGACACAAATGTAAGCCAAAGTAAATCCGCATCCTCTTCAAGCGTTAACTTCTTTATTGCAACAATTATAGGAATCTTCATAGTAGCTACCGCAGAAATATTAAGAAAAAAGAACAACAGAATCGTATGCTGGTGTCTTAATGTAATATTAGCAATAGGTTTTCTACTATCCGGTATATCCGGCCTTATGCTGTTAATATCTCCATCACGAATATACGGTAATGCACATATTGCATCATCGACTATCATCTTCGTCGTAGGAATATATCATATTTATAGACACCTATCTTACTACCGAAATATTCCCAAGGTGCCATGAGCTAGGGCTTATGGCACCTCTATTCCCCATTTATTAACAGGAATATTGATATCTGCTCCTCTATCTTTGAGACATCTAATCAAGAAAAAGAAAAAATCATCAGGTAATCTTGTTCTTATACGCACAAGATACCTATCCCCCTCTACATGCTCTATGAACTCAACAATATCCCTTACACTACCCACAATCTCTTTACGAATCTCTACACCGCCCCTGTATGCCCTCACACTGCCAATACCACCCTGAGAGCATCCACATGTTGTCAGTTCAAAGTCTACACGCATATATACCACCTCCTACTTGAAGATGGCTATAAACCCCTCCTTCAGTAGTGGAAAGGCAATAATAACAAGAAGAATACTGGCAACCACTTCAAGATATGGCAGCATCTTACCCTTTGCCTTTTTCACAAATCTAATGTTGCCAACGATGTAGGCAAGTATAGAAAGTCCCCAGAATGGAACAGAGAAGATAATGTTGTAAAGAAGAAGGAGCAAAAACTGAAGCACAGGAGAAGAGGTGTACGAAGCAAGTTTCAAACTAAAAACAATATACGGCCCCATAGAGCACGGAAGCAGAAGAAAAGATAGAATAACACCCACTACATAGCTACTACCCGGTGATGTGGCTTTTTCTAAATATGCCCTAATGGTGCTCTTTTCACTTTCTGGTGTAAGCCCTCTGCTACCACGAAACGCATCAAGAATGGCAAGCACGGCCAATATACAACCGGCACCACCTATTATCAGATTGAGCCACGGGATAACACCTGGTGGCAAGAGTCGGTATCCCCACAAGAGAGCCCCACCAAGAGTCATATAACCTGTAATAATACCCAGTGTAAAGGCCAATCCACTTTTCAGTGCCTGAACAGGACTACCCTTAATAATGTTCAATGTAAGCATAACCAGTAAAGCATTAATGCAACACGGATTAACAGAATCGGCCAGCGCAAGACCCCAGAGTGATAGCCAGAAATCCATAACATCCACCACCTTGTTTATATAAAAGCATGTTTCTTAACTCACTTTGAGTATACCCGATTTGGGTAAAGTAGGATAGACTAAAGTTAGGAGATAATATATCTCCTAAACTACTAACTTGGAGGTGCCTAAGATGGCAGAAGTAAAATTTAGAGTATCGGCAAATTTAATTGGTAAGTTTACAGTGGAGGGAAAAATCAGAAAACACACACTAACACTTGATGAACCTGCAGATCTTGGCGGAGACGACAAAGGACCCAATCCTGTAGAGCTAATACTCCTTGCACAGGCTGGATGTATTCTCATGGTAGGAAGAGTTGTGGCAATGGAAATGGGCATTACCATCAACAGCTTCAAAGTTGATGTTGTAGGTGTACTGAACCCTGAGAAATTCATGGGCAAACCCACCGAAGACAGGGCAGGATTCAAAGAAATCACATTAAAGGTATATATAGATGCCGACGCAGACAGAGATACACTCAAGAAATGGTTAGAAATAGTAGAAGAAAGATGTCCGGTAAAAGATAATCTTGTCAATCATACACCTGTAAAAGTAGAACTTGCATAGCAACCTTCCCTTAGGCAGAACCGCAAATGCGGTTCTGCCTTTTGTCAACCAAACCAGTGATAGCCAAAACAAAAAGTGGGGGCATCATGCCCCCCGAATAAAAAACAAGAACCTTAGAGGTGATGCCTCAGCAGGTATAGTGCAGGTGATGAAGCAGTTTCAAAAGCTCTGCACTTAGCACATGGAGGTTTTTCCGCAAACATTGAGATAGCTCTGTAGATGGTTTTATGTTGTCTTCATCTACCCCTATAAGATAAAACACTTTTCTGGCACCGGCAATCTCCGGCATGGTTTTTTCAAGCAGCTCAAGACTGTCAATAACACCTATCATATGAGCATGTTTCATAGAAGCCTCAAGTTTTTTCACATCTTTAGCCGACATGGACTTTGCTTTCCCACATGGGAAGTTTTCACCTACCACGGCATCAACAAACACTAGTGTGTCCTCACCGCTGTAGAAATGCGGAAGCCGTAGAACATCAGTATGTAAAAAAACTCCTTTGGCATACTCAGGCATAAGCCCATCCATATACTTGTACAAATGATAGCCTATGCCCTCATCACCCATTACGTCGTTACCCAAGAACACAACAAGAATCATGCCTATTCCTCCCTGATAAGATGAACACTACAAGAGATACATGGGTCATATGCCCTTGGCACCATTTCAAGATACTTTACAAGCTCGTCATCGTCTATATCAGGATTTTCTAAAAGAACCCCCTCTGCCATCTTCTGGGTATCCCTATGCATAATATTGAAGTTGTAGGCAGTAGGAGTAACAAGGTCGGCAAACACAACATTACCATCATCGTCATACTCTACAGTGTAGGAGATAATACCTCTGGGTGCCTCTGTAATAGCTACTCCTCTACCGGCCTTTGGTTTAACCTCTACCCTGTCATTGTCAAGGGGCATGTCAAGAAGTTTTCTCAGCACCTCCAGAGAGGCATCGACAAAGTAAAGAAGCTCTATGGCCTGTGAGAGGTTGTTATAGAAAGCGTTGTTAAAGCGCAGCTTTCCACTCTCCACAAGCTCTTTATAAATCTTCAAAGATTCACCCCAAAGTGTA
Organism: Zhurongbacter thermophilus; assembly: GCF_026184435.1. Taxonomy (NCBI): domain Bacteria; kingdom Pseudomonadati; phylum Zhurongbacterota; genus Zhurongbacter; species Zhurongbacter thermophilus. The sequence goes on from NZ_CP046447.1 coordinate 1,394,285, forward strand.
TCACCATTTAGTGCCAAACGGGACAAGGCACCTACCATGAACTCCTTACCCTCAAGATATGCAAACTTGGCAAACGAATGGGAGACTGGTTTTTCTATAAGATATTCTCTATACTCCTCTACAGGAAATTCCACCCCACTTGTAGAGGTAACAATCTCGCCAAAGGTGTCAAACTCATCTGTTTGTTTTAGTGCCACATGGTTGTACTCACCATCAAGATACTTCGGCATCTGGAGCGAAGCCAGTATATCTATGGCAACCTTGGCAGTATCTCTAATCTCTTCAAGTTGTCTATATGCCTTATCCATTTCTTCCCTGGTGGGTATCCTTCCAAAGCCACCTACTACAGCATTTTCCTGATGAATCTCTCTACCGCCAACCATAGCCTGAATGTAGTTGGCAACCTTCTTCATCATAAGCCCTTTTGTAACTTCTGTTCCATACTTATCGGCCATAGCTATGGCATCAGGATAACCCAAGAAATCAGGCAAGGCAAGTAAAAACACATGAAGAGAATGGCTCTCAATAAAAGAAGCATACACAAGGAGCTTTCTGAGCAGTTTGGTAAGCGTGCCAACCTCGATATCAAATGCCCTCTCTGTAGCCATGATAGATGTCAGCTTATGAGAGGCCGAGCATATGGCACATATACGGCTATACATATCAGTGGCAACATCATAGGGTTTACCTCTGGTGATATATTCAAAGAACCTTGGTCCCTCAACAAGCCTTAAAACTGCCTTGACATTTGTTCCCTCTCTGTATACCTCTATCATACCCCTACCCTCTACACGGGCAAGGTGTTCAACAGTTATTATTTTCTTCTGTATCTTCCCCACTTTACTCACCTCTCACCAGAGATTTAAACTTCTCAAGAATCTCCTGACTATGTCCACCAAATACCTTCATACGCTTTATGGCCTCAAGTGGATCTACCCCATTTTTCTCCATCATCTTTGCCATGGCATCTACACGCTGAATCTCCCTAATAGGACCACGACAACCCATGCAAGGAAGCCCCAAAGATGGACATCTTGCCCCACAACCGGCAACGGTGAATGGACCAAGACAAGGTTTACCCTCCTCTATGACAACACAGGGATTACCCTTTTGCCTACACTCTTGACATACGGGAAAATCTTTCTGCTCGGGCCAAGTAGACCATATAAATGTTGCAAGGAAATAGAGAAACTCATCTTTTTCTATAGGACAGCCAGGCAGGTAAAAATCTACATCAATAACCTTATCAAGTGGTCTTGGCGGCATAACCTTCATATCAAATGTAGTACCCTCACCATAGACGGCCTTAATAGCCTCATTTAAGTCAAACCCCGCTCCAATATCGACACTTTGCACACCACCATGGCATGCACATGTGCCCATGGCAACCACATATTTGGCCTTCTCTCTAACCTTCCTCACAAGATGCTCATCATCTTCGGTAACAACAGCGCCCTCTATAAATGCAACATCAACAGATTCCTCTATCTTAGAGGCCGAAGTTGCCATGTGGAAACAGACAATCTCCACCTCTGTAAATATGTCAATCAGTTTATCTTCTATATTGAGAACATTGAGCTGGCACCCGTAACATGATGTTGTAGGATAAAAACCCACTCTTAGTTTTTTCTTCTCCATGACAGCCCCTCCTTTACTCCATGAGTTCTGGGTGCCTCTGCACCTGTCTGTAGGAAAATACTGGCCCATCTTTGCATACGTAAAGCATGCTGTCAGAGCTTCCCACATTACAGTGCCCGCACTTACCGATACCGCACTTCATTCTTCTCTCAAATGTGGCATATATGTAATCAGGGTCAAAACCACGCTCAATAACCTCATCAAATATGCTCTGATACATACGAGGAGGTCCACACATAATAACAACACTATTTTTCGGATCAACATTGGCCTGTGGAATAAACAGATGGCACCTACCTTTGCATACGCCCTCTACCTCTTCTCTTGTCACCGTCTGTATAACCTTAACACCATCACCCTTATATGTACGGGCTATAGCCTCAAGTTCGTTGTAATATAAGAGGTCTCTCTTGGTTCGTGCAGAGTTAATAAGTGTGATATTGCCATAATCCCAGCGGTTATCAAGGGCATAGAGAAATACACTTCTCAGTGGTGCCATACCAAGCCCCGCTGATAAAAACAAAAGGTCTTTGCCCTTCCACTCATCTATAGGAAAACCATTACCATAAGGTCCACGAATCCATACATAATCTCCCTCGTGCAAATTATGTATAACCGTTGTCACCCTTCCGATACGCCTTATCGTCAAGGCGAAAAATCCTTTCTGGGTAGGAGGAGAACATAAAGATATAGGTACCTCTCCTATGCCCGGCAAATTAACCTGCACGAATTTTGCCGGCCTATCATAATTTCTTTCAAACTCCTCTTGGTCTTTCGGATCTACAAACGATATAACAAACATCTTTTCCGTCGGTGTTACCTTAAATATCTTCTTTATCACAGCCTTTTTTGGCTGAAGAGGATTACTTAGCATGCTCGCTCACCTCACTGAGTTTCTGAAGGTTTTTCCAGAAGCTAATACCTGCAGGGCAGAAAGCTGTGCATCTACCACAGCCTACACAGTAAGATAGAGTGGTTCCATAAGCAGGTGAAATCTTACAGTTGTATCTGTTTTTCATTCTGTCGGCCACCGTAGGGCGGAAATTATGACCACCGGCAACAAGGGCATGATGCTCAAACTGACAAGAATCCCATACCCTCTCCTGAATAGCATGTACACCATCTATAGAAGGAACATCTCTTACCTCATAACACCTACAAGTAGGACATGTGGTATTGCAGTTTCCACATGCAAGACACTCTTCAGACAACTCTTCCCATATATCAGAATATCTGTGCATCTCAAGCACTCCACGAAGAACATATGCATCCATATCCCACTTAAAGCCCTTTCTTCTATCTTCCTGATACCTTTCAAATGCCTTGAAGTCATCAGTACTAGCCTCTTTCAAGCCCACCTTATCTGCCAAAGCTTGTCCCTTCTCTGACAACACCCTAACCAGCCATCCATCTGGTAGCGGATGAAGGAAAATATCAAAACCATCGGTAGAAAAAGATGTATGGGTTACATTACATGCACAAAATTCATCGGGCTTACAATCATAGCCTACAATAAACAGATGCTTTCTTCTGCGGCTGTAGTAAAAATCTGCGGGATACCCCATAAACACGCTGTCAAGCCTTTTGAGTCCCTCTATATCACAGTGATGAAGGCCAAAGAGAACAATAGGTCCCATGTCTTCCTCGGGAATAGAAACCTTGCCCTTTTCTCTATCAATCTCGAACATAACCTCATGTGGTGGATATACAAACTTCTTCGGTGGCGAAATAGTGCGAACATATCTCAGATCCATGTCATCAAAGCGGGAAACCTTCCTGAAATCATGGGTCTTCTTGCTAATCTTCACAGGACCGTATATCTCTCCATAGTCCTTCAGTGCCTCAAAGAACCGGTCCCTGTCTTCATACCTCAGTTTTAGGTATCGCACCGCTGTCCCTCCTCTACCAGTTTATTATTAAATATGACTATGAACTTTTCACTTCCACCTTCATTATATAGGAAATATAAGATGTAGGAGAAAAGTGAACTTTCGAGGAGGGAAAATTAGGAGATAATGATAAAATCCTCAGGGGATTAACCCCTGAGGATAAACTTTGCCGTATTGTAGCTCACAACAATAAAGAAGTATATCAGTGTGACATACAGTAGCCAGGCTATCCACTGAAAAATAGATATTTGGAATGTCTTGTAAAGCATGATTGTCGATATGGTGTAGGCTCCAAGCGGGAATGTATATGCCCACCACCCCAGTCCATATGGTATCTCTGTGTTTTTGCGGTAGTGGTATGTAACAAGCACAGATATCACATAGCTCCACAGGCCAAAGCCCCACATGAAGATAGAAGCAGGGGCCAAGTTTAGAGAAACACCCAGCGCACCGAGTGATGCCTTCATACTCATGAGACCTATTGTGCCTACCCCTATGGGACCTAAAGATATCCACACGGTTGGGGCAACCTTTGCATGGGGTAGTGAATGCTTTACCATGCGGAAAAATATGATATTTCCAAAGAATATAAACAGGAAAAATCCTATAGACCACATGGCAATATTAATCACCGCCACAAGAGAAGCATATGCACCAGCACTTTTCACAAGGACATTACCGAGCATCGGCACAACAATAGCACCTACAGGGGGGATAAGCCATGAATAATTGGCATGCTCAAGGTCTACCCCATCTTCTGTAAACATCACATAACCCATAATGCAGGCAAAGCCAAACACAAGAAAAGCTCCAATAACATACATAATCCACGCAAATGTCTGGTATCCGTCAAACGGCTTCATTAGCATAGCCCCACTACCAAGTACCAAACATGCCACAGGCATAGTGGGAAAGAAACTAATCTTATACGGAGAGAGTAGGTCAGTTATAACATCTTTCCAGTACAAAATCCACCTTAGTGTCCACGGTATAAGAAGCAATGCTGCCATAACAAGGTTTATATAGTAAATCACTCTGCCTACTATGGGAAACCCTATAAGATATGTGGCATTTGCCACTGCACCTGTGCCCATTACTGCAGCAAACCATGCCGGTGGAAACGTTTTTATAGCAAAAGCTTTTCTATTCATATAAACCACCTCCAGAAGAGTATTTTTAATATTTGTGAAAAGCAGATTACAAGAGGAAAAGCATAGAATGAGGCGGTATTATGTACCCCTCCACCAGCACGGACATCTCTTTGTTCCAAATCGTTTTATCACCATAGAGTTCACCTATAAGAAGGATAACAAACTTTGGTGAAGTAGGAAGAATCTATATGAAAAGAGGGGAGATATTACTCTCCCCTCCTCACCACACCATTACTGCCATCTACTTCTACATACATGCCATCTTTTAGCACTTTGGTAGCCTCTCCTGTTCCCATCACTGCTGGTATGCCATACTCACGGGCAACAATAGCAGCATGGGACAGGGGCCCTCCAGTATCTACAACAACACCACTGGCAAGGGCAAACAGTGGTGTCCACGCAGGTGTTGTATATGGTGCCACCAATATGGCCCCCTCTTCCATCTTGTCAAACTCATCTTGAGATCTGATAACACACACCTTTCCCCTTCCAATACCGGGGCTACCGGGTATGCCGGTAATAATAACATTGTCATCGGCAGTGGTCTCTTGTTTCAAAGGAGAGATATCTATAAACGGCAGTTTTTCCAGCTTGTACCACAGCTTTTTTCTATCTTTGATAATTTTCGCCATAGTCTTTTCATCTTTTACAACCTCATGAAATCTTATAAAGAAAATATCTTCAGGAGATGAAATAAATCCTTTGTCATACAAAGACTTACCCATATCCAGATACATGCGCCTTAAGAAATGTGAGGGTATCATTGCCATATACCTTGTATCCTCTCTAAGCACCTGAAACTGCCTTGCATTCATTAGCGTATGAACAAATCTCTTCCTAAAAAACGGCACTTTCATAAGAGGATGTGACATGACCTCCATAAGAGCATTTTCATATATTGTGTTGTCTTCTACGCTCCTGTCACCTATTACCAGTCCTTTAATAATCTGCAACGGTACCTCTGGCCTATCTATCCACATACCATCAGACATATACAAGACACTTCCAGCCTCTCTGTAGCCATATTCCCTAAGAAACTTATCAAACGCCCTTCTGAAATCTTTTGCCCGTTTATCGGTGTTTATAATGGAGACAAGCTCCTGAGCAGTATGTTTTTCAAACAGTTCTCTTAAATACTCGTTTTTTCTTATCATATCTGCAAGTTTCTCAAGTTCGCGGTTAGAGCGGGTAATAACCGTGTCAAGCCCTGTAAATGCCAGTGTACCCAAATGGTGCTCTTTTTTCATCACCTTTAGCCACACACGAAGCAGTGCAAAATGTAGCATTGAACTATAAAGATATTTGCTCCTGAGTTTGCCTGCGATAGTTGTCATCTGCATAGCTTTCTTAATGTAAAAAAGCCTTTCTTTAGGTGTTTTCGGCACATACCTTTCTATATCTGCCTTTACATCTTCGGTCTTTTTCACCATCGGGTCTTTCTTCCAGTCCTTGGCATTGGCAATCAGCCCCTTTACAATAAGTGTCAGTGGTGCCAAAGGTAACATTGGGGTAACTATAAACTCAGCTACACCGTGCGGTGTTGTCCACAGGAAATAATCCAGAACAGCTGGCATGCCGTTTTTCCATATAAGCATGTTCTTTCTCACGCCACCAACCCTGATACCCAGCGGGGCAAAGGGGTTTATCACAGCATCGCGAAAGACAATATTCATAAAATCACCCTCGGCTGGATAAGGCCTTCGTGTCAGCATTTCGGATATAATGCGAAATGCATTTAGCTTGGCTATATTCATCTTCAGTTTGGGAATAGGTAGTGTAGTGATAGGACGCGACTGAAGTATATAAAGCTTGTCATTTTTTATAGCCCACTCAACATCTTGATATGCACCAAAGTAATCTTCAAGCTTCTGTCCCATAGTGGCAAGTCTATAAGCCCACTTCGGGGATAGTATATCCCCATCGTCACCCACAGTATGCTCAACAACACTCATGCGAAGCCAACCGTGACGAATAACATAGACCTCTGGTGTCTTCAAACCCGAAACCATCAGCTCACCTATACCCTTTATGACGTTGATAACCGTTTCATTGCGTCTGCCCGATATGGGGTTCGCCGTAAACATCACACCGGATATATCGGGATGCACCATCTCTTGGACCAAAACAGCCATCTTTACTTCGTTATGGGATATTCCCCTCTTCTCGCGATAGTCTACCACCCTATCACCCCATACGGAGGCGTAGCAGATCTTCACAGCACGAATAACATCGTCTACACCTTTCACATCAAGCACCGTTTCATACTGCCCCGCAAAGGCGGCGGCTGATGTATCTTCCACCGTGGCAGATGAGCGAACGGCAACAGGCACACCGCCAAGCTTTTCATAGGCAAGCTTCAACTCTTCTTTTATCTCATCTGGCAAATCACAGCTTTTTATGGCCTCTCTTATCTCCCGTGGAGATGCACCAGATTTTATGAGCCCATCTATCCCACACATGGTGATAACCCGCTCATAAGCCTCTGAGGACAGCACAAACCCCTTAGGCACGGGCATACCGGCAGATACAAGATGCCCCAAAGAAGCAGCCTTACCACCTACAAGAGAAACATCTGTAGAACCCTCCTCACCAAGCCATACAATGTAACCCAACCCCACCATCTCCCTCTTAGTATTAACATCGTTTATAGATATTATAGACAGGGATTACTTACGTTTTTATCATATAAGTGATAATTAATTGATATAATATATTACAACCATAAAAAGGATTAGAAAAAAAATGTCCACAAGCGAATTTTTGGCGCTATATAAATCTGGAGAAATAAGTATTGAGGAACTAATCATATCTCTTGGTAAGGCAGGTATACCCCCTTCAACAATAGCAGATATTATTCTCAAATACACACCTATTACCATAGAACAAGTTGCATACCTGCTACATGAATCCCAAACATGGAATGACGAAGACATTGCATCGTGGTTATACTCCAAAACAAGCAACGATATTTCAAGAACCGCAAAATGGTTGTCCGATAAAATTAGATGGAATAAAGAAAGAATAATAGAATGGATTGCATCTTATCTTAAAAGTAGTGATATCCCCCAACTGGCTACTTTAATCATGGATACACTTGATTTAACCCCATATGACACAGCATACACCCTCATTTCCCAAAACATAGCATCAAAAGAAATGGTACTCAGTTGGTTAATGTCATATAGTTATACTCCTCCCCTTGAGATGGCTACGTGGCTTGTCAAAAACAATTACAAAACATTAGAAGAAATAACCAACTGGCTATTAAACGAAAAACAACTAGGAATAAAAGCTATAGCCAGCTGGCTAAAAAGAAACAATTTTCTAACTACTAGTGAAATAGTGAAATGGATACAAGAACATTCCTCTAACAAATATATCGTTGCTTCATGGATATCGGCACAAAGTGATAATATAGATATCACTATATCATGGCTGTTAGAAAACTCTAATTCATCGATAAATAGAATTCTATATTGGTTACGATATACAGAAAAAGTTCCTTTAGAAGACATAGCAGAATGGCTTGCAAACCATCCGAAATACATGGCCATGTCCCCTGTTAAAGCCAGACTACTAAAATTCTTAAATGCTTTCTCAGAAAAAATAGCAAATTGGCTATATAAAAAGGCTAATTTTAGACTATACGATATTGCAAGCTGGTTACTTCAACAAAGAAAATGGTCCTTCAACAAAACAGCAATTTGGGTTAGAAATATAAGCCAAATGGATGAGTTCAAAGTAGCTACATGGGCTATAAAATATCTAAAGGTACCAATATCGGAAATTCTTAACTGGTTAACACATCAAACAAACAATAAAGACAAAGTGGCTCGCTGGATTATAACACATACCCAAACTACCCCCCAAATTTCATATTCGCTAATGGTTAACTTCCTAGAATGGGATGCCATTCAAGCCATAAATTTTTTAATATCATTTAACAAAGACACCAAATTAGATATACTAAGTTGGTTAGAAATTAATAATCGAAATTGGAAAGCATTAGCAACTCTACTAGTAGAAAAAGGCCAAGTAAATCCTATAGAAGTGGCTAACTGGCTGGTTAACAAGAAACTCTTTCCATTAGACAATATTATCTATTGGTTATATTCATATGAAAATAACACATGTAGAATTGTTCAGTGGCTTCAATATGAGGTAAAAGTAAAAGACAACAAATGTTTCTCACTATTAGCAAGTACCAAACAATCAGAAATTTTTACCATAGCATCTTGTATATACAAAACATACAACACCTCTCCACTAAAACTAGCAAACTGGATACGAGAAACAAACAATACTCCCATACCACACATTATTAACTGGTTGTTCTATAAAACGCATATCAATATACCTACACTCTCTTCCTGGAAATATTTTCCACAATATAGCAGTGCATACCAAACAGCCATATGGCTATTTACCCAAGTCAAACTTAATATTGAAGATATTGTGGATTGGCTATACTCAACCAAACAATGCTCAATGAAGAATATAGGGCACTGGCTCGTATACGAAGCACATTTTTCTCCTATACAAGCTGCTAACATTCTTATGTTAGTAACCAAAGAACCCATCAAGATAGCCAACTGGCTAAAATACGACATCCATGAAAACAATGACAGAATAAAAAATTGGTTACTAGAAAAAGAATCAATCCATATCATGGAATCCATATTGTGGCTAAAAGAACATTCAATTATTTCGTGCTCTGAAATAATTGAATATCTTCAAATTTCAACACAGAAAATCGATCCCATGATTTCTACACTATTAAGACAGAATCTTTGCTCAAAAGAAGAAATTGCCCATGCACTAGGCACCCAAAAACCTATCATACTATTCAAAATCTCAGAGTGGTTACTTACACATAAACAGACAAACATTTCAGAAATCATAAAATGGCTATATACCAATGACCTACCAATAGATACAATCTTAGAATGGCTATCCAAACAAGGAGTAGTAACCAATGAAAGAATATACGAGATAGGTAATTGCCTCATCGAAGAATTAGATTTTCCTGTCTTAGAATCATTAAAATACTTACTTCAATACTTTTCCACAACAAAAGAAGTCATTGTCAAATGGCTAACTCAAAACAAAAAGTATATATTCGCTCTTCTTAACTCCAATATAGATATAACCCAACAAGAAGCCTTACATATAGCTCAAATACTTATAGACACCAATGCAGTACCAATTGAAGATATAGCCACATGGTTAGTAGAGAAATGTGGGTTGAATTTTTTCAAGGTAGCAACATGGTTAAAAGAACGAACAAACACATCATTAACAACAATAGCACTGTGGCTAAAAACTATACTCCATAACAATATAGATGAACTCCTAGACGTAGTTCAAAACCTATATGCCCCTCGCTTTCAATACCGTGACAAACTATTGTTATTTTTAGTAAGTAAGTCGATATTTTCATACAAAGAAATCTCTTCTTGGCTATTCACAAATCGTACGACTGAGGCTATCATTAAACTTCTCAAGGATAGTTCACCGTTATCTGCTGAAGAAATTGTTTTATATCTTACAAACAACCAAAGGATAGAATCATACACCATTAAATGGCTGGCTATACAAACTAACAGGAATATAGAAGAAGCAATCATATGGATCATAGAAAATACGAATATTGATCCAGCATACTTAATAAATATAGCCCTTTATAAGTTAAATCTGAACTTTGATCAAATTTACAACATACTAACTCATCATCCATCAATACCTCAAAAGGACGCCAAAGAACTAATACAATGGGTATTAGAAAAATCCAAGTGGAAAATATCTGATGCAATAAAGTTTATTACAATGTATTACTATATTGATTCATACAGTCTGGCTAATGCTCTCCTAAAAATAACTAAAAAATCCCCAGAAAGTATCATTAAAATAACTTTTCGGCAAATAAATTGGTCATTACAAGAGTTGTTTACCTGGTTAAACCAAACTACACATCTTAGCGCAAGCGATATTGCAGAGTGGATTCTAAACAATGGATATTATAGTGGAACCGAAATAGCAACATACTTGTGGGAAAACAAATTACTATCAGCTGAAGAAATTTCTATATTTCTACACAAGAAAAACGGATACAACATCCAACAAGTTTATAATTGGCTAACAACAAAAGGAAATATGACGCCGGAACAGGCCTTTCACTACCTTTTTACTTTAGACAATACCACCATTGAAGATATATTTAAATCTATTAGTAATAGAATACACAACAAGGAAGATATTAGGAACATATTTAAATCGATACTAAAACTAGCTGATGATACCCCAGAAAACATCATAAAAATAAGCTTTAAATATATAAAATGGCCTATACAAGATTTAGTATCATGGTTAATAAAAGAAGGAAACTATAATGTAACAGACGCAATTAAATGGATAGTAAACAACAATCTCTATACCCTTGAAGAACTATCTATATATTTATTAGAAAAACAATTACTGTCATTAGATGAAATCTATATATTATTACAAGAAAATAAGCGTTTTGAAGTAGAACAAGGCTATAAATGGTTAACCAACATAGCCCAAATGTCCCCAAAACAAGCTATCAACTGGATAATCACCCATGATAATGTTTCTATTCAAGACATTGCATCTCTTGTAGCAAATATATATGAGACTAATGATCCCAAGCATATAGCATCATGGATATTAAAGAACACCAATGTTCCACTATCAGAAATAATAAACTGGCTAAAAGAAAATACCAATGCTATATATACTGCAAATTGGCAGATAGAAGAAGCCAAATTAGATTTCTCTGATACCATCAAATGGCTAATAGATAAAGAAAAGATCACGCTGCACTCCGCTATAAAATGGATAATGCATACTAAAAAGGTTAACGCAAGGGATGGAAGTATACTTCTCTCACACTACATAAATGTAGATATAATATCTATCATTGATACACTTAAGACCTACTTTGATATCAGCGCAAACGATATATACCACATTTTAGAGGCTAAGGAAAAAATCACCGTAACTACCCCGGATGAATTGGCCAGTTGGTTGTATCAAAACAGTTCATGGAACATTGTTGAAATTATAACGCTAATAAAACAAAGTACCAACTGGGAAGCAGAGAAAATTATCATATGGCTTGAAAAAAATTACACCACAAATAAAACTCATATAGCAAATATTCTTATAGATGCTGCTATATGGCATCCGAAAGACGCTATCAGTTGGCTTTACAAAAACAACTACAACCCAGACGCAATATCTCAATGGTTTTCTAAATATATCACGACAGAATTTTCAACTTTTCCTAACGACTTGACCCAATGGCTATGGTTTAATGACAAATGGAAACCAATAGATATTATTGCATTCCTTACAAACATGGGGATTAATCCATCAGACATTGCCACATGGATAGTCAATAATACATCATTGGAACCAAATCAAATTGTGAATTTAATTACTCAAACAGTATCATGGTCAGAATACACAATAACTGATTGGTTAGTCAAAATTAGCAACAACAACATTTACCAGGCAACAAGTTGGATCAGTAAAACACTTAAAATGGATTTTAAATCTATTATTAGGCTATATATCCATAGAAAGTATTTTGAATACGGAGATATCATAGATTTTATAGCTAACACATTAGGATTATCGTACTTAGGAACCATATCATGGCTAAAAAATGTAAGCTCATATTGTAACTTTGCCAACTTCATATTCTCAATACCCCAAATAAAACAAGATACATACAAAGCACTAACGCTAGCACTGGATAATACAACTACTCCCTCCAAACTCTTTAACCAAGTCAAATGCCTAATGAAGTATCACTCTATAAAGCTAGAAACTTTAGTAGATTACATAACTAATCAAATAAAACTACCTCTAAGCCAAATAATTAATTTTTTATACAGAAAAGAAATCTATCCTCCTGAAGAATTACTCTCATTCATTCAGATAAAGCTAAAAAACCAATCCATTAAAGGGGTTGTTTTTTGGGCAAAAAAGCACACAGATATTAACGAAAAAGACATCATGAAGTGGATAATAGGTAAACATTCATATAAAGAGATATATCACATGTTTTCTAAAGTAGATACAAATTATAAACGATGGGGCAGAGTGGCCGTATATTTGAAAACCAAACTAGGTTACTCCATTGAAGAAATTATGAATATATTTGAAACACGAAACAAGAATACAATAGAAAATATTGAAGATCTTCGTGAATTCCTGGTTTGGCTTTACAACGAAACAGTTCTAGAAAAAGAAGATATACTAAGGTGGTTAACCGAGAAACTATATTTTCCAGAAGAAGAGGTAAATATCTTTTTAAATAAGAAATTGCATATCTAGAACTTCCTATATCCCTTCAAATACGCCAAAGTTGTTTACATATCAATTTATTTACATTATCTAATCGTTCTAGTCGTATGCCTTGCGTGTCTCCTCGTCGCAGAGAGTTGGGGCTATAATCTCTTCCCATTCTGGAGAGTCCCATGTGCCCAGTTTCTTGTGCATGTCATAGTATTTCTGGGGTATCGGGTGAGTCCCTATTACCACCTTTAACCCAAATCGCTTCTCTATATAACCCTTAAAATACTGAATATACGGGCATGGTGGATAACCTACCACAAAGCCTGTTGCCAGATGTATAACCTCGGCACCGTTCTTCTTCATCTCTTCTGGTGCATACTCTATGTTGCCACCGGGACAGCCACCACATGTCGTGTAGCCCACTACTTCTACTTCCTTGTCTTTATAAATGCTAAATGCACCTTCACGATTTCTAAGAGCCCTAAAGCATTTTCCCCCTGCACATGTTCTGTACCTATCACAGATGATAATACCAATCTTGACCTTCTCAGACATTTCCCCTTCCCCCTCTCTGGTTGACAGTTATATAGTGTTATTTTAATACTTTTTTGAAACAGTGGTATCAACCTTCTTCTATCACAAAATAGCCCCCGCATATGCGGGGGCTGTGGGGAAGGAGCCCCTAGTATGGGGAAAACCTTACTCGCCAAAGTGCTCTTTATACAAGCTCACTATATAGTCTGCTATCTCTTTGGCATCGGCTTCAGATTTGCCAAATGTGAATATCTTGGCATGGCCATTTACCTGCCTGACATACTCTTTCATCTTCTCTACATCGGCACCTACGGCATCTGCTATATCAACTTTAGAGATGATAACTACATCGGCTATGTTGAACATCTTGGGGTATTTAATGGGTTTATCTTCGCCCTCTGTGGTAGAAACCATAACCCACTTATAGTGAGTACCAAGCTCAAAAGAGGCAGGACATACAAGGTTACCAACATCTTCAACAAAGAGCACATCTATATCATTCAGTGGTATCTCCTTCAGTGCCTCATTGACCCATGGGGCTTCAAGGTGACATGTGCCACCCCACTTTGATGTGCGTATCTGGTAGGCATAGGCACCCTTGGCCCTCACCCTATCGGCATCGTTTTCTGTCTCAAGGTCGCCCTCTACAACACCGATTTTCAGAGGAAGCACATCAATGAGATACTCTATCAGCGTTGTCTTACCTGCTCCCGGTGAGCCCATGAGGTTGATACTGAGCACCTTTGCAAAGTCAAATATGCCCCTATTCCTCTCTGCATACACATCGTTAGACTCAAGGGCTTTTCTCATTACCTTAATTGTCTTCTTTTCTTCATGCTCATGTTCATGTTCGTGATGATGGTGATGTTCGTGGTCATGTCCACCGCACATAAATAGTCCCCCTTTCTATAGTCTGCTTCCGTAATATAAAAATCCCAGTGATATACCCTCATCAGAGGGAGATACCTGCCTATGTATAAGGGGTGTTAGCCCATTATCTCTAAGTCCTTTTACAACCTTCTCAAGTAGGAGCATGTTTTGCCACACACCACCTGAGAGGGCAATATCCTTTATACCTGTCTGTCTACTCATATCCACAGCCACATTCACCATGATGTCGGCTATGGTGTTGTGAAACCGCCTTGCCACAACCTCGCGGGGCACACCGCTTCTGTAGTCATCAAGGGCTTGCCTCAGAATATATGTTGTGGAAATAGTGCCATCTTTGATAGACACATCATAGATGCCCTCATCGTCTGCCCTTTCTGCATACTGTTGGAGCATGATAGCGGGCTCTGCCTCATATGTTGCCTCCTTCACAATATCAAGAAGTGCTGACATGGTGTCAAAGATACGCCCCATACCACGGCTATGTGGAGTATAAGAAGAGGCAATAATACGCACCCACTCATCATCTTCACCTATCACATTGAGAAACGCCTTCTTCAGCCTCCACACCTGACGTGCTGCCTTATCGCCACCAACAAGGGGAATAGGCTCAAAGTGGTAAAGAATATCAAAGTCTTTTAGACCAAATACACCCATTTCACTGCCCCAAATGGTGCCATCTTTGCCGTAGCCTGTGCCGTCCATAATGAGACCAAGTGCTTTCTCTTTACCATACTCTGCCATGACAGATAGGGCATGCCCGTGGTGATGGTATATCTCTACCACAGCATCTGCCTCTACAGCCTCAATGGCATACTGACGGCTAAAGTACATAGGATGTTTATCAAGAACAAGGGTATCTATGTGGTCTACCTGAAAGAGTTTCAAGAAATGTCTCATCATAAAGCGATAACCTTCACCGTTGGAGACAGCCTCAAGATCACCAAGATACTGGGACAATATGGCATAGTTATCTTTCAGGATACCAAAAGCACCTTTCATGTCGGCACCGGCAGAGACAACAACTTTCCCCTTAGGATTTTCAAGGAGTGTTGGGAACGGCACAAAGCCCCTGGCACGGCGTATGTGATAATACTCACCTTCAAATATTGTCCCCACACTATCGTCAATAAAGGCATATATCTCCCTTTCACCAACAAGTATAAAATCGGCTATATCGTGAAGCTTGGCATATGCCTCGTCATCTTTATAGATAATGCGCTCACCAGACACATTGGCACTGGTCATGACAAGGTAAGGGGGTGCACCTTCGGCAAATATCAGGTGGTGCATTGGGGTATAAGGAAGGAAAACCCCAAGCCTGTTTTGCCCCGGTGCCACCTCATCGACTATAGGTGTATCTTCATACTTCCACAGCAAGAGTATGGGAGCCTGTGGCGATGTTAGCCACTTTTCAGCCTCTGGTGATACCTTTACAATGTTCTTCACATGCTCTATATCTTTCACCATGATGGCAAAGGGTTTCGTAGGTCTATGTTTTCTCTTTCTCAGTTTCCTAACGGCCTCACCATTTGTGGCATCTACGGCAAGGTTATAGCCTCCCAACCCCTTGATAGCAACAACATACCCCTCTCTAAGGAGCTTTGCCACCATCTGAAATGGATCACCGGGCACCCTGTTTCCATCCATATCTGTGAGATAGTAGGTGGGACCGCATTCAGGACATGCCACAGGCTGGGCATGAAAGCGTCTATCTGCTGGGTTTTCATATTCTCTACGACAATCGTCGCACATGGGCCACCTATCCATTGTCGTCTTGTCCCTGTCATAGGGCACATCTTTTATGATGGTAAATCTGGGCCCGCAGTTTGTGCAGTTGATATATGGATATCTATACCTTCTATCTGCTGGGTCAAACATCTCCCTGAGGCAGTCATCGCACACCGCCACATCAGGTGGAATAATGGTGATAGATGAGCTTTGTTTTTCAGACTTCAGTATTTCAAAGGCATGCTCTCCTTCTACTTCGGGAATCTCATATGTGTCTACATGGGTAATAAGGGCAAGAGGTGGCTTCTTGGCTGTTATGTCGTCTATAAAGGCCTTGATAGCATCGGGTTTTCCTTGCACCTCTATAACAACACCACTGCTGGTATTTTTCACCCAGCCAATAAGTCCGTGCTCATTTGCTATACGCCAGATAAAGGGCCTAAATCCTACACCCTGAACAATGCCTCTTACCTGAATGCGATATCTCACACATGCTCACTCTCCAAAGTTGTATTATTGCTTCTCACTATTAACATAGCATATGTTTAGAAAGTAGGATTATCCTACATCATAAACTTTTGATACTATGAACTTGAAAGGAGTGAATGCGTATGTGCTTAGGTGTACCCATGAAAATCGTGAAGAAGATAGATGATAAACATGCCCTCGCCGAGGCACTCGGTGCACGTCGTGAAATAAACATTATGGCAACCCCAGAGGTAAAAGAGGGGCAGTATGTCATGGTCCACGCTGGTATGGCTATATCCATAGTTGAAGACAAAGAGGCAGAGGAGGCTTTAGAAATATGGGAAGAACTGATGAACGTCTGGCAAGACTCGTAGACTATATAAAAAACTATAAGAAACCTGCAAAGATCATGGAAGTATGTGGCACCCACACATTTCAATACTTTGCCACAGGTATTAGAGACATGCTTCCGGAAAATATCAGGCTACTGTCTGGCCCCGGATGCCCTGTGTGTGTCACCCCAAACAGCTACATTGACAGGGTTATAAAAATCGTAGAGACATATCCACAGGTCATCATTACAACATTTGGCGACATGCTAAAGGTACCGGGCTCAGATATGAAAAGCCTATCCCATATGAAAGCAGAAGGGGCCGATATCAGGGTGGTATATGCCCCAGAAGATGCCGTTAAAATAGCTAAAGACACAGATAGACCGGTAATATTCCTATCTGTGGGATTTGAAACAACTATCCCTACAGCAGCTGCTGCATTGAAGATAGCAGAAGAAGAAAAC
The DNA here is from genome assembly GCF_026184435.1 of Zhurongbacter thermophilus. Taxonomy (NCBI): domain Bacteria; kingdom Pseudomonadati; phylum Zhurongbacterota; genus Zhurongbacter; species Zhurongbacter thermophilus. The sequence goes on from NZ_CP046447.1 coordinate 1,411,705, forward strand.
ATCACAAACTTTTACATGCTCCTTTCACACAAGCTTGTTATACCGGCACTAAAGGCACTGCTGAGCGATCCAGAAGCAGACATAGATGGGTTTATACTGCCGGGTCATGTCAGTGCCATAATAGGCAGAAAGGTTTATGAGCCTGTGTTAAAAGCATATGGTCGCCCCGGCGTTATTGCAGGCTTTGAGGCACATCACCTCATTGTTGGAACTGCTACACTCCTTAAGCTCATAGAAGACGGTAAGGTAGAGGTAATAAATGCATACCCCGAGGTTGTTAGAGAAGAGGGAAATCCGAGGGCATGGGCGCTTGTAGAAACATTCTTTGAAGAGGCCGATGAAGAGTGGCGAGGATTTGGCACAATACCCATGAGTGGACACAAGTTTAAAAAAGAGTATATGCACAGAGACGCCAAAGGGGCTTTTCCTGTAGAAGTGCCACCCGAAAGGGAAACACCGGGATGCAGATGTCCCGATGTTGTCAAAGGAAAAGCCATACCAACAGATTGCCCACACTTTGGAAAGGGATGCACTCCACTGCACCCACTGGGACCATGTATGGTCTCATCTGAAGGGGCATGTGCTGCATATTACAAGTACAGGAGGTCATAAAAGATGGAAGATAAAATTCTGCTGGGACACGGGTCAGGAGGGCTTCTCACCCATCAGCTTATAGAAGAGGTGTTTATGCCTGCATTTGGCGATAGCCCACTAAAGACCATGGACGATGCCACCCTTTTAAATGTTGAAGGTCATATTGTCGTATCTACAGACACATTTACGGTAACCCCCCTATTTTTCCCCGGCGGAGATATAGGCAAGTTGGCAGTCAATGGCACCGTCAACGATGTAGCAGTCTCTACAGGTAAACCTTTATATCTCACGGTGGGCTTTGTCATAGAAGAGGGCTTCCCTATAGCAGATTTGAAGAAAATCGTCATGAGCATGAAAGAAGCGGCCGAGCGGGTCGGTGTGAAGATTGTGGCAGGAGACACCAAGGTTGTAGAAAAGGGGAAAGCCGATGGTGTATATATAAACACCACAGGCATAGGAATATATGAAGGGCTTGGGAAACTCTCTAGGGAGCCCATCAAACCCGGCGATAAGGTCATTGTCAGTGGACCCATTGGTGACCATGCGGCAACAATCATGATAAACAGAGAAAATCTTGGCATCACAGCAGACATACAAAGCGACTGTGGCCCCGTGGTAGATATAGTGAAAAAAGCACTTGAAGTGGGCGGTGTCAAGTGGATGAGAGACCCCACAAGAGGTGGTGTTGGCACCACACTCAATGAACTTGTGTGGGGTAGAGACTTTGGCGTTCTTCTATTTGAAGAGAACATACCTATAAGAGATGAGGTCAGGGGTATATCTGAGCTACTGGGTATAGACCCGCTGTATATGGCATGTGAGGGAAGAGTGCTTCTTGTCGTAGAAGAAAACATGGCAGATAGAGTACTGGAGGCTATAAAAGGTCTACCAGAGGCAAAAGATAGTGCCATTATAGGTGAAATAGAAAGCAAGCATCCCGGCAAGGTCAGGTTGAAAACCCGATGGGCAGAGAGATTTGTGCCTATGCTACCGGGCCAGCAGCTGCCACGCATATGTTGAGGTGAGAAGAATGCACGAGCTATCGGTAGCAGAAAGCATATGGAATATACTGGAAGACGAGCTAAAGAAAATAGGAGGCGGTAAGCTCCTCAGTGTGAAAATTGTTATAGGTGAACTCAGCGGTGTTGTACCCGATGCCCTGGACTTTTACCTCAACCTTCTCAAAGACGATAAGGGACAACCCGATGTCACATTTCACTACACACATGTACCTGTTAAGTTTCAGTGTGGGTCTTGTGGACATACATTCACCGTAGACCGGCCCATGTTTGCATGCCCCCAGTGTGGAAGTGTAGATGTCAAAATCATATCAGGCAACGAGTTTTATATAGAGGAAATAGAGGTGGAGTAAAAAACCTCCACATATATCACTGCCCCACCTTGTGAGGTGGGGCAGTTTTTCTTTCACAATCCTCAACAGTTTATATTAAGCAGTCATTCCGAACTTTGTATGAAGTTTCACAAAATGGTAATACCTACACTTTCATTTTCTGATAGCATAGAAGTGTGAAGAAAATAAAAAAGTTCATATGGAGGTGGGAAAATGCACATTCCTGACGGACTACTGTCTACGCCGGTTATCGCCGGAACCTATCTTATCACTGCAGGTACTGTACTATACGCTTCAAAAAAGGCCAAAGACATCCCAGAGGAAAAACTTCCTCTGCTGGGCCTCACCGCAGCCGCAATATTTGTGGCCCAGATGGTAAATTTCCCCGTAATGGCAGGAGTATCAGGTCATCTACTGGGAGCTGCACTTGTGGCAATATTATTCGGTCCGTACGCCTCGGTTCTGGTGATGACGGCGGTGCTTATCATTCAAACTTTCCTCTTTGGTGATGGAGGAGTTACGGCACTCGGTGCCAACATCTTCAACATGGGTATCATAGGGGCTTTTGTCGGGTACTACACCTATCATTACTTAAAGAAAATTAATACTTATTTGGCATCTTTCCTCGCTGGTTGGATTTCTGTCATGTTGGGAGCACTGGCAGCTTCTATAGAGATAGGAATATCTGGCATTGTCCCATTCGTGCCGTTCTTAACACTTATGCTCACATACCATAGTGTCATTGGTGTCATAGAGGGTGTATTGACAATGGTACTTGTCAAGGCACTACAGGGAGAGGTAGAAAAAGAATCTCTGCCAAGTGAGGTGAACTAATATGAAGAAGGCATACATAGTATTCGGTGCTTTTATACTGGTTTTTATACTGCTTATACCATTTGCCTCAACATCTCCCGATGGACTGGAAAATGCCATGGAACACTTTTCTGTGGCAGAACATGCCATTTATAATGCCCCACTTTCTTATGGGGATTCTTTTATAACCGGTGTTATTGCCGCCATTATAGGCATGGCACTCGTTAGCTGCATCTTATATATATACATCAAACTGACAAAGAAGGTGGCATAGTGTACACAGCCCTGATACTGCTGTTCACCTTTTTATCAAGTCAAATCAGGAGTTTAGCAGAGGGCTTATTTATAGCAGCCATATGGGCTGTATTAATGGTATATTTTGGTCTCAGCAGGAAAACACTAAAAGCACTGTCTGTCTTGGGGGTCGTGGAGATGATGATGTTTATTCTCATTCTCCTGACCCCCGGTCCTCCTCTTTTTAGTATCGGTCCCATTGTTATCACGACAACAGGCCTCTACCTATTCTTTAGGGCCATTGTCCGCTGGTTCTTTGCCGTGTCTTTAACCCTCCAGATTACAGAAACAGTAGGTATCGAAACACTAATGACAGAGTGGGAGAAGATAGGGATACCAGAAATACTGATAAAAATCATTCTCCTTACATATAGATATCTATTTATCTTCTTAGATACACTGAAGAATCTTCTCGTAGCCATCAAGATGAGGGATATATCCTTAAACCCACTAAGAAAAGAGGGAAGATATATAGGTAGTAGTGTTGTTAAACAGCTACTTTTAGAGAGCTTTCACAGATATAAATTTGTCAGCCTTGCCATATCAATGAGAGGTGGCATGTATATCAGTGGATATTCTCCTCATCTGAAAAGCAGAAAGATAAAACCGCAGTTTATACATATAGCTTTACTATGCCTTATAGGGGGAAGCATTTTATGGTTACTCTAAAGAACCTTACAGCAGGATATGAAAATGCCCCCATTATCCAAAACATCAATATGGACATAAAAGAAGGAGAGATTGTTGGGCTACTGGGACATAATGGTTCAGGAAAAACAACACTTGCATTAACACTGCTGGGATTTACAAAGATATTTAGTGGAAAAGCGGAGATAGACGGTATAGATGTGAAGAAAGAAAAAAGAGAAATCAGAAAGCTCGTCTCCATGCTCATGCAAGTGCCTGACAACCAGCTATTTGCAAGAACAATATATGAAGAGCTGGCTATAGCACCCTACAAACGGGGCCTATCACAAACAGAGATAGAGGACATAGTAAACACAATAGCCACGCAAATAGGCATGAAAGATAAACTCCATCATCCCGTTCACAAGCTCAGCTTTGGTCAAAAGAAAAAGGTGGCAATGGGTGTGCTTTTATCTATAGACCCAAAGTATTACATACTTGATGAACCTATGGCAGGACTTGACTTTGAAGGTAGGTCTTTCATGGAAAAGACCATAAAAGAGCTGAAAGAGAGAGGCAAAGGAATACTTCTCATATCTCACGATGTATTATCGCTAACACTATGCCACAAAATATACATCATGAAAAACGGAAAGGTTGTAGAAGTAGTAGATAGAAAAAACATCAAAGATATCATTCCAGACCTTCCACAGTGGGGTCTCTACATGCCAACATTGTAAAAACCCTCAATGTTTACAAAATAAATTACGATATCAACAATTTATATTATAATAACTACAAACAGGGCAAAGAAGTGTTCTCCCTCCCCCTTTCGGAAGAACCCCCTCAATAAGGCTCCCTCTCAGGGGGCCTTTTTAGGATAATTTACAAGTATGAAATAATAGCAAATTAATCATACCCTATTTTCACATTTGGGTATATAATACATACCGCAACTTCCGATAAATCCCCCTTTCGGAAGTGGTGCGTCCCGTCCCTTCGGGGACGGGGTTTATCTATGTATCACAGCCACTCTACCGTCCCCGTCCCAATCTGCCTTCCAACCTGTCATTTCACCGATAAATCTCAGAGGCACATACGTACGGGAATATATAATCTGGGGTGGAACATCTGAGGGCATATCGTATACACTACCATTTACACGGGCACGGGCATAACCTATCCACATTTCTATCTTTGTAACGCTTTCCCAATAGCGATAAGAATCCGTCTCATCTGGTTTCTGGGGTATTACCACAACAACCTTTTTATCCTTAGGCACCCACCACAATTTAGCGCCCAATGCCTCAAGGAAAAACCTCATGGGAACAAGGGTTCTTCCATTTCTAATAGTGGCAGGGGCATCGGTAGTCACACACTTATAGTTTATACCGTCATACACAATTAGCACCTTTTCACCTATTGGTGCTGCTACAAATTTCGTATTGTTATCGGCAAGAAAATCCAGAAGCCCCGACTTCACAGAGCCACACCATGTACGCACAGGCTCACCATAACTATCGAGTTTACAATCACCGTTTTGACAAACTTTCAGTGTAATCTTGAGAGGATATTGATACTTATCAAATATAGTGACATAACCGATATCCACCTGTTTAGTTCCCTTACCATACTTCTGGGCAATCTTATAAGCCTCACCATACAGGCTATTACCTATGTCCAGCGAGACCCAACCCTCAGGATAAAGCTTATATTTAGGGGCATTGTAATTAACATAACGCTTGGCTTTGATGAAGATATCAAAGGAAAAGACCAAGTCAAATGTAGATTGATTATAAATAGTAACTGTGGCATTATTTAGTGTGAGGTTGCCACCACTGTTTTCATAAACAACATCACCTTGGGTATACACAGAATGAGACTGGAAGATATCGGTTAGAATATCACCTGGAACCTTTTTTAGAACTATCCGTTTGGCTATAGGTCTCCAGAAGCTCACAAGTTTATGTTCAGAGGAGTGCATCTGTATTTGCTCATAAACCAACGGTAATATGGGATCTCCTTTGGGTAAAGTAGAACGGGCAATAACAGAGTAGGCAAAATCTTTGTCCTTATAAAAACGGTCTGACACGGTAGCCTTTACATGCCATGTGTCACTGTCAGAAGAGAAGACATAACTATCATCACCGGACAATGGAACAAGCCACGGGGCCAATCTAACAGCTTCACCCTCTTCACCAGATACAGTAATATCGAACACCGGCGTATCTCCCCAATATATAACACGGGGACCATCCACAGAGATAGATGCACCGGCATTCACATTAGGTAATACCAAACCAACAAGCATACCGATAAATAGGACAAATATAACGGCAACTATGAAGTATCTTCTCATGGTCTATCACTCCCACATGTACTTTTCCAGCCTATACCCACAGGCATTGGCCTTGGCCTGCCATCAGATGGCCTATTAACAACTTTGACATCATCACCTATGCGCTCTACCATCACTGTAGAACCACCGCTATCAAGGGCAAGAAGATACACAAAGCCGTTTTTCATAGCCCAATCAATAACCTCACTGGTTAAAACACCGTTTGAGTACCCATTTTGTCTACCATCAAAGACAAGCATGGTAAGTTTGAAGTCATTTGTCATTCCAATAAAGGAGAAAGGATGTCTCTTCGTGTGGTAATCATCTGTCCAGAAATCGGCCTTATCGCCCTTATATATCAGCATAGGACCACCTGAAAAGATAACAGATACATCTTCTATGGGAACATATTCATCTGGGGTATTATCGCCAAACCACTCACCCCACGGCACCCTTACATAAGAACGAATAGATACATCATCACCACTGCAAAGTTCTCCATCTTTTAGCACTACCATCATGCCACCAGCCTCATGTGGGTTGGTTGGTGATGTCAGTCTGCCCACCACCTTGCCATCTCTGACAAGGTAGGCATTGCCCCACGAAGCATCAATATACTCATTGACATCTTCAGTGTAAATCACAACCTTAACTTTACTCCAGTCGTGCTGACCGTTCTCAGGATTAAAAAGTATCCACCTATCTCCTTTACCCCATGGACCATTATCGGTATAGCAAGAGGATTCTAAAAATGTGTATATATAGGGCTGACCACGCATCCACATATATCTTCCATCTTTCAACCCTATAAAGCTACCTCGGGTGGAAGCACCCACATAGTGGTAAATATGGCCATCGGCAACATATGTGCCAATAGGAGCTTTGAAATACATATTGGTGCGATTAAACAAATCACCGTTTATGGCAACATAGACATCACTTCTTGCCTCTACCATCTTGTCAAGACCCACACCATCCTGCGAAAAACCATCGGGAGGTGTCAGCACAGTAAGACATGTGGGAGATATGGGAAACTTTGCCATATAGCCAACAAGTGGACCTGCTGGCGTTTTGCCTTTTAGGGTATAAATAGGCCCCTTGCCATACACTTTGATATAAAATGTACTGCCAAAGGCACTAAAAGAAATAATAAACAAAGAAACAACCACTATCCCAAGGAGGAAAATTTTAACTTTCTTCACATATACCACCTCATACATCATTTTTCATTAATATACCATAGACTTATGGCAAAACAAAAAGGGGAGCCGAAGCTCCCCACACACCACCTACAGCATGATACTTACCTTAAACCCTCTTTACCCAGAAGCTTATCCATATCGGGATAAGAGCCTTCTTCAAGTATCTTATCTATGATGGCATCTATCTCTTCAGGTTTATGATCTTTCTTGCACTGAGGGCATACCGCTGCCTTTAAAAGGTTCCTTGGTGTAACCTCTTTCATCATACGCTTTACCATGGTATTAGAGGGTCTTGGCACCTTCTTACCACATACAGGACAAGACACCATAGGTACCTTTCCTGTCTCTATGGCACTTATCCTGTCAGATGTCACCCTAAACGGTTCTTTGTCATCGTTGTAAAGGGCCTCTACAGGACACACCTCTACACATATCATGCAGTTTATACACCTATCGTAGTGTAGTGTCCAACGTTTACCATCCTCTTCAGGTTTAATCTCTATAGCATTTGCCGGGCAGTTCAGCACGCACATATTACACATAATGCAGTTTTCGGGTATATAGCCAACCCTTCCCCTAAAACCCTCCGGCAACTGCACTGGTTCCTTAGGAAACTTTTTTGTCATAGGCTCTGTAAACAGATTTTCCCATATGTGCTTCAGTATTACACCGACCTTCATCGTCCCATCACCATCCCTGCAGGATCAACCACAAGGGGTTTCTCCTGATACTGACCTTTTCTCTTTGCCTTTAGTATCTTCTTTGCCTCAAGAAGGGCTGTGAGTATACCCTCAGGTTTGGGTGGACAACCAAGTACATAAAGGTCAACAGGATACAAGTTATCAAGGGGACCCTCAAGGGCATAACTTCCCCTGAATACACCACCAGACACACCACACGAGCCAACAGCAATGACAACATGGGGATCGGGTACCTGAGAGAGAACCTCCATAACGCTCTCTTTGGCAACAGCGGTAACAGGACCGGTAACAAGAACAACATCGGCATGTCTCGGTGTGCCTACCCACTTGATACCGAATCTCTCGGCATCATATCGTGGGGTAAACAGCGGTGTTATCTCTATCTCACAACCGTTACATGAACCGGCATTGATACGATATACCCAAATAGAATTTTCTGGGTCAAACAGCAGGCTCCACAAACTCACATTCCCCACCCCCTCATGAGGTATACAATGACAAGTCCTATGATACCTATGGCAAGCGGTACTGTGGCGTAAAACTTCACCGCCTGATCTATCTTTATTCTACTGGCAGCATTTCTTACCACAGATATGGTGAAGAATACAAGTACACCATCTATTACAAGAGAGGCTATCCAGTACCATACACCTGTGACGCCTGCAGGAAGCAGATACAAGAGTGTTATCAGCTGCATAAGGGCAAGCATCTTCATGTTCTTTGAGAGCTTGGCTATGGCAAGATACCTTCCACCAATCTCCACAAAGGGACCTTCTGCTATCTCACTCTCTGCCTCACCAATATCCACAGGGACAACACCTACTTTGGCGGGAGCCACAAACAGGAATAAAATAAATGGAATAAGCAGTAGTGGCCATTTTATTAGCGGTATAGAAGAAGCACTGCAAGCCTCAAGTGTGCGACAGCCCGTTACCATAATAGTAATGACAATGGCAAATATGAAGGATATTTCATAGGCAAATGCCATCTGCATCTCACGAGACACACCCACACGGCTATAGGGACTATGAAAGGCAAGACCGGTAAGGAGTATTCCCAGAGTTCCACCAACCATTAAATACATGAGCAGTATCAGGTCGCCTTTTCTCATGAACACCATAATAAGCGGTATAAATGCCCCTGCAAACATCAGCACAAGTCCACTGAAGAGCATAAGCATATTCGTGTCTTCAGGCAATTTCACCTTCTTGGTAAGAAGCTTGACAAAGTCAAGCCAAGACTGGGTAATAGGAGGTCCTACCCTACCCTGAATGCGAGCTGTCATCTTTCTCTCTATACCATCATATAGAAGGGCAACCAGCGGAAGCAGTAGCCCCAATACGATGTATGTTATATATATGTTCACCATCACCACCCCTTTCCCCTCATATGTGTGCAAGTTTTAGCACTACTGCCAGGGTGATAGAGACATATAGTGCATAGTCCGGTAGATATCCCGTGTAAACACCCCTAAGCACATCGGCAACTGTTTGTGTAAGAAATGCCACACCTTGATGCCATGTATCAAAGTAGGAAATATACTGACCTACATGTCCCATAGGCCAGAGCATATCACTAAGAGCTGGTAGATTCTCATCTGTAGGTTCGTAGAAAGTACCACCCCTAAATACTTTACCTTTTCTCTCTGCTGGAGCAGATAGCCCGTAGAATATCAGGAACAAGATAAATGACAGCACAAACAGGGTAATAATCATCAGCGCTGTATACTTTCCACCACCAGATGTGCCAAGCACAAGCTCTTTCCATGTCAGCGGAACAGTTACTTTAAATGGTGCAAGGGCAGTAGATAACTTCTCAAAGAAAGGCCACGGATAGATACCAAGTCCCAATGTGATAAGAGAATATATAGCCAGAGGCACGATAGAAAGCTCTCCACCTTTCTGGGGCTTGCCAGATAGGGCAATGATAAACCTCAGACCATACATCATAGACATGGCAGAACCAATCATCATGAGCACTGCCACAATGCCAAAGCCACCATCAAGGGCTCCTTGATACATAAGCCATTTGGACACGAAGCCAGACAGTGGTGGCACACCGGCAAGAGACATAAACAAGACTATGGCAAGGTAGAATATGGCAGGATGTACCCCACCTTTACCTTTCAGCTCATCTATCTTTGTGGTTCCATAGACAAGAAGTATCACATAGGCAACAATAAACAAACCCGTTTCAAATACGGCATGGCCCAGTGCATGAAGCCATGCACCACTGAGTGCTGCACCGCCAATAAGCACACCGGCAAGGACATAAGACATCTGACTGATAGAAGAATATGCCAGTATCCCCATGAGGTCATCGGCAACAATAGCCCTGTAGCCAGCCCATACAACCGTAATACCGGCAAGTAGTATAAGAATATAGTTCAGCTTAGCCGGCAGTGTAGCATAGGCAGCAGCTATAAACAGCAAGAAGAATGCCACCTTAGAAACAGCACCAGATAGATAACCGGCAACCACAGGATGTGCGTCTCTATACCCATACTCTGCCCAGACATGAAGTGGAAACATACCAAGCTTGAGGGCCATTGCCACACCTACAAGAGCTGCGGCAAATACATAGGAAAGACTGCTCATAGCGTAGCTACCAGTACCGACATATAGGGCAACAATACCTACCATGAAGATGTAAGAAAGAACAGTCATCATGGTGGAGTAGTAAACGCCACTCATAGCCCTGCGGGACTCTGTAAGGAACATGAAGAATGCCATCACACTCATGAGTTCCCAGAAATATAGAAGCACAAACATGCTGCTTGTGTTCAGCACAGCGAGGAGTGATGCAAAAGCCACAAACAAGAGGGCATCTTTTACGCCATCTGCCTTGCCATCACCTTGTATATGAATAAACGCAACGCCAAACACGGCAAGATAGGCAAGCACAGAAACAACTGCAGGCACCGTGGCACCAAGCATAGTATATACACCATAGCCACCGGCACCAATTCCAAGCAATATGCCAACAACCCTAAGTCCGGGTATAAGGCATATCACCGCAGAACCAAGAAGCAATCCCAGTGCTATAAGAAAGCTACCCGATGGCATAAGAGAGGCATATGGTAGCACCGATGATAGTGTATCTTTGCCGGCAGTGGCAATATGCTCAAGCACATGGGGCATAAAGCCAAGTACCACTACTGTGATACCAAGCAATAGAGCAGAAAGTAAGATATAACCATTTTCCTTTATCTTCTCACCGACATCAAAGAGCACGGCTGTAAGCCTGAGGTAATAGAAGATTTCTACAGCTGCAGCAAGAAGAATGAATATTACAGGGGGCAGTCCCCATTTCTGATATACAGATACAAGGATAAGAAACTTAGAGAAGAAACCGGGCAGTGGTGGAAGTCCCATAAGAGAAAGTGCACCTACAGCATACATAGCACCGGAGAGATTCCTTCCACTACCCTTGAGCCCCTCTATGTCCCTTGTATGTCTACCCTCTATCAGACTACCGGTAGACATAAACAGAAGGGCCTTAGATAAAGCGTGCACCAGCATGTGCATCAGTGCTGCGGCAATACCAATAGGTGTAAATGTAGAAAGGGCTGCCACGATGTAGCCCATCTGGGCAGATGAAGAATGGGCAAGCATTCTCTTTACATCTTTCTGCCTAAGGGCAGAAAGCTCTCCCCATAAGGAGGTGAGAATACCCCACACAAGTAGAATCAGAAGTATTCTGTCAAAGTAAGGAGTATTTTTCACTATAATTAAGACCCTGACAATTCCCACCAGTCCTATTTTAATAAGAGTACCTGAAAGCATAGCAGATATGGGAGATGGAGCAGATGGGTGCGCATCGGGAAGCCAGCTGTTTAGTGGGAACATAGCACCCTCAACACCGAGACCAACAAGAAGAAGTGCTATAGCGGTAATATCAAGCATAGGATGAGCTCCTATTTTAGAGGCGATATCGTAAATATTCAGTGTATGATATGCACCATACAGTATGGCAATACCCAGCAGTATGAAAGAGGTTGCCATACTACCAAGCACAAGATATTTAAATGATGCCTCAAGCGTAGAAGCCTCAGCCTCCGTAGATACAAGAATATATGCGGCAATAGATGCCACCTCTAAGAATACAAACATGTTAAACAGGTCACCTGTCATCGCCACACCTACTGCACCGGCAATCATAACCTGCATAGTGGCAAAGTACTGAACCCATTTATCTTCTTTCACATAACCTATAGAGTAGATAGTGGCAAGGAAGCCTATGAAGTATATAAGCGTTGTGAGAAGGGCTCCCCATATATCTATTCTCCAGTTGATACCCATAGGTGGTATGTAGCCACCCATAATAACCTCTATGGTATGACCACCAAGCACCTTCATAAGTGTATCTATCGCCACTATAAGACCGGCACCTGTGGTCAGTATGGCTATCCATGCAGATACCTTTTTATTTTTCACAAAGGCATATACAAACGGTATGAGAAAGGCACCAAGCAAAGGAAATACTATAAGCAGTGATGCCCACTGGTCACCAAGTCCTAAGAACCCCATCATCCCCTCAACCTCCTCATATCACGAAGATCTACAGATCCTGTCTTCTTAAATAGATACACAGCAAAACCCAGTGCCAAAGCTGTCAGCGCTATATCAATAACAATAGATGTCAGTGTAAGGGCCTGAGGAATAGGATCAGCAGCCTTTGTCGTGAAACTTACATCAAAGAATATAGGAGCAGTACCACCTTTAACATAGCCAAGGGACACAAGAAACACATTTAAAGCTGTTGTCATCACGGCAAGGCCCATAACGGCTTTGATGGCATTTTTAGACAGTAGCAAAACGGCCAGTCCCAAGAGGAACATCACCATGAGTATGCCGTAAAAGATAACACTAAGCATCGGCCCCCACCCCCTTTACAAGTCCGACAACAATTTCGCCGGCACCACCAAGCACCTTGATACCAACGGAGATATTCATCAAGGCTATAACACCACTACTGAGCAAGCTTCTAAATGTCCCATCGCCCCAGAGTTTACCTACAAAATCACCAAAGAAATAGCCAGTGTATACAAGTCCCAGAAATGCCCATAGCAGGAATAGAAGGGCTCCCAAACTATCGGCAATGGTTAGGCTTCGGAGCGATACATATTGGTAGACGGCCTTTATTCCCATGGCAAGGTATACAAGGGCAAGAGCTCCTATAATTGCCACACCACCTTGAAAACCTCCACCCGGTGTAAGATGTCCGTGTATGATGACATAAGCACCAAAGACCAGTATGAAAGGATACAGCAGTCTTGCTGTCTTATCAGCTACTATGGTCACTCTTCTTACCCCCTTTCATGCGGGAGATTGTCCAGTAGAAACCAAGAACCGCAACAAAGAATATGGTTGCCTCACCCAGCGTGTCATATCCTCTGTATCCAAACACGATAGAAGTTACTATGTTAGAGGCATGTGTTCTTCCTATAGCATCTTTGAGGATATGCATACCCACATATGTGGCACCCATTGGGTCACCAAATGTCCTTACACTATAGACGCTAAGGCCGAGGTAGAAGAAAATACCTATAAGTACCACGGCAACAATGATTTTTCTCATCATCTCTCCTCACCTCGCTTTGTGAGGCGTATGGCAACAAGAAACACAAATGGGCTAAGAACTGCCCCAACAGCGGCCTCTGCAATGGCAACATCGGGAGCATGAAGAAGCAGAAACTCTAGCACAGCAAGAACACCAATAACCTCAAGGGCAACAACATTGTAAAGATTGTTATTGCTAAACAGTATATATATGGCGGCAAGTGCCATCAGAGTTACAACACCTATATGTACATAAATCACTGCTCATCACCGCCTTCTGTAAAGAGGTTGATTTTACCCTCCACTTTAATACCAGCCTCAAGAGAAGCCCTAACAACCATATTGGAAGACACGGCAGATGTGATTAGCATAAAGAGATACACAAGAAGTGCCTTCACAGCCGTGGTTATATCCATGCTGTAGAGGGCAACACCAAGTGCAAACCAGAACATTGACATACTTGTTGCAATGGTAACAGCCTGCATTTTTTGATAACCGTCTTTAAAGCGAAATACTCCAACAACAGACCCTATAAGAAACAAGAAGGCAAAGCCAAACGAGATATAGGCATATATGTCCATTAGTCCCACCTCCCTGCAATAAAGCGGGCAAAGGCAAGGTTGCCAAGGAAATCAAGCAGAGCCAGTGTTAGGGCTATATCCATATATATATTTCTTCCGGCATAAGCGGAAAACATCATAAGAGCAGCAATTCCCATAGCCCCTATGGTATCCAGAGCTGCAAGTTTTTCCAGTATGGTCTTACCGGTAAACACAATATATAGCATGGGAATGGAAAGTAGTATAAGTCCTACAAACATGTAAACCCACACACTCATGGCAAAACCCTCCTTACACCGCGATTGAGAGCAGCGGCAATATCCTCGTACCACTTCTCTTTATCGCCAATGGCAATCCAGTGAATATATAGCGTCTTTTTCTCTGGTTCTATCTTTGCCGTGATAGTTCCCGGCGTCAGTGTTATAGAATTTGCCAGCATCACCATAGACTCAACAGACTGGTTAGGCACCTGTATGGCAACCACACCGGCGTCTACATCGGGCTTTTTTAGTCCCATGGCCCTCATCCAAACATCTATAGATGCCTTCACAATCTCTATCCACAGCACACCTAGGTAGGCAATGAAACCAAGCCACTTAGCAGGGTTTACCAGCACATCTACCCACTTTGTTTCAGCAAGCATAGAAGCACCGGCAAATGCCGCAAATAGGGCAACAAGCACACCTGTGACAAGCTCCCACACATTCAAAGACATGGTCAACAGGAGCCACAGGACAAATGCCCAGATGAAAATTCCTATAAATGCCTTCCCTTTCACAGTCATCCCCCCTTATCTATCCATACAAGACATACATGGGTCAACATGAAGCACAAGTAGTGGTGCATCGGCAATAGAAGCACCCTTCATCATCTCAGCAAGGGCCGGCAAGTTCATAATGGTAGGTGTTCTTATCTTCAACCTGTGGGGCTTATTAGTACCGTTAGAGATAAGGTGATAAATCAGCTCACCACGGGGTGCTTCAACCCTTGCTATGGTCTCAGCTGGAGCCACAACAGGTGGTACCCTTGGAATTCTGTATGGTCCAGATGGCATTTTCTTCAGAGCCTGCCTAATAATCTTGATTGACTCAAGCACTTCAAGGGCTCTGACAACAGCACGGGCAAAGATATCTCCACCATCTACCACAGGCACTTCAAATTCTATTTCAGGGTACACGCTATAAGGGGCATCTCTTCTTATATCTGTATCAATGCCGGTACCTCTGGCAACAGGACCAAGCACACCCCACTCATATGCCTGCTGGGGTGTCATCTTACCTACACCTTCGGTCCTCATACGGAAAGTCTTATCATTGATAACAACATCAACGGCCTTGGCAACATTCTTTTCAAGCTCATCAAGCATCTTTAGTATCATGTCAGGATCTTTGATATCTCTCCTCGTTCCACCAATGGTATTGATGGCATAGTTGACACGGTTGCCTGATATGGCCTCAAGTACATCCATAACAGCCTCTCTTATACCAAATAGGAACATGAATAGAGAGTCAAAGCCAATAGCATGGGCACCAAGACCAAACCACAAAATGTGTGAATGAATTCTCTCAAGCTCACCAACAACGACCCTAATATACTCGCCACGCTCGGGCACCTGCAAGCCCAAGGCCTTCTCTACAGCCTGCACATATGCCCATGTGTGGTGCATAGAACATATACCACAAACACGCTCAACAAGACCCAAGTTCTGCATGTAGTTTTTCTTTGTGGCAAGCTTTTCTATACCACGGTGCGATACACCAATACGCATTTTGACCTCTTTGATAACCTCACCCTCTATCTCCAGCTCAAAGTACTCTCCCTCTTCAAGGGAAGGATGAAAAGGACCAAGTGGAAATTTATAAGACATCTGCAGTTCCCCCCTTTAAGACCTTAGATAAACGCCACGTTCCATATGCTCTGGAATAAGCAGCCTTGCCGGGTTGGGATGACCTTCAAACTCCACGGCAAATAGGTCCATAATCTCCCTTTCAGCCCAACCAGCAGCGGGAAGTTTAGGCGTAAGCGATGGTACTTTCTTATCGTCAGGCACCTGAATCTTCAAAGAAATGACGCTGGGACCATCGGCAAAGTGATACTCCAAAAATAATCTGTCTCCCTTCGGCTCTGGATAACAGGTAATAGTGACAAGTCTTACCTTATTTACAATAAAACTGTCAATAATGGCAAACAATTCAGAGATACTCTCTATCTCTACAACAAAGTCTTTCTCACTCCCCTTTCGGGGCACCATTTTTTCTTTATAGGTATCTAAAAATTCCATCGGAAATCCCACATCTATCACCCCGCAATGTTTTATTTCTAGTGATATTTTAAACTAAAAGTGTAATGTTGGGTAATAATACAAACAAACAACTTGTTGCTTCCTTCTGACGGCAAAAATGAAAAAGGGCGGTGACTTTTCACCGCCCCCATCAGTTTCATAGCAATTAAACTTTTATATTATCTCTGGAGCATATCATCAATGATTTTCAAAGATTTCTCGGCAATATCTTCTTCCACTCTCTGAAAGGCATCTTCTTTCCACACATAAAAACCATCTTGGTATGTCTCCAGATAAGACTTTATATACGATGGTGGCCTAAATCCTATCCATGCGAGCACCGGTCTGCCACCTCTAAATGCCATAACAAGAGGAATACCCTCTGCCTCCTTACCAAATAGTACGCTTGTCAGCTTTCCATACTCATCAGAATACCGAGAAACATCTATAAACCTCACATGGTCTTCTCCATAGATCTTCTTAAGCCAGAGATACATACCTTTGGTATAGGGACACGATGTTGTACCAAATACAAGAAAGCCATCCTTCACTGTATCGGTAGCTGAAGGCATCTGCAAATTTTCAATTTCTACATAAACATCTTGCATTTGCTTTAGCGTTGGCTTTTTCACCCTTTGCCACTGCCCAACAAGGTTTTCTACAGCCTGCATCTGTGTAGATGTTATCTTCACCGTGGCATTTTTCATATACAGATAAGGTGAAGTATTCTCCAGCGCCTTCTTATATATATCTATGATCTTTGCGGGTTCTACTATACCTATAGACACTCCCTTGATGCTACCTGTATCTGAAAAATACAGAGCTATAGGAAGTTTGGGGTTCTCTGGAGGATTTAAAGCCCTTAACACCTTAATCAGCACATCGTAAGACTCATATGCTGTAGTTGGAGAGATAATAGGGTTAATTTCCCAAAGCTGAAATGGTATACCATTATCATTTAGTTCCTTTTCTACCTTCGCACACTTCTCCGCACATGTAACACTACCCCAGAAAGCAATGCTACCTTTAGGAATGTTATCTACACTTGTGGTAGCTGAAACACTACCTGTAGATGTCTGGGACACTGTAGCAGTAGGACCCGATGTATTACCACAACCAGCCAAAAGCAAAGTCATGGAAAGTAAAAAGACCATAAATACAAATAGAGATTTTCTAATCTTCACCCTCTCTTCACCTCGTTGATAACGGCAAGAAGTTTCAAGGTATCTTCCCCTATATTTTCAACGCCATGACCGGTGCCCTCAGGGGTTATGGTAATAGTTCCCCCAGTAATAACAACTTCTTTATCCCCATCTATGTACTTTGCCTTACCAGAAAGCACATAATACACCTCTTCTGTACCTTCATGGACATGGAAACCAACAGAGGCCCCCGGGGGCACCTCAACCAAGGCAATCTTTCTCAGCGGACTACCATTATAGGGCATATCCTCTACAAACCATGTGATATATATTGTTCCCTTACCACCTCTAAAGTTCTCATAAGCCTGTCTATTGCCTGTCTGTATAACCATGCTTGCTTCCCCCTTTTCCCATAAGCTTTTCCAGCTGCGCGGTATTGATATCTCTTATATGTATATCATGCTGAGAGAATGGTATCTCAACTCCGGCCTCGTCAAAGGCCTTTTTCACCTCTTTAACAAACATATCTGTTACCTTCCATCGTGCAAGTGGAGCGGGATTGTGCATGCGAAATAGTACATTGATATTAATAGAAGAGTTCCCAAACTCTTGATAGGCCACTATAGGAGGATATTGCTTATTGACATCTGGCACATTTTCGGCTATCTTCATAGCCACATCGGAAATAATTTTATATGCCTTCATAAGGTCTGAGCCATAAGAAACACCTACAGATACGACAATACCAAACTTACCACTACCTGCAGAAGAAGATTTAACAACACTTTGAGCCATCTTATTGTTAGGCACAATAACATCTACCCCCTGCATAGGAGCATAGAGGACAGTATTTCTCCATGTAATATCTTTGACAAACCCCTCTATCTCATCACCAACAATGACATAGTCTCCGGGCTTAATCTGATGGGCAACAATCATGGTAAAACCTGAAAAGATATTAGAAAGCACATCCTGAACAGCAAGCGCCACTGCCACACCACCAACACCTAAAGTGGTAATCAGAGGGGTTATCGGCACACCTATGGCATCAAGGGCTACAAGTATACCTATAGATAAGATTGTCCACCTCAGTATTGACCATAAAAGCCCTGTGATGGGCATATTTTTAAAGAAAACCTCACTGTAAAGACCCAGCACAAACTCCACAAATACACCAATGGCCCAGAATATCAGGAAAAAGAGAAGAAACACATCTGTTTTATGGGCAAGACTACGCATATAAGGCGACAAGGGAAGATAGGGTATAATCAGATAAAAGGCAGAAAGAAAGATAAAGAGTATGCTATAAAGCTTTAGCGATGGCAAAATTTCGGCAAAGCGATAGCTTTTTTTCTTTAGCCAAGCTTCAAATTTTGTCATAACAAACCACACAATAAGTGACAGCAGAGCTGCCCCGAATAAGTACTCAGCTATATAGAGCCATGCCAGTGTCTTCATATTTACTATGATACAACTTATATTTCATATAGCTATATAATTAACCAAAGGGGAGACAGACAGATGGCGCTAATAAGAATAAGAAATAAAGACGATATACTGGCCGAGGATATACTTGTGCTTATAGAGCCATCGGCTGAAGAGATAGCTCCTCTTGTTTTGGAAAAGGTTTCTCAGATGCTCTCTAATCTACATATAAACTATGACGTAGACACCTTAAAAGAACTCATAGAAATGACCATTCCTCCCAAATGCTTGCTATGGCCAATAAAACCGGCTTTATCTAAATACCATAACAGAAAGCCCCTAATAATAACATTCTGGGTAGAAGATAACAACTTAACGGATTATATAACGATCGATTATTCTTATTACCAGTCCATATACAGATTTGACTTCTTAAATGTGGAAATTACACTGGATAATTATGTAGAAAGAGAATCGCACCGTCGGTATAACGAGCAAATATCGTATGAAGCTACTTGGAATAACAGAAAGGATATATTCGACATCTGGTATACCATACAGAGCAATATAAAGACTGTAGCTGCCAAAATATCGAAAAGATCAAACTCTGTCATTCTTACAGAAACTACAGAAAGTGAGTTTCGTAACTATAAAATCACCCACTTTTACGCGGCAACAACAGAATACACCATCAACTACACAGAAGAAACACACTATACAGGCAAACGTCTTAAAAGGGTAAAGAAACTAAAAAGAGAACTATTTATAGAAACGGACACTATGGAGCTAGATACCAAAGAATATGTATATGATGAAGAATTTTGGGAACAATTTGGAAAAATACTATCACAATTAGAAAAAGAACAGTTGCCAGATCACAAAGAAATTCATAGAATCCTAAAAAGGTACGGCAAGGTTAAAAGGAGGGGATAACCCCCTCCTATGTACCCTATCGTTCTATAGTAACCTTACGCTCTGCTCCATCCCAACCAACTTTGGCCTCAAATATCTCACTGATAAATCTTACAGGAACAAATGTACGGCTATTGTATATAAACGGCACTCCCATATTTTGGCCTTGGTAATTCTTCATATCTATTACATGGGTACCTGATGAGTCGGTAACAACAACTGTTGTACTGCCAGGATAAACTTTATATCTCCCTCTCATCTCGGCACTGGACTTGGGCATGCTCACAATAACTGTTCGTGTTCCAGAAGATACCTTACCCTTAATCGTTATAGTTCTCTCGGTACCATTCCACTTGACCTCAAAGCTCAGCCCCTCAAGTATGAATCTCAGTGGAACAACTGTTCTACTTACCGATGGGTCTATAAACGGAGCTGTGTCCATTGTTGCAGACGAACCATTGAGCATATAACTCTTTCTATCTATCCACATTTCTATATAGTCGTAAAGCTCAACATTGTAAGATTTCCAACTGGAACAGTTACCTGAAACACATAGTCTAACTTGAATAGTATGAGTACCTCTATTCTTTAGTGGTACAGTTATTTGATTATCACCAGCTGACACTTTAAATGTATACAGTTTGCTTCCCTCTTTAACCTCGAGGGTACCTGTTTTAGCAACATGAACCTTCATCACATGAGAACGCATATAAGTACGTGTGGCTGTATTCACCGTAGGATTATTAATTGTCACATACCGTGTAACATTCACGGAGTTGGAATAACCGCTATTCACAGTATATGGACCAGATTTTACCAGTGCATATGCTACGACTGTATAGTTTCCTGCCTTAGGTAAATTTAAATATATGGTCCTAACACCGCCTTGCGACAATGTCACAGATGTTGTATAAGTACTAGCACCAGAAACACGTACAACTATCTTATGCTTTGATGGAATATAGGAAGATACACGCAGTTTCACCCGATTGGCAGTAGTCCTTGTAGGATACACACTGATTGCAGGTGGTTTTGCCTCTGTATATAAAAGACATATAGAACTTGAAGAGTATCCTTTCCACGATGTCGTTGTGCTACCTAAAAGTTTGTAGTAACGCAGAGAAACACTATTGGCAAACCCTAACACATATCTTTTACGAGATGACAGGTGAAGATTTAAATAGCGAACTTGCCCATCACCATGCAACATAAAGCCACCCATAACAGTATTGCTATTGGTACGATCAATGACTTGCAGTAATCCCAACACATTGTCAAAAACCCGAAGTGACACTCTGTTTATATAGGTGTAATAGCAACCATCAGAGCGCCTAGCATAAGTACTTACATCTTTCAAACTTACAGAAGGCACGGAAATACGTCCTTTATGCCACTGTACAATATAGCCATTGTATCTTTGTAACCCAAGCGGTATAAATATACCATTAGGGATACCATATCCCGTATCTACCTGAACTCTTCCCCTTATGCTATAGGAATACGTGGAAGATTTTAAATAATAGTAGCTTCCATCATTCCAGAGGGCAATGTAGGTACCACCACTCCCTCCAAAAACAGAAACAACATAATTACCTCTCATAGCCATTCCCCACAGAAGAGAAATGCCGGATGAGGCAAAGGTTTTTGATCTAAGAGCTCCACTTGTCATATTAACAGATATAAAAGAAGCACCAGATGATTGAATAGTCGTGATATAGGCTCTTTCATTCCCTTTCATTTCCATATCAGCATCATTGATAAGGCCGATGGAAAATCCTCTACCAGTATAACTAACAGAAAGATCATTAGGGTTAAGCTTGTAAATTTTCATCTTATGAGATACTTTTCCATAATACAGTAAATACATATAGGATGAGAACAAGCTAGGACTATCCACAGCGTAAATTCCCGTAAAAAGTCTATTCCTTTTAATAGCCAGAGTATTACCTGATGGACCAGCTTCCACAAGCACTAAACTACTTTTATCACTACTAGGAAATCTCATCAATACTATGACTCTATGAATTTCTGTTTTTAAAGGAGAGGTACTAATGATTTTTCCCAAAAACTCAATATCTATCCTTTTGGGTTCCTCGTTCACTGCAAATTTATAGCTAACATAGCGAAGCATACGCATAGTTCTCTTGTCAACGAGAATAACATACAGATACTTCTGAGAATTTCTCGTGATCTTAGCAACAACCCAGAGTTTATCCGGTCCGTGTGGATATACACGAAGAACATAATATGACGAAGTTAGGTTATATGTACCTTTCAGAACACCATTCACATATTTATAAACAGCATGTGTAGAGGCAATATATTCTGTATTCCCCTCTTTGGCAACATCCACCATATACTGAACATTTCGATACGTCTTTATATTGCCATAGAAGGCCATACCAGTAGTAGCCTCGGCATATGGTAAAGACCCAATAACCAAGACCGACAAAAACAATACAAATACAAGAATGAAAACAAGCAGTCTTTTCATTTTTTACACCCCCAATTTAATAAACAGCAGGAAAACTCCCTAAGAGGAAATAAGGAGGTTCCATAAATAGTGTAGACCCGTCAGGTAAATTTCCAATAAAAATTATCCCTTGTCTAATACTAAATGCAAAAGGGAGGGCATAGTAGCCCTCCCTTTAGATCCTATCTCTCTATGGTAACCTTCCGCTCTGCTCCATCCCAACCTACTTTCCCTTCAAATATTTCACTGATGAATCTCACCGGCACATATGTCCTGTTTTCATAGATAAACGGTATCCCCATGTCTTGCCCTTTGTAGTTCCTCATGTCTACCACGTATGTCCCTTTCCTATCCTTTACCTCAACCTTCGGATTTCCCATATACACCGTGTATCTCCCTCTCTTGCTAGGCTTTACCTTCGGCATATTGATAATTACTGTCCGATTCCCTCTACTTACACTCCCTTTTACCGTTATCGTCCTTGCACTTCCATCCCACTTCACCTGAAAACTCAGACCTTCCAATATGAACCTCAGTGGCACCACAGTGCGAGATGCTACGGGATCTATAAACGGTGCTGCATCCATGGCCTTGTCTTCACCATTCAGTTTGTAAGCCCTCTTACCTATCCACATCTCTATGTAGTCGTAGAGCTCAATGTTATACGTTTGCCAAGCAGTGCATATCCCTTCAGAACACAAACGCACCTTTATCGTATGCCGTCCTCTACCTTTCATATTTATAGTTACTGTATTATCACCAACCCTAGCTCTCATCTTATAAACCATGTTTCCCTCTTGGACTTCTAAAGTACCCGTCACAGCAACCTTAACATTGAAAGAAAATGTTCGTTTATATGTTCTCGAATCCATAGTTACAATAGGAAGCGGTACTTCCTTTGTTCTCTGAATCTGAAGTGTATTACTTGATAGGGCAACCGTAGGGCTTAATCCAGATTGCATATATTCTTTGACATATATAAGATATTTTCCTGGTGTGGGAAGCTCAACATTAAAATACCTTACATCATTCTTCGATAGACGATAAGTTGTAAATTGCCTTGGTTGTTCTCCTTCCTTTTTAACAAAAATCGATAGTGTTCGCTTCACATATTTATTCTGTGATGATACTTTGACTTTAATATACCTACTCTTACCATCATAAGATATGGAGGAAAGAACAGGAGCCTTTGGTTGTATATAATCGAAGCATACCTGCTGTATATCAATTTTACGCCACTCAGTTCTACCACCGCTCGTATATCCATTCATTCTTACATAGAAATAGGTCTTAAAGTGGTTTTCTCCTTTTTTAGGTAATGTAATAGCAAGGGTCTTATAACCCTTATTCTTCAGTATGCGATGATACAACTCGATTCCCCTTTCTTTGCTATAGACGATTAAATCCCCGTATAAGGTGTCATTGATACCTAAGAAAATATCGGATGAAAATGTAATATCACATCCTGACGGATTTTTCTGATAGGCGGAATCTTTGTAGGCCTTCAGGGTGATGGATGGTAAAGAATCATAAAAACGGAAAATCATACCGGAATATCCAGTCCTATTCGTAGGCAAGAAAAATCCTCCTGGAACGATATATCCGTTTTCAGGAGAAGAATAATCCCCTATAGTGAAAGTATGACTTATTGAATACCATCTTCTAACTTTTGCATCCTTTATAGAGAAAACATATGTGCGGTTATCGCCTTTTACAACTGCAATAGCCCTATCTCCGATAAATGTCATCCCAACAATGCGAGGTACTCCATCAATTCTGAAGAAACCTAAAAAAGTCTGCTGCTTTCGGACAAGGTCAACAAGATACATATATACATAAGGAACCCTTGCCAGCACAACATACGCTTTATTGCCTTTGACCTCCAAATCTCCAGCATATATTCCGGGCAAGTTAGAAGTATATATTTGCTGAGAGAAAGTGTATGTAGAAGCATTACCTGAATACAGTTTCCAATTACTGGAAGAATCTATACCAAGAGCATATATCTTTGTTGCAATAGCCCCTTCACTATCAATAGCTTTCAAATAAGAAAAATAGTGCCTCGTCTCCCTTACTATACCGGTAGAAAGATTTACAGTAAATTGAATAGAAACAGCATTTATAGATTTGTCTTGCCACATAACCGCTACATTGACTTTATCTACAACAACTTTTGGGGGAGACACAGAAACAAGTCTACCAACCGGAACAACATCTATTCTATCAATGGTTTTAGTACTATTCAGGGCAAAGCTAGTATAGCTAATTGTCTGAAATGTTTCTTTGTCAATAATAGAAGCTCTCAAATACCACTTGTTATAACCCTTGAGAACCGAAATAAGCCACAAGTATTTATCGTTAACAGATAAAATTCTATAAAGCTGATAGTTTGAAGAAACATGCATTGATTTAACCAATCGATTATTCTCTATTTGTTGTAAATTTCCATCGGACGAAAGAATATAAAATGTATTGCCATCCTTGATGACATCGACAACAAGTTTTGAAGTGTAAATAGTATCTACAAAAATATTGACAATTTGTTCATAAACCGCATCGGCTATGGGTGTTAGAAAAATAGCTCCAATAACAAAACCTATAATAACAACTATAAACCACCTTTTCATTGAGAACACCCCCATGTAAATACAAAAATTTAGAACTTTCCCCCGGTGGTTAAAGGAGAGGTTCTATAATTATTATACAACGGAAACAAAATGTTTTTCTAATAAGATGATTTACATTGAAGTTAATAAACTAAATAATATTAGCCTTACGACAATACCAAAAGGAGGGCATAGTAGCCCTCCCTTTAGATCCTATCTCTCTATGGTAACCTTCCGCTCTGCTCCATCCCAACCTACTTTCCCTTCAAATATTTCACTGATGAATCTCACCGGCACATATGTCCTGTTTTCATAGATAAACGGTATCCCCATGTCTTGCCCTTTGTAGTTCCTCATGTCTATCGTATGTGTTCCCCCACTATCTTTTACAACAACTTTAGGACTACCCATATATACTGTATATCTACCCCTCTTTGTGGGCTTTGCAATAGGCATACTAATAACAACAGACCGCTTATCACTACTGACACTGCCATCTACTGTTATTGTGCGAGCCTTCCCATCCCACTTTACCTGAAAGCTCAGACCTTCCAATATAAACCTCAGTGGCACCACAGTGCGAGATGCTACGGGATCTATAAACGGTGCTGCATCCATGGTCTTACTTTCACCATTCAGTTTGTAAGCCCTCTTACCTATCCACATCTCTATGTAGTCGTAGAGCTCTACCTCATAGGTTTTCCAGTCGCTACAAACTGAAGATACACAGTACTTCATCTGCACACTGTGCTTGCCCCTTTCATTTAGCGGAATGGTAAAGCTGTTACTTCCCACTTCTACGGCAAATTTATAGTCCGATGTTCCTTCCTTGACATAAAGTGTGCCTGCCTTATCGGCATAAACCCCAAAGACATACTGGCGACTAAAGTCTCTGTCTTTCCAGCTGATATTGGGAAAATATGCCTCCGTAGGACTATTTTTTATACCTATCTTCTCAGTGCCACTTCTTAGGATTGTGCTATCTGGTCCCGATACTATAGTTTCTTTGGCCACAAAGGCATATGTACCTGTAGACTGAGGTGTCACTTTGGCAGTATAGAAGCCCTTTCCCTTTATGTTCTCAGTGTATACCTCACTGGTAGAGCCGTCGGGCTTTGTCATGTATATCTTCAAAACGCCATGTGTGTCGTTATATGTGGTCACGCCAACCCATATGTCTTTGCCATCTTGTTTGACACTTATCATAGGTTTTTTCAGTTCAACATAGTGAAAACATGTATCAATATCCTTTGTTGACACAAACGATGCTCCATTCTCATAAGCATTGTCTCTTAGCAAACTATAATAACCTATTAGCTCGGCGCTGGTCTCTGCATAAAGCCGGGAAACTCCATGCTCTTTTAAATCGTAAAACAGTGGAATATGCTCGCCACTTTGTGTTAGATAAACATATTGACCTTCAGGACCTGTCTTCTTTGGCATAATGCGAACACGGGCATAAAGGTTATCAAGAACAGTAAACGACAAATGCCCTGTAAGGGTATAAATGCAACCATCGGCAGACTTCTGATACTTGTCTTTGTCTACAAGTGATACCTTGGCATCAGGCATATAGTCAAATACCTGCCATACCATTCCTGTATATCTCTCATTATTCAGGGGCAAGAAAAAGCCACCCTTGACACTATAGCCATTGTCAATAACCGTAGTATAGCCATCAATACGGTAGGCATTATTGGTATCATCTGACACCAGGAGATCTGACCTACCCTCTTGCCAAATAGCCACATATGTATCTGAGTCAACTTTGAATATAGCAGCAGATCTATCATCAAAAGCCTTGATATCCAGTAATTTTATAGGTCCCCACAGCGTGGAAGCAACATTATACAGTATCTTTCCTGCACCTACATCTACAACAAGGTATAGAATCTTTCTTGTCTTTTTAGGGTCCGTGC
The DNA here is from genome assembly GCF_026184435.1 of Zhurongbacter thermophilus. Lineage (NCBI taxonomy): Bacteria > Pseudomonadati > Zhurongbacterota > Zhurongbacter > Zhurongbacter thermophilus. The sequence goes on from NZ_CP046447.1 coordinate 1,438,504, forward strand.
CATTGACACCGATAATATATGCTTTACCATCTTTTACGTCAATGAGAGCACTATCAAGTTCACTAAAGGGTAACTCTGTCTTATTCCCACTAAACACTAAACTTCCCATTGTAGTCTTTGCCAGATACCACTTATCACCTGACTTGATAATTCCATATACCTCGTTTGTCAGCTCAGATGGAGAGGCTATAGCCCATATATTGTCTTCCTTGTCAACCTCCCACTCTATCTTGCCTGTATTTAAGTTGGCATGAAGCTGGACAATATCTGACTTGTCTAAAGTGTGAAGAAGTGCAACGACAATCCTATCAGTATCGTATCTTACAGGTGACATGGAAACCATCCTACCCTTGGCAATAACATCAACATCCACCACAACAGCGCTCATATATATGCTCTGCTCATCGTATACATGCAGGTCTTTGGCATCAAGCAACAATGCATTCACGATGGTGCCCGATGTAAAACGGCTTCGTGTCGTTATTAGCCACAGATATTTATCATTGATAGGAATAACACGAACAGGAGAGTAACCATCACCTAGTTTATACGTTTTCTGCAATCTGCCCTTCTGGCAGTAGTAAAGGATATCTTTGCCATTTATGAGATATGTAGCATCACCTAATTTAGCCACATCACTAATATTTCGTAGTCCACAAATATCTGTTACGACTGTGCTGATGGTATAAGGATTTTCCCTACTCCATGCCAACGGAATAGACATAAAAACAACACTCAATATCAAGAATAACACTATGAAATAACCCCACCTTCTCATTGTAGAACACCCCCATATATAAATTAAGGCCTTGTCCTCGGTGGAAAAAGGAGAGGTCTTACTATTAGTATACGACCATTAAGAAAAATTGTTTAATAAAAAGAAGCAATATCTCCATAAAACAAGAAAATATAGCAGGAAAATCCCCACTACATCAGACAAACCCCATTTGGACAGAAATAAACTCTTATATACACCGAACCTTTTTCAAAATGACATCAGGATCTACTGCCTTCCACACTTTGCCATCTCTTCCAACCATATCTTCAGATGCCAAAAGTGCATCGTATATAGCCTCCCAAACAACCTCAACAGATGCATCAAGGAGTTTCTGAAAGAGCTTCGTATCGTCGGGTATAACCTTGATATCTATAGGTGCCTCTGCCTTACGGGGTATTCGGTGGGCTGTAGAAAAGGCAAGCACTATATCTCCACTGCCATGGGTAGCATAGCCACCAGCCTTAGCTATACCCAAGGCACCACGCCTAGCTATCCTCTTTAGCTGGCGGGCTGTTAGTGGGGCATCTGTAGCTATCACCACAATAATAGAACCAATCTCAGCCTGCCCCTCTACCACACCCAGTAGGTCTTCCTTCCTACCAAAGTTTGACACCACCAAAGCCCCCACAGTGTAGTCCTCTACAATACGGGAAGCACTACCAAGACCCCCTTTAAAACCAAATGTCACCATGCCAGTACCTGCACCAACATTGCCAAGCGAAAAATTTTCAGAGGCACCTTCTATGGCCAAGAACACCTCTTTCTCACCAAGAGGTCTATACTCTGCCTCGTTTACCCTACCATCGTTACACTCCATGACAACGGGGTTGATACTCTTTGCATCAGGTACATGGCCCAGCACATAAGAGATAAGCCCATCCCACACCTTCCCAACATTCAGCGTAGAGGTGATAAGTATGGGCGTTTCGATAAGCCCCAATTCCTCTACTTGAACAAGACCTGTAGATTTGCCATAGCCATTGAGAACAAACGAAGATGCCACAACACGATCATTGTAAATACATCCCTCGTGGGGTAGTATCGCAGTTATACCTGTACGATACACATGAGGTGTATCACTTATCAGCGTACAGTTCCCCACCTTTACACCGGGGACATCGGAAATAAGATTTCTCTTTCCCCTTGAAAACCTCCCTATATGTACTCCATAGTCCATAAGCCTTTTACGCATATGCACCCCTCCCCTCACTGGTAAACACATTTATAGTATCCTACAATACAGGTGTGAAACAAAATAGGGAAGTCTTGACACTCACACATTTTATCGGTATAATACTTGTGCTAATGTAGGTCCGCCGAGGTGCGGAGGTGGCGGAATAGGAAGACGCGCTAGATTGAGGGTCTAGTGGCCATATCGGCCGTGCGGGTTCAAGTCCCGCCCTCCGCACCACGAGGTGGGGACGTGGTGTAGGGGCCTAACACGCCGGCCTGTCAAGCCGGAGATCGCGGGTTCAAATCCCGTCGTCCCCGCCAGTTTTTTAAACGGTGGCGAGGTAGCTCAGTTGGTAGAGCAGGGGACTGAAAATCCCCGTGTCGGCGGTTCGATTCCGTCCCTCGCCACCATTTTTTGTTTTGAAGAAAAACTATCAGTAGTCAGAGAGAAAACTGAAAACTACCGTGTCGGCCGCTGTATCCGTCCCTCGCCACCATTCTCATTTTGAAAGAAACTTTGATGGAAAAACTACCATTATTCTTTATTGGCTGCTGCGTTCTTTCAGAGCCCATGTTTTATCTTAAGGACAGTTCTGCAAGTCCACGCCGGCTGTCTATATGTTTTCCACTACAGAGCTTTTTTGAAATGTTCATTCTCTTAGAAAAATGATCGTATGCTATCACAGCCTACTTTCTTATCACCTTTCCATCCCAACCATGAAGTTTTACACCGTTAAAAATGTTCCTGTGGCTATTGAAAGAATATGAGGAAAAATTATTTACCCACCAAGGATATATAAACCCAAAGATTTTCCTCATCTCTAGCCCACAATCAACCATATAACCAGTAAATGCATCCTGCGAGCTACACATACCTTATGCTAAAATGAAAAATTAGAAATGCTACAAGGGGGAATGCATAATGTTTATCATAGGTATAGGCGGGGGAACAGGCTCTGGTAAAACAACAGTTGCTAAGAAAATCGCAGAATATATCGGTGAGGATATATGTGGCATACTTCCCATGGACAACTATTATAGAGACATGAGCCACATACCACTGGAAGAGAGAAGAAAATACAATTATGACCACCCAGACATGATCGAGCATACCCTTCTTCTTGAACATCTTAAACAGTTAAGAGAAGGCAAAACAATAAAACTGCCAGAATATGACTTTGCTACTTATACCAGAACTGGTAATTTCATCGAATTTCAACCATATCCTGTTGTTCTTGTAGAAGGCATCTTCGCCCTTTACTATCCCGAACTGCGGGATATGTACGACCTTGCCGTATATGTCGATACAGAAAACGATGTGAGATTTATTAGAAGATTGGAAAGAGATATCAAAGAGAGAGGACGCACATTAGACTCTGTGGTAAACCAGTATCTAAATACTGTGAAACCCATGCACGACGCCTATGTAGAACCCACCAAAAAATACGCTGACATCATCATACCCAGAGGTGGTTTCAACGAGAAGGCTATCAGGGTTATTGTGGAGTATATATTTAGGAAAATGGGAGAAGAAAAATAAAAGGCGGCTCATAAGAGCCGCCTTCCCTCTCATAGATTATTTTCAACACAGGTATTGTAAATCAATACATACAGAAAAACCAAATTAGTGCTTATTTTTTCTCTTGACGCATTTAAGTTGATGTATTTTAATATAACAAAAACTAGCAAAAGGAGGGAATAAGCATGTCTAAGATTAGAAGGAAGTTAGCTGTTCTAGGCGCTTTGCTAATAGCTGCTGGCCCATTCTTGCCAGTGTTTGTCGTCAAAGGAACTGGTAAGGATATTACAGGTAACCAGTATTGGCAGCAAGATGGGCTGTTCATTCTTATTATCGGTGGAGTGTTACTGCTCGTCACTCTTCTAATGTCCCATCGTATTGTAGTTCCTACATTGCAGATCTTGGGCAGTGTAGGAGTTGCTTATATATTGCAGACAGACATGCAGTCTGTGCCTAAGCAATTTGTAACGTTCGGCATAGGCTTTTTCTCCATTTCACTTGGCATCGTGTTAACTATTATAGCCGCTATGCTCACGGTTATATTTGAGAAAAAACCGGCAACTTCTAAAACAAATAGAGAACAAGAGGAATAATAACAAAAGCAAAACATTATCAAACATATATAGAGTGGAGGTATCCTCACTTTTTATAGTTAAGATTTTGGATTCTATAAAATACAAATTGTCACCATCATAAAGGAGGGAGTAGCATAAAAATATGAATAACCATATTGTTAGTGGCCGTTGTTACCATACCTGTTATTGCTTACATTCCCTACTACCAGGACATGACATTACCAGCAAACTACTTGACATCTAGGGGTTTGGGGAAGCTAAAGAATGGTTGCTGACACATATATTTACACTCTTCATGGGTAGAAAATCCCTATGCATTCTCCCCATGCAGCCAACACAACGAGCGGTAAGCATATCATTGGATGCTTTTTAATGGTAAGCTCTCAACAGCATATTGTCAGCAAAACATAATTAACTATAAAAGGGGGCATATAAGCCCCCAACTCATCATATATCCGACCTATTAATAAAGCTCAACTCAAACAATCGTAGACGCCACTGGGTACTTTGGATATCGGTTTTTTCATTGCCTACCAGCTTGTTTTCTATTTCACCGCTATACACCTCATTCCATTTTCCTGTAAAAATATTCTCCTTAAATGACGGAGCTTGGAACAGGAAAGTTCTAGGGTAAGAGTATGCAGGGAATAGATTAAAACTCCACCACTCCCATCCGCTTTGTCCAGAATCGGTGTTTCTTAGGAAGTTATAATACACAGCATCTCTCAAAGAAAGTTTTTTGTCTTTTTCATAAGGTGCAGGTATGTTGGTTTTCTGCATGAAATACTTTTCAATCTCCTCTTTGTCTTTAAAGTTTTCAGGACACGTGGCTGCTACCCCAATACGTCTACCTGTAATAGGGGTATGCTTGTACACAAAACCGAAATAGAGAAGGTTCTTGTTACACTTGTTATATCCTTTAGGAAATGATTTTTTCCAATCTGTGTAAATGGGACCGAAATATTTTTGCAAAATAGGTATCTCTTTTATCATCTCTTCAACTGTTTTAACCCTGATGGAATGACCTTTTGTATAGCCTTTATTATATTCTTTCAGCAATTTTTCCAGTAGTGGCCAAGCAAGCTGAGAATATTCTTCATTGGGGTCTTTATGAAATTCTACAATAACTTCCCATTCCACCGAGAGTAGCTGCCAAGTAATATAGGAAAGATGCACTTTGATAAGATATTCTCCCTCAGGATATACAATGAGATTACCAGCATTCCCCGCAAGTGCTCCTTGGAGTTTCACATAAGTATCATAATCATCCATTATTGGTCTGTACCTACCTCTAAATGTCAGATAAATGTCTCCTTGCAGGTGCTTGACCTTGTTGGCATTATCATCCCACAGTTCATACCACAATGCTCTTCCTTTATATGCAAACCCCAAAGAACCATCACTGCCATCATCGTCATATGCTAGAATTTGAAAACCACCTTGCCCAAAGGGCTTTTGAACAAGGTTATGTTTGAGAACAAGAGACATAAAAGGTGCAGGGTCAAATCCATAAAAGGTAAGAATGGGATTTTCTTCATAATACATATAATGTGTCTTCAACCAGCCATACAGAAGTTCATATTTTTCTTCATCTATCTGACCCGTTTTCTTTAAATTATTAAGCCAATTAATCATTTTCTTTTCTCTTACTTTCCAGTTAACGGCTGGCATACGCACTTTGACATCGGTACCTATGACAATATCTCTATATCCGTTAGGTCCTGCAATACCCCACAACATAGAGACGGCAGGATGTGTGGCGGACTCGCCAGACTCATCCAACCCTTCAGTGGATACATACCAGTTGAACTGAGAAGTGGTGCTATGGATAGGTATCAGCAAGGTATTATCAGGTGTATAAAACTCTTCCCACAAATTATAGGAAATGGGGGCAAGGCTTTTATCGTAAGTACCGTTAAAGAGGTAAATAGCATCAGAAAGTTTTTTTTACCTGCCTTATACCCTGCTCTACAGCGGTTTTATCCTTGGGAAGCAAAATAATATCCGTCATTTCTGTATCGTTCTCAATATTGGACTGAGTAGCTTCTTTTTCCTTTACTGTTGTAGATGTAGCAACCTCTTCTGTGCTGGTGGCCAAGACTGTAGGATTAACTTCTACGGCCCCCTCTACCTCTGTAGCAGTTTCCACATAGGTGTGTGTCCCTTGATCTGCATGTTCTACAACCACATCATTAAAGTTGTCTGCTGTTTTATGCTTGAAACAGCCTTTAAAGCCCCAAAGGAAAAGAATTATCAATAAAACAAGAATGACAACTCCAATAATTAGGTAGATTTTCCCTTTACTTTTGTCTATATTTTGTGCCATTGTTATCAAACCCCCTTATATTCTGTCAATGATTTTATTCATAATATATTTACAGCAAACCAACCTATAGACAACAATAAATATCATGGTAGCTGCTACCAAGCTCCTTGGTATTAACTACGGATAGGCTGAAACCCGTTTTTTTCTATTCATAAACCAACCTCCTTTCCACATTATTGAAAATTATTATAAATGTTGCCTTACCATAATGTATCTATGGTTATTATACGATATCCGTTAATATTTTATAAAATATGCAGGATTATTAGCATCCCATCAAAACCCAAGGCATCTACAGTACAATAATAACAAAGTTATTCATTAACCAGAGAAAAGGAGGGGATATCACATGTGGTATAAAACAGCAAAAACCATTCTTATCATCATACTTGTCATTATCTCTGTGAATGCGTCACTTATTGCTCCCACCTCGCTCATAAGACAAGTATCGGCTCAACCGAACACCAGACAATCTTTCAATTTTCATCGAAGCTGGCTAGCCAATGCAGCTACTGACTTACAAATCGACGCCACAGATTACAGTGATATACTTGCCAGCAAAACATGGCTAGACAAACTGCTAATAGGTAATACCGCTACCTTTGTTTTGTATAACACCAAATACATTCCCACAAATGCTGGTCAGCAACCAACTGGCGGATGTATGGCTTGGAGCTCTATTTATGTAGCAGGCAGTTATGTATGGAACAGGAAGCTGCATCGTATAGCCACTTTTGATAACACATTCGCCCCCGAGGTATACTTCGCTTTTAACGACAGGGATGGCACAGGCAGAGCAATGGAAGGCAGCTATCCGCAACATCTTGCGAAGGCTATCGATGACATGGGCTTAATTCCATCCGACCTAGTGCCTATAACAGCATATAATCAAATGACAGATATGTATACCTACCAACCAGATAGAAAAGAACTTTTGGTAGGTGATAAGCCATACCCTGTAGAAGTAAAGTTGTATATGCGAGAAAACAACGATGAAAATTTGTTGCCTTACATTAAGGCAGCCGCATCTAAACATTATGGCGTTGTTATCTTCATTGACACCGCCATAGAAAAAGACAAGTGGCAGAGCTGGTGGAATTTGCCTTCTAGTAGGCGTACTCCCATTACTGCAACCTCTCCCCTTAATATGGCAGATATGAAAAAACCACACGCTATAGCTGTTATGGGGTATGATGACCAACAAAAAGTTGTATTCCTTAAAAACACTTGGGGAGGAAATTCTGGTATCAATGGCATCGTTCCTGTCACGTATGATTATATCAAAAATATTGCGGCAGGCATATTGATTATGATTCCTAAACAAGTTAGTGGCTTTGTACCCGATATAAATATTTATAACTACCAGATTGCTATTCAAACATATGGAGCCTACACCGGTACTATTACCATCTCCCTATCTAACAATGTTAACATTCTTGATGATGAACATTTCATCGTACATACCGCCACTACTATAACAGCTACTACACTATCCGTTCATACAGCATCAAAAATCGTTATCGCACAGTTGTTTCCAGACAATGCAGATATGTTATATCATTACAAATACATCATCATTTCAGATGGCAAGCAGCAATACTTAACGTATGTAGACACCTCAATGCTACCAATGCACGCCACATGGTTAGAAGGATTTTCTATAATGTCCTCTTCCACAATCGTAAAGACCAGCACCAATGTCACTACATCTTCTAATAATACCTCCACTACAAGTAGCACTACTACAAGCAACACTACTCCCATATTAGGCAGTGGTGGACGCTGGGTTATGAGATATATGGACAGTGGCTTTCAAAATATGCGTCATCATAATACAACCTTATTGCAAAAAACTTCACTGCATTACAATCAACAATATTTTTACCCAGCAAATTATATACCTATAGATAAGCACTTTTTCCTTATAGCCAATTTTGATAAAGATAATAGCTCACGAACTTATTCTTTGTATTATCGAACATCAACCGACAAAATTTACAAAGTATGGGATGAAATTACAGATATCGATAAAATTATTGCTAACGATGATTATATTGTTTTTCCAGTTGAAAGGTCTGCTTTTATTGTTCTTAACAAGCACACACTTGCCCCACAAACTGTACCACTCCGTCTTTCAAATGTTGTAACAGGCTACTATGTAGATTTCTTTATAGGTAATAAACTTATCTTTTATCCCACAATACACAGCGATAGTGATAATTATCAATTGCCGACTTATATTATCGACTTACAAACCGGTTGGTATCACACTATTGACGATGCAGTGCTATCTAATTTACAACAATATCTGGATATACATTCTGTTAAGTTCTCAGGTATTAATATAGACACCAATACACTCCATGTTATGTATGCTGCTTCAGATAATAATAGCTCCACTTTGTATAGGAGAGGAAACAACTATCTGGTATATACTGCTATACAGCTACCAACTACCGATTCTATACTTGAAAACTTATCATTTGTAAATCATTACACATGGCCTTCTGCTGAGGTTCACCTCCTACAAAACATCAAAGTGCCAGATAACCATGATTTTGACTGGGGACAGTTGATTTTCAATTCTGCAAACACTCCATATCCTATATTTGAAGATGAGAAATATCTGTACTGGAAACACTGGATCATACCTAAAACAGTCAGTTCCTTAAATGAGGCATTGTTTGCTTACACATACTATGATAACAAAATGAAACCTATTATGGCTTTAGATACTGATGATAGCTATGATACAACAAAATTCAACACATCACATTATACTCCTGTGATTATCGGATATCAAAACAACAATATATATTTTGTTCTTGCAGAAAAGGATGACTATTATTCTACCGCTATAAGAAATCAAAAAGCCATAGCAGGATATGTTATAGTGTCCACTGCTCAAGTTGACAATGGCTTGTCTAAAGAATATTTAAATTGGGGAGAACATCGTATACTGCTACCAGTTAACACATGGAAAAACATGCCTAAGCTATGGTACAACAGTGACTGGTATGTCGATATATCCACTGAAAAAATACATATATTCTATTCTCCTGTTAACGATTTTGAAATACATTATATACCAGAATTTACCGCATCAGACATTGCGCTCTACTTGTGGGATTCTGCTCTTACAGATATACATATTCTGGACAATAGACCAAATGTTTTAATTTCTACTTCACAGAATACCCCACAAGATATTAATAAGGACAGGACCAATTATGTGAGACCCTACAGTTATGTTGATATTCGTTCATACCTTGCAACGAAAACGCTATATAGCATTCAAAAACTTACAAATAGCAGTACCATTACACATGTGTATTTATCCTATTACTCTTACAATAGCCGACTCATTATAACTACTGCTACCACGATATATAACATCGACTATAGCCTCAATCCTATAGCTCATACAGCTACATCCGTGCAATTTGATATCTCTACACATACTAGAACACTATTACTCAAAACAGCCACTTCAGTAAATGTTGTAAGCATTACTTATTATAGTCCCGCGACAGCCTTTGAGTATGCTGCATATGATGGCTATAAAGCAGGAATTGAATCACAAATAGTAGACAAATATGCCATACAATCTACCTCTACCGACTGTCTCCAGTACCAAAAAGCATTTGTCAATATTACACCTATAGATGTTTTTGTTTCAGATATAGTAGCATATGCCACTACACATTATCATTTACTACATAATGTACAATCTGAAACCTTAACAGGCTTCATTAACTATCTCCATACTTACTACAATACTTTTAATACCATATGGCAAAAAACAGCTACATATCCCCTCACAATCCCATCAGCTTACACTGTACACATATACAATCACGTGTATATATGGTATCCAATATCTCAATTCACTGTCGTTTCTGCTATAGTGGATCCTCAAACGATACCCCCGAACAGATGTGCAAGCACAGAATACGATTCATCAAGACAGGTTGTATTCAATGGATATGCGGTGTACTATTATCATAATGATATACATCTATTAACAATAGCTGCTACTCATTGGCCAAACAATTTTTTCAATGGACAACTCTCCAACGGATTAAGTTTCTCATCCTACGACAATAAATACACACTAACTGATATTAACCTCCATACAGCGACCTATCGAATGTATACACATCAAGAACTTGCTAATACATCAATTACTATTACAAACAATCAAAAACTGTACATTTATGAACCCCTAGATATGATTCTGTATGTCTTTAGCTGGAACAATAATCCACACATTATGATACTAGCAAGTGTAGAAACCACCAACGATCAACAAAATACATGGCTTCACCATACCAGCTGGGCAATGTTTAATTTACACACTGGCAAATATGAGTTGTGGAATACTGACATAGCTGGCTATCTATATCAATATCTGAGCAATCCCGCACAATATCATGTATACATAGCTCCACTATTATCATTTTTAGGAGAACGATACGTGCTACTGGCCCAAAAAGATTTCAATACCTATGGAGTATACAATGGAGCCTATTTATATAATCCACATCTACCCACAGGTATTATGAGCATTGAAGCAATAAATGCCCAATATCTACCACTTGCCACCATTTTCCCCACAGGTAACAACAATGTCCCCAGTGCAGTGTTTGATTACAACTTATTTGCTGGTACTGTTCGGTTTTGTCCTATATATAACGCCCATACAAAAGTTATTGATAACCACCTATTACTGGCAGGCAATGGAAAATATATTGATATTGATTGGAACAACCTTGATGTTTCTATCACGTCCCCAGCATGGTTACAGAAGAGCCAGTATTATCAGAACATAGCAAACAAGGTGGGGCAGTTGTTTAATACGTATTTTATCAAAGAAAAACGATAAGTATCAAATATACTACGAATACAAAATGGGGGCAGTATGGCCCCCATTCTTCTTATTGTATGTTTTTGGTTACCTGTTACAAAAACCACTTTTCGCTGGCATTTCTAGGAACTGTAACCTCCCTATGTGTTATCTCGTCTGGTATTAGAATGGTCGGCACACCAACGTCGTTCTTAAGTGCCCCGTAGTTGTACCCCACTACTCTCAGCAGTAGTGTAACAGTTTTAATTACATCTACTGTGAAGAGAGTGCTTCGGTTAAGAACAACACATTTCTGTTGTCTATAAACCACTTCCAATATTTTACTAGCTTGTCATGATTGTTCCCAATCTATTCAAAGCAATTCGCATCAAATGCACACACAAAAGTTTCTATCAACACCTATGTCTTTGTACATGCAGCTATCTTCTTAAAAGCAGTATTAAGAAGCTGATAGAATCTACCTTTATCAGGCACATCATATACCTCCCCGTGAGTGCGGGAACCCTGCTGAGATGTTTCTTTAAGCCATACGTCCCATCTGAAGAACCTTAAACAGAGAAGCATATCTGAATATGCCACTGCCCGATACCCCCACAACCTTACCCATATCTACAAGAGCTTCTAAAAACCCCAAATGCATCACCCCCTAAGAGTCGCCATGAAGAACCTGCAAAACCTCATATACGACATGATCTGTAAATTATTCCTTTTTATCCTTAAGTATCTGATATAAATAGTATACACCGGTAGATGCATATCTTTAGGCTATATATACAGCCTTGTTAAAGGTATCTGCCTTATCTCCTGCAACGGCAATAATGACAGCAAGGACCCCGTCGGGAAAAAGAATAGCTTTACCGATATCATACTTATTCGGCTGTTCAGGGGCCTTTCCCCCCTGACTTTGCCAAGCACAGCTGAGAGCCCCCAGAGTAGCGTAACAGGTACTCCCAACTGCTTGTTTATCTCTTCAAGATACCTTTTTCCATCTTCGGTTATCTTGACACTAATAGAGGGAAGATCCATAGAAATACCTCCTAAGCAATCTTCTTTGCCACAGTGTTACTGGTGGCGTCGTCGTGCTCCAATATCCAAATGGTAGAAGCCCTATTTTCAACACACTTTCTTACCTGCTCACATTAGCCCCTTATCGTCAAGCACCTGAACCTCAAAATCATCGGTAATCTTTACCTCTTTAAAGGCATTTTCTTTCCATATCATCTTTCTAAACCAGTATGCGGCACGCTGAGACAACTTACGGGTACTAATCACCCTATTCTTCAGTTTCTCGAAATCATCACGAATGCAATGCTATAAATTGGTTAGTTTTTCACCATGTCTAAATATCAATTGCTCTGATATCGTTTCTTTATGAAAGAGGAGATAGTGGGAAGATATAATCTTCTGAAGATTGTAAAAACATCCAATCACTTTTATGTCAGTTTCCACTGCAATCACATTATCAACACGACAACATGCAAATGATTTAGAAATATAGCCATGACAAACATATAACAAAACACGACATCATCTGCAACCTATTAAAAAATAGCCCCAACATGTTAGGGGCTATAAAAACCATGGAAATAATATCCGATTTTCTACACTTTAAAGAACTCTACCTTTTGCCTGAGGTCGTCGGAGAGATATGCCAGTTTGTCGGATATATCCTTGATTTTCTCTGCTATCTCACTTATAGACCTGACACCACTGGATATGGTTTCAACGCTTGATGTAAAGCTGTGGGCAAGTTGACGCACATTATCAAGCTCGCTAGAGATATTCTGGGCGGCGGCTGTCTGCTCTTCGGCAAGGGCAGCCATAGACTCGGCTCCCTCGCTAACATCTATAGCCCCTTCTGCAATTTTAGAGAGCACTCCGTTCATGGCATCTTCTGCCTGACCTGACACTTCCACAGCTTTTGATACGATCTCCATCTCCTGAGTAGCCTTCTTTATGTTAGAGGCAACGGTTTTCAGCACATCAGCTATCTCATCGGCTGCCTGCCTACTACCTTCTGCCAGTTTTCTAATCTCTTCGGCAACAACGGCAAAGCCCTTCCCTGCCTCGCCAGCACGGGCAGCCTCAATGGCGGCATTGAGGGCCAGTAGGTTAGTCTGTTCGGCAATATCACCAACAGTTTTTACTATTTCATTGATACGCTCTGTCCACTTTTCCAGTTCCTTAATACGCTCTGTAGCACTACCAGTACTGGAGACAACTCTACCCATTGCCTCATCAAGTGCCATCATGCTACGTTTACCCTCTTCTACTATTTGGTTAAGCATCTCTGCCACTTGAGAAAGTTCCACAGCGGCGTTGGCCACACTTTCTGTTCCACCAAGAACCTCAGAGACAGAGGCAAGAGCACTATCTATGGCATCGCGGATGTCATCAGACTGAGCGGCAATTTGCTCCGCCTGCATGCGAAATTCGGAAACCGTATCCGCCATAACATCGGAGGACTTGTCAAGGTTATCAATAAGGGTATCTAGTTGCCTTGTGCTCTCCACAACACTACTAACAAGTGGTACAAGCTTACCATCAATAACCTCCATCAAGCGTATAAGGGCTTTACCGACCTCTGTTTGTCCTCTAACATTGACATCGATACTAAGTTTGCCTTTTTCCATCTCATTGGCAAGTTTCTCAAGTTTATAAACGGCATCGAGAACAGATTTTGTGAGATACATGGCATATAAGAGGGAGAGCATCATGATAACACCCAAGACAATGGATATAACAAGAAGTGTAAGAATAGATGAGTGGGTAGTTCCAATGGCTTTTACCTCAATATCATGCAAATCATCCAAAATGGCTTCGACTTTCGCGTTAATATCATGGATATCTGTGGCATCGTTATTAAACAATTTTTCAAGTTCTCTCACCTCTCCAATAACACGTTTTGCATCTTCCTCCATTGATTTAGGCACATTCATATTCTGAGTATATTGGTTAAAGTCGCTAAGCCTTTTCTCATACAGCGACTTTATGGCTTCATCTTTGGCAATAGCATATTCTGTAGCATACAAGACAACCCTTGTTAGGCTGTTATTAAAACCTGATACATTCTCAATCGTCTGGACAGACTGGAAGATAACATAAGACTTGTAGAACATGTATACTGCAAACAATGAGGCTACAATAGCTAAAATAATCATGAGATTCATTAGTTTTTTCACATCACCCACCTCCTACAGCACCTTATCAGCAGAAGTAACCCTTAAGAATACAAGCTTATACAAAAATTATATCGCTCACCGAGCCTAACATTATAAGCAATCTCTCGTATAGGAAGCTAATAAATGGGAACAAAAAGAGAAGGGAGCACCTATTCGGTGCTCCCTTCTTCGGAGGTGGCATCTTCCCTGAGCCTTTGGCGGAGGTGTTCTTCGGCAGTTTGTCTGTCTACCTCCACTAGTATGCCGCCCAGGTCCAGATAGAAGGAGCGGGCTCCTTCTAGTATCTTCTGATACCATTCCCACTCCTTCCGTACCATGGCGAATCACTCCTCTTCCGTTGGGCCTGTCTCCCTCACCTTAGGCAGAATCTCCTTAAGTTCTTGAACAGTACTCTCAAGCTCCGTGACAAGGGAGTCCCTCAAAGCCCTTAAGAGAGCTACCTGTTCTTCGATCTTTTTCTCGACATCCTCATAGGAGAACTCTGCATAAATGTCAGAGCCCACGTTCATGATGACAGTGTCAATCTCCTCCAGTTTGACTTTGACCTTGATATCGGGACCAACGGGTATGTGCACCACTTTACCGCTACCCATAGACTTCAAAGTCTTTAGGGTATTCAGCGTGGCACCCCACTGCACAATGGCAGCGTCGATACCCCTAATCTGGTCCCTCAGGCCCTCAGCCTTAGCCAACAAGACGTTGAACTTCTCCTGGAGATCGGTGTACATCTGCTCCTTCTCCTGACGAGTGAGTTTCTTCACCATGGTACACCACCTCCTTCCCTCGGTTTTTTACCTCGGGCAATATATAAATACCAGAAATCACATCAAAACATTCACCAAACATACTGACAACAATCTCACAAGTACTTATTTACACAAGGGTTTATAATGATAAGGAGGGGGAGGTGAACATCTTGTCTGGAGATAGCATCAAAGTCGTTAGAGTCGGTCGCGTATCTATAAAAACAGAACCTCGTGGCACTTTTATCAAATTACACAACACAATAGAACCCAACAAACTATCATCCCTACTGTCTAAACTGCACCTTCCCAAGATAGATAATATTCTCATTAAGAATATCAACAAGCACCAGGGTAAATGGATAAAAATTAGTGATGAAATCATAAACAGCAATGGGTACTTTGAACTTATCACTTCTCCCGACGGTCTCATTGGCCGTATTGTGTACTATCCGGCGATAGGTAATGGTACGGATATGACAGCAGATGACATATACAACGAGCTTATATCTAAGCACCATGTAAGTCCCAAATACATAGATAAATCGGCTATACAGACGGCCATTCAGAAGCCCGGTATACCCCAAGTTGTAGCAAGAGGCATACCCCCCATTCATGGCAAAAATGCATATATTAAGGTAATTCCCGAGGAAAAAAAAGTTGTACCATCCTTGAAAAAAGGCAAAATAGACTGGCACGAAATCAGTAGCCTCATATATGTGGACGAAGGTGACATCGTGATAGAAAAAATTCCACCCACAAAGGGTAAACCTGGTAGAGATATATTTGACAGGGAAATACCACCTATACCCGGCAAGGATATAGAACTTCAGTCTGTTATCGGCGAAGGATTAAAAGTAGAAGGCAACAAGGTTATAGCAACAACCAGTGGTATTCTTACCAAAGAAGAAGGGAAGTATAAGGTAGAAGAGGTATATATCGTAGATGGTGATCTCGATTATGAAGTGGGCAACATTAAAAATGTGAAACATGTAGAGGTGCGGGGCAGCGTGCTACCCGGTTTTTCTATCGAGGCCAAGGGAAATGTGATTATCAGAGGCACACTTGACAATGGCTACATTATTGCCGGAGGAAATGTGTACATAGAGGGAATAGCCACAGGAGATAAAGATGGCTATATTAAAGCCGGTGGTTTTATATATGCACGAGAATTCATAGAAATGACAGTGGAGGCCGGCGGCAGTGTGTATTCAAATGGAGGATTTAGACACAGCGACATACTCTCCGGAGAAAACATCATAGCCGTTAATACCCGTGCAATAGCCGTGGGGGGCAACCTTATGGCACGAAAATACATATATGCACCCATTGTTGGTAATATGCATGGTACACGCACTGAAGTCCATGCAGGGTACATTGAGGACCTAAAAGAGAAACTTCAAACAATCAAAGAACAAATGGAACAGTGGAGTTCCTCTATAGAAAAGGCTATTGAAAACCTCAAAAAAACAAATAGCCCAAATATGAAACAACTTCTCATGAGTAAGATAAATTCTGTAAGAGATAAATTAAGAAACTTTGAAAAAGAGAAGAAACAATTAGAGGAAACCATACGAAAGGCATCTTCATATGCTATTTACATAGCCAAAGAGGCACATCCCGGTAGCGTGTTTAAACTGGCGGGATGGTATACATATAAGCCCCGTGAAAAGATCAATACATGCGTACTCAGGTTGGTAGACGGTAACTTAAAACCCGACAAGTGGACTAGACCACCATTCAAAGTCAAAATACCTGTGGCAAAAATTAAGAAGAAATAACCTATGAAAGGAAATAACCGGGAAACCTCATACTAGGAATGTCATACTCAACATCCTTCAATAAATTCTTGACTTTTTCATCGTCTACTAGTTCGGGCGCAGGGCGAAACATATAGTAGCCCTGATAGTAACGATAACCAATGTGAAGAAGAGCCTGAAACTCCTTTTCAGTTTCTACCCCTTCTATAAACAGCAAGGTATCAGGTTGATAAAGACAACCTATCAATCTTTCTAAAAACATCTGCTTGGTGACATCTTGGCTAACGTTTTCTATAAAACTACGATCTATTTTCACAATACGTGTATTGATTGAGAATATCAGTTTAAATGTTGTTGCACCGGCACCAAAGTCATCAACAGCCACCTGATAACCTTCTGACACAAGAAGGTCTATAACACGGGCAAATGCTGCAAAGTCATCTATGTATGTCTTTTCAGATACCTCCCAGATGATATTCTCCTTGGGTATTCCGGCATATTTTAGATCTTTCTCTATATCATCTATAAACATTGGTGTAAAAGGGCCAAGATTAATAGACAAGAGGGCATTTTTGTTCTCCTTGACATAATTCTTAAATGTCTCTATATGCTTACGTCTAACAATACGGTCAAGATCCATCTCCATACCATTGTAATGGGCTATTTTAAATAAGAGAGCCGGACTCCTTAGAAGAGAGCCTTCCGGCCCTCTTACCAATGCCTCATGGGCATAAATCTTCTTCTCCTTCACATCAATAATGGGTTGAAAGTAGGTATACACACTACCAGTATCCAAAATATGATATAGCTCACGACTTAACTCATCTATTTTTATACGCCTACGCATGTCAGCTCTACCAAGAGCCAACTTCACTGCCTCCACAATATCATCAGTATCGGCAGAACGCAGGAAAGCATAGCCTACAGCAAACTCTACAAATGTGCGAAACGGATTTCTAAAGATATCTACCTGTTTTTGAATTCTACGAATAGACACATCACTGAGAAAAACAGCTATGAGATCATCCTCCAGAGACTCCACTTTATTTTTCAATGCTTCTGAATCACTGACATCAGCCCCAAACTTGGGTAGTACAATAGCGAACAAATCTATACCACTAGTAGAACCAACATAAATAACATCAAAGTAACGGGATAAAGTCTTATGAAAATCACCCTTAATTGCCTCAACATCGAGAATGTATGTAAGATAATCTATCCACTCTTCGTCTTTGAAAAAGCTGCGTACAACAATGAGAATAGGTGAGATTCCTGCAGATAAATAAGGCTCTAACCTATCGGACAAATCTTCTTCTATAAGAGTAAGTGATATATTTCTCATAATAGCCCCCTGTAGTTATTCTACCAGGTCACTAGAATTCCACACAACCGTACGATTCTTACCCATACGCTTAGCCATATACATAGCCATATCTGCCCTTCTAATAAGCTCTCTATCTCCAACCACCTCTCCATCTTTCAATGTTGCCACACCAATAGAGACGGAAAGTGTGATATCATGGTCGATGTATCTCAGAATAGCCTTTCTTATACGCTCTGCAACAAGAAAAGCTCCTTCTTCGTCGGTGTCAGGAAGGATAACGATAAACTCTTCACCACCATATCTACCGGCCATATCAACGATACGTATACTGTCTTTAATAATTTGTCCCACTTTAGCAAGTACACTATCACCCACATCATGTCCATATGTATCATTGATACGCTTAAAATCATCAATATCTATAAATAGAAGTGATAAAGGACTTTTGTTGCGTAGATATCTGCTAATCTCTTTTCTTAGCATGCCAAGAATATACCAGCGGGAATATAATCCTGTAAGACTATCGACAATAGCACGCTCACTGACTTTCATCTTGAGAAGCAAACCTATAACATTATCAGCGTATACCTTCAAACTTGTGATAGTATCTTCTGAAAAGATACCCTCTACATAACGATTTTCTGCATACATAATAAGCTTGGCATCTTTCACATGAGATACCACATAGACATAAGAGGGTGATTTGTTAACTTTATACGGTACATCACCATAGATATCCGATGGAGACATATAAAAATCACTAAATTTATGAGTTATTCCCCGGGTAATATCAACCCCAACAAAGTCTGTAAAGTTCTGCCACTGAAGCAACATCCACATGCCAGTGGCCGGAATAATAATACGAGAAAGGATACTAATCATAACATCTTCTATAGTATTCTCAAGGGCTATCTCTGAAAACAGATATGTAAGCATCATACGATTGACATATATATCAAACATATCTGGTGGTACCTCACTAAGAGATATATCAAGTTTTTCCTGTATATGAGACATACGAGCAGACTCAAGAACATAGTACATAGCCATTGCATCGTATAAATGCTCTCTCATAGAGGGAATATCACCAAGCATCTCATAAAAGTAAGCCATAAATTCTTTGGCCTGAGCCATCTCAAGAAGATTACCTATTCTACCTGAAACCTGTAATGTTCTCTTCAGATGCTCTATACCATCTTCAGGCATATTCCTAGATAGATAATACCTATATATGTGAATAGGAGGAGAATTATCCCCGGGTTCAATCTCACCCCTCATTATTTTGATACCGTCTCTTACGACTTTGCTCTTTATATAACCTTCGCCATATAGTCCTATACTTTCCATCCACTGTTCCAGTGTCTCCTCAGCTTCCGAAAGGTAACCCTCTAACATAAGGTTATATGCCCTGGCATGATAATACTTCATCTTCAAGTCATACGGAACCTTATCCCATCCTATGGCATCCATAATCTTTTTCATCTTCTCTACATAATACATAGATCTATCATGATACCCATAATCTTGGGCTACAAAACTCATGGCATAGTACATATCAAGCACTACATTCTTACCAAGAAGAAGCTCGGCAATAGGTATAAAATCTTTAAGCATAGTTTCCAGAGAACTATAAGGTTCTGAAGCTTGTGAACCTATTAGCAAATAATTAGAAAAGGCCACCGTTGAACGGGATACTCCATACAATAGAGCAGACTGATAAGCCTTAAATAGCAGAGGAACCAAGCGAGTATATGGATATGCGATATTATCCCGATATAGTGAAACAAAAAGATTATTAAATATACCAGAGGCCAAAAACCATAGCATCCGGTCTTCTATAATATCTTTCGCAACATCCAAAAGTTCTCGAGCCTCTTTATAACGCTCAGAGAGAATAAGGAGTCTTGCATATCCATTATAAAGGTGCACCTTAAGATACGGATCCCCTACATCGGGACATGTAACAATCCTTCGTATACTCTCCATCTGCTCATGAGTAATCCTATGGGAACGCCACAAATATTCAAATGCACTTAGTATGAGTACGTTACGCTGAAGAGATGGAGATATTTTCTTAGAATACTGCAACATTTCCTGCCAATATGAAACATACTTTTCCTCATGTGGGCTTACGATAGCCATATACATGTAAACAGAAAAGGGCAACTTTTCCTCTTCCATCAATTTATCTACAATATATCTAACCAATGACTTATCGTAGTCATCTCTAGCAGAAGCCAACTTGAGGAAAAAGCCCATCTGTGGCTTACTAAGATTTGCTCTGTACTTAAAATAGTAAGGATACAAATCATCATAAGCTTTACGAAATCTACCACTTTTAACCATAAGTCGGGCATATAAGGTTATCGATGCAAGTGCTTTGCGAATATCACCCTTTTTCTCACTAAGCATGGCAACGAAATACATATTGCCATATAGATTCCGCCTCATTAGGCTAAGAGCCATATTCTCAACCTCGACATCTACCCAGTTGCGCAAGGCATAGTCTTTCATGGCAATATTGGTAAAGCTATAGAAAAAATCTCCATGATGCTCTAGTACACCCCAGTGCAAAAGATCACGAAAAGCCTCTTCTGCCCACGGATAATGGTTGATAAGTCGAGCTATAAACGATACGGTTAGATGGGCACTGGTATTATCGGATATTAGGGCAAGCATCCCCAATAACTTCCTATGTTTTCCTGTAAATGGCAAAGATAAGAGTTTTTCAAGGGAATATCGAGAGTTAATTTCCACATCATTCAGCTCGGGAAAATCCAAATCCTTGGCAGTAGCATCGGCTACAACGCATAGATGGACTGCCCCAGCATCAAGTTTCTCTTGCTTCCCAAGAAACTCAATAAATCTTCTATAGCGATAATCTCGAGAAAAATCTATCCTACCAAATACCCATAACACCTTTTTTGTCTGATATTTATGGGCTATGTAATCCATAGCCCTATAAAGGGCATAGAATACTACCCGCTCATGGATATCTGGATAGACATCATATTCACCAGGCAACTCTTCAGATGGCAAAAGAGACTGAAACACAGTGCCCATTAAACCACCAAGGGTAAGATAAAACTCTTCATCAAGATAAGGTAGTAGTGCATAGGCTATAGCAGCCACAGATACATAACGGTTCAGATAATCGGGCAAATATATTATGGGAATATTAATATCTCTCTTTTTGAAATATTCAAGCACATCTTCAGCTCTGACATCGTTTTGCGATATCTTTGCCACGTGGAATCCGGGCTCATTAAGTGATAAAAATTTCTCAACCTTCATACATACTCACCATTTGCCTAATAATACCACCTTAGAGTGTAAAATTAATATATAGAAGGCCCTATCAAGAAGGAGGGGGTATCATGAAGAAATTTTTAAGCGTATTTATCTCCCTGTTTATCGTGATTTTTCTTATATCATGCGGTGGTAGCCCGTCCCAAAAACCTGTGACCGAAACCCAAAACACAGAAAACACAGATCACATAAAACCCGGCGTCGTATCATTTATTTCTAATTTATCGAAAACTGCCAGTATTCCCAATTATGTTATAGAAAATCTCAAAGCTACAGACAACTACACGCTCAATGTCAATAAATCAGGTGGAGGCACATTTTTCCACCTTGTTATCCACGCTAAAAAATCTATACAACCATCGGAAGCACAAGGAGAAGATATCAATATCGTTGTAGAGGGAAACACCATAACTATTGAAGGTTCTGCTCCTATAACATTTGAAGACGCAGCTACTATAGTCTTCTCCGATAGTGCTATTCAGTGGGTATTGCATCTCTTCTACGATAAGACATCAATGTTTACTGTAGGAAAAGACCTACCACACGGAGCAACATTATTTGTGCTTTCCGTCAATGAAAACTCACCTTGGGATACATATATTTCCCTAAAAAGTATGGGAGTAGCGAAAGAAGACCCAACAGAAAAAGATGATGTTTACACATTGACGCTGAGTGATGGCCATAAGGTCTACATAATTTCAACCCAAGATGGTGTAGATATTTATAAATAGGAGGTGTTTTTATGGGTAGTCTATGGTATTCAATTATTACCGCGATTGTTGGTATTATTGTCATCTATGCCGTGCTGAACAGACTATCTTCTTATCTGTGCAACAAGGGCTTCAAACACCTATGTCATCTCGGTGACATCACCATGAAAGTAGGTGCTATACTGGGTGCACTGTATCTTGCATATGTCATACTACCTTATGCACCACTGAGTGCCTTTGCGCTCAGATCACTCAACAAGGTTATAGCTTTTACCGCTATCATCGTCATTACCTGGTATGTTGTCATACTCCTTGAAAAGGGCATAAGAGAGTATCTTGAAAGAAAACACACAGCAGTACTGGCAACAGGCTTAACTATTACCATTATGAAGATTCTTATACTGTCTCTGGGCATACTTATAGCCCTTGAAAGTGTGGGAATATCTATCACTCCCATTATTACCACTTTAGGTATCGGTGGTTTAGCAGTAGCCCTTGCACTACAAGATATTCTGGCAAACCTATTCTCTGGCATGCTATTGGTTATATCTAAAGACATCAATGTGGGAGACTTTATAAAGATAGATGACGAAACTCAGGGTTTCATAGAAGATATCAGTCTAAGAAACACAGTTATACGCAGAGCATTTGATGGAGCCAATGTCATAGTACCAAACTCTAAAGTTGTCAATGCCGCCATTGTAAACTTCCAGAAAGGAAACGATGGATCATATGGACTCGCCATACCGGTGGGCGTATCGTACGATGCCAACCTGAAAAAAGTTAGAGAAATCACCCTACAGGTAGCCAAAGAAGTGGTTAATGAAGTTGAAGACGCCGATAAGAGCTTTGAACCTATAGTGAGATTTGATTCATTCGGCGATAGCGCTATAAACTTCAAAGTGTTATTCAAATCAAAGACTTTATTGGGTAGATTTGCCATCATAGACAAATTCATTGAGAAACTAAAAGAAGTTTATGACAAGGAAGATATAGAGATACCCTATCCCAAACAAGATATCTATATCAAAGAAATGCCTAAAGAACAGTAGAAAGGTGGGGGATCCCCCCCACCTTTTTTTTGAAGGCGAAGAAATTTTCCTGTCATACCTCCAAATAGAAATCTCTTTCCCACCCCAAAAGATTTCACATTACCGTGACGCTTGTTCTAATCTATCCTATCTATATACAGGCGGATTTCTTACAAAATCATTTCACAAAATCAGGCGCTACTTACCTTACCAACACACAAAATCAGCATATTAAACAATAAAACACCATGTTTTTTTGGTATTTCATAAATACCCAGTGAGCAATGTCACAAAAGAAATTTCTTCTGCGTATATATAGGTGAGGAGGTGATCAAAGATGATCAAAAGGAGAACGATCGCCACATTGCTGGTTGTTGTAACAATGCTGATTACAAGTATTATTTATCCAACGGCATTCGCATCAAAAGGCGGTTCTACACCAGGAACAGCTAAGTTAGAAGGATACATGAAAGTTGAAACAGATGGCGGGAAAATAGAAACAGCAGTATTTCTCAAAAACACAGGAGATAGTGCAGCTGAGATTACATTCAACAACAAAAACTATACATTCAACGTGATTGTTTTAGCATCCGATGGTGATGAGGTGTATAACCTTGGAAAAGAGAAACTATCCGAAGGTATCGATATCTATGCAACTGATCCAATAACCATCACGATAAACCCCGGAGAAACATACAAGTTAGGAGAGGTAGAGATTAAAGATCTTGAAGAGGGTACATACAAAATCCAGGCAGAAATATTTACCAATCCGATAATCAAATTAACCGAAAGTGTAAAAATACAAAATGACAAAGACGATAACAATAAAGGCAATGACAACAGTAATGGAAAGGTTGAATTAAGTATTGCCATTACAAGTGCCTCTTTCTCTGACAACCTACTGAACGGATCTGTCGCTATCATCAACAAAGAAGACAAAGACCAGGCACTTACTTTCTCTAATAAAGATTTCCTATTCAATGTCACCATACTTCAAGATGATACCCAAATCTTTAACTTAGCCGATGTACTTAAAGATCAAGGAATTGACATCTACGCCAAAACTCCTACTACCATTACCTTCCCAGCCAATTCAACCACTACACTTGGATCTTTCTCTGCCTCTATCACACCGGGCGATTACAAGATTACAGTCCGCTCCGTTTCTCAACCATCTATCACATGGTCTGGGTATCTCTCCATCTCCGCGTCGGGTACTGTAACAATATCCGACAAAGCACAACAAAAAAAAGAAGACAATAATGGTAAGCAGGAAGGTAAAACTGAAAAAGAAGAGCACAGAATCCAACATCACGCTGGTGATATCTCCGTAATCATAAAGACAAAATCTGCAATGCTTGTAAATACCAATACAGCAACCTTTACCGTCTATTTCCGTAATAACTCCACAGCAACACTGAACCTTGATCTGTCACAGGCAAAGTATGAGGTTGCCGTTTATCTTGACAAAAATAAAGAAGAAGAGGAAGTAACAGCAACATGGAACTTCACAGCATCACTACCAGAAACCATTACTATCAATCCTAAAGAGGTAGTAAATGCTGGTTTACTTACTGTTGTCCTACCAAAGAAAGATGAAAATGCTGAGTACACATTAGAATTCAAATTAGAAAACATCAAGACAACCGATGGCACATTGCTAAAAGATGTAGGTGTAAAAATTCAGATTAGGTATTTCTATGAGAAACCTAAAGTAGAGGCACCATCTTGGGCTGATGATTACTTTAGCAAGGCCATAGAATATGGATTAATATACATACCCGAGAACGGTGAGGTTAACGGAAATCAGCCAGCACTAAGAAGAGATGTTATATATGCTGCAGCAGCCATAGCAGGAGTAGAAGCGGTGGATGTTGCAACAACAACACCTTGGAGTGATGTTACAGCTACCGATCCTATGGCTGGTATATTCCTGTCCCTATACGAAAAGGGCCTTCTCAAAGGTTATCCAGATGGTACTCTTAGACCTGACCAGCCTGTCACACGTGCAGAGGCTATAACATTATTCCTAAGAATCATTGCCCCAGATAAAATCAGCGATGAAAACATTCAATACAAAGGAGAATTCAAAGACGTTAGCAGCAAAGATTGGTATGCCAAGTATGTAGAAATAGCCTATAGAATGGGTCTTGTTAAGGGTGATGGTAAAGGTCACTTTATGCCAAACAAGAAAATAAACCTTAGCGAACTAGCCGTTATAGCAGTAAGAGCATATGATAAGTACAACGGCGACTAATGAAGGACATGCCTCACACATAAAAACAGGGCTCCCGCATCTGGGAGCCCTTATTCATTATGGTGAAGGGTGAGGGAGTGTTATTAAGCTTTTTTCTCCTCCGCTTTTAGCACGCGATATAGGAAGTAGATAAAACCTCCCCACTCAAATAAGCCTATTAGTATAAACCATATCCAGCCCTTCATAACAATCACCTCTTTCTACTGGTGATGGCCGTGCTACCAAGCATGGCCGTCATAAGGGCAAATATCCACCATACAAGTATGGTGCCAAGGTTGTATCCTGTGCCGTTGAAGGACAAAATCTTCACAAAGTCAAAGTCATACCACTGGAAGGACTGCCAAATCCACCAACCGAACAGGACTACAAACATGATAGGAATGGCATATTTAATGGAGAAGTCGTACCATTTACCTATCTTGATATCGCTAACCTCGTTGATATACTCTCTGGCCTTATCCACACCAAACTGGATAATGGCATAGGTAATAAACATACCACTAATCCAGAGGCCCAAGCCCCAAACAAAGTCTTGGGAATCCTGGAAACCTATATTAAGCGCAGATGGAATACCTGCAAAGATGGCAAATACAAAGAGTATTAGGGCTATCTTATTACGAGAATAGCCGGCATCAACAAAGTTTGTCAGGGCTATCTCATACATAGGTATGAGTGATGTAAATGCCGCAAAGAAGAACGCAAGGAAGAAGAAAACAGATACTATATAGCTCATAGGCATGTTTGCCATAAGCTTTGTCAGGTAGATAAATGCAAGACCAGAGTTTCCAGAACCCAGTGCCTCATTTGCCTTATCTACAGGTAGGAATGTAAATACTGTAACGGCAATAGCTGTTGCAGCAAGGAAAGAGGCTGACATGTTGCCCCACACTGTGGTAAAGGCATTAAGAGCGATATCTTCTTTCTTCTTGGCATAGGCGGCAAACGTCAAAAGGAAACCCCAACCGGCACCAGTAGACCATGCCACCTGCGTAAGGGCTTCAAGCCATGTTCGCGAGTTGGTAAAATACTCCCACTTTGGCACAAACATATACTCAAGACCCTTGGTAACACCAGGCAATGTCAAGGCAACAGCGGCGACAATACCGAGTAGAACAATAAGTGATGGAACCAATATCTTTGCAACAACTTCAAAGACTTTGACACCACCATACAAGACGATAAAGGCAAGAATGATAACAACAAAGAAATAACCCAATTTTTCGGCTGGCGATGCCATGAAATTGTCCCAAATAGCCTGAGTATCCACACCTGCCTTAGCAAATGTGCCTTGTAAAGCCAATACAAGATACTTAAGAATCCACGATGTTACAACGGCATACTCAAAGCCTATGGCCAATGTAACCCAAGCAAGCCATGCACCCATCCATGAGAACTTCTCATCTAAGAAATCAGAAAATGCCTGTACTGTACCCTTCTCTGTCTTTTTACCAAGAATCATCTCGGACATTAGCAAAGGAACAGCCCAGAGAAGATTAAACAGAAGATAGATAAGGATAAATGTGCCACCGCCCCACTGGGCAGCCTTACGGGGGAAACGCCAGATATTTCCCGCGCCAATAGCCTGACCTAGTGCAGCGGCAATAAGACCCCATCGTGAGGCCCATTGAACCTTTCTACTCATATGCCGCCCCCCTTTCGGAAGTTAAATAATTTGTGAAAATTATAGCATATATACCCATACACTTGGCATATTTATACCCCCACATGTTAATAATTGTATGTTATCCTTGAAACACAAAGCATGTAGGGAGGGAGATGTTTTGAATAAACGCACCGTTGCACTCATAGCAACTTTTCTCAACGGTCTTATTGCCATACTAAAAATTACGGTTGGTATAATCTTTGGCTCCATGGCAGTACTTGCCGATGGTATAGACTCTTCAACAGACATTTTAACATCGCTAACGATGCTTGTCAGTATACATATAGCCTCCAAACCACCAGATAAAGAACATCCCTACGGACATGAGAGGGCAGAAACTATCGGGGCAAAGATTATATCATTCATTATCTTCTATGCCGGTGTCTCACTACTTATAGAAAGCACCAAACGGCTTGTACTGCACGAGTATCACACGATAGACAGTTTGCTTCCCCTCATTGTTATGGCACTATCTGTTGTCATCAAGACTCTTCTATTTTTACTTGAATACTATGTAGGCAAAAAGGAACACTCTAAGGCCATGCTATCTGAAGCCATGAATATGCGAAATGACATACTCATGTCTACTATGGTATTCATTGGCATATGGCTAAACAAGATAGGGTTTGCCATACTGGACCCAATATTGGGAATACTACTATCTCTTTTTATTATCAAGACAGCATTTGAAATCTTCAGAGACAGCGTCTATGAACTCATGGAAGGTCTTCCACCAGAGGAACTAGATATATACGAACACATACAAGAAGCTGTATCACAATGCAAACAGGTTAAAGAAGTCAGTCGCATTAGGGTGCGTAAAATGGGCAAGTGGTACATTGTTGATATAGACCTAAAGATGAATGGCAACTTAACACTATATGAGATAAATGCCATCAAAGAAAAGATTCAAGGTTTTATCAGAGAAAAAGATCCACACATCAGAGAGATTAACATTGTGGTATATCCAAGCGATACGAAGAGCGTTGATGTGGGCTGTAACACTGATACAATGGATATAGGTGAAGAAAAATGAAGAGAAAATCACTTAAAGATTACAAAGAAGCACTATTAAGAGAGACGGCACTTCTTCTTGCCACCGAAGGACCCGATGGCATATCCATGCGCAAAGTGGCAAAGCGGGTTGGCATATCTGCAGCCGGTATATACAAGCTATTTAGAGACAAAGAAGACCTAATGATAGAAGCCTCTAGATACGCCTCTCTGGAGTTTAAAAATCGTGTCCTTCAAATGGATGACATAAAGGAGATTCTTCGTGCCACTATAGAACACTCTGAGAAAAACAAGTGGATTATCCGCTATCTTGCCATGAAAGATCCATCTTTTACTAAGTCTATCTTCAAAGACATCATAGAGCATCTTGAAAACCTTGTTGGAGACAGACCCAAGGCCCGTGTTATGTTCAGGCTGGCATCTATGCAGGGCATGATTGGGGGTAAAGAAGAGGAAGCCGTTATCTGGGACCTTATAGATTACTTGCTAAATAAATAATATCAAGTTGCCAATTTGGTTAGGGGGGTAAAGAAATGAAAAAATTGTTTGTTATTGTTTTCATCGGTATTTTGCTCTCATCTTTCGTTTTTATTCCTATATCTCATGCTGCTTCTTACGAAATGCCTACAGCATGGCAGATTGTGTATCTTAACAGAGACGGTAGTATAGATGTATACGACTACAGAGAATACTCATTTGAGAGCGGTCCTCCCAGCACTACGCTACCATACTACCTGAATACAGACTCGCCACCATACAACCGCACACTGAGCTATCCTCTATTTGAGGCATACCTTGTAGACATACCTCTGGAAAATATCACAGATCCCACAGATATCAGGGAAAAGTGGCAAAGCATTCAACCACACCTGAAAAAACTTGAGATACAAGGAAGTAATCCTAAATTTAAGGTATCTGTACCCGATGAAAACACACTGCTTATACTGGTACACTACAAGGTCAGCCCCGCTGTTACCGTCGTTGGCAGAGATTTTGCCCGCACATACTATGTTCTTCCCACATTGGGCAAAAGCGATGTCAATGTAGACCAGTATTATACAGCTTTCATACTGCCAGAAAAACCTGTGTGCAAAGATGCTATTGTATACGATAAAGAAGACCATAAATGTCCCTGTTTCATGGTTCACAGGTTCATTGTCAAGGGAAGCTCCAGTAGCATAGGCAGATATTTCAAGGGTTGTGACTTCGTGCTGTTCGATGCGAAAAACCTACCAGTTAATACCGTTCAAGAACTTGATGCCGTATACCCTCCAAGCATACTCTCACAACAAGCCATCTCTGCTTTGAAGGTAGACCAGACATATGAAGATGTCAGAAAATGGCAAGAGGCACACTCCCAAAACCCCGGTGAGATGGCAAAGGGCATGTGGTTTTCCATCATTGGCACAGTAGTGGCATTTTTATTTGCAGGTGTAGCTGGTGGACGTAAGATATCGGCATATAAAAAGTATTATCTTAATCAACTGAAACATCTACCACCGGGCATGGATATGCCATCTGATGATGTATATCGCTCATTTTTCTTTACATTAGAAGATTTGAAACTGGCGTTACAGGGTCAAAACCCCTATGACATACCTACTAGCATTAACGACACCATCAAGCCCGAAGATATCAAGATGTACATCAACAAAGGTGGTAACGCATTTAGAGCTATATTCTTCAGCCTTATGCAGAAAGAATACATTGTGCCTATCACAGACGGCGACAAACTTTTGGGCTTCAGACTCCAAGATTCAAGTAAGCCCCTTGAGGAACATGAGGCTTTTGTGTTGGAAAAGATCAAAGAGGCAGCCCGCATGGATGTAGAAAACAAAGGTGGCCTGTTTAGCAAACTCTTTGGGAGAAAACATGAAGACCTTGCCACTGTTATGAATGAAAGAGACCCAGAAAATATACTACTGCCCCAAGAGTTTGAGGCATATCTGAAAAGGGATATGAATACTATCAACCTCGGCAACGGTGTCAGTGCCTCTATACCCGTGCTTGTAGACATATGCCTAGGCATTATGAACAAGATGAAAGAAACAAGGAACATACCCAACCCACTGGGTGGCAATGTACCAGAAGATGCCCCATCATCAATAAAGATGTGGGACAAGATATCCAAGATATTCATTATGACAGGTTTAGGACTTATGATGGCAGCAGGCCTGTATTTCCTATTTGGTAAAATCTTCGCTACCCTCATAGGCATATCTGCCAACACAACTTTTTGGCTCATAATTCCCCTAATACTACCTGTGATGATGTTTATTATTGGGCTGTTTATGAAAGGTTCTTTACCCAGCAGGTGGCTAAATGGAAAGTGGTGGCAAGAATTTCTCGCATGGTATAAGGTAGAAAAGTGGGTTAAGGAATTCACCCGCATAGCCAAGAAGGAGATATCCGCATATGAAACACTGAACTGGGATAAATATTATATGTTTGCAGCACTGAGAGGCATAGAGACATTACTTATAAAAGCGCTAAAGATATCGGGCATTATCAAGCAAAGAGAAGACCTAAGACATATGTATACATATTGGCTGGTATCCGATTACATGTATCGATCCAGTTGGGGCTCCGCCTCCCGCTCATTTGTTTCCACATATGAAAGCACATATCACAAAGCCCATTCCAGCGGCACATCGTCCGGCGGTTCATCTACAGGCTCTTCGTTTGGCGGTGGAGGAGGTGCCGGCGGAGGTTCTACAGGCTGGTAATCTGTAACATAGCGGTCATACAGCGTATCTAATATTAGGGTTTTATCACAAGTGAGCGGGAGGGATATAGATATGAAAATAGGATTTATGGCAGATTCTGGTGCAGATATTATGTCCGATGAAATATCACTTTTAGATATACGATGGATGCCAGTTGAGATTGTATTCCCCTCTGGCACCCATATAAGAGATACTGCAGATATTAATATACTGGCCTTTTATGAAGAGATGCAAAAGGAACCCGATGGAAAATTTGTCAGTGTACAGATAAAGCCAGAAGAAATCATAGCCGCAGCCGAAGACATGTTAAAGACATATGATTATGTAGTGTATATTGTCATGTCCTCCAGGATGAGCGGTACATATCTTAATGCCATGAAAGCGAGAGAAGAAATAGGTCCCCGTCTCATAATATTCGACTCAAGAAGCATATCTACAGGTCAGGCAACCTTAACGCTCAAGGCATTTACAGACATAGCCAAAGGTGATGTCAATGTTGAACACATCACAGATTATTTAGAAGTGCTAAGGAATCGCCTAAAGTTTTACTTTGTTCTGGAATCTCTTGAGTATCTCCGCAAAGGCGGACGCATAGGTAAAGCCAGCTATATGGTTGGAAATATGCTAAAAATCAAACCTGCCCTATCTATAGACGATAGCGGAGAGATATATTCTGTGGGAAAAATTAGAGGGGGCAAAAAACGTATTATGAAATTCTTTGCCGACCTGCTGAAAAAAGAACCACCTAACACCGACTTCTTTCCTCTGCAGTTTGTATATGGCATTCCCACAGAGTGGGATATTGCCATGCAAGAGTGGCTTGATGAAAGTGGAATACCATATCAGCTACGAAAAAGTAGACCCACCACTACAATACACGGTGGCCCATACTCGTTGGGAATGGCATGGTTCGTTTAAATCCAAAAATCTCACCAATAATTGGCTGGCTACTCATCGGGGCAATGCTTCTTGTCCTTGGCATTATCTCTTTTCTCCATCTGCCCAAGTCTCCATACTACCTAAATCAGGGCATATACATCATTAAGGCCAATGCCGATGGCAGTGCAGACATATACGACTATCGAGAATACACGTTCCCCAGAGGACATGCTCCCACCTCTCAAATGCCATATCACTTGGCAGGAAAGGGGATAACATATACAGACTTCGAAGCACAGCAAGTGTCATTTAACATCACAGAAAACACACCACTGAGGAAGATATGGGATATATTTACCAAGGCCCAAGGCCCCTCTTTACCTGTATCTGGAGAAAAGGGCAACTACACCATAGACATACCCAATAAGGAGCATTTACAGATACTAATACACTACCGAGTATCTGGCATTACCACTGTAGGCAAAGACTTTGCCCGCACATATATCCGTGTTCCCAGTTTAGGACAAACAGAGGGTGTATATATGAAAAACTTTATGCTGGGTTTCATGCTGCCAAGTTCCATAAATTCATGCAGAGAACTTCCCGCATACGAAAGCAGTAGCACCCTACCATGCATAAGTATAAACAGATACTTTGCAGGGGGTACATTGTATATCCCACCAAGCGTATGGGGAAAAGAAAAAACATATTCAGAAGGAACACTGTGGATAGAAAATCATGTACCTGTGAAGCTTATCCACATTGTAGATGCTGTTTACCCCAGAAGTCTAACTACCGGCAAACATATAAGCATATACTTTAGCGACATTGCCGGCGATAGAGACGACATGTTCATGGCATCATATGAGATATATAAAAAAGGTAATGAGTTTTACAGACGGTATAGGCTCAAGCTCAACATGGCATTTGCAGGAACAAGTTTACTAATAGGTGGCGGTCTTTTGATATTCCTTGGTCTACTACTTATATACATAAGACAAAGACATATTGAAACATACTATGTAGACAGACTTAGAAAAACCCCAGCGAGCATGGATATGCCCAGCAACGAAGTTTATCGCTCATTTTTCTTTACCAAAGACGACCTTGATATGGCTCTACAGGGGAGAAATCCCTACAACTACCCTGCCCTAATAGCAGATGGTAGCAGCGTAGGGGATATCATCAGGTATGTAGAAAAGGGGGAGAATGCCTTTAAAGGTATTTTTCTTTCACTAGTGCAGAAAGAATACCTTATACCGGCAGTAGAAGACGGCAAGCCTGTAGGATTTTATATCACAGACAAAGATGAAGGAAGGCTACCTCCCCATGAGAGGATTGTTCTAAAACACATGAAAAAGGCGGCAACCACTAAGGTCAAGCATAAGCTGACAGACCTATTTAGGCAGAAAAGTGCTATAGAGATAGCCAACCAGATGGATAAGGCCTCTATTTTGCTTCCCGAAGAATTTCAGGCATATGTAGAAAAACATGTATACCCTATTAAAGTTGGAAAACACGAGGTCCTTATCCCCATGTTCCTTACAACTATTCTCAGTAGCATGACAGCATTAAAGAATACAATGAATATTCCTCCCGCCATCAAACTCAGAAGTAAAGGACTAGGTAGATGGTTTATCATACTCGGTGTGTTTTTTGGAATTTTGGGTTTCTTTATGGCAGACAGACGTATAGCTTCCTTGCTCTT
Organism: Zhurongbacter thermophilus; assembly: GCF_026184435.1. NCBI lineage: Bacteria > Pseudomonadati > Zhurongbacterota > Zhurongbacter > Zhurongbacter thermophilus. The sequence continues at coordinate 1,472,048 of NZ_CP046447.1, forward strand.
TATATCAGGCACAACAGGTACAGTACTGCTACTGGGAACATTTGCCATACTTATCACTGCCATGATAATAAAAAATATGTATATCCCAACCCCATCATATTTGCACCCGACATGGTTTGACGAGTATGTAGGATGGCACAGTGTAGAAAAGTGGATTATAAACTACACACGGCTACCCCACGATATAGACACATATTCAGGACTAAATTGGGACAAATACCTCATATTTGCAGCCTTGAGGGGCAAAGAAAAGCTACCTTTAGATGCATTAAACATGTCACCTCACTATACAGGTAATCTGGCCGATAGCCTTATACTCACCGGTATATTCCTCGGTGGCATGCACTCCTATATATCTTCTATTACCTCATCTATCGTTGGTGCAGCAGGGGTAAATATTGGAACACTAAGTGGCTTCGGAGGAAATGGTGGAGGTTCTACCGGGTGGTAATGAATAAAACTCTGCATATTTGTAGCACCTACAAAATGCATATACCCTACAATATGTTTTAGTAGTATCATATAGTTGAGCGTGTTAGGAATACACTTAACACGCATCAAAAAACGCATGTATGTGGAGGTGTAAGCCATGTCTTACATTGATGAAGTTATTAAAAGTGTAGAGGAAAGATACCACTATCAGCCAGAGTTCATCCAGGCTGTTAGAGAGGTTCTTACCTCCCTCAAACCCACAGAAGAGAAGTATCCAGAGTTTGTTAAGGCAAAGATTTACGAGAGAATCGTTGAGCCCGACAGAATAATCAAGTTCCGCGTCGTCTGGGAAGATGACAACGGTGAAATTCATGTTAACCGTGGTTACAGAGTACAGTTCAACATGGCCATAGGTCCATACAAAGGTGGTCTTAGATGGCATCCATCTGTTAACGAGTCTATCATCAAGTTCCTCGGTTTTGAGCAGATATTCAAGAACTCCCTCACAGGTCTCCCAATGGGCGGCGGTAAAGGTGGTTCTGACTTTGACCCACACGGCAAATCTGACAGAGAGATCATGAGATTTGCATATGCATTCATGAGCGAGCTCTTCAGACACATAGGCCCTGACACCGATGTTCCCGCCGGTGATATCGGTGTTGGTGGAAGAGAGATTGGCTTCCTCTATGGCTTCTACAAGAGAATCCGCAACGAGCACACTGGTGTTCTCACCGGTAAGGGTCTCGAGTACGGTGGTTCTCTTATCAGACCTGAGGCAACAGGTTATGGTGTTACATACTTCGCAGCCAACATGCTTGCAACAAAGGGAGAGGACTTCAACGGTAAGGTTGTCGCCATCTCTGGTGCAGGTAATGTTGCCCAGTATGCCATCGAGAAAGTCATGGAGCTTGGTGGAAAGGTTATCTCCTTCTCCGACTCCAAGGGTACCATCATCATTGAAGAGGGTATGGACAGAGAGAAATGGGAGTACCTCATGTGGCTCAAGAATGTTAAGAGAGGCCGCGTAAGAGAGTTTGCCGAGAAGTACCCACAGGCCAAGTATTATGAGGGCAAATCCGTATGGGATGTTCTCAGAGATGAGAATATCAAGGTCGATGTTGCACTTCCATGTGCTACCCAGAACGAGATCCACAAGGATCACGCCGAGGCCATGGTTAAGAATGGTCTCATCGCCATTGCAGAAGGTGCAAACATGCCTTCTACACTTGAGGCCATTGAGGTCTTCATCAACAGTGGTGTCCTCTTCGGACCTGCAAAGGCAGCCAACGCCGGTGGTGTCGCCGTATCTGGTCTCGAGATGGCCCAGAACAGCATGAGACTTTCCTGGACACGCGAAGAGGTAGACCGCAAGCTTCAGGAGATCATGAAGAACATCCACGACACATCCCTGAAGACAGCCGAAGAGTTCGGTTATCCCGGAAACTACCTTGTAGGTGCAAACATTGCCGGTTTCCTTAAGGTCGCCAAGGCAATGATGGCCTACGGTATCGTATATTAATAACAAACTCATATAGTAATAGAAGGGGCGACTTAGTCGCCCCTTTTTCTTTTGATAGAGATTTACCCTCCAAGTATTAATCTCCCTCTGTCTTCCTTCATCCAACTTTCGATAATGCTTAGAGAACTATTTATAAAAATCTCTTATGCAGCATTTCGTGTACCTTATCAGCATTTAGAAATTATGTATAATATAAAGGACACATAAAGAGCCAAAGGGGATGTTTATGAGCAAATATGATATATGTGACTTACTAAAAGATGCTATCACCAGTAGAAGAGTTTATCTCTATGGACTTTACCTTTCCATAATGGCTACTTCTATATTTTTACTTTCTCCTTATCTATTCATCTTCTCCGCTATCCTCCTTATAGGAGGTATTGCCTTGACAGTAGCCGGTTTCTTCCTCCATAGTGAGCTTCTATACAACATTTCGAAGATGTCAGCCTATAACCCCTTCCATTGGCTCGTTGCCCTCGCCGTAGTAAACACAGTAGGTATAGCCATAGAGATAGCAATCTATATCATGGGAGGAACACGGTGGTTTTTGATAACAACAATCATACTCTTTGTTCTTGGCATTATTGTGTTTCTCACCATTTACAAACAAATGTATCGAGAAATAGAAAAAGCCCTGCTTGTTGACCTGAGTGATAGCTATATCCGTGGCCTGATAATGTATATAGTAGTAAGCGTGGCAATCATCACCAGAAACCATATATTTAAAGATGAAGGAACATCTATTATAGCCTATCTCCCCATGATGTTTTTAATCTACCTACATCTTGATGCCTTTCACACGGCATATGTCACTGCCAAACACAACATATGTAGAGGTGAAATCATCAATGGATAAACAAACACCATGCGACATTATCAAAATGGGTATAGAGGCAAGAAAGCAGTACATACAAGGCTGGTATTGGCTGGCAGGTGGGGTATTTGCGTCAATACTGGGATTACTTCTACCACCATTGCTTGTATTAGCAATCATCCTTGTCATTATAGGACTTGTTATAACCGCTATTGCATTTCTATCACATCTTGATGTACTTAAACGCATCAGGTTAGAAACCCCTTATGATCCCCATACCCCGGTACTACTGGCTATCGCCCTTCAAATAGCGACAGGGCTAATATCCCTTATCGTTATCATATCGGCAGGTGATTTTCAACATCCCCCTATAACCGCCAATCTATTCTCCGCCATAGCAAACCTTATTATATTCATCACATTATATAGACAGATGTATATTCAAATTGAAAAGGCCCTTAACATCTCCCTTGACATCGCTTATAACCTTGGCGTATTCGAATCAATCTTTGTTAGCATTAAAATGCTTATCTCAGAACCAGCAGCAGGTTTGGTTATTGGGTTTTTTATCTTGGCAGCCATGTACTTCCAGCTATCCGAGTTTTTAGGAGCTTATAAAGATGCTTGGAAAAATCAATGTAACGATGAAACAGCGCCACCACCTCAAAACACGTATAACACCAATCGAACACCTTAACACAAACATGTTAGAATGGAGTAAATCATTTATGGGGAGTGAATAACATGCTAGAAACACCTGTGCTGCATGAAGAGTTCAAAAAGGCTCTTAAAACAGGTGCTGAGATAAGAAACCTGTATCTTAAGGGGTTTTATGTATTCGTTGCGTATGTAGTCATAGCACTGGGCACTGCATATGTTGCCCATATATCTACTAATCCTCTCCTAAACTTTATAATAGCCATCGTAGTACTAGGGGCACAGGGCATTTTGCTATACAGCCTCTTCGTTTTTAGAGAAGCGCTGAAAGACCATCGTGAGCTTATAAAGGAGATGGAAGCCTACCAGCACAGCTTCATACATGTCTCTTTCATGTCAGACTTGGGCATCACAGCTAATGTCATACTTACTATCCTGTACGGTCTTAGTCGCATGGTCACTTATGCGGGTCGTATCAACTCATACATTTACGATATGATATTTCTCATAGCATTGGAACTGTCTTTTATTATCTTCTTTTCACTAATGTATCTAGCCCTTTTCAAATCCACTAAAAACGTATTATTTATATTGGCATATATAGGTTTTCTCCCAATATTTCCCACAGAGGCATATATCAGACATCTCGTACATATCGGAAAACTATCCATAACAAATGGCACATTAGTGGGACTTGCCATAGGGCTTGCTCTGTGGTGGCTCAACTTGGTGTTTTGGAAGTATGCATATATCACAGCATATAAGACATATAAGGGAGAAGGCACTAAATAGAATAGGTCATTTATACCTCAATACTCCCTACCCCATATACAGAAACCACAACATATATCTATGTCTTTTCAAACTAAGTTCTTTTGGTCATTTCATAGATAGTAGGATTCAACATCAGTCTTTACCCCATCAGCCCTTATCATTTTCTGGGCCGTATGAGTAGATACTCTATAGCCAATAAAGATAAAAACACCACACACAAGCAGAAAAAGAGTGAGTCCCCCAATCCACTTTTTCATGTTTTCGTCCCCGGTATTAATCATATAATGATGTTTTAATTTTATCACAAACAACACTGTATTAAATTTTATCTCACCCCAGCAACCAGCCAATAAGTGGCAAAGCCAGTAGAAAAACACCTGTTACAACGGCCACTATGCGGGCAGCCTCCTCTTCCGACAAACCCGCCATACCAGCCCATATAGGGGCAGCCATGAGCGTTGGGGTAGAAGCCTCAAGCACGGCGGCTTTTAGTGGCACTGGGGCAACAAGTTTGACAAGCACTATATAAAATATAGCGGGCATGACTACAAGCTTTAAGAGAATGATGTATATATCATATGTTTTAAACTGTATGGCCTTCAGAGATGAACCTATAATGAGCATGACAAGGGGACCAGAGGCACTACCAAGCATAGAAAATGTATCAACAAACACCTGCCACATATCATGAGGTATGATAGGAGACACACCTCGGAGGGCAAATCCCACAAGCATACCTATCATGGGAGGAGACAGGAGCTTTTTCCAGCTAAACTGTCCTCCAAGAGATGGATACACAGCTGCCATAAGCACTATAGACTGACCTATGGAGAAGGCAACGGCATATGGCATAGCGTTTTCCCCTATCATACGGGCAACAAGGGGAAAGCCAAGAAAACCTGTATTACCCATTGTTGTCACCATGGCAAGTAGTGATGCCGTCTTTTTATCGTAAAAAAGCATGAAGATTCTCAGAAGCACATACCATATAGCAAGGGACATAAGAATGGCAAGAATAAATATATACAGCGTATCTTTCTCAAGGGGCGATTTCATTACACCACCACCAACAAGAGCTGGTAGAAGTATGTAAAACAGCACCTTGGTAAGGTGAGATCTTCCATCATCTGTGATGATTTCATATCTGCCCGCAAACCAGCCTACAAGTGCCACCAGTATAAACACAAGTCCTGACAATATTGGATTCACTCCAACCCCTCCCCTTCACACAATTTCTTCTTTTATAATACCAATAGGAAGGGGAAGGAGGGATAGGGATGGTTATTACAGGACTCATTGCCACCGCTGTCAATGCCACTGCCGTTGTTATTGGCAGCTTGACAGGATTTTTCCTGAAAAAGGGATTACCCGACAATGTCAAAGAAATTTTATTTTTCGGCGCTGGTCTCACCACACTGGGTATTGGCATGAGCATGATTATGAAGGTCAACAATTTTCTCATTGTACTGGCATCGATGGCTATTGGTGGCGTTATCGGAGAGCTACTCAACATTGAGGGATTTCTGAAAAAACTAGGAGACAATATGCAGGAGGGCGATTTTTCTACAGGATTCATGATGTCATCTCTACTATTTCTCGTTGGTCCCATGACTATTGTAGGCTCTATCAACGCAGGGCTAACAGGTGATGCATCACTTATATACCTCAAGTCACTCCTTGATGGTATATCTTCATTTATACTAGGCTCTATGTACGGACTAGGTGTTACTGTATCAGCCCTATCGGTGCTTATCGTTCAAGGATCTATAGTGCTTCTGTCTTCATATCTGGGCTTTCTCACACAGCCTATGTATCTCAATGACCTTGTGGCTGTTGGTGGTGTTATGATTCTGGGTATAGGCCTAAAGGTACTCGACATCAAGGACACCCGCGTAGGTAACTTTCTACCTGCCCTTGTTGTGGAACCACTACTTGTGTTTATTATCTCTCTCTTTTAAAGAATAGGGGGGATTTCCCCCTCTTTTTATTACCTACCAAATACCCCCTTCAAAAATGTTAAATCTACTTATAATATCTTTAGAGAACATCAGTGCTTAGGGGGGGATCTATATGAAGATTTATATTTCTCAAAACATCTCCGAACCTATCCGCATGCTTATTCTTGAAAAGGTGAGAAAGCACATAGCACATGCCACCGGTGAAGAGGTATCAGTGGAAATCAGAAAAGACTATGCCGATTATATCATTGAGCAAGGAAACTCCTTTAAGACTAAAGGAAATATCATCTACATTCCTGCCTCTGATGCCAGCACAACCCAGAATTTCATTGTGCCACTGGTATCTTACATAACCGGCAATGCCATAGGACAGAAGACACTGCAGGGTAGAGAAGATATCCGCTTCCCATCACAAACACCTATTCCATCCATTGTCGTGTTATGGGGAGAGGCAGATGAACCTACATATATACTCCCAAAGAGCCCATACTATATTATTCTCACCATTGCCGAAAATCTGGCACTATACCATCTTCTAAATCACTCACCTATTAAAGATAAGGTTAGCTATCTTATGGGAAGCGTAGAGAAGGCTATAGGACCATACTTTTTTGTGCTTACAGATAAGCTGTCACCATCGGCGGTGGGTATTGTATCCTACGATAAAGCCTTTAACAAGATGTGGGAAGACATACAGAAGGGTAAAGGAAAGAAGTATCTTTTTATCAAAGGACTATCTAAAGAGCTAACCCACATTATCACGCCATATGTTAAAGAGATGGGCTACAAGGTTGTGTCTTTGGTACAGGAAATAGACGGCACCGTTGATGATATTGCCCACATCGTGGAGTATAAAAAGGAGGGGGCATAAGCCCCTCCTTTACACAGCATAAAGTTAGGAGAAAATTCTGTTTCGCATGGGAATATGCCTTTTGCGATTATACATCCAATGCCATCTACGGCATCACATAAAAAGTGCTGTCTCCCGCCTCTACAACATAGCCATTACCAGATGGATAAAGGTCTTTAATATGGACATCTGAAGACACAGGTATATCCCATACCACCTTACCTGCATTGTCAAGAAGCAAGACACCATTGTTATCTGGTCCTGCATATGCTACAGGGTGAATATCATCTCTGCGACTGTATGACGGATACAGGGCATATAGCTTATCACTCTTGTAGTCAAATATCTTTTTCCCATCCGGAGATAACAGCACCACATGCATATAGCCATCTGCACCTATGTATCCCACTATGGTGTTATTTATGCTATCTATATTAAGCAGCTTGGCATACCTCTTTATATCACCTTCATACTGCCACTTTGCATTAAGAGAGCCATCAAGGGCTACAACCGTGTAGCCCTGTGTGTGCTGGTAATACAACACCACGGGCATATCATCGTCTTTACTACCTACCACTGCTATCATCTTGACAGGACCTTTTAGCTCATACTGGGCTTCTTTGCCGCCCTCTCCATACAGCTCTACATAGAAATTCTTCTGTCTATCATCTGCCAACAGTATTCCCTTTCTGTCTATCCAGCGGGCATAAACCCGTGTACCCTCACGGTCTAATGTAAAGTCACCTTTTATATGCCCTGAGAGGGTGTCTATCACCACAAGATGTTGTTTAAAAACATTTTCAGCATATATACCGTGTATTGTATCTTCTGCATAAATGGCCGCGAGGGCATCTTGAGCATGCTTAGGCTTGGCATACCATAGCACTTTGCCATCCAGAAGCACAGAGACGAATGTACCATCTTTTACGGCTATAAAAACAGCCTTGTGTCCCTCCACATCTCCCATAGACAATGAAGATATGAATAGAGGACCTGGCTCCGGAGCCCAGTCAAGCACCTTGTTTCCATCCCCATCAACTACAAGAACCCTCTGAAAACTGTTTCTTCCCTTCGTAAGGTAATATGTGGCTATATATCCCTCATAGTAAACAGCACGCCTCCACATATTGAATGGCTCTTTTTCTGTATCTATAACCTTGTCAAATACCACCTCACCATTCCACTTGATAAGGTGAAGTTTCTCCTCTTTCAGCACAAACAGATATATATACCTTCCCTGAGATATGGCACTCATGAGTGTGCCATCTGTGGAAAATGACTCACCGCCTCTGCCCTCTATAACAACCTTTTCCCCTTTCTGGAAAACGGCAAACGGTGTGCCCGTATACTTTGGCAAATTTATAGAAGTATCTGCACCGCTACCACCCCCAGTGGTGGAAGTCTCCGTTCCTGAGATCCCCGTTTGGGTAGATGTATTTCCCTGGCCCGCCCCCGTAGACTCTTCGGGCTTATGAGTTGCCGAGCCACACCCCATAAACACTATAGATAAAACAAGCATAAAGACAATAATATATAAAAACCTTCTGTACTTCATAGTGGTTCCCCCCTTTCATAGGTATTGTACCGCTGAGAGGGACAAACACGACATATCAGAGATGTTTTTCCAAGAACGACTGTTATTTTACAATCTCGGCCGAGATTATAAAACGCATTTTATGAATAAGTCCGAAGGAGCAAGAGTGAAAACTAAAGAGTACAATAAAAGAAAAAGAGGTGTGACACCCATGGATAAATATAGTTTACTGAGAAAACGCATTGAAAAATACACGGAAATAGCCAGGGAAAAGGGAACATATATTCCTCCTAAAATCAAACAATAGATGAGAGAACTGTTTTTAAGCAAGTGGTCTCCTGAAAATTTAATGAAACTACAGGGGAAAGAGTTACTATACAAGATGTTTGGAAACAAGGAATACGATAGCTTCGCATATTGGATAGAACAACTAAATATGTCTAGTTATAGTGCTAACGCCTTTGGTAGCATTTGGGGCGGAAATGCAGACAAGTTCATTCTATTTCAATATTCTGAGATAAACGGTAGATGGACATCTAAAACCATAGGGAAAAATCTCTCTCCCATAGAAAAAGAACAGGCAAAACAAGATATAGAAATTCCTGAAGAATCTGCTATTTGGCTTGCAACCCTTATAAGGAATGCAATAATAAAAGGTGCAGAAGAAGTAGAGAAAGTATATAAAGGGGTTCAAACCTATGAAGAACTAGAAAAACAATTCCTCCAAATACACGAAGAGTTTTTAGCATCTATCCCAGACGAGTTAAAATCTAAACTGCCTACAATAAAAAACATCTTTTATAGAGCTTGGGTACATAAGTACTATCATATTTTATTTCCCCAAACAATCTCTAGTATACACACGCGAACTGCCATATACTCTGTTCCCATAACAATGACCTACAAACCATTTCTAGAAAACTACCTAAATGACAAACAACTAAAAGATCTACAAGAAAAAACAGGATATCAATCTTTCTTAGAAATGGAACTACTCCATCCGAGATATGGTATTAACTACAAACATCCATATGTGAAACTACCCACATCGTTAGAAAATATTTACAAATTACTAAAAACAGGTGTTTTTATTTGGGATAAAGAAAATATCCCTCCTGCAATCAAAAACTCTCGCCCAGGGACTCGTATATATATAACAGATGACAATTGCCATTTAGTGGCATATGGATATTCTCTAGAATCATTTACCGACAATAGCTTACCTATTGATTTCCTATCAACAAACATCGACAAAAAAGTATTCTGTCAAACAGACAACACCATAAAACAATTCTATGGCAAAGGTCTCATTCGCTATAGTAAAGAACTCATCTCTGTTGAAGAAGCCATATTAGACATAGAAGTATCCAAATTAGAAGGTAAAACAACACATATAATCACCGGCTATCCAGCCACATTACCAGAAGACATAAAAGACATATGGGCAACCCTGCGAAGAAAAAAACAAATCATATTCTACGGACCACCGGGAACAGGAAAAACATATATGGCTTTAAAAAGTGCACGCTACATAGTAGCGAGGGAGAACTTTGGTGACACATATTCAGATGGCATAAAGGAAAAAGTAGATAATTTTATAGAGATGGTAACTTTTCACCCTTCATATTCATACGATGACTTTATAGAAGGAATAAAAACCACCATAAAAAATGGTCATATACACTATGAAATTAAAGATGGCATATTGAAAAGCCTTGCACAGAAAGCACAAGCTGATAAAGACAACATTTATATTCTCATTATTGATGAGATAAACAGAGGAGATACAGCTCGCATATTTGGAGAACTACTTACATTACTTGAAAAAGACAAAAGAGAGAGCATATATATTACTCTTCCGCTCAGTGGAGAGAAATTCACTCTTCCTAACAACCTTTACATCATAGGAACTATGAACACATCAGATAGGTCTATTGCAATGGTAGATGCGGCACTAAGGAGAAGATTTGCGTTTTACAGAATGTGGCCCAATTACGAAGTAATAAAGAGCCATATAGAAGGACTTCCACTACACAAATGGCTGGAGCATATCAACAAAAAACTTGTAGAGGTATTGGGACAAGAAGCATATGACCTACTCATAGGTCACTCCTATCTTATGGAAGGCAATGAACCCATAAAAGACATAATCCAATTAAGACGAAGACTTGTTAGTGAAATTATCCCTCTACTTGAGGAATACTTCAGAGGAGATTTTCAGTCTGTCAAGCAAGTTTTAGGAACTAACATTTTATCAGAAGATGGAAAACTATTACCCAAAACCGATGAAGAACTTATATCAGCTCTTATAGAAAATCTGCCAGAAAACTACAAAGAAGACATCATAGAGCAAGAGAACAATGAAGACTTTGACACTGACTGAATGGACACCCCATCCTTATCCCAAAAAGGATAACCTGGCTCAAGCTATAGAATATCTTGTCAGCGAAAATATTATTAAAGTTATATATACAGCATCGGAAAAATATATAATCTCTGAGGGTAAGGTAGGAACGGCGAAAATAGGAGATACAACCATACACATTAAGCCCCATCTGGAAAATGCAGAGCTTATCTCCATGATTGCATACGCCCTATATATGCCCCCAAAATGGTATGAAGAAACCAAAGGAAGCACACTACAAACATATTTATCATTGCCAGACATCATAGCAATGATATTTTGTGAAAAAACCCGCCATCTTATAAGAAGAGGCCTACAAAAACAATATATCAGACAAATTGCTGAATCAAACACAATATCAGGAAGACCTCAAATGAGGCATATAACAAGATACATACCCTTTACCGGGAAACTGCCTACCATCAAGTGGTACAGAAAGGAAAACACTATATTAAACATGCTTACACTATCAACGGCATATTTTCTTTATAGATACACACAGTCGGCAAGTGCCAAAGAAAAACTATCTGAAATCATAGATACGCTAGAAAATTTGCATATAGATATACATCCACTAAGAAAGTCTCTACTGAGCGATGCCAAAAAGGTTGTCAATAGAAACACCATGCACTACTTACCAATAATTAGAATAGCCGAACTATTACTAAGGGGTATTCCCCAAACCTCTTCAGGCAATACTTCATTTTCTGGATTTTTTCTAGACATGGCAAAGTTATTCGAACTTGCCACATTAAGATATCTCAAAGCCACACATTCCCATGTAGAATATCAAAAACGCATAAACATTAGGAGTGGTATTAAGGCAGAATCTATACGCCCCGATTTTGTCATAGATAAAAAGAACCCAGCCGACGCCAAATATAGACCATTTGACAAGATGGGAAAAGAGGTTATATATCAAGTATTAACATATGCCATGGCATTAGGCAGCAAAAAGGCCTTTGTATACTACCCCGGAGATACAACAGAATATACACAGGTACATCTACAAAATCAAACAGTAGACATAAATTGGATAGGAATAAGATTTCAAAATCTCCTTCATTCCTCTACTTCAGCATGATCATGACAGAGCGGGACCCCGGATACCACCAGACCTGACCGCCTAAACCTTCTACAACAAAGCGGATGGGCACCATGGTGCGGTTGTCTCTTATAAATGGAGCTGTATCCATGGTCTTTTTCTCACCGTTTACCTCATATGTGTCTTTATCTATCCACAGGGCTATATGATTATCTTTCAGATAGATATCAACTTTTCTGTCTGTCCCGTCCCAATACACTTCTCCATCAAGGGCTTCTACAACAAATCTCAAAGGCACAAAGGTGCGGTCATCTTTGATAATGGGCACCGTGTCCATAGTGTAGCGTGAAACACCATGAGAAGAGGGATAGTCATAAAACGACACAGAGTAGTTTTTATCACCAATATATAGAAGCACAGCCCTAATAGATGTATAGCACCTTTTCATGGCACCACGCACCTCATAAACAGGAGATGTTATGGGATATATCTTGTCACCCACATAGAAAGCCACGGCATCTGACGATGTCACAGCCACTGTAGAAGATATATCAGATGATTTCCACTCCACACCGGGTGCATTCCACATACCGGTAGGTGCAAACCCCACATATAGAATATACTCTCCACTACCACCTGTCGCAGTAACAGACAAGATATTATCCTTTAATGTATAAGTGGCAGATAGCATAGAGGGAATATATTTATCGCCAGAAAGCCCAAGGAGCATGGGGCTAATAGTTTTATAGAGAAACTCATCACTCTCTACCCCGAATGTGTAATGCACTTTATACTTTTCAGACATCTTTTTTACAAAGTGTCCCTCAGCCACTCCCAGTGGAAAATACTCTCCATCGTGCTCACCATATGTGCCCCTCTGGGATACTGTCCATATGGTAAGGTCGTATCTGTCAGAAGCAGACATGACATAGGTTTTAGCATCTACATAGGGCATCAGACCTTTCAGCTCAAGGGCAACAAGGGCCGGTAGCATGTTTTCAGGATTTGCACTAACATATGGATTGATATAGTTATTATCACATCCCCATTGACTTTGGGCTTCAAGCACACCACCCCACAAATCTTCCATCTTAAACAGCCCGGGGACAATGTATTTGACGCGGTTATCATCAACAAGGAAATAGCCCACCCATCCCTCTTTAGAGGCACCCACCACGGCAATAGGAACATCTGTATACTGGGACACAATGTCTACCATATCTCTACGGGCATTTATAAGGTGCAGAAGATAATTGGAAGATACACCATCACCGGGCTCATTTTCATATGCCATATGAAAAATGGCATCACCAAGCAGCTTGTTTCTGTCGGCATCTGTATCCTGTCCATATATAAGTACAGCAGCGTTTAAAGACAATGCAAGGTAATATGCTCCTTCCTTGGCACTATCTACTGCACGAGCAGTGTGAAGGGCATAGATGTATGCCATCTTTGGACTGTCGGGCACAAAGAGATACCACACATGATCGCCTTTTTTACCACTGTAAACTGCAATAGAGCTATTCAGTGCATAAACGGGTGCACTAACCAACATCAAGACAAGCACCAATATCAAAACCAGCCACTTTTTCAAATAAAACCCCTCCAAGTGCTAACTGTTTTCTATATCTATGAGACTACCTTCTGTAAAGAGATACTCTTTTAGTTCCTTGGCAAATGCCGGGTCCTTTCTCCTGAGCCACTCTATGAGCATAGCGGCATGCTCTTTTTCTTCATCTCTGTGGTGCTCCATAATAGCCTTAAGTTCAGGGTCAGCGGTGGCCTCTGCCCTCTGGTTGTAATAATCTACCGCCTCTAGCTCTTCAATTAGTGAGGAAATAGCCCTATGGATATCAAGGGCATCCGGGGAAAGACTTTTCTCATAAAGATTTCCTGCCATATATATCGCCTCCTATTGGCATTATACTCCTCCGGGTGGGTAACATTGTGAATGCGTATCAGCCACACTTTCTTGGCAAATATAAATGGAGTCCAGAGTCGGGATATCGTATCGTTCATGTCTGGAGAGTGTGCTGCTATATACCAGTGGCCATCTTGTTTATATACAAACACATTGTGGTCAGGGCCACGCACACCATTTAAGTCTACTTGCAAAATGGCAACACCATTTTTCACATATTCATTAAGGTAGTCTTCAAATACCACGGGGGTATGCCACCTATCCATAGGAACACCGATATAAGTGGCATCGGACATTTTCACCCTTTTCACTATCCACTCCCTAAAATCGTCAACAAAGGTCCATGAGCGGGACACATACCATCGTCTGCACCGGTGCTCTATACCTGTGATACTACCCAGCCCACATATCTCATATCTGCTGTAGTGATACCAAGCTTTTCCCGGCACCTTTATCATAGGCAGACCACCGGCATAAAGTATCTGCGATGTGAATGTGTAGTGATAAAACTGGGGATTCCTACTATGGGCCCACTTCTGGGCATAGTGAATCATGGCTGGAGCAGAAAGTGCAATGTCCTTACTATAATCTTCCCCATCATATGACACAAGCCTCTCCCCTGCGTGTCTCCACATTGCAAAGGATATCACCGCAGATAAGACAAGAACAGTAGCTACAGACAGGATATGCTTAAACCTCACCATCAATCCTCCCAGATATGCAAAGAGGCGGGGGATACCCCGCCTCGCTGACACATTCCTACTCTACATCTATACCTGTTGCCTTGCGGAAGATAGCTTTGGCATGCAGATGTGTTGTATCAAGAGTGTTATACTCACCCTCGGGTACAACAAGGGGTAGCTCTGTACAACCAAGTATGATGGCATCGGCGGCATCTTTATATTTCTCTACATACTTCATAGCCTCTGCCCTTGTCTCATCATTAATCTCACCGTTGCCCAGTCTGAATATGAGCTTATCAATGGCGATAGCATCTTCCTCTTCGGGGTATATAACCTCTATGCCCCTTTTACCGAGCATCTCCTTGTAAAGGCCACTGTCAAGGAGTCTCTTGGTGCCAAAGAGCATAAGCTTCTTATAACCGTGCTTCTCTGCCTCATCGCCTACAACATCAACAATATGGACAACTTCCATGTCATATGTGTTGAGATAAGGAAGATGTATATGCATGGTGTTGCATGCAATAGCAAACACCTCTACACCCATGTCATTGAAATGGTCAAGAACTTTCTGGAAAAGATCTCTGACCTTGTCGGCGTTGCCACTACGCATATTGGCTACAACCTCACCGAAGTTGACACTGTAGATAACAATCTCCGGATACACAAGCTCGGGCAAATGCTTTGCACTGAGGTCTACCAGATACTGATAATACGGAATAGTAGACTCAGGGCTCAAACCTCCCAAGATACCAATCTTTTTCAGTTTCTCCATACTCAACCCCTCCCCCTACAAAGTTTTTACACTGCCATTATAGCCTCTTTGACCTTTTCAAAGGGCTCTTTTAATATATCTACAACCTCTTCACACACGCTAAGGGAGATGTATGCCTTACCATCTTTTTCGTAGATGAGCACAGGACATGGGGCAAATGAGCCTATATCGTAATCAACTTTTGTCATATTGTAGAAATCTTTGGGATTGCAGATATACAAAATGCGATAAATGGGCATATCTTCCCTTAGTTTGTCCTTAACGATGTCGCTCGGTGTTAGTTCGAGCACTGCCTTATATCCGCGAGAAGCCAGTTCCTCCTTCAGCTTCTCCTCTACCTCTTTCACACTCATGTTCTCAAACTCTCTTCTCACACTAATCATTGTTTTCACCTCCAACATCTTTTTCTGCAATATATGTACCGAGCACCGTAAGAATACCACCAACAATGGTATAGATATTGGGACTATTTCCCAATATGAAAAACTCCGCTATGGCCGTGACAAGTGGAATAAAATAGAGCCCATTGGTCACTGTTTTGCCACCGGCAAGGGCTATGGCCTTATTCCACATGAGATAACCAAGGGCAGAGCAAAACACACCAAGATATATAAGGGCTATCCACGCAGACGGGGTAAACCATTTAGAAAATTCTACCGGTGTCCTCATTAGCTCATAGAGTGTAAAAGGTATGAAGAAGATAAGACCCCACAGACTGATATCCCTTGTTAGTGGCAGTTCATCGTAACCCGAAAGCTTTTCAACAAATACCGTATAGAAAATCCACGCAAACGCTGCACCAAACATGAGCGTATCACCCAGTGGGTTGAGTTTCAACACAAACCTACCATTGAATACAATAATAGCCACACCGATAAATGCCATGATGGTACCTATGTATCTGATAAGTGCAGATGGCTTTCTGTCAATTAGATCACGCACTACCAGATACCATACCGGGGTTGATGACACGATAAGGGAACCATTGGTGGCTGTTGTAAACTTTAACCCTGTGTTCTCAAAGACGAAGTACATAGTGACCCCAAAGAAACCGGCAAGCATGGCATAGTATTTATCTTTTCCACGATACTGTATGGGGATACGCACAAGTGCATACAAGATGGCCACAGCAAGAACAAATCTTAGAAAACCGGCGGTAAATGGGGGCACAGTACCCACAAGAACCTTTGTGGCAACAAAAGACACTCCCCACAATACAACAGTAAAAGCCATATATAAAAGACCTTTGGCTCGTGCAGTCATCCCTCTCCTCCCCCAAGTTTATTTTTCACATTATACAGTATGCCATAGTGTCACAATGAGAAGCCTCGTGCGTATATATTTGTGAAAACAATTTGACAAGTATAAAATATTTATAGGAAAACCTTGACAAGGAGGGGGATGTATGATGAAAAAATTATTTAGTAGCTTAGTAGTAATCATGTTAATTGTCACAGTAGCATTTTCTTTTGCCGGTTGTGGAACCACTAACAACAATACAAGTAACACTAACACAAGCACAACAACCCAACAAACCACTACTACCAGTGAAAACACTACAAACACCACAGCCTTAACACCACAGGAAAAAGAGGAACTTCTTTATATGGCTGAGGAAGAAAAACTGGCAAGAGATGTATACACAAAACTCTATGATATATGGAAAGATGAGGTCTTCTTAAACATTAGCAAGGCCGAACAAACCCATATGGACCAAGTTAGGGGCCTTATAGAGAAATATGGACTGGAGGATCCCACAGCAGACATGAAACCGGGAGAATTTAAAAATCCAGATCTTCAGAAACTCTACAACGACCTTGTGGCAAGAGGTAGAGAATCTCTTGTAGAGGCACTAAAAGTAGGTGCTCTTATTGAAGAGGTAGACATTATAGACCTTGATAAGGCTATAGAGGGTACTGACAAGGCAGACATAAAGCAGGTATACGAAAATATTAGAAGTGGTTCCTATAACCACCTTAGGGCATTTGTCAGTGCACTTGAAAAACAGGGTATTACCTATACTCCACAAAAACTATCACCAGAAAGATACAATGAAATTATCTCTGGTTCTCAGGGGCACGGTAAAGGAAACGGCGGAAACTAAGAACATAATGCCGAGGGACCCTGTCAGGGTCCCTTTTTATATATCCTCTTTAACATAACTCCCTCCCCCTTAAGTCGTTTCTTTTTCTCTGTTGTTTAGCATGCTAAAATATCCCACAGGCTCAAAAGTTTAACTTGGGGAGGGAGTAAATGTGTCGCTAAAAACCAAAGTCACACTGTGGACAGCTGGCATTATAACACTAGGTGGAATTGTTGCATTGGCTCTCATATGGCCTGCACCGCCAAAGATATTGTGGACCATCATATTGGCTGTCATTGGTGTAATAATTGCCAACTTTTTCATATTACACATATCTCTAAAACCCCTTGATACATTGACAGAAACTGTGTCCTATATCACCAAGAACAAAGACTTCACCATAGAAATAAAGATGAATAGAAAAGATGAAATCGGCATGGTGGCTCAGATGCTCAAAGACATATTAGGAGTTGCCAGAAGTATTATGTTTTCTCTGGCTAGCGCCCTAAAAACCCTCTCCACATATTCAAGCAGAACAGCAAGCAGTTTAGAAACGGGTATAGAGAGTGTAAAATCTGTTTCACATCTACTTGAAAGCATAGACCACACGGCATCGGAAACAGCCCACTCTGCCACAGTTATAGCATCTAATATGAATAGTCTTTCAGAAACAGGAGAAAAGCTGGCGGAGAGTGCCGAGGTATTTAGACAAGCCGCAGAAAATATAGGCTCTCTATCTATAAATAATCTTGAAATCTCAGATAAGACACTGAAGAGCATGCAGGAAACACTGAGAGCTATGAGTCAGCTAAAGAATGCAGCCGAAGAGCTGGTCAAAAAGGCCGCTGTGATATCTGATATTGTTAAGACCATTTCAGACATAGCAGAGCAAACAAACCTCCTTGCCCTTAACGCCGCTATTGAGGCAGCAAGAGCCGGTGAGGCAGGAAAGGGATTTGCCGTTGTTGCCGATGAGGTCAGAAAACTGGCAGAGCTGTCCCGTGAGTCCGCCGATGAGATAGCCAAAAACCTGAAAGACATAACCAACAGCATTGATACCTTAAACAAGCTTGCCAGCGATGTACAGATTAAAACACGAGATACACTTGTTCTCAATACCAAGACTAAACAATCGGCAGAAGCCATAGCCCACGAGGCAGATAACATTGGCGGACAGGCAATAGAGCTGTCAGGTATAGCAGAAAAGATATATGCATCTATTGAGGAGATGAACGCATCTGTCCAAAACATCAGCGGTAGCATGGAAGAAGTTAGTGCAGAAATAGCCAATGCCACACGCTTATATGAACAGGCAATACGAGAGTTGGAAGTTTCTCTACGCAATTCTCAAATTCTTATCAACACAGCCAAAGAAGAACTCTCAAATATATCTCAGTTTAAAATACTGGGAAAGGAAGAAATTATATCTCTTCTCAAAGAAGCTATTGATAGTCACAGGCAATGGGTAAGAATTCTAACGGATATCGTAGAGGGTAGACAACCCATATCAGCCCTTGAAACCAATCCTGAGAGATGTTCCTTTGGGCTTAGTCTTCTCATGTTAGGAGGCAACATACCTGGGTGCGAAGGTTTCATGGACAAAATTGACACATTACACAGAGAAATACATAACATAGGAAAAGAGGTTATCTCTCTGATAAGAAATGGAGAAAAAGTTCCCCCCTCTTACATCGACAAAGCTAAGCTTATAAGCAAAGAGCTATCAGAAACGCTATCGTCGTGCATAGAGAAAATTAACAAGCAATCCGCACTATAAATGTTTTATTTATGAAAACAGCAGATGTCTTTCACATATTCTCTTAAGCTATAGACATATAATATGTTTAGAAGCTAAATATCTTAGCAACAACACCTAAGGGGGGAATCTTTATGGCTGCTAAAAAGTCTTCTGGTAATTTGCGAATGCAAATGTTTGTCTTAGCACTTATTCTTGCCTTACTTATTCCAGCTCTTATTGGATGGTTTTCTTTGGAAAAATTCAAAACATTCGCCGATGGGACCTTATATGGACAGGTTAACATGGTAGAGAATGCCATGGAAAAAGATATTACCAACTGGCTAAAAGCCAGTGGTGAAACACCTCTGAAAAACCTTGTCAAGCAGGTCTCAGATGTTGGTCTTACCGACCCTTTACAGGCAAGAGAAATTATCATGAAAGCGGCACAAGAACTTAATGTGCCAGAACTTACACAGTGGCAAAATGTCATCAACAGCGACGAAAACCTTGCCAAGGCCGATGAGCTGATTTCTAAAGCGTGTAGAGAAAATATTATTACACAGGACGAATGCAGTACAGCCAAGAAATATCTGGAGATTACCCATTTATTCAGACATGCTCAGAAAACAATAGGGGGAGCTAATGTTCAGAATGTATATATGGGTTGGCAAGATGGATTTATGCTACTTGGCACCCTTCAAATACTAAGTCCAGATGAATACGACCCAAGGGTAAGACCATGGTACAAGCTAGCCATGGAGCATCCCGGAACACTTGTTTACACGGATCCTTACATAGATTTCACCACGGGCAATATCATAGTAACACTGGCCCAGACGGTATCCGTCGATGGTCAAATTGTTGGCGTCGTTGGTATAGACTTTAACCTCCAAACGCTTGTGAATATGGTAAAAACCTATGTCACCAAGCAAGGTGACAAGGTATTAGGTATACCCATTTTGTGGGGCGAAAACTCTATCGTTATAGCCCACCCAGATGAGAGATTTGTAGGGCTTGCCTTTGACCCAGATAAATACGGCCTTCTTAAAGACACAGGATATCAGAAGATATACAACGAAAAAATTCAGCAACTTGGCCTTACCAAGGAAGAAATAGAATTTCATAAACAGCTGTGGGAAAATGGCATATTGAAAGCCAAAGATGGAGAATGGATAAAGGGCAAAGATAAAATGGGAGACTTCCAAATCAGAATAACACACCTTCCCAACGGCTGGATACTCGGATATAAGGTGTGGGATGCATACTTTGCCGGATTCTATAGCACCCGTAACAGCATAGCTATAACCATTATTGTGATAGCCCTGCTTACGCTTATCGTCACATCTATTTATGTTCAGAGGCTACTGGGTAGTTTGGGAGAAATAGCAAAGGCCGCAATAAAAGCCTCTGAGGGAGACCTCACCGTAGAACTACCACATTATCCCTTCAAAAACGAAATTGGATACCTTGTATCTGCTCTACAGCACCTGCTACAATCGCTAAAAGAGTTTGTATTAAACATATTCAAGGCCACCAACTCTCTGCAAAGCTCTTCACAGCAACTTGCTGAGGCAGCCGAGTATATGAACGATAGCATAGCCCAGCTGACCGATGCTGTGGCCCAGCTTGCAGAAGCGGCAACCCAGCAGGCTAATGAGGCAACCAATGCCGCGGAAAGTGCCTCGCAGATAATGGAGAGTGCCGAGCAGATGGCAGCCTCTGCGAAAGCATCACAGGAAGTCGTTGACGCCACCATATCTGCCCTTGCCGACAACGCAGAAAATGTTGTAAAGATTGCCACAGAGCTGGGATCCCAAGTGGAAAGCCTTGGCACACTGGTGCAGTCTGCTATGGAACTGAACCAGATGGCAGAAAACATATCTTCTATAGTAGATACCGTTACCGAAATAGCCGAGCAAACGAACCTTCTTGCCCTCAATGCAGCTATAGAGGCAGCAAGGGCTGGAGAGGCAGGAAGAGGTTTTGCCGTTGTTGCCGATGAGATTAGAAAACTGGCAGAGAGATCTGAGGAGAGCGCTTCTGATATTAGAAACATACTCAGAGGGCTACTTACCAAGATTGAGGACATTGTCAAAGAGATAGAAACGAAGTTTAGAGTGCTTGAGGAAGAGGGTCAGAGGCTGATGCAGGTTGCAGACAACACAGCCAAGCTTGGAGAAGATACCCAGCAGATTGTCGTAAAGATCAACGAGATTATAGATGGTGTAGAGTCCATCAGAAACCAGGTGGGTGTTATCTCCAGTGCCATAGAGCAAATTGCCGCAGTAGCCGAAGAGAACAGTGCCACAGCAGAAGAGATATCTGCCTCTACCCAGAGCATGGAAGAGGTTACCAGACAGCTTAGAGATGCCGTAGAAAAGATAGAAGACGAGGTTTCCGTGTTCCAAACCCTGCTAAGTAAGTTTAAAGTGTAAAGATGTTGTGAGGGCGCCCCTTCGGGGCGCCCTTTTTACTCTACTATCACAGCCGTACCAGAAACCGACACCATCATCATATTGCTTTGCCCAATGCTTTCGTAATCTATATCTACCCCCACAACAGCATTGGCCCCCATATTCTGTGCCTCTTCTATCATTTTCTTCATAGCGGCGTCACGAGCAGCTCTAACAACATCTTCATACTCTGAAGATCGCCCATCAAAGATATCTGTTAGGCTGGCAAGAATGTCCCTTCCTATACTTGTACCCACTATAGTCTCCCCACATACCACCCCAAGATACTTTACGATTTTTCTTCCTTCTACCGTAGGTGTTGTAGTTACAATCACACTTAGCACCTCCTAATAAGACTGTAATATTTACGGTTATCATATATTTTTATCATTTATTTTATATATACTAAAGCACATCCGACAAATAGTAGAGACAATACTGCCATACCCAACCAAACAACAAGTCTCAAAGCAAACACTACAGATGGAAAATATGCAGCTATAACATCTGTAAGTAAGGCAGTTGCCATTACACCAAGCCCAAAAATCATTACCTTTAACAGTAACACTCTTGTATACACTTGAACACTATTATCAAGATCCTCATATTGCCGAATATTCCTATACAACAACCATCCAAAGAATATATACAAGCACCAGACAAACATCTGGGCATATATACCGGAGAGTGCTTCAGGCCTCCACAAGAAACCAAGCACGATATATAGCAGTAGCAACATAATAGCCAACACACTTATTTCCTTACCTTGTGGCATCAGAGCTTTCATATCATATCTATCTCCGTGCAGAACAAATATCCATACACCTAAGACAACAAAAACCACTAAGAAACCGCTAAGAAGAGAGACAACGGAAACCCCTATGTTTTGTGTCCCCATCGCCTCAATAACTCCACAGAAAACAGCAAACACCAAGGGATGCTCAAAGACAAATCTAAGAAATACCTTCCTATCCTTGGTGAACATCTGAGCCACCTGAAGAGGCACCATAAAAGACATGAGAGGATGCCAGAACATGGCTATGGTAAGAACTTCAAACACAGATATACCCCCAATATTCAAAGCTGCATGCCACCATGGGTGAAAAAGAACTTTGGTAATATATGCCTCATAAAGTCCAAACAGTACTCCAGCAGGATACAGAGTTTTAAAACTTGGCTCTCCATAGGCATATACGATACCACCTAGCACCAGAATATGAAGCCCATATATAAGAGACAATGTGATGAAGTCGGAAAATTTCAAGAAAGCATAGGGGGTTGAGGCAGAAATCACTTCGGCAAAGAATATAGACAAGATTGTTAGCATAAACCAGAAGTAATACCGAACATATTTCGGAATACTACTGTTATTTGAATCAAATATCATATTGATCATCTACTTTCCTATGCATCCCTTTATATTATCCTATCCTATAAATAGGGATATTCACCAGCTCGGAGGTGATGATGGTGAAAAGATGGATAAAGTGGACAGGTATATCGGCAGTTATCCTCTTCTTTGTTATCGCATATGTATCCAGCCTATACAACCCATGGTTCTCAATATGGCACAATGCCTATAGCGATTTGGGCACAACACACGCTAAGAACATGTGGATATTCAACTACGGACTAATGTTTATTGTGTCTCCTCTCATGCTGATATTTGCCATATATCTCATCTACAAATCAGAAAACAAATTGCAGACTGTAGGAGGATCTTTCATCACCATGGCAGCTATATTCATATTCTTCATCGGCCTATTTCATAAAGGCACAAAACCCCACGACTTTGTAGCACTATGGTTTTTCTGGCAATATTTCATAGGCATACCGCTCTACTGTATAGGCAGAGGAAAAACATGGCTCGGCATAACACTATTTGCCCTCTTTATAGCAGGTTTCTTGATACCCTTCCCATCCATTGCACTGGCAGAAACCTATGCACTGGTGCTGATAGGGGTATTTAATATGTGGGAGGGGATAAGCATCACATAGATCCTATCCCCTTTTTCTTATCTCTGCATCTACAAGCTTTTTCAAACGGGATATCTCTGCTTCTTTATTCCTCCACCAGTGGCGACTCCACACCCTTATAATCTTCCATCCTTTAGTCTCTAAAAAGCGCTGTCTAAAGATATCTCTCTCTTTCGCCGAAGGCAAGCTATGGTATAGCTCGCCGTCACATTCTATACCCACAACATAATAATCGTTGGTTGGGTGCTTTACAGCTAGATCTATACGATAGCCGGATACACCAACCTGCGTATCTACCCTATATCCCAACTTGACAAGTGCATCATACACTTCCTTCTCAAATGGACTGTCAAAGCGCACCTTACTAACAGATATTTGCTCGGATACAGAAGTTAAGCCTTTTAATATCTCTTCAGCCTCTAGTTTATTTCCCCTTGCATATGCTCTGACATACTTAAGATACTCTTTTAGCAATTTAGAACCTCTACCTTTAACTGATTCAACCCTCAGATCCTCTGGTTCTATAGATGCAACAACTATGATCTTTTCTTTTGCACGGGTAATGGCTACATTAAGGCGATTTTCACCACCCGATTGACTTAAAGGTCCAAATCTCATATACATCTTGCCATCTGGTGTAGGAGCATAACCTATAGAGAATATAATAATATCTCTTTCATCGCCCTGCACATTCTCTAAATTGCGAACAAAGAAACTCATATCTTCTCCGTCTTGCACAAGATTTTGTGCCTTTTCATACAATCCAGAAAAATATGAGTCCCTGCTGGCTTTGGATTCCAAAATGTCGTATATAAGATCCGCCTGTTTTTTATTAAATGTAATAACACCAATAGATTTCGTTGGTTCTGTCTTCCATATACCCTCCACTATTTCCACTACTTTTTCCGCTTCTGCTCTATTATTATTATTCACCCACACACCTCTAACTTTAATATATTCAAAAGGATTACCTAGTGTATAGTCTGGAACTATGGCTATCTTGCCATCATAAAAAGCATAATTAGAAAATGCTATAAGTGCCTCATACCTTGAACGATAATGGAAACCTAAGAGAACTGTAGAGAATTTCATCTTGGCAAGACTAAGTAACGACTTTACTTCTATCTCATCTGATTTTTCATCTATCCCATCTTCATCATCGTCCACCGAAACTTTAAAGAAGGAGGACGGCGGCAACTGCTTTTCATCACCTGCCACAACCATTTTAGATGCTCTGTATAAAGATGGAATAGCATTTTCTATGGGTATTTGTGAAGCTTCATCGTATATAACAACATCAAATATTCCTTTAATCAGAGAAAATGTACTAGAAACAGATTCAGGGGTCATAAGCCATATAGGAACAGTCTCCAATATATTTGAAACAGCAACATTATCTTCATACAACTGCATAAGCTCTCTTAGATGTATCTTTCTACGCTTCTTATTAGCTTCACGGTCTATCTTCTTAGCCAATTTAGGTTCTACATAGAACATTTCTAACCTGGATCCAACATATTGGCGCACCATACCTTGTTTTTCTTCTAGTACTTGAAGCGCCTTTTGGCGCAATGCAGGATATTCATCTATTTTCTTTAGGTAAGAAAACTTCTTCTTGCTTCTCTCTATACGGCCAATATGCACACTAATATAAGTTTTCCATATACTGCCAACTTCGTATCTCTTTAAATATTCCAATAGCAATTTATCACTATTTGACATTTCCGACAGCTTAATATCTAAGTATCTTAGGTCATCAAAGTGTGCCAACAATTCCTGTAAATCTTTAATCTCCTTATGCGAAAAGTCTATCCGACTAAAGTACTTCCCAAGAGCAGATGTATAACCCATATATTCTTTGTATTTATCGCTATAACGCTCTATAGCTTCCCCACTCTCTCTAAAAATATCATCTATCTCATTGGATGGTGTTTCAGATAGACCATAAATAGGGGCAATACGATAGTAATCTTCCCAAAATTCTACCTGACGCTTTTTCTTTTCAATATATTCCCTCCAAGATTTTTTATCAATTACTTCCGGCAAATCTGACAAGAGTAAGCTCTCTATATACAGAAGAAAATCTTTCAGTGTTATATTTTTTAACTTGAAAAATGCAATAACATTTTGCTCCATACCCCTATATGCTGCCATTTTATCCAGTGCAACATTGTCAGAAAAATCCACATCCTTAAAATATTCATTAATAATATCCTTAACCTCGTAAATTTCTACAAGACCTACAGCATAATCGTAAATAACATGGAGTTTTCGCTTCATGTCATCAAGACTAATTGCCATTAAACCGGGAATATGCTCACGAAGTTTATAGTAAGTATCCCATGCTTCAAGAAGAAATTTCTTGTCTTGAATAAACTCTCTTAGCGAATCTTTTGTTAATTCATTGGGAATATCCTCAAAGAAATAATGTTTCAGCTGTAAGATACTGTCGGCTATGGCTACAATATCGTGTTCTTTAACATTCATAGATTGTGCTATCTCAGAAACAATAGACTTTACACGCTTTATCTTCTTATCTGTCAAAGAAGACCATATCTTACTAAACATACCACGAGATACATATTCCCTATAAGCATCTACAATATCACTATTTTCAACAATGGACTGCCATTTAATAACCTCAACAGAGCCAATTTCTACCTCCAACTTATGAAATAACTTTTCATATCTATCAATGAGTTCTTCTACTACATCAATATCTTCTTTTTTCAACATAACAGTTGTTCTTTGCAATCTACGATGCACGAGTTCTATATCTCCACTAATGTTCATAACTATGTCATCTATAGTACCAAATAGTTTTCTACCTTTAGAGACAAGAGGAGCATATTGAAATAGTGTAATTAGAGGTTTTATAAGTGGTTTAATCTTCTTTCCTTTCTGAAACTTATATGCCCTTTCTTCCCAAGGGAAATGGGCAAGCTCCAAAAGCTCGTCACGGGCAAAAGTATACCTTTGCCAATCTACGCTTTCTAATATATTAGACAATTTTATTAATTCTTGTAAATCATCTCTATGAACAACAAATGTCACAACTTCTTGCACAAGCATGTCATACAGTCTCTTCAATAAAGGATAGTGTAGTAAAATCTTCTCCATATTCTTCTGTTGAAATATGCCGTCTATCTCATTTAAAACACTCTCTATAACCACTTTATCTTCATCACCAAGGTCTTTCCAAGACAATCTATCGGTAATAGGCTTAATATCATAGCGAGCATATTGAAGAAGAGAGGTTAGTTTATTCACTGTTTTAACAAAAATATCATAGGAATATTCTTGTAATACCCTGGCAAGATCTTGATCATCAATATTTTCATATTCTTCATATTTTAAATACAGACTATATAACATTCTTAATGGTATACCAGTTATTTTATCTTTTTCTGTCAGTACCTTGTGAATATTATTGAAAACCTGTATATACTGCATAAAACTTTCTGCCTGTTTCTCTAGAATAGCTCTATATTTTTCACCCCTTGTAGAAGCACCACCCTCTGTATTAGAAATCAACAAATTCATTTTCTTTAACACAGGATCTCTATCTTTGTCTACATCATGAACGAGCACAAAGTTACGAATACCTGACGCATCAAGACGCTTGGCAACAATATCTAAGGCTGTTTTCTTTTCACATACCATTAAAACCTTTTTTCTCATAGAAGAAAGCTGTGATATCAAGTTTACTATTGTCTGAGACTTACCAGTACCAGGAGGACCATGAATAACAATACCCTTGGCATCAGACTCAACAAAAGACATAATCACTCTCTCTTGACTAGGATCTGCCTCGGAAACAAACATCTTCTTGGCTTCATGAATATTATCAAGATTAATATTTGAGTCAACTTCATAGACACTATCACCCAGTAAGTCTTCAATAAGCCCTAAGCTATTACACTGTTCTAATCTCTCATAATCTTTTAAAATAGCACCAGATATTCTCCTAAAAATACCATATACTGCATAAGGCTTTAGAGAATAGTTAACATCTTCATTAAAGCTAGCATAAAACTTTTTCATTACCGAATTGGGAGAATAATGTATATCCTTTATATATCTTCTTAAAATAAACTCTATTTTCTGCAAACGAGTAATCAGCTTAAACCTACCATTCGAAACAATGCTCAACATCTCTTGTTTAGCATCGTCTGGAATGTCTATGCCATCATAATGGCTAAGTGCTATAAATAGACTTTCGTTAAGATAGACAGTATCCAAATCATCAGAAAAAGTTATTCGTATCCTATTCTTCTTTATGTCAACAGCCATAGGGAATAAAAACAAAGGTGCTCTAATAGGCATGTCGGGTAATAAACCCTCAATAAATGGCCAGCCAATATATTGGGTATACATACCTCTCATATTGTAAATTTGTCGAGCATCACGATAAATCTTCACAAGGCGGTTATATACATCTTTATATATCCGCTCCTCTTCAGAAGAAGGTGGCTCAAAAATTCCTTCAACAGTGAATCTCTTATCTATAAACCACTTGACAAAGTCTTCTATAGATACTATCCTTTTTTTACTTTTATCTTTGACATTTCTATTTATATGGTCTTCTATAATCTGCTTTAAGCCATATCTATACCATAAATCCAAATCAACATAATGATGGGTTAATCGATTAAGATACAAAGTCTTATTACGTTTACTGAGGTCATAAAGCCTCTTTTTATACGTATGCAGTATCTCTTTACTTTCCAACAGCCAACCCCCTACTTTAAGCCTATTTCTCTTTCATGTTATCACATAGTCGTAAGTCTTCCACATATTGCTTCACTTCATTTACACTTTTATCAACAAAAATTGACATAGTGTAAATTGACAACCTCTTGCATCATGTTGTACACTAGCTGTGCATGAGGGAAGCGGAGTTGACTCCGCCCGCCCAAGTGTCCTAAATGGTTCTGAGGTGCTGGAGAGATTTCAACGGCGAAAACAATGGAAACCCTTGGGCGGTGCACCTTTTCACTATTTAGATATGTCACATCAGCTAGATCCATACCTTGCAATCCATAGGTCAATTAACAACGCTCCGGGTAGTATCAATGTCATCTTCCAATTAGAATACAAACCTATCATCTCATGGTGCACAAAAAAATATTTTTCTCTCCACTTGTCCTCAGAACCCTTGCCGAGGTGCTGAAGGGGGTTCAACGAGAGGAAAAGACCTTAAAAAGCATCTTCTCTTGGCCTAGGTGTTTCAAGGAGGCGTTACGTTATATTGGCTCAGCATCAAATAGCATAACAAATGGCATACCCGTAAACAAAAACAGTCTGTGAAACTTGAAAAGTTTTCCAACAACCAGGAAAGAGAGTATCGGGAAAAAACACTGGGAGTATGAATGGAAAGTTAACATTTGAAAATTTGGGAGGTGACTGGCGGGCAAGAAGAGGTGAAAAATACCACACCCATACTACAGACAAAGACATCCCATGAAAAGGAGGGTATGCCTATATGAACAATATTGTAAACACACTGAAGAAGTTCCGGTTTCACGGTGCTGAGACCATAAATCTTGCAGGAGCTCTTGCTTGGAACAAATCGGACAGAGAGCTTGCCCATCAGTTACTCATGACGGGCTCATTTGGAAATACATACTACGCAACAGCAGAAGCCAATTTATCTTTAGCCATGTCAACTTTTCATAAAGTAGCATTAGAAGACCCAACATGGTTCGCCGGTGCTCTTGTCGAAGCTCGCAACGATGGGTTCATGAGGACAATGCCAATAATAGGTCTTATAATACTCCGCAAATACGCACCTGATATATTTAAAGAAGCATTTTCAATGATTATTCATACAGGCGGCGATCTTGAAGACTTTCTCACCTTTACACGGGCCATGGGCATGGGATTTGGACGGGCTGTGAAGTCGGCAATTAAAGAGTGGATAAAACACAACACAAACGAATATTATGCAGTGAAATATCGTAGACAAATCGCTGATGCTATACGCATAACACACTTTGAAGAGAACAACCCTATATATGACTATGTTGTGGCATATAGAAAACATATACCAGAAGAGAAACTGATAGCAGCCTATAAACAATACCCACAGATATCGGCAACTGAACTTGTCAAAAACCTGCTGAAAGAAAAACAGTATGACAAAGCGTCGGATATCATCGTGAGATATAGGCTTGATCCAGCCACTATTATAGGCAGTGGAGTACCAGACGACCCAGCCATATGGCAGGCACTCATGAAGGTTATGGGCACGGGCATGCTCATAGGATATCTCAGTAAGCTCATCAGAACCGGGGCTATTAATGAAAATACATTGCCATGGCTCAAAGATAGGCTAACGGCAAAGGCCCTTTATAAAGCCAAGACATTTCCACATCGTATCATTACAACCGCCCTTGCACTAAAGAATCCTAACCATTACAATTTTTATATGTATACACAAGATACTCCCGACACCGGCATTACAACCGAAGTTATAAATATACTAAAAGCCATATTACCCGAGATAGGAAAACTCATGCAAAACACATCATGGAACGGCAGATGGATTGTGGCTCCAGACATATCAGGCTCTATGACAGCACCTATAGGATCTAACATACCCTCCTACATCGCAGGTGCTATGGCAGGCATGATTAGGTCCATTGTGCCAAGCGCCAAGATCGTACCATGGGATACCGAAGTTTATGAAGACATGGTCACGCTAAAAGATACGCCCTTTGATGTAGCCGAAAAAATTGTCACTGCATCGGGCGGAGGCACATTTATGGAAGAACCAGTAAGGTATATGATACATCGCAAGATAAGGGCAGACTATATCGTATTTATAACAGATTCCATGGAATGGGGCGAGGGCTGGCTAGGATACTGGATAAAATATAAGAAAATCTTTTCCAATGCTAAGGCCATACTCATTCGTGTTGATCCATATGAAACAAATCCATTTCCAGAAGAGGCAAAGAAACAACACGATATCTACCAAATATATGGTTGGTCTCCCACCGTGCTCAAATGGATAGAAACCTATGTCCTCGCAGCATAATGCTGCGGGGAATTTATCTTACTCTAGTCTTCAGAAAAGTAATCACTATCTACTCTCTTTATCTCATATATCACATTTGTGTTAACCCCAACACCATACTGTATCATCAAATCAAGAAGCTTGTCACCATCTATAAGGATAACCATATTATCTTTTTGTCTATTGATGATATCTTCAACATATCTCCTAGCTCCATCTGTAAAAGTAGATGTTGTTATAAAAACACCTTTTCGAGCTCCTTTGCCTGCAAGGGCACCAACGAATTGTTGAAGCTCTGGTCTCCCAACGCTTTTATTCCTCCATCTTTTTGCCTGAATATATATGCTATCAAGCCCTAATGGATCTTCTTTAATAACACCATCGACCCCTTCATCTCCAGTTCTACCTAATCTCCGGGACATTTCTTCAGAAGACCCACCATAATTCATAGCAAGCAAAAGGTCAATAACCAGCTTTTCAAAGAATTCCGGGGGAGATCCTAGAACCATGTCCATTAGTCCAGATTTTAATTCCTTTTTAAGGTAATCTATCTGTTCCTCTATAATTTCCATGGGCGTCTTCTCTTTATGCTCCCTAACATATCTATCATTTGCGGCCTTCCGGTTTTTTCTATTTCTAAAATTTCTATACTCTGCAAATTGCTCCAAATACTTTAAATCCAGATCTCGATTGTATTTTAGAGCTTCTCTACCTCGGGGAGTAATTCTATATTGTCCTTTCTCAACACGCTCTATTAAACCAGATTGCACCAAATATGTAATAGCCCAACTAATCCTATTGCGATATTTTAATTGCCCACTTTTCAATCTTTCCTGTAAATCTTTATCAGATAGATCAACAATGTCCTTTACTTTTCTTACAATTTCATTTTTCGAATAGACCTTTCCATCTTCAAGTACAGTAAGAACTGGTCTAAAAAACTCATAAAACTTAGGAACCATAAATACCACTCCCCCGTAACTTATGCTGTCTACATCTATTTTATATCTTCTGATAGAAAAACTCCATACAGCAAAACTATTTTAAAACAAGAGGAAGCCCCCGTAAGGGGGCTTCCTATGTGAAAGGCGGTGTGTTGTGTTGAGCCTATTCCTATCTGTA
Source organism: Zhurongbacter thermophilus (assembly GCF_026184435.1). Taxonomy (NCBI): domain Bacteria; kingdom Pseudomonadati; phylum Zhurongbacterota; genus Zhurongbacter; species Zhurongbacter thermophilus. The sequence goes on from NZ_CP046447.1 coordinate 1,503,805, forward strand.
TGTTGTTCTTCTCTTGGGGTGTAGGGCAGAAACCCGTGCTTTTACTATCCATCCCTTATCTGTTTCCTCCCATGCCCATGCCTCCATGCATGCCCTTCTGCATGTTCCCTTCTCCATTGATTCCATGTCCTTTGCCATGTCCTTGTCCTTGTCCGTTCCCTCTGCCATATCTTCCTATCTCCATGCTTATGATTTCCTGATATTCCTCTTCACTTAATACCTGTGGGCTATACTCTTCTCCATATCTCTCCAATGTCGTCACAAATGCCTTTAGGTGATGATATGAGCCGTTCTTCAGGTTCTCGTATACCTGCTTTATGTCCTCATTGTCTGTCCTCGCTATAGCCTCTTCAAGATCTTTAATGTCTACCTCTTCTATTAGTGCTCCCACTTTTAGTGCCTCTTCTACACTCTCGCTTCCCTGTGCCACCAGCTTGTCGTACAGTGCCTGTAGGTCAGGATTGGTGAATTTACCTACCTCATTTATCACTGGACTCTCTATGTCATATCTATCAAGCAGTGTTGCTATGGCATCCATGTGCCTCTGTTCAGACTGGGAGATATTCTGAAATACCTGCTCTCCCCATTTGTCGTATAAGGTGATGTATACATCCCTCGCAACTTTCTCCTCCTCTGCCATATACAGTAGATCTGTCTTTTCATCTTCACTGAGCTCAGATGGTGCTGGTAGGTTCATACCGGTGCCTGCACCTCTACCGTATCCACCTCTGTTCTCCTCGTTTTGCTTACCATACATCATGCCTGTTCCATCTTGAGGCCTGGTGCCAAGTACAGTCTGTACTGCTGTGTTTACTGCACCTGTATATGTAGTTCCTGTAGATGCTGCATATACTGCAGGTGCTCCTGCCAGTAGTGCTACACCTACTACTCCTGCTACTATCTTCTTGGTCCATGTTCCCTTTATCTTATCTGTCAGTCTCATGACTGATCCCTCCTTTATTTTCATGTTTTGGTTTGCCCTTATGGGCTCTGTGTCTTTCTTTTGCTCTCTCTTCTTTGAGGTCGTCTTTTTTCATCTTCACCTATATATACGCACAGGAATGCTTTTTGTGACACTTTGGAATGATTACAAGAAAGACAATCCAAGAAAATACAGATAGGTAAAGGGAAAAAGAGAGAGGCATACCACCTATTAAACAACCATATAACCCACAACTTAACTCTCAAGCGGTTCTAATAACAAAGGGACCCGCAATAACAAACGGGCCCCTAACAAACACCCACCTATCTACTTATCTTCAAATGGGGTAGTATCTATATCGAACAAAATAGTAGAACCACCTGAGTATCCCTGTGCTATAACATTTACGACTTCTAAATCATCTTTATAACTACCACCTACAAGCTCATACTTATTTTTTCCAACTTTTCTAACCTTTCCCCCAACAAGCTTTTGAAGAGTAGAAACGGCTTCTTCTGGGCCAATACCAGGCATGTTGCACAGGTACGATACTTCAATATCCTTCATAACCTTTTCTCTAACCAGTACCGAAAAGTAGGATCTACCGTAGTAAGGGTGTAAGTGCTCCGTGCTACAACCTATTTCATTGAAAACATCAAAGATATGTTCCTCATGCCAAGGGTACGGGTGAAACCTACTGAGATCATAGCCATACGAGTATCTATCATCTATAGTAGGTGCTTCATAGATAAATATCAAAGAGGAAGAATTCTTCTCATCATGAAGACGGTAAGTTACACTGAAAGGCCCTTTATCTGTCTGAATGTAGCCTTCACCTTCCACTTTGGGATTAAAACCATGCTTCTTTAAAGCATTAACCACTGCAGAAACTGGATCATCAACTTTTCCTTCTCTCGTTCTGAACAAGAGCATAACAAAATATTGCACACCACTACCTTTGGTCTTAGAACCAAGATTGAAATGAATAATATACGGATCTTTCAATGCCTCCATGGTATCGTCAATGATACTCTCCATTTCATCATTGAAAAGTCTCATTCCAGATTTATACATTGACCACGAATAGTTGGCAACAAACGGAGGTTTGGTAACTTTGCCCTCCGATACTTCTTGATTTCCTTCGTTAGATGAAGCATTAGGAGTAGCAGTTTTTCCACAACCTATCACAAGAAACGCCAAAACAATAACAACAAATACAAGAGATGACAACCTTTTCATACTAACCACCCCCTACACTAAGGCAACACTGAGGAAAGCACATATGCTTTTCTCACAACATAGGGGATACATCAGAGGAAAACATATACAACATCTTTGCTTTTCTCTGATACCCCACCGAGATGTTATGATAACAAATACTTTCTACACTTTTATTGTACAACTTATAGCAAAAAGCGGAATGGAAGAGAGTTTTATCAAAATGGGGCCCTAACAGGGCCCCCTATTATGCTTTTCTGTACTTCACAGATGCTCCCATAACCTCTAGTCCATCTATATACTGATGCTCAGGTCTCTTGGTATACTTCTCACCCTTCTTGAGTTTAGTGGCGAGGTCCTTTAGTGGTAGGTGAAAACTTGTTGAATCCAAATCTTCTCTATACCTATAAATGGCAATACGCTTACCTGAAGGGGTATCAAACATCATCTCAAGTGTCTCCTCCACATACGGGATGGCTATCTCATAGTAGACATTAGTACCAGAAACACGAGGTACATCTCCAGCTTGTATGATAGCCTTTATTTGCTCTTTGCTCAGATGCTCTGTGTAGCTCTCTGTCTGGGTGGTGTATTCGACTTCTCCCTCTTCATTTTCTACCTCTACTGTCTCCTCTACCTCCGTAACAAGCCTGATATCAACATACTCCTCAGGGTTTTCTATGCCTAGCTTGGCAAAATTCTCCTTAATCGATTTTATCTTCTGACCGGCGAATGCCTCCGTAAGCTGTGTATAAGAGCGGTTTTTCTTTATCTCCATAGTATAACGAAAATCGACCAGTGTACCTGTCCAGCCTTCTCTGTATACGACTTTTCTCTTGAAGATATCTGCCAGCTTATACAACACAACAAAAAGAATATATACCGCCACAATAACGAGTATCCAGAAAAGAACTTTACCCATACATATCACCTCCTAAAAACACAAAAAGGGGGCACATGGCCCCCTATCTCTCATTGAGATGGATATCTATCTGGAAGATACTTAATAATGGCTTTTTTGTAATAAAAGTCCCACTGCACTTCAGCACCCAGTGCCTCGGCCACAAACCTTAGAGGCACCATTGTTCTATTATTTACTATCTGGGGTGGTATACCTGATGGCATCTTGTATTGTTTACCATCAACCTTACCTATCGGGTTGTCTATCCACATCTCGACGGTATGACCGTTTAGCTGTATAGTGACCTTTCTCTCTTTACCGTCCCATCCAACTTTAGCACCAAGTGGCTCGGAAATATGTCTTACTGGCACAAGCATTCTGCCACCAATAATCTGAGCCGGAACATCTACATCTTTAGATACATCTTTACCGTCACGATAGGCTTTAATGTGCTTATCACCGAGCTTTACCTCAAGGTAGGCGTTACCGGGTATGTACTTGTACTTTGCATTCTGATATATGGCACCGAAAAACCAGTCGGCAAGCCATTTGTAGCGGAATGTGCGAGAGGCATAGCAAGGATTTAAGAAACCATCGGGCACACCATAGACTTTTTCTGCAAGTGCCCTATCAACAGCAGGAACACGGTTCCAGTCATAGGTATCTTCAAACTGAAGACCCCTGTTTATAAAGTCACTATAGCTACCAGCACAGGCATAGCCATTTTCAAAGTAATCGGTAGTGTGCACTTTACCCTCGTTGTCTGTATACTGTCTTTGTACTCCCACTGTCCAGAACTGAGAGGTTTGTGGTTCATACTTATCCCAAGCATAGTAATATTCATATGCTCTGCCAGAAAATACAGGACCCCATGGAATAGAAGGATATTCCACAATAAAGGCCCTTAATGTATCGTCATCTTGACGAATCCATTGCCCTTTTTTTATGACCTTAACAGGTTCAATCTCTGCACCAATATTGCCAACAAGTAAGTTTTTCACCATATCACTGCCAGATGCATATGGTATGAAATAGTTACTATAACCTGGGCCTTTAACAAGTCTAAGGTAAGAACCATTGTATGGGGTTTTGTATACATAACCGACAACATCTTCACTGGTTCTATAACCTCTACCGGGCAACAACACAAAATACACATATCCCTCATCGGCAAGAAGAGGGGAATCTTCCCATAGAATGCGAACCCAACCTGACTGAGAAACATAGTAAGAGTACTGTGGGAAATCAACAGATAGATAGTACTTCCCATCTCCAGCTGTCATCACCCAATAACTCAGACGTGACTCATACGCAATCACAGTGCCATCTGGGTCAGGAATATTCAATGGCTTTATATCCAGCTTGGCAGACTTGTACCATACATTGAGATCCCTTACTGCCGTGTACTCAAGGGCAAGATATACCTTTGTCTTGGCAAACTGGCTCTTCGCCCATGCCTTAAACCCTACATCAGACCCACCCCAGAATGGTGGAGCATCGATGACAAGAAATAGCTGAGACGGAAACTCTGTATATTCCTCCTTGTCGCCGGAATTCTTGAGCGATTGTTCCTGACGATACTCTAACTGGTCGGGAAAAGAGGTCCAAACAGAAACACTTGTGTCAAACTCGTCTAAATCGTCCTCCCACTGCACTGTCTTAGATAGACCCTCCGCATTTATAACGGCTGTATACTTCAAATGTAAGGGCCACGCATCGTTCCAATCTTTACTAATAGATAGCTCATAGCTAATCTTTACATGAACAGGCTTATCTCCATAAACCCGCGGAAATGTGGCCTCTATGGTGCCTGTCTTGACATATTCATTATCTGAGGCAAACACCATGTTGGCTACTGGCAATGTCATGACAACAAGCGATAAAATGATAGTCATTATCACCCATTTTTTCATAAACATCACCCCCAATATCTATTATATGAAGGGCTATATTTATAAACATGTCTAGATATCGGCCAATTAATAAACCTTTTTATATCCCAGACAGTAGAATATAGAGAGGGAGGTACAACACATATGACAGATATAAACATACGTAATCTTATAGAAGAATTTGTTAGAAACTATACCAAGACAGAAGTAGAAGAGTGGATAGTCAAAGAGTTTGAGAAATCCATACCATGTATCGGCAGTGCTTTTGCCCGCAACATAGAAAGCACAGGTATGATCTACTACACCGTACTTAGGGGAATATATAAGGGTAGAGAAATACCTTATCTGAAGAAAGAAGGGCGATTAACCGACTATGTTATGAAAACAAGGCAACCATTTATGTTCAATACTATGAATGACCTTCCAGAAGGAATAAAACTAAAAAGTTCAGGTAACCCAGAAAACAAGTATCTATTCATACCCCTCGGTCCCGAAAGAGATCTTATAGGAAGACAACCTAAGGTGCACGGTATTGTTATACTGGCCAGAAAGGGTAACCCATTTACAGAGGAAGATCTCAGCAAAGCCCGAGATTTGCAACGCACACTGGGAATCATATTAGACTCCTACCTTAATGCCATATTTTTAAAGAAAATTACCACAGCAACAGAGAAGGGGAAAAACTTAATACTTCAATCTATCAGAGAAAATTTATCTATTAGGGAAATCACCCACAAATACCTTGAAATAGCTATAGAACTTATAGATGCTGCAGAAAAGGGCTCTGTACTTATAGAAACACCACTTGGAATGAAGTTCATTGCGGCTTTAGGATACAATGAAGACATACTTCTAAACTTGCCACCTCTCGATCCACAAATAACCAAGATCCAGTGGTATGGAATGGGAGAAGATAAACTCAATCAGGGTATACCACGCATCATCACAGATAAAGAACTGAAAGCATTTAGAACTAAAGATCCTTTAACCAACATCTTACCAGAAGCACTTGATCTACGTTCCAATCTTATGATACCTGTAGTTGTCAAAGGTCGCATGCTACTTGAAGTTAATCTTGACAACTTTTCAGAGGCAACGGCATTTGATGACATGGATATAGAGATAGCTAAACACCTGGCAACATATATGACAGCATCATATGAGCTGATTGTTAGAGGTATAGAAAACGATAGAAATGGAGCTATGATAAAGCAGTTAACATCACTAATGGAAAACTTTTCACAATCTACCACAAATCTCCACATTAAAGATATTTTCCTCCACTCTGTTGTTGAAGGTGTTGATGTGCTAAAACCATATGCCGTACTATCAACATCTGACAAAAGACAATTTCAGACAAGAATACTCTATGGAAAAGAAGATCACCGGCTCGAAGAAATCTTTAAGCAAATATGCCATGAGCTTCTACATTCAGACAAACAATATGATGTTTTTATGGAATCTCACTACAGCATACTTGTGTACAAGCAAACAGAAGAAATTGACGGAGATAAAATCTCTTTCTTCTTGGGGTTTGCCAAATACCATGATATTTGGACAGAAACCGATATTCATCATGTAATCAATACCATTAAAGTCAGTGCCCTTCTTGCCAAAAATGTTGTATATATGCAGGAAATATCGGCCACTCAAGAAGATACCCTAAGTCTTTTGGGTAAAGCCCTTGAATTTAGAGATCTGGAAACCAAAGGTCATACAGAACGCACGGCATATATGACATCTATTATGGCCGATGCCATCAACTTTCCAGATAAGAAAGGCATCATGTGGGGTGCATATGTACACGATATAGGCAAAATAGCCATACCCGATTACATACTCCTCAAACCGGGCAAGCTAACAAAGGAAGAATTCGAAATTATGAAAAAGCATGTTATATATGGCTATAGACTACTATCCGGCATTAGACGCATACCCCAGACAACACTCAATGTGGTGAAATATCACCACGAAAAGTGGGATGGCACAGGATATCCTGAGGGATTAAAAGGAGAAGAAATACCCCTTGAGGCGCGCATATTTGCCATTATCGATGTCTTTGATGCCCTTATATCTAAGCGACCATACAAAGAGGCATGGCCTATAGACAAGGCCATATCGGTTATCAAAGAGGGCAAAGGCAAACATTTTGACCCTTATATTGTAGATACATTTTTAGACCTGATAGCAAACACAGATCTTGTAGATAAACTGAAAGACATTACAGAGAAAGCGTACAGAGAAGAATAAAAAGGGCAACCTAAAGGTTGCCCCCAAAGGAGATATGCACGGGTTACTTGTTATTTACTTGTAGTTTTGTAAAGAACACCAAGCATCTTGGCAAGCTCTGACACCTTCACATGGTTTCTCCCCCTAAAAGTACCATCAGGATATCCGCTCACAAGACCTATCCACTCCCCATAGCACACGTACTTGGCATACCACTCATTGCCCGTCATATCTTTGAAGAGTCTACACGGCCTTTTCATCATTGCAAAGTTAAAGTTATATATCTTCTCAAGGACCCTAATCATAAGGACAACAGACTCCGCACGGGTAACTGACCGAAGCAACCGAACAGTACCATCGGGATAGCCCACAACAATACCCTTATCTTTCAAGGTTTGAAGCACACTCTCCATATAGTAATATGGTCTGACATCGGCAAAAACCCTGTCTACCACAGATATAGGTTCAAGCCCTGATGCCATAAATACCCCCCACAGCACTTGATTCCTCGTAGCGTATGCATCCCATACAATCCCATCTTTCGAAGCGGGAACAACAAAACCATATATATCCTTCACATACTTTTCAAGCCACTTTGGAATATCTGTCATTTTCATCTCCTTCTCAAAGTAGAGAGGAAAGGCCATATGATACTTGGCAGATGGCACTTGTATTGTAAGACCATCTACTTTTAACTGAAATGGTTGATTTTTCAAGATAACAATGTATGTGGGATAGTAATCGGGCCGATTTTCCATAGGTACGGCCATTTTGTATGATTGAGGTTTTTCTATCGATGCGGGCCTCACATCTGAAGCGCGACCAGAGCGAACATTGGCATTTTGGTCCCAACGAAAAGAAGCCACAAGTACCTGCTCACCGGGAGCCAATGTTAGCATGCCACCAGAGATAAAGTGAAGATATTGATCTTTGTCGTATTGGCTGGTATATGCCATATAAGAGGCATGACCTCCCAAAATATCAAGGTCAAAGTGAAAACCGGATACAGACAATGTAGAATTTCCTACATTCTTCACATAGAAATCTATGGCCACTGTAGCACCATCGGTAATAATATAGCTCTTCACATCGGCCTGTATCTGGAATGATCTATAAACATCGGTAAGTGGTGTAAAATTGGGACGCTTCGTCTTCTGTAAAATAGATTTACGGGCATCAATGATACCACTAATACCTATCCCTTTACCTGCCATTAGCTTAGCATCAAGCTGATACACACCATATGGCACTGTGACAGTATCAGAGCCAAGGGATATTGTTTCCCCCGCCTTTACATGCACGGGGGTAATAACCTGTAGAAACATTTTTCCATCGGCATAGTGATAAGAAAAATCATTTCCTTTTAGCCAATAGTCAAACCTCTGAGAGGTATTAAATGTAAGCTCTACATCGTTTTCTCCTTTAATTTTCAGATAAAAAGCTATTTTCAAAGATACACTATCATCTTGCATATCTACGACAGACACGCTGGCTGTCATCTCCAAAGACATTGGGCCAGAATGGGGAGCTGGAACCAGAGGCATGCTCGTAGATTTATCATAGGCATAAGAAGAGGGTATTATCATAGACACTACAATGGAAAAAACCAGTAACACCTTCATCATATTCGCTATCTTCACATCAACCACCTCCGTACATGTATACGGAAGAAACAAAGAAAGGTATCATCTATAAAAAAGGGGGCCAAATGGCCCCCTGATATCACCTTTCTATGGTAACTTTTCGCTCTGCGCCGTCCCAGAACACCTTTGCACCGAATATTTCGCTTATAAACCTCACAGGAACAAAAGTGCGGTTTTGATAAATAAATGGTACCCCCATGTTCTGACCTTTATAGTTTTTCAAATCAATCATATATGCCTGCTTTCCTTCATCCTCTATCTTAACCTTACTGCTACCGGGATAAACCTCATATGTACCGTGCATCTCTGGTTTAGATTTAGGCATGTATAGATAAACACTCCTTGTAAACTTCTCCCCATTATCTGCAAAAATCTCTCCCGTAATCCTAATCGTTCTTGTATGACTATCCCATTTAACCTCAAATCCCATAGCTTCCAATACAAACCTCAATGGAACAACCGTTCTATTAACTACCGGGTCAATAAAGGGTGCAACATCCATTGTTCCCTTCTGCCCGTTCAGTATATAATCTCTTCTACCTATCCAAATTTCTATCTTGTCATATATCTCTATCACAAAATCAACCGTATCGGAACAATTGCCGGCCACACAGAACCTTGCACTTATATGGTGTTTACCCCTTTCATTGAGAAGCAAGTCTATTTTGTTATCACCGGGCTTGACATCATAAGATACCTTTTTCTTTCCATCAATATCAAACTCAACAACACCTATAGTATTTACCTCCACATAGAAGCTAACATGTCTATCATATGTACGACTGGGAACATCCTTAAGCACAGGAATAGGAACATGGTCAGATGGGTACTCTACAACAACAGGATCTGATAACTTAGAGGTATATCCATTAACCTTTATGGTTGCCTGTACTGTATGCTTACCTTTATTGAAGACGGTAATAACATAGCTCTTTGTGCCTCCTGGATGATTTACAGTAAACATCTTTGTTCCATCAACATAGATTGACAGCTCACCGGGAGATGCACTAACCCAGATGGAAAAACTCTGGGAATATACATAAGGTGGAGCAATAATCTGCGGAGGAGCGGGAATTCTGACCACCTGTACCTTATTAGACATCTCACTCTCAGCGTCTCCATAGAATACCTTAACGGCAAGCTGATACTCACCTATCTTCTGGAGGGGAACTTTCACGGTAAAATTACCACCTTCATGCCATACTCTATATATCTTCTCTGCAGGATAGGTCGACAAATTGTAAAACTGCAAATATCCTTTAGGAGCATTACCATTAACAATGACAAATGGAGTATCAACCGTATCGCTACTTACAGAGATAGATGGCTTATACATCTCTATTCTCTCAATAGTAACAGCATTGGAAAACTGAGAATAAGCATCTTCTGTCCCCGACGGAGCCTTTATACGAACCTTATAGGTTGCCAAACCAACTTCCTTCTGATAAACAACTATATTCTTCGTAGAAGTTCCTGCTGGTAGCTCGATTTCTCTCTCAAGGTTATCTCCTTTGTATAATTCAATCCAGGTATCAGTGGGAAATGCCTTGGGAAGGGTCATTTTTATAATAAACTTGGACTTTTCACTAATCGATGAAGAGAGAACCTGCAACTGTGGCACAATCTTATTCATATCAATGAATTTTATGCATCGCCACTGTTCTTCTTTAGAATATCCCACTACAGAAGGTAGAAAATCTGTTGTCTTGATTTCACTCTGTACAAACACGTTTGTATATTCTCCATCATTCATAGGCAACTTCAGAAAAACCCTCTTGGTCATACCATTCTGGTCATCAATAGATATCGGTACAATAGCATTGGAAGATACAAAGTGAAGTAAGATTCTTCCTTGAAAATCTTGCTGAACATTAAGGGCAACAGTAGGTGAATATGACACAACACATCCACTGGAATCTGACAGATAGCCTGGCTGCTCAACAAGATAAACACGAGGAAGAGGAATAGGAGCATAGAATTTAAGATAGTAGGGACCTTTATTGGCACTTGGTATAAGATACCAACCATTATTCACATAAGGATTATCCAGCTGTGCTTTATCCTCAACAAACTTATCATCTGTCTTTGATACATAAAACGGAACATAAGCAGATGTTCCATTTTGGACTTTACTACTAGATGCCGTCATATTAAAGACTACAAAAGCATCTCCTTCATATGGAAGAGCATCTGAGGTTGCCTGTTTGTAATGATATACAAACACTCCATAGTCCTTAGATATGGGAAAACCTCCTATAACATTAACATATTCATGGCTATCTAAATCTACATAGTCTCCAGATAAATTGAAGCTACTAGAAATAATACGAACATTGTTATTACTATCGGCAAATAGCAAAGCATACTTACCATCCCCAGATGTTATAAACGACACCCCATGAGCAATCTTATCTAAGGTCAATGAAGTATTAAAAATATAATATTTATTGACATCACCTACAGCAGGATCTATTGTCAGGGCAATAATTCTAATAGAAGAAGCGTATTGACTATCACACCATCCTAAAACATCTAACCTTCTTGTGGTTTTATCTCCATACATATCAAGTGGCACTATATCACTGCTACACAGAGAACTGCCTGCAGGAAAAGTTTCTTTTAACCACTTCATATAGATATTGCCACCTGAGGCAGCCAATGTTTCTATTCCAGAGAAATTCGTATCTCTTATAAGAACACTTAATAAATCTCTGGTTTCGGCCGTATCAGAAGAGGCAAACGAAAAAGCCCTTATCTTTGCATCTTTCGTTACTTGCTTTATCTTAGCTTCTCCTATCTTTTTGCCATCGGTAGAGAACAATGCGGCATATACATCGCCACTAGAAGTATCTCTGTAAACAACCCAAAGCGCATCATTATCATATTTATCAATGGTATAGAATTCATACTGTAAATCTGTTACACCCCATTTCATGGTTCCCTGTTGATCATAAGCATAAACACCGTCTCTTTTCACCAGATAATATGTACCAGAAATTTCAATAATATCTCTAACTCCGCTAACACCCAACGCTGAGGTCTTAACTTTCAAAGCAACATTAACTTTCATATCATCTGATGCAAATACCCAAGAAGCTGTCAAAACCAATACCAAAACCACTATAAAGATGAAAAACTTTAACCCTCTTTTCATAACTGCACCCCCTTTATTTAAACTATCTGTTTATAGTAACTTTTCTTTCCTTACCATTCCATTTTACAGTAGCACCGAATATTTCGCTTATAAATCTTATTGGCACAAATGTGCGGTTCTGGTAGATAAAGGGGATACCCATATTCTGTCCGTTATAGTTTTTCATATCTATCGTTACCATGCTACCATCAGCCTTTTCCACCTTTACCAAACTACTACCGGGATACACCTTGTATTTGCCGTGCATCTCCGGTTTTGCCTTAGGCATATGCATATACACCTTTCTCTGCTCGGTGGTGCCATCTTCGTGGTATACAAGCCCAGTTATCTCTATGGTTCTTGTGTCACCACGCCACTTCACCTCAAAACCCAAGCCTTCCAGTATAAACCTCAGTGGCACCATTGTGCGGTTCACTGTGGGATCTATAAATGGTGCTACATCCATAGCACCGGCATGGCCATTAACACTATAATTTTTCTTATCTATCCATATCTCTATGAGATCATAAACTCTTATTTTATAGATAGAATACCTACTGCAATAACCTCTTACACATAGACGAGCCTTCAGTACATGAATACCCCTTGTCAGTTTCAGAGTGATGGTATTATCACCACCAGAGACCTGATATGCCTGCACAGCTCCATCTACAGCTATCTCCAATGTGCCACTATCTTCAGCCGTCATAGAAATAGAAAGGCTACGCTTATATGTAGAAGTGGGTGTATTCAGAGCAGGAGGCATAGGTATACGGGTAATGTAAACTTTAACAACATCAGACTGTGCACCACCGCTTTCTATATAAGCCTGCAATGTATGCTTACCTATACCGGGTATAGAAATGGTTATTTCGTGTCTCCCCTTTGTCAGTTGAGAAGCACCCAGATCATGTCCTCCCAGTGCCATATACAGTGTTCCATCTACAGGCATATTTACAACTACAGTGGCAGTTGGTCCCTCAACTGTAGGGGTCACTTGAATCTGTGGAGCAGGTACTCCACTTCCATACATTATCTGAGCCCGAGCCTTATCTGATATGGCTCCATTGACTTCCACTGCCACCTCTATAGTATGCAGCCCTTTACTACCAAGATGCACTGTTATCTCTGCCATACCACCACTGTGGTTTATAGTCTTGTAGAGTCCTCCATCAACATATACCTTTAGGGTACCCGCAATGGCATCTACTTGTATACTTACATCGGGAACAGTGGTAGTCTGCGGAGCTTTTATCGTTGGGGTAGGTGGTACATACTCCACCTGAGAGTGTGCTTCCTTTGATGTATAACCGTTCACAGAAAGTGTTGCCTTGATATCGTATTTTCCGTATTGGGAAAGCGTATGTGTAAACGTGTGAGATCCCTTATCTTTAACCCCCTCAAAGAGGGTGGTATCACCGATTGTTAGTTTAAGAACACCTTTCTCATACACGGCAACTGATACCTCTATATTGCCATCCTTGTCTCTGGAACTATCTACAGACAATATCTTTGGACTCTTAGGAAGACGGACTACCTTGACAACATTGGAAAAGTTGCTCTCAATACCATACTGCTCTGTCTTTGCCACTATCTTATACTCACCAACACCGGCAAGGGGAACAGCCACCGTATATTTGTGATCTGCATTACCATAGAGATTAACTGTTCGTAACAGCTTCGGCGTACCGGAAGATATATCATAAAACGATGTGGTACCATCATGGGCGTACACATCTATAGATAATATATCGAAATCTATCTCTGCTTGGGCTATGCTCAGCTGTGGGTCAAACATGTTAATACGATAAATATACCTCTCTCTTAGTTTCTCCACGGCAGGATAACCGGGCAGGTGAAGATAACCTTCAACAACATACTTATCTTCATAACCTGCAAGATGTGCATTGACAACCTTGCTACCTTGTCCCGTGGGAAGTGGGATATTCTTTTCCTCAAATACAGTAGCGCTCTTAGAGTTCTTTATGACAATATCTACTGTTGCCGTTGTTGGGAGATGGTAGTTAATGGTAATATCCGTCCTGTAATCCCCTACAGCCTGTGCTTCTGTCTTTAAATTGGCTAAGATATTTAAACTACCTCCCACATCTGTATAGTTTATGCAGCCCAAGTTTAACTGAGAATAGCCAGCAGGAAAAGACATCTCGAAGTAATCAGGGGCACGAGTTATTCTTTCAATAAGAGAGAGATTGCCCTTGACCTTATCAGGCCATAGCTCATATGTCACCGTAGCATTGTGAGTATATGCGTGGATATAATCTTCTCCCATATCGCTTTTGATAGTCACCGTAGCAAACTTCATGAGATTTCCAATTGTTAAATATGATGTGATACCTTTTGACGGGTTTGTATAAACGCGGTAACAGTTATAAGTGGCCTTTTGAAACTTATTAATATCTGTAGACATGGGAGGAATGCTCTTATATATCTTCAGCATATACGACTTTACAGCATTTCCTGTGAAAACTCGATAAAGGGTATAATGTGTGGAATCTTTTACAACCCTGATAGCAACATACCATGGCGGTATATATGTATCGCGTTCAGCTCTAAAAGGAAAAACAGAAACGTCGACATTGTGATGCGGATCATACATACCAACAAAAACCCCCCCGGGGCTGTCATTGCTCCCCTTATATATAGCCACAAACTTATCACCCTCATAATCAATATAAACAGGATCACCACCAGCATACGATACTAGCCGGAGTCCCAACCTACTACCATAAAGAGGTCCAAAGAATACAGATACACTACCACGCATGTTTCCCGCGCTGTTATATACATGTTCTGATGTCAAGATCGCTACCCCTTGCGTATAACCCGAAACAGGTGAAGGACCAATACGCGACATGCGGACCCTCTGAATAAGTATTTTACTTGAAAAATAGGTTGCATAAGGATATGTAAGATAAAAATAACTGTTGCTCACCTGGTCCATATATCCTGTATTAAAATTTACCTTTATAATGGCTACATGATATTCATATACTCTATCACTGCTATCGTAATTTGCTGTACTGATACCTAACATATAAAAATAATCCTTATCCCCAATATATATTCCTGCCTCTTTGGATATAGCTGCTGGACTGTAGTATTTGCCAGCAACATAAATACTGCTTCGGCTTTTCTGCCACAACACCCTGACATTGTTAGTACCATCATAGGAAATCACCGCCACACTACCGTAGAGCACAGGCTCATTACCCCATGGAGTATAAAGGAGGGCAACCTGAGAATATACAGGATTGAGAAAACCTACCTGTCTATAGAGCACCTGTACATCCGCAATGGTAACAGTAAAGTAGATAGAGGATAGCAACGAACCATCTTTAACAATACCAACATATAACCTATCTGAAGATGGTACATACCATACCACCCACACACGACTACTATCATATATATGGGCAGAGAGATACAACGCATAGCTACCCCATTGCCATTTCCACAACTCATTGCCGTCTTTATCATAGGCGTAGATGCCATTGTATTTGCGAGCATAATATCCTCCACCAGGCCTGCTAAATACATCAAGGGTATACTGCTGAGACGATGGATCCGTTTGATAATACATGTATGCCTCGTTATAGACATAAAAGGCATCTACCACATTTATATACAGCAAACTACCATATACCCCCAAGAGCAAAATCAACACATACAAAAGATACCTTCTAAACTCTTTATTCATAAAAAACCCCCCTACACAAGATCAGATAAGAGATTCCTCTATCAATAAGGAAACTCTACACTAATCGAAAAAAGCCCCTTGTCGTCTTTCATCATACCTGACACGGAAATATCGGCCTTCTTACACTTTGCACCATCAAGGGTGTATGCCCCTCCTATCTCTGTATATTCTCCCCCATAGGCAGATTTAATAGCGGCAATAACTTTGGTAACCTCAGCTGTGGAGATACCATTATTCACAATAAAACTTACAGATACAAGGGCACCATTAGGCTGAATAGACAACATTTCATCATCTTTTAGTTGAGAAACATCAATACCTGCCTTGCCAAACACATCTTTGACACATTTCCAGTAAGTAGATCCTTTCAACTTGGAAAAATCCAAACCAAATGCCGGTTTATTATCGCTTGCCTGTAAACCAACCCCCATAACAAGTGATTTGCCTTGTTTGTCATACGCAATCTCCAGAGAAAATCCCTTATCGGTGCGTCCCAGTGCTATACCTCCACCGTAATCTCCATAACTCATAGCAATAAGATCCTCAGGATATCCCATATCTAAGAGTATCTTTTTAGCTTTCTCAAACGTTTCCTGTGGAATATCTTGTTTCACTTGGGCATTAATATGGACATGCCAAAGAGAATGATTCTGCGTTGTAAAACCCACATTGATAACAGGAGCCTCACCTGTAAAGAACAAATTTACCATAGACAAAAACACATTCTTAGCCTCACTTGGCAAAACAATAGCATCTTTTACATCTGCCACTGTAAAGATATGTGTTTCACTTGTCTGCTCTTCAGATGTACTTCCGCTACCTGAAGTGTCTCCACCGGTGTTCTCATCTGAGCCAGTGCTCCCTCCGGTGTCTTCAGATACACTTTCTCCCTGCTGTGTTGGCGCCGATGGCATGCCAAAGGAAAAAGAACACCCTATAAGCAAAAAGGACACAACAAGAAGAGATATAATGACGAGAAAAGACTTTTTCACCTTAAACACCCCCATATAGAAACTTGTAGGACACCGCCTACATAACTATTATACTTCTGTGCAAATTTATGAATAAAGAAGACTGTAAACCAAGAATCACAGAGTATACACAAATATTTACACTACATAAATCTGCTTATCTTCCCATATATCTATAGCACCGCCACATACCATGATCTCCAAGGGGCACGGGCATATTCCACTTATGGGAAGTATGAGCTGTGTAAAGAGGTCTACCCTCCACCTTACCTGTAATAAGGGTTGCATGTTCGGGAGTACCACTGCGGTTGACATCAAACAGGAGTACATCACCGGGTAAGGCTTCTTTGCATGGCACTTCTCTCCAGCCATGATGGATAATATATTCCCAAAACTTGGGTACATATATCCATGCCGCTTCATAGGGTCTCCACTTATCATCGGTTTTTAGTCCCCCGCAATACAGAGCTTGAGACACACTATTGGCACAGTCATCGCCGGGAAAATATTTAAAATGTGTGGAGTAAAGCATAGGCACCTTGAAAGACCCCATAGGGTAGGTGTGGGTAAGCATCCATCTCACGGCAATAGAGGAGGTAAAAGTCTCTGGGGGTGTACATGTGGCATCATTCATCTTAGTGGCTGTTAACATGACGCTGGGTGTCATCAGCAGATACGGAACCCACCGCTTATTCCATCTTGGCAGATCAAGATACTTGTTAAAACCAGCGGGTATATCGTTTCTCTCATAGAGATATTCTCGGAGGTCAGCCCACCAAGAGAGATTAGAAAGAACAAGATCATTACCCTTCTTTTCAAAGGTAATGATATCGACATTTCCCAGCTTACTATCTGTTTTCCAGTGGATGGTAAGGGCTTCATCTACCCACACAGTAATATGGGTAGCCGTATCTTCGAGCACCCTATAGCCGTTAATTGTTGAGGTGAGTGTGAATGTAGAGGCAAAAGCAGATATACCAAGGGCCATAACACCATATTGGGTATCAGGGTATACATGGTCTCTCGCCAATATCTCAACAGTTTTATTACGCATATCAAGAACATATTCAAGTCGACTGGCAAACCTGTGAACCGGAGATAGCCCCAAAATCAACGAAATAAAGAATATCAAGAAAGCCCTTAAAAACTGCCACATGTTAGGACATCATCACCTCAAGTTTCTTTTCTAGTGCTTCAGACTTGGTGACAATAGCTATAGTACTATCACCATCTCTGATAAAAAGCACTGCAAGTGTGATGGCCTCACCTATATCTTTACTACCAGACTTTTTCTCTTCGGTATTAACAAACTGCACGGAGTTTTCACCCTTCCACAGATATAAAGACTCACCATCTCTATCTATACGTATAGCCTCATCGTCGGCAAGATTTTCAAACTTGTCAAGCAAATCTGTCGCCATTTGCCAAAACTCTTTTTCCATCGGGGTCTCTGCATTATCTATCATGGATTGAAACTTCTGTTTAACATCATCATACACAGCCACCACCTCCTCAAACGGCATTATACCAGCAAAAGGGAAAGGGGACAGCAAGCTGTCCCCTACGGCGACAATAGAGGTTTTTATGGTGTGAAATAAATCATCATGGATAGTGGATACATTCCATCTTTGCCCATAGACGGTGAAAGGGTTACATTCATACCCTTATACTCCACATCTCTCACCATGGGCCCCATATCGCTATACTCGCCACCATAGGCAGCGGCAAACGACTTCATGGCACTCTTCATGGCCTCTTCGCTGGGGTACACCTTAGACAGGGTAACCATAATCTCGCCCTCGTTGTTATGAATATTGCCACCAACGAGGGGAATGGTAATAACCTCGGTGCCATCTATACCAGCTGCTGATACCAGCTGATAAATATATCCCCACTGCTCACCATGAATCTTGTCAAAGTGGAATCCAAACGGTGTATCAGCAGAAGCCCTTTTCTTCAGGTGTATCATGACAACCTTTCTCTGCTTATCGTACATGGCCATATAGTACATAGAATAATCCTTCGTGGTACCTTCCACCGCTGTAGACATATCATTGTCAAGATACAAGAAACCATCTCCCGCCTCTATACCATAATTTTCCTTGACATAATTTGCAAGAGACTTCAAGAAATCTACATTAACCTCACCTTTGGGAACAATTGTTAGTAGAAAGGCCGGCTCTGGCTTATCCATAGGACCTCCATTGATGGCAAACGACACAGCTTCAATGGTTCCATCTTCTACACCAAGGCCACTCAAGGTATAGTGGATCAGCTTTTCGTAGCCACTGAGATCAAGGGCATCTTTGAAGTTCGACCATGCCATTAGCTCATCGGCCGATGGCATACTAACTTTCTCTTCCTGCTCATCTTTATTTTCATCTTCCTTGTTTTCGCCCTCATTCTCATCGGCACCTTCTTCGGCATCACCGCCGGAGCCACCATCATCTTCTTCGACATACCTCTCTTCCCCACCTTGAGAAGTGGTACCCGAAGAACATGCTACAAATGTCATAGAAAACCCTAAAACAATGGCAAACGCCAACAAAATAGTAAGAAGTTTTTTCAAGAAACTCCACCTCCTATACACCCACCATAGCACACAAAGTTTAAAAATAAACATTTAAAATAAGTCCTCTACAAAACAACCATACATAAAGCCAATTTGGTTAGAGGTAAAACAAGTAAGCAACAGTGTAATTAACTTTAGCAAATAAAGAGGCTTTTCAATAACATCAATCAAGAAACTACAACAATATACCAGATTCTCTCCTCTGCTGCCACTCTTCTTTTAAGATACCCATCAGTACAACATCATAGTACTTACCTTTCAGGTATCTCTGTTTTCTCCATCTGCCTTCCTCTACAAACCCTAGCTTCTTATAAACATGTATAGCCCGCTCGTTGTATTCATATACCTCCAGCTTTACGCGGTGCATACCCAGATAGTCAAAGGCATAATCAAGCATAAGCTTTGTCGCCTCTGTACCTATTCCCTTACCAAAATATTCAGGTAGCCATATGGCTATGCCAAATGTAGCATGCCTACTGGTCCAGTTGATGTTATGAAGACCAACGGTGCCAACAAGTCTGCCATCTACCACGATACCGTAGACAATATCATTTTGGGGATACCCCTTATAAAGCCTTTCTATCCATTTCTCCTCTGTAATATCATTGATCGGAAAAACCATCTGCAAATACTCCCTCGCCTCGGGGTTATTTACCATCTGGGCAAGCACCCTAGCATCATCTCTCATCAAAGGACGCAAAGTACATTTTTCTCCTTGTAAAATCACGTGCATTCCCTCCCTCATGGCATGGTATCTTTATTGTAAACAACACGAAGGCAATAGTGTTATCATAATAGTGATATGGATGACACAGGTAAAACACTAACAGATATTAAACGGTTTCTGTATACCATTTACGACATGAAAGATAGAAAAGAGGCCGAAGAGAAGACCCTTTCTGGTATTATGTCGCATTTTCCAGAGTTCAGCGGTGGTATTTTTATAAGGAATGTAGAGAGTGCTGGCCTCATCTACTACACCGCCAAACAGGGTATATTTGAAACTTTTCCCATTAAATACAGCTACAAAAAGGATACCGTTGTAGATCAGGTATTGCAAACGGAAAGACCATGCATCATAAACACTTTTAAAGACATTCCATGCGATAAATCTTTACTACCATTTATCCCCTACCTTGATATGGGACATCATCTTATGTTTATCCCCATAAGGGATACAACCAATGTACTTCCTCCACAAATCAAACCTGGTGTCATTGTAATTGCCAGAAATGATAGATCATTTACAGAAGAGGATATCAAAACCATAACCCCTGTTGTCGAAGAATATAGAAATCTACTTTACTTTTATTTAGGTGCTATATTTTGCAAAAAAAGGGATGAAGTAATAAGAACCAGTACAGAGATGCTAAAGAGAACCCTCTCTAGACATTTTCAGCCAACAGGTAATATACTTGAAAGATATCTCAGAGACATTGTTTCCATAATAGATGGTGCACAAAAGGCATCACTTCTTGTCAATACTCCCATTGGTATGAAGTTTTTAGCCGTGGTAGGTTATGACAAAGAAAAACTGTTGTCCTTACCACCTATAAGCAAAGAAGAAGAGCTCCGCTGGTATCATGCCGGTGAAGAAAAGCAGCTTGCTGGCATGCCTCGTATTATCACAGACAAGGAAATACAGGTGCTGGGAAGAATTAGTAAGATAGGAGACGCGGAACCACAAACAATGGAACTTAAGGCCAATCTCGCCATACCTGTTGTTGTTGATGGTGAGATTATCATGCTCCTTAACCTTGACAACTTAGAAACACCTACAGCGTTTGATGATATGGATATATATCTTGCCCAAACCATGGCAACCTATCTTGCTTCGTCATATGAACTCATAACCAGACAGAAAAAGATAGACAGACAGGAACTACTCCTTGCACATTTGACAATGTTTGCCGAAACTCTCACCGATGAACGGTACATAAACAGTGTCATTAAAAATACCGGTGGGTTAACCCCCGAAAGCCTATTCAATCAATTTAAGTCTATTATGAAAAACGCCGTCATGACATTCCACCCATACCTTACCAAGTTTGCATATACAGAAGATGGAGTTCCACTTGATAGGCATATTGAAGATTTACCAGAGGAATTAAAAGATGTCATAGAAGTTACAATCGATGAAGCTGTAGAAAGAAGCTATGTAATCAGAAGTTACAAGGAGTATCACATCATTGCCATACACAAGATGTTCTGGTTTGACCACAAACGCTATCACTTATACATAGTGGCCGTACGAAAAAATGATGTGTGGACAGAAAGTGATGTTAGATACCTCCTATCTGCTGCCAACTCTGCAATGCTATTTGTAAAAAATCTCAAGTATCTCTCCGACATCAAAGAGATGCAAAAAGAAACTATGCTTATGCTAGGCAAGGCTCTTGAATTTAGGGACATGGAGACCAAAGGACATACAGAACGCACAGCGTATTACACAGAACGTCTTGCCAGAGCACTCGGTTTCAAAGATATTGAAGGCATTATCTGGGGTGCATATCTTCACGATGTAGGAAAAATTGCCATACCCGACTATATACTTCTTAAACCGGGAAGGCTGACCAAGGAAGAATTTGAAATTATGAAAAAACATGTTATCTATGGCTATCAGCTTGTTAAAGGCATAAAGGGCATCCCAGAGACAACCCTCAATGTCATTAGATATCACCATGAAAAATGGAACGGCACAGGATATCTTGAAGGTTTAGCAGGTGAAGACATTCCGTTTGAGGCTCGAATCTTTGCCGTTGTCGATGTCTTTGATGCCCTAACATCACCACGTCCATATAAAGAGCCATGGCCCGTAGAAAAAGCCCTGTCCCACATAGAAAAAGAGGCTGGCAAACACTTTGACCCCTATATTGCCGAGACATTTATGGACCTCATAGCAAACAAACATATGCTTGAAGACTTTGCCGCCTTACACTCCAATAAGTAAAGTAAATTTATATATCTTTCCACTAACCCCAAGGTTTACAATGATAAAGGGGAGCTATGGAAAATATAGAAGATGTCTTTTCACATAAAAACTGGGAATATATATTTAACAATCTTATTAAGGGCAAAAGCAGGCAGGAGATAGAGGACTTTGTACTGACACAGATAGAAAATGCCTTTGATGATATTGACGGCTGTGTTATCTCAAGAAATGTCGAAAGCGCCGACATGCTCTATGTCACTGCAGCCCATGGCACATATAGTAAATATCTTCATCATCAGCTCAGCCGAACCGAAGGGCTCTCCGGTTATGGGCTCATCCACAGAAAGGTCTATGCGGTTAATTCATTTCACGAAATTCCTGTAGGTATAACCATATATGGAGATTCATTCACAGAAGTTGATAGGGTTCTCGTCATACCCCTCATACCAAAGCATGGACTTCTATACAATCCTACCAAGATACATGCAGTTGTCGTACTCCACAGAAAAAACAAAGATTTTACAGAAGAAGAAGTCAGCCGTGCCCGTCAGCTATCAGAACACTATGGATACCTTTTAGACATCTACTATGCCACAAACCTCATGTTTTCTATGAGACATATAGAAGAGATGGGAAGACAGATGATCACAGATGTCACATCTAATATACGCTCTATCAGAGAATTTATGAACACATACCTTGAAAAAGCCATACAATATATTGGCGGTGCCGAGGCAGGTTCCCTCCTTATAGAGGTGCCCGGTGGATTTAAATTTATTGCCGTGTCAGGATATCCCAAAGGACTTCTTGACATGCCTCCCATAAGCAGGAAAAACCATCTAAGGTGGTACTACTATGGTGAGAATAAAATGCGACAGGGAATTCCTCGTATACTGACACCATCAGTAATACAAGCCCTTATGAAAGAGGATGTTGTGGCCAAAGAGAGCAAGAACACACAGCGTATACAATCATCACTTGGTATCCCCATTGTTGGAAGAGGTCGTGTCGTACTGTTTATCAACCTTGATAGTTTCTCTTCACCTGTGGCATTTGATGATACAGACATAGAGTTGGCAAAGCAGATGGGAACATATTTCACTGCAGCCTATGAGATACTCATGGACCGTGTCCGTATAGAGAAGAGAGATATTGTCATATCACGGCTAAATAACCTTGCTGAAAGACTATCCAATGAAGAGCATAAAAATGAAAACTCTTCCATCAGAAAAATATTCATCGATGTGGTAACAGATGGTCTTGAAATATTAAAACCACATACTATTGTTTTCATAAGGGAAAAATACATAGACAGACCACTATTTATAGGAGAAAAAGACGAAAAGCTCCAAAAAAAAGTGCTTACCCTTATCCCCATTGCTAAAATCAACAGATATGCCATCGGCATACACGGTAAATACAATCTTCTCATTGTACATAAAGACATACTTGCTGATAATGAACACATCAATATTTTCATTGCCCTAACCCGAGAGGATATATGGAGCAGAGCCGATCTTGATTACATATTCTCCATTATCAATTCTGCCATTATATACCTGAAAAACATCTTATACCTGAGGGCTATAGGTAAAACCCAAGAAGAAACATTGAAAATGCTAGGCAAGGCACTGGAAATGCGTGACATCGAAACCAAGGGCCATACGGAGCGCACAGCCCTACTGACCAAAATTCTTGCCAAACATATGGGCTTTAAAGATATGAAAGGTATTATGTGGGGAGCCTACATACACGATATAGGCAAGATAGCCATACCCGATAGGATACTGCTGAAACCAGATAGACTAACAAGAGAGGAGTTTGACATTATTAAGAGGCATGTGATATATGGATATGACCTTATCAGGAACATAAAAGGATTACCTGAGACAACAAAAAATGTTGTGCTATATCACCACGAACGATGGGACGGTACAGGTTATATGAGAGGCATAGGTGGTGAAAACATACCACTTGAGGCTCGTATATTTGCCGTTGTCGATGTTTTTGACGCCCTCATCTCCGAAAGACCTTATAAAAATCCTTGGTCTCCCGAAGAAGCCATGAAAGAGATAGAGAAAAATGCCGGTACCCATTTTGATCCCCAAATTGTCCAAGTCTTCCTGAAAATAATACCCCAATACCTACAAACACTCAACATATAGTATAATAATCCACCTCAACTGGTATATGTGCTACAGTAATTTAGAGGGAAGGGAGGATTACATGTTTAGGGAACTAAAAAATTTCCGATACGAAGTATGGGAAAGCATACTTGATGACCTTATCAATCATCTTATAAAAGAAAAAGCAGAGAGAGAAATCGCCTCTGCTATTGGTAGTGCTTTTGAAAAAGTAGATGGCTATACATTTGTCAGGTATATAGCCCACGGTCATAGACTACATGTCACAGTAGGAGAGGGCTATTACAGCATATATCTTCACGATGAGGTAGATGAAAACGAAGGGCTTATAGGATACAGCCTTAAAACATTGCAACCCTATTATGTGAACGGACCATCCATGATACCAGCCGGTGTCAAACCCTATGGAAAACGCACTATTACAGACAGAGACAGCTATATGATTATTCCCCTTGTGCCCAATAGACAGGTCCTAACAGACACCAACCTTGTTAAAGGGATTGTTGTATTACACCGTAAAGCCCTTCCATTTACCGATGATGACTTAACAAAAGCCCAAGTGCTTTCTAAGAGATTCGGTTACATTTTAGATATATACAATGCCACCAAGCTAATTAAAGAGGTAGAGAAGATAGAAAAGTTAGGAGAGTCAATTATACATGAAGCACTGGGCAGTGTATCATCTCCATATGAGTTTTATAGTAAGCACCTTGAAAGCATTGTAGAAGCCATTCCATCGGCAGAAGGTGGTTCTCTACTGACAGAAACACCAATGGGTTTCAAATTCTTGGCCATACACGGATTTGAACCAGAACTACTCGCCATTCCACCACTTGATAAAGAATGTCACTTAAACTGGTATCATTACGGTGAAGAGAATCTTAGGAAGGGTGTTCCCCGTATTCTTACCAGAAAACAGATAGAAGCCATCATAGCCTATGACAAAGTCGCCAATGATAGTCCCAAAACCCGTATTATTATGTCGACTATGGCCATACCCGTTGTTCACGATGGCAAAGTCGTGCTATTTCTCAACCTTGACAACTTTACATCTCCTGCAGCATTCGACGAAAATGATGTATTTCTTGCCAAGAAACTCAGCATGTATCTTGCCAGTGCATATAGCATACTTGAGGAAAAACTAAGGGCCACCCAGAGGGCAAACATTATCAATGAGCTTCACTATCTATCAGATGCCATGGCCACAGGTGCCATATCTAAAACGGCATCTACCCAAGAAACACTGGAAAGTGTCTTTGTCGATGTACTCAAGGAAGGCAAAAAAATACTGTCCCCTCAGTGGACATACATCTTTTCCGACAGTTTCGAATACATAGAATCAGACCTTGATGAAGAAAAACAGCAAAAGCTCAAAGAGAGAATAAACAAGATGCTCAAAGAAAACAAGACCCTCTGCACATGTGAAAACCTTAGCCTACTCCTTATCCCCTACACCGTCCAAACAGATAAACATTCCTTCACCATCTACGTCGCTATGGCCAGAGATCTACCTTGGAGTGATATCGATATCAGCTATATCAAGTCTATCCTCAGCGGCGCTACTGTCTATATGAAAAACCTCTCTTACCTCAGGGCTATCTACAAAACTCAAGAGGAAACTTTGAAACTCCTCGGTAAAGCCCTTGAGGTCAGAGATATTGAAACTAAGGGACACACTGAACGCACTGCTAACCTTACCCGCCTCCTCGCTCAAAAACTTGGATTTACAGATATCAAGGGTATTGTTTGGGGCGCCTACCTCCACGATATCGGTAAGCTTGCTATCCCCGATAAAATTCTTCTCAAACCCGGTAAACTTACACCTGAGGAGTTTGAGGTTATCAAGTCCCATGTCGTTCATGGCTACAACCTTATCAAGCATATTGAGGGTCTCTCTGAAACTACCAAGAATGTTGTTCTATACCACCATGAAAAGTGGGATGGCTCCGGTTATGTCCATGGCCTCAAGGGTGAAGATATCCCCCTTGAAGCCCGTATCTTTGCCATCATTGATGTCTACGATGCCCTTATTTCTGAAAGACCCTATAAGAAACCTTGGTCATCTGACAAGGCCATACAGGAAATTAAGAAAGGGGCCGGTTCTCACTTTGACCCCAAGGTTGTAGAGGCCTTTGAAGAGGTTATTAAGAAAAGGGAACATATTTAGAACGTAAACTCACTAAATTATATCGGTATAAACAATTACAAGTTGTATAATAAATGCATGGAAAAGTTAATAGGATTTTCTCAAGATAAATGGAACAGTTTTGTCAACGAAAATATTAAAAACAAAACACGTTCAGATTTCGAGGTTTTTGCCCTCCAAAGAATTATTCATAACTTTCAACCTGTAGACGGTGCTGCGTTCATTCGATTTATTAATAGCGCAAAAACGCTTATGATAACAGCAGCATTAGGCTATCTGAAAAACGCTTTATATACTGAGATTGAAAACCCCGACAGCATAATTACATCTTTAACCAAATCGATAATTATTAATAGCAAAACACCTATTCCTTCCATATTAGAACCATACTTTAAACAGATAGGATTAACGGAAGAAATACTAATTATCCCTATAGTTTCAGAAAACCCTATAACTCCTCAACCACATAACCTTAAAGGATATGTAGTTATACAAAGAACTAATCAACAATTCAGCAAAGACGAACTTCAACTTACTAACACTCTTAGCAAGGAATATGGTACTCTTTTCGATGTATTTGACAGCACAAAACTACTAATATATGGAAATGAAATTAGCACATTCGGTGAACAACTTATAAAAGAAGCCACAGACTACAGAGGTTCTGTATACGACTTTTTTACGCGTAACATCGATAATATTATAAATCTTATACCTAATGCTCAAGCAGGTTCTACTTTAATAGAAACCCCAGCAGGTTTCAAATATCTTGCTATTAGTGGATATACAAAAAAACTTTTTCAACTTCCACCAATTCCTAGACAAAATCATGTCAAATGGTACTATTATGGCAATAAGCGTATGAGAGATGGCATACCACGAATCCTTACAAGAGAGAAAATAAAAGAGATTGTACAAACAGATATAGTAGCAAAAACAAGTCCTTTAACCAAAGAGATACAAGTATCCCTGGGTATACCAATAGTACACAATAAAGAAGTAGTATTATTTATCAATTTAGAAAACTTTGATTCCCCTTCTGCATTCGACGATAACGATATTATTCTTGGGCAAAAGTTAGCATCTTATCTAGTAGCTTGCCATCAAATACTGATACTAAAAGAGAAAGTAGAAAAAAGAGAAATAATCATTGCACAAACGAATGAAATGTCAGCTAGTTTAGCACAATCGCAAAAAAATCAAAACTTAGAGAACGTAGATCAGACAATGTTAGATTTATTCATAAACAATATATCTATCCTGAATCCCCATATTGTAATGATATGGGCAGAAGAGTCTGATAGAATTATCGCCTTCCCCGATGATACAAAAGAAGAAATTATTAGAGAACTCAAAGAACATATAACCAATCTTATTCCTTACATAAAACTAAATAAATATGCCATAGGCACTTTTCACGGAAAAAATCTACTTATTATCCACAAAAACATACCATTAAAGAAAAATCTACATGTCTCTTTATACATCGCTCTAACAAGAGAACTACCATGGAGCAGTATTGCTTTAAACTATATTAACTCCACAATCAGTAGTATCACAATATACGGCAAAAATCTTATGTACCTTAAAACGATAAATACTACCCAGGAAGAAACCTTGAAAATGTTGGGGAAAGTTCTAGAGGCTAGAGACATTGAAACTAAGGGCCATACTGAACGCACTGCTAACCTTACCCGCCTACTCGCCCAAAAACTTGGATTTACAGATATCAAGGGTATCGTCTGGGGCGCCTACCTACACGATATCGGTAAGCTTGCTATCCCTGACAAGATTCTTCTCAAACCCGGTAAACTTACACCTGAGGAGTTTGAGGTTATCAAGTCCCATGTCGTTCATGGCTACAACCTCATCAAGCATATTGAGGGTCTCTCTGAAACTACCAAGAATGTTGTTCTATACCACCATGAAAAGTGGGATGGATCCGGTTATGTCAATGGCCTCAAGGGTGAAGATATCCCCCTTGAAGCTCGTATCTTTGCCGTTGTTGATGTCTATGATGCCCTTATCTCTGAAAGACCCTATAAGAAACCTTGGTCCCATGATGAGGCTATACAGGAAATTAAACGCTCTGCTGGTTCCCACTTTGACCCCAAGGTTGTAGAGGCCTTTGAAGAGGTTGTCAAGGAAAAGAAATAACACAACCCTATCTTCTACCCTTCTTCTTGTTCACAATTATCGTTCATTCTTGTTGTAATATTTAGTAAGAAAGGAAGATCTGTATGTTAGAAGAATTAAAAAACTTTAGATATGACACATGGAGAAAATTACTCAACAACCTGATAAATAAGGCCACCATAGAAGATGTCGAAAAAGAAATATCTCGTATCATAGCAAATTCTTTTGAAAGAATAGAAGGATACGCTTTTATTAGACATATAGAACACGGGCACAGATTACATGTCACCGTCGCCGAAGGCTACTATAAAAGGTATCTTCACGATGAAATACCAGAACACGAAGGATTAATAGGACACAGCGCAAGGACTAAAAAACCCTATTATATCAATGGTCCTTCCATGATTCCACACGGGGTAATACCATTTGGAGATAGAGAAATTACAGATGCAGATAGCTACATAATTATCCCTCTTATACCCGACACTCAGATACTGGAGAGCACCAATAATATAAAGGGCTTTGTTGTATTACATAGAAGAAACCTACCATTTGGAGAAAAAGAGTTGGAAATAGCACACGACCTATCGTTGAGATTTGGGTACATACTGGATATATACAACGCAACAAAACTTCTCAAAGACACTGAAAAGGTAGAAATGATAGGAGAAACTATCATCCATGAGGCTCTGGGAAATGTGTCTTCTCCAAACAAATTTTACAGCAAGCATTTAGAGAATATGGTCAATGCCATACCATCCGCAGAGGGAGGTTCACTACTGGCGGAAACACCTATGGGTTTCAAAATCATAGCTATACATGGCTTTGAAGACTATCTTTTAAATATTCCACCATTTGATAAAGATGTCATCTTACACTGGTACCACTACGGCGAGGAAGACCTTAAAAGGGGTATTCCCAGAACACTAACAGAAAAACTCGTAAGAGAAATAATCAAAACAGACAAAATAGCCCAAATTAGCCCCAAAACAAGGCAAATAAGATCCACCATGACAATACCCATTGTCCACGATGGAAAGATTGTTTTATTCATAAATCTTGACAGTTTCAGTTCACCTGTAGCATTCAACGAAAATGATATTTTTATAGCGAAAAAGCTTAGCATGTACCTCGTAAGTGCCTACAGCATACTCGAGGAAAAGTTAAGAGCCAAACAAAGAGAAAACATAATAACAGAGCTGCATCACCTATCTGACGCCATGGCAACAGATAGCATATCCAAAACAGCATCTCCTCAGGAGGCATTAGAAAACATATTTATAGATGTGCTGAGAGAAGGAAAACATATACTCTCACCTAAATGGACCTATATCTTCTCTGACAACTTTGAACATATAGAATCAGAGCTTGATGAAGACATGGAAAGGATACTTAAAGAAAAAACATTGGAAATGTTAGAAAACAATCAAATAACATACACAGGATCAAACTTCTGCCTACTCCTTATTCCTTACACCGTCCAAACAGATAAACATTCCTTCACCATCTACGTCGCTATGGCCAGAGATCTACCTTGGAGTGATATCGATATCAGCTATATCAAGTCTATCCTCAGCGGCGCTACTGTCTATATGAAAAACCTCTCTTACCTCAGGGCTATCTACAAAACTCAAGAGGAAACTTTGAAACTCCTCGGTAAAGCCCTTGAGGTCAGAGATATTGAAACTAAGGGACACACTGAACGCACTGCTAACCTTACCCGCCTCCTCGCTCAAAAACTTGGATTTACAGATATCAAGGGTATTGTTTGGGGCGCTTACCTACACGATATCGGTAAGCTTGCTATCCCTGACAAAATTCTTCTCAAACCCGGTAAACTCTCCCCTGAAGAATTTGAGGTTATCAAGTCTCATGTTATTCACGGCTACAACCTCATCAAGCATATTGAGGGTCTCTCTGAAACTACCAAGAATGTTGTTCTATACCACCATGAAAAGTGGGATGGCTCCGGTTATGTCCATGGCCTCAAGGGTGAAGATATCCCCCTTGAAGCTCGTATCTTTGCCATCATTGATGTCTACGATGCCCTTATTTCTGAAAGACCCTATAAGAAACCTTGGTCATCTGACAAGGCCATACAGGAAATTAAGAAAGGGGCCGGTTCTCACTTTGACCCCAAGGTTGTAGAGGCCTTTGAAGAGGTTATAAAAGAGAAAAACAGGAAAGATAAATATTGAACAACCATACTCAAGGGATTGTCTTATAAATGATCCTTCAAGCACAACATGCTCAAAACTTATACTTAACTATTCTAAAAACTTGCATATTTTATAGAGATGAAACTTCTTAATGCATAAAACACTTGGTCCGCAAGGTACCCATATGATAAAATAACATCTTCCGCCAAAAATATCAGAGGGCAATATTTTGCATACTATAAGATTTTTGGGGTAGGAGATTATTATAGCACGGAAAACCCTCAAAAAATACCACATAGACAAAATTTTTTCTTAACACACATTTTGCATTTCGTGGATATAATAAGAAAAAACTTGGGGGTTTATTAGGGGGATGCGAAAGACAATGATGCGAGCAAGCGGGGGGAAATTAAAGATATCCATCACTGCGGTGCATCCTCTGGTCTTTGGGAGCCTTTACGGCTCCCTTTTTTTTTTGGCCGAAAAACACGGTTATAAGGGGGGATTTTCATGGATCTTCTGAGTATCACAGACCTTAGCAGAGACGATATTATGGGTATCATCAACAGGGCACTGGAGTTTAAAAAGATGAAGAAGCAGCCTCAGATACTGGACGGAAAATTTATTGTCACAGCATTCTTTGAGCCTTCTACCCGCACAAAGCTCTCTTTTCACAGGGCTATCAAGGGATTGGGAGGCAAGGTTATAGACTTCATAGCATCTGTGTCTGCCATACAAAAGGGAGAAACAGACATCGATACACTACTGACTCTTGAAGCAATGGATATTGATGCCTTCGTTGTCAGGGTAAGGAGAAACGGGGCACCTATGGAATGGAAAAACTATGTAAAGGTACCTATTATCAACGGTGGAGATGGCACCAACCAGCACCCCACCCAAGCACTACTTGACCTCACCACTATGTATGAGCACTTTGGAAGACTAGACCTCAAGGTTGCCATTGTAGGAGACATACTCCACTCCCGTGTGGCAAACTCACTCACCCAAGGGCTTCTCATGTTTGGAGGAAAAGTGCGTTTCTGCGGACCTAAAGAGTTTGTTCCTGCAAGATATGATGGTGTAGAGCTTATCACCGACAGTCTTGAAGAGGCCCTAGATGGTGTAGATGTTGTATATGCTCTTAGGGTGCAAAAGGAGAGAATAGAGAAACTACCAATCAACATAGATGAGTTTTTCAGGAGATACCAAATCAACCACAAGACCATAAAAATGGCACCAGAACACGCCGTGCTCATGCATCCTGGACCTTTCAACAGAAATATAGAGGTATCAGATAACATTGTGTACTCTGAACGCTCCCTTATTCTGCAGCAGGTGAAAAACGGGGTCTACTCCCGTATGGCTGTGCTTGAAAGGGTGGTTGGCTCATGAAACTCTACGATCCCATAAAAAAGACAGAGTATACAGCAGATATACCTACACCCCATGGCAGTGGTGAGGGACTCTTAGGAGTCCCTCTTTTTTTAGATATGCACACCCATGTGAGATATCCCCAGTTTGAGGGCTACGACACCCTTGGGGAGGCATGCCTAAAGGGTGGATTCGGCATATGCACTATTCAACCCAACACCAAGCCACGACTGGAAAGGGCATCTACCATTGAAATACACAAGAGGGCCTCACAGGGATATCCCGTCAAGTTTATCTTCACCGCCAGCTTGTTTGGAGAAGATACATCTATGGGTGTGGCATATTCCACCGATGGGCTGGAGTACACCGCAGAACAGCTGTGGTACGCTCTAAACACTCATACCCCAAGGCTACTGATGGACCACAGCCAGATATATGAGATAGAGGGCATGTTTTACCCCGGGGCACCTTACCCATCGTATAGGCCACTACGTAGTGAATCTATAGCCGTATTCCGTACGGTGATGCTGGGCATAGAGGCGGGCTGGAGCAGATTTCATATACAGCACATCACATCATCCCACACAGTACAGACCATACAGCATCTGAAGAAGTATGCCAGTGTTACATCTGAAATCACACCACACCATTTGCTTCTGTCGGCTGAGGACATAAGCACTCCCAACATGAAGATAAACCCGCCACTGGCACCAGAAAAGGATAGAAAAACACTCATTGACATGACAAAGAAAGGGCTCATTGATGTGCTGGCAACAGACCATGCACCACATCCACCTAAACCTGAAAACTATGAGAAAGCACCCTATGGCTCTTCACATATAGAGGTAGCATTTTCGGCATTTTACACAGCACTTGGAGACATACACACGGTGGTAAATATGCTAACGGTAAAACCTGCCAAGATATTGGGGGTAGATATTCCCCCCATGCCAGAGAACATGGTTGTTATAGACCCAAAGGCCACATTCACTGTGGATAGCAAGGAGTTTGCCTCTCTTGGGAAAAATACGGCATTTGAGGGTATGACACTGGGGGGCAAAGTTGTTGGTGTAAAGATTGGTGGCACATGGAGATATTGGGACGGGCAGTTTCTGGAGGTGTAAACATGCATAGGTGGGAAAACAAGACCATACACATAAAAAAGAGATTTAAGCTCACAGACGACACATATATACTGGTGCTAAGAGAACATATAGACTTCATACCGGGACAGTTTATTATGATAGAAAATCCTATGGCAACCCGCAAACCCTTTATACTGGGCTACTTTGGTGAAGACACCGCCCTTGCCATACAGGTGAAGGGTAAAGGCACAAGGTGGATTGTCAACCAGTCGGTGCTAAAGGCACACTACCCGCTGGGTAAACCATTTATACCACCACAGGGCAAAGGCATAACCATTGTCTCACCGGCCAGTTTGACATTTGGTTGCAGCATGTTCAGGGTATATGGCACCGATGTTTTGCTTGGCTCCCGCAAAGAGATACTCACAGATATACCCTTTACCTATGTCATAGGTGATAGTGCATTTGCAGACAAGATCAGAGAGATAAAAGGACACTACGACTACTATGTTGTCAACGGTTCACGGGGCATGGAAAAGTTTGTATACGACACCGTAGGAGAGGGTGTCTTTGTGTCCCTTGAAGAGTACATGGCATGTGGCATTGGTGCATGCAAAGGTTGTGCTATTCAGACAAAAGACGGCATCAAGCATGTGTGCACCGATGGCCCCATATTCAGAGGTGATGAAATATGGTTTTAAATCTCAGAAGCCCGCTGGTCGTAGCATCTGGCCCCGGTGGCATGGGTGAGTATATGGAGTTTATAGATCCTAAAGCTTTGGGTGCGTATATACTGAAAACCATTACACTACACCACAAAGAGGGGGCCACACCTCCGAGGATTAGGGCAGGGAAAGACTTTGTCATTAACCGTATAGGCCTTGAAAACCCAGGCATAGACACCTTTGTAGAAGATACCGTGGCTGGCAAATACGACCACCTCTTTGACAGGGTACCTGTAATACTCTCCCTTGGTGGAGACTCTCCAGATGAGTATAAGGAGATAGCAAGGCGGGCTCTTCCCATCATAGATAGATTCATAGCTGTGGAATACAACTTCTCGTGTCCCAATGTGGAAGCAGGAGGGCTTGCCATTGTCTCAGATAGAATGGTGCTAAAAGACATTATGGTATCTATCAGGGATATACTGAAAGACACATTCCTCATAGCCAAGTTTGGCATAGAGGGCATATTTGTAGAGCAGGCATCAGAGATGGTGAAAGACACAGGTTGGAACGGCATCACACTGATTAACACCATCAGGGGTATTGTGAAAACACATGACGGCTATCTCAGGGGAGGCATATCCGGTGCTGTGCTAAAACCCATTGGCATGAGGGCTGTATATGAGGTCAGACAGAGACACGGGGATATGTTTATCATGGCATCAGGTGGTGTGTATGCACCGGGCGATGTCAAAGACTACCTTGAGGTAGGTGCAAATGCCGTTCAGATAGGCTCGGCCCTATTTAAAAATCCATCAATTATTGGTGATATACATGAGGGCTTATCTGACAAATCATCGTGACAAATTGTCACGATAGGAGTTTTTGTGTCATGTTAGAGGTATTTTTTGTCACATTAAAGGGCATATAGAAAGTTTCAATGTGACAATTTTAGATGGTTAACAAGACAAAATACGAATTTAACACACGGATGCTAAAGTGAAGGCTACTTCACTGGGGTGTTTTACAATAGATAGTGAGGGGGGATGCAATATGAATACACCGGTACTGAGTCTTGACATGAAAGACCCACTGCATTTTATCGACACGCACGGCAGTTTTGCCGTTGTCAAGGTGGGCCACAATCTGGCGGTCAATGGTAAGGGTATCATTTCAGCCTTGGCAGACAGGGGACTAAAGGTCATTTTGGATTTAAAATTTGTAGATATCCCATCAACTATAGAACGCTCTATCAAATCTTGGGACCATGAGGCCATTATAGGTTTCACCGTGCACTCTGCATCGGGACTTGAGGCCATGAAGGCTGCACGGCAGGCAACAGACAAGCATGTCTTTGCCGTTGTTAAGCTGACATCTATACCGGGCACGCTGGAAGATTACATGGATACCATACAGAAGCTGTATGAGATAGAGCTCGACTTTGTTTTACCCGGACAGTGGGCTATAGCACTAAGAGACAAGCTGAAAGATGCCGCCTTTCTTGTGCCCGGTATACGCATGGAGATACCCGCAGGAGATCAAAAAGATGTCGTTTCTGTAGAAGATGTAAAGTGCATAGCAGACTATCTCGTTATAGGTAGAGAAGTGTATCTATCTGAAAATCCCCGTGTTAAGATGCAGAAGATTAAAGACTCATTGGGTGTAGGGAGGGACGGATATGGAAACTGTTATTAAAAAGCTTCTTGAAGAGACCGGCGCACTGCAAAAAGGGCATTTTATACTCTCTTCTGGCAAACATTCTGAGTACTATGTGCAATGTGCAAGGCTGTTTGAAAATCCATCTATTGGCGACACCGTAGGTGCCATGGTGGCACAGCTCATCATGAAGTACAGTCCCCAAACTATTGTGGGACCTGCCATGGGCGGTATTCATCTGGCATACAGTACAGCCAAGTATCTGGGAATAAGAAATATCTTTGCGGAGAGGGAGAAAGATACGGGCAAGATGGCCCTCAGAAGGGGTTTCACAGTCTCACCCGGCGAAAAGGTTGCCGTTGTTGAAGATGTCGTCACAACAGGTGGCTCTGTCAAGGAGGTTATACAGGTGCTAAGAGAACATGGTGCCGATGTGGTAGCCGTGGCATCTATTGTGTATAGGGGGCAGAATGTAGACTTTGGCGTACCATACCACTACCTTATCAAGCTTGACTTTCCTGTGTATGAACCTGAAAACTGCCCTCTGTGTAAACAGGGTATACCGGCAATCAAACCGGGCAGCAGAAAGTAAGGGCTGAAAAGGCAAAGTCATAATAAAGTGGGACATATGGCCGGCAAAATAGCTGGTGGGTATCGCCAGTTTCACTTAGTCAATAAGTACAAGCCAACACAGAGATAGAAAGAGGCAACCAACAAAGTAGTGTATTCGGCCAGTAGACAAGGAAGAGACTGCTACCGGTTGGGTGGTTCATAGTGTGCCCACCACAAAAGAGGGGTAGCCCTTGTTTGTATAACAGCCACAAACAGGATGATAATATGGTTTATCCTATGAATTAGATTTATTCAATAACTCGAACAATGATAATGCCACAGGAAACGATCCTTTAGAAAAGGTCTATGAACTGACGCTGGAGAGGGAAAAAGCATTAAGAAACTAGTGAAATTACTGAAAGAGGAATACAGTAACAACATGTAGCCTTCACAAGAGGAAAACTTTTTAGACAACTTCGAACTATAAAAGAGAAGAAGGGGGCTTATAGCCCCCTTCCTATTTAGATACCTTTGTCTTCTGATGCTTTTACATAGAACATAAGGCTATCATACTGACCATCGGCATTCTCATCTTCTGCAAGGAAAATATAGTCATAGCCATCCTTCTGCCCAACATAGTAGACATCTACACTACCATCATCGTTGGTATCCTTATAGATGTCATCATCTGACACATTGACGCCAAATGCTTCATTGACAACAGTCTTTATAAAGGCCCTCATACCCTTCTCTGTATAGTCGTCTTCCTTGTCTCTTAGGTCGTTACCAAAGTAGATAACATGGCCTACCTCTTCCTGATGCATGTCTATAAATGCCATCTCCGTAGCCCACCCATAGTGAACACCAAGGTCGCCATATAGCTCTTCCATAAATTGCTTGTAAATCTCAAATGGTCCCTCAGCAGGTATATCATCGATATAATCGGTGAGCCCTACCTTGGGAGCTGTACACACCCTGACATCTCCACCCTCAAGAGAATGGACCTCTCCATCAAGGCCTTTCTCCTCTAGATATGCCTTTACCTCATCTTCGCCGGCACCTGATATATCAAAGCATAGGGCCTCTTCATCTTCGGGGAAATTTTCAAAACCATCTACACCGGTATCGGTTAGCAGAAGATAGGTAGCTTTAAAGTGTCTCGCAACATCTGCCCACTCAGGGGATGCTACATAGTCAAGAACATGATTGATGACATCAGAAAACACGGCCTTGGTCTGATTAGAATCTGAAGACTGTTTAGCATTATCTTCTCCTTTTCTTTCCTGACCACTTTCAGAAGACATGTTCTCTCCTATCGCCATCTTCCAAGGACCGGCTATATAAATCTCTAAGTTCTTCGGCGGACCATTGTTGATAGCTATATACAACACCTTACCATCTTCATCGTATGTGTAATAGCAAGCATCTCCATCACACCCAATGTAATCTTTGTCAATATCGACACCGGCATGCTTAAATAGATCGTATATGTAGGAAACAGCATCACCATTAAAACTGCTAAGATCATATGACAACTTACTTCTAAAAAATGTGCCCTTATACAGATTGGACGGCTCATCGGCACTTCCCGGTGCTGTTTCATTACCCCTGTATGGAATAGTGATATAAAAGCTATCTAAAGATGCCAGCGTACCAGGTATGTTCTCTATAGCATACTGGTAAAAACCTATCAGACCACTATTTTCGCTATCTTCTATAGCACTTTTCAGGTCGTAACCTATGCTATCTATATCTTCAACAGACAAAAACAAAATATGTTCAGCGGTAAAGTAAGTATAGTTATCATTGTCGGTGGGTAGTCCAAAAGCAGTAAGTACTTCTTCAGCCCTAACATCTGCAGGAAGGTCAGGTAAATACAATCCACCTACAAAGCCGCCAGCACCAACATACATATACTGTACATAGCAAGAATAGTCTTTGCCTATAGAAGCAAACTTTTGAGGGAAATGGTTAGCCATCCACAGTTTCAAAGGAGCATATGCACCTTCCGCTGTACACTTATTAATACTAATAGCAGAAGCCCCACTAGATTGGCTTTCTTCTTTACTAGAATTTGCCTCCGTTGTCTGAGAATTACCATTTGAAGCAGAGTTGTTGGAAGCGGGACCACAGGCTGTCAGTATCATTGACAAGACAATAAAAACAACAACAAAGAATAACAGTCTCGACAATCTTTTCACACCAATACACCTCCATAGAAAAAACTGACGGGAAAGTATCCCTACTACATTTTACAAAACTTTGAGAGGTGATAAACTTATTTCACACACCTATGTTAACAACCCCAATATAGGTAGCAAGGAGGAAATGATCGGCCTCATCGGGAAAAGAGGTGACATATGAAATAGCATCACGTGTAGACATATGTTCTGGATAAATACCAGAAACCTTTTTCCTCATATATTGCCATACACGAAAACGGTTATACCATGGAATAGAAGGATGATATATACCAGATGGTACATAGAGATACGCTACCGAAAAACCCACAATGGCAGCAAGAAAGGCAAAGTATGTTAGCCCAAAGTAAGGAATAGCCCACGCCAGTGTAGACATGAAATAAGATAAAGAATATGTAGATTTATACTTATCCACTACCAATGATGCCCGTCTAGGCAATGTAAATGGGGGATACTTGTCAAAGGGCTTGGGCGGAGTAAATTCGGCAATGAGATGATTATAAAGTAAAATACTAATATGTTGAACACGGGTGATAGGCATACGCTCACCATCCACATTGAGATTAATATCAACCTCTGATAGATACTTTTCCATTGTGGATAGATGCAGAGCACATTTATATATCTCTTTATCATAGGAAATCTCAGACTTTTCTCTAACCGATGCCTTCTTCAAAACATCACATACTTCATCTAAAACAAGAGAGATACCATCGCACTTTTTGACATATAGAATAATGTCACCATCGCCTTCGGGTATATTATTGGTAACAACAATACCTGCTTTCACCATATCAAGAAAAGTACCCCAAAACACATATTCACCAACAGATTCATATTTAATCATGTGCTCGTATATATTAGACGGAACCCGGCTACGGGTAAGAAAAGCAGAGTATATTTTATAAACATCGTTACCTTCAACAATATCTTCTATCATCTGAGGCTGATACAAGGCCCCCCTTCTATACGGCTTACCCACATCGGCAACAACCGTATTAATATTTGTGGCTGCTTCCTTATAAAAGTGTATTAGATACTCTTTTGTATGCATATACACTCTATAAGAGACATAACCCATGGCAAGTGCCATAAATATAAAGGGAACGGTATAGGTAAACACCCAATTCGTGTTTTCAGATTTGAATACAAAATAAAGGGACAAAATCAATGAAAAAATAAGATATCCCCATACATATCTAGCCGTTTTATACCTCTTAATAGCCTTTAGAATACTTCCAATCTTCCCCATATGTTTAGTATACATCTCACACCACACACAACAAGACTTTTTTCAACACCCTAATAGGAAAAAACCCAGTACCAACAAACAACCTTCCTATATAATATGATACTCTGAAAGTAAAAGATATAATTTTGTATACAATAAT
Organism: Zhurongbacter thermophilus; assembly: GCF_026184435.1. Taxonomy (NCBI): domain Bacteria; kingdom Pseudomonadati; phylum Zhurongbacterota; genus Zhurongbacter; species Zhurongbacter thermophilus. Next base: position 1,543,442 of record NZ_CP046447.1, read on the forward strand.
ATATGCGGAGGTGATAACATTGAGAAAGATGAAAATTATGATGAAGTCAGAGGCAGTGCTAAAGCACACCACCCGTAGAGGGCTCACAATATACGGTGTAGCCCTTCACTCGGGTATCTCACCAACGCATATGTACAACATGATGAGTGGAAGAAGAAATGCCAGCCCACGTGTGGCACTGGCTATAGCAAAGACACTCAGGGTAGATGTTACCGATATCTTTGATATCAGCTACCAGACACAAGACCGGCACGAAGCATAACCTCTGAGGGGCGCAGGCTGTGTATATCTGCATAGATATCAATAACACGACCGGCCATATCTCTACACTCTACATAGGCACGCCTAATAATCTCAAACACAATGTCATCAGGGGCAACTTCTACAAGCCTGCGTATCCCACTTTCTGATACATCTTTAAGTATGCACGGGCTTTTCACCGTATATAGCAGTGCCCCCATGCGTATGTGCTCGTAGGTTTCCTCGGGATATGTCTTTATCCACTCATGAAAAACAGTGTCGGTAATAAGAGGTAAAAAGACCTTTAGCGTAGATGAAACGACCTCACCGGGAGAACATTCCATTAAAATCTGAGGTGCATAGGCCTTCAGGCTGTACATCATGGACAATATCTTGTCTTCAGGAAGTAGTTTTAAAGTCTCTTTCAATAAAGACACAGGGACTTTTTCTAATATAGTGGTAAATGTATTTCGGAACACAAACATCTCTAGCCATCGTGATAGCTCCTTCGGTGGCACACGCTCCCACATAGCCCCATCTGCAGTGTGGATAATATCCTCAACAAAGTCAATATCCACATGAGACATAAGACGCCACAGAGTATCATGGTAAATACCATTCGACACCATGTAGGTGATAATATTCCTTATCAAACGCTCAGGTAAAGCCTCTATAACCTCCCGCAACTTTTCATCATGGGTAGCTATCCACGGGACAAATGCAGGGGGAAACATATCATAAGAAATCTCTCTTCCATGCCTAAGCAAAGCATATACAGACTCTGGAGAAAGCTGTGGTATAACACCATCCGGTGCATCTACATATTTACCCTCTCCGAGCAATACATCAATATCTTCTGCATTAAGGCGGGCAGCAGCATCCTTTGATAAACGATACAGCTCGTGGAGAGATATGTGCTTCTCCTTATAAAGGGATATAGCCTCGTGGGGAGACAAGTCATCTTCTTTAAGAAGATGACTGTAGCCTATATATGCCACATCGTAGGGGGAAAGGATACCTTTTTCAAGGAGAACCTTCGCAACATTTTCAGAAATGGGTATATCCTGCCACCGAAGCCCTTTCGTATTTTCAAGAAGAGATATCTGTTTCTCTTCAGGTAAATCCCCCCACCAACCAAGAGACACAAGCTTATGTATATTCTGCGGTGTAGAAACGGTGCGGAGACAACTAAGAAACCTTCTGTCTGGCATATACCCCTCCTGAACATACTCATCACCATACACCTCTAAACTGCGGCATATGGTCTTTTCCGTAACAAGCCCCTCCTTATACAGCCACCGCATAGTAGACGGTCTCACGGGAATCTGCACACTTCCACTAAAGGATACCCCATGGTCTCCCAAACACAAAAGCATATCCTCACTGTCTATATAATCAGCAGACACAGAAACATTAACCGTGTCTTCCAGTCTACATATCTCACGCCACATCAAGTGGGGATACTTTTCTATGGCCTGTTTCAAGAAATCACCCTGTAGAAAATCCTTGACATATGGAATATCATCTTCTGTCATATGCTCTACAGCAAGGGCCGGCAGATACTGGGCCAAAAATGTCATCACCCTCTGCCTACCCCACATCTTCATGAGTCCATCTACTTTCCGAGGCATATGGGAAAGTACCCATGTCACATCGTCTTCATCAAGGTCTTTGAAAACCTCTTCGGGCATATAGGCCAGATATGTGGGGTTTTTCTCTTCTATAAACTGTTTCCATAGGTGGGAAGGCATACACCGCGCTACAGAGAGGTCTTTATCAAGAAGCCCCAAAATATCTTTTTCAGACAGTAAAGAGCAGTCATCTGTTTCTTTCCATAGTTTATACCTCACAGCCAGGGGAGCCTCTTGCACATCAATGCCACTGTCATAGACAATTTTCCACAAATTTACATCGTCTTCACCTGCAGAGACAAGCACAGACTTTAGCCTCTGAGGTTGTAGATACTGCCAAGTCTCTTTTATCTCTCTTATACATGTATCGGGCATCTTATCTACCAGATACGCCATATTACCGGTAAATGGTATATCTCCACTGCATATAAGGAAGACAAGGGCACGCTCATCAAGATACTCGGTAAACTTATGGGCCTGCTGCTGCATACACCTGCTATGGTAGACCCCTTCTGGCCAGTGCTGAAACAGTGGCTCTATATCGTCCACTCTGTCTGCCAACACACCAAGGACAGAAAGGGGGAACTTTTCTTTGTGGGCAAGAAAATCCTTTGCAGAGAGGGTTACATCCTCTGCAAGCACCCTCAACACATCTACATCATCTATCTGAGCCAAGATATCCCATATGTCTTCCTTCATAGAGGCAAGTAGTGCCTTTCTCCTCCCGGCATCAAGAGATAAGAGCACCAGTGCCTTCTGCTGACCACTGAGTCTGTCCCATATTGGGGTATCCACAAGGGTATGCCCATAACCCTTCATAATGATGTCAGATATAAAATGTTCATCGGCATACTGGAGCACCTCAGGTATAAGGGCATGTGTCACGATACCCTTTGTCTTCATAAGGGCATATACATCTTCATACATCTCTCTTTTTAGAAGCTCTTCTACCCCACTCTTCACATCAACACCATCAAGAAACGCCCACCTTTTCACCATATGGTAAGGGGCATTTTCAGGCACACCGTTTTCATACATGACTTCAAGCATACCGTCGGGTATACCTACAAGTATACGGGAGAGTATTTCCCCGTGTTTTCTAAACACCTGTGGTGGAGCACTTTCCCACGGCACCCGTATGGTGGCAAGCACATCATCAGATGGATCTGCAGCCATAATATGTTTCCACAGGCTATCTTCGTCAAGAAGGCTATACACACCACTTTTTAGTATGCACCGTGAGATGTTTTCAGAAGGCTGTATCATGGCAAGGTGTTCACCATCAAGGGAAGATACAAGGGCACATATAAAGGGCATAGGTACACTCTGGGTATCAAGCCCATGGCTAAGCCACAGAAGTAAGAGCTCTGGGTACACCTCTTTTTCTCCCGATAGAGTGTAGAGCCTCAGTGACGCCTCTCCTGGTAGTGCAAAGAGCATATCCTCCAGCATGTTCTCACTGGCAAGAATTTTAGCAAGCTCAGACACCTGTGACTCTGGGGCAGACAGCACAAATGAAGAGATGAGAGATGGTGGAATATGCCTCAGAATATCTATAGCTTTTTTCCTATTGGTACTGTAAAGATGTAGTGTCATGGATACATCAAGGGCAGAGCCTGATATGACCTCGTCTATCATAGTGATATCGAGAATATCGCCGAGCCTGTCAGAAACAGACATGAGAAATGCCATAAAGATATCTTTATCTATACGCCGAATAAGACGCCTCATAGTTCGACGGTCTATCTCTCTCAGCAGTTTTAGTATGGTATCCTCATCAAGTGCTGTAAACACCATATTCCAGTCTTTACCCGACAAACGGGGGGCAAGGATAGCCCAAGAATCTCTATCAATATCTCTAAGAATACTCTGGGTAAGATATACACCCCATCTCTGCATATCACCCATGCGGTAGGCAGACAAAATATATCTTCGTGCCTCAGGAGAAACCTGAAGAAGCACTCCACCGTGGGGCAAAACCCTCCTCAGAGAATGCATAGACAAACCCACAACAAATGCCTCCAGAGTATTTTCTTCAAGGCTATCAAGAACAATCTGTAGTGTATCCTCATCAAGACGACGTATAACAATGTCGGGAGACACACTATCTATAATCAGCCCTATAAAACGGGATAGAGCTTTCGGCTTAAGGGCTGTGACAAAACGACCAACCTCATTATCGGGTAGACGAAAAAACAGCACAAGTGCCCCCTCAGAGGACACAGACATAGCCAGGTACTGAAAAACCTCACGGGAAGCATTCTGTATAAAGGAGTTAAAGTGCTTGCTGTCTATCCGAAACAAGCTATCGTCTATTTCATATGAAGAGGCCCTGAGGATTTCCTCAGGGCTTTCTGAAAGCTTTTTACTTAGCGTTTTTTCATCAAGCCTATATAGGCTCAAAGGGCATCACCTTAGCCCAGTGTAGGTGGGCCAGAGTTTCTTTTCATAAGATCTACAAGCTCTGATGTATTCTCGGCAATACGGGTAAGGGCCACAAGACTCTCATTGATAACACGAATAAGTACAACCCACAGGAACCAACCAATAATTCCTCCAACAAGATACATAAGGCCTGTGGTAGTGCTCTGGCGGAACCCTTCAACAATGAAGTAAATAACGCCAATGGTAACACCAATAAGTTCAAGGGCATAAATGATACCTACGACTGTAGGGGTAATAAACTTTCTAAATTTGAAATCAAACATCTAAAGCACCTCCCTTAGAGGTTAATATATTGTGGTACTTACCACCTCACTGATATTCTTTGAGCTTCTCCAGTAAAAACTTGGCAAGTTTCTTGTCTGTACCCATAATATGGTCTGCAAGCCAATCAATAAGAAATTTCTCTACATCCTCAACAAGGGAGGCACTGCGTCCCTCTTTGAGATATTTGGCGTGAAGCTCCTTCACCTTCTCTTCAAACCAACGATGAAGTCTTTTGTGTTCCTCTGCCTCGGGATAGTTTGTTTGGTCCATATACATCTCTTCTGTACGGAAGTGAACATCTACATACTCCTCCAAAAACACAAACAGTTCGTCCATAGAAAATTCGTCATCAACACCTTGGAGAACATCTATAAGTTTATTAATCTTATTAACAAGTTCTCTATGCTGCATATCCATCACAGCAAAACCTGTTTCCAGGTCTTTGCTCCAGATAATCTTTTTCAATGACGACACCTCCCAAGTACATATCCACTAACATTATACCCTTATGCGGTGCATATTTATACATTTCATAGGGCGCAAATAATAAATATCCACTTATCAACATATATAGTTATCCACACGATAAATACGGACTTTCCCAAACTTATCCACAATTATTCACAGCTTCTGTGGATAACTTTGTGCTTTATACATGGGAAAAAGTGACAAATGATTGAGTTTTTCTCTATACACTCGGACAAAAGCAATTTGTCACAACTTATCCACAGATGTTATCCACTTTTCCACAGTTGCATATAACACACTAAGTGAAGGACGACGTGAAACATCGGGATCTATAGCACGGGCGAGGATATCTTTCAAAACACCCAATCTCTCCATAGGTGGATAACCCTTGGGAGGACGAAGTTCACTATACCTCAGTGGTGAATATCCCTTCCTTTTTACCTCAAAGGGGGATATATCTTTGTGGCGTACAAACTGAAATGGTGAAAAACCATCCATGATAATACGATGAATGATAACAGCCAGTACATAGACCATACTTCTCTCATCTGCCAGATGCATACCGTCAAAGAACTCAGGGGGAGCAATATCTCCCGCTATGACACGGGCAGGTATCCTCTCCACCTGATACGAATCGGTATCTATAAAAAACACCTCAACCTTATCAGCATGTATATGCAGAAAAATATTCTGGTCATTGAGATCTATGGGCAGCACCGACACAGTATGCAACTGTGCTACATAGCGGGTAATATTCCTAACAATATGGGCTCGTGTCTTTATATCCCACGGAAACATTCCTGCTCTCATCTGACGATAGTCGAGATAACTGATGAGTACCATATTGTCATCACGGGGCAAACATGGCATAAGAAAACCCACAAACCGACCCAATCTATCAAACAACATATGGTGGGGTACTAGAACATGGGCAGAGAGCTCTTTATAATCGTCTTTTTGGGCATACTGCCAATATATGCTCTGAAGTTTCACAACCTTAGGCAAATTTTCACTGGCAACGGAAGGTTTATGGTATATCTTGGCACACCCTTCATCGGTGATGTAGATACTACCCTCTCCACCACCACCTATGCGGTCCTTCAGCATGAGAGAAGTTCCATCTTTTTTAAATACCTGCATAGGCTATCACCACCGACTTATCATCATCATTGATATCCATAAGCCTCTCATTATAAAGTAGCTCTGCGACATTGTCGTAAGTTAAAGTGTCTGTCTTCACAGCGTGAAGCAGTTTATTAAGATACGCCTCGTGAGGCTCTATATACCATCCCGCTTCTGTCATCTTGTAGTAGAAGTAAATCCCACCAAGCCCATCGCTGGATACTACCAGCCCATCTACACCCTCAGCGTGTCCCTTCTTTAGCATATCCTTCCAGCCTTCAGACAGTAAAAACACCGTTTCATTGGCAAATTCGCCCTTGACAATCTCCGAGGCATACCACACACCACCTGTACGATACAGCACGGCACTATCCCCAACAGATGCATATGTTAAGGTGTCTCCCGTATAGGTGCCAACCACAAGCGTAGCGTAAAGATGCCTCTTGTCTATTCCACTAAAAATCTCTTTGACAAGGATACTAAGCACCTCTGGTATATCATGGGGAGCCATACCCGACATCATGAGCCTTATAGCTTCATATACCAGCGTATCAGATACCCTATGGGACAGCTTAGATGAGCCCGCACCATCAGATAGGGCAAAGTAAAGGGTATCACCTACAAGTATGGCAAGGGCACTATCGGCTCCACACCCCCCTCGCATCTTATGTGATCTACCTGTGGCTATGCCGTATACATATTTCAGCACGAAGACCACCCCGGAGGCATGGAGTAAAAAAAGTCTATAGGAAGGTATCTCTCGGCATATATCTCATACGCCCTCCTATCAGGTGGCAGGTGAAACACACTTGTCAGCTTTTTAAGATTACCTACCAGTGCAAACACATAGGACTTGGTGATAAGGCTTTCTATGGTTTCATCCTCTGAAACACCATAGAAAAACTCATGGGTCATATCCTCCACAGCAGCCAGCAGCTTACCGGGTATATCTTCAAGATACGCATGGGGCACACCTGTTCTTCTCTGAAGTCTGCGGGCCACATCACGACTAGGAGATATGACAATGGGCTTTATCCATGTAACCTCTGGATCTCTAGCAACAACCGGTATCACCGTGTCGCCAACGGACACGGCAATAGAAAATGGAACAAGTTCCTCCCCGTGGTACAGATGGGACAAGACACCACTTCCAAATATCATAAAGTCATCAATGGCAGAGGAGAGTGCATCCTTTAAAAAGCTGTATATGGTACCACTACCCTCCTCTGCCATGATGATATATGGACCTATGGCATACGATTGCATCAAAGCTCTATCTCAATACCATCCAGTGATGCGGGATTTTCCACCTTGACCTTGTCTCCGGGCATGGAAGAAGATACCATCTTGAGAGACGAAGACAACCATGTAAACATGCTCTGGAAACCCTTTTCATAGTCTGTTAGCCTGAATACCCTACCCTTGGGGAAGAGCATTTTTAGTTTTTCAAAGTTGGCACTCTCTGTGCCAAATGCCCAGGTGATAACCTTTTTACGATTTTCAGCATCCATAAGCCTCTCTCTAACCTCTTCCCACATGGCACTACCGGGCTCCATATCTGTGGGCTCACCATCGGTGATAAGCACAAGCCATGGCCTGTAATACTGGGCCCCCTGTCCCCTGAGAAGCATCTTGCGATACTCAATCATATCAAGGGCCTCTTTGATGGCTTTACCCATAGGTGTTGTCCCCTTAGGCAGCAGCTCCTTTAGTTTCACATCTTCCACAGGTGCAAAGTCTTGTAGCACCTGCACCCCTTCGCCAAATGTCACAATGGCAATCTCTACAGATTGCCTCGCCTTGGGGTCTTCTTCTATAGCAGATACAAGAGACTCTACTCCTTTCATAAGCTCCTGTATCGGTTCGCCCCACATGGAGCCAGATGTATCAAGAAGAAGCACCACGGGACACTTCTCCACACCGGGATACTTCACCTGAGACTCTTCAGGAATGAGCTCCTCTATACCCATATCATCACCCCCACCATCTTTCTGCTATTATTTTACGACAATAAACCTATGCATTTGAACTTCGCTAACCACTCTCTAATATTAAACACAAACTCTTTAAACAGATATGCTGTTTGATAAAATACTTTATGTGAAAGGAGAACACATGACATATGAGGATAGAGGACTTTATTAAAGACGATAAAAAGGGCTTTTGTGTAGGATATATAGACCATCCTACTCTTACAGGAGATGATATACAGGAACACCTTGCAGGTACTCCTCATATTGTTGTACATGGTATTACAGACGATGCATTTGGCTTAGGTGCTGTAGTAAAAGTCATCGCACAATATCTCAGAGAAGACGATTATAAAGAACTTGGGGGGCTTGTCGGTAAGGTTGTCAAATCTCTGTATCCAGATGCCAAAGCAAATACCAGTCCATACAAAGATGTTCACGGCAGCGGCGTGTACCTTACCGTCGCATATCTCATGGATAAGGTAGCCCGATATTTAGGCACAAACAAGCTTGTATGGGTTATAGATGAATTTCCACTCAACGAAGAAAATAACTTATGGCTCTTTTTAAAGGAAATACACGGTCTAGAGGGCAACATATCCCACAAAATTATAGCCATATCCCACAAACCTCATATGTTATTTGCCACACCACTGGAATATCCTGAGGATTCGCAGAAAATACCTACCGTTAAAGGCAAAGAGGGGAAGACCCTTCGTATGTTATCACTGCTCTCCTTTGCATCATATGGATACATGAAGAGAACTGTGGCATACAGCCTTGTCTCTCAACTTGACCTTGACAAAGGTTATATCAAGCTGAGGGACAAAGGTATCATTGAGGAGCTTAACGGTTTCGTGAAAATACCCAACAGGGCCCTATGGGAACATGCTATAAATTCGGCAAGCAAGCAAGAAATAAAAGCCGTCTTAGATTTCATTCTTAGCCAGACATCATCTGCCCGCCTGTTTACAGCCTCATTTTTACATCTGCTTATGAAAGATTACAAAGGGGCACTCCGATATGCTCGAAAGTATATATATGAAACCAAAAAAGAGGGTATACCCAGAGAAGGGCAGAAGAATATTACTCCACTCTTTGAGAAATTGAAAAAGCATGCATCTATAGAAGATTGGGAGGCCCTTATCAATATTGCCGCTGCATCAGGCTATGTTGATGACCTTGTTAAAGAGGGTATAGCACAGATACTCAAGCAAAAGACCATTTCACCCAAAGCTGCCATAGATATAGCATGGATAGGCAAGAAATTGGATAAAAAGAAGCTCTCTCAACTTATACATGTTATAAAGGCTTCTTTTAACAATGTCACACCAGAAGACGAAACAATGTTGGGATACGCACTACTAGGTGCATATTTCGCACTGGATACACTACCGATGCACTATGTGCAGGAAGCCATGCTACATATCCGTAGAAAGAATATATCTGATGCCGACACCAAAATCAAAGCCCTCATTATGAGGAGTCGCATATATATATGGTTCAGCAAGTATGCCGAAGGACTGAAAGATATACTTGATGGCATAAAGGCAGCTATAGAAAACAAGATGGACTTTCACCTTAGCATTCTCTATAACAATCTCGTGTACACACTGAAACAGATGAGCGTAGAAAACGACCTTAAGCTTGGGCCTATTCTAAAAAAATCTCTCGAACTGGCATTTTTATACGGTGATATACAGAGGAGCACCGTGTCATTACAAAACTATGTTGCCTTAGCCGGTGAGTCAGGTGCTAAGTACAGTGCCATGCGTTCTCTCGTTAAAACAATGTATGAAATACTCAAACCCAAACTAAACCCTGAAAGCATCGTCAATCTCTTACATGCCGAGGCCATCACACACCTTAGTTATGGTTATCTTGATAGAGCCAATGATGTATTAGACAAGGTGGCATCTCTCATTGAAACAGAGGACATCAGCAAGCTCACACATTCTATATATCTTATACTGAGATACACCGTTTATAAAAAACAGTTAAAAATCAAAGAGGCCAAACAATACTTAAACCTGTATAGGGAAACAATGGGAGATGATGAGGACCTGAGAAATATTAGCAAGGCCTTAGACACCTTAGAAGAGGGCAGTAATGTATGTGACTATGACTCATTCACCACATATGCTAGTGCCATTAAATCTGGAGATATATCCACAGGTATTGATATGCTTCGCCATCACCTTTGGAACGACATCAAAGACGGAAACCTTCAATCTGCAGCATATGATGAATTATACTTAGCCAACCTATATACACTATCAGGCAACCCCTATGTTGCCAAGAAACACATATTCTTATCTGCTGTCCTCAGCATTTACATGGAAATGGCTCACGCGAAAGACATGATGAAAAAGGCCGGTATACCCCACATGCCATCAAAACCACCTCAAGATAGTATTCTTATAACACTTCTTGACAGACATTCAGTGTATGTTATCAGCAAGGTTACAGAGGCATCTACACTGGAGGAGTTCCTTGAAAACATATTGAAATATATCCCCGTACCATCTTTTTCATCGTGGGTTCAACTGACATCAGGTGAGAAAAAATACTACAGAGAACATACCCTCATAAAGGATATATTCCCGGGCTTTTACAAAGAGCCCCGTGCCATTCACAAGATGATAGACAATCAGGGTATAGGATATTCTCCATCTTATATGTATGTAAAACTAAGAGAGGGGGATAAAACCCTTCTCTTATACACTCAAAACTTGCTTGTCGATGGCGTATTTGAGGAAAAACACCTCATGGCACTCTCTGTATGGGCAGAAAACATCCTTACCAAGGCAAGCAAACTGGCTGAAAGTGGCAAGATACTCATTGATGAAGAAACAGGACTGTATTCTTCATGGTATATCAGGCACAGACTCAGCAAAGAATTTGAACGGGCAAAGCGTGAAAAGGCCCCTCTTTCTGTTATTGTGGTAGGTATGAGTAAAAACACATATCTTAGCGACATGTGGCAAGAAGATATTATGAAATCTGTAGGAAAACTTATAGCCCAGAACATTAGAGAGGTAGACATAGCGGGTAGGATAGGTAGAGAGGAAATACTCATTATACTTCCGGGCACACCAGGACATGAGGCGGAGCTTGTGGCAAAGCGTATAGTAGAAAAGGGTAAGGCACTTAGAGGACTGGGTATATCCTTACATGCGGGAATAGATAGTATCGACTACCCACCAAGGTACAAGCGGTCAGACTCTCTCATATCAGGTGCCACACTATCATTGAGACGAGCCACGAGCATGGGATTAGAAATATCCGCATATAAAGATAGCAATATATAAAGCACCGCATAAATTTTGCATATAATATCCCCCCAATTTGGTAATATAGTAAGAGTTGTTTGTAAGAATCATTACATACTTTTATGGAGTGATGTACATTGCAGCTTTTAGAATTTTTAAACAAGAGAGAATCTACGTTTCATATAGCATATATAGAACAAGAGGGACTTAACTACGAAGATATCAAACACATATTACCGACAAATCATTTTCACCTGCCACTGATACGCGAAGATGGAACATATGGTATATCCGCCCTTGTAGGACACCTGTGGAAAATGGCACCTAAGTCGGTGGCCGATGAGATGGGGGGTTTTCTCGGGAAGGTTATTAAATCTCTATACCCCCATGCAGATATAGATGTTGAGCCATACCCTGACATAGACGGCCCCATTGTCTACTATGCCATAGGCTATCTTCTACAACGAATAGCACAACATACAGGAAATGAACATCCTGTATGGATATTGTCAGAATTTCCGTTTGATGAAAACAATCATATGGTCAAACTACTGGAAACCATCAAGCACATGAATTTAGATAGGCCACATCATATAGTAGTTATTACAGATAAAGTGGTAGACGATAGTGCCACACGCATAGATATAGGATATGACAAACCAACTCCAATGATACCCAAAGGCGAAAAGCGTATACTTTTGACCTATATAGCCTTACTGGGATTACCATCATATGGCTATGTGTTAAAAAAGAGCTTAAGAAGATTACTCCTGCACAAACGCAAATTCTACAAACTTTATAAGGAGCTTGTAGAAGAAGGCTATCTGGAAGAATGGGGAGCACTTGTCCGATTTACAGATAGGCGTATATACAGAGAATTATTAGATGAAGCATCAGATGAGGACATTTTGCATATATTATCTATACTTGACAGAAAAACACCGGGCAGCATGTATGCCCGCACCTATCTGTATACCAGACTGGGAAACCACAAACGGGCACTGGCATCTATGAAGATATACATTTCAATGATGAAAAGGCGAAGACTCTACAGACTGGCCCACACTCATATGGAACCTATAGTTAAAACATGGTTTGACAAACTCAGTAAAACAGATATCGAAATGTTTTTATACTTGGCCGGGGTGGCAGAATATGTGTCCGATCTTGAAATCAAGCTTATAGAGAAACTACTAACGGAGTATACTCCAAGCCCTGTCGCCCTTTTTACACTGTCATGGATATATGACAAACTACCAGCTCATTTAAAAAGATTGGTAAAAGAGACCATAGACAAGCAGCTACAAACCTATCATCCCATACGCAACAGTTTACTGGCCCATGCTATGCTACTCATCATATACAAAGAAAAAGACTTCTATACAGATAAGGCTCAACGCTATACCCTTTTCATTGGTACAACAGACTTTGGAGATCCTGAAATCAATGTCAGAGGTTGTGTTGTCAGAAGCCGTATCAACCTTGTTTTTCATAAGGACAACGAGGCACTGAAAGACCTCGAAAAAGGCATACGCATAGCAAAAGAATATAACATACCATGGCACCTGAGTATTCTATACAACAACCTTGCCATATTGCTGTCTCGAAACAGTATTGACAGTCACTTAGATATTAGCTTACTGACCTACAAAGCATATGAAACAAGCTTTGCCTATTCAATAGAAGGCAGTATTATTCCCTTTGCAAACTATATTTTCCTCTCTACACCACTGGGGAAAAAGCACAGCTACATTATCAATATATGGGAAACATTCAAACCTATACTGTCTGGTATCATGGAGCCCAAAGATTACATTGCCGTACTCTGGGCACTGGCACACCTACAACAACAATATGGCTATTACCAACAGGTTAAAGATATTCTGCAAGAGATGGAGAAAATCGTAAAGAAGCATGAAAAAGCTATCCCCAGCAACTACATCGCCCTTTACTATTGGATTGCAGCCGAACATTCCTTAGAAAATGGGGACCTACAGAAGGCTACCGTCTATCTATCCAAATGGCAAGAAATTTTAGGAGACAAATACGACCACTATCTCGAGCATCTTATGACACTGAAAGATGCTATTTTCGCGGAGGATGACAAGATATACGACCAGAGTTACAAACATGTGTACTATAGCAGTGTCAGAACAGGTAAATACATAGAAGGTATAAACAAACTCAAAGAGATAAAAAAAGACCTTCTGAGAAACGGCAAACTAACGGAGATAGCCCAACTTGAGCTGTTTTTAGGTGCTCTATACAAGATGGAGGGCAACCTACCAGCATACCATACCCATCTTCACAACGCACTCTCTATATACATGCATATAGAAGCAGCCCATGCTAAGTACATTGCCGAAGTGCTCCGCATCCCCTCTCACTATATAGAAGCCGATGGTCTGAAAAATTTAGCTGGTATCCATGTATCTCAACTTCTCATCACCGCTGTATCAACTATTCTCGCATCATCTACCACCATAGAAGATCTTCTGAAAAAGGTACTGGCATATCTGACCCTACCATCTTCTCATATGTGGATTATGTATACCGACGGTAACGAAAAGTACTTCATGGAATACTCCATATTCAAGGGCATAGGGCAACTTATGGAAACACATATTAAAAATCCTGATAAACTTCTCAGAAGCAGAAAGATATATGAACTATGCCATCTTCCATCCTATATCTATATCAAGAAACAGGGAGAAGGTGGAACCAAGCTCATTATATACGCAGAAAACAAGTACATAGAAAAGGCATTTTCCGAGGAGTATCTTGCATGGCTTGACATGTGGGCAGACATGGTGCTTTCACTTCTTGAAAACATCCGCATCGGAGAGAAAGCCATTAAAGATGCCTTGACAGATGTGCATACGCGGTGGTATATTAGCCAGATATTGGAGCGCGAGATAGCCCTTGCCAAACGTGAAAAAACACCTCTATCTGTTCTATTTATAGATATTGACAACTTCAAGCGTATAAACGATACACTGGGCCACCTCGAAGGCGATAGAATACTGGCTATGGTTGCCTCTGCGATTAAAAACAGCATAAGAATTACCGACTATGTAGGCAGATATGGCGGTGAAGAGTTTGTCGTCGTGTTACCTGACACCCACGAAGATGAAGCCCGACTTGTGGCAAAGAGAATACAAACAGCTATAAAAGAAAATACCAATATACCCACAACCGTTTCCATAGGTATTAGCACATATTACCCCAGACCCAAAGCGAAAGTCAGTTTACACAAGCTTATCAGACAGGCAGACATGGCCATGTACCATGCTAAGCAGATGGGCAAAAATCTTATCTTACATTATGACGAACTAAAGACATATTAGACATAGTAAACACATCATTGATATAATGCATATGGTGATGTCTTTGTGGAAAGTATAAAGCACATAGCAGTAGCACATATAAAATCAGATCCTGACACGGTGGGTTCTGCCTATGCATACAGCACGGCAATGAATATGCCATACTTCGTGCCCGATAGAACCAATCCTGCTGTAGATATGATTTTAAATACTTATGCTATCAAAAAGCCTGTAGACATAGAAAAACCTCTTGACAACTTGAAACATATTCACCTTCTTGATTTTCACTCATCGGTATCCCTTCACCCTCTATTAAAAGATGCTTTTATAGATACCATCATAGATCACCATATAGAGGGAGATCTCTACGCCCCCAACATGGTAATAGATCCTATCGGTGCCACATCAACACTGGTGGCAGAACTATTTCCATATGACATGCCAGAAGATGTGGCCATCATGATAGGTTTTGGAATATGCGATGACACAGCCGGTGGTGTACTACATGCCACAGAAAGGGATATAAACATACTGAAACATGTATCGTATATTACGGGCAAAGACACCTCTTGGTTTATGGAAAAGCTAAAAGAAGTGTATTTAAACAATTTTCAAGTTGATTCAGACACACGAACATACACCATAGGAGGCTACTCTATAACCATAGGGCAATTTCGTGCCCCAGGCGCACTATCAGAAGAGAAAATCATGCGGACAGTATCAGAGTATATATGGAGCCTCTCATGTGATATGTGTCTGTATATTGTTTCCGATCCAGAAAAAGGAGAAAGCCTTATTGTAGGCAAAGCGGATAATAAAAATCTTTTACCGCTACTAGGTAAACTATCCGGTACCCATAAGCTACTCTCACGAAAGGTCGATGTCCTCCCATATATAAAACAGCAGATAGAAGGTGATAAAAATGAATAAACAAAGAATACTTGCACTTATTACCCTTGTGTTAGGTGTATTTCTTCTCATATATATCCCCCCAATACAAGATATTGCTATAAAAGACACTTTTTACACAGAGAATAATGTTTCTTTTGAACTTCTCGGAAATGCCCATCTCATATATGATGGTGTAGGCCACAAACAGCTAACTGTCATGGGAGGACGCTACAACCTTACATCTAATTACAATCTCTTTAAATTATTCTGCTATGGAGCTGACATGACCATAGAAACTCAGATAAAACCGGGCACAATATTTGCCGTGGGTTGCAATATCCACTTTGAAAAACCTTCATCTGTAAGAACTTCAGCGCTGCTTATTGGTACGAAACTCAGCGGCCAGTTGAAAAAAGAATCTATTAATGGGAATATTGTATCTTATCCTGACATGTTTATTTACTACAGTCTATGGCTCTTTAGACACCCCTACAGCTTTGTCATTGGCACCATACTGCTCATTGGCGGTCTCCTTGTCCTCATAAAGCCTCTTGATATACCAGAAAGGCTACTGCACCTGAGGGGAGCCCTATGGGGTATTCCTGTCTTGATAGGTGCATTGTCACTGCTTTATATTATAGCCACCGTGTTCTTTGTAGCCACAGGTCTCAAAGAGGGTGATGTAGAAACATTATCTGTAGGCCTGTACATGCAGATTGTTATGGCATGGGCCATGTATCTTCTCACCCTGTTCGGCACCTATTTCTTACTATCAAATCGTAGAGGTTATCTAAGGTATTATCCTATAGCTATGGGGATTTTAGCACCAATAAGCTATGGCATATCTACACTTATGCTTTTAATACTGTCTCTCATAGGATTTGTAGGTGTCCTCGTCCTACCCGATCTGTGGAGGTCCAAGTATCTTCTGAAAGACTACACCCGCACATCTAAAGTAAGAATTGGGGGCAAGTAACAAACTAATAAGCATATTTTTTCTTACACCTACCCAAGCCAAAAACTTATGGCAGTACATTATTCAAACAATTTCATTTTATACTATCAATAGAAACATAATCTACATACGAATTTCACAATAATCCTTCAATTAGAAACCTCAACATACTCCAATCTGTAAACAATGTATATAAAATTGCACTTCGATAAAATATATATGCACAATCTATCAGAGGAGGTATGCACCATGAGAAAAGTATTGTCTGGCATCATCATCCTCGCCATTATTATCTCTGTGCTTGTTGGCTGTGGAAACTCCTCTTCAGCCAAACTAGATAAGACTAAAGACTGGATGAAGCGAGCTCTCAAAGTCACAGCCAGTGCATTTGAAGACTATAAAGGAAAAACATTTGGAGAGCTTGGGGAAGAACCAGACGACCTGAAAAACATACGCAAAGAAGTATACCCATATGACGAAAAAAAGATAATGGATGACGTTGTAGAAAGCGACTACGACTTTGACAAAGATACACTTATACTCATACTCCGCGTACCCATAGGAGATGAAGACAAAGAGATAGCCAAGAAAATCACAGGTAAAGATGCAGAAAAATATTACGTCGAGGGAAGGCTATACATTAAAACAGACAAAAAAGAACTTCACAGCATGATGGACCTCATGGATGCCACCATAGAGAATGTTAAGATTGGAAATGTAAAAGTCGTAGCCGAGGAAGATTAAACCAAGCAAATATCTTGAAAGAGGGGGGCACCAGTTGGTGCCCCCCTCTTTATTTATAGTCATACTTAATTATCCAGCAGATATTCAAGAACATCTTTCATAATCTCCTGCCTGTCACTGGAATAAGTAACCTGCTCAAGACCAAATCCAAATAGCAATGTATTCTTACCTGTGATTTCCAAACCACTTCCATATTTATCCTCTATATCTATGTAATAGCCCGAAAGAGGCTTAAAGACATTAGTCCAAGTATATTTGGCATTAACATAGGCATTAAGCCCATCAAACACATAATCCCCCGATATGGTAAGATACGTACCACTGACCCCCTTTACATAATCTGCACCGAAAACGTCACCCAGCCAATTTTCCCAGCCATACTTATAAGATGCATAACCAACCTCCGGACCAAACAACACCACCTTGCCACCATTACTTACATAATCTTCAATTTGAGACCTATCAGACGGTAGCAATGTATATTTGTAATCTTGTCCGGTGACCCAGATAACCAAGTCATAACTACTCAAATCAACACCAGAAAGCGTTTCTCCATAATCCACTGATACTTCATCATAACTCACACCTAAACTATCAAGGGCACCTTCATAATAACTTTCATAGCTAGCACCAGCATCATCATCTACAAGCAAAATCTTTGCTGAACCATCAGAGGAGGAAGAAGAATCACCTGAAAAACCTACCAAATATTTCACTACATTTATGGCAAACTGGGCATCGTCATATGTGCTCCATCCATCATACAAAGTATCATCTGACGAACCGGTAGGAGAAGAATCTGCTATAGCCACAAAGGCACCAATTCCACATGCCACATACCTCTTTAAGAACACAACATTGTCCTCAACCATATCGTATACCAACTCTCTTCCATGACCTATAAGCCGTTGGCAACAGAGTAGTCGTACTGCCTCTTTATCTGTTTGCAAATGCCCTCCCCATGCCATAGAAAAAAAAGATATATCTATAATTTTTGAAGTAAATAATAAAAAGTCTTCCCTGACTCCCATTATCGCAAGTTCCTCTATGGAAAAGAGGGGGATATCTTTCCCTATCAAAATAGCAAATAAAGGAAGATTCTCATGATATCCAAAAACAAAAAAGGGCCCGGCGCTAGGCCGAGCCCCTTTATTACTACCTTATAGCATTATTTCTGCTTGATAAGTGTGATTACTGGAGCGTTCCACTGTACCTCGAAGCCAAAGGCCTCAGCTACGAATCTCAGTGGTACGAATGTTCTACCGTCAACAATGACTGCCTTAGAATCCATCTTGACAGGTGTACCGTCAACCATGGCGATGCAGGAGTCGATGGTAAGAATGACCTCTGTCTGCTCACCAGTGATGACAACCTGTCTCTTCTCGGCATTCCACTGTACGGCAAGTCCCATTGCCTCAGCAATGAATCTTACAGGTACCATGGTACGACCGGCATCATTGATGAATGGAGCAACATCCATAACCTTTGTCTCACCGTTGACCTTGTAGAACTGGCTACCGGGAGCAAGCTCGATGACGAGCTTGTTGAGATATGGATCGTAGACTACAGTGATGCTTGTCTTGGCAATGTTGCCAGCATAGTCTATAGCCACAATCTCTATCTCATTGGAGCCCTGAGTAAGCTCTACCTTCTTGGCGAAGGTATCACCAATCAGGTCTACCTGCTCACCATTAACATATACAGCCTTGACACCTGTACCCTCATCGGATACGGTACCCTTAACTACGACGACAGGCTGATCTGTCTCGTAGACAACCATTCCCTCAGGAATGACAGGAGCTGTAATGTTGATGGTTGGTGCCTGATCGTCTACAGGCTCGGTGTACTCAACAGTGATGACATCAGACTGTGCCTCATTGCCATTGAGGTCGTAAGCCTTCAAGACAATGGTATTTGTTCCGGGCTCAAGATCGACAACTGTGCTGAAGTAACCAGCGACAGGAACGACGACCTTTGCAGGCACACCATTGACAATAACGATGATTCTGTCTACACCGACATTATCAGAGACAGTACCAGCAATCTTGATAGAGCCTTCCTGTGTCTGGATTGGCTTGGAAATATCGGCAGGCTCTGTAATCTGGATTGTTGGAGCCTCTCTATCCATTGCAACGGCAACTTCTTTTTCAAATGGAGCAATGAAATCGTCTCTTGCAATGGAGAAGTCGATATAGGAAACTGCCATTGGCTTGAGAACCACGGCAAACTTACCCTCATTATCGGTAGAGATAACGGCACTTGTTACACCTGCTACCTTGACGGTAACAACAGCACCTGCAATAGGTGTACCATCGGCCTCGGCGACCTTACCCTCAAAGGTAAACTTGGCACCAGCATAGCCAACGATAACATCGCTGCCAGCATCAACATAGTCACCGTTGATATCTTTAACCTTAATGGAGATAGGACCAACAGCAAACTCCTTCTCTGCAACCTCTACACCATTTCTTCTTACTACGAGTACAAGCTTGGTGTAGTCAGGAGAAATTGCAACAGAGCTGAAGGAATATACATTGTCTGCATCAGCTGCAGATGTATCATCGATAACGGTAGAAGTACCATCAGCATAGTAACCCTTAAGCTCATAGATGGCACCCGTGTAGGCATCACCGTTGTAGGTCAGAGAACCTGTAAGGGTGTACTTAAGACCTGCTGTAAGGGTATCCTTGTTTGCGGTCACATCAACAGGCTTGACCTCAAATGTGGTGTAACCAACATGGTTACCATCATCTGTTGTCACGGTAACCTTATATGTGCCATAACCAAGAACTGCAGCTGTAAATGGATAAGATGTCACAGTAAGGCCTGCAGCAGAAGCTGTAATAGAACCATCTGGACCCTCTATCACAAAGGAGTATGTTACACCAGAAGGCACACCAGATACATCAATGGAGAAGTTGCTCTCCACGCCGGGTATAATCTCGCCATTTTCTTTAACAGTAATATCATTTGCTGGGTTGATCTTAACAACGGGGACATCTACTGCTTTGCGGTCACCATTAGAATCATATACTTCTGCATATACAGTAATAGCCTTCTTAGCGGTAAAGTCAACTACGTTACCCCAAACGGCATTAAAGTCATAGATTCCACCAAGAATATTCGTTACCTGACCATTGATATCAATCTTCTGATAATCAGATATAGAAGCTTTCTTAGCAAATACATCTGGAACGATATTTACAGTTGGATCACTCACATAGAGAACAACCTTGGCATTGTTAATAGGTGTTCCATCTGTCTTGGTAACCTTAATCTTAATGGTTACAGGCTCACCATATGTGGCTGTCTTGGTACCAAGATTTTCTACATTGAAACCACTTACAAATGTAGAGAATGTCTCATATGCCTCGGATGTCTCGTTCTCATCGGTGAGAATGACATATGCTACAACCTCTAAATCTCCTGCCTGAATAGCATTAAAGGATGCAGGAATAGAAACCTCAGGTGTGGTTGCAGAAACAACCTTTGTACCATATTCCTTCAACCAAGCCTTAACATCTGTTACACCCTCTGGAACGATAGGCATACCAGTTGTGCCCTCAGGAGCCTTAAGAAGAGCATAGTAAAGGGTGAATGTTCCTGTTGCAAGGCCATCTTTCTTCATAAGATTGAAGTTAAATGTAGTTGTACCAACACTTACAGAATCTCCAAGATCAGATGTCAGAACAACACCCTTGATGATGAGAACTGGCAACTTGAAGGAGAAACCTTTATAGATATAACCATTGCTATCCACAAAGGAACCTGTGATGGTCACATAGTCATTGCCCTCACCAAGGTCTGCCAGCTTAGAAGCTGGGATGGTGAGAACACCGGCACCACTGGAGATGGCAAGCTCACCATTTTCTGTCTTATCGGACTGAACTACACCATTGTTGTAGTACTGAACGGTGTAGGTAAGTGTACCGGTAAGGGCATTACCAGAAACATCCTTCACAGAGAATGTAATATCTTGATCGGTAATAACTGTTGTTGTTGGAGCATCAACAAAGCCAGGAAGCTCTGTTCTGTCAATAGAATAGGAAGCATCCTTAGGCTTGACAGTAAAGGATGTAAGATCTGTGCTATAGAATGTGTTAGCTGGTGTTGCTGTTGGGCCAGGAGATACTACTGTAATAGATGTAACACCGGGATCAACAGTGATAACCTTTGCATAATAGGCAACTGTTACACCAGCGGCATCGGTAACATCCTGCTCTGCAATGGTATCAATCAGATTACCATTCTGGTCATAGAGATAAAGTGGACCCTCTGGAAGGGTATATGGATCCTGGACAGA
This sequence comes from Zhurongbacter thermophilus, assembly GCF_026184435.1. Taxonomy (NCBI): domain Bacteria; kingdom Pseudomonadati; phylum Zhurongbacterota; genus Zhurongbacter; species Zhurongbacter thermophilus. The sequence goes on from NZ_CP046447.1 coordinate 1,565,073, forward strand.
ATAATACTTTGCCTTAAAGACATAAGAAGCACCCTGCTCAAGATCGCCTGTTGGAGAAAGAAGCTCAAACTTGGCATCGACAAAAGACCTGGCACCAACAGAGTAGTAACCTTCGGCAATCTTCGTAGGATCATCGGCAAAGATTGCCTCATAGTAACCTGTCTTGTTGAAGCCAAAGTCTGCGTAGACATAGAGACCAGAAACCACATTGGTTGTTGCCTCCTGATCAAATTCAGGAGCTCTTACCGTACCAAGATGAACAATGGCTAAGGAACCTGTCAAAGCCTGACCGGCTGCATCTTTCACAGAACCCTGAAGTGTGACATTCTGCTCAAAGTCGTAGCTGGACTGGAAACCAGTAATAGTAACCTTGTCAGCAGTCCATACAACCTCGGAATAGTTGACAACATAGTCAGCTGCGGAACCAGCAACGACAACCTTCAAATAAGAACCAAAAGCACCAAGGTCACTGGCACCTTCTCTTGTATCAACACCGGTAAAGGTAAAGCTTGCTGTTGCTGTGGAAGCAGAACTTGTAAAGGTTACAGTTGCATCTGTAGATGCAACAACACCCAAATCGGTAACAAGAGAAACCGTTACAGGAATTTCTATATCTGTGGCTGTGTCAATTGTAAAGGTAGCTGTCATAGAAACTGTTGCTCCACGAAGAGCATCAGTTGTTGGCAAAGAAGATGGAGCCAGATCATTTATTGTGTATGCTGCAGTAACTGAAACATCATTTGCGGCGTAAGCTGCGGGAGCAAATGGCATGACAACGAAAGATGTAAACATCATCGCAAGTGCGACGACAAAAACTGTTAGTTTTTTCATACCCGCACTTACCTCCTTTCATTAAAAATTTTTGTAGGAACGGGTATGTTCCAATACTAATTCTACCGATGTAAAGAGTAAAAGACAAACCTACATATGTAATCTTTTGTGGCAGTGTCAATAAAAGTTGACACTTTTCAAATGAAAAAGGGAGGGAACAAACTCCCTCCCTTTTAATACCTTTCACATGCGAATCTTATGGAGTGTAGGTAATCTTGATAGTATCTGGTGGCAACCAGTCTACCTGACAACCAAATATCTCCGCTATAAACCTGATAGGAACAAATGTTCTATTTTGATAAATAAGAGGTTTACCCCAACCTGCCTTGGCAATATCGACTTTCATACCATCAACATAGACTATACCTGTAGACTCATAAATGTATACCTGCTGTCCTCCGAGCGTTATCTTCACCTTCTTGAGATCGCCCATCGGTATCTTAATCTCCTTGGATACACCTCCAAGCGTACCGGTAACGGTTACCATTCTTGTATTTTTATCCCAACCTACATTGAGACCAAGTGCCTCGGCTATGAACCTTAATGGAACCATTGTTCTGCTATATCTTGGATCGATAAATGGTGCTGCATCCATAATCTTCGTCTTACCTTTCACCTTATAGAACTGAGAGCCTATCCTCAGAACTATTTCTACCGTTGGGTTATGATAGTAAAGAACATAATCGTACTTGGTAATGTTACCGGCCTTATCGGTAACGACTATGTTAAATACATTTTTACCCTCTTTGAGCTTCAATGTGAAGTAAACAACGGTCTTTTTCATCATGATGTTCTTCTGAATAGGTTCATAGTCTACATATACGGCATCAAGAGCTGTGTCATCTTCAATAGACATCATTACCTTGACGGTATCCTCTGTTAGAGTGGAACCATTTGCCGGATTGATACTTACTATCTGAGGTGGTGTATTGTCAACAGGAATCTCATAAGTAACTTTGTAGAATACAGGATTAGATACATTACCGGCAGCATCTATAGCCTGAATAACAAAGGTATTTTCTCCTTCGGCCAGTCGCAAAATCAATCTTGCAGTAATAGTGCCAGTAGACTGAGTGAAGATACCATATGTGATATCACCTGTTGTGATATTCTTCGCGATAACCTCTTTCACATAAGTTTGATCCTCCTTAACAACAACCATAACATCCAGTCTATTCTTATGCACGGTTGTACCAGTAGATGGTGTAACGCTAAGTATTTCTGGGGCTATCATATCAACCTGCAGAACAACATCAACGCTGGCATACTTACCGTATTTAAATGTCAAAATACCGGTATTTGCAGCATTGTAGTTAAACACAGCCTTTCCATCGGCACCTGTTGTCACATTGCCAACAATTGTAGAACCCTGATAAACCTTAATAAGCCTACCGGCAAGAGGCTGATTATGTGCGTCGGTCAGCTGAATATTAAAGGTATTGGATACACCAACATAGCCATATGGAGGAGAAACTTTTAGAACAGGAGGGACAATCTTCAGTTTTTTATCGAAGAGAACCTTACCCTCATTAACAACTTTTACTTCAACAAAAGCATCGGTAGATGTATTGAGAACTGAAGCTGTAAATGTAGCCTTTATGCCAGATGTATTGCTAACAGAGAGACTACCTTCAACGTTTTGAAGTTCGGCGTTAATAGGGGTAATGGATATGCTATCAACTGATATAGGCAAGTTGTTAAATGGATTGAGAAGTGTAGCACTAATAGCTTCTTTTTCACCTGCAGTGATAAGACCGTCCTGTGGAGAAAAGTTTATCATGACTGGATAGGCTTCAATATACTTCTTTGCTCCGTGAGATGCATCTGTGCTCAAAGCAAACACTTCATACTTTTCACCGGGATTCATGAGAACGGTGAATGTTGTGGTAGGATTAGAAGCACTGACATATTGGGTAGAAAGAACATTACCCTCCTCATCTTTAAGGTAAACATAGGCATCTACACCATTACCATTTTTATCTCTAACACCAACTTTTACAGGTGTAGAGAAACCACCTATAACTTTTTCGGGAGAAACTGTCATCTGCAAGTCAAGTATAGGATTAATGGTAAGCACTTTGTATCCCCTATACATAAGGGTTGTTCCATCACTCTTATAAACAAATACATCGATATCGGCAGACTTGAGCAGTGTTGCCGTGAATATGTAATTTCCACCGACCACATTGCTCACAGCACCATTGATTGACATGGTATCAACCACACCAGAAGAGGTATCAAATACACCTGTACGGCTGGCAACCAGCTTTACATAGGCATTGTTAATTGGGGTCCCACTACCATCGGTAACTTTAACGATAATAGTAGCCTTGTCACCAACGGTAAACTGGGTCTTATTGTACTGAACCTTATAACCATCAACAGAATAACTATAAGTTTTCACAACCCTATTTCCAGCGCTATCGGTTGAATCCAAAGTAATCTTTACCGTGCCATAGCTCAGAACCTTTAGAACAAAGCTACCACCATTGGAGATAGTTCCTGTACGAGATGTATCCAAGCCTTCGGCAATAGCAGGACCACTAATAGAAACCTTTATGTAGTCAATAGTGTTAGGTGGATTGACATTGGAAAGTGCATTGACAACAACTGTGTAATCCTGAACATGGAGAGGATTACTCAAACCACTAAGCTGATAAGAAATCTTCTGAGGAAGCACTACAGGAATGCTGATGCTTGCCTCTCCCCATACTCCCGCAGATGTCTCTGCATTAACAGATACACTGATATTACCTGTTGAAAGACCAACAGGAAGGGTAATGGAGAAGACACCATTGGGATCTGTAGAAACAGATACATTGTTGTAGATAACAGTGCTGTTATTTTTTACAGTGTAATAAACAGAAGCATTACCCAAAGGATCGCTACCGTTTTTCAATGTAAGCTCTATAGTTTGGGTTCTTGGAAGTCCAGCATAAACTTCGGAAACATTGGAAGTCAATGAGAATGTTCTGGGTTTTAAAACTACAGAGGCATAGTCGTGCCCATGATATAAACCACATACACCTACATAATAGGTGCCCGGTTCATGACCTGTTGTAGACCAAACACCGGCAAACAATCCATTATCAGAGGTTGTTCCTATTGTTATGACTGGAAGATTAATCGAGTTATCAGAAGTATTATAAAGACACATGCTAACACCTGAAACTGGATTGTTGTTAGCATCTGTGACCTTACCACTAATAACAACGGGATCACCTGAAAGAACAGCGGAAGTTGGTGCCGTCAGTTGGAAATTATATCTCGCCTTTATAACAGCCTTAGCCAAGCCACTCTGGAGGATATAATCTCCTTCATCTGTCATATTGGCTACCATGAGCAAAATGCCACTGGTAACAGTTGCCGTGTTGATAACAGCTCCTGTTGGAGCATATATAAGTTCACCGGGATAACCATCTGTGGGATTACCATTATAGTCATAAACCTTTGCCTGTACAACATCACCATATGGTACTTTGACAGAAGAAACAGACAAGTCTGTCATCTTGTAACCTGCATTGGAAACATAGAGAAGCTTATATGTGGATTTCACAACTCCTGTATAGCTATCTTTTACATCAACCTTCAACTTGAGATATGAAATAGTACTTGCACCAGTATTAAGGGAAACTGTAACAGTACGGGTAGTAGACGTTACAACCGTAGATGGTGCGCTAACAGAAAACGCAGATGTATCAACAACCACATCATCTCTTATCAGATATGCAGTACCCGTGAAGGTCTGAGATGATGCCACATCATTGAGATAGTTTAATGTAAGTGTAATAGTGGCATCAACAGTTGTAGCACCGGGATCAGATGTATATGTAGGAGCATCTAAAGCAACGCTATAAAGGGAATATGTGGGTGCGGCAGTGGCATAAGGAACATAAGCAAATGACATTAGCATCAATGCCACACTCAAAACACTAACTAACAATTTCTTCATAGAAAAACCCTCCTTCTCAAGGGATATTTCCCCCAAGTATGTTATTCCTATTACTATGTGTATTTTACTACACAGAAAAAATAAGTCTGGAAGAAAAGAGACTTTTCTTTTTGATAGTGTAAACTTTTCTTTACACTTTATATCGATATGCAATAAAAAAAGGGGGGCAGTTGCCCCCCTTCTATCTTTGTAGTTAAACTAATTTACTGTCCCTAATTACCAAGGGTAATGGTTGTATCGTTATCAAATATCAAGAGGTATGTGTGTCCACTCTGGAAGACAAAGTCATCAGATGGAGCTTCGTAGTAAGACTTAATCTGAGAACCATTAGAATACAGCTCGTAAATCTTCACGATATTTGCATCGGCTTTAAGGTCAGAAATCTTGACATCTTTAGAGAACTGGACAACGGCCATACCATTGACTGTCTTCAACTGGACACCCTTGGCCATGATGTTATAACCTTTGGTAGCGATAGTTGCTACATAACCTGGATTATCTCTTCTGATAAGGTAAACCTCATTGGCAACAACAGAGGTATCTTTAGAGGCATCAACAAGATTTGGAACAAACTCGTTCCATACTTTACCTTTGACCTCTTTAATCTTTCCACCCTCTATCTTATAAACCTCATCGGCACCAAAGTATGCCTTTGGAGTTATATTGTAAGAGCCATCAGAAGCAACCAAGCTATAGCCTCCGCCAACAATGAAGTCTTTGTTTAGGACACTACCAACAGCAAATCCTGTCTGATTGATGTTATGAGCACCGTCTTCTGGCATTACTACAATGTATTTAATATCTTCTGGCTTGATAGAAGCATATTTCTTATTTCCATCTTTGGTGTAATAGGAAAGCTTAGAAAGATCGATGGTATAAGGAAGCTGTGTAGCAGGTGCGTATACGAAGAAGTAGCTACGAGAAGCATCGTCTGGCATGCTATTAGGAACAATTTTGAAGTTGTATCCTACAAGACCGGTGAGTTTATCCTGGTCACCTGCGTAGAATACCTTTATAGTATTATCCATACGCATATCCAATGTTACTGCTGCCTCTGGAGCTGTACGATCTACCTTAAATGGCATGGTTACAACCTGTGGCTTGTAGTCATAATTCTTGTTAAATGGATTGATAACAGGTCTTGGGTAGACATAGAGTTTAACCTCGTACTGTCCCTCATCAAGTTTAGTACCCACAGGAACAATCAAATTAAAATCTTCTGTGTTATTGAGGTCATTTACATGAATCCAACCGGCATTTTCCCACCATACTCTGGGGTCATTTCTAAACTGCCCCCAACCCATACGCATGACACCAGACCACATATCACCTGTAGAATACTGTGCAACAACAGTACCTGTATCTGTATTAATAACCTCTGCATCATACTTTACAACTGCTCTAAACTTGGTGAAGTTCACAATGATATCTGTAATCTCTACAGTCTTGGTTGCACCTTGTGCCTCCTCAACATATGTCATTGGGGCACCAGCCCATTTGGCGTTGTAGCCTGTTGTTGGCTCAAAGAGATAGAAGCCAAACTTAGCGGCTACTGCCTGATAATCAGCAATACCAAGAGGCATTAGGTAACCAAAATCATCAAATTCTTGACCGTTGGCACCAACTTTATAGGTGTAGTATCTATACCAAAGGCCTGTCCAACCTTTGTGAATAGCCTCAGATTCACCATATTTTCTTCCCCAATAATCAAGATATCTGCTCTGGCTCCACCATGGCCAGTCAACAGTTGGGTTGGCACCATTCTTCCAGCCATCACCATAGTAGTATGGGCCATTGGGGTCAAAGAGACCTGCAAATGGTATGGTGCCTATCTCTTCATTACCGGCATAAAGAGAAAGGTGACCTTCAACCCAACCAACATATGGTACATCCTGAACTGTCACAGTGATAATCTTATCCTCACCGGGCTGAAGGGTAATATGGTCGGTATCAGCAGTTACTGTTGCACTATCAATGAAACCATATCTTCTGCTACCCACATCATAAGGAGCAATACCAGAGAAGGCAAGTAGACCAACAGTGGCATCTATAGCCTGATCTGTTCCATTGTGAACTTTAATCTTGAAAGACACTGGCAGTTTGTCAATAACACCAAGAGATACAGATGGCTGACCATTGAACTTATCATTGGGGAAACCATAAGACTCAAGTGTAAGTTTGAAATATTTAATAGCTGCAGGAATATCCAATCTGCCGGCTCCCTGCTTCCTTGGAGAAATCTGCCATGGTTTATTCTTAGAGAACATAACCTGTGCATGGTTCATAAGGGCCTCTTTAATCTGTGCTGGTGTCGCATCGGGATATGCCTGTTTAAGAAGTGCAACAGCACCGGCAACATGAGGAGCGGCCATAGATGTACCACTCGATGTTGCATATGCATCAGGAGAAGATGCAACAGCAGATGTTATTGCTAAACCGGGAGCAGAAATATCGGGTTTTACAAGCAAGCTGGGAACTGTTCCCCAAGAAGAGAAATCTGCTAGCTCATTAACATTCATTGGAACAATCTCCTGTTTTCCGTCAAACTTAATCTCAATGTTCTTTCCACTGGCAAGGGCATCATTAAGGGCCTTACCATAGGAGTTCCATATGAATACAGCAGGAATGGTGTTCTTTGCATTACCAAGGGCCATGCTAACAAAAGTATCTCCGCCTGATTCATGATTCCATATAACAACTCCAATAGCACCATGTGCCTTGGCATTGAGAACCTTTGTGGAGAAGTAACAGCCACCACGCTTAATAAGGGCAACTTTACCTGTTAGGTCTACAAGATCATTGGCATTACAGGCTGTAAGATTCTTTGGATCGGCAACGGCAAGTGCCACTGTACCAGTAATAACCTTTACTGGATCTGGAGAATCAGGAGAAACAAGATAAGGAACTCTATCAACCTCTTTTCCATTTACACTGACAGTTGCACTGAGTTTAAAACCTGTTACAGCACGGGCAGCATTATTAGAAGCTGCAACAGTTATGGCTTCAGGAGTAGAAGCAGGAGAACCAAGTCTGGAAATATTTAGAGGATAAATAGAGTCATAAAGCAGAGGAACACTACCTGCAAGAAAATGATTCTCATTACCAGCTGCTATGGCATAAGAAATTCCTGCCTTGATGGCATTCTGAATAGCCTTCTGCTCTGGGTCATTAGGATCATCCATACCATATGTAGAACCCAGAGACATATTGGCTGCTACAATATTAACACCCTCTTTTTTCAGCTCTACAGATTTGTCAATAGCGGCAACTATTGCAGACTCATATGCATATGGTCCAGAGAAAACCTTGGCAATGTAAAGCTGTGCATCGGGGGCAACACCATGAAGTGTCAGGCCATTAAAATGACCCTCTACACCGGCAACTGTACCGGCAACATGGGTACCGTGAGGACTCACATTAGGAGACTGATAGCATGTACCTATAGTGGGATCATCATCGTTATCAGAAAAGTCATAACCACCAATAAACTTCTTATCGGGACCAATAAGGTCTTTCCATGGAGTACAAGGCTTAGGTTCTGTTCCATCTTTGTAAAAAAATTCATGATCTGGACGAATACCGGTATCTATAATCATGACAACAGTACCCTTACCGGTATAACCTTCTGCATTGGCAACATCAGAACCTACAAGTTTGGTAGAGAATGCCATATTAGGCTGATCAGATACCGGCCATGCCTGAATAGTGTGTTTCTTACCAATGACAAATCTCAAACCTACTTTACCGGCAATGAGCTGAAGCTTCGGTGCATCCTTGTAAGGAACATAACCTCCAACACCTTTAAGAACATACTTGTAGTGGTAGACAATCTTAGCAGATGGAACAGCTTTCTCAACCTTCTTAACAAGGGCGTTGATATCTTGATTGTCTTTTGTAGGAAGTAAGAAGAAGTACACTTTTGTATCAGGAGATATCTCATCATCAGACATAAGCATACCTTTATTTATCTTTTCTGCTGCAACCTTTGCAAAATCGACTTTATTAGAAATAATCTGTTTAGAAACAGAGATACCCACATTCTGTGGCTGGCTCTTTACGATACCAGCATAGGCGGTGGGCACAAATGAGGACAATACAAGCGTTAGTGCAATAAGCACTACGGTAAATTTCCGCCTCACACATATCCCTCCTTTTATAAATATTTTTTGACAGAATCATTATATCACATACTTATGCTGCATAAATGGTGATTTATCGCATATAGACGGAATATTTGGTACATATTTTAAGCCTCTTAGACTTAATATTTTGCGGGTTCGACCTGTTATCTATCGAAAACACTTTTATTCATATTATTAGCAAAAAATGGAAATGTCCTAAGCGTTTTATATTGTTTGTGGTTAAAAGATTGTTATTACCAATATTTAGGTATAAATATATTTAGGTATAAATAGTTATAAGCACAATATAAGCACAATACACATACAACACAGATTTTTACAACGGCAAACTTCTCCATCTGCAGGAATTTAGGAATCTTCCAAACAAAAATCTTTCAAATAAATCGTAATTAAAAAGGGGGCTTTCGCCCCCTGAGGAAGAAACCCTATGAGTAAGGGGTAACATACTCTACTTCAATATAACAGTTTTTGTCTTTCCGTTCCACTGAACATCTTTTCCGTAGATCTTGGCAAGGTCACCTACCCATATATATGCATAAAGACCTGTACCATCTATGTTGATATCTTTTGTGTTGTCAGATGTTATGAAACTTGGTGCACCATCTGGCTGATAGTGATTTTTATAAATCCACTGGGGATAATCATACCAAATATATGTGTTTCTTCTTCCATTTTTAAAGTATATCCGGTCGTGAAGTCTCTGCCACTGGGCTGTAAATGGTGGCTCATAGTTTGAACCCATATATGAAAGGAACTGTCTATCTAAGCAGTTTACAGGCACCATAAGGTGACCATCAAGTACCCTCAGTGGTATAGGGCAACTCCACTTCTCATCGTCTACAACAAGTTTTATCTTCGTAGGAAGCAGTGTCTTAGGCTTCCAGCCCTCTTTGGCACCTACAGCCTTTAGGGTGATGTTGTAGCCCTCAAGGTCGCCTAGTCTAAAACCTTTGAGATATGTTTTGACATGCACCTTCACAGCTCCATTGGGGAGCGCCTCTGTGCCTGTGATTTCACCACTGGCATTGAATGAGTTTTTCACCTCATACTTTTGTGCTGGAGGCATGACAAACTCTACATTGCCATATACAGTAGGTTCATGGGCCCCCATATACAGTCTTTCCATAAGATGGGCTGTGACCTGTGGAAACTCTCCATTGTTGGCAGGATAAAAGTCCTCATTTACATAGTGCCATGGCTGGTAAATGTCAAAGTATGCCTTATCGGCATGACCGGGTTCATAGTAAACAATAAGATAGCCATACCATGCACCGCGCCAGTGGGTACCATACAGAGGTGCACCACCATTACCAACGGTAACATATACAGGTTTGCCCTTTCCTATATTACAGTAATAGTACATGTGCTTATGACCTGAGAAGACGTATTTAACATTGGAATGGGAATTGAGAATCTGAATAACCTCATCTCTCTCCTCTTCTCTTCCTGCAAACCCTCTTGTACCTGTCTCGTCATTGACCTTGCAGTTGCCATAGTAATCTTGCACATAAAGTGGTCTATGCATAAAGACAAAGACTGTAAGACCTTTACTCTGTGCATCGTCAAGAACCTTTTTTAGCCAGTCGATCTGCTCTTTCCCAAATCCACCGGATACCTGCATATCTCCCTCGTATATCTCAGAATTCATAAACACAAAACGGGCACCCTGATAGTCAAAGTAATAGTAGAATGGACCCCATACTTTCTGGAAAATGCCATCGGCAGCTCCCTCTGGATACAGGTCGTGGTTTCCAGGTACCACAAAGAAAGGTACTCCCATCTTCTGCATGAGTCTTTTATAGTCAAGGAACGCGGCATATGTCTGATAATCCTCTGTCTCCTGACCTATATCAATATCTCCTGTCTGAACGGCAAAATCGGGAGAGATCCACGAGATCTCCTTTAAAATACGCTTGGTAACGTCTGGGACAGGATCGCCCCCTACATACTGTCTTGTATCGCCAAAGACGGCAAAACGCACCTTGTCATACTTTGGAGCTGGAATACCCGCTTTTAGCTCCTCACCATTTGTCTGTGCAAATGCAAATGTTGTAAATACTAAAGAAAAGATAATAGCGGCAACGATAACCTTCAGTGCTCTTTTAAACACTGTCTTTCACCTCCCTCAGTACATCCTCTGATGCAAAGACCACACGGTTTTTGCCGTGTCTCTTTGCATAGTACATAGCCTTATCGGCCATATCAAGTAATTCTACACCACTTCGTGCCGGTAGAGGGGGATGCACGGCAACACCCACAGAGATTGTCACATCGTAAACGGTATCTTTAAAGGTCTTCTCCACCTCGGAGCGGATTTTTTCCGCCATCTCCATGGCATAGTCCACACCGGCACCGGGTAAAACAACAACAAATTCTTCTCCACCGTATCTACCGGGAACATCAAGGGGACCACAGGAACGCTTAATAATGCTCGCCACCTGCCTCAGCACTCTATCACCTTCGGCATGGCCATAGGTATCATTGACCAGCTTAAAGTTATCAATATCCATATACAAGACACCCAGTGGTGTATGCTCTCTTCTGCTGCGGGCCCATTCTTCATCAAGCCTTCTAAGCACATACCACCGCACATAAAGCCCTGTAAGGGTATCCATAATGGCATGCTGTCTCTCCGCCAGCATAGGCATAGATGCAAGCACCATGCTAACAAGGCTTTCTGTATACATAATATCCATATCTGAAAGATTAGCCTTGTCTATATAGACAAGGACCGTATAATCGTTCTTGTGGTCTATATAAACCGTGTACTGGTCTGATGTATGCCAGCCTTTTATACCACTGGAGAGCATAGAATACTCAGACAGCTTAGGTATAAACACACCACCGGGAAACAGGGGAGATATCCCATAACCTATCTTACCCCGTCCCCTATATATGGTGACATAGGTGGAAGCCGAGACAAAGAAACGTAAAGCCCTCGACAGAGACCATGCTATATCAAGAACCGAGGCCTTGCCAATAATCCGCTGGTATGCCTCTAAGACAGATTCATAGACAAATATTTCTCTCTCGACATCTTCAAGAACCGTCTCAAACATGTTCCACAATCTGTTGATGCTGCCATCTTCTAAACTCTTCTTGACGGATATCTCATTAACACCGGCAAAGAGCTTTTCTTCAAGATTTCTTTTTCGAAGCAGCTCCATTATCTCAGATACCATGTGAAACACACCTAAACCCTCAAACTCCGATAGGGCCCTCCGGTAATGGATAAGTGCGTGTTCCTCATTTCCTTCTCTATAAAATATCTCCGCTATAACAAGAGACATAATACCTGCCTTGAATTTACGTCCATTCCTTAAATAATAGCGTCTCGCATCGGAAAGCCCTTTAATAGCATGTTCGACAAGACCTTCAAAGTACATATTCACAGAAAGATATTCTCTTGGCATCTCTTTACCAATAGACCGCATAGCTTCATAACCATGTTTAAATATTTCTTCATCAAGGAAGAACATTCCTATCTCCATATAGACTTCATATATGGTAGAAATATACGGAGCAGCAGATGACAAGGATTGTAATGCTATATCCTCAGACTCCTTAAGAAGAGCTATAGCCTCGTCAAGATTGTCTTCTATTAAAACCCTCTCCAGTGCCATGAAGGCCAATATCTCTACATATTTCTCTGCATACACTTTTCTCCTTCCCTCATCAGCAAAAAAATCTGTAAGATACTCTTCCCACTGCTTGACAAGGGCCGATAACCGATATCTGATAAGCGGTTCATATGTTTGGGAGTAGAAAAGAAGTGTGTAAAACGGAACACCAATAGAATCTATAAAACTCTGGGCTTCTCTGAGTCTTTCCATATACTTATCCTGTGTGATAAGTTCATAAGCACCGGCCAGATAATTACTTAGTGAAACGGCAGCACTGGTTGTACCTGCTCCCATAGCCACCTCGTATGCAAGTCTAAATAGCTCCATAGAGTATCGAAAAGAATGTTTCTGCTCATAAACGGCAAGGTTGTTGTATGCCTTAGATATAAATATAGGGTCCTGTATAGCCTTGGCCTCTTCAAGTAACCTAACCCACTGCTCCCTTGCCTCTTCAAGCTTACCCTGTAGGAAAAGCACCCTTCCCAGCGCATTAATCAACTCGAGTCTCAAACTATCCGGTACAGATGTCATGTTAGCAAGGGATAAACCCTCATTATAATAGACATCTGCAGTCTCATAGTTGTTAAGCTCCTCGTTGATGCGACCAAGTCCCCAAAGCACCCAGACGGACACAGGATATCCCCTGTGTGTTTTATAAAATCTTCTCAGAAGAGATAGCATAGCTTTTACCTGAGTATCTGATACATCTCCATACAAAAGCACAAATTCCACAAACATGGCAAGCAGAAGAGGCCTTTTCTCCACATAGTTTTCAAGATAAGAGGCAAACTTCATCAGGGCAGGATGTGAACCAAAGTATGTATACAGGAAACGGGCCACATAGGCCGATGCAGGTTTAGGAAGCATCTCAGGATTTTCTATGTATCCCAGATCATCTAATACCTCAAGTACACGCTGGAGAAAAAACCGTTCTTTTAAGGATTTTATCCACATAATGAGATAGGCATGGGCCTTTCGCATAAGCCCGATATCCCTAGCATGCATAGATAGTATAAACAGGGCGTCATTTATGCCCCTAAACAATCTGGAACATACTGAACGGTTAATATAATCTTCAAGTGTTTCATGGGAAACACTCGATATCCAATGAATGGCTATAGCGTATTGCACCCTCCAAACGGGGATACCGGTGATATTGCTGAGATAGTCTAAACTCTCTACAAGCCCTACCTCTTCAAGAAAGCGAAAATCCTCTTCTGATATATTCTCTGCTAGAGATGTGGCCCATACCCTCATCGTGGGACCAAATCTACCCACATGATATTTAGACACAAATGTCAATGCCGTGTAAAGAGCCTTTTGGCTCTGTGTCAGATTATCTTCTATGACTTCCCTTAGGCTACTGTACATCCTCAAGTCGTGTCCACTTCTCTTTACAAGTCGTAAAAGCACTTGGTAGACACCAGGATTGCCATGGGCAAGCTCATACTCTTTTTGCGATACCCTATGTCCTACTATCTTTTCAAATTCATCTATAGACGGCTCTCTTAACCGAACACGGGGAAACAAAATTTTGGGATCATCTACTTCTGATATGAAAACAATGCGGACATTGTCCCACTGCTTCTTATCTGAAGAGCTAAGAGAGGTTTCATACATGATATTGACAAACTTTCTCAAATCTGCGGCATCAAGTGCAAAGTAGTCATTGAGAACCCATACAATATCACCGGAGATATCATTAATAATCGTAGCTATATGTGGAAATACAACATCGACATTGACGATGGATCGAGATAGGTCTATACCCATCTTTTCTATCTCCGGTGCCAGTGTTGGCACATAATGGGCAAAAAAACGACCCACTGCCCCTCTCAGCATACCCATATACATGCTTCTATCATGTTCTGGTATAAGATCCCAAATAGCCTTTAGAAAATTACCAAGGGCTGTATACGTTGAAATGAGGGGTACCTCATGGGGATTATAACCCATCTTCTTCAGGGCACTCATAACCCTCTTTCTCTTACCTATACCCTCAGGACCGTAGACATACAGTGCATGTACTCCACTACCCTCAAATGACCGCTTTAGATGTCCATAGATATCTTCCACTGCGTATCACCTTTCTATTTTCATGAAGGCTTTGACATAACCCTCCTCAGGCATAGATAGTATACCCTCTCTTTCCAAATACTCTAACACCCGAGGAAATGTACGTATCCACATGAGATAGTATATCCACATATCATTAACAGTAGGATGTTGAAAGGCACTCATAGAAGACAGCTCTCCCCAATATGTCTGTATTGTTGCCTCTATAGGAGGTAGTGCCAGACTTCCCACAAAGCCAGCCATATCTGATATATACTTTGTATCAGAGGGCAATATAACAGGCACCGTTCCCATAACCTTACCGGGAACAGAATCCACATACCCCATCTGCTTCATAAAGTCTATGAGATCCCAAAAATGCATTTCCGACAAACCCACATATGCCCTCAGCCTATCCCAGTCTTCTGATAAATAAATAACCCTTGCCATAACGGCAGACATATCGTCGAACATACCCTGTATGTAGTGTCTCAGCAGACTGTAAAAATTGACTGTGTCCTGCCCTCTCACAACCTTCTTAAGCTGGGTTTCTAAATGCCTGCGAATAGCCGTGATGTCCTTCAATCCAGAGATGTCTTTTCCAAATGATATGAACACACCATACTTGGCCGTCTCCACCTTGGTTGTGTCATGAAGCATGGGAAACTGGGCGCTATTGTCTATGCCAAAGTATATATAGCCCAGTGGAGTTTCCGTAGGTAGTATCAACATTCCATGCTTTGACAACAATCTTTTCATGGAGATATCAAGGACAAAAGAACCCAACAGAAAGTAGGTCATCATCGGTTTATCAAATATGGGATAAGATGCTATCTTCTCAAGAAAGTCATGTATACTAGGCCACTGGCCCTTGATAACAGATCCTATACGCACAGACATCTCTGTGCACACATTCTCAAGAATTCTTACCTCATCTGCGGTAAATATAGGAAAGGTGGGATAAAAAATCCCACCATCTTCTTTTATCAGTCCAACCTTATAGGCATCATCAAAATCTTCTATAGGGACAAGGTTTTCGGCAAATATTTGCTCTTTAGAGCGTGGTTTCTTATTGAGCTCAAAAAGAAACTTTTTAACCTTGTCTCTACCTAAGACCTCCCTAACAGACAGCCTATCATCTTCCTCCGGCAACTTGCCCGCATATAAAACCCTAAACACCCTTATTCTCCACCACTGTCTTCGAGATCGTGCTCGTGCTTTTCTTCTTCCTCTCTCACCATCTTGTCCCACATCTCCTGAACCCTCTGAAGCTCCATACCTTCAATCATAGATACCTCATATTCTCCACCAAGGTCTTTATCCACCCTGAGGAATATTGTGGAACCATAGTGATAATCTTCTTCCTCCTCATCTGGTATAAGCTCCATACATACCCAGTACATACGCCCACTCTCGTCTTCTATCTGGTCTATAAGGGCTATTTCCATCTGCTCCCCTGTCTCTGGATCTTCAAGGAGAAGTACCTGGGCATCTACGTGCTCATGCTCGTGTTCGTGCTCGTCCACTTCCAGCTCAAAGCCAAAGCTCCTAAGGTCAAACTCCTCTTCTTCATCGTGTGTGTGCTCGTGTTCTGTATGCTCTGCCATATCTTTCACCTCCTTCAGTGTAATTATAAGCCCTATCAAGAGTTCTGTTGGAATATTACCCTATTTCTCCCTACCTCTTCCCATATATTCCCCTATATATAAGAACAGCCGTTTGAGCTCTTGTAGATGGTGAGCCTTTACCAAAATGCCTACCCTTCGTTAAGCCCTCGTCATTTGGCCCTATAATTCCGTGCCTCACCGCAGTCTCAACATAGGGATACGCCCAGTAATCTGATGTGATATCGTCAAATGTAGGAGTCTTGGGTCTCTCCAACTGCCAACCTTTTATGCGGACAATGGTTGTCAATATCTCTTCTTTCTTTACCATTGCCTGAGGTGCAAACTTTCCCTTACCATAACCAACCATATACCCTGCCTTATTGACAGCCTGTACATACGGACAGAACCAGTCACTGTCCTTTACATCTTTAAAGACATGAAAACCGTTGCATTTGGCTATATCTAATTTCAGAGAAGTTGCCAGCATCTTGGCATATTCTGCCCTTGTAACCTCTTTATCGGGCTTAAAAGAACCGTCGGGATAACCAGAAATTACCCCCTGTGAGATGAGAAATGCGGCAGCACCATATGCCCAATAATCTGGACCCATATCAATAAATAGGGGAGAGTCATATACGGTAAGCTGGTCATTATCAGCGGAAAGAAGATATACCCTGCCCATATAGGCGGCAATATCGCGATATTCCCTGTCTAAAGCCTGATACCCGACATCTCCACTTCTCACATTTAAGATAAACAAAGATTTGTATCCGCTTTCTCCCGGACGAACAAGGGCATAAAAGTAATTGCCAAAGGACGATAACTTGTCTGGTTGCTCTGCAACAGAATATTCTTTGTAATATGCTTTTTTCTTCTTAATATCGTAGAAGTAAAAGCCTGTAGGCTCACCATCGGGATACCAGCCTATAACAGTATCCGCAACCATCTGGGCTCTATATCCGAAATATACAGGCTCTCCACCGCTGGTAACATCGACATTAACATAAGAAATCACCTTTCCGTGTAAGGCATCTGTCATCTTGACAACATACGCACCTTGCCCGATGAGAAGCAAGGTATCACTTGAGAGTTGAAAAATCCTCTGCAAATAGCTCATAGTTCTAGCCAATGTGGGAACTCCTGAGTCATCTATATCAACCTTATGTTTCTGACCATCATAAAACCATAGTAGACCGTCTCCTGAAAACGGAGTGATAAAGTAAACACCACTTTTATACTTCCATTTTTCTCCCACATAGAGACCTGTCAGCCCTTTCATATTAACTGAAACATCTATAGGCGTTAGTGAGGGCATACTCCAAGCTTCAACACCAAGCCATGGTCCATTTTTCGCGTTATTTCGCAATACATACAATGTGTCTTTAGCACATACCACATCGGTTACGGGAACTCCCACATCTTTATCTGAACCTATAGCCTCTTTAATAAGAGATGGTTTATCAGGATTCGATAAGTCTAATAATGCAACAGCCCTATAGAGTTTTCCGTTCACCTTCTTAGTACCAGCCACAACAAGAAAGTTATTGCACGCCTCTATGTACTGACCTTTCATATCAAGCTGAATAGTAGAACCCTTGTAAACTTTTACAGATGCATGTATAGCGGGAATATAAAACACCAAGGAAAGAACCATAAAAATGATGATAAATTTTCTCATATTCTCACCCCCAAAGGCTTTTATAATGTCTACGAAAAAGCCCCCTATGAGGTATCACAATCCTACACTTATATTGTCTCACCGATGGCAAAAATCAATCTGCGATAACAATGTGTATAGAAAAAAGCCATCATAAAACTGAGGAGTCGTTATCTTCAGGCACAAACACCTTAACAATGGCAGAGTAGGGGGTATAAGATACTCCAGTAGGTTCATGGGCTCCAAAGCCCGCTATGACTTCCATAAGCCTACCCAACATGCCTGTATATGTCTTTCCCTTGTGGGTATAGAAAAAGCCACCATGAGGGGCACCTTCTATGGCAACAAACTGTCTTTTTAACTTATACGCCACCGCCGGGGTTGTGCCACTGCCGGCAAAGAAGTCAAGCAGGGCATCCCCCTCGGAGGTGGCGCTCTCTATTAATCTTTTCAGGAGAGCCTCCGGCTTCTGGGTGCGAAATCCGTATCTCTCCTTTGCCATGTTGTTGATGATAGAAATATCTGTCCACACATCGGATATGGGCCCATACACATATTCTTTCTCCCCACGCCCGCGGTTGTGCCATACATAAGGACCCCTGTCATCTTCAAAGAGCTTCCCTTTTTTCCTTAAATCTTCAAGCTTCCCCTGAAACTTGGGTTTCAGTCTCTGGGGCACAGAGAGGGTAGAGTGGCCCTGCCTGTAGATATAAATGCTATCGTGCTTGCGTGGATAGGCCCCTTCTGGCACACCGCCACTGTAGTAAGCCCAAATAATCTCATTGACAAAGGAGCCTTTACCGAAAACCTCTTCAAGAAGATATCTCCCTATATAGTCGGCTCTTTGGTCTAAATGGAGCATGAAAAAGGCATCGGTTTTTAGCAATGCCTTGCCAAGCACCATACGGCCATACATCATCACCGTCCATAGAGGAAGCGTGTATTTATCATCATATGCAAACTCCCTGCCTGTGGCAAAGGGAGGGTCTATGTACACCATGTGGGCCCGTGGCAGAACATCTATTAAGAGGGTCATAGCCCTATAATTTTCATCAAGTATGACTATGCCATGGGTCTCTTTATCTTTTAGCTTTCCCTCAAGAGCTGGGAAAAAGCCTGTATAAAGGGGCAGAGTAGGGTAGTGCTCTGCAAGATACACGGGCATATCCTCATAGGGCATAGCATCGGACATGACAATATGCTCCCACATACCCAGACGTTGCCATAACTCTATCTGACGAGCCCATTCACCGCTATCTACAGATAGAGCATCTTTTATAAGGGATATGCTGACAATGTAGTGGGTTTTATAGGAAACTTTCAACCAGTTATTGTAAGCATTAACAACTTCCCTGCATACATCCTTTTCTACATTGAGCATGCGGGCTACTTCAATACAATCGTCTTCTGAAGGGAAAACTATGCCTATACCGGGTATAAACACACTATGTCGATACACAGGTGGACATACAGGAGAAGACATGCCCTTTATGAGTTTGAGAATTTTCTCTCTGTACACCATATATTCATAATAGCAGAGACATATGTTCTCATATCATACGCACGAATAATACCTTTCTTAACACATCTAATCAACATCTTTCTACCCAATGTAGCCATACAATAAGTGCCATTCTCACCATTTTTCATGTTTCCCCGCGGAAACAAAGAGGGGCGGTAGCCCGCCCCTCTTATGCTCCTATATGGAAGTTTTCTATGTACAGATACGGTACTATGAATCCTCCACCGGCAAAGTATGGGTGGGGTAGAAGGTATGTATCTGAGGACACTGCCCTTACATTCTTTAGTGCCTCCCAGAACGACTGCAAAAACCTTGCATTATCGTAGACCTCCACAACCTCCGTGCCCTTCATGCGGTATGTGCCATACCTTGTCAGGCCAGTAGCTCTAACATTGAACGGGTCAAGGAAGGCATTGACATAGTGGAAACCCTCTATGTAGATATATTCATCAAGGTCTTTCATAATCTCCTCAGATATCTTTTCGCCACCGCTCATGACAATATTCAGCGGATAGGCACCGGGGGAGAAGTAGCCGTCAAAGGGCAAAGCATGACCTGTGGGCTGCTCACCCAGTTTCTTTGCAAAGTAGAGGTTGTTAACCACTGTACCCATAGTACCCCTCATGACAAAGTAAACAGGTCTTCTCTTGATTCCCTCAAAGTCAAATGGCAAAGAAGAAAAGCGAGTGTCATTAACATTATCCATAACGGTAATGTAGTCGGGAAGCAGTTTTTTGCCCTTCTGAGCATACACATAAGACATTCCTTTAGATGCAGCATCGGCCGTAAAGGAAAAATATGTCATGGTACTCAGAAGCTCCATCACGGCCTGTGGACCTAACACAACATTGTAGTCTCCCGGTGGCAGCTCTCCCAGTTTGTCCATCTTAGAAATATTTGATGCCAGCTTCTCTATAGACGCATGAAAGTCCGGTGTGTAGCCACTGGTAAATGCCAGTATATCCTGCACCTCTTTTCTGTCTTTGCGGAGCATGAGCTTGGCACTACCTGTGGTGCCACCGGCATATGACATAAGCCCCTCACTGTTGGCAACAAGGACTTTCATGGTATCTGTCACCACGGTGCCGTGGCCCTCAACACCTAAAGACTCTGCCTTGTCAAACAGTGTGCTGACAATCTCACGCTTGGTATCTTCATTCCATATATCACCGGCATCTGTCTCATCTACCTCTATAGAGGCATCGGCACCGGGCAAATCCCATGTCACATCAATGGGAGGAGAATTTTTCATGACAAAGTATGCCATATCCACCATTTCTGCCAGCGCCTTATCTGTAAGGACCTCTGTAGATGCATAGCCCATCTTGGCACCATCTCTAACCCTCACAGAAACAGACACCTTTTCTATATCAACAGGCCCGTGCACTATGCGATTGACCGCCATACGCACAAGCTCTTTTCTTGCATATGAAACAATGACTTCTGTCTGAGGTGCCTCAGATAGCGAAAGCACCTTTCCAGCCAAGTTTGCCAAATCTCTTCTATCCATATCAACCACCTACCTTTACGCCTCTAAACAGGCCATATGGTGCTCCGTGGGATACCCTCATGGTCTGCATGGGCTCACCTTTACCGCAGTTGGGGACACCCACTACGACATAATCCTCTTCGCCGGTAAACGCCTCGGCACTGTTCCAAAATTCTACTGTCTTACCACCATATGAGGCCTTCTTGAATATATTGCCCGTGAGTTTACCATTCTTCACCTCATAGGCAACCTCTACACCAAAGTGGAAATTTGACCTGTCATCGGCAATAGACCAGTTTCTCGTTGTAGACAACAGATAACCATCGCCCAATTTAGACAGTAGCTCATCAAGGGTGCCACTGCCCGGTAGCAGGTTAACACTGGTCATTCTGACAATAGGAATATTCCACCAGCCCTCTGCCCTCATGGCACCACCTGAAGATGATAGTCCCAGCATGGCGGCCGTCTCACGAGAAGACAGATACCCTACAAATATACCCTCTCTAACAAGGTATGTGCGATGGGCTGGCACGCCCTCATCATCGTACCCAAAACCACCAAGGGCATGAGGCACAGTGGGATCTGCCACGATGGTAACCACTGGAGAACCATAGCGGAATGTACCCAGCTTGTCAGGTGTCAGAAATGATGTACCGGCAAATGACGCCTCTTCTCCAAGCACCCTGTCAAGCTCTGTGGGGTGTCCACAGGTTTCGTGTATCTGCAAAGCCATCTGGAAAGGCTCAATGATGATATCGGCCCTTCCCTCCGGTAACTCTGGGGCATTTAGAAGCTCCATGGCCTCCTTTGCAATATCCTCAGCATGGGCAGGCAATCTCAGCTCTTCAATAAGCTCCCAACCCTTCTTCATATACTGACCACCAAATGAGTTGGGATAAGAGCGAGTCTGTACATCTCCTGTCTGAGGATTAACGGCCATGGCAGAGATGCCGCCACCACTCTCAATAAACTTCTGGTATATCTGTGCCCCTTCAGAAGACACAAGCCATGTCTCCTCAAGCCTAAAGGACAGGCTACCGTAACGACGCACCAGTGCATCGCCCTTCATACGGGACACAGCCTCTTTCAGGAGGTCTATCTTCTCGGGCAAAGACACCTCAAATGGGTCTTTTTCATAGGAAGAAATCCACTCTCCCTTTACAACAGGGGCGGGTACCAGCTTCACCCTGTACTTCATGGCACTGCTGGCATACTTTGCCAGTGCCACAGCGCGCCTCACGGCTTCATCAATCTTAGAAAAGTCGTGGGTTGCGGCAAAGCCCCATGCACCGTCAACAATAACACGAATATTCCAGCCAAGGGACTCATCGGTAGAGACATCCACGCGGTCGTTTTCCACGGAGATGTGCTCTGTCTTGATGTTTTTAGCCCTAGCATCGGCGAAAGTGGCACCAAGGGACATCGCCAGGTCAACCGCCCTCCTAAGTACATCAAACATGCTATCCCCTCCAATCCACCCTCTTGCGGGTGCAGTCTCCAATGACAATTGTAGCACCAATACAACATCACAAGCATGATAGAGAGGGAAGGAAAAGAAAAACAGAGGTAGCACATATATAAAAGGCCCATCAGCAATAGGAAAAACATTCTCAAAAAGGAGGGATAAATCCCAGTGTGGAAATAACTCTATACAGCTACCAAAATGGAGGCAGGGAGGCCCTGCCTCGGACCCGTGTTACTCATCCTCTTCAGTGAAGTCTGAGCGTTTAGAGTGGGCAAGACGGGAACATGCTGCCGCAACAATGGCTGCAACAAGGTCATCGGCAAAGGTATGCACACCTTCACGCTTCTTGTTATTGAGTTCGGCTATAACACCGGGTTTGACCTTGTCAAGATATCCAAAGTTTGTCAAGCCAATGGTGCCATAGACATTGGTAATACCCAGTGCCAGAATCTCATCAACCCCATAAAGAGGCTCATCTCTTCTGAGAATGGACAGTAGGGGTTCTTCGACAACTCCCTCTTTAGCCAGTCTGTCAAGCTCCAGCCCCGTGATGACAGTATGCTGCACCTCACGCTTCTTCAAGACAGACAGAACATGGTGACGACACTCTTCAATGGTAATGTCATCATAATATTTCTTCTGCACTTCCATGACAAGCTCTGCCATGTCATCAATAGACACACCAATTTCCTTAAGTCTCTCAATGGTGTAGTTAAACAGATCTACCTTCATAATTTTCACCTCCTTTTCAGATATCTTTTCATTATATACCTATGTTCCTATTATGTCTACAAAAAAACATTTCTACATTATCCACAATGTTGGCAACCTGTGGATAAGTTAATAAGTCACATGTGGATAGTGTGGATAAGTCGGCAAACATATATGTAGACTTATTCACACATGTGGACAATCTTGTGTCAAAGTTATCCACAACATGATTTTATCGAAGGGATATGGTATATAGGTATTTCATTCTGTCAAGCACTGATGTAGTCTACAAAAGTTATTCACATATACACATTTATACTGTTGATAACTATGTGGATAGGATATGTGGATAAGTCTTAAATACTGCGATAAACACGAGACAGATGGCTGTGGATATAAGTGTTATCAACAGAATTATCTACATTTTCCACTATGATTTGTGGATAACATGACCCTTGTTTACAAACATTTGTGGAAAAGTCATAGAAAAGGCTAAATTTTGCCACAAAAGATTGTGGATAACTGATATAATGCATTGTGGAGGTGAGAGTGG